>NZ_CP097807.1:2665000-4455000 GCF_023588965.1 Thalassospira sp. GO-4
GTTTGTGGTAACCGGCCAGCCCGATGATATTGCGACCGAGGCCGGTCACCTTGCGATCATTCTGTCAATCGGGATGCCGGCGGCCCTGATCTATACGACCTGCGCCTTTTTCCTTGAAGGGTTGCAACGCCCCCTGCCGGGCATGATCGTCATGATCATCGCCAATCTTATCAATCTGGTTCTTGATTACGGATTGGTCTATGGCGCATTCGGCTTGCCCGAACTTGGGGCAGAGGGTGCTGCCTGGACATCAAGCGTTATTCGCTGGACCATGGCCCTGATCCTGCTTGGTTATGTTCTGGTCATGAAGGGGCATGATCAGTATGGCATCAGGAATGGATTTTCCGGATGGTGGCGCGGATCGCGCGATGCCAGACATCTTGGCTATGCCGCTGGCGCAAGCCAGGGCATGGAGACAAGTGCCTTTGCCGCGATGCAACTTTTTGCCGGCCGCCTTGGCGTTATCGCCGCCGCAAGTTATGGCATCGCGATGACCATGCTGGCACTTATGTTCATGGTGGCACTTGGACTGGCGTCTGCAACATCTGTCAGGGTCGGGATAGCCTATGGCCGTCGGGACCGGCCGGATATGGCACTGGCTGGCTGGATCGGATTGTTGACCACAATGATTGTCATGTTCGGGTTAAGCATCCCGCTTTATCTGTTCCCGGGCGGGGTTTCACATCTGTTCACACAAGATATCAATGTCATTGCAACCACGGTTTCGGTTCTGGTTCTGATGCCGATTATTTTCCCGACCGATGGCGGGCAAAATGCCGCGATCAGTGCATTACGTGGTGCAGGTGACAAATGGGCGCCGACCGTCCTGCATCTGGTGTCTTATATCTTTGTGATGATCCCGGCTGGATATTACCTAACATTCGAGCGCGATATGGGGGTACGTGGCCTGTTCTGGGGCATCGTGATCGCAAGTCTGGTGGCGGTTTGCGGTCTGGCGATACGGTTTGCCATTGTTTCGCGCCGCGCAATCCCGGACTATGTGGCGCGCGGTTGATCCGCCATCTGTTCAAACGAAAATCCCTGCAATGAAAAGGCCCGCCTGTGTGTTCAGGCGGGCCTTTGTTATTTATGCGCAGACTTGGGTTTTTGATGCTTAGGAGCGCGTCGCATCAAACTTGCGCCGTGGCATCAACAGATCGCAAAATGGCAGGACCAGCGTATCAAAAGCCGATGCAGCCCGTGCGGCATCTATGCGAATAATGTGTTGTTCGATATCGCGCTGTGTCGCCAATTCACCAAGCGGGGCCAATTCGGGCAGCGCATCAACAAGGGTCGTGTAAAATTCGATCTGGTCGGCCCGGGCCGTCCCCGAGGCAAGATTGCCAAGATGGTTATAAAGCGCCATGGCCAGGAACCAGCGACAATAAGGCATCAATCCCTGAAGGATTTCGGCACGTTGTTGTGGTTGAAGATATTGTTGCAGATCACTATCAAGCCACACCGCATTTTGCACACCGGCAATAAAAGCATTGCGCAAAGCCGGATATTCGTCGGTGAAAAAGACCGTCGTCAGCCAGCCTGACAATTCATCAAGTGACGTACGCCGGCTTTCCGGTGTGCTGTCGGCGGTAAAATCAAGAGCCGGCATCGGCGGTTTCCCCGACATGGCAAGACTTGCCACCGCCGGATCAATCAGGGCATTGGCAAGCCACGCCTGATGCCAGATTCGCATCGGTCTGAAGAAAGGCTCTTTTTCAGACCCGCCAGCATCGATCCAGCTTTCGATCAAATGCGCGCGGCCAAGACAAATACCCAGACGCAATGCGTCTTCAAACCCCATGCCCCCGACAAGTAACGGATCCCCCAGCATGTCTTCGAGGAGCGGCAGGCTTGTTGCAACGTGATCGGCACGAAGCCCGGCACCGAGCGGCTGATAAAAAGCCGCACCATCACCATGGGCAAGAACCGTGCGTGCATGTTTGGCAAACTTTCCCCAGAAAACCAGCCGAACCGGTTCGGCACGCTTGCGCCAAAGCGGGCGGGTCAAATGCCAGTTTTCCGTTTCAAATTCGGCAAGCGGCATCATGCCGACAAGACGGGCCAAGGGTTTTGCCACCGCCTGTTCCAGTGCATCCACACCGCCAACATGACCGATCGAAAGCCGCCATCCCGGTTGTTCATGGGGGTGGCGATCAAGCCAAAGCATGGCAAATCCCGATGCCCCTGCACGTTCGCCAGATGGCGCAACCAAATCAAAGAAAAGAGAAAGTGCGGATGGAATGTCGGGTACCAGATGGTCAGGCAATGCATCCCCAACCACCCAGGTCTTGACCGTTACGTCATCGGCATCGGGCCGGTCATGAAAACGCGGCGGCAAAAAGCCGGCATATTGGTTGGCAGAACTCAGTGCGTCGGTCATGGCAGCCTCGTAAATACAAGCGGGATAAGGTTCGCGCCGTCTGTTTGGTGCTGATACCCAACGCGATCAGTCAGGTCAATGAGATGCGCGCGCCATAGCGGTGCAACCAGATGCCTGCAATCGACAAGTTTGTGCTGTTCCTATGCCCGTGTGAGCCCGGCATGCCCGATGCTTGCTTCGCGATAAACAGATGGTGGCATTGCCATCAAACGTCTGAAATCCCGGGAAAAATGCGCATTGTCTGTAAAGCCGCACCAAAAGCCGATTTCCCCAACCGACAGGGTCGTACCACACAAAAGCCGGCATGCTTCGCGCACGCGGACCAAACGCAAAATATCAGAAAACCGACTGCTGGCCTGTTGCAGGCGTCGCTGCAACGTGCGGCCGGATGTTTCAAGTGCCGCAGCGACTTCGTCGATTGTCCAGCTGCGTCCGATATCCTGTTCAAGGATTGCAAAAAGTTGCCTGACAATTGGTCGTTGCGCACCAATTGCCGGCGCGGTTCCGGGCATATTGGCCAAGAAAGGATAGGACGAAGAGACCGGCTCAAAGCTGTTCCAGTTGATGCGGAAACGAAGCCCGCGACCGGTAAAGTCGAGCTTGTTATTGATCCGGCCCTTGCGCATGACACGGATGGCGGGGCCGTGGCTTGGCAAAATCGTACTGTCGATATTTTCGGCACCGACAGCTTCGAGAAGGCCGATTAAAAATCCCTGAAGAAGAAGGTTTTCAACCCGTGCAGGCGGCTGTCCGCGCACAACACCGCGATGGATGCTCATGGATTTTCCGGTAATGGAAAATTCGCTGCGTGCACGGGCGTGGGAATAACCTTCCAGACGGCGCCAACGGTCGGCAATGACCGCCGGTGTTGCCGAATGACGCAACATTGTCAGGATCGGTTCCTGTTCCTTGGCAGCGAGATGCCGACCAAGGCGCACCAGAACCGCCGGACCATTTGATTCTTCGAGCGCGAGCATGATGCTGCGCAGCTTGGCAGATGTGACAACAGTGCCCGCCGGGACCAGATCATACCCGCGCGGCAACCAAGCCAATTGCCGGATCAGGGCAACATGCAATCCGAAAGAAACAAATTCCTGCATCTAAACACGCCAAAATTCCAAGTTTGGCGCGATCATACAAACTATTGATTGCACTGTCAGCGCACGATCCAAAATGTCACGAAGCTGTTACATAACAGCATCTTCATCAGAACTTCCAATCAGCCAGACAAGCAAAGGACAGATGACGGATACAGGATGAGCATATGGCGGAACGCCACATATTGCCCGAACCGCCCGTGCATGTCAGTCTGGGCCATTCCGAATTCACATTTAACGGACATATGGCGTGATCAAGGTTCTTTTTGTCTGTACCGGCAACATTTGTCGGTCCCCCACCGCAGACGGGGTTTTCCGTAAAATTGTTGACCAGGCGGGACTTTCCAACCAAATCGGCATTGATAGTTGCGGGTTGTCCGCCTATCACGTTGGAGAATTGCCAGATCCCCGATCACGGGAAATGGCCGAAAGCCGCGGCTATGATCTGAGCGATATCCGGTCCCGCAAAATCAAGCCAAGCGACTATATACAGTTCGACTACATTCTGGCAATGGATGATGGCCATTTGCGCGACATGCGTCGTCAGGCCCCGTCGGAACATCAACATCGCATCGAGCTGTTTCTGGATTACCACCCCGAAATGGCCGGGCAAAGTGTCCCTGATCCGTATTATGGTGGCAGCAACGGGTTTGTCCGCGTGTTCGACATGATCGAAGAAACGTCAAACAATCTGTTGTCCCATATCCGTAAACAGCACGGCTTGTAACACTGCCACCAAAGATGGACAGAAATGCCGCAACATCACTGATTGAACGTTTGACCGGCTGCCCGGTCAAACAGATTACCCACATGTCTGGCGGTTCCTTTGCCGAGGTCATCCGGCTGGATCTGAGCGATGGCCGATCAGTTGTCGCAAAGATTGCAAACAGCGGCAAAGGCGACCTTGAGACAGAGGTAGAAATGTTGCGCTATTTCGCGAAACATTCCCCGATTGCCTGTCCTGATGTCATTCATGCTGACCAAGACTGTCTGGTGATGACCTATGTCGCAAATGACAACCGGATGTCACAAAGCGTTCAGCGTGATCTGGCCATCCAGCTTGCCGCACAGCATCAGGTTACTGCTCCGAAATTCGGTCTTGCGTTTGACACCCTGATCGGGGGATTGCACCAGCCCAACAGGTTCGAGCAAAGCTGGGTAACCTTTTTCGGGGAAAATCGCCTGCGACACATGGCGCAGGCAGCTCATCGCGAGGGGCAATTGCCCGCATCGCTGACTGTGCGGATTGATAACCTTATCCAGCGGCTCGATCATTTCATTGATGACAAACCACAAAGTTCGCTTCTGCATGGGGATCTTTGGGGTGGAAATATCCTGTGTCAGGATGGGCGGGTTGCGGCCCTGATTGATCCGGCAATTTATCATGGTGACCGCGAAATCGAGCTGGCCTTCGGGACGCTATTTGGCGATCTGGGACCGGATTTTTTTGGGCAATATCATGAAATTTTGCCAATCGCCCCAGGGTTCTTTGAAGAACGCAGGGATTTGTATAATCTTTATCCGTTACTGGTGCATGTGCGCCTTTTTGGTGCGCCATATGTCAGATCGGTTGAAAACATCCTTGAGCGATTTGGCGTTTAAGAGAGACCGCCTTTATCCAAAACAATTGTCGAAATACAGGGGACGAGAGAGTTGAAATTTCTAGCAGGAGCCGCCCTGGCACTTTCCATGACGGTCAGCATTGCCGCCATCGCCCATGAAGGTGCGAGCGGCGTTGTCAAAGAACGCATGGATGGCATGAAAGCCATCGGCCAGCAGGTCAAGATCATGGTACCGATGATGAAAGGCACATTGCCTTATGATCCGGCCAAGGTCGCCCAATCAGCCGAAATCATTGAACGTCACGCCGGTGAAAACTTCACCAGCCTGTTCCCGGAAGGCAGCGACGGAAAGCCATCAGAAGCCCATGCCGATATCTGGTCGGACTGGTCAAAATTCAACGACCTTGCCATTCAGCTTGAAACCAGTGCATCGGAACTCAAAACGGTTGCAGCCAATAACGGTTCGGAAGATGCCTTCAAGGGCGCGCTGGGTTCGGTATTGCGGACCTGCAAATCCTGCCACAGCAGTTTCCGAGAATAGGCAACAGGCCTGTCGCAAGACACTGCCAATAAAAAGGCCGCAGCACCCGAAATGCTGCGGCCTTTGTCATTCAATGTGCTATCGGCGCGATTAGCGACCGATCATCGCGAAAAATTCACGACGGGTAATCGGATCATCGCGGAATGCACCAAGCATCCGGCTGGTGACCATTGATACGCCGGTTTTGTGTACGCCGCGGGTACTCATGCACTGGTGGTTGGCATCAATCACCACAGCAACACCAAGCGGATCAAGTTCTTCCTGAATGGTGTTGGCGACCTGTGCCGTCATTTTTTCCTGAATCTGCAACCGTTTGGAATAGACTTCGACAACACGGGCGAGTTTGGAAATGCCAACAACGCGCTTACGCGGCAGATAGGCGACATGTGCGACACCGATGATCGGCACCATGTGGTGTTCGCAATATGACTCAACGCGGATGTCACGCAGGACAACCATTTCGTCATAGCCGTCGGTTTCTTCAAAAGTCCGTCGCAGAATCTCGGCCGGGTCCTGCTGGTAGCCCGCAAAGAATTCGCCATAAGAACGCACCACACGATCGGGCGTCCCACGCAATCCTTCGCGGTCGGGATCGTCCCCCGCCCAGCGAAGAAGGGTCCGCACCGCATCTTCTGCTTCTTCGCGTGTTGGACGTTTCACGGCGCTATGTTCGCTGCACATACTAAATCCTTTTGTCATTTCCGTGCGGGATAAATCCCGGCTTGGTGGGGCTCCTGACCCGCTTTTATATCAGTTCACAGTATGTTGCCCATGGGGACTGTCCAGAGAAAAGGCAGGAATGGCAATATCAAAATGATTGCCGTCCATGTCCATCATCTCATAGGTCCCAACCATAAAGCCACTTGGCGTCGCCAAAGGCGCACCACTGGTATAGTTGAAACGTTCCCCACCTGCGAGGACGGGCTGTTCGCCGACAACACCCGGGCCTTTGACCTCCTGGGTTTCCCCGCGTGAATCCGTAATCCGCCAGTAGCGACTAAGCAACTGGACGGTTTTGGATCCGAGGTTTTCAATCTCGATCCGATAGGCCCAGACATAGCGATGGCTATCAGGATCGGATTCATCCTCAAGGAATACGGGTTGCACCGAAACCTTGATGTCGTGGGTTACGGTCGAATACATGCACGTCTCCAGGCCAAATGTGTTCCATTCATCTTCTGTCAGCCAAGATCACAATTGATGAGCCATATGTAGACAGTCTGCATAAGAAGTACCAGTGGCCTGTCACAATAGTTGCGAAACAGTTTCGCCGCTACTGCCAGGCCGCCAGAACACCCTTCTAAAAGCAACGGCCCGCACATTGTACGGGCCGTTCCGATATCAGGATTACCGTATCACCATCCGTTATACGGAAAGGGCCGCCAGCAGATCTTCTTTCAGATCATCAATGTCTTCCAGACCAACAGACAAACGCAGCATGCCCTCGGTAATGCCCATCGTGATCTTGTCCTCGGCCGGGACACGCTGATGCGTTGTCGTCCAGGGATGGGTGGCCAGACTTTTGGCATCGCCGAGATTGTTGGAGATATCAATCAGATTGAGGTTATCAAGCAACGAAAAGGCTGCTTTCTTGCCACCGGCAAGCTCAATCGCGATCAATCCACCGCCCCGACCAGACATCTGTTTCATTGCCAGTTCATGCTGCGGGTGACTTTTCAGTCCCGGATAGATAACGCGTGACACTTGCGGCTGTTCCGACAGGAATTCCGCCAATGCCGATGCGTTGCGGATATGCTGGTCCACACGCAGGCTAAGTGTTTCAAGACCTTTGAGCAGCACCCAGGCGTTGAACGGGCTCATGCTCGGCCCGGTGTGACGCAGGAATGTCGTCAGGTGTTCGTCATGCCATTCCTTGTCGTTAAACAGGATGGCCCCGCCAAGACAGCGCCCCTGACCATCAATATGCTTGGTCGCGGAATAGACAACAATATCAGCCCCCAGTTCCATCGGCTTTTGCAGGATCGGGGTCGCGAAAACGTTATCGACCACGACTTTCGCACCTGCCTTGTGCGCCAGATCGGCGATAAAGGCGATATCAAGAACTTCCAGGGTCGGGTTGGACGGCGTTTCAAGAAAGACCGCATCGGCCGGCTTGGATAGGGCTGCTTCCCATGCTGCGTGATCCGTACCGTCGACCAATTCGGTTTCAACACCAAAGCGCGGCAAAAGCGTGGTCAGGATGAATTCACAAGACCCGAACAATGCGCGCGAACCCACAACACGCCCGCCTGCCTTGGTACAGGCCGCAAGCGCATTCCACACCGCCGACATGCCAGATGCGGTCGCCCGGCAGTATTTCGCGCCTTCGAGCAACGCAAGGCGTTCCTCGAACATGTTCACGGTCGGATTGGCAAAACGTGAATAGACATAGCGTTCCGGACCACTGCCATCAAAGGAGGCCTCGGCCTCGGCGGCGGTTTCATACACATATCCGGAATTCATAAAGATGGCTTCGGACGTTTCGGAGAAACCGGTGCGCGCGGTACCACCACGAACGGAACGGGTCGCGGCACGCCAGTTATCGGAAGCCTTTTTTTCGGTCGTCATCGTCTTGCTCCTAATATGCCCGAAGATATTGGTGCGTTCCGGGCACAAAAAAACCCTGACCGGCATGAATGGGTCAGGGCCGAAGCCGTTTTACCCCTCTTTAGCGATTTTTTACGTGGCCGCAAGCCGGTCGACAAATCCCACGATTGGCAGACGATACGTCCAGATTTCCCCGACGTCAAGCACCAGACCATCAGGATTTCTGCGCAGCTTTGTCTGGATTGATGCTTTGTCGGTGATCGCGATTTCCTCACGCAATGGTGAAAGCAGTTCATAAGCTTCTTTGGAGAATTCGCTCTAATCTTGCCGAAATTAATGCAATCCTGTTTATCGGGTTTTGCTCTTCACCCCGTCACCAGATCCATGCAAGAGCGTGAATTATATGACCAAAACCAGTTCAGCGGCGCCAACAGTGTCCGACCACAAAACAGAACATACAAATCAGAATCAGGCTGCGCGCAAACCGCTTTGGCGCAGGTTGCTGCCACTTTTGGTTCTGATTTGCGGCCTGCTTGCCGCCTGGAGCAGCGGCCTTCTGGATTTGCTGTCCTTTGACACGTTACGTGACAATCGCGACCAGTTGCAGGAACTCGTTGCCAGCAAACCTGTGCTCAGCATTCTGGGCTTTATGGCGATTTACGTGATTGCGGTTGCCCTGTCCTTGCCGCTTGGATCTGTTCTGACCATTTCAGGGGGCTTTTTGTTTGGTGCCGTACTCGGGACCACATATGTCGTCACTGCCGCGACCCTTGGCGCTGTCATCGTTTATCTTGCCGCGCGATACGCGTTTTACGATGTCATGCATGAGAAGGCGGGCAGTGCAATTCGGAAAATGGAAAAAGGCTTTTCCGAAAATGCCTTCAGCTATCTGATGGTCTTGCGCCTGATCCCGATATTCCCGTTCTGGCTGGTCAATCTGGTGCCGGCATTGCTCGGAGTGAAATTGCGCTCCTTTGCCATGGGGACCTTGCTTGGCATCATTCCGGGCACCTTTGTTTACGCATCCATCGGCGACGGTCTTGGTGCCCTGTTTGATCAGGGCAAGACACCCGATCTTGGCGTCATTTTCGAACCCCGAATTCTGACCCCGATTATTGGACTGGCTGTTCTGGCGATGCTGCCGGTTGCCTACAAGAAACTTCGCAAATCCAAAAATGAGGCCAGCTCAGATGAGTAAATTGATCAAAACCGACATCTGCGTCATTGGTGCCGGGTCTGGCGGTCTTTCGGTTGCGGCCGGGGCCGTTCAGATGGGGGCAAAGGTTGTCCTGGTCGAAAAGGGCAAAATGGGCGGTGACTGTCTGAATACAGGTTGCGTGCCCTCAAAGGCCCTTCTGGCGGCGGGTCATGCTGCCGAAAATGCACGTAAAGCTTCGCGGTTTGGCATTTCAACCGGCCCGGTAAGCGTCAATTTCGATCAGGCAATCGATCATGTTCATTCGGTAATTTCGGGCATTGCGCCCCATGATTCGGTTGAACGATTTGAAGAACTGGGTTGCGACGTCATACAGGCAGAAGGCAAATTCACAGGCCCCGACACCCTTGTTGCCGGTGACAGCACGATCAAGGCGAAGCGTTTTGTCATCGCAACCGGATCGCGCGCAGCAGTGCCCCCGATCCCGGGTCTTGATGCCGTTCCCTATTTCACCAACGAGAACATTTTTGAAAACCGTGTTTGCCCGGAACATCTGATTGTCATTGGTGGCGGTCCGATCGGACTTGAAATGGCACAGGCCCATCAGCAACTTGGCGCCAAGGTGACCATCATTGAAATGATGTCCATTCTGCCAAAAGACGATGGAGACATGGTGTCTGTGGTCCGCGACAATATCAAAGCCAACGGCATCACCCTTTATGAAGGCAGCAAAACCAGGGAAGTCCAGTCAAACGGTGACAACATTCGTGTCATCATTGAGCATGACGGCATCGAAATCACGCTTGAGGGCAGCCACCTTCTGCTTGCCACCGGACGCAAGCCGAATGTTGAAAATCTGGGCCTTCAGCAGGCAGGTGTTGAATATGAACGAACCGGTATCATCGTTGATGAACGCCTGCGAAGCTCGAACCGCAGGATTTTTGCGATTGGCGACGTAACCGGTGGTCTGCAATTTACCCATATGGCGGGATATGACGCCGGAATTGTCATTCGAAATGCCTTGTTCAAACTCCCGGCCAAGGTCAATTACAATGCGGTTCCCTGGGTGACCTATACCCAGCCCGAACTTGCCCAGGCTGGCATGACCGAAACCGCAGCGCGTGCAAAATATGGTGACAGTATCCGGGTTGTCCGATGGGATTATGCCGAAAATGATCGCGCCCGGGCCGAGGCAGATACAACCGGTTTCATCAAGGTCGTCACAACCGCAAAAGGCCGCATTCTGGGTGCCGGGATCGTTGGCCGTCAGGCCGGCGAGCTGATCGGGCTCTGGTCATTCGCGATTTCACAGAAAATGAAAATCGGGGCGATTGCCGGCATGATCGCGCCTTATCCGACCCTTGGTGAATTGTCCAAACGGGTTGCCGGTGCCTGGTACACTCCCAGCCTGTTTAGCGAAAGAACCCGAAAAATTGTTCGTTTCCTCCTCAAACTTGGCTAAGGGCCCGATGTCCTCAGGACAAACAAGCTTCTGTAGCGCTGTACTTTTTTGACGGTCTCTGACTAACATCTCCTTATGGAACGGCCGCATCTTAAATTGCCCCCATGGGCCAAATCGCTTTCCGCACGCCTGCTGGTGCTGACGGTCAGTTTTGTGATGCTTGCAGAGATCTTTGTCTTTGCCCCGTCCGTTGCGCGGTTCAGGGTCGACTGGCTCAAGGCACATCTTGATTCCGGCTATCTCGCGGCACTCGCGCTTGAAGCAACCCCAGATCAGATGATCCCCGATGATCTTGAAAAGGAATTGCTGTCAAATGCCGGGATTGAGGCCGTCATTCTGCGCCGCGAAGACCGCAAGCTTCTTTTGCAACGCGATGACATGCCCGCCAAGGTCGACAAGAACGTCAATCTGACTAACTTTTCCATTCCGATGGCGGTAATGGAAGGCCTGGCAACCTTGGCACAAACCGAAGACCGCATGCTGCGTGTCATCGGCATGCCGTCAATGGCACCGGATTTCGAAATTGAAATTCTGGTTCATGAAAAAGCACTGACCAAGGCAATGCGCAATTTTGGCTGGCGGGTGTTTGGCCTGTCGCTGATGATTTCGTTCTTTACGGCTGGTCTGGTCTATTTTGCGCTCAATCGGTTGCTGGTGCGTCCAATGCGCACACTGACACATGACATGATCCGGTTTCGCGAAAACCCCCAGGACAAATCATCGCTGATCACACCGGGTCTGCGCGATGATGAAATCGGTGTCGCCCGTCAGGAGCTGGCCATCATGCAGCAAGATATCCAGGCGATGCTCAATCAGCGCCGACGTCTGGCTGCTTTGGGAACGGCGGCCACCAAAATCAGTCATGATTTGCGCAATGCACTGGCAACATCGATGCTGATGACCGAACAGCTCGCCAAAAGTCAGGATGACGAAGTCCGTGCAGTCGTGCCCCGACTGCTGTCTTCGATGGAGCGCGCGGTTTATATCAGCGAACAAACATTGTCCTTTGCCCGCGAAACACCGGCACCTCGTGATCTGGCGAAATTCACGCTGATTGAACTGATCGAGGAGATCCGCGATCAGATCCTGTTGCAGAAGTCGGAAGACCTGATGGATGGGGCCGCTGGTCGTGATCTTGGCGATAAAGCCGAACCCTGCACCGCGCGCATCGACATCGATTTGCCCGACGATGTTATGCTTGAGGCAGATTATGACATGCTGTTTCGCGCCTTCAGCAACCTGATCCGCAACCCGCTCGAAGCGGGGGCAGACATCGTCACTGTCACATGGTCAAATCCGATTGCCGGAAAAACAAGCGACGAATCGGATCAGTCGCGCAGTTTCATTGAAGTTCTGATCAAGGATAATGGCCCCGGATTGCCCGAAAAGGCGATCAAAAACCTGTTCGTTCCCTTTGCCGGAAGTGGTCGCAAAGGCGGCACCGGCTTGGGGCTTGCCATCGCGCGGGAGTTGATAAGCACGCATAATGGCGAACTTCGCCTCGTTGCAACAGGCCCGGACGGCGCTGTTTTCGGTGTAAAACTGCCGATAATCACCTGATTTTGCTGCATTGCCCTATCGCAATGCGTCATATTGATAGTTTAAATCTATCAAAACATTTTTTATATTCAATTTTATCTTGGGAATGATCTTTGGCACCTTGTCTTCAAGGCGATGCCGGGCCGAAATCCCGATCCCCGATCCGCTCCTGACCCAAGGCTCGGTATCGCCTGATTGATTTCCCTGATCGGTCAATCACCTGCAAGAAGATCTCAAAAGCGTTGATTTTGGAAACAGACGCGCCTTGCGGTTGATAGAAACGATCAGACAGCTGAATAATCCTTGCCGGATTATCATCGAGGGACCATTCAAACGGTCCCTGACCCTCAACCCCTTGCTCCCCCCGGGCAAGGGGTGTCTTTTTATCGGAACAGATTTCTGGGCCTGCCTGATCAGTGTTCCATCCTAAAGCGGACGCACGAATGACTTGCGGATGTCTTCGATTTTCGGTCTCAAAAAGCAGCCCTTCGCATGGTCATTGACCAACCCCATTGCCTGCATGAAGGCAAAAACGGTTGTCGGTCCGACAAATTTCCAACCCCGTTTTTTCAAGTCTTTTGACAAGGCCACCGATGTCGGAGATGTCGACATTGTCTGCGGGGTCGCGATTTCCGTCGGGTCCGATTCAAATCGCCAGAAATAGGCGGCAAGCGATCCTTCGCGTTCGACCATTTCACAGGCACGCTGTGCGTTATTGATGGTAGCTTCGATCTTGCCGCGATGCCGAATGATCCCTGCATCTTGCAAAAGACGCGCTATGTCCGTTTCATCAAACTGCGCAACACGATGAAAATCAAAATCCGCAAAGGCGGCTCTGAAATTTTCGCGCTTTGACAAAATGGTGCGCCAACTCAGTCCCGACTGGAAACCCTCCAGACAGATCTTTTCGAAAAGACGTCGGTCATCCGTAACCGGAAATCCCCATTCGGTGTCATGATATGCGTTGAATTCCGGTGCTGCATCACACCATGAACACCGGCATTTCCCGTCCGGCCCGATCACAATCCTGTCCATTGCTCACGCCTTTAAAAATTCAAGCCGCGGATCGGTCTGCCCGGGCGCAATTTCAATGATTTCTGCCGATACGATGCCTTCAATCACAAACGGATCCTGATCGACCCGGACCTGAAGATCTTCACGCGTGACGCCATGGGCAAGAACCGCGCCACCCAAATTGGGCTGTAAATTTCCGACAACCAGAAACACGCCGTCCGCCAACCCCTTCTGGATCCAGGATTTATGACCGTCCATAAATTGTCCGGCACGGCTGCGGTTTTCCGCAAATTTAAGCAATACGACAAACATCTTTGCATTCCCTGTTCACGATTGAGCAGATCTGTTGAGATCGGAGATCTGGCCATCAAGCCAGTCACACATCAGCGTCACTTCACTTTGAAGAAACCCATTGTCGTCAAAGGCGTTTGCAAGGGTGGCGACACCTTGACTGCGCCCAAGAATATGCATTGCCAATCCATCGGATTTGGCGCCAAAGCCAAGGGCCGAAAACTGCCGGCCCAACCAGGTCCGAAACAGGGTAAATAACCCGGCGGCATCGCTTTGCGCCGAATGGTTAAGCTTTGCCAGCTCCGATGACAGGGTGCCAACCGGGCAGCCGAACTTTCGGATCTTCTCACCATTGACGATCAGGATATGGATAAAGCTTCGGATACGCTCAGCCGGGTCGTTGCCCGTGACTTCCCAGTGATCAAGCATCTGTTCGGTATTCGCCATGCGCTGATTGATCACCGCATCAAGGATGTCATCCTTGGTTTTGAAGTGATGGTAAAAATTGCCCCGTGAAATACCAACCGCACTTGCGATATCGGCAAAGGAAGTTGCTTCGAACCCTTGCTGATAAAAAAGACGATCTGCTGTCTCGATGATCCGGTCGCGCGTTGACATTACTTTCCCTGCTTTTGAACGACTAGGACATATGTCCTATTTCGAAGATTAGGTCAATTGTCCTAATTCGTCAACAGGCCCGAATCGAAACACCCGCAGGCGCGATACCTGCGGGTGTTTAAAATCATCGAACAAAGGGTGATCGATCAGTCGCGCCAGAAGGCCGGGAACAACAGAACCAAGACCGTAAAGACTTCCAGGCGCCCGATCAGCATCCCGATCGACATCAACCATTTTGCCCCGTCCGGCAGGGTCGCAAAGTTCCCCGATGGCCCGACAATCGGGCCAAGGCCCGGCCCAACATTGGCAATGGCCGTGCCGGCACTGGAAACCGCCGTAATGAAGTCCAGTCCCATCGCCCCAAGGGCCGCTGCCAGCACAACAAAGCAGAACACAAACAGGAAGAAGAAGCTCAAAACCGATTCTGTAACATCTTCGGAAAGCGGTTTGCGATTGTAATAGGCAATGAAAACCCCGTGCGGCCGCAACATGTGCGACAACTGAATTTTGGCGATCTCATAAAGCACCTGAAGACGGAAGATCTTGACCCCGCAGGTCGTCGACCCTGCACAGCCCCCGACAAACATCACAAAGAAGAACACCGTAACCGCGAATGGCCCCCAAAGGCCGTAATCGGTCGTCGCATAACCCGTTCCGGTCATCACCGACACGATGTTGAATGACGTATAGCGCAACGCATGAAGGAACGGCACACCATTGGTTTCCGAATGCCAAAACGCCAATCCGACAATGATCGAAACGGCAATGGTCAAAAACCAACGGACCTGACTGTCGCGGAAAAGCGCATTGCCCTGCCCGCGCAACATCTGCAAATACAGAATGAATGGCAATGCACCCGTCGCCATGCCAAGCGTGATGATGACGTCAATTGCAGCACTGTCGAAATGCCCGACCGATGCATCCTTGGTCGAAAAACCGCCTGTGGCAATCGTGGTCATGGCATGGGCAATCGCATCAAACGGCGTCATTCCCGCCCACCACAACAAGATCGCCCACAATGCTGTGAAACTCAGATACAGCATGGCGATGCCCATGGCGATTTGGGTCGCGCGCGGGAATGCCTTGTCCGACTTGTCGGAGTTTTCCATCCGGAAAAGCTGCATCCCGCCAACACGCAGCATCGGCATGACGGCAATCGCCATCACAATGATCCCGATCCCGCCGAGCCACTGCAACAATGCGCGCCACAGCAAAATTCCCGGCGGGGCCGTATCAAGCCCGACAATAACTGTCGACCCGGTGGTCGAGATTCCCGACATCGCTTCGAAAAACGCGTCGGTATAGGACATATCAAGATCGGAAAAGGCAAAGGGCAGCGCAGATGCCGCCGTCAGAACCACCCAGCTCAAAGTCGTCAGGATGAAAGCCTGTCGCGAATTGATCTTCAGATTGTCCATCCGGTTCATCATGATCAATGCACCGCCGACAAACAGCGAAACGAATGATGCCGCGGAAAACACGATCCAGTCCGACTGACCGTAATAAAGGTCAACCAGTGCCGGCACGAACATGCCTATGGAAAGCGTGCACAACAAAATGCCGACAATGAAAAGAATAGGACGGAAATCAATCAATGAAACGCCTCTTGGCATATAGTGCCGCATCTCCCCCCGGATGCTGCGGCATGATGCATTTGCTGTTCTGGTTTCAGGGGCAGCCCCAAAGGGCACTGCATAACCGAAATTGCGGACAACATGTACCCCATTCATGACAAGCAGCGGAATTCTTGGCACAAGCGTTGATAAAGTCCAGTCCTTTATCGGCTATGCGTTTTTGTTCTGGCAGGTTTGGCATAGGCGGAAATCCGCCATTTCCGGGTTGGCAGGACGTTTGATCGCCGCTATATCGGCGGGGTAAACAAATTCAAGAAAGAAAGCAGCCGCGGAAATGTCCGAACTCGCCAAAACCTTTATTCTGACCATCACATGCCCCGATACCTTCGGGATTGTCGCAAGCGTTTCAAGCTTCCTTGCCGACGAAGGCGCGTTCGTGACCAAACTTGAACAGTTTGGTGACCCCATTAGCAAACGCTTCTTTATGCGTGTCAAATTTGAAGCTGGTCGCGCCTTGCGCACGGATTCCGAATTTGCAGAAAAATTTGCACCGGTTGCCGAAAAATTCTCGATGCAGTGGAAACTGCACGACTTCCATCGCAAACCCAAAGTGTTGCTGATGGTGTCGAAATTCGGCCATTGCCTGAATGATATTCTGCACCGTGTTGCATCCAACAACCTGCATATCGAAATTCCGGCCATCGTTTCAAACCATGAAGACATGCGCGGCATCGTCGAATGGTACGGCATCCCCTATTATCACCTGCCGGTCAGCAAAGAGACCAAGGCAACCCAGGAACAGAAGCTCCTTGATCTGGTCGGGGAATATAAGGCTGATCTGGTTGGTCTTGCCCGCTATATGCAGGTGCTTTCAACCGACCTTTGCCAGGAACTCGAAGGGCGTTGCATCAACATCCATCACTCGTTCCTGCCAAGCTTCAAGGGTGCGAAACCCTATCACCAGGCCCATGCGCGCGGCGTGAAACTGATCGGCGCAACGGCGCATTACGTGACCGCAGACCTCGACGAAGGTCCGATCATTCATCAGGCTGTCGAACGCGTTGATCATACCATGACCGCTGATGACATGATCGAAATCGGTCGTGATATTGAATCGGTAGTATTTTCCCGCGCCATTCAAATGCATTGCGAACATCGCGTGTTCCGCAACGATCACAAAACCATCGTATTCCGCCGCTAGTTCCGGGCATACACACGCAAAAGTTTCACGAAACCGCCAGTCACCTGATTGGCGGTTTCTTTTGATTCAAACCAAATTAATCGCCGACTGCATTTGGCACCCCGTGCCATTTTGGCCCGTGCAATGATCCGTTCTTTCCCGTAGATTACCAAACCGGAAGTGCTGAGCATAAAACAGCCAGCGATATAAGGTTTTATCTTTGGGGAGCTTTCCGTGCACGGGAAGAAATTATATTTCGCTATCGTTTTATGCGTTCTTCTTGCGGTTGGTTTTCTGACCACAAGTTTTGTAAGCTTTTATGTCGCACGGGATTCGCTTGAAGAACAGATTTCCGAAACCACACTTCCGCTAACCAGCGATAATATCTATTCCGAAATCCAGCGTGACCTGCTTCAGCCGATCTTTATTTCGTCGCTGATGGCCCATGATACCTTTGTGCGCGACTGGGCCTTGTCCGGCGAGACCGATGAAAAACGCATCATCAAATATCTGACCGAAATCCAGTCACGCTACGACACCATCACGTCTTATTTCATCTCGGATAAAACCCGGAACTATTATCATCCAAGCGGCGTGATCAAACAGATCAGCGAAGATGACCCCGCCGATGCATGGTACTTCCGGGCACGCGATGCCAAAAAGCCTTATGAAATCAATATCGACCATGACACGGTCGATCGGTCCCGCATGTCGATCTTCGTCAATTATCAGGTGCTCGACTATAACGGGAATGTCATTGGCATAACAGGCGTCGGATTGTCGGTCAGTTCAGTTACCAACCTGATTGAAACCTATCAGAACCGGTATGGCCGGACGATCTATTTTGTCGATACCCAGGGTCATGTGACATTGCGCGGCAGCGGCTTTGGCGATGCGCAAAATTTGCACGAACGCCAAGGCATGCGCCATCTTGCCACACAGATCCTGACATCGCCGGGTGCCTCGATGTCGTATGAGGAAGATGGCCATACATATTTCGTCAACAGCCGCCTTGTACCGGAATTCGGATGGCTTCTGATCGTTGAACAAAGCGATTATTCGTCAAATGGCCGACTGCAAAACACCCTGTTTGCCAATATCGGTATTTCGCTCCTGATCACCGTCATCGTTGGTCTTGTTGCCTATCTGACGGTTCGCAATTACCAGAACCGGCTCGAAGAACTGGCATCACGGGACAAGCTGACCGGAAGCCTCAATCGTCAGGTCTTTGACATGGTCTTTGACCAGACAACCAAAACTGCCCGTCGTCAAAAGACACCATTGTCTGTCATGTGTTTTGATCTCGACGGGTTCAAAAGCATCAATGACACCTATGGCCATCCGGGTGGTGATGCGGTTTTGCGCGAAGTTCTGACATCGATCCGCACCAATGTGCGTGAATCTGATCTGATTTGCCGTTGGGGCGGGGACGAATTCGTGGTGATATTCCCCGAAACCGGCCGTCAGGACGCCATGATCAAGGCCCGCGAACTCGCCGATAATATCCGCGAAGCACCTGTGCGGTTTGGCCGTGACCAGATCCTGATTACGATCAGCGCCGGTGTGACCGAGTATCGCGACGGCGAAGACCTTGAAACCCTGATGGCGCGCGTTGATAACGCGCTATACACCGCCAAGGCATCCGGACGCGATCATATTTCACTGGCGTGAATGGCCTGACCGGCCCGACACGGCGCCGACAAAACCCTGTCAAAACAAATGGCCCCGCCAGATGATCTGGCGGGGCCATTTTCATAACAGGATCAAAGCCGGGTTTAGTCGGCGATCGATGCTTCTGCAATCTGGACCGCGTTAAGGGCCGCACCTTTGAGAAGCTGGTCACCGGCAACAAACAGTTCCAGACCATGATCCCCAAAGATAAGGTTAGAACGGATACGACCGACTTCGACGTCATACTGTTTGGTCGCGGTCAACGGCATCGGATATTTGTTGTTTGCCGGATCATCGACAAGTTTGACACCCTTGGCCTTGGACAGAACTTCGCGGGCCTGCGCCGGGGTAACGGCCTTTTCGGTTTCCACGACGATCGCTTCGGAATGGGTACGCTCGGTCGGGATACGAACCGCGGTGCACGATACCGGCAGATCCGGCGCGCCAAAGATCTTGCGCGTTTCCCAGGTCACCTTCATCTCTTCGCGGGTGTAACCATTGTCCTGGAAGCTGTCGATATGCGGGATAACGTTGAATGCCAGCGGATGGGCAAAGACTTCTGCCGGAACCGGCTTGCCTTCAAGACCCGAAGCCAGACCTTCGCGCAGTTCGTTCATGCCCGGCTGACCCGCACCCGATGCCGCCTGATAGGTCGACACGATGACTTTCTTAAGGCCAAACGCCTGATGCAGCGGCCAAAGTGCAACCGCGGCAATCGCCGTGGTGCAGTTCGGGTTTGCGATCAGTTTCGCGGTCTTGGCAAGGTCACCATTGATTTCCGGCACGATCAGCGGAACATCGTCATTCAGGCGGAATGCCGACGAGTTATCAATCACCAGCGCACCTTCGGCGATCTTCGGCGCATATTCCTTGGCGAAATCACCCGAAACAGCAAGGAAGACAATGTCGCACTGCTTTGCTTCTTCGACAGAGAACAGCGCGACGGTCTTAGTGCCAAACTTAGTCTCCACGGTCTTGCCTGCTGAACGCTCGGATGCGAACAGGGTGAGTTCACCCACAGGGAAGTTACGATCAAACATAACGTTGATCAGCTCGACGCCAACCGCACCGGTTGCGCCGATCACACCGACATGGAGATTTTCGGCACTCATAATACTTGTCTAACCTCGTATAAAAATTGTTGTCGTATTCGACTACCGCGATCATTCGCGGGCCGCGCATTATAGGGATTTATCAAGGTAACGCAAATGTACCTTACTGCATCGCACTTATGCGCGGAAATGTTCTGTCTTTAACGCCCCTGACAACAGTTTGTTCCATGTCGTTTTTCATAGGCCAGACGCAAAAATCCGCCCTTCGACAGTACCACCGCCAAGCAGGTGTCGAAGGGCGGATTTAACCGTCGTGAAGACGGCATTTCCAGACATCAGCAAAGAATCGACCAGCACGGGCCGTGCCGGTCAGACATTCACACGATCAGAAAAGACAATGTTTGGCGAAATCCGCGGCCTCATTGGCCGTCCAGTCGCCTTTGGGCTTTTCCTTAAGATCGGCACACCATTCCTCGCTACCGACTTCCGGTGAACAGGCCGAAACCACACCGGCAATCATCAGCACCGAAAAAACGGTGGCCATTTTGCGCGTGAATTTGTTTTGCAGCTTCATGTCCGTGTCCAGGTTAGTTTGTTCGTTTGTTTTGTTTGTTGCCTTCACAACATTGCACAAACCTGTATTAAACCCGGCGCGCCGTCTGTGGCGTCCGTCACAGCCGTTCGATAATTCCTGAAACA
This sequence comes from Thalassospira sp. GO-4, assembly GCF_023588965.1. Lineage (NCBI taxonomy): Bacteria > Pseudomonadati > Pseudomonadota > Alphaproteobacteria > Rhodospirillales > Thalassospiraceae > Thalassospira > Thalassospira sp. GO-4. The sequence goes on from NZ_CP097807.1 coordinate 2,685,384, forward strand.
AGGAGTGACGGGGTTAATCCCGCCAGAATGACGGCATCAAAAGCACCAGAAGGGTCTCGAATTCAAGTCGCCCAAGAACCATCGCGATATCCAGAATCCATTTTGCAGAATCCGGCAAGGACTGGAAATTACCCGCCGGCCCGATGATGTTGCCAAGACCCGGCCCCACATTGGCAAGTGACGTTGCCGCGGCACTCATCGACGTGATCAGATCAAGCCCCGTCATGCCAAGCGCGATGGTCACCGCGATATAGCTGACAGTCAGCAAGAACACATAAACCGTCACGGCATTATAGATGTCGGACGTGATTTCATGCCGGTCAATACGGCTGACCACGACAGCTGACGGACTGCGCAGCCGCATGAAATGGGCACGCAACCCGGTAAACACGACATAAAGACGGAACATCTTGAAACCGCCGGATGTAGACCCGGAACATCCACCAATGAAGGTCGCAAAGAAAAACAGCATTACTGCTGCCGGTCCCCACAAAAGATAGTCCCCCGACGCAAACCCGGTGGTCGTTATGACCGACACAAGGTTAAATGCCGCCATGGTCAAAGATCGGAACAGGCTGTCATCTGAAATCTGGGCCAAACGGAACGTCAGCAACACGGTAAAGCCCGCGATGATCAGACAGAACAGCTTGATCTGCTGATTGCCGATTACGGCCTGGAAATTGCGTTTGCGCAGCACCACGGCATAGGCGGTAAACGGCAATCCACCGGCAAACATGAACAGAATGGCGATCCAGTGCAGCGACAGGCTGCTGTCAAACTTGGCAAAGGACAAATCCGACGTGGCATAGCCACCGGTCGACAATGTCGTCATCGCATAGTTGATGGCGTCAAACCAGTTCATGCCAAATACGCGGTACAAAACAAGGCACACGAAAGTCAGGCTGCTATAGATCAGGACGATCTGCAAACACATGTCGCGCATGCGCGGACTAAGCTTTTCTGATCGATCGGAACTTTCCATCTGGAAAAGCTGCATCCCGCCAACCCGCATCATCGGCAACAATGCCAGCGCGGTGACAATGATCCCGATCCCGCCCAGCCATTGCATGATGGACCGCCACAACAGCAACCCCGGTGGCAACTGGTCAAGCCCGGACAGAATGGTCGAACCCGTTGTCGTCAGACCCGAAACCGTTTCGAACACGGCATCGCAAAAACTGATATCCAGCGACGAATACCAAAGTGGCAATGCCCCGGTCACACTTACAGCAATCCAGGAGACAACCGTCAGGACATATCCCTGACGGGCAGTAACACGCGGCCCGATATCCGATCGGCAGGCAAGGCACGCCATGCCGCCAAGTCCGATGGTCGTGATCGATGCCTGGGCAAAGATTTTCCAGTCAGGATTACCGTAATAAAGATCCACGGCAGCCGGCACCATCATCGAAATCCCGATGATAATGACCATAACCCCGACAACGAAAAAGATGGGTTGCAGACGAAACAAAGAAGCTTCCCTGTCAGCAAAAGACAAACCCGCTTGTAGCGCCAAATCCGGATCAATGCATCCTGTTATTGCGCATGGCACCTGCCACGCTGCATGCGGTTTCAGACCTTAAAATCAAAGCCGGTCATCATTTTGCCGTTCTTTTCCCTTGTTCTTTTGATCTATCCGATGTGTCATTCGTCAAAGACCGATCCGTCGCCCAACCATCGAGGTCCCGTTGCAGCGTTTTGTCCGCCTTCTCATTCTGTTCGCAGTTCCCCTTCTGTTTGTCCTGGCGGTCTATGCGCAGGGCGGGCCGGTACATGCAGCAGACAAAACCCAGCACAGGGACAAGCTCGCCGGGCTGGAAGCCGAAGGACGTGATGTTGTCGTCATTGATGGCGATACCATCATCATCGACAATGTTGTTGCCGATATCGCCGGCATTGACGCCCCCGAACTTGGCCAGCAATGCCTTCATAATGGCAGTTTCTGGGATTGCGGCATGTCTTCGGCGATGCAGCTTCGCAAATATTTTGCCATGGCACCGTTCCCGGTACAGTGCTGGCCCGGGGATCAGGAACGCTCGTCCAAACCGGGTGATTTCCCCATCGTGGAATGCGGAATTGGGGAACGTGACGTTGCCGCTGCAATGATCAGCGATGGCGAAGCACTTCCGATAAGCGGCTATTCACATCGCTATGATCGTTTGTCCGCAGAAGCCGACAACGCCGAAATCGGCATTCATGGCGGTGACATGATTGCCCCGGCCGACTGGCGGGACGGAAAGCGCCTTGAAGGTGAAACAGGTCGATGCCTGTTCGTCGCGACAGCAGACCACCACTATATCGGCACACTTGATCCGCGCTTTACTAAGATCAATCAGGCAACAAACACCGAACTATGCAGCGACGAAGAAGCGCGCACCAAGGGCTATTCTTATGCCCCGTGATCACGCCAAGTGAAGCTTCCTGTTCTTTGCACGAGACAGCCGACAGATACCAATCACCCAAAGCAGTTCGATCAGCAAAGTTACTATCGCCCAACTGACGATGAAGACTGTGACGCCACCTGGAAGTTCGACCATAACATATTCACCATCGACTTTGCCGCCGACACGGTGCAGGTAAACCCAAACAATCGGCAACACCGAGATCGGGACCATCAATGCAACACAGGCTGCAAAATTCGCCTTTGGCCATTTTACCGACCTTTTGCCTTGCTGCTTTTTCACATAAAGCCACCCCCCGGAAAGCGACAATCCAGCCAGGACAAGACCGAAAACAAACCAGACAACCTTGCTGGCGATCCCTGCGAATGTTCCAAAATGCAAAATATCGACCGTTTCAGACCAGCGCCAATAGGTGTTTAGATCTTCGGCATACTGATTGAATTCAATCTCGCCACTGGCGGGATTGATGAACAGTTTGTTTGCCCGGTCTCTTACCAAAACATCATCGGATTGGCCGATAACGTAAAAAAATCCTGCACGGTCAGGCTGGATCGTTGTGATGTGCAAATCAGGACGCGCCTGCCGCGCGATTTCAATCAGTTCTCCAACAGCCAACTTCTCCAGCCCCTTGTTTCCGGGACCTGGCAACTGATGAACTGCCAACGGATAGGCATCGACCAAGGCAAATTTTTCATCACCAAGTTTGTAGCGCGCTTCTTCAAACAGATACCAGGCACCGGTAAACGCCATCAACAAAACGAACCAAAGGCTCCATAGCCCCGCAAACTTGTGCAGGCTGCTCCATAGGCTGATTTTTGTTCTTCCTAGACGCAGTTGAAAGAAGCGCTGCCACCACCGTTTAAAAAAATACAACGCTGAGAACATCGACAGGAACAGCGGAATGGCAAACAAACAGACAAGGAACTTGCCAACGCCATAAAGACCGAAAAACGCCTCGTGAAACTCGCGAAAGAACCTTTGAACTGTAAAGATGGACTGGCTTCCGGAAACCTCGGATGTCACTGGACTAAAATACACGAACAAGCGTGCGCCATTCGGTTCCTTGACTGTGAACCGTGCGGCGGAAACTTTGTTTACCGGGGCTTCGGCGAGTTCGATTTTGGCACCAGGATAAGCACGTTCCACGACCGAGAAAGCGGTAGAAAAGTCGAACGTTTCGTCTGCTGTGGCTGTGCGGGACTCAGGCATAAGAAGCCAATCGATTTCCGATGATAATGCGGCAAAAGCCCCACTCCAACATATGGAAAACAACATCAGCCCCAAATACACGCCGATCCAGCTATGCCAGTCAAACCAGTTTGGTTTGACTGGCAATTTCGCTGATGATTTCCAGTCTCGAAGCATCAAAATTCGACTCTGACACTTCCAAACAGGGTTCTTGGATTACCGACACTCACACGGTATGTCCCGCCCGAGGCCACGTAATAGTCCTCATCCGTTACGTTTTTGACGCCAAGGTCAAAGCGAATACGCGACTCATTTCTAAGTGGCAGATAATACCAGACACCAAGATCATAGACGGTATAGCTGCCCAGTTCGAACGTATGACCATTGTCGCCATAGCGATCACCGACATGCGTCAAGCCGCCACCAAAACCAAGTCCCTTGAATTCACTTGCGGCATCCTGGAATTCGTAACTTGCCCAAAGGCTTGCCGTCATATCTGGCGTATTTCCCGGACGGTTACCATCATTGGCATTGTCGCTGACAATTTCCGACCCAAGGAAGCCGACACTTCCGCGCAGGTTCAAGCCTTTAACCGGTGTCGCGGTGACAGAACTTTCAAAGCCGCGCGAACGGATCCCCCCAGTCAATTGCGGTGTGCCATTAACAGATTCGACCACGTTTTCCTGCTCAATATCAAACAGTGATGCGGTCAGAAGCAAACGATCCTTCAAGCCAGACCATTTTGCCCCGATTTCATACTGGCGCCCTTCTTCCGGGGAAAACACTGCTGTTGTTCCATTACCGCTATAAATATTCTGCGACTGGAACGTCTCGGCGAAGGATGCATAAAGTGACAACTGTTCAACCGGCTTCCACAGAAGTCCTGCCGATTTTGTCAGTTTGCCATCGCGTTTCGGATCTACCCCTGACAGAGCACCGGTCAGCTTGTTTTCAGCACTGTATTCATTGTCAAAGATCTCATACCGTGCGCCGAGTGTCAGCGTCACGTCATCGGTAAGATGCAAGTCACCCTGTGCGTATGGTCCATACGAGATTTGCTCGACCTCGGTATATTGCCGAGAGCGCGGGTTGGACGTCGTATTGTCAACCAGCGTGAAGGAAGACGGATTTGAAACGGTGCCACCAACCTGATCCTGACCAGAGAAGTTGGTCCAGGTTTCATATTGATGTCGCAGCTCGACCCCGGAAACCAAATCAACCGGTCGCCAAAGATCGGCTTCACCACGCAGTTGCATACGCCCGAACGCAGTGCTGAGTTCGCGATCGTCATTGCCCTGCACACGTCGGGTTAAAACACCTGTGCTTGAAACATTGGTTACCTCGTTGCGCAGCTCGTCAACCTGTTCATAGGCATAGAAAAGCTTGCTTTCGAGGAACCAGTCATCATCAAAGACCGGAACAGAGTTATCAAGCTCCCAGATATGCGTCGTCACATCACGGTTGTTCAGGTTGGTCTGATCAAATCGGGTATCAAGCGACACATTTGCGATCTCTCGGCTGCTACCGCTTCCGGGGACCGTGACAACGCCACGGTCAACAGGTCGCTCGTCATGGGTATATTCATAACTGAAATCAATCATTGAACCGCCATCCGTCATCCATGACATCGCGCTGTTCAAGAATTGCCGCTCGATCGTGGCATCGCGGAAATTTTCGCTATCCTCGGCAGAGGCCGTAACACGGTAACTAAACGCGTCACTTTCCCCAAGCGGTCCGGTCACATCAGCCAAGGCCTGTTTCTGACCATGCTCATTGAAAGTCGTAACTGCATAGGCTTGCTGCTCATAAGACGGCTTTTTGGTAATGACGTTAACCAGTCCACCTGGCGTCATCTGACCGATTTCTGCCACCGGCCCTTTGATTATCTGCACATTGTCTACGGTTGACGGGTTGATGCGGCCATTGGTTTTAAGCCGCACCCCATTGCGATAAATATCGTCGCGGCGACGAAAACCACGAATAAGAAAGTCTTCACGACTACCGCCATAACCATCCATATTCACGACGTTCGGTGACAAACGGTATACGTCTTCAAGCTCCTGTGCATGCTGATCAAGCAGCAATTGCTCCGGAATAATTTCTACCGTTCGGGGGATCTCGGTTACATCTTTGGGAATCATGGTTCCCGTCTCGGCATACCGACTGTCATACCGGGATTGTCGCGTACCGATGACCTGAATGGTATCGAGTGTCATCTCGTCGGCATCGCTATTTGCATCAAGCCGGTGCAACGTGATCGAGTTTGCTGATGTGTAACTGAATTCGACATTGCTGTCTTTCAGCAGGATATCAAGAGCCTGATCTGCGGTATATTCGCCAACCAGTGCTGACGAAGCATGTTGGTAAATCGACTGTTCCGTATAAAGGATCTGGATACCGGTGATGTCGGAAAATGCCGTCAAAGCCTGTGGCAAGGGTTGGGCCGATATATCGAATTGGAACAGTATCTGATTTTGTTCCTGCTGATCGGCGTCTTGCGCAAAAGCACCTTGTGCAAACGCATATTGAAAGGCCAACAACGATGCCCCAACCATCAGTTGCCGTCCGATCTTCATATTCATTAAGCTGACCACGTCAGTCCCCCAAGTCTTCAAACACAAAAATGCGAATAGGTCGCATTGACATCGTGCATATAAAGACGCGAGAGAACTGAAAGTCCCCTAGACGTCAGGGAACATTTTTTAAAATCATTGAAATGACCCAACGGAATCGAGTGCCATTTTCTGAAATTACATAATAAATATCATATAGTTAGTCAGTCTTACGACACGTACCGATAATGTACCCTCGATCGCATCAAGAACCTGCTCAATATCATCTGTGCGGAACACACCGCTGACGGACAGATCGTGAAGTTCGGGGTTTACCGCCACTATGCGCCCGTCGTGATAGGTATTAAGGACATCCAGCACATCTGAAAGCGGGGCCTGATAGAAAACCATTTTGCCTTTGCGCCAGGCTGTTGTCGCAACGCGATCAAACCGCGTACTTTCTCCGATACCACGCGATGAAAGTGTCGTTGCCTCACCCGCAACCAATGTCACAGTTGCGTTGTCGTCGCCCGTATTCTCGCCCGCCCCGTCAGCAGACCAGTTCACAGCAACCTTTCCTTGCTCCAGACTGACTTTGACCCGTTCTGCATCCGAACGAATATTAAACGCCGTGCCCAATGCGGTCACATTCCCGAATTTCGTATGTACGACGAAGGGACGCTGCGCATCATGCGCAACATCAAACCAGGCTTCACCCGACACCAAATTCACGCGCCGGGTATTCTCGTCAAAGTCAACGGACACAGTAGTTTCTGCGTTCAATTTGATCTCGCTGCCGTCCGACAGCGATTTGGTCAGGACAGAATGCTCCGCATGCAGAAAATTCTCGTCAAACATCGCCATGACGTTCGGATAAAAGTTTTGCCCAAGCCCAACGAAAAGCAACAAACAAGCCGCCATTGCTACCGCCATAACAGGCCGTATATAGCCACGTTTTTCTCGCACAATCTGGCGTGTGCGGCTTTGCGTATCGCCTGACGATCGCGCCTGTCGTTTTACAGGAAGTGCCAATCGGCCCCAAAGCTGCTCGACCTCGGCGTAAGCCCGTTCGTTATCTGTAGAAAATGTCTTCCATCTTTCAAACTGTGCAATCAGCTCTTCCTGCTCATCCGCACTTGCAACATCATTTGCTTCGCGCAAACGCGTGTGCCAAATCACAGCCTCGTCAAATAACTGCTCTGAAACCGGCTCAAGGGGCATGTTGTGACGATCCGTCATTCAATCGCACCTGAAGGTTTATGATATTCGGCCATCGCCATACTGCCGCGTAATATAGCGGGGCTGCGCATGTTTACACCGTAAAAGACCACAGGTTTCAAAACTCGAAGATACACTTTCAGTTATCCGCATGTGCTTTTTGAAGACTGCGACGACATTCCAACATCGCCTTGCGAATGTGATTTTCAACTGTCTTAACAGATACATCCAGTCTTTCAGATATCTCGCGCATCGAAAGTTCTTCACCACGATACATCAAAAAAACCTGGCGGCACTTCGGCGGAAGGGTTTCAACAGCTCGAGAAATAATACGCAACTCCTGCTGGGCGGCGGCCACGTCTTCTTGTGACGGTGCCTGGTCAATTTCAACAATCCCGGGGGCATCTTTTTGTGATGACCGAACGGACAGATGAGGCAGTCGCCCATAAGTTTCAGGAGAATTGTGGCTGCGACGATAATGATCCGCCAAAAGGTTGCGTGCAATTCGAAAGACATAAGCGCGCGGGTTTTCCGGAATAGTCTCGGCTGCGCTTTTTGCCCGCACCCAGGTTTCCTGCACGATCTCTTCGGCCACGACATCAGATCCGCAGCGTTTTCCGATAAAAAGCAACAGGTCGTCATAATATTTCTCGACGACCAGTTCTAAGCTGGTTGAAACCTGCCCGGCTATTTCTGACACAATGCCTCCCCGCTTGAGGCTGCCGATGGAAGTTTCAGTTGTCTAACAGCTTCAACAAACCTGTATTACACGATTTTGATAATCATTCGCAAATATTTTATAGATATATGTAATGCGAATGAATACGCCGCTGTTCTTGAGGTTCTTTGGAGGGGAGAAGATTGGAGCGGGTGAAGGGAATCGAACCCTCGTATGCAGCTTGGGAAGCTGCCGTTCTACCATTGAACTACACCCGCAAAGCGCGCGTTTTATAGCCCGCTTTGTCGAGGTGTGCAAGCAGATCAAAAGACAGCTTGGCAATTTATTTCCTTAAATCGGCCCTTCACGCCGGGGCACCTTCGCACAAAAAAATCGCCCGGAGTTGCATCTGGAAACATCAACAGTTCCCTGATGGAAGTCCGGGCGATAATTCCGTCATTCTGACAAAAATCAGATACGTGGGATCGTCACTTAGCGTGCGCGTTCGGAAATCGGTGCATTCACTGACAATTCCATATCCCACGGGAAGTAAATCCACGTGTCCTGGGACACTTCGGTGACAAAACTGTCGACGATTTCACGGCCAAGCGGCTTGGCATATACAGTGGCGAAATGCGCATTCGGGAGCTTTTCACGAACGGCCTTTGCGGTTTTACCGGTATCGACCAGGTCATCAATGATCAGCATATCGGTGCCGTCACCTTCGATGCCTTTGAGCCATTCCAGTTCGCCACGGCTTTTGTCGGAATAGCTGCGCACACAAACCGTATCAATCAGGCGAATATCAAGCTCACGTGCAATGATCGCCGCAGGAACCAGCCCACCGCGGGTAATCGCGATAATGCCTTTATACGGGCCTTTTTCCAAAAGACGCCATGCCAATGCACGTGCGTCGCGATGCATCTGTTCCCAAGATACCGGGAAACCTTTGTTATACGGAGCTTCGCTCACAAGAATTCTCCTGCGCCAGATCAGTTCGCCAAAACGGGTGGTCTTCACATCGTGAACGATACCAAACCGTCAAGGACCGCAACTCATAAAAATTTAAGGCGCTTAACTACGCCTTGTTTGCAGCAAAGGCAAGGGCAGCCGTCATTTGCCGCATCCAATCCACCTTCGGACAATAGCGCAAAATTAAACAGTTGCAGATTTTTCAATAGCTTCGGCTGAATTTTCATGGCGGTCATGTTCTGCACCTTCTGCCAATTCATTGTCCTGCGCAAACAGCGAGCGCACAAACGGTATGTAACTCAGCATGCCCAAACCGATTACCGCCAGCCAATTGACCGGGGCAATAGACAGCACAGACAGCTCCAGCACAATTGCGCCAAACGTCACGATCGCAACACTCAAAACCAAATCGAGCAAACAAATCAAAACCATGAACCAGTTGCGTGCGAGCTGGCGGTCACGCAGGTCAAGTTGTTCCGTCCAATGGTGTTCTGCATTGCGATTCCCTGACCAGACCCGAAGAAGTTTCGGGATCTTCGGAACAAACCTCATCATCGACAAAAACATTGAAAGTTTGTTCGCCAAAATCAGTCCGAAATATTCAAGAGGATTGCACTCCCTGTCTTGGGCATTGCTGGCGTGTGGCAACGCAGGAAACGACCGCCGCGCAAGCCCGGCCAGTCCAAAACGTAAAAAGACAATGATCGCCAGTGTCATGATTTCAATCAGGTCCGCTGTCAGCCAGGAACTGTATGTTGCCTTGTCAGAAAGATATGCTGACCCGTTGCTCAGAAGGTTTTCCAACGCCATTGCATGCAGGAAGACGCCCGGAATATCCGTATCAAGCGTTGGTGGTCGAACCACATCCTGAAACCCCTGGAGGTTCTGACCATACATCACAATGCGATCTTTAAAATTCTCCACCCATCGCCCGGCAGAAGGGGTGTCACGATAAACCTGTTCTGCAGAAATTGTGTGAAACGGTGCACAGTTGACGTCGGCTCGCGCCCCGATCCCAAACAGTGTCGCCAAATTGCCAGTTATCCGTTTGGCAACATTCGGGTCGCTATATTGCGGACCGCATTCATAGGGTGGAATGACATTCCCGGATTGATCATATGCCTTTGTCCAGGCCGAATAGTCCGCTTGCCGGTCCGGCCATGACAGCCACATCGGACGGACCACCAAATCGTCCCGCCATGCCAACCATTCCGATTTGTCTGCTTTGGGCGGCATAATCAATGCCTGGTCACAGTTCCAGCCACGCCTTATGGATTTTGCGCGCTCTTTGCCAGAACAAAAATGCTGATAGATCGTTGTTGCTGCTGCGGTAATTCCGGAAACATCACATCCAAGGAGGTTGCCGTTCCCCGTCCGGCGCATGACTGCATCATCACAAAGCGGCAAATCATCATCCTGGAGATTTGCAACGCGCCCGGCGTTGCGTAATTCAGGGGCCAATTGATATGAAAGTGCCCTGATATCAGCCTGGCCTCGCAAATCACCCCAGCCCGACACCAGAGTTACATATGGTGCAAGCTCTGACAGAACAGCGTGGTGCTGATAAAAGTTAAGCGCCCCGGCCTGCAAATATACCGGAATATCCATCATCTGGTACATCTGCAACGTACTGACCAGCATCGTCAGGCTGTCGTCATGGACATAAAGCTCGGGCATCCATTCGTCAGAAAGAACACCTTGCGGTGCTGCCGCGCGCCGGTCGCGGAACGTAAAATCGATGAACAGTGCCTTTGGCTTTGCCGTCAACAACTTGCGCAAAACCTTGGCATGCAATCCATATACCGCGGGCCAGCTTGATTTCAGCCCCGCCAGGGATTCGTCATCAAGAAGAATAACGCCAATATCATCCACCCGGCTGGCTGGATATAGCGGTGCCCCAACTGTCTGGCTGAAGACAGCATAGCTGTATTCATCAACCGCATCCCCAATGGAATCCGGCTCGATCAGCAAAATAATCGCGGCCAGGGCGACGTTGATTACCCCCCACCACACTGGCTTGAGACGGGCAACTTTGAATTCTTTTTGTTGCCCGTCGCTACGAAAACTTTCTTGCCCCATTTACATACCGGCCATTTGTCCGGCGGGGGAATTTCCCGCGCACATGGCACGCTGTTGCGGATACCGGGTCACACATCCGATCAGCAGTTCGTTTTCACGCACTTTGTTGCCGCTTGCTTTTACAAGTGGATACAAAAACCGGTAAGTTTCAAGCGGCCAGTCATAGTAGGTCGCAACCTCTTCAACCCGGTTGAACGCCGTTTTGGTATTCCCAAGCGATTTAAGAATCTCGGCCCGCTTCATTTCAACCGGCAAGGCAAGAATCTCGCCATTGCCGATAAGGTCAATATTCTGGGCTGCTTTCTTGAGGTTCCCCTGACGTTCGCGAACTTTGGCAAAGGCCCAGCGTGTGTATGGATGACTTGCCGTCGGTCCGCTTACGGCCTTGCGGGCATCAGCTTCAAGAACACTCAGATCAATTTCACCGTCGTCACTTTCCAAGGTCTGCAAGATTTCGGCTGCTACCCGGTAATTTACCAAAGTGCGTTTGTTGCGCTTCACGACAGAATCAAACGCGTCTTTGTGAACCATCCTGCTGGCACGCTCCGGCATGTATTCCCGCATACCATAAGCAAATATTTCCTCGGCACGTTCTGCTGCGTCATCATGCTTTGCTGCAAGATTTTGCTGAATTGTGCTGACCGCGTTTCCGAGCTCGGAAAGGAACTGATTCAGCAGAACATTGTCCTCGCCTTTCGGCTGGAATTGCATCTGAAGAAACAGTTCAAGCTGGTTCCTGGTGACCTGGTAATTTGCACCGAACTTTTCTTCTGCTTCTTTGGCTACTTCAAAATAGCCAGATGCTCCTTTCGGCTGGTAGCCGGCTTTCACCATCAAATCCAGACCAAGATAATCTGCAACCCGCTCCTGGCTCCGATCCCAGTTGGGCAACAAAAGATCACGCAAGATCAAATCACTTCCATACATCTGCCCGGCCTTGCGAAGCAGGTCGCTTTGGTTATTTTCATTCCCAAGCGCAATATCCGCAGCTGTCAAAAGATACGGACGCAGCATGGAAAACAGGTTTTCCGGGGTATGCTGCATCAAGACGTGGCTGTATTCATGGCCAATCAAAAAGGCCAGTTCATCCTCGCTGCGCAGATATTCGAATGCCGAATGATAAAGAAACACTACACCTTCACGTGCGGCATGTGCGCCCGGTCCGGAATTGCCGATCAAAACGACCTCGGCTTTCGGTGCCCCGACTGGCGCAACGGCTATGATCTTGTCCAGTACCCCTTGAGCATAGTCCTGAAGCTCGTTGATCGGGGCCTCGCCGATTGACTGGGCCATGACCATAGCTTTCGCCGAATGGATTTCCTCAATCGTGTATTTCTTGGCTTCCGGAATAGAAACCGTATCGATCAACTTTCCTTTTTCCGGAATTGAATCCGAAAGAAATTGCATATCTTTGACGCAACCGGTCAGCGTCATCACGCCAACGACCAGGATCAAACCCAGCTTTTTCATTTTTATTTCCCCTTAGCCGAGACGCAATCAGCACCCGCGCCCCGTGTCCCCTTACCGCCGAGTGTCCCGATGTCTCCTCCGCAGACGACCGGGCTACGTGCGACTTCTTTGCCCTGTACGACAATCATGTCGTCAGGAATCCAGTAGATTTTCTGTTCATCGAGAAAACGGACCTGGTACGCCCCGAAATTCTTGCTGTCGTGCGAATAGAAAACGACCTGAGCGGGAAAATTTTCCCCCAGGACCATTCGCTCGCATTTTCGGGATTCGCCACCAGAATCACACATGACAACGGGGAACGAGGGATGGGTAACAGTGACCTCTCGAATTTCTTCGTTCTGTGCAAAAGCACTGCTAATACCAAGCACACATAGAACTGCGGCCACAAAACCAGACCGAATTAGAGTTGCCATCCGATGTCCCCCAATCATGTATCCCGGACACAACCGGTACATGTGAAGCATCATGCATCTTCGAAAAAGATGATGTAACTGTTCGAAGGGGAACTTGTGCTATCCAATCAGATAGTTAGAGGTTTTTCGGATTTCACATAAACCCGAAAAACATCAACTTACCTTGCCGAACTTATCACTTCTAAATTGCAGCTTCGTTTCTTTGGCGTGCCTGCAGCAGCGTCAAAAAGTCGCCTGTCAGCTTTTTGACCGGTGCTGTCCAGTCGTTGGGGTCCTGTTGCCGATAGATCCGCATGGTCGGATACCATGGACTGTCGGCGCGATCGACCATCCACCGCCAGTCGGTTGTGAACAGTTGCAGCATCCAGACCGGAACGCCCAGCGCACCGGCAAGATGGGCCGGCGAACTGTCAATGGTGATCACAAGATCCATTGCCTGCATCAGGGCCGCACTGTCCCCGAAATCATGAATATGGTCGCCAAGGTCGGTCACAAAGGCCTGAAGACCGATCTTTTCGATGTCGCCGCGACGATCATCGATCTGGAAACTGTAAAAGGCGGCCCCTTTGCCCGACAGGATCGGCAGCAGCATATCAAGCGGACAAGACCGGTCACGGGGATTGAGTTTCCCGGCCCAGATCAACCCGACCTTAAGAACCGTACCCGGGGTCGGCGCCAGCCGGACCTGTTTGCCTGGCGGCGGCGAAAGATAAGGGTCAGCCGAGATCTTTTGCAGTTCCGCAGCCCCGATCCCCATCACATGGGGTAAGCTCAGAAGCGGGACATGCACATCGAATTCCGGTAACGGGCGGCCTTTTTCAATCAATGTCCCGACACCGGCCACAGTACGCATGATCGGCATCAGTTCCTTGCGACATTCAAGAATGACGTGCCCCGCCTTTTTGGCGACCAGCGGTACAAACCGGGCAAACTGGATCATGTCGCCAAAGCCCTGCTCGGCGCGCAGCAAAATCCGTTTGCCCCGAAGATCGGATTTGCCATCCCATTCCGGTGCAGTATCAAGCGGGCGAATCGGATTGTCCGCCAACTTGCGCCGGGTTTCATACCCGGCCCAGCCATCCGCATAATTACCCAACGCCAGATGCGCCAACGCCTTGTCCCAGTTGGCATCGACATAATCGGGATCAATCGCAAGCGCGCGGTCGAAATATTCCAGCGCCTGCTCAAACCGGTTGAGATCGCGGTAGACAAGACCAGCATTGAACGTGTGCGACTTGATGCTGTCATCAAGTTCGATGGCCTTCTTATGCGCGACAATGGCCTCGTCAAAACGCATCATTTCACGCAGGCAGTTTCCCATATTCGACCACAGTCCGGCATTGTCCGGACGCAGTTCCCCAGCCCGGCGATACGCCAGAAGGGCCGCTTCGAATTTCTTGCTGCGCCGTAACGCAACGCCAAGATTGTTCCACACGTCGGGCTGTTGCGGGTTTTGCCGCAAGGCTGCGCTGTAAAGACGGATCGCATCGTCAATCTGGCCGGCCTGATGGGCCGCCAGTCCACGCTGGAACAAATCATTGATCACACGGCGCCGCTGAATGGCGGCCGCGTTTTCGGCCCCACCATTGGTTCCCGTTGTCCCGGTGGCAGGTTTGGATTGGGTATCACCGCTCGGTGATGCATCGCGCGTGTCGGTATTGCTTTGGGCTTCCTGACTTTTCGGGGAAACAGCAGAATCATCTGCCGGATCTGCCTTAACTGTCTTTTTGGTTGCTGACGATTTCGTGCCTTTTTTGGCCTGTCGCTTTTTCGCCGTTGTCGCAGATTTAGCCATCCTGATCCCCTTGTGCCCCGCATGTTTCCTGATCGGAGCAAACCCGTGCGCGATGACACGGACATCTGACTGCACGCCATCGCCCTATCGAGTCGGCGGCACATCTTCACATAAGCACATTAGTATATTTTACCAAAAATTACCTAACCAATAGCAGTATTTGTCGTTTCAATTCACAGAAACCGAATATTCGCCAAACCCGTCGTTTCTTGTTTCGGGAATGTGACTGTATGGGGTAGCCTCAATCGCAGGAAGAGAAGGTTTTACTCAACTTCTACGTCCCCACACGGTAAAGTGGATAAAATATAAAAACGCAGAATGATCCTGATTCCTTAAGATTCAGGAAAACAGTCTGCCAATACCTGTCAGGCTTCGTAACAGATCAATGGCGAACTGCGCGACAGTATATCTAGGGAAGCGACTTAAAGCCTTTGAAGGAGTGGGAGACCATAAATGGCTGAACCAAAAAGATCCGGTGCTTCTGTCGGACGAAAAGTTATCTTCGTTATCGTCGCACTTCTGGTCGTGGGCTTTGGCTCAATGATGACCATTCAGACTGTTTCGCAGCACGAAGCCATGCTCGAAATCATGTATAATGAATCGGTCGAAAAAACCGAAATGCTGTCGACTGCAGTCCAGCCAGGTTTCATTGCGATGGATGGTGCGTCCGTCGAAAAAGAATTTCGCAAAATCACCGACAAGGAAGGTTCACAGCTTGCCAGCCTGATCGCGGCCAATCCCGGTGGTGACGCCATTGGCACCTATCAGTCAGAAACCCTGCGCCAACATGATCTTCCTGCCTTGGTCGAGCCCTATCTTGAACAGATCGAAAACAAGGAAGTCGTCAGCTTCATTTCCGAAGACGCGGTCATTGTCGCAGCCCCCATCACCAAATATTCCAAACGCCGTGATGAAGACCAGTATCGTGGTATGCTGGTGACAGCCTGGTCTCTTGATCGGGTAAATGCCGAAGTCAAACAGGCGGTCATCATTCAGGTTGCCCTTGCTGCTGCGATCCTTGTGGTTCTTCTGGGCGCGACCTGGATTGTGTTGCGCAACCAAATCCTGACCCCGATGGTCAAGATCAATGGTGCGATGCAATCACTTGTTGATGGCGATCTTGATGTCGATGTTCCGGGCGTCGGTCGCAATGACGAAATCGGCGAAATGGCATCGTCTGTTGAAATCTTCAAGGAAAATGCCAAACGCGTTGCCCAGCTTGATCGCGAACGCGAACAGGAACGCGAACGCGCCGAAGCCAAACGCCGCGAAGCCATGGTTGGCCTTGCCGGACGCTTTGAGCAAACCGTCATGGGCGTGGTTGATGGTGTATCGGGTGCATCCGGTGAAATGCAGCAGGTCGCCCAGACAATGGTTGCCGCAGTCCAGCAGAACGAAGCTGGTTCCCAGGCTGTGGTTGCGGCCGTCGAACAGGCCAATCACAGTGTGGAAACCGTCGCCAGTGCCGCCGAAGAACTGGCCGTTTCCATCCGCGACATCAGTGCGCGCGTCAATGAAACATCCAATATCACCGCCAATGCCAGCACCGAGGCCGTTCGCGTCAACGAAATGGTCCAGGGGCTTGATGTTTCCGCCCAGAAGGTCGGCGAAGTGGTTCAGATCATTCAGGCCATCGCCGAACAAACCAACCTTCTGGCCCTGAACGCCACGATCGAGGCCGCCCGTGCCGGTGACGCCGGCAAGGGCTTTGCCGTGGTCGCCAACGAGGTCAAAAATCTTGCCAATCAGACCGCACGTGCGACCGAAGATATCTCTGCCCAGATTTCCGGTATTCAGGGATCAACCCAGGAAGCTGTCGGTGCAATCGAAGGCATTACCAGCATCATCGCCAATCTGAATGAAATCGCCACCGAGGTCGCAGCCGCGGTCGAGGAACAGGGCCAAGCCACGACCGAGATTTCCAACTCGGTCCAGCAGGCTGTTCAAAGTACGCAGGAAGTGACCAATCACATCCATGAAATGCGTGAAGCCGCCCGTCAGACCGGCGAGGCCGCCCATCAGGTACTTGGCGCATCTGACAAGCTTAACAGCCAATCGGGCACATTGCGCGGTGAAGTCGGCAACTTCCTTGACGAAGTCCGTGCAAGCTAAGCCATCTGCCACTGACCAAGAAAACGCCGCCCGGCAATCCGTGGCGGCGTTTTCTTTTACCGGAATTCTTCAGCGCAGCGGATCGCACTTTTGGGCATTCTCATCAACGCGCATCATCATCAGATCATCCAGATCCTCGTAACCATGCTGTCGGTAAAGCGGTTGCATATCATCGGTCGCAAGCACCCATCTTTTCACCCGGCGAAGATCGGGATGCGTGTGCAAGGCGTCAAGCATCCGGGCAGCAATCCCGCGTCTGCGAAAGTCGGGATCAACAAACACGTCGGCGACATAGGCAATGGCAATCTGATCACTGACCACCCGCGCAAAGCCGACTTGCCGGCCGTCGCAAAAGGCCCCGACCGGAAATGACATTTCGACGGACCGGTCAAATTCGCCACGTGTCCGCCCACCCGACCAATAGGATGACGCGATAAAGCCATAACAATAGGCAAGATCAATGCGCGCGGTCCGTACTGATTTCGACTTTGATGTCGGCTGGATCAGTATCGTCGGTCATAAGACAAGCTCCCGGAATGCCAGATGCGGCTATTTCAGATAGACCGCAACACCCAGCGCAATGATCGCCACCCACAGAACAAGCGTTTGGCGCGAAATGCCCGTCGACTTGTTTTGGCCATTACCCGATTTTCCGCGCATGGCCGCCACCGTTTCAGGATGCAGTCGCAACCCCTGATCGGTCAGAACCGAGGATGCCTTTTCCGCAGCTTCAAGCACGCGGGGCAAACGTCGCAACATTGATCCGGCCTGAAGGGCTGCTTCCTTGACCTTGGCTTCCGGACCAAGGTTTTCACGCATCCAGTCTTCGATCAGCGGACGCGACAGTTCCCACATATTTTCATTCGGGCTGAGGATACGTGAAAGTCCCTCGGCAACGATCATGGTTTTCTGAAGCATCAGAAGCTGTGGCTGGGTTTCCATCCCGAACTGTTCGGTAATCTGGAACAACTGCCCCAACAAGCGCCCGACCGAAATATCGGCCAGTTCCTTGCCCAGGATCGGCTCGCCAATTGACCGGCATGCCTGCTGGAACGTTTCAAGCGACTGGTTGCGCGGAACATAGCCCGCTTCGAAATGAACCTCGGCCACGCGATGGTAATCACGCGTCAGGAAGCCCAGAAGCATTTCCGCCAGATACAGACGTGTCTGTTTATCGACACGTCCCATGATACCGAAATCAACAATGCTGACCCGACCGGTTTCATCGACAAACAGGTTGCCCGGATGCATGTCGGCATGGAAAAACCCGTCGCGGAAAACCTGCTGGAAAAACGCGCCCGCCGCCTTGGCCAAAAGGGCTGAACGATCAATTCCCATGCGATCAAGGGCCTCGACATTGTCGATACGCACGCCTTTGACACGTTCCATGGTCATCACATGTTCGGCCGTTCGTTCCCAATCAATCTGGGGAATGTAATAGGTCGGATCATCTTCGAAATTATCGCGGAATTCCGATGCCGCGGCCGCCTCAAAACGCAAATCCATTTCAAGATGGACACTGTCTTCAAGCGCCTTGACGGTTTCAACCGGTTTCAGGCGGCGCAAGCGCGGCTGCGTCAATTCGACAATTTCGGCAACCCAGTAAAACAGATCAAGATCACGGGCAAACCGCACCTTGATATCCGGACGCAGCACCTTGACCGCGACTTCGCGGCCATCTGTTGTGGTGGCAAAATGAACCTGCGCGATTGATGCCGCGGCAACTGGCGTTTCATCGAACTCGGCAAACAGAACATCAAACGGTTCGGCCAGCTGTTCAGTAATGATCCGTTTTGCAATTTTGGCCGAAAAGGGCGGCAAGCGGTCCTGAAGCGATGACAGATCGGCAGCAACATCATCACCGATCAGATCGGACCGCGTCGCAAGTGTTTGCCCAAGCTTGATGAATGCCGGTCCAAGCTCTTCGAGTGCGCGCGCCAGACGCCGCCCGGGCGGTAACCCGGACCGCCCGGAAAACGGGGCTGTCAAACGGGCAAAAAATGCCAGAATTTTTCCACCCGGCACAAGGGCCAGCGGAAACAGGGCATCATGACGTGCCAGGGTCCGCGCCATGGCAAGCAGGCGAAAGCTGTTTCGGACAAACCGGATCATGCGCCAAGCACCCTCAAACCCGCCAACCGGAATGAATGGCGGCAATCCCGCCCGACAGGTTGCGGTATTTTACCCGCTCGAACCCGGCCGCACGGATCATCGACGCAAAGGTTTCCTGATCCGGGAATTTGCGAATGCTTTCGGCCAGATACTGATACGCTTCGCGGTTCCCCGCGATAAAGCGACCAATTTCAGGCAAAAGCTTGAACGAATAGGTATCGTAAAGCTTATCGAAGCCCGGCACTACGACCTTGGAAAATTCAAGACACTGGAACTTTCCGCCGGGCCGCAAAACACGGAACGCCTCGGAAAGGGCTTCTTCGATGCGAGTGACGTTGCGGATGCCAAACGCAATGGTATAGGCATCAACCGAGTGATCGGGCAGCGGCAGTTTCTGCGCATCGCCAACGGTCCAGTTGATGTTCTTCAAAATCCCGTGGTCAGCCGCCCGGTCGCGTCCGACATGCAGCATTTCATAGTTGATGTCGCATACCGTGACCGAACCACCGCCATTTTTCAAAAAGCGGAATGCGATATCCCCCGTGCCACCTGCAACGTCCAGAAGCTTCATGTTCGGGCGCGGCTTAAGCTCGTTGATGAACGTGTCTTTCCACAGACGGTGGATACCGCCGCTCATCAGATCGTTCATCAAATCATATTTGGACGCGACAGTGTCGAAAACCTCGCGCACCATGGATGCCTTCTGGCTTTCAGGAACATCCCGAAACCCGAAGTGGGTTGTGTTTTCGCCGTTTTCGCCCGCGGCAGGGTCTGTATGCTTGCTCATGGTCGGGAAAATAGCGCAGCAATGATTATCCTGCCAGTGGAAAGCCATCGGAAATCGCAAATATCCTGTCGATATGATGCAGTTTCTGCTAAGTGACTCTGACGCACCAATTGTTTGCCGTGCGAATTAGAGTGACGACAAGACAGGATACCCCGATGAGCTGCATGGTCAAAATCTGTGGAATCAACAGCGAAGATGCCCTTATCGCGGCCATGAGTGCCGGGGCAGATGCATTGGGCTATGTGTTCTTTCCACCAAGCCCGCGGCACATATCGCTTAAGGGTGCCAAAACCCTGACCGAACGGGTCCCCAACAGCATCCTGAAAGTCGGCCTGTTCGTCGAAGCCGGTGACGAGGCACTTGAAAATGCGATCAAGGCCGGAAGCCTTGATGTCATTCAGCTCCATGGCAAGGAGAGCCCCGAACGCGTCGCAGCGGTCAAGGAACGTTTCGGTCTCAAGGTGATGAAAGCCATTTCGGTAAGTACCGCCGATGACATCGAAAATGCCAAGTCCAACTATGACGGCGTTGCCGATTTCCTGCTGTTTGATGCCAAACCGCCCAAAGACAGCATTCTGCCCGGTGGCAATGCCGTGTCTTTTGACTGGACGTTGCTGACCGGTCAGAACTTCAAAAGTGACTGGATGCTTGCCGGTGGTCTTGATCCCAATAATGTCGCCGAAGCCGTCGAGATATCCGGTGCGCCATGGGTAGACGTCTCATCAGGTGTCGAAAAATCCAAGGGTGTAAAAGACGCCCGGAAAATCGCCGATTTTGTTCGCGCGGCAAAAGGCTATTGATCACCAAATTGATCAGGGCCGGAAAATAAGGCCCTGATAATTTAACCATTTCTGAAGCGATTGGCGCAAAACTCACCTGGCAATCAATACTCTATTGCCGGATCGGGCTTGCGCGACATGACAGCGACTCTTCGTTCAAAGACACATAAATTGCTCCATGGTGTTGAACGCCATTCGCGCCTTTCCCTGTTCGTTCACCTGATTCTGGCCAGTGCGATTGTCATCAATGTCGTGTCGGTGATTTTTGACTCGGTCCAGGAACTGGCCGAAAGATACTATCTGCAATTCGCCATCATCGAGATCGTTTGCACCCTGATCTTCACCGTCGAATACGCATTGCGGGTCTGGTCCGCCCCCGATGACGAACGTTTCAGCGGCCGCCCATGGGCACGCCTGCGCTATATGTTCACGCCGATGGCGCTGATTGATCTTTTGGCGATCCTGCCGATCCTTCTGTGGTTCTTTACATCCGTCGATTTGCGATTTGTGCGGATCATCCGGTTGCTGCGTTTGCTGAAATTCACCCGCTATTCCACCGGGCTGGAATTGATGTTGCTGGTGTTTCGACAGCAATTGGGCATTTTTGGTGCCGCCAGCGCCGCACTGGCCTGTATGCTGGTATTCAGTGCCGGTGCGATCTATGTCGCCGAACACGAAGCCCAGCCGGACGCCTTTGGCAACCTGCTTAAGGCACTGTATTGGAGCGTCATTACCCTTGCCACGGTCGGCTATGGCGACGTTGTGCCAATCACACCGTTTGGCAAATTCCTGGCCAGTGTCATTTCCCTGACCGGGATCGGGATTGTTGCGGTTCCGGCCGGTATTCTGGCATCGGCTTTCAATGCGGAATTGCGACGTCGCGAAAATGAATACCGTCATCAGGCCACCCGTCAGCTGATGGGCAAACGTCTGACCGAACGGGTTCGCCACAAACTGAAATCCCATCAGGAAGAACTCGGGATCAGTGACGAACAGGCCCAATCTGTTCTTGATGACATCCGCGACGTTCACCGCAATGAAAGTGACGAGATTCTTACCTGTCCGCATTGCCATCAGCCCCTGCACATGGAACTCAAAGAGGCAGAAGGCAACAGCTCGACGCAAAAGCCTTGACGCCGGGAAATTTTGCGCACATGGTTTGAGCCATGAAAACACATGGCATGAACCCGATCCGTATTTCCAATCGTTGGTGGTGGCTCGCTTAAGCGGGCGGCCAATACACATGCCCTGAACATACCGGCCGCCTCATTCTTGCAGGCGGCTTTGTGTTTTCAGACTTCCCTTTTTCCTGATCATCACATGGCTCCTGCGGCACAAGGCCCCAAAAGGAGTATCTGAACGTGACGACCCCAATTCAGGAAACCGGCATTTCCGACGATCAGGCCGAATACCGATATACCACTGATGGCGGTGTTTCGGTCATTCGTCGCATGACCACCATTGGTTATGAGAACGCCACCGAAGGCCTGATTGATGCCCTTGATCAGACCAAGGGCGTGCTTCTGTCTTCAAGCTATGAATTCCCGGGTCGCTATTCACGGTGGGATATGGGGTTTGATGCGCCGCCACTTGAAATTGTCGGGCGGGAACGCGGCTTCGCGGTGCGGGCGTTGAATGACCGCGGTCGGGTCCTGCTGGATGTGATTTCCGACATTCTGGGAAGCCATCCGCATGTCGACAGCATCACCGATGGTGAAGATGGCCTTTATGGCGTGGTCAAAAAGCCCGCTTCCTGGTTTGCCGAGGAAGAACGCAGTCAGCAACCAAGTCTGTTTTCGGTCGTCCGCGCGCTGCGCGATCTGTTCGGCCACAAGGGCGATGAGCGCCTTGGTCTTTATGGTGCCTTTGGCTATGACATCGCGCTTCATTTCGAACAGATCAACCTGACACAGGACCGCCCGTCCGATCACAAGGACATCCACCTGTTCCTGCCCGACCGTTTGATCACGGTCGATCATGCGTCAAAAATCGCCACCCGGATCGAATACGAATTCATCACCCCTGACGGGCACAGCACGGCCGGCCTGCCCCGCAATTCCCAGCCCCATCCACCATCGCGCGGCAACAATGCCGTTGTCGAAAATGACATGAAAACCGGCGAATATGCCGCCATCGTCGATGAAACCAAGCCCCGCTTTGCCCGTGGCGAACTGTTCGAAGTTGTCCCCAGCCGCGTTTTCAGAACCCCTTGTGCCACCGCACCTTCGGAAATTTTCCGCCGTCTTAAACGCCGCAATCCGGCCCCTTATGGCTTCCTGATCAATCTTGGTGACGGGGAACATCTTATTGGCGCATCGCCCGAAATGTATGTCCGGGTCAAAGGGCAGCGCATTGAAACCTGTCCGATTTCCGGCACGATTGCGCGCGGTCGTGACGCGATCGAGGATGCCGAAAACATTCGCACATTGCTTAATTCGACCAAGGATGAGTCGGAACTGACGATGTGCACCGATGTTGATCGCAATGACAAGGCCCGCGTTTGCAAACCCGGAAGCATCCGCATTCTTGGTCGTCGCCAGATCGAAATGTATTCACGCCTGATCCACACGGTCGATCATGTCGAAGGCCGCCTGCGTGACGGGTTTGATGCGCTTGATGCCTTTCTGACCCATTGCTGGGCCGTTACCGTGACCGGTGCCCCCAAACGTGCAGCCATGCAGCATATCGAAGCCGTCGAACGCAGTGCGCGCGCATGGTATGGCGGGGCGATTGGTGCGGTTCTGTGTAACGGTGATCTCAATACCGGATTGACCTTGCGCACGGTACGCCTGAAACAGGGTGTCGCCGAAGTTCGCGCCGGTGCCACCTTGCTCTATGATAGTGAATCAGACGCCGAAGAAGCCGAAACCGTCCTTAAGGCATCGGCAATGATTGATGCCGTTACCCGCGATGCCAAGGATGAAGTCACCATCGACCCGGCAAGCTCGGGCATTGGCAAACGCGTTCTTTTGATCGATCACGAAGACAGCTTCGTGCAAAACCTTTCCAGCTATATCCGCGCAACCGGTGCCGAAACACTGACACTTCGTCCCGGTTTCCCGGACGAGGCATTTGATGATTTCAAACCCGATCTTGTGTTCCTGTCACCGGGCCCCGGCCGTCCCGATGATTACCATCTGCGCGACAGCATCGAACGCGCCCTTGCGGCCGGCTTGCCAGTCTTTGGTGTTTGCCTTGGATTGCAGGGGATTGTCGAATTTTTCGGCGGGTCACTTGGTCAACTTGTCACACCGATGCATGGCAAACCGTCAAAGGTGAAACTCGATACCACCGATCCGCTGTTTGACGGATTGCCCGAAGACATTGTTGTCGGCCGGTATCATTCCCTGTTTGCCAAGGCGGCTGAACTACCTGCGGACCTGAAGGTTACGGCGCGAAGTGACGATGGCGTGATCATGGGCATTCGTCACAGCAGCCTTCCGATCAGTGCCGTACAATTCCATCCGGAAAGCCTTCTGACCCTTCAGGGCGATGTCGGAATGCGGATGATTGCCAACCTGTTGCGCAATCCGCATGGCACCCGCCCCGGCGAAGAAGAAACGTCGGACACCATGACTTCGGATATCAAGGCAGCTTGATACCTGCACCCGATCTGCGCTGTGTCAAATCCCCCCTTAAGACACAATCGCGCAGATCACAAAGCGCAACGGCCGTGCTCCTCCCTCGCGGCCGTTGCTTTTTTATCTGTATGTCTGCCTGTCTTTGGATCAGGCGTCATCATCATCAAGTGTGCCGTCAATCACCGAATAATCGGGCGGCGGTGCCTGACGGAATTTTTCCGGATCCCCTTTGCGCTTGTCACGGGTCCGCGAAATCCAGCCACCATAATGGGCTTCGGGTTTCGGTTCGGTCGGCGCACCGGCACGCACCGGACGCGGCGCAAACCGGCCCAGACTGATCAGGCGGTCATACATCACGATATTTGCCGCAATCGCGACATTCACACAGAAGCTCATCGGGATCTTGATGATGAAATCGCATTTTTCCTGCATTTCATCGGACAGGTTGCCGCGTTCCGGACCCAGGATATAGGCCGCCTGTGACGGATGCTTGAAGCTTGGCAGTTCGATCGCATCGGGGGTCAGTTCAATGCCGACCATCCGGCACCCTTGCGGCAGGAACAGGTTGTCATGATCCGGGAAATGGTAATAGGGCATCTGTTCGCCCGACTTTGATGTATCGGTGATGTTTGAACGTTCCTCGCGGAAGTCCGCATCAACCGTAAACGCAAAGCTTGCGCCAAAGGCATGGGCGGAACGAAACAGGGTGCCCACATTCAAAGGCTTGCTTGCCCCTTCAATTCCAATCCCGAAATAGCCGCGCATATCTTCCTCCGTGCCGCACGTCACGCCGCATTCGGGCCGGTGCGAAATCAACTCCATGACAAGACAAGGGGTCCATACCCCACCGGGGCTATACCCCCATGCGCCCGATAAGGCAAGCAAACCGCCCGATAAACCCGTCAGACGACCGCGCTGTTTTCACCCGCCTTGCGGTTTTATGGAACAACACGCCCACAATTTCGTTCTTAAAGTCATACGGCAACTGCCACTATTACGAGCAACCCCGAAAGCAGGAGAACCCGATGAATTGGGATCAAATTGCTGGTCGCTGGAAACAGGTACGCGGTCACGTCAAACGCGAATGGGGCCGCCTGACCGAAGATGATGTCGACCGCGTTGATGGACAGCGTGAAAAACTGGTGGGCCTTATTCAGGAGGCCTATGGCATTGAACGTGAAGAAGCCGATCGTCAGATCCGCAACTGGTTCTCGCGCCTTTAAACCGGTATTACGCCACACAGATTTATTCGCCCGCATGGATCGCTTCAGGCTTGATCCTTGCGGGCGAAGCTGTTTTCTATGGGACTAATCATTAACGATCCCACCCAGGAATTTCATGCCCGTCAAATCCCCCTGTATCGGTGTTTGCGTCCTTGATGCCAAGGCTGGTTATTGCACCGGTTGCTATCGCACCGGTGACGAGATCGGCGCATGGATGGGGCTGAGCGACGGCGAAAAAAAACGTGTCCTTGCCAAATCAAAGACACGGAAAAAGTCACATCAAAACATCCGCCAAAAACAGACAGGCTCCTGATAAGAATCAAAACCTGTTTTTGATGTGTCCTTGGACGTACGGGCGACCCTGCCATGTACGCGAAGACGGAAATCTGCGATAATTTCACATCCGTTTCATGCGCCGTGACAAGGTAGATTTCCATGTCCCAAACCACACCACCGCCACCACCATCGGCCAGTGCATTGCGCCAGCTTTGCCGTATTGCTGATCAGGCAACATTGGCGACAATTGCCCACGATCATAAACAGGTCACTGACGGCTGGCCCGTGACCTCGATGGTTGTCCCGGTCATTGATATTGACGGAACACCATTGCTACTGATTTCCGATCTTGCCGATCACACGCGTCATATCCGCGCAGATAACCGGGTCTCACTGTTGTTTTCGCCCGCCCCACCTGCGCAATCGCAGCACCAGCAGACCGCCGCGATCCAGACAGACCGCGCGCGGCTGACACTTTTTGGTAAAGCTGTTGCTGATCCCGACCCCCATACCCGTGCGCGCTATTTGCGCGAACAGCCCGATGCCGGTCAGTATGCCGACTTTGCCGATTTCGCCTTTTACCGGATCACGGTCGACGCAATTTATTGGATCGGGGGATTTGGCAAACAGCGTCGCCTCAAAGGCGATCAGTTCATCGTTCCCGATTGTCACCCGCTCGTCACCGGTCATGACGGCATTGTCAGCCACATGAATGCTGACCATCTTGATGCCATTGCCGACATTGTTGCCCATTTCACGTCCCACGATCCCGCAGCCGGCTGGAAAATGCATTCGATTGATTGTGACGGCATGGTTCTGGACTGTCACAAACCCGAACAGCCACCGATCAGAATCGACTTCGCACGCACCATCCATTCACCGGGCGAAGCGCGCGATATTTTGGTCGAAATGTGCAAAAAATCGCGCGCATAAGTCGGACCATTTGTATTCCGAAAATTTATTACTTCGACCCTGAACATGGAATTTTCGCAAACGCAAAAGTCGCTACGTTTTCCTAGGTATTAGGCAAAAGGACCGGTTGCTTTTAAGACACCTTTGTAACAATATGTCTCAACACAACGATTTCCCACAAATTGTTGTGTAAATTAGGATATTAACCCCCAGCTCTTTTAATTCCCACCAGGAGAGATTCGTGCTGCAATCAGGACCCGTTGTCAGCCGTGTAGGCCTTGAAACTCATGGCCTCAAAAACCTTGGCGCCGTTCACTGGAACCTCGACGCTGCCGGCCTTTACGAACATGCGATCCGTCGCAATGAAGGCAAAATCGCCAAGGGTGGTGCATTTGTCGCACTGACCGGCGAACATACCGGCCGTTCCCCACAGGACCGTTTCGTTGTCGAAGAAGAAAGCACCAAGGCAGATATCGATTGGGGCGATGTAAACCGCCCGGTCAGCCCGGAAGTATTTGAGCGCCTCTATCAGAAAGTGCGCGCATATTTCCAGGGCACCGAACTGTTCGTGCAGGATTGCTATGCCGGTTCTGATCCGCGTTTCCGTCTTCCGGTTCGTGTGATCAACGAAAATGCGTGGCACAACCTTTTTGCGCGCAACATGTTCATCCAGCCGCAGAAAGAAGAACTTCGCGATTTCGCACCGGAATTCACCATCCTTCATGCTCCGGGCCTTCAGGCTGATCCGGAAGTCGATGGCACCCGTTCCGAAGTTTTCGTGATGGTCAGCTTCGAACGCAAAATGGTCATCATCGGCGGCACTTGGTATGCCGGCGAAATGAAGAAATCGATCTTCTCGGTTCTCAACCACATCCTTCCGGCCAAAGGCGTCATGCCGATGCATTGCTCGGCCAACATGGGCAAAGACGGCGACACCGCCATCTTCTTTGGCCTGTCGGGCACCGGCAAAACCACGCTTTCGGCGGATGCGTCGCGCACCCTGATCGGTGATGACGAACATGGCTGGGGCGAAGACGGTGTCTTCAACTTCGAAGGCGGTTGCTATGCAAAGGTGATCAAGCTTTCGCGTGAAGCGGAACCGGAAATCTTTGCCACCACCGAGCGTTTCGGTACCGTTCTTGAAAACGTTGTGATGAACAAGCAATCGCGCGAGCTTGACCTCGACGATGCTCGTCACACCGAAAATACCCGTTCTTCCTACCCGATCGAATTCATTCCGAATGCCTCGGAAACCGGTCGTGGTGGTCATCCGAAAAACATCATCATGCTGACCTGTGATGCATTTGGCGTTCTGCCGCCGATCGCAAAACTGAGCTCGGCACAGGCGATGTATCACTTCCTGTCAGGTTACACCGCCAAGGTTGCCGGCACCGAAAAAGGTGTCAAGGAACCGACCGCGGCGTTTTCCGCCTGCTTTGGCGCACCGTTCATGCCGCGTCATCCGTCCGTTTACGCCAAGCTGCTTGGTGAGCTGATGGAAAAACACGAAGCCAATTGCTGGCTGGTCAATACCGGCTGGTCCGGTGGCGGCTATGGCGTTGGTTCGCGCATGAAGATCGGTTACACCCGTGGCCTTCTGAATGCGGCCCTGAATGGCGAATTGGAAAATGCCGAATTTGCGACCGATCCGTATTTCGGTCTGGCATATCCGACCGCATGTGGCGATATCCCGGCAGAAGTTCTGAACCCGCGTGAAAGCTGGAGCGACAAGGCAGCCTACGACAAGGCCGCTGCCAACCTGACCGGTCTGTTCGAAAAGAACTTCGCGAAGTTCGAAGAACATGTCACCGACGATGTCCGCGAAGCCGCAATCCGCAGCAGCGCAGAAGTCAAAGCAGCCGAATAATCCGCTGTCGACATATTGCAAAAAGGCCGGTCTTTGCACCGGCCTTTTTCATTTCCGTGCCGATCTGCCATGTTGATTTCCAGATTGATTTGACCTGCCTGATCTAACGCAATTCCTGCCGACAAGAGAAATAATACATTGCGCCCAATGCGTGATATCATCTTGAACTTGTTTAAGAATGGCAGATCTTTGAAACCGGAATCTACATGCGCATAGCAGCATATTTTCCCAAGAATTTACGTCACCGGATCACTGATTGTGCCACCGGCAAGGACCGGCTTAAAAATTGGATCAATGCGATCACTGCACTTTTTGCCGTGACCCTGATATCGATCAGCACCATTGCATCTGCGCAAAACACGCTAATCCCCCCGGCAGGCAACCACGAAACCATCACCCTTGCCTGCAATCCGTTCCCACCGGCCAAAATCGCCGACAAGGCAACCGAACCCGGCTATGACGTTGAAATTCTTCGGGCCGCGTTTGCCACACGCAACATCACGTTGCTGACGCCATTTTACCCCTGGAAACGCGCCTATTTCCTTGCCAGAACAGGGCAGGTCGACGGCCTGTGTTCCTGTAGCTACCTGCCGGAACGCGAAGCGCACTTTCTGTTTTCCGATATCCTTGGCCATGTACGCGTTGCCATCTATTCCACCCGTGACGAGGTTCTTGGGTCTGTTGAAACCCTTGCCGATGCGCGCGACATGACCGTCGGGGTGGTGAACGGCTATAACCTGGAAACGGCGGCACGCAAGGCCGGCCTTGATATCATCATGGCCAACAGCGAAACCACACTGGTAAATCTTTTGCTGTCCAAGCGACTGGACGCCGCCCTGTCATTTCGGGCCCCAATGGATTATGTGCTCAATGTCGGTAAAAGTGGTGCGACGGATATCGACAAAATCAAAAGCAAAATCCTGTCAAACGATCCGTATTATTCCTGCATCTCGCGTACAACCGAACATGCCAGTCTGCTTTTGGCCCAACTTAATGTCGGGCTTTCCACCATCCGCAAAAACGGCCTGTATGACAAAATCCTCGCGAAATACGGGATATTGTCCGAAGCATCGCAGTAAAATCGACATTTGATCCGGAATTCCGTGCAAGAATCCGAAATCCCCAATTAACGCAAATATTCGAACAACGACATGTCGGTGATCTGTGCTGTGATCGAATAGGATGCTTCAAGCTGGATCGAAAGCGTTTCAAGCGTCACCACAGCTTCGGCCAGATCAACATCGGCCAGATTGGAAACCGTTCCCTCGGCCGCCAGTTGAAAATCGGTATGCATATCGACCACCGCTTCAAGCTGATCCTGGGTGTAGGACACCTGATTTTGCAATTCTGACAAACCGGCTGCTGCCGATTCAATCAGTTCCATCGCCTCGGTCAGGGCGGCTTCATCCACCGGATCGGTGCTGGCATTTGCCGCAAGGTTCAAGGCCCGCAATGCCTGTTCGAACGCATCTTCCTGTGCGGTAATCCCGTATTCGATTGTCGTGCCGTCCGCGACCTTGGCCGATGCAATATCACTGTTACCGGAATAATAGCTCAGATCTGTGGTCGACGGGCTGGTGATCACCGCGTAATCGGCGGTATCAACCGAAACCGGTGCCGTATCGGAGGCCGACCCGGCATAGATATAACGACCTTCATATTGGGTGTTCAAAAGCGACGCAAATGTCTCAAGTGCGGCACCGGCGGACTCATTGATGCCGTATGCTTTGTCTGTCCCGGTACTTAATGCACCCGACAAATCCGACGTCATTTCAGTCAAAAGATCGACCATGTCATTTAACGTCGAATAATAGACTTCAACACGTGTCTGGATTTCCTCGGCAATGTCGGCATAGGCTGCGGCCTCGGAAATTTCCGCACTCAGGGTCGCAATAACATAGGCATTATCCGCAACCCCGGCATAGGAATCCGATTTGACCCCCGAACTGGATTGTTCGGTGGCCTCTGCCAGTTGCGACTGTACCGATCGGATCTGGCTTAGCATATTCTGTTGCATTGCGGCTGTGGAAACGCGCATTTTCTGATCCCTTAACTGACCGCCTCAAGCAATGTGTCCATAAGCGACTGGGTAATTTCCAAAATCGCCGCGGCGGCCTCATATGCACTTTGAAGATTGCTAAGTGTCAGTGCCTCTTCATCGGTGTTGACGCCGTACTGGTTGGAAAAACTTTCCACCAGCTCCTCATAGGCACTGGTCGCAACACTGGCCTCAGTCTCGGCACTTGATGCCTGTTGGGCTACATCTGACAGGATTTCAGCCGCATAATCTGACAATGTTGTTTTGGTCGAGCCAAGATTACCTGCGGCGTCGAAACTGACATTCTCGTCAAAAAGATCGGCCAGTGCTTCGGCAACATCGGAACTGCCCGATGAAATGACACTCTCACCGACTGCCAGTGTCGCATCGTCCGATCCCGACCCCACCGGCAGCCTGCTGGTATCGTCAAGCCAGGCCGAATTGACCGAAATATTGCCTGCATCGGTTCCGGTGAACATGTCGTTCAGTCCGAAATAATCCGAAAATCCCTGATCTTCGGCACCGACACTGGCATCCATATTGATAATCGAAACACCATAATCATCATCCGATGCCGCGATCTCAAGGGTCCCGTCACTGCCGACCGACGCATCCAGATAGGTCGAACTGTTGATCGCATCGACCAGATCCTGAACCGTTGTAATTGTGCTCAGATCAATTTCGATGACTTCAACGGCATTGCCGTCCTCGTCGGTTGCCGCCAGGCGTACCGTACCGGTTCCCGAAAACGCATCGGTCAGATCAACCTCTTCTGATCCGACCAGTTCGCTTGGGGCGGGATATGCTGTGCCAAGATTGGTAACCGCGTTGATGCTGTCCATCAATGTGGTCGCAAGATTATCAAGCTCTTCCTGGATGTCAGGAAGCGTTTCATCACGCAACTCGATCAGACCGCCCAGACTGCCGCCTGAAATGCTGTCGGTGATCGAATTGCCATTTACCGTGATGTCGGCAAATGTCGTGTCCGAGGTCACGGTTCCGACCGCGTTATAGGACAGCTCCTGAACCTGACTGCCAACCACGAGCGTCCCGCCGATATAGATCTGGGTCGTGTTTGATGAGTCGGTGTAGTAGCTGATATCGACCAGTTCCGATAACTCGTTGATGGCCTGCGCGCGGGCATCTTCGAGTTCGCTGGTGGTCAGCGTGGTGCCGTCGGTTCCGCTGAGCTGATTGTTATAGGCATGAATTTCATTCAACAGATCATTGATCTGATCGACAGTGTCTTCAATCGACTGGTCGGCACTCGCACGCTGATCCTGCACGGACTGTGAAAGGTTGTTCAGTTCGTCTGCGATTGCATTGGCTTCGCTGAGCGTGGTTGATTTCTCGGACTGGCTGTCGGCACTGACGGCCAATGCCGCAATTGCGGTTTCAAGATCGGCAATCAGGGTCGAAATCGCCCCGTCATCGCCGACATCCCCGAACTGGCTCGCCACCATATTAAGCGGATCTGAAAAAACCGATGCATAGCCGCTTTCAGATGCCGCTTCGCTGATCGATTTCAAAAGGTAACTGTCCACGGTCGATCCGACCGATGTCACTGTGACACCCGTCGATGCGCCGGTCGTCACACTGCTGGAAAGGCTGAGTGACTTGGCTGTGTATCCTTCGACCGACGCATTGGCGATATTTTCCGAAGACACACTGATCCCGGCCTGACTGGTTTGCAGGGCACTAAGCGCGGCTGATTGTGCGGCACGGATCGACATGGCTGTGACCTATCGGGTCTGATCGGTTGATAAAAAGATCGAAAATGGTGACTTACATTTTCATGCTGAAGATTTTCTGGGTTGCCTTGCCCTGCAGGTCCCCCTGCTGGTCATAGGATGTTGCCCCGTCCCCGGCCGTCGCCGCCCAGCCCGCACGAATGCGTTTCAGGCACGCTTCGCGCTTTGCCTTAAGGCGGATGTTATTGCGATTGAGCTTTTCGCGAAGGACTTTGACCATTTCAAAATCAACGATCACCCCGGCATGCGGCTGGCCTGCCTTGGCGGTGCGCTGGTTGGCAAGTTCGCTGTGCAATTCTTCTTCAAGAAGGGTCTTTTCGGCCGTGATATCAGGCAAAAGATTATATTGCGCCTGATCAAGGATCCGCCATTCCACATCCAGAAGATCGCCAAGGCGGGTCATAATACTGGTGATCTTGTCATTATCCTTTGGCATCGACAGATCGCCAGCCGGGTTTGCGTTAAGTACGGTCATCTCGGCCTCGCCTTAGTTCACGGAAGAAATCAGGGTGTCATACATGTCGCTGGTGGTCGAAATGACCTGGGCGGCGGCCGAATAGGCCTGCTGTGCGACAATCATCTTTGAAAACTGGGATGTCGTATCAACCGTCGAACTTTCCAGCGAATAGTCCGCAATCGTTCCGGTACCGCCATCACCCGGCGTCTTGAGAACATAAGTCCCCGACGTATTGCTTTCCTTGTAAACGGTGTCGCTATAAGCCGTCAGACCGTCTGCATTGGCAAAGTCGGCCAGCACAATCTGATAGACCGGTTCGCTGACACCATTGTCATACGTCACCGACACCACACCATCGTCAGAGATCGAGATTTCGGAAATCTCGGAATAGTTCGATCCGTTCTGATCGACGGAATAAAGCGTCATGTCGCCGTCTTCATCATCCGACGCATATTGCTGCAAACCGTCATTTTTGCCGGCTGTGCCCATGTCGGTAACGATGGTGCTGTCAGACGCACCGGTCGTCCAGCCGGTCACGGTCAGTGTGGCGCTGTCGGTCACATCGTTGCCACCGCCATCTTCGATCGATTCCAGTTCACCATCGGAATTGAACGTAATGGTCAGCGGCCCGCCAGACGTGGTGCCCGTAACCGTGGTCCCGTCTGACGTCAGTACCGGATCGGAATAATCAAGTTCCCACTCGTTCGCGGCAGTCTTTGTATATTCATAGGTAATGGTGTGGCTGGTACCCAGGCTGTCAAAGACCTCAACATCGATCGAGAAACTGTCACCGACTTCCGCATCCGCAGGCAGGTTGGCAACAATTGATGTTTCTGTCGTGGCCTCTGCCGTGCCGGTCAGATTTTCAAGATTGATGGTGGTCAGGGCAGAAGTACTGGTCGGTACCGTCCCCGATGCAGGCTCGCCATCGGAATTGAGCGCATACCCCATCAGGTAATAGCCCGAGCTATTCACAAGATCGCCGTTTGCGTCCGCGGAAAAATCACCGGCACGGGTGTAATAGGTATCCCCGTTACCATCGGTCACGACAAAGAAGCCGTCACCCGAAATCGCAAGACTGGTTGCAGTGGAATCCGATTCAATCAGGCCCTGCGACGAAACATTGGTCAGGGTCGTGGTCGTTACACCGTTGGAATACCCCTGGGTGGTCGATCCCGGTGTCGTCACCAGCGATGAAAATGACGCGCTGCTGTCTTTGTACCCGACAGTTTCACTGTTTGAGATATTGCCAGAAATGATGCCAAGCGATGTCGATTGTGCATTCAGACCTAAAACGGCGGAATTCAGGGCGCTATTGAGGCTCATGGTTTTGATCCTTTGTTTCAGGAAACTGTTTGCGTGCCCTGCACATCCGAGATCGAAACATCGACCCCGTTTACATACAGAACGGCTTCGTCACCGGTCAGGTCGAGTGCCGACACCACACCGGTCATAAGGATTTCGGAATCAACGGAATTGCCATTGGAATCAACAGCACTGACCGACAGGGTGTAGGTCCCCGATGTCAGCGTTGCGCCATCATCGGTGGTGCCATCCCAGATGAAGTTGTTGCTGCCTTCAGATCCGGTTTCGGTCGTTTCATAGACAACATTGCCGTCTTCGTCGGTCACGGTGACCGTGACACTTTGGGCATCATCTTCAAGGACGTAGTACCATTCGGCTTCGCCATCTTCGAGCGGGGCGGTATCGCCAATGGCAACAACATCGGTTCCAAGATAAGCCTGTGCCGCGCTGTCATCGACAACCCCCTGAAGTGCCGTCAGCGATTCAGAAAGATTGGAAAGAAGCGCGTTATTCTGTTCAGCCAGTTCAAGCTGTTCGAATGTCGCAAGCTGATCTGTGATATCCGACACGTCTTCCGGGTCGGTAGGATCCTGATTCTGCAGCGTCGTCAGCAGCAAGGTCATATAGGTTTCATACGTCGAGTCATCGCTCGTCGTCGTGCTGGACGTGCTGCTGCCCGACGATGACGTCGAGGAAGTCAGGCTGTCATATGTCAGGCCACTGAGAAAACTCATCACCAACTCCGGGCAAGAACAGTTTAAGGCGTCTATGTTCATTGCACGGGGGGTGGCGCGAAAACTGGCGCAGAAAGTTTCTGTTTTGACGAAATAAAAAAAGGGATGCGACTGCATCCCTTGATTTTCACCGGTATTCTATTGCCGTCTTGGTGGCGGCGGCAATTCGCCAGGGCCCATCAAAATCATTTGCCGACGATCTTTGGGCGACAGCTTGATCGCCGCATTGGCCATATGACCGAGGATCGCGCTCAAATCATCGCCAATCGCCTCGCGCAACCCGGCATAGGCTTCCCTGATCTCGGCTTCGGTGGCATCGGGACGATCGAGCGTCTCGCGCAGTTCCACCGTCAAAAGGAACGGGCTTGGCCGGCCTTTGATGCCGTTGATCACACCATCAAATTCAGCATCGAAAATAACCTTGCCTTCCGGGCTAAGCCGACTGCGCACATTCTTGAGCATACGCACACCGGGCGGCTCATTTTCAAAGGCCGGCGGGGGCGGTGGTGGCATGAAGAAATGAAACATCGAAAACCCGCTAACCAGGTTTCCGGCAAGCGCACCAGCCAAAAACAGATTGATCGCCAGTGACGCCCACATCACTTTGCGCATGGATGACACGCGGCGGAATGCAAAGCTCATTGCGGCTGCACTCCTTGTGCTTGATCGGATTTTGTCATTTCCGGCTTTTGAAGGTCATCGGGGTTGGTCATCTGATCAATCACATAAAGATGGTTTTCCAGAAGATCGATCATCTCGACCTCGTCGGCCTGTGCAGTGACCTGTTGACCTTCCTGTACGGTCATCGCGACCCCGAATGCAAATCCGGCCAGCACACAGACAACCATCCCGACACCCGAAAACACACCACGCCCCAATTGATAAAGCGTACCCTTGGCCCGGCCGCCATAATGCGCACCGTCACCCGTGATCGCCTGATTAACCGGCGATGTTGCGGACTTGGCGGGATAGGTTTTGCGCGCCGGGCTTTCTCCGGTGGGCGCGGCACTTGCCGCACTCAGATGGGCGCGCGAACGCGGGCGATCATCAATTGTTGCAAAGGATTGGGCGGGATCGCTTTCCGAATTGTCGCGGGCATCGCCACTTTTGGCTTCTTGGGCCTCAATGGCGGCAAAAATATCGTCAATGGCCTTGTGTTTGCCCAGCGGCAACGGATCATCAGACAGCAAATCTTCGACAGAGCGCAGCGATTTCAGCATTTCTGCCGCTTGCGCATCCTGTGCGATCAGAACGTTTGCTTCACGACGCAACGCGTCTGGCCAGGACGCCAAATCCCAACCGTACTGATCCAGTAATTCTTCGAAACGCTCGATTTTCACAGCACACCGCTTTTTCATAGGACGAACTTACCTGTTCGAACAGAACGTAAAACTAATCGTATATCAGATCGTTTTCAACTCTTCACGTAAACGCTTGCGCGCCCGTTTCAACAGAGATTCCATAGCATTGACCGAGACCCCCATAATCGACGCGGCTTCCTGATTGGATAATTCACGGTCGTAAAACAAGTTAATGGCAATTTGTTGTTGGTCGGACAATTTCTTGATTGCAAGTCGCAGACGCTTGAATTCCTGATGCTGGGCAAGCCGGTCAACCGCCGACATGGCTTCATCGGGCACCTCGTCAAGTTCGGCACCATCGACAAACTGGGGTTTGCGCTTGATGTCGATAACCCGGTTCACTGCAACCCGGTAAAGCCAGGTCTTGAAAGTCGCCCCGCCATCGGCCCGCCACTTTTCCCGATGCAGCCAGACACGTACAAAGACATCCTGTGCCACATCTTCGGCGTCTCCGCCGGTCAGGCCCATGCGACGCGCGATGCCTACAATCCCGCGGTAATACCGTTCGACCACCACGCGATAGGCCCGCTTGTCGCCCTGAACCATACGGGCAACAAGACTGTTGTCATCAAGTTCGGACAGAACCTCACTGACAGCTGGAATGTCTGACGTATCAGAGCTTGTCGGCACTGCTCCGCGAAGACCTACACTCAAATGTCCCTCACAACACTGTTCCGATCATCGTCTGCCCTGATTGGGCCTGAACAGTCCTACTTGGATCGACTTTCGAGAATTTTTCCCATTCGCGCGCAAGCTCTTGCAGGTTGCGGTCAACGACCTCGTAACGTTCCTCCATGGAAGCGTCCCTGCGATTACGTGCGAGCAATTTAATCATTCTTGCATAAAAGGCAAAGAGATCTCGTGACAGTTCCGGTGCACTTTTTGGCGCGATACACGCCTGAAGCGCCTTGAGCCGGGTCACCACCACCGCCTTTTCGCGGCCTTCAAGATCAAACTTCTTTTCGCTGCGATATTGCGCGGCCAAACGCAAATGCTGACGGGTGCGCGTGATGGCAATCGCCATCATTGCCACCGGTGACGTCGTGCGCAACGCGTTGTTATACTGGGCACTTGCACCGGCATAACGGTATGCCTGCTGCGCGGCTGTTGCACTGTTATTAGTCATCATCACCCCACAAGGCATCAAGTTGTTCACGCAAAAGCTGCAACTGGTAAAGCTCTGCTTCGATTGCGGAATATCGTTCTGTCAATTTGGCGGCATATTCTTCGGCATCGGCGGTGATGTCTTCGACTTCTTCTTCAAGATCATCCACCTGCTCTTCAAGCCGTTCCAGTCGATTGGCAATCAGGCCATCGGAACTGTTGGTATATTTGTCGAGCGAATTGGTCAGGTCATAGGCAAGGCCGCTGGTGATCGACACCTCGACACTTTGCGAACTGTCCCCGCCAAAGAACAGCGTGACACCCTCATAGGCACCACCTTCGACCCCGACCAGTTTGTTGCCATTGATGGTAAACAGGCTGTCATCACCATTCACACTGGCGGA
Source organism: Thalassospira sp. GO-4 (assembly GCF_023588965.1). Classification (NCBI taxonomy): domain Bacteria; kingdom Pseudomonadati; phylum Pseudomonadota; class Alphaproteobacteria; order Rhodospirillales; family Thalassospiraceae; genus Thalassospira; species Thalassospira sp. GO-4. Next base: position 2,722,934 of record NZ_CP097807.1, read on the forward strand.
CGTGATATTGCCATCGGCGTCGGTAACAATGGCGACCGTAAAGGTCCCGGTGTATGATCCGTCAGCTTCCGACACCAGAAGGTCATCAGAATCGGTTGACCCGGAATAGGAAAACAGATCGGCCACCGCGTCAAAGTCCGACACCAGCGCTTCTTCAAGCACTTCTGAATCAATGACCAGATAGTTGCTGTCATCAAGCGTGATGCCGATTGACGCCAATGACGCATATGTATCGCTGTCACTGGTAAAGGACAGGGCATCATAAACGGTCGAGGAAACCGAACTCAGAAGACTGTCACCAAACAGGACCGCATCCTCGTCCGCACCTTCGCCGGCCTCATAGGCCTGGTTGGTAATGACAAAGCTGCGCAGCTCGTTATACGCATCGACAAAGGCCTCGATGGCGCTATAGGCAGAACTGGCGTCTTCTTCGATTTCAAGCGTGATTTCCGTGCCTTCTTCCTCGGCATAGAGATAAAGCGTCACACCATCAATCACATCATCAACCGTGTTGCTGCTGCGTGTGACTTCAACGCCATCGATCGAAAAGATCGCCTGATCGGCTTCCACCAGTTCGTTGGCATAGGACCCGTCCGCCGCCAAAAGCCCAAGCGACTGCGCGATGGTTGTATCGGCACCATCGCTGTCAAATGTGATTTCCTGTCCGGTATCAACTGCGGACAGAACCAGCATGAATTCATCATCGGAAATCTGCAGAACGCTTGCACTGACACCGGTTGTCGATTTCTGGTCATTGATGGCATCGGCAATTTCATCAAGCGACATATCGGCAGTAATTTCGATATCGACAGCCTCGTAATCGTCACCGGCGACAAGACTGATTGTCCCGGTAAGCGACATCGCCGTCGTACTGTCGGTTGTCGTATCCCCGCCCAGCTTGTGCGCAGTGGCAAGTTGTGTGATTTCAAGTGTGTAGGTGCCGGTTTCAGCCGTATCGTCAACCAGCACACCGACAACATCGGATGCATCGGTATTGGCATCCGACGATGAAAGATAGGCCGACTTTCCGACCCAGACGTCATCACGCGAACTGTCAAGTTCGGTTGCCGCTGTCAGATCCTCGGCAGCATCTTCAAGCGCCTCAAGCAAGGTCTGAAGATCTTCAAACGCGGCAATCTCAAGTTCGACTTCATCGATTTCGGCCTCGACATTGTCGGCGACCTCCATCTTGGCGTCATAGGCATCCTGAACCAGCTCGGCAGTATCAAGATCGGTCAGGCCTGAAACATAGGATGAAGAGGCATAACTCGACGACGATGCAGAATTGATGGTCGACATGTGCTCCTCCCTTTCTCATCCGTTAAAAAAATCAGGGCCATCCGGGGGCTCTCAAACACCGGATGGCCCTGTCACGAGTTAGCTCAGCAGTCGCGAGAGCTTCTCGAGATTCTCATTGGAAACTGACAAGGCCTGAATGGCAGAATCCATCTTCACGCCCAGTTCGGTCTGATCCGCACTGAGCTGCGCAATATCGGCGTCCATATAGACGCTCATTGCTGATTCAAGGTTGGTTTTCGCGGTTTCGATGTTGCCCGCGGCATAATCGAAACGCGACATCATCGCACCGACGGATGCGCGGCCTGCCGAAACGGTTTCAATTGCCGTCTCGATCAGGGTCAAAGCAGCAGCAGCAGTGGTCGAAGTCGTGACATCAGCCGCGGCAATACCAAGACCGGTTGAGTCATAATCGGTGCCGATCGTGACCGAAATGGCCGTTGCTGACGCGTCTGCGGAAACCGTGAAGTTTTCGTCATACGTCCCGTCAAGCAGCGAGGTATCAAAATAGGTCGTTGATTCAACAATGGAATCAACCTGGCTGATCAGTTCCTGGAATTCATCATCCAGATATGCACGTTCGGTATCGGTCACCGAACCGGACGATGCCTGCGATGCCAGTTCATACATACGTTCAAGGATGTCGGCGATTTCAGAAAGGCCGCCATCTGCAGTTTCAAGAATGGCTGTTGCAACTTCGGCATTGTCACCGGCCTGTTCCCAGGCCGCATAGTCAACCGACATTGCGGTATACACAGCAAGACCTGCTGCATCATCAGATGCCGAGTTGATTGCCTTGCCGCTCGACATTGCTGTCAGAACAGAAGTCATCTCGTCAGTGGTCTTGTTCAGGTTCGACACCGCAAGGGTGGCCGACATATTCGTGTTAATACTCGCCATTGCGCTTCTCCTATTTGGATGTGTTTTGGCCTACCTGCCAACGCGACCCACTTCGGGCCGATATAGGTGTCCACGCAACGGCGCGAAAAAACTGGCGCGCCAAATGACAATTTTTTCGATTTATTTTTCAAACACCCGCCAAGCCGCCAGAACCCTGGGGAAACCGCGTACAAAAAAGAAAAAGGCAGCCATGAAAAGCTGCCTTCAGAGTGTGTCGGGGGTGTTGTTAATCCTGACCCGTCCCAATCAAAATGGAACAGGCCCGTGCCTTAGCTCAGAAGCTTGGAAAGCTTTTCAAGGTTTTCGTTGGAAACAGACAGCGCCTGAATGGCTGAGTCCATTTTCACACCAAGTTCGGTCTGATCCGCACTTAGTTGCGCAATGTCGGCATCCATATAGACACTCATTGCGGATTCAAGGTTGGTCTGGGCGGTTTCGATATTGCCTGCGGCATAGTCGAACCGCGACATCATCGCACCAACCGATGCACGACCGGCCGAAACGGTTTCGATCTGTGCTTCAATCATCGCCAGCGCTGTGGTTGCGTTTGCCGCCGACGAGACAGAAGACGTATTGAACGCCGCAGTCGCAGTGGTGGCGGTTGTGCCACTGCCAACAACATAAACAACGTCTTCGGTGGTGGCATAGTTGGTATCAAGCGTCACCGAAATCGGTGTTGCACCCGCATCCGCGGACACGGTGAAGCTTTCATCGTAATTGCCGTCAAGAAGCGACGTATCGAAATAGGTCGTTGATTCAACGATGGAATCGATCTGTTCCATCAATTCACTATATTCGTCATCCAGATAGGCACGTTCGGTATCGGTCACCGAACCGGACGATGCCTGGGATGCAAGTTCATACATCCGTTCCAGAATATCGGCAATTTCCGACAAACCACCATCAGCGGTTTCAAGAATTGCTGTTGCGACCTCGGCATTGTCACCGGCCTGTTCCCAGGCGGCATAATCAACCGACATCGCAGTGTAAACCGCAAGACCCGCCGCATCATCGGATGCCGAGTTGATCGCCTTGCCGCTCGACATCGCGGTCAGAACCGATGTCATCTCGTCAGTGGTCTTGTTGAGGTTCGACACCGCAAGGGTGGCCGACATGTTCGTATTGATGCTTGCCATTTCTAACTCTCCTATATGGATGTGTCGTTTGGCCTACCTGCCAAAAGGCCCGCATAAGGGCCGATACAGGTGCACACGCATCACCACATGGAAAACTGGCGCAGTTTTTTGGTCTTTTTTCCAACGACCGCCAAATGATCCGGTTTCATCACTGGATGTGCATCGGGTTCGGGCACGCATACCAGCACCCCAAAATGCAGCAGGGCCGCCCGAAAGCAGCCCTGTTCAACATCAACTTTATGATCCCTTTGGCATGCCGTCTTGGTGTGGCTCGACCGGGCCGCCTTTGGTGATTACGAACGCCGTCCTGCCCGATCACGCCAGTAAAGACTGATATCGGCCTCGGGTTTGCCAAACAGATAGCCTTGGGCAAAATCAAAACCGGCCTTGGTAATAAGATCGCGCATCTGATCGGTTTCAATCATTTCGCCGACCACCTCGACATCAATATCGTGGCACAGTTCGACAAGCGAGCGCATGAAAGCCTGCCCTTTGATGGTCTTCATTGATTGCCGAATTGATTCCCCGTCGACCTTTACATAATCAACATCCATCGCACTCAGATACCGGAAGTTCGACGCCCCGGTCCCGAAATCATCCAGACAGATTTCAATGCCAAATTCCCGGAACCGGGCAATCCATCTGGCCGCATTGTCGATATCCCGGATTTCCGAGGTTTCCGTGATCTCGATCATCAATTGCTGCAATGTTTCGTGATTTCGTTCGAACAACGCGACAGCTGATCGGCAAAAGTCCGGATTACTTAATGAATGACCGGAAATATTCACGGCAACCCGAACAGTTATTCCGGTTTCAAGTTGCGATTTGATCCATTTCAGGCTTCGGCGCAACATCGCAAGATCAAGCCGATGGATCATGTTGACCTGTTCGGCAAAGGCGATCAGTTCCTGTGTCGGGATCAGTTTTCCGTCATCGTCATGGAACCTGACCAAGGCTTCGAAATGGTGAATTTCCCCGTTCGGAAGCCGCACGATCGGTTGATACACAACATCAAATTTCAGTCGATCGACCCGCTTGCCGAAATCCTGCATCGCCGAAAAGGTACTGTTGACCAGATTACCTGTCTGCCCCATCAGGCGTGAAAAGGTAAATCCATGCTCCTGATGGTCACAGAAACGGCGGATCGAATATAAAACGCCGCGCGCCAGATCCCCTGGCGGAATGACGTCGGTGGTAAAATCGGTGACGGTCGAACTGACTTCAACGCCAATCCCCTTGGGATCTGCATCGCGCACACATTCCTCGATCCGTTTTTCCAGATCGCCAATCGGTACATCCGAGCGATGCAACATGCCAAATTGTTCGGCCCCAAGACGCCCGGCCGTGTCACCGGCAACCGAATGCGCCCGTAAAAATGCCCCGACACTTGCCATCAATTCGTTGCGTTCGACCTGTTCCATGCGCTTGCACAACGGATCAAAGGCATTCAGTGTCATCAGGGTGAATTTATGTTCCGTTCCTGTTTCGCGCTGGGCGACCAGCCGTTCGGTCACAACCTTGGACAGGCTTTCCTCATCAAGAAGCCCGGTTGAATTATCGCGCTTAATGGATCCGACCACCTCGGGCGGCAGGGCATTGATCGCCACACGCAACGCGACAAAGAAATGATCCCCAAGATCTGGCAGGAAATATCCGCTCATGGAAACAGGGGGGCTCAACAATTCGTTGCGCTGGGCAAACCGGACCTGAATATTGTCCATTCGGCCGCGTCTGCGAGCCACATGCAGCATTTCCGTAACCAGCGGCCTGAACTGTTTGGCCAGCAAACCCGTAAAGAGTTTACCTGCAAGATCCTGTGGACGGCGCCCCAAAATGCCGTCCGACGCGCCGGAGGCAAATACAATCCGAAAATCGCCATCCAGTTCCAGAAGAAGATCGCCCCACACAAAGGCCAAAGCCGCAAAACGGTTGCGTTCCTTCCGTAATTCGGTTGTTCGAGCTTTTATAAGTTTGTCCAATGCGCCCTCTCACGCTGCTCGTCACTCCCGATGTTTTTCACTTCCCCCGAACTCGAAAAACATCTCCTTTGCCATTCCGGCTTTCCGCCATGATCAACCGCCTATGCTTAACAAGGGTTTTACAACCACAACTTTTGCTATTGTGGTAAATACGCACATACGCAGTCCGGCCTGGCCGGATTGCCCGCGCGAGTTGACGGGTATGATTGACCACCTGTCTTGTTATGCATGCGATTGAAATTACGATCAAATGCGCAGAAACCATACCCGGTGACTTGAAATCCGCCGGAAACCCCATACAACAAGGGCAGATTTACTGAACATGCCCCATTCACGCATCAAGGCCGCCTGACAATGACCAATCCAGCATCCCGCACCGCCAGTTTGCCGCGTTTGACTTCTGACTCTGTCCTGATTTTTGATCTCGACAACACGCTTTATCCGGCCGCGTGCGATCTGTTTTCACAGGTCTCCGATCTGATCGGGCAGTATGTGCGTGACACCCTTAAGCTCGAACCGGATGCCGCCTATCGGGTGCAAAAGGACTATTTCCATCGCTATGGCACCACGCTGCGCGGCCTGATGACCGAACATGACATTGACCCGGCCGATTACCTTGCCAAGGTCCATGACATTGATCTGTCGGTTGTCGATCCGGCACCCGATCTTGCACAGGCACTTGATGATCTGCCCGGTCGCAAACTGATTTTCACCAATGCGTCACGCGGGCACGCCGAACGGGTGATGGGCCGTCTGGGGATTGCCGACCGGTTCGAAACAATTTTCGATATCGTCGATGCCGACTATATCCCCAAGCCACAGCAGCAACCCTATGACCGTTTGCTGGCACGCGATGGTGTTGACCCGACACGTGCGATCTATTTCGAAGACATGGCCAAAAACCTTTTGCCGGCCAAGGATATGGGCATGACCACGGTCTGGGTAAATACCGACATCGAGTGGGCCCAGAACGGCAGCGACGATCCGCGCATTGATCATCACACCACGGATATCGTTGATTTCCTGCGCAACCTTGCCACCACTTCCTGATCCGATCGGATCACGCGCGCCTGTTGCTGCCCTGCTTATCATCCCCCTGTTCATCCACCGGTGCCCGGTTTTATCGCCGGGCGGCCGATTTGTCATGGTTCTAAGATTGAGCTTCGCGGCGTGATCCGCTATGTCTATCGACCAAAGGGATCAGGAACGGAGAATTGCCCGAAAAAGGGCGCTTCTACGCAAACTGGCGGAGTTGACTTCATGGGCTGCATTGACCATTCTCCGCCCGACAGATTTAGGCTGACCGCAAGGACCTTCGTAAAATGAACAGAACTGAACTTGAAGGCGTGATCAACGTCGCTTGGGAAAACCGCGACGAGATCAGCTCCGCCACCCAGGGTGAAATCCGCAAAGCTGTTGAGCAGGCACTTCATGCCATGGATCGCGGCGAACTGCGCGTTGCCGAAAAAACCAATGGCAAGTGGGTTGTCAATCAGTGGGCCAAAAAGGCGGTTCTGCTGTCTTTCCGTCTTAATGACATGGCCACGATTGCCGGTGGCCCGGGCGAAAACACCAACTGGTGGGACAAGGTTCCGTCCAAGTTCGAAGGCTGGGGCGAAGCAGAATTCAAAGAAGCCGGTTTCCGTGCCGTTCCGGGCAGCATCGTGCGCCGTTCGGCTTATGTCGCACCGGGCACCGTCCTGATGCCGAGCTTCGTGAACCTGGGTGCCTATGTTGATACCGGCGTTATGGTTGATACCTGGGCGACTGTCGGTTCCTGCGCACAGATCGGTAAAAACGTTCACCTTTCTGGTGGTGCGGGCATCGGTGGCGTTCTTGAACCGCTTCAGGCCGGTCCGGTCATCATCGAAGACAACGCATTCATCGGTGCGCGTTCGGAAATCGTCGAAGGCGTGATTGTCGAAGAAGGTGCCGTGATTTCCATGGGTGTCTTCATCGGTGCATCGACTAAGATCATTGACCGCACCACCGGCGAAACCTTTGTCGGTCGCGTTCCGGCATATTCCGTTGTCGTTCCGGGCAGCATTCCGGGCAAGCCGCTTGCCGATGGCACCCCGGGGCCGAGCCTGTATTGCGCGGTCATCATCAAACGTGTTGATGAAAAGACCCGTTCGAAAACCTCGATCAACGAATTGCTGCGCGACTGATTTCTGTCCCGCGCAGGATGGATGATTTATAAGGGGCAAAACGGCCAGTCCGTTTTGCCCTTTCTCACACATGCATGCCGGCAACCAAACTACCGGCATCACACCAACAAGAGATTGCCCGATGTCTGCCGCCCTTGAACTTGCCCAGTCCCTGATCCGTTGCCCATCCGTTACACCAGCTGATGCCGGGGCACTTGATGTCCTGCAAAAGGCGCTTGAGGCGCGCGGATTTGATTGCACGCGCAAGGTCTTTGACGGCGATGACAGCGATGCGATCGACAATCTTTATGCCCGGCTGGGCACCAAGGGTCGCAATTTCTGTTTTGCCGGGCACACCGATGTCGTGCCGGCAGGCGACACCAGCGCCTGGACCGTTGATCCGTTTGGCGGCGAAGTCATTGACGGACGCTTGTTCGGGCGGGGTGCTGTTGATATGAAAACCGGTATTGCCTGCTTTGTTGGTGCTGTTGACGCCTTTCTGGCGGCCCGTCCGGATTTTGATGAATCGATTTCATTCCTGATCACCGGCGACGAAGAGGCCGATGCCATCAACGGCACCGTCAAACTGGTTGAATGGTGCGATGGCCAGGGCGAAAAATTCGATTGCTGTCTGGTGGGTGAACCGACCAACCCGAAATATCTGGGCGAAATGATGAAAGTCGGTCGCCGCGGCTCTGTGACCGGTTGGCTGACCGTATTTGGCGCACAAGGCCACGTTGCCTATCCGCATCTGGCCGATAACCCGGTGCCGCGCTTGATCAGAACACTGGATGCCCTTAATTCCCGCGAACTGGATCAGGGCACGGACCATTTCCAGCCCAGCAATCTTGAAATCACCACCGTCGATGCGGGAAATGCCGCCACCAACGTGGTTCCGGCCAAGGTCAGTGCAGCATTCAATATCCGCTTTAATGATCAGCATACCGGTGCCGATCTTAAAAAATGGATCGAAGATACCTGTGCCGAACATGCCGGCGCGCACGAACTTAAGGTCAAAATCTCGGGCGAGGCATTCCTGTCCAATCCCGGCAAGCTCGCCACCCTGATTGCCGATGCTTCGGAAAAAGTCACCGGCAAACGCCCGGAAATGAGCACCACGGGCGGCACATCCGATGCCCGCTTCATTCAGAAATACACCGAAGTCGCTGAATTCGGTCTGGTCGGCCAATCCATGCATAAGGTCGATGAACATGCCATGGTCGATGACATCGAAAACCTTGTCACGATCTATGCCGAAGTTCTCAGCGGCTTTTTCGACTGATTATCCGGCCTGTTTGGTTTCCCCGGCCGGAATTTTGCCGCGCGATGTCAGAATGCTGTCGCGCGTGTCGGCCAGAATGCGATCGGCTGTCTGATCATCAACCGCGCGGCTTAAAACCACCGCCCCCACCATCATCGCCAGCATGGTGGTCGATTCCTGCTGATATTCGGGAGGCAGGTTACGGACCTGTTTGTCGGAATCGATATTGATGTGCTGGTCAATGCCCGGCACGTCGTCTTCTTTTGCCAGCTTCCAGGCCAGTTTCTCTGTCGCCTGATTGATCAGTTTTGAAAATGCGGCGCGTGCCTTGTCTCCAGATCGCGAAACTTCGGTCGACAAGGTCGGCAAGGCACATCCCATATCGGGGTTTTCAATATGAAGCCGCGACAGATAAAGTTCGGCAAATGCGGTTACCCAGTCATGCCCCCTCATTTCCGCCTTGCGCAATTTGGCCAGTACCGGCGATGACAAAAGTGACATGCCGTTTTCCACACAGGCCACAAACAGGTCTTCCTTGTTTTTGAAATGGGCGTAAAACCCGCCCCGCGTCAGTCCGGCTGCTGCCATGACCTGATCAATCGTTACATTTTCAAACCCGTGCTTTTTGAACTGGGCTGTTGCCGCATTCAAAATGCGAATACGGGTCTTTGGCTTGTGCGCAGCGCTATAGGGCATGGCGACCTCCGTCTTGCGATCCTGATTTTCATCCAGTCGCACGATGACACATAACAATAATATGTTCTTGAACATATTATGTGGAAGGCAATCCTGTCTGCAAGGCACCGCATCGCCGATCCCCGATCGGTTGGCAAAACCGCACGTCATGCAGCAAAGGAACCTGCCATGTCAGAACTCATTATCGTCGGAATGCCGCGCAGCAACCTGACGCGCAGTGTTCGCATTGTTTGCCTTGAAAAGGAAATCAGCTTTGATTTCACCAGCCGCGATGTTCAGACACCAGGCCGCCCGCCCACCAATGCCTTGTTGGAACGCAATCCGTTTGGCACGGTCCCGGTTCTGATCCACGGCACCTTCACGCTTTTTGAGACTGCGGCAATTTGCCGCTATATCGATGATAATTTTGCCGGTCCGCTATTGCGCCCGGTCCGCGCCGACAAAGTGGCGCGCATGAACCAGTGGATCAGTGTTGCCATGACACGGCTTGATCAAAACATCATCCGCAACTTTGTCATCCCGATGGTCTTTGCCGATCATAAAAAGCGCCACGATCCGGGCTTTGCCACTCACATGAACCAGCTTGCCGACGTGATCCGTCGCGATCTGGCCGTTCTTGATGATGCCTATGGCGACGGCTGGTTGTTCGAAGATCGCTTCACGCTTCCCGACATGATGATCATGCCGATGCTGCATTACCTTAATGCAATGCCCGGCGGTTCGGAAATGCTGGCGGATGCCCCCAATGTCAGGGCCGCTTACGACCGGTTCAAGGCCCGCGGTTCTGCGGCCCAAACCGACCCGCTTCTGCCGGAACAAATTCTGAAATCGGCCTGATAACAGCGTTTGCCCGGCCCCGATGGTTCCCTTAATCCTGTCGGGGTCTTTGGCCACCACAGACGGGGGCGTCTTCCTCCCCCTTCCCCCGGAATGGCGGGTTTCCTGTCTGTGGTGGTCTCTTTTTTTAAACCGGTCAGGGCGTCCAGGTAATCGGGACATAGCCGCGAAGCATTTCAATCCGTTCCAGCCAGGCACGCACCCCCGGATAGGGCGCAAGACTGATTTTCCCAAGCTCGGCCCGATGCGTATAGGCATAAAGCGAAATATCGGCAATCGTTACCGTTTCACCCACCAGCCAGTCATGCGCAGACAGACGTTTTTCCATCAGATCAAGCGCACGCTTGGCACCGGCCTGCTTCATCGGTTCAAGGATGTCGGCATTGGCCGGAAGCCCCTTGATCTCGTACCAGGAAATCAGAACCGCCACGTTCGGTTCATGGTCATACTGCTCAAAGAACAGCCAGCCCATCATCTCAGCCCGTTCAAAGCGGTCTTTGGGGATAAAGTCGGTACCCTCTGCCAGATAGCCGAGAATGGCGTTGCTTTCTGCCAGAACCCGACCGTCATCAAGAACAAGGGCCGGAATTTTGCCGTTCGGATTGATCTTTTCAAGATATTCCGGCGTGCGGGTTTCCCCCTTCATGATGTCGCGTTCAACATATTCAAAGGATTGCCCCAACATGGACAGCAGCAAACGGACTTTATAGCCGTTACCCGACATCAGATAGTCGTTTAATATCATTGTGAAATTCCCTGTGGCACATGCGTTAAAAGCATTCGCGTCAAAGCATTGGCCGGCCAGCTCCGATATTTGCCGCTGGATGATTTTCACACAATCGAATAGTTTTGACCCAATTGTTCAAATTAATTGATCATAAATTCTGATCAAAAGGATGACCCATGGATTCCGACCTGTTGCGCAGTTTCGTCGCCTTTGCCGAATGTGGCAGTTTCAACCGCGCAGCCGACCGGATCGGGCGCACGCCATCGGCCTTTTCCATGCAGATGAAACGACTTGAGGAACTGGTCGATAACAAGCTGTTTGAACGGGACGGCCGCAATGTGCTTTTAACCAATGATGGCATCACCTTTGTCGGATATGCCCGGCGCATCCTGTCCCTTCAGGACGAAGCCATGGGCAAGTTGCGCAATCAGGATGCGGCACGCCCGATCCGGATCGGCTGCCCCGATGACTATGCCCAGAAAATTCTGCCCGTCGTCCTGCGCGCGATCCGCAGCATCCTTCCCGATGTGACATTCTTCATCTCGATCAACCCGACCATTCTTTTGCAACGCATGCTTGATCAGGGGGAACTTGATATCTCGCTGGTCAGCCGTTCGGCCATGGGTGAAGAAGGATATTTTTTGCGTCACGAACCGGGTGTCTGGGTAACATCCCCGATCCATCGCCAACATGAAATTGATCCGCTTCCGCTGGTTCTTCCGGCCGAAGACTGCAAATTCCATGCATGGGCAATCGATGCCATTTCGAAATCCGGCCGCCCCTTTAACCTGTTTGCCACTACTAGACAGGCCGCATCGCTTTTGCATCTGGTGCGCGACGGGTTGGGTGTTGCAGCCCTTGCTGCGGCTAGTGTCACCGATGAATTCCAGATCCTGGACAGTCGCGATGGTTTCCCGCCGCTGCCTGCTGTCGGGGTTGCCATTATGCTGGCAGAAGATTCCCACCCGCTGGTCAGCCGCAAACTGGCTGGTGTGATTCAGGATTATGTCAGTCAAAACCTTGATGATGCCCCGGCTGATCGTCAAGAAAGCTTGACCATGGCTGGTGCAAACTGATTGGATGCGCGCCCGCGACAAACGACCTGACCAAAAACGCCAACCAAAGTTGATCCGATGACGTCCAAACCACGCCTGAATATTTGCATTACCTGCACCGCATCGAATGCCGATGCCCCGTCCGATCCGCGTGACGGTAAGCAATTGTTTGATCGCATGGCTGCACTTTGTGCCGACCACGACCTGCCATTTGACCTGCATCCGGCGGAATGCCTGACCAATTGCAAATCGGGCTGCTCAGTCGCACTGAATGGCGCGGGCAAGTGGGGATATGTTTATGGCAATGTCGATCCCGACACCATGCTTGATGATCTGCGGGATCTTGCCACCCGATATGCCGACAGTGAAAAGGGTATTGTTGCCTGGCGCGAACGTCCGGAAACATTGCGGCGCAATGTGATTGCGCGCATTCCGCCACTCGATTAACGGGATAATTTGACCGATATCCGGGCGTCAGCCAGATACACCGGCATGCAATTGACGCCATAATTCTTCAACGTCGCCACCGGCCAGCAGGCGGGCCACCAAAGCGTTGAATTCATCAAGCGGAATGGCGGATTCCCTGGTCAGTACCGACACCAGATCATAGGTCGCATCGGGTTTGTCCCCGATGATCAGGCGTTCATGCAATCTGGGGTCACTTGCAAAACGACGGGCCAAAAATCCGGCCGACACGATGCCGATCGGCGCTTCACCGGCCAGAAGCCCGTTCAGAACTTCGCTTTCGTTATAACGAAGCTCCACATTGAAGTTTTCGCGTAAATGATCCGGATCGGCATTGAAATCGGCAAAACCGTAATGAAAGCCCAGAACACAAAGCATGGGATGGGCCGAAACATCGGCAAACATGCTTTTGGCGTCGCTCTGGCTTGCCAAAGTCAGATAGATGTCCTTTTCCCGGACAATCGGATCGGAATAAAGCACGTCAAACGCCGGCCAGTCCCATTTCGCACTTTCAAGCAAAATCAGATCAAGTTCCCCATTCATCAATGCCTGATATCGTCGTCGTGATGACGTTTCGGCCAGCTCGAACCGATAGGTGTCCTGCAACCCGTTGAGCCGATCAATCAGCATCGGGACGATGCCGCGCGGTGATCCGTCCTCAAAATAATATACCACGCCATATTCATACGCCCCGACCTTGACGGGAACAGGGTCGCCGGCCTTGGCCGGAACTGCCCAGACCCACAACAAAAACGCACCCAGCGCCAAAACGGCCCGGACCACGTGATGATGTGAATAACGCTTTCGCACGATCTCTTTCCCGAACTTTTATTGCCACCGATAAAACGCGCTATCGCTGCCAAACCAAAAAGTGTCAAAGCCGGTCGCGGCATGTTTTGCCGTCGACGACACCTTTTATATGAGTCGGGCGCACCAGTTTTCCAGAAGGTAGCGTGCAATAGAAATCGGACGCGGAAGATTTATGCCCTTTTCCGGCAGTCCCGGGACGTCATCGCGATGAACCCACATGGCGAATTCGATTTCTTCCTGATCGGGGAAAAGTTCGGTGGTTTCTGCTTCGGCAATGAAACCCAGCATCAATGAGCCGGGAAACGGCCATGGCTGGGACGCCACATATTGCGGGCGTTTGATCCGCACGCCGACTTCTTCATAAACTTCGCGGGCCACCGCCTGTTCAAGCGTTTCGCCCGGCTCCACAAACCCCGCCAGAACCGACACCATCCCGGGCAGAAATTGCGGCGATCTTGCCAGCAAAACATGATCCTGATGATGGATCAGCATGATCACAGCCGGGTCTGTTCTTGGAAAATGGGCCTTGCCGCAATCGGGATTGGTACATTGCAACCGATAACCGGCTTCCTCTATCCGGTTGGGATGTCCGCAATTGCCGCAAAAACGATGCCCCCGATGCCAGTTGAAAATGGCACGCGCCTGGGCGGCCAATGCCGCCTCGTCACTTGAAAGTGCCGCCATGCGGGTGCGCATATCACCAAACCCGCCCCCCAATGCCCGTACCGCTTCATCCCGGTCGGCAACCACAGGGGCAATATCCACGGCAATGACCGGCCCGTTTTGATCCCGACCGATATAAATCCAGTGCCCGCCATTCAAATCCACATCCAGATGCGGGATCGCCGGACCACCAAGCACCACCAGTTCATGAGCATCCATATCCTCGGGCCAGGCGAAAAGCGGATCACCGGCATGACAAATCAGAATCCGCAACGACTCCTCGGCCAGAAGAATCTGCTGCCAGTCCGCGGTTTTGCGCAATACGGCATCGCGATCAAGATCAATGGATTCATAGAACTGCCTGTTCATGGTGGTGCGTTTCCTTGAATGCTTCTTGCGGGATCACGGGCAGTCAACTTCTTGAGGTTCCCGGTTTTTCCGTGGGGATTGGCAACGACATTAACGCGGACATTCCCATGCCAAAAGCCACGATTGCGTCATTTCAAAAAAATCCAAGCCAACCCTTGCGTTTTGGCAGCTGTTGGGCGATATAGGGGGCGAGAGGCTGGCAGTGGACGGACCGCTCGCCAACCCGGTCAGGACCGGAAGGTAGCAGCCGTAACGAGTTTTTCCGGGTCGCTGTTCAGTCTCTCACCCTTATCATTCCCCAAACATCCCCTTGTTTTTTGTCATGTGCCTTACATCTTCTGGCATGTGGTTTTTTGTATGGGAAATTTCCCACTTGGCCTTTCCCATCCCCGATGGAAGCTGCTAAAACCAAACTGACTTTCAACATGCCGGACCGGATGAATGAGCGATCAGATCGAGACCGCCAGCCAAGATATGCCCGAAAGTGACGCACCTGCGCCCGAACAAGCCGCTGCTCCCCAATCAAGCAGCGCTGCACCGGCCGCCGCAGACAGCAACACCGCACCCAAAAGCGAATATCAGGTTCTTGCGCGAAAATACCGTCCGAAAACCTTCGAAGAGCTGATTGGTCATGGCCCGATGGTCAAGACCCTGTCAAACGCCCTTGAAAGCGGGCGTCTGGCCCATGCCTTTGTTCTGACCGGGGTGCGCGGTATTGGTAAAACCACAACGGCCCGTATCATTGCACGTGCGCTGAACTGCATCGGTGCGGATGGCAAAGGCGGGGCGACCATTGAACCATGTGGCGTCTGCGAACATTGCCGCGCCATTGCCGAAGACCGCCATGTCGATGTTCTGGAAATGGATGCCGCGTCCCGTACCGGTGTGGATGACATTCGCGAACTGATCGAAGGCGTGCGCTATCGCCCGACCTCGGCCCGCTACAAGATCTACATCATCGACGAAGTGCACATGCTTTCCAAAAGTGCGTTTAACGCGCTTCTCAAAACGCTTGAAGAGCCGCCGGAACATGTGAAATTCATCTTCGCGACCACCGAAATCCGCAAAATTCCGATCACGGTTCTGTCGCGTTGTCAGCGCTTTGATCTTCGCCGCGTTCAGACCGAAGAACTGGCTGCCCATTACACCCGCATCGCCGGGCTGGAAAATGCCGAAATCGAAGAAGAAGCCGTCACCCTGATCGCCCGTGCCGCCGACGGATCTGTCCGTGACGGCATGAGTTTGCTCGATCAGGCGATTTCCCATGGTGCTGGCAAAGTCACCACCCAGCAAGTCCGTGACATGCTGGGTCTTTCGGACCGGTCGCGCATTTTCGATCTGTTTGATTTCACCATGAAGGGCGAAATCAACGAGGCGCTTGAACTTTTGTCTGCGCAATATGCACTGGGTGGCGATCCCGCCGTGATGTTGCAGGATATGCTGGACCTGACCCATTGGCTGACCCGTGTGAAATTGTCACCCGATGCCGCCAATGACCCCGGCGTGTCACAAATCGAACGTGAACGCGGCAAAGAAATTGCCGCCAAGCTGGCGATGCCGCAATTGACCCGCGCCTGGCAGATGCTGCTTAAGGGGCTTGAAGAAACGCGCATTGCGCCATCCCCCATTCAGGCCGCTGAAATGATCCTGATCCGTCTGGCCTATGCAGCAGAAATGCCGCCGCCTGGCGATCTGATCAAAAAACTGCGCCAGGACATGGCCAACGCGACAAGCGGTGCCGGACCACAAGGTGGTGGTGGCGGCAATGGCGGCCCCGGACCGCGGATGCAGGTGGTCAATGGTGGCGGTGGTGCCGCTGCCGTGGCACAGCGCCGCCCCGACCCGCTCGGCGAACCCGAACAGGTCGAACAGGTCGCCTATGCCAAAATGCCCGAAAGCTTTGCCGAGGTTGCCGAACTTCTGGGCAAGGAACGCGAAACCACCGGTATCGCGATGCAGGTCAAAAACTATATGCATCTGGTGAAGTATGAACCGGGGCGGATCGAATTTCGCCCGGCACGCGGTGCACGTTCGGACCTGTCGACCCAACTGATCAAGGCGCTTAACAACCTGACCGGCCATCGCTGGCTGGTCAGTGTGTCAGAGCGCGAAGAAGGGGCACCGACCCTCAAAGAACAGGAACTCGAAGCACTGGAACAGCGCAAGGCTGACGCTTCGCAGGACCCGGTGGTCAAAGCCATCCTTGATGGTTTGCCAAACGCAAAAATCGTGGCCGTCCATCTGCCACCCGGACAGGAACTGTCCGAAGGTGAAGAGGACGAAAGCGGTTCCGTATATGACGACGCATTTTATCTCGAAGGAGACGACGAGCTATGAAGAACCTTGCAGGGATGCTGAAACAGGCCCAGCAAATGCAGACCAAAATGCAGGAAATGCAGGAAAGTCTGGTGGAACTCCAAATCGAAGGCCAGTCCGGTGCCGGCATGGTCAAGGTGATGCTCAATGGCAAAGGCGAAATGCGTGGTCTTTCGCTTGATAAAAGCATCGTTGACCCGAACGACACCGAAGTCCTCGAAGACCTGATCGTCGCCGCCTATAACGACGCCAAGGTCAAGGTCGAGGCCGCCGTTCAGGAAAAGATGAAAGACGTCACCGGTGGCATGAACCTTCCCGAAGGTTTCAAACTGCCGTTCTGATCCGGACCGGATGACAATTTGATTTGCACTTTCGAAGTGCCAGACAAAGGGTGGCATTGCGCCGCCCTTTGTTTTTGATACAAGCTAGGGGTCTGACCCTGACCATCAGGAAACACCACAAACGGGATCACCATGACCGGACGGGAAATCGAAAATCTGATCAAATTGCTGTCGCGCCTGCCGGGCCTTGGTCCGCGTTCTGCACGACGCGCAGTGTTGCAGATGCTCAAGAAACCCGAAACCCTGATGATCCCGTTGGCCGATGCGCTGCATGAAACGGCCGAGGCCATGACCACCTGCACCAATTGCGGCAATATCGATGTTACCGATCCCTGCCATATCTGTGCTGACACCAATCGTGGTACGGACATGATCTGTGTGGTCGAGGAGGTTCAGGATCTTTGGGCGCTTGAACGTGGTGCAGCGTTTAAGGGGCAGTATCATGTTCTGGGCGGCACGCTGTCACCGCTTGATGGGGTCGGTCCCGACGATCTTAAAATCGATCAGCTGGTCAACCGGGTGCGCAACGGCAATGTCGCCGAAGTCATCCTTGCCACCAATGCCACCGTCGATGGCCAGACCACCGCGCATTACATCACCGAACGGCTGATCGAAACCGGGGTCAAGGTCACCCGCCTCGCCCACGGCGTCCCGGTCGGCGGCGAACTTGATTATCTTGATGACGGAACCCTGGCCGCTGCTCTGCGATCACGCAGTTCCGTCTGACACCGGAATGTCCGCCTGCCCATCAAAGAACAGCGATCAAACATTCAAAAGGGCAGCCAAAGCTGCCCTGTGAACGTTGCGCATGTCGCAATTTTTCAAATTTTTTTGAATTGAAATACTGGGCAAAAAGTCAAATGTGACTGACTTACTTTATCGCAATTTATGCCGGCTTGATTTTTTCCGCGGCCAGGCGCGTTGCCAGTTCATAACCATATGCACCCGCCCCGGCCATCACCGCATCGGCCACCGGACTGATCCAGCTTTTATGGCGGAATTCCTCGCGGGCATGCGGGTTGGAAATGTGCAACTCGATGATATAGCCATCAAAAGTCTTCAGCGCGTCATAGATCGCAATCGAGGTATGGGTATAAGCCCCGGCATTGATAATGATGGCCGCCGATTTCTCGCGGGCCTCGTGAATCAGATCAATGATCGCGCCTTCATGGTTGGACTGGCCGAACCGAACGGCAACACCCAACTCACCCGCCAGTTCAGCACATTTTGCCTCGATCGATTGCAGCGTGTCGTAGCCATAGATTTCCGGCTGACGCTGCCCCAGCAGGTTCAGGTTCGGTCCATTAATGACAAGAATTTCCTGCACGCTCATTTCAATATTCCCACCTTTATGCCCCGTATTCTGGCGGAATTCCCCGGGGCCTGTTTATTTCGCTGCTTCGCTGCGACGGTTCATGCGCGTCTGTGATGCCAGACGGATCGGTGCATTGGCTGCGCCAAACCCACGATACGCGCGTCGCTCCACCAGTTCAAAGAAGAAACGATTGGCAAAGGTCCGCGTATAGGCCTGATAATATTCACCTTCGTCGTCACGATCATAGAGAATATTACGCGCACGCAAACGATCAAGCAGTTCCGGCTCCAATCCGAACCGCGCTTCGATATCATCGTAATAGTTTTCCGGGATCGGCAGAATCTCCACCCCGTGCTGCTTGCAATAATCGACAGATGCAAAAATATCGTCGCTCGAAAATGCCAGATGCTGCACGCCGCTTCCGAAAAACTCGTTCAGGAACTGGGAATGCTGGGTATGGGGGCTTTGCGACCCATTGAGGATCAACCGCACCGCATCACTTTGCACCACCTGACTTTGCACAAGCCCGCCGGGATCCGGGATATCAAGGGTCGGCATCTTGCCGAGATCAAAGATCGATGTGAAATACAAAAGCCAGGTCAGCATTTCCTCATACTGCATCGAGTATGAAACATGATCGACCGCACGCAATTTTGCCGTGCCCGTCCCGGCATTACCGGCATTTTCCGGCTCGAATTCAACATCCCAGATCCGTGACAATTCACTGTGATCATCCAGGAAATAAACAAGGCTTCCGCCAACACCACGGATGGCCGGCATCTCGATCTCGCCTTCGCCGACTGCCTGACTGAACGGGGCGGCAAGCAATGCCTGCGCACGATCAAGGGTCGCCTTGGCGTCATCAACCTTAAGGCCGACCGCACAGACCGACGGGCCATGCACGATATTATAGGAATGGGCAAAGCCATCCTTGTCGCAATTGATCACAAGGTTGATGTCACCCTGTTTCCACCATGTCACGGCCTTGGTCTTGTGGCTGCCGCGCTTTTCAAAGCCAAGTCCGGCAAACAGGGTTTCAAGCTTGTCTGCGGTTTCTTCCTCGACCGCAAATTCAACAAACCCGACTTCCTGGGCATGCGCCTTGGGCGGCAGAGTCTTGGCCTTTTCACCGACCTTTACCCCCTCAACCCCGTCGCCAAGATAAATCAGCGACCGCAACCCGTCCTTAGCCACGTTCTTGGTCGAACTGGACCGGAACTGGTCATTGAAAATTTCAAGCGACAGCGGACCGTCATACCCGGTCATCGCCAGATTGCGCATGAATTCATCAAGCGGGAAGTCCCCCTGCCCGGGGAAACACCGGAAATGGCGGCTCCAGGAAAGAGCATCCATTTCAAGGATCGGGGCATCAGCCACCTGGACCAGGAAAATCTTGTCACCGGGGATCGATGAAATCGCATCAAGCGGCACCTTGCGCGCCATGATGTGGAAGGTATCCAGCACCAGACCGACATTGGGGTGATTGGCACGGCGCACCACTTCCCAGCTGTCGCGATAATCGCTGATATGCTTGCCCCACGAAAGGGCTTCGAACGCGATGCGAAGGCCGCGCTTTGCCGCCCGATCGCCAAGTTCCGCCAGATCCTTTGCCGCGCGGTCAAGCCCGCCAAGCGACTGCGGGGAAACGTTCGAACACACCATCAAAAGATCGGTGCCAAGTTCCTCCATCAGGTCGAACTTGCGCTCTGCCCGTTCAAACGCGCGGGTGCGCTGGGGTTCTGGCATACCCTCGAAATCGCGGAACGGCTGAAAGGTAACAAGCTTAAGGCCAAGGTCCCGGATCGTCTTGCCGACATCGGCCGGTGATCCGTCAAAGGACAAAAGATCGTTTTCAAAAATCTCGACACCGTCAAAGCCGGCTGCGGCAATGGCATCAAGTTTTTCCTGAAGGTCGCCAGACAGTGAAACTGTGGCAATCGAGGTCAGCATTTTATCCCTCCGGACTACGCAAAGAGTGTTCCGGCCCCGTCGGGATACCTGCTGTGACTTGCCAGAATGGTCTGGTCAAATGCGTCGGGCGGCCAGCCAAAAGCGCCACCCGAAACAGGTCAGTCCTGCGAACGATGCCGGTAGGTTTCAATATGATCGGTCAGCCGTGCGATCGCGGCATCTGCATCACGTGCAAGTGCCAATTCGCAAAGAGCCCGATGCTCATCGATAATTTCCTGACCACGGAATCCGTGGGTTTTCAGTTCGATCACGACATAGCGCCGGAACTGATCGAAAATCTCGCGGTGAAGACGCAGATGAAGGTCCGAACCG
The DNA here is from genome assembly GCF_023588965.1 of Thalassospira sp. GO-4. Taxonomy (NCBI): domain Bacteria; kingdom Pseudomonadati; phylum Pseudomonadota; class Alphaproteobacteria; order Rhodospirillales; family Thalassospiraceae; genus Thalassospira; species Thalassospira sp. GO-4. Next base: position 2,743,530 of record NZ_CP097807.1, read on the forward strand.
CATGCCGAAATCAGGGCCTGATGAAATTCGCGGTCATACTGGCTCCAGCGAACGGTCAGTTCGCGACTGTCTTCGACCATCATCTTCTTTTCAATGGCAGCAAGCTTGTGATGGGCCGCCGCAACCCGGGCTTCCCATTCCACATCGCCGTCCTTCATCGATGCACTCAGCCCGTCGCGTTCAAGCAGAAGCCGCATCGCCGTCAATTCCTTGAAATTGGACGGCGATGTTTCGACAACACGAAACCCCTTCTGGCCTTCGACAAAGACAAAGCCCGATGCCACAAGACGGTTAAGAACTTCGCGCAGCGTGTTGACCCCGACGCTATAACGTTCGCGCAGCGCCTCAAGCTTAAGCTTCACGCCGGGCTGCAATTCGCCATACAGAATGTCATCGCGAATTTCGTTATAGACTGTCTCGGCAACGGTGCTGCTGCTCATTTCTTGCTCCCTACCCTGTCAATGCCTCGGGATAGGCATTGAAGTATTCTGTTCTTGCAGCATCGGCATCGATTTCTGCCCCGCTGAAAACCTCGAATGCTTCAATACCCTGAAAGAAGAAGAGTTCAAAGCCAGTCATGACTTCAATCCCCGATTTCGCCGCCGAGGTCAGAAACGCCGTCTGAACCGGGGTATAAACCGCATCAAACGCCCATTTCTGCCCGCCAAACAGGGCCGTATCAAACGGACAGCCGGGATATTGGTTCATTCCGACCGGGGTACAGTTGATCAACCCGTCAGCAGACCGCACCGCATCGGCAAGATCGGCTTCGCCAACAAATTCGGCCGCGGTATCAGCGGCAACAAGGGTTGCCACAAGTTCTTCACCACGCGCGGCATCCTTGTCATGGATCAGGATTTTGTCCGCCCCCAGACCGCGCAACCCAAATGCGGTTGCAAGCCCGACGCCCCCCGCGCCGAGCTGCAAGACCGTGCCCGGCTTTGCATCGCCAAATTGCTGGCGATAACCGCGCATGAAACCGACGAAATCGGTGTTGTCCCCGCGCCATCCGTCTTCACGAAACACCACGGTATTGACCGATCCCAGGGCTTCGGGAAGGCGCTTGCGCGGGGTGATCAGTTTGCGTGCACTGGTTTTGTAGGGATGGGTCACATTGACCCCCGCATAACCGGTCTGTGCACATTTGGTCAGCTGTCTGATCAGATCGAAATCGGCGATCTGATCGCTATCAAGATAGTCGTATGTAACATCCATCCCGCACATACGGCCCAGCAAAACGTGCAGTCGGGCTGACTGGCTCCGTGAAATGCCTTTACCGATAAGACCGAGCTTCAACATGGAATGGTATCCTAAAATCCAAACAGGTTAGGCAAGAAGGTGACGATGTCAGGCACAAAGGTGATGAGAATCAGCACCATAAGTTCGACAATAAAGAACGGCATGATCGCGCGGATCATCCTGGCCATCCCGACACCGGCAATCGCATCAGCGACAAACAGGCAAAGCCCCATCGGCGGTGTGATCAGACCGATCATCAGGTTAAAGATGACAATGATGCCAAAATGGGTTGGATCGATGCCAAGGCTGATCGCAATCGGATGCAGGATCGGCACCAGCACCAGCATCGCTGCAATGCCTTCAAGTACAAGGCCAACCGCCAGCAACATCAGGTTGATCAAAATCAGGAAGGTCGCAGGACTGTCGACATAGCCCAAAACAAACTTGCTGATCGACTGCGGGATACCGGCAAATGTCATGAACCAGTTTGCCGCGGCAACCGTTGCCATAATGATCAGGATGCTTGAAGAATCACGCATCGCCCCGGAAAAGATCCCCGGCAAATCCGATGGTTTGAGTTCGCGAAACACAAACAAGCCAACCACCAGCGCATAAAACACCGCAAAGCTTGCCGCCTCGGTCGGGGTCACGATCCCCGCCAGGATCGAACCGATCACGAATACCGGCATGAAAAGCGGGATCAACCCGTTCCACACGGCTTTGAGCTTTTCACCCATATTCATGCGTTCGCGCGGTTTGGCGTAATTCTTGACAAAGAACCGCACATAAACCGAAAGCGCAATCGCCAGCAGAATGCCCGGCACAATCCCGGCAAGGAACAGGGCCGGAACCGACACATTGGTGGTAATCAGCGCATAGATAATCACCGGAATGCTTGGCGGAATGATCGGACCGATCACCGACGATGCAGCGGTGAGGGCCGCGGCAAAATCACGCGGATAGCCTTCCTTTTCCATCGACGGAATAAAGATGCGCCCGATTGCCGATGTATCGGCCACCGCCGATCCCGAAAGCCCGGCAAAAATCACTGATGACCATATATTGACCTGTGCCAGACCGGCCTTGGCATGGCCGACCAGCGCATTGGCCAGATTGATAACGCGCGATGTGATGCCGCTGGCATTCATCAATTCGCCGGCCAGAACAAAAAGCGGAATTGCCAGAATGGTAAAGCTGTCCATGCCGGCAAAAATGCGCTGCGGCAGCAAATCAATCCCGAACGTTCCGGTGCTGATATAGGCCACAAGACCAAGTGCGATGGCAAAGGCAACCGGTGCGCCGATCGCCAGCAGGGCCAAAAGGGTAACGCCGGTAATCATGCCTCACCCCCGGTCGAATTCTTGTCAAAAATCGATGCCAGACGCAGCAATGCCGCAATGACAAGGCAAATCCCGCCAATGGTAATTGCGATCTGCGCCCAATACATTTGAATGCCGATGCCCGATGCGACAATTCCGCCACGCTTGGCTGCAAAAATCCATCCGGCATAGGCAAGAACACCGCCCAGCACCAGCGTTGTGGCATCGACCACAATCGCAAGCTTGCGACGCAAACGGGCTGGCACGGTATCAATCACGATGCTGAATGTGATCTGGGTACCCTGGAGATAGGCCAAAGCCACACCAAACATGCAGCCATAGATCATCGCGTATTTCGCGACCTCTTCGCTCCATTGCAGCGGGGAAGAAAATAAATAGCGGCTGACACTGCCAGCAAAAACAACACCAAACACTACGAGGATGCTGATCCCCGAAAGTCCGGCGAGCAAACGCTTGAACGCTTTCTCTGCGCGTTGCATGGGTTCCCCCGGATCGTCGCGGAAAATTCAAATGCCCCTGGGGCACCATGGCGGGAAAAAGGGCAGACCAGGAACAAGGAGGAGCCCCCGGTCTGCCAATGCCGATTACATGGAAGCTTCTGCTTCGGAAACGGCTTTCTGCAGTTTTTCAATCCACTCGGCGTCAATCTGGCCCGACAGCCAGTTGATCACAGCCGGCTGGGCTGCATCACGGAATGCCTTAAGCTGTTCTGCCGTCGGCGTGGTGACTTCCATGCCTTCTGCTGCCAGCTTCGCCACACCTTCGGCGGAATTGAACTGCTGAATTGCGCGACCAACATTGGCGGCAATCCCCGCAGCACGACGCAGAAGCGCCTGATCCGCATCCGACAGACCCTGATAGGTTGCTTCATTGATCACGATGAAGTCGGTGCCATATACGTGACGGTCCAGCGTCAGGTATTTCTGCATCTCATAGAATTTGTTGGCATAGATCACGCTGATCGGGTTTTCCTGACCGTCAACCGTCCCGGTGGTCAGTGCAGTCGGAACTTCCGGCCACGGAATCGGGGTCGGATCACCGCCAAGTGCTTTGACCATTTCCACGAACAACGGAACGGTCATGACGCGAATCTTCAAACCTTCCATATCTTTCGGTTCGGCGACTGCACGCTTGGAGTTGGTAAAGTTACGGAACCCGGTTTCACCATATGCCAGCGTCCGAAGACCGGTTTTTTCCAGGCAATGCTCGGCAAGTTCCTTGCCAAAACCACCATCCAGAACATTCCAGGCTACGTTGGCATTCGGGAAGATATAGGGAATATCAAGAACGGCTGCCTCGGGGCAGACCTTGGAGAACGGACCCGATACCATCGACATGGCCAGCGTACCGTCCTGGGTATTCTGCAACAGATCGGTTTCACCGCCCAGCGCCCCGGCCGGGAACAGTGCGACCTCAATACGGCCGCCGGATTCTGCTTCGACAATATTTTTAAAGACCTGGGATGCCGCACCCTTCTTCGAGGTGGTCCACTCTGCCGGATCGACATGGGCAAAGTTCAAGGTCACATCAGCTGCCTGCGCGGAATAACCGAATGACGCGGCAACCATGGAAACGGCGCCAAACAGGGCACCCTTGGAAATCATCTTCATTACTTCCTCCCAATTGAACGAAATCCCGCAGACCGTGGTTGCTTGTGACAATCTTGTTCTTGCGCAGTCTGATTCGGAATTAGGATAATTTAAAAAACATAGGAGATTTTGTCAAACATTCTATATTTTGACGAAACCCGCCATTTACCGGGCCTTTCGGCCCCGTGATCAAAACCGCCCCGCCTGATTTCTGCCACCACATGGGTTCCTTGTTGCCCCGTGATCGCGTCATCGAGTTCACATAGACATTGGGTGCTGTGGGCAAATCGCCAATGTGCGCATGCCGATATTCCCCGCCATCGCGCTGTTTCCCAACGATCATCCCCGGTTTGCCCCAAGGACGGAGAAATCGAAAACGCTTGCTGTAAATCGGGTTATTTGTGCTACTTTGGCTTAGAAACGTGACGATTCGTCCCTTTAAGTAACGCTATTTCCAAAGTGAATTCCGTGAACAGTGTCAACGGCCCAACATCACCGCAGCTTGCAAAAATCGCTTCGCGTATTTTGGCGGGCAGCTTTTTGTTTGAGGATCTCGATCCTGAATTACTCGAACAACTTTCCGGTCAGGCAACCGTACGCCGACTGGAAGACGGGCAGTTGCTGTTTGAAAAGGGCGCACCGGCCGACGGACTTTATGCGGTCGAGGCCGGCAAGGTCCGCATTTCATCTGTTTCGGAAACCGGCAAGGAAATCGTCCTGAACGTTCTGGCACCCGGTGCCGTCTTTGGCGAGATCGCCCTTCTTGATGGCGAACCGCGCACGGCAACCGCGCGGGCTGTCGGCCCGACCCGAACTCTGTTCATTTCACGTGATGACTTCTTTGAAATCTTTGACCGCGAAGCACCGCTTCGGCGCCATATCACGGCCCTTCTGTGCCGTCGCCTGCGCTGGGTCAGCGATCTTCTTGAAGATGCCAATTTCCTTGATCTGACCGCACGTCTGATCAAACGCATTCTGTGGCTGGCCGAACGTCATGGCGGACCCGATCCCGAAGGCATCCGCATAGCACTTCCGCTGTCGCAACAGGAACTTGGTCTGATGCTTGGCGTGACGCGCGAAGCCGTAAACAAGAAACTCCGTGAACTTGAAAAACAGGGGATGATCACCCGCCGTGACGGCCGACTGATCATCAAGGACAGCGACGGGCTGAAACAACTTCTTGCTGATGCCATCAAAAACTGAACCTTCGGATTCATTGTTTGACCGCCTTGTCGCACGCGAGGAAAAGCGCGGGCTGATCCTTGTCGCGTTTTTGCGCATCTGCATGCTGGCCTTTATCCTGTTGCTGTTCAGCAAACCCGATTCCCCCACCGGCAAACTTTATACCCTGCTCGAAGTACTTGGCTGGTTCATTCCCGGCGTGTTTATCCAGCTGTTTGTCGCCTTTCGTGGCGGCAAGACATACTGGATGATCTATCTGCTTGCGGTGATTGATGCGGCCCTGATCGTCTATGTTTCGGTCGTGCCCGATCCGCTCAATCCGCTGATTGATCACCCGGCATGGCTTTACGGATTTGTCGTTCGTGACCGTGGCGTCGTCTTTTCGATGATCATGATGGCACTGGTCATCATGACCTTTTCGCCGCGTTTGATTTTATGGTTCGGGTTCTGGCTGTTTGTTGCCTGGTGCGGGGCGATCTGGTGGCTTGTCACCCGTCCGGGCGTGATTGTATCCCAGCATTTCGGCGATGAATGGAACCCGACCCAGCAGGAACTGATCGATACCTATAACCTGCCGGAATTCGTCGATATCTCGGCACTGGCCGAACAGGTCATTATCGTCATCGTCTTTACACTGGCCTGTGCGGTGATGGTTTCGCGCCTGCGTGTTTTGATCAACCAGTTTGCCGCGGCTGAACGCGCCCATGGCAATCTGGCGCGCTATTTCCCCACCGCCCTTGCCGATCAGCTTGCCGATCGCGATGAACCGGTCCGGGTCGGCGAACGGCGCGAATGTGTCATTCTGTTTGCCGACATCATGGGCTTTTCGCGCTTTGCCGAAAAACGCGACCCACAGGAAGTGATGCGGTTTCTCAATCAGTTTCACCAAATCACCACCAGCCAGATCGGGGCATATGGCGGGATTGTCGAAAAATATATCGGCGATGCCGTAATGGCGAGTTTCGCCGCCTTTGACAATCTTGAACGTCCCGCCGCCAACGCCTTTTGCGCGGCCCAGGCCATCATCAATCAGGTCGCCGAATGGCAGGCCACCGATCCCGCCGATGGTGACGAACCGCTCAGGATCGGGGTCGGTCTGAATTTCGGAGCCGCCGTTGTGGGTGATATCGGCCAGCGCGAAGCCATGACTTCGGCCGTGATCGGCGCCAGTGTCAATCTGGCCGCCCGCCTTGAACAGGCCACCCGCGAACTTGGCAGCGAAATGGTCATCAGTGCCGATTTCGCCAACAAACTCCGCAACGAAGTCCCGGTTTGTGCGCCGGTCCTTCTGGCCCCGTACAGTCAGACCGAAACCATTCAGGTCAAAGGTTTCAGCGAACCCGTCGGTGTCCTTTTCCGGCCCGCCGAACTCGGGTGATCGGAAAATTCCGGCGCATCGGGCAACCCCTTGAAATTCCGGGATACCGGACCAACGTGCTTTGCATTAGGATTGGTTCGATACGCGATCTGATCAGCAGGAGGAAACGATGGTCAAGACGCCTGACGTGAATGCACCGGCTGCGGACGCCGTTCCGACTGCCGTGACGCTAACTACCCTGTTTGGTGAACGGGAATTTGCCTGGGACAAGGCAATCTATTTCCCGGCCGGTCTCAAAGGCTTTCCCGATCATAACGTCTTTGCACTGGCAAGTTTCCCCGGCGACGGGTCCAATGCCTTTATCTTGATGCAATGCCTGACCGAACCGGAATTGGCCTTTATCGTCGCCCCCTACAATCTTGATAGCGACACCATCCGCCCCGAACATCTTGAACAAGCCTTTAATATTCACGGCATCAAGAAAAATGACGGCGCGGTGTTGCTGATCGTGACTCTGCACAAACCCGAAGACGGCGATATCAGCATGTCGGTCAATCTGCGTGCGCCGATCATCATCGATACCGCACGCCAGTCGGCCTATCAGCACCATCTGCCGGAAATGGGTGGCTATTCGTTCCGCCACGTCGTGAACTGACGCAAGTCCCCTGACGCCCGGCATTTCAGACGCCGTTTGATACCGGCACCTGTCTGACATGGTCGCTAGTGTCGCGACCATGTCAGACAGGACGTATTTTTGCGGCAATGACTTGGCCTTGTCCGCCGCTTTTGACGCAGCACTTAAAATCGTCCAGCCCTTTCCTTGATCCTGCCATCTTTTCACGCGATGGTAGCAGTCATTACTTCTTTAAAATCAATCAAGGGACCGGAAATGGCTGGAACTTTGCGTAACCGTTTTGCGCTGGCTGCGATGTTGGGCACGGCGGTATTTTTCGGACAGGATATCGAAGCGGCCAGTGCCCAAAGCACGGTCGAGGAACGCAACAATCTTGGCCCGGCCATCCCGCTTTCGACGGATGCGCGCACCAAGTTGCAGCTGACGGTTTATCCGGGCAATCTGTCGCTGATCGCCGAACAGCGCAAAGCCACCATTCCCGATGGCCAAAGCACGCTGCGCATCAGCGGGCTTCCCACCACCCTGATTGATGATTCATTTCTGATCGGTACTGCGACCGACAGTGATCTGGTCTGGACGTCATTGCGCAATCGCGGCAATGGCTACAACGCGTTTGAAAGCCTGCTGCACGATCAGATCGGCAAAACCGTCACCATTCGCCGTGGCGATGACGACCTGATCGAAGGCAAACTTGTTGCCCTGACCCATCTTGCACTGGTTCAGACCGATGCCGGGATCGAACAGGTGCCAATGGACCGGATCATCATCAACGACCTGCCGGACGATTTCACCACCGGTCCGTCGATTGATGCCGACATTGCTACCACAGCCCCGCTTGACCATGTCTCGATGGCCTATCTTCTGGGCGGGATTGGCTGGAACACATCCTATGTTGCGGTTTATGACAGTCAGACAAACCAGATCAAACTCTCGGCCATTGCGCGTGTCACCAACAATTCGGGCAGCACCATCGATGGCGCACAGCTTCGCCTTGTTGCCGGCGACATGAACCAGGTCGGCGCATCACCGATGGGCAAAGGTGCACGCACCGAAATGATGATGTCCGCCATGGCCGACAGTGCCGCACCGGGTGCCGGTGCCCCGGACCGCGAGACATTTGAAAATCTGCATGTCTATGGTCCGTTCAACGATCTTTCGATGAAAAACGGCGACACGGTCATCCTGCCATTGATTGATGCCCAGATTTTGCCGGTTGAACGCCGTGCCATTTTCCAGGCATCAAGCAACCCTTATGGCATGGGCCAAAGCAGCCAGACCGATTTTGTCCGTCCCGATCTTGAACTGAAACTGACCAATGATGGCGGCGCGGATGAAAACAGTCCATGGCCTGCCGGCATCACACGCATCTTTGCCAAGGCCCCGTCGGGTGACACCGGATTCCTTGCGGAAAATTACATGTCGCTGACCCCGGTCGGACGCGATGCGATCCTGCCGATCGGTCAGGCCAGTGAACTTTCGGGCACCCGGGAAGTTACCGCCTTCTCGCGCACGGCGCGCCCGAACCTGCCTGATGCGGTCAAGGCAGATCTGAACTGGACCATCCGTAACACCAGCACCCGCGAAGAAACCGTCACCCTTCGCGAAAATGTACCGTCTGACTGGACGGTCACCAAGGAAAGCCACAAACATGACCGCCCGGATCCCGGCCTGATCACCTGGACGGTCAAGGTCCCGGCAAAATCCGAAATCAAGGTCAGCTGGTCAGTCGAAAGCAGCCGCTAGGCCCCTTTCCACCCCCATCCCGACGGCTGCAAGACCCATGGTTTTGCAGCCGTTTTTCTGTCTGGCCAGGCGGTTACGTGCGGCCTTTTCGTGTGCTGTAGAACGCCTTGGCCAATGGCAACAGCAATGCGGCATCGGGCAGACGCCCGATCACATTGCATAAATCGGCGTAAATGCAGATCAGCTTGGTCAGAAGAACAAACGCTTCCTGATTGTGCATCCCGGCAAACTTGCCCAATACGTGAATTGCCTCGGCCGCGGCATCACAGGCATGATCGTTATGCCCCGCGCCGCGCATGGCCAGAACAAGCGCCGCCAGCGAATAACCAAGATCAAGGCGCTCAGTATCATCCTTGCGCCCGACGCAATTGCGCAGTCTGTCGCGTCTGAGTGCCACGGCCTGACTGGCAGCATCAATCGCCCAGTCCCATTCTTCGGCCTCCAGTTCAAGCGCCGCCCGGTTATTCAGGCTGAGTGCAAGACCCGCAATCGCCGCATCGCGTGATGTCGGAAGATGTTTGGCGAAAATCGCATCAGCCTTGTCAAACAGGCTCAGGGCATATTCACGGTCGCGATAATGCTGGCCGCTTGCCATTTCCAGATATAACCGCGCCACCGCCAGCGAATTGGCATCTGCCTGTTCAAGATAGGACAAACGCAACGCATATTCGTCCGATTTGTCCCCCATCCTGATCCCGCCAGTTTGTTGTTCAACCCTCGTACTGCACGATGACCGCGCCTCAAAAAGACGTTTCGAACAGGTGTTTTGTGAAGGATCGCACCTCTTGGGCGGATAACCCGCGATAAGCTGTTTCACTGTACTGGGCAGCCTGATAGGCTTGGGGACCTGATTGCATTTCAACTTGCCCCACTGCCCGGAAATCAGTCTTCAATGAGCTTACAAACCGAAACTCTGCGTGCCTTGTATGGCACATGGCGTATCGCCCGTGGTGATACGGGTGGACTTGCGTTTTTCAATTTCTCGCTCGAAGGATTCTGGCGGTCCTTTCTGGCCGCTGTGATCATCTTTCCAGCATTTGCGTTTCTGCGCTGGCATGATCTTGTTTCCGCCCCGGATGACTTTCCGGTCCTGCGCTATATGACGACCGAAGTCATCGCCTATGTCATCAAATGGGTCGCCTTTCCGCTTTTGATGTTTCACATCACCCCGATGCTGGGCCGCGCCGAACGCTATGTCGCCTTTATGACCGTCTATAACTGGGCAAGTGTCCTTCAGATGGGTGTCTATCTGCTGGCTTTGGCACTCGGTGTGCTGTTTCCGATGCTTGGCACCGGCGGATTTGTCATGATTGCGGTGATCGCGACACTGGTTTACAGCATCTTTATCACCCGCCTGACCCTGTCCGTACCAATTCCCACTGCCAGCGCCATTGTCATTGCCGATTTCCTGTTATCGATTGTCATCACATCAATCGGTATCCGTTTGGCCGTCGGGCAGTTATTCTGACTTTATAACGATTTGAAAAATCACCTTCATCAGGGAGAAACACAAAAATGAAACCCGTCCTTGCCGTCACCCGTCAATTGCCCGAAGCCGTCGCCAAACGCGCCGCCCAAAGCTATGACATCCGCACACAGGAAGGGGACGACCCGCTGTCGCGCAATGAAATCCTGGCCCTGTGCCACGGCGCAGACGCGGCCCTTGTTTCCGTCGGCGATCCGATTGATGCGACCTTTTTTGAAGAACTGCCCGACAGCGTCAAAATTGTCGCCACCTTCTCGGTCGGCACCGACCATATCGATCTGGCTGCAGCCCGGAAAAAGGGCGTGATTATCGGCAACACACCGGGCGTTCTGACCGATGCGACGGCGGATATCGCGTGGCTTCTGATCCTTGGTGCAGCCCGCCGTGCCAGCGAAGGCGAGGCCGAGGTCCGCAACGCCACCTGGTCAAGCTGGCGTCCGACCCATCTGATGGGCACCCAGGTCACCGGCAAACGTCTTGGCATTGTTGGTATGGGCCGCATCGGTCAGGCCGTTGCCAAACGCGCGCGCGGCTTTGATATGGAAATCCACTATTACAATCGCCGCCGCCTGCCCGCTGATCAGGAACTCGGTGCGACCTATCACGACAGCATTGATGGCCTGCTGCCCCATTGTGACTTTCTGTCGCTGCATTGCCCGTCGACCCCGGAAACCCGCGGCATGGTCAATTCCGACTTCATCGCAAAGCTGCCCGATGGCGCGATCATCGTGAATACCGCACGTGGTGATGTGGTCAATGATGGTGACCTGATTGCGGCCCTGAAATCGGGCAAACTCACTGCGGCCGGCCTTGATGTCTTTGCAGGTGAACCAAACATCGAACCGGCCTATCGCGATCTTAAAAACACGTTCCTTCTGCCGCATCTGGGATCGGCCACGGTTGAAACCCGCAACGCCATGGGCATCCGTGCGCTTGATAACATCGACGCCTTTGTCGCTGGCAAGGAAGTCCCCTATTCAGTCTGATCGTATCCCCGAACCCGAAACAGGAAAAGGCGCTGGTAACAGCGCCTTTTTCATTTCCCGAACCTGTTTACTGTCTGGCGGCCCTATCGCCAGCTATCCCAGATCGCTTTCCTCGCCAGCAGGCAGGATACAGGCAATCTCGCGGCCATCGCGGCTGATCTTGACGCGACCGCCATGGATTTCGACCACCGCACGGACCATCGCCATGCCAAGAGCACGGCGGGCGGACGGCGATTCCCCATCACGCAACCCTTCAAACAGCATCGGTTGCGGGGCTTCATCGGAAAGCGATATCGAAATTTCGATATCCTCGCCACGGCGGCGTGCCACCACGGAAACCTCGCTGCCTTCGGGGGCGGTGCGCAACACGTTGGTCACCAGAATGAACAAGGCCTGTTTCAGGCGGCGTTCATCGGCCACCATCCAGCCGATATTGCGCGAACAATAAAGACGCAGCGACACATTGAGTTCCGCCAGGCGGGCCCGCGTCAGGGCCTCCAGAGACCGTAACAGGCGACGCGGATCAACCGTATCAAGTTCAAGTGCGACCTGCCCCGATCCCAATGTCGCCAGATCACGCATATCATCAACAAGGGCCAGCATGCTTTGTGCTTCGGCCCGGATGGTTTCGACCGAACGCGCCACATTGCCGGTCAGATGCGGGATCAAACGATCAGATTCGCCATTGATATGATCAAGCGGCTTGGTCAGTTCGCGCGACACCGTGGAAATGAAGTCCGACTTCATCTGATCGGCGGTGCGCAGCGCTTCGTTACGTTCACGAAGCGCACGTTCGACCCGGATGGTATCGGTCACATCGATATAGGACATCATCACCGCCCCGTCAGGCAGCGGCACGATGGCAAAATCAATGATGGTGTTATCGGCCCGTTCAAGTCGTCCATTCATCGGCTCGTGATTGGTGATACGTGCCACCATCCGGCTTTTGAACTTTTCCCAGTCTTCGCGTTCGCGCCAGTAGTCCCGGGATTTTTCAACGACCTCGGCCAGATGCGGCGCCGCATCAAGGAAGGCCGGATCAAGTTCCCACAGATCGGCAAAGCCATGGTTATACAGACGCAACCGCCCGTCGCCACTGATCACGCCAACCGCTTCATGCAGACTTTCAAGTGTCTCGCGCTGAACCGCAATCAGGGTGTTATAGGAACTTTCAAGCACCAGCTTGTCTGTCACATCCTCATAGACAAACATCAGACCGCCAAACGGATGGGGCGATATGAACCGGCGCAATGTCATGCCATTTGGCAAATGCATCAAATCTTCTTCAGGCTTCAGAAGATCTGTAAATCGCTGATTTTCGGCATTGCGGAACTGGGTAAAGTCGGTGACTTCGGGCAATTTGCGTTCATCGCGCAGGCGGCGCAAAACATCGTCATGGGTCGGCTCCGACCACAGCCATTCGTCATCCAGATCCCAAAGCTTGGTAAAGGCGGTGTTAAAGAAAATAAGCCCCTTGTCCCCGCCATAAACCGCAATTGCCGTTCCCAGATTTTCCAGAACTTCGGCATGGGCGCGAATATGGCGCGACAGATCGGACTGCAATTCCTCGACCGGGGTGCAATCAATTGCAAATCCGATCAGCCCATCGTATCCATTGGCATCGGTGGACGGGGATTCGGTAATGCGCAGCAATTTGCGGTCGCCCCTGATCACCACATGATAATCCCGTGTCAGGCTTTCGCCATTGCGCTGAACCGATGCGGCAAGCGACCGCCCGTGATCCGGAATGATCCCCGCACCGATTTCGGCCTGATTGGCCAGCGCATCCTCGATGCTTGGCTGTTCGACCGCATCGGCATAGGCCGCATTGCAATCAATCAGACGCAATTCGCTATCGCGCCGCCATACCGGGAACGGCAAACTGTCCAGCAACACCCGAAGGCCCGATACCTCGTGCTTCAGGGCCTGAAAATCACCGAACTGGCTTTCACGTTCGCGCGTATGGCGGGTTTCATCACGGAACCACAATCCGTGGGCCAGAACCTCGCTTGACCGGTCCTTGCGTGCGGCCATGCCGGTAACGTGGAATTTGCGCTCATCAAGGGTCGTGATCCACAATTCAAACCGGTCATGTCCGGCCTTAAGGTTGCGCACACGCTCCTTCAGGGCCTTGGCATCCTCGTCGCGCAACAGATCAAGCAAATCGGGGAACCGGCCATCCGTGCCCAGCTGAAACGCCCGGCGCAAAGACGGGCTTGCGCCTTCGGCAAAGCCCTGCTGGCTCCAGTAATAAACCGGATCGGGCCCGGCAAACAAAAGATGGGTGAAAAGCTCGCTCTCACCGGCCAGCTCATGTTCGTGATCTTCAACTTCTTCAAGATGGCGGCGCATCCGAAGCGACATCCGCCAGCCGATCCAGCCGGCAATCGCCGCCCCGCCAACAGCGGCAAGTGCAACCACCAGCCAGTCACGGTCGCTTAGTCCGGCAAGGCTTCCGAAAATTGTCGCACCGATTCCTTCGGGCGCGGCGGTTTGCGCCGGCGCGTTCAGGCGAAATTTTTCCTGGGCAACAAGGCTTGCAGCAGGAAACAGCATCGATGCGATCGCCGTTCCGCCCCCAAGAAGGGCAGACAGCCGACATCTGGGCAAGTTGCGCAAAAATGCCCTCACCTGTTTCCTTCCCCCGCTCAGTTTGGAAGCTTGCTCGGATGCGTTCCGTGTCACGTGTTGTTAACCGTTTGTGTTTATGAGCTATTATTATGGTGAAAACAGGGTGCTTTTACCACCGTTTCGCATCATCTCGGCAACAGCCTTGTGCAAAGCCGTGTTTCACGGGGTTCGCCTGTGGAAAAACCGCAATGACATGGGCACTGAATCCGTTTATGTCTGCGGGACCGACATTCGTAACAGATCAAGTGTATCTATAATCTCAGATGAGTCCCAAACCGCAGCTAGATCTTTTTGCTCCACGTGCGGCGGCCAAGCCGGCCGCACCACAAAAGGACTCTGCCGCGCTGAAGGCCGCGCAAAATACCGGCCCTGAAATCGGCGATCTGTTTGACAGCAATTTCAACGCCGATGACATTGCCGAATGGGAACTGCTGTTTCGTGATGTCCCACAATATAACTACCATTTCAAACGCGCCCAGATCGCCTCGGCCTTTGACCGGCCGCTGCATAAAAAGCTCATCGCATCGCACGCCTTTGAACGGCTGCGTGAAATCTCGTTTTTGGGCGCGATCGACTATCTGTTCCATCCCAATGGACGCCCGGCCAATATTCGTCATTCGCGCTATGACCACACCATCGGCGTTGCCCTTCTGTCGCAACGCTATTGCCGCCTGATGGGGTTATCGGATGCCGATTGTGATTTGCTCGGTGCTGCGGCACTTTTGCATGATATCGGCCATGGCCCGTTTTCCCATACGCTGGAACCGGAATTTGCCCGGCGGTTCAACCTGAACCACCATCAGCTGACCGAAAAAATCATCACCGGCGAAGTCCAACTTGATCTGTCGGTCAATCATCTGCTGGTCAAACACAATGTCGATCCTGATGAAGTGATCGCGCTTCTGTCCAAGAAATCAAACCACCCGCATGCCAGCCTGTTTTCCGGCCCGGTCAATATCGACACGCTCGAAGGGATCAGCCGCACGAAAACCTATGTTCATCCCAATCACGTCCATTGTCACCCGCGCCTGCTGCTCGAAGCTGCCGTCAAACTTGATGCGGACTCGCTCAAACGCCTGGACAAGTTCTGGCAGCTCAAGGAAGACATCTATCGCAATTTCATCTTTGGTCCGATGTGCTTTGCCACCGACCATCTGTGCCGCGAATTTGTCGTTAAAAATGCGCCGGACTTTGCCGCCGATGACTTCCTTCTGACCGAAAAGGCGTTCCTGAACAGCCACCCGGCCTTCAAGAAATTCCTGCACAGCCTGAAAAACCGGATCGAGCTTGATGGCGTCGCCGACGCGGTTGACCACCAGATCAGCGCATCGGCCAGCACCTTTGACCTGAACGAGGCCAAAGTCCCGCGCCGCGAGTTTCACATCAACAAGGATGTCGAAGTCCGCTGCTTTGCCGATCTGTCAAAACGATATTACGAGGAAAAACATTCCTTCCTCAGACGCGTCGGCAGCCTGACCGACCCGGCCCAACAGGCCGCAGCAGCAAGCCTGTTTGACTGACCACAAAGGTCATCATCACCTAGTCACGGTGGATTGATGCCACGAATGTCTGGTGTGCCGTTGCCAGATGACGTTCAAGCGCCTTCACGGCTCCGACCTGATCCCGGTCCAGAATCGCATCAATAATTTCAAGATGTTCGCGGATGGCAAGAATGATGCGTTCAACCTGATTCTTGTTGGACCAGCGATAATGGAAATGGAAAATCAGTGATATCGAATCCTGGAAGCCATCCATGAACCGGTTCCCGGTCGCGGCATTAAGGATGCGGTGAAAGCGGCTATCAAGTTCTGAAAACTCGATAAATCTGGTGTCGATCTCTTTGCGCAATTGAATATGTTCTTGCCGGATGCGCAGCATCTTTCCCCAGAACGGAGCTTCCTTGGGGATTGTAAAAATCGCGCTGATCGCACGCGTCTCGAACATCTGGCGCACCTCGTGCAGCTCAAGGGCATATTGTTCGGTGAACCCTTCAAGGATCCAGCTGCGCTGTGGTTCTTTGCGAATGAAGCCAAACCGGCTTAGGCCGATCAGAAATTCCCGAATGGTTGTATTTGAAACGCCGAACTGTCGGGCCAGAACGGCTTCGCGCAGGCGACTGCCCGGGGGTGGCTGTGTGGTGCGAAGCCACATCATGAAATCGGTTTCAAGTTGCTCTTCAAGGCTTCTGATATCGGCGTTCGAAAAGTAATCGGACTTGGTCGTCTTGCGCAAAAACACAACCGGGAAGCTGTCCTCGGCAATCAGGCCGATCTCGCGCGCACGGTGCAGGATACTGCGCGCCAACGTCCGGCTCACTCCCAGCAATCTTGCCAGTCCCGATATGGATTCCGGGCAGTTTCCGACCGCAACACTGTCAAGCCAGGTATTGAAGCTGGTTTTGAATTTCTGGTCCGAACGCGCCACCAAAGCCCCTGTCTTTATGGATGTTTTTTAAGCATTAAAGACAGTTGAGGTCCTTGGCAACTGTTCCCTAAGATCAATTGGAAAAAACAAAAAATAAAAATAACCACAATCAAGGAGGACTAAATGTTCACTCGGAAATTGTCCCGTACGCTTCTGATGGGATTGACGGCCTTTGCAACCCTTGCAGGAATGTCCAACGCATCCAAGGCGCAAGAAGTCTTGAAATTCGGCCATGTTTACGAAGTCGATACCCCGTATCATCGCGCTGCACTTGAAGCCGCATCGATGTTTTCGGAACGCACAAACGGTCGCTATGAAATCAAGGTGTATCCGGCCTCCCAGCTTGGCAAGGAAGCCGCCATCAACGAAGCCCTGACGCTGGGTTCCATTGACATCATCTATACCGGCGTGGCCTATCTCGGGCAGACTTATCCGCCGATCTCGATCTCGGACTATCCCTTTGCGCTTCGCGGCTATGATCATTGGTCAAATTACGTCAAATCCGATCTGTTTGCCGAATTGTCCAAGGAATATACCGACGTCACAGGCAACCAGATTGCAGGGCTTGTTTACTATGGCGCGCGTCATGTCACCTCCAACAAACCTGTCCTGACCCCGGCGGATATGAAGGGCCTGAAAATCCGCACGCCCAATGCACCGGCCTATCAGATGTTCCCCAAGGAAACCGGTGCCAACCCGACACCGATGGCCTTTTCCGAAGTCTATCTTGCCTTGCAACAAGGCGTTGTTGATGCACAGGAAAACCCGCTTCCGACCATCAAGTTCAAAAAGTTCTATGAAGTTCAGTCAAACATCAATCTGACAGGACACATCATCAACTCGCTGATCATGCTGGTTTCACCTTCAACCATGTCCAAACTGGGTGAAGAAGACGGAAAACTGTTGCTTGATACCCTTCAGGAAGCCGGTATTCACGCATCCGATGAAATCGTCAAAAGCGAAAAAGAACTGGCTGACTGGTTCACCACACAGGGCGTTACGGTCAACAAGGTTGATCGTGGTCCGTTCATTGACGTTATTGCTCCGCGCCTGAAAAGCGACGACATGCCGTGGGATCCGGAAATTTATGAACGCCTTCAGGCGATCAAGGGTTAACCCCGCCTGACCTTTCCATCCCAAATCCGGCCGGGGGAAACCATTTCCCCCGGTTACGTCATGTCCCGTTCCCAACGGAGAGACAAAAATGTCTGACATCAACGGGGATCTTTTCAAGGAACAGGAACAACAAGAAGCCGAAACGAATTTCCGCCTGAACATCACCTGGGCCGACTTTCCGGCTTTGCTGGTGTTTTGTGCCTTGTTCGTCACGGTGTTCCTGCAATTCTTCACCCGCTACGTCCTGAATGACTCACTGGCCTGGACCGAGGAAGTCGCACGTTACCTGCTTATTCTTCTGGCCTTTGTCGGGGCGATCAAATGCCAGCTTGTCGACAGCCATATCCGTCTTGAATTTATCGACAAACTTGCCGGGCGGGGTCTGACCAAGCTCAAACTCGTCGCGCTGTTGCTGTCATCAGGCTTCTTTGGCTTTGCCATCTATTCCCTGAACGAGCTGATGACCAAGACCTCGTACCAGAAGATGGTCTCTCTGCCGCTTCCCAAATACTACTTCTATGGATTGATCCTGGCTGCCCTTGGCGTCCTGATGGTCGTCCATCTTTACCAGATCTTTCTTTTGCTGCGGAGACCGCGCTGATGAGTTTCATTCTTCTTCTGGTATCGCTGGTCGTCCTGATCGCCCTGCGCTTGCCGATTGCCGTGGCACTTGGTCTTTCCTCGCTGCTTTATATCCTGCTTGAAGGCATGCCGCCTGTCGTTCTGCTTCATAACATGATCAACGGCATGAACAGCTTTCCGCTTCTCGCAATTCCATTCTTTATCCTTGCTGGCGGATTGATGAATTCGGCCGGTATCACCAGCAGAATTTTTGCCTTTGCCCGTGCCCTTGTCGGCTGGGCCCATGGTGGTTTGGGCCATGTGAATATCGGCGCCAGCATTGTGTTTGCCGGTATGTCCGGTGCTGCCGTCGCAGATGCCGGTGGCCTTGGATCGATTGAAATCAAGGCTATGCGCGACGCCGGATATGATGACGACTTTTCGGTCGGCATCACGGCCGCATCCTCGACCATCGGCCCGATCATTCCGCCTTCGCTGCCGCTGGTTATTTTTGGTGTCATGGCCTCGGTCTCGATCGGGGAACTGTTTGTCGCGGGTATCATCCCGGGTCTTCTGATGGCGGCATCCCTGATGGTGATGGTCTGGTGGATGGCGCGCAAACGCAACTATCCGCGTGACGTTGCCTTCAGCCCGAAGCTTGTCGGTTCAACCTTCAAGACCGCCTTTCTGCCACTTCTGACCCCGGTCATCATTGTCGGTGGCATTGCATCTGGCATGTTCACCCCAACCGAGGCCGCGGTTTGCGCAGCAAGCTATGCCATCCTTCTGGGCATGGCGGTTTACCGGACGCTAAGCTGGAAAAAACTGATCCGGGTTTCGATTGAAACCATCGAAACAACTGCATCGATTTTGCTGATTGTCGGGACCGCTAGTGTCTTTGCCTGGATCCTTGCCGCCAATCAGGCCGCAGTTGTGTTCTCTGAAACCCTGCTTGGCCTGACCCAGAACAAGGCCCTGATCCTTCTGATCATTACCCTGATCGTGCTTGTGATCGGGCTGTTCATGGAAACCATCGCGGCAATTTCCATTCTGGTACCGGTCTTGCTGCCCGTCTCGCTGCAGCTTGGCATCGACCCGATCCATCTGGGCATCATCGTCATTCTCAACCTGATGATCGGTCTTCTGACACCGCCCATCGGCATGGTGCTTTATGTGCTGTCCAAGGTGTCGGCCATATCATTTGAACGCTGTGCCAAGGCCACCATGCCGTTCCTGGTTCCGCTGATCGCTGTGTTGTTGCTTTTGACCTATGTGCCTTCGATCACCCTGTTCTTGCCTGAACTTCTTTATCGGCAATAAAGCACGAAAATAGATGCAAATGACCCAATCCCCACCCATCAGCATCTTGCTGCATCCCGGCGACAATGTCGAAATTGCCCTGGCAGACCTGAAAACGGGGGCAGAACTTTCCAAAAGTTCTGTTCCCCTGACTGCCCCGGTCGCACGTGGCCACAAAGTCGCAATACGTCCAATTGCCGCCGGCCAATCTGTTCTGCGCTATGGTCAGATCATTGGCGTCGCCACCACCGACATCAAACCCGGCGATCATGTTCATACCCACAATCTCGGCATGAGCGACCATCGCCAGAACCATGATTTCAGCAAAGATGCCAAACCTTTGCCTCCCGCTTCGGATACCCGCTTTTTCATGGGTTATCCGCGCAGTGACGGACGCTTTGGCACCCGGAACTATATCGGTGTTCTGACATCTGTGAATTGCTCGGGCAGTGTCGCGCGTTTCATTGCCGAACAGGCGGAAAAAACCGGCTGGTTTGCCGATCTTGAAAATGTCGATGGCATCGTGCCGATCGTGCATGGCAGTGGCTGTGGCATGGGCCGCCATGACGAGGGCTATGACACCCTGTTTCGAACCCTTGCGGGCTATGCCAAACATCCGAATTTCGGCGGCATCCTGCTGGTCGGTCTGGGGTGCGAAGCCATGCAGGTCGAAGATCTTGTCGGTGCTGAAAAACTGCGTCATGACGGCAATTTCCATTACATGACCATCCAGAACAGCGGCGGCACACGCCAAACTGTCGAACGCGGCGTTGATATTGTCCGTGATCTGGCCCTTCGCGCCAATCACGCCAAGCGGGTCCGCGCACCGGCATCCGAACTGATTGTTGGTCTGCAATGTGGTGGATCGGATGGATATTCCGGCATTACCGCCAATCCGGCACTCGGCTATGCGTCCGATTTGCTGGTCCGTCACGGCGGCACCACCATCCTTTCGGAAACCCCTGAAATCTATGGGGCCGAACATCTTCTGACCCGACGCGCCATCAATGACGCAGTTGGCCAGAAACTGGTCGACCGGATTTTGTGGTGGGAAAACTACACATCGGTGCGTGGCGGCGAAATGAACAACAACCCGTCGCCGGGCAACAAACGGGGCGGCTTGACCACCATTCTGGAAAAGTCACTGGGTGCCGTTGCCAAGGGCGGCACCGCCCCCCTGACCGATGTCTATGAATTTGGTCAGATCATCACCCAAAAGGGCTTTGTCTTTATGGACAGCCCCGGCTACGACCCGTGCTCTGTCACCGGCCAAATCGCAAGCGGGGCTACCCTGATTGCCTTTACAACCGGTCGCGGATCGGTTTCGGGTTATGTGCCAAGCCCGTGCATCAAGCTGGCAACCAACAGTACGATGTATGAAAACATGACCGAAGACATGGACGTCAATTGCGGGACCATTGTCGATGGTGCGGTTACAATCGAAGAAAAAGGCCGCGAAATATTCGACCTGTTTCTTGAAATTGCATCAGGCACCAAAAGCAAAAGCGAAGCCCTTGGCTTTGGCAGTGCGGAATTTGTTCCCTGGCAAATCGGGGCTGTGATGTAGCGATCATGAACCCCGGACACGAATTGACGCACGATGTTCAAGTATCAAGGATGTCGGAAACCGGGCTGACTTGATCAGGCCGTCAAATACGATGCCTCGAAAGGCAATCCTTCCTGTTATGCGGGGCTGCCTGACGCGCTGGTCGATACCGCCCCGCAACGGGCTGCCACAATGTCAATCGACCACAAACAAGGTCGCACCGCTTTTGGTTGATGAACGGTGGGCTTCGGCATTGTCCGCCACCTGGTAGCTCATACCGGGTTTGAGAATGAAGGTCCGACCATCGTCAAGTTCGGTCACAAGTTCGCCTTCAAGGCACAGCAGGATATGCCCCTTCGAACACCAGTGATCGGCAAGATAGCCCGGTGAATATTGCACCATTCGAACCCGGATCGGACCGAATTGTCGGGTGCGCCAGGTGGCAAATCCGGTCTCGCCGGGATGTCTGGTGGCTTCAACACTTGACCAGTCGGTCGTGCCGAATGGCAAATTGGCGATGTCCATGGCGGGAATCTTTTCTAAAAATCTGTGGGGCGCGGTTTCCGGTGCCGGAACCCGGGCGCCAAGTTTGGGCTTTTTAACCGGACCGTCAATCATCTTAATCCCGCACACCCCATATAAGTTAAACGCGGTATTAATCTTTAACCTTTACGCAGATAGTTGGTAATCAACGAGTCGCACCAAGAGGCTGTCCCGATCTTGTTACCCGCAACCATCGCCACCAATCAGGATTACTCTGCCCGTCGTCTGGCAGAGATGCGTGATGCGTTGGGCAACCGCCTGACGGGTGATAATTTTTGCGTTGTGGTAACCGGTTCCTATGGCCGGCACGAGGCATCCGATCAATCCGATCTTGATTATTTCATCATTGGCCGCGAAGCCGAACGTGATCAGGCCCCCCATCAGGATGTCGCCGATATCCTTGGCAAAATGGTGACCCGCAAACCGGCCGTAAACGGCCCGTTTTCATCCTATGTCACCGCCGAGGAACTGGTAAATCGCATCGGTCTGGATGGCGATACCAACTCGATCACAACCCGGCGGCTGCTGTTCCTGCTGGAATGCGAATGGCTTTATAACGAAGCCGGCAAACGCAAATTCTTTGACGATCTGATCGCCAATTACGTCACCACATCGGTCACCCGGGACTCGATTGCGCGATTTCTGGTCAATGATGTGATCCGCTATTACCGGACCATCAGTGTCGATTTTGAAATCAAAACCCGCGAAGGCGACGCCAGCAAAGCCTGGGCACCACGGCGCCTGAAACTCGTCTTTTCACGCAAAATGCTTTATTTCGGCGGCATTATTGCGGCTGCTGAAACTGCGGGTCGTGATTATGCGGGGAAACGTGAAAAACTGTCGGAACTTTTGCAGCTTCCACCTATTACGCGCCTGCAAACCGTGTTTGGTGAAAAAAGCCTGCCTGCGCTTGAACTTTATGACCGGTTCCTGCGCGAATTGTCCGATCCCGATGTACGGGCACGTCTGGACGGGGTCGGCCCGCATGATCGCAATGATGCGGAATTACGGTCGTTGCTTGATGCCGGCAAGGAATTCTCGCGTGAGCTGATCAAGCTTCTCAATGACCGATACGGGCCAGATCACCCGATCCATGAAGCCCTTCTGATGTAATCAGCCGGGCACCTGTGCAACACCGGTGACATGTTTGTGATAATTGGCCCGGTCAAGATCATGGACCTCGACGGTAAATTGCACCGCATAATCCCCAACCAGCCATTCCAGCCGGTCGCGCAAGGCCGCAAGGGCCGCTTCGCCCGTGGCAAATTTCGCCCGTTCACTGCGCCCCGACAATAACCGGATATCAAGATGAACCATGGCATGACGGTCACTGCCATCGGCAATCACCACATTTTCAAGCGGTGTAATCCGGGTCTTGAAAGACCCAAGATCCGCATCGGCTTCGCGCGCGACAACATAATGAAGATCAACCGCAAGCTTGGACAACTCGTCGGCAATCGGCAGTTTGGCGGAATATTCGATTTCAAGCTGGGGCATGGATCGATTTCTCTGTGGTGGCGGAATGGCGCTGAAAAGCCGGAAAGAACCGGCTCACATCAATTCAGCTTCCCATACAATCATATAAGTCACACCCGATCCTAGAACCTTTTCAATTTGCTGTGCATCGATTTTGTTTCTGCCCGATCAGGCGTCGATCCCATGGGCATCAAACACAAAAAAGCCGGTCTGAACGAACAGACCGGCTTTGATGCAGATCGGTGATAACCGATTAGTAGCGGTAATGATCCGGCTTGAACGGACCAGCCTGCGGAACGCCGATATAATCAGCCTGTTCCTGGGACAGTTTGGTCAGTTTAACGCCAAGACGGTCAAGATGCAGGGCTGCAACTTTCTCATCAAGGTGTTTGGGCAGGACATAAACCTTGTTTTCGTAGTTCGCGTGGTTTTTCCACAGCTCGATCTGTGCCAGCACCTGGTTGGTGAAGGATGCCGACATCACAAAGCTCGGGTGACCGGTTGCGCAACCAAGGTTGACCAAACGACCTTCGGCCAGAACGATCAGACGTTTGCCATCCGGGAATTCGACTTCGTCGACCTGCGGCTTGACGTTGTCCCACTTGTAATTGCGCAGCGAACCGATCTGGATTTCGGAATCGAAGTGACCGATGTTGCAAACAATTGCGCGGTCTTTCATCGCACGCATGTGGTCAAGCGTGATGATGTCGATGTTACCGGTGGTGGTGACAAAGATATCGCCAACCGGGGCTGCGTCTTCCATGGTGGTGACTTCGTAACCTTCCATCGCGGCCTGAAGCGCGCAGATCGGATCGATTTCGGTTACCAGAACGCGGGCACCCTGGCTGCGCATCGAAGCAGCAGAACCTTTGCCCACATCGCCAAAGCCGGCAACAACCGCGATCTTGCCCGCAACCATCACGTCGGTTGCGCGCTTGATGCCATCAACAAGCGACTCACGGCAGCCATAAAGGTTGTCGAATTTCGACTTGGTGACCGAGTCATTGACGTTGATCGCCGGAACCTTGAGCGTGCCTTTTTTCGCCATTTCATAAAGGCGATGCACACCGGTGGTGGTTTCTTCCGACAGACCTTTGATGTCTTCGAGAAGTTCCGGATACTTGTCGTGGATCAGCTGGGTAACGTCGCCGCCATCATCAAGAATAAGGTTCGGCTTCCAGCCGTTCGGACCGGAAATGGTCTGCTCGATGCACCACCAGAATTCTTCCTCGGTTTCGCCTTTCCATGCGAAGACCGGAATTTCAGCAGCCGCAATCGCCGCAGCAGCCTGATCCTGGGTCGAGAAGATGTTGCACGACGACCAGCGAACTTCAGCACCAAGTGCCGTCAGCGTCTCGATCAGAACTGCGGTCTGGATGGTCATGTGCAGGCAGCCGACGATGCGTGCGCCAGCAAGCGGTTTTGCATTGCCATACTCTTCGCGCAGCGCCATCAGGCCCGGCATTTCGGTTTCGGCAATCGCGATTTCCTTGCGGCCCCACGAGGCCAGCGAAATGTCCGCGACCTTGTAATCGGTAAAGTTCGACATGTCGTCTCCAATCAAACAGGAATGGCGCATCCGCCATAGACTTCTGGTCTTGCCGATACGCCGAGAAATTCTGTTGCGATCACTTCCCTGACCGCGATGGGTCACATATAAAGATTTCTTTATATCGTTTTCAAGTCTTTTTTTGCCCAAATACGCAACATGCATCGCGCAAACTGCAACGCACCGCCGAAATCCGCCGGATCGCCGTGCAAATTGACTTGGGTGTCCCCTATGTCGGGATGATTGTCTGTTTGGGCAAGACCGCCCGGCCGTGCAATCAGGCCAGATCGTTAAAATCGTCAAGCATCATGGCGATCCGTGCCGAATCCCATTGTTCCATGACCCGATTGGCCTGATGGTGGGAATTACGGGTATCAAGCCGGCGCAGCCGCTGTTTGACCGGCAACAGATTGACCGGCGACATCGAAAGATTGCGCAACCCGAACCCGATGAAAAGCGGCACATAGCGCGGATCACCGGCCATTTCCCCACAAACACTGACCGGAATGTCGCGTTCGCCTGCCACCCGGATCACATCCCGGATCAGGCGCAACACAGCCGGATTAAGCGGATCATAAAGGCCCGCGACCTGATCATCGGTTCGATCGATCGCCAGGGTATATTGGGTCAAGTCATTGGTCCCGATCGCAAAGAAATCGCATTCCCGCGACAGGGTATCAATGGCAATCGCCGCGGCCGGAATTTCGATCATTGCGCCCAGTGGTGGCAAGGCTTCGGGGATGGCATGCCCTTCCTTGCGCAGGCGTTTGGCCACGGATTCATATATCTGGCGCGCCCGGGTCATTTCATGCACCCCGACCACCATCGGGATCAGAACCCGCACCGATCCATGCAGTGACGCCCGCAAGATGGCGGCAAACTGCACTTCAAGAAGTTCCGATTTCCGAAGCGACAACCGGATTCCGCGCAAACCAAGGGCCGGGTTTGGCCCCGATGCGATTTCCGACTGCAAGGCGACGGCCAGCTTTTCCCCCCCGATATCAAGGGTGCGGATCGTCACCGGCTTGCCGTCCATCCGCTTTACGATATCGGCCAGTTCTTCGTATTGCTCATCCTCGTCAGGCAGGTAATCCTTGTTCATGAACATGAATTCACTGCGCAAAAGCCCGATGCCCGTCGCGCCGTTTTCAAGGGCAGCCGAAAGTTCGATCGGCAATTCGATATTGGCATGAAGATCAATATCCACCCCGTCGCGGGTCGCCGATGGCACATCCCGAAGGGCGGCAAGCTTGTCACGTGCTGCCAGCCAGTCGGCACGGCGCTGACTGTAATGTTCGATATCGGCGTCCGTCGGCGACAGAATGACTTCACCGCGCCCGCCATCGACAATGATCTGATCCCCGCCAGATACCCCGCGAATAATATCAGCCGCCCCGAGAACCGCCGGAATACCAAGGGATCTCGCCATGATCGCGGTATGCCCCTCGGCCCCGCCAAGGGCCGTGACAAAGGCGGTCATTTGTCCGGGTTCAAACCGTGCCATGTCGGCCGGACTGACATCTTCTGCAATCAGGATCGCCCCCTTGGGCGCCTTGTCCACCGCCCGATCGGTTTCCCCCATCAGACAGCGCATCAGACGCAGGCCGACCTCGCGGATATCGGTGGCGCGTGCGGCGATATAGCGATCATCCATGCCCGAAAACTGGGTGGCGATGGCGTCGATCACTTCGCTGACCGCATGCACCGCATTAAGGCGCCGCGACACAATCAGTTCTTCTGCCCCGCGCACCAGACGCGACTGGGTCAGCATGTGGATATAGGCATCCAGAAGGAAGCCAAGCTCCTCGGATGCGGCACTGTCGGCGGTCGATGATTGGGATTTCAGCCGTTTTAGCTGATCGATACTTTCGCCAACACCGTCATGCAGACGTTTGCATTCGGCCTGAATGGCGTCTTCGGCAACCGGTTTGCGGCTGATCTGGATATATTGCCGGTCCAGAACAAAGGCCCGACCAATCACAATTCCGCCCGATGCGCCCAGCCCGGTAATGACGCGGCGTGCGCCGGTTGCGTGATCGTCGGTGATGGTTGTGTCTTTTGGCGGAACTTGCAAACCTGGGGTCAGAACCTGTTCTTGTTGTTTTCCCGAAAGTCAGAAGTCTTGGTTTCAGAAATCTTGGGTATTGCCGGTCGGCTTATTCTTCGTCGAACTTTGCATCGACCAGTTCGTTCAGGGCCTCGATCGCCTTGGTGGCGTCCGGTCCGGTGGCTTCGACTTCAATCTCGGTGCCAATCGATGCCGCAAGCATCATAAGCCCCATGATCGATACGCCGGAAACTTCGGTGCCGCGATTGCGGACCATGATGCTGGATTCAAATTCACCAGCCAGTTTAACAAATTTCGCCGCCGCCCGCGCGTGCAATCCGCGCTGGTTGCTGATCGTAAGGATTCGTTTTTCCTTTTGCGCCATCTATGTCCCCGCCAGCCGGATGCGTGATCGCGATACATCCGGCCTTCTTATTTTTGTTGCTGACTTATTCCTCGCCGCTTAGCAGACGCGACGCGACGTTGATATATTTGCGTCCGGCATCCTGGGCCGCATTTACCGTCTCGGCCAGTGTCCCGTCGATGCGAACAGATGCCAGTTTGATCAACAAAGGTAAATTTACCCCTGCGATAACTTCGACATTTGCCTGTTCCATGATGGAAATCGCCAGATTGGACGGCGTCCCGCCAAACATGTCAGTCAAAAGGACAACCCCCTTGCCGCTATCGACCTTTTCGACGCTGGCAAGAATGTCCGAACGGCGTTGTTCCATGTCGTCATCGGGTCCGATACAG
Source organism: Thalassospira sp. GO-4 (assembly GCF_023588965.1). Classification (NCBI taxonomy): domain Bacteria; kingdom Pseudomonadati; phylum Pseudomonadota; class Alphaproteobacteria; order Rhodospirillales; family Thalassospiraceae; genus Thalassospira; species Thalassospira sp. GO-4. The sequence goes on from NZ_CP097807.1 coordinate 2,770,995, forward strand.
ACCGCTTCGACATTTTCCTGCTCGCCAACGACGTGCTGCAAGGCAGATACGAACTCTTTCGCGAGATCGCCATGGGTGACCAGCACCATCCCGATCATGCAGTTTTCTCCATTTTAGTCACTCCCCCGATGTCGGTTCATCTGGCTTGTCTCGATGTCCGAGATGTGTGTCATATCCCAGATCGGCAATCCAGTCATTGAGTATCCGCGCGATATAAACCGAACGATGTTGTCCACCCGTACATCCGATCGCAATGGTCAGATAGCTTTTCCCTTCTTGCGCATAGCGCGGCAAAATCGGCTCCAGCATTGCCTTCAAACGGGTGATGAACCCTGCGAAGTCCGGGTCTTCTTCAATATATTTGCCCACCCGGTCATTCATCCCGGTCAAAAGGCGAAGCTCGGGATCATAATGCGGGTTGCGCAGAAAGCGAACGTCAAAAACCAGATCGGCTTCTGCCGGCACGCCCTGACGGAACGAAAAGCTTTTGACAAAAATCGCCATGCCTTCGTTTTCGCCAATGTCGAACTGGTCCTGAAGGATCTTGCGAAGTTCGGCCGATTTCATTCTGGATGTGTCGATCCGCATGTCCGCCGTCGCCGCAATCGGCGCCATCAGGCGTTTTTCATGCTCGATCGCATCCACCAGCGGACGGTCGTGGCTTAACGGATGGGGACGCCGCGTCTCGGTGAAACGGCGCTGCAATACCGATGTCTCGGCATCGACATAGATCATCAACGGTTCCATGCCGGTCTGTTTGCGCAAACGTCCGACAATGTCGACAAACTGGTCCACGCCGAAATCACGGGTACGGATATCCAGCCCGATGGCAATCGGACGGTCGGGGCGGCAATCGCTTGGCACCAGTGCCGACAACATCCGAAGCGGCAGGTTATCCACCGCATCAAACCCGAAATCTTCAAGGATCTTAAGGGTGGTCGTCCGACCGGCCCCCGATACACCGGTGACAAGAACAAGACCGCTTTTGCCATCAAAACTGCCAAGCGCGGTTTGCAGGTCATCAGACGATTTGACAGGCGTTTTCTGCAAAACAGAGTCCTTAAGCTTCAAGTCGCATTTCACCGGTCGCAACAGCCAGCGCGACCCTGATCTTGGCATCAAGTGCCCGATCGGTTGCACATAATGTCCAACGCGGGACAGTTATGCCACAAATCTCTTCGGCAGTGCAGTGCGGCATTCTTTCAACCTGGGTTGCGTCCGCCACCAGATCAATCAGAACCCTGACATCGCCTTCGGCGGCAATCGGCAATCCGCGTACAATGCCGATGCCGCGCACTTCGCACAACCCGGCAATCGTTGATGGCGCTGTTGCGATCAAACGTCCGTCACGCGCAACAAGGTCCGTCCGATCATCCGAAATCAGACAGCCCCCCGCATCAATCAGGCGCAAGGAAATACTCGATTTTCCCGAACCGGACGGCCCGCGCAATAACAGCGCATGGGCACCGATCTGGACACAGTTTGCATGAAGTTGGGACATAATGGGAAAACGATGCGGGGCCGGGCGTTTGTTGTCAAACACCAAACAAGCGGATCGGGCGCAACCTGACCTTCCGCATAAGCGTTTGGCGGCTTCTGACCTGAAGAATCTTATTCCAGCGGCAGGCGAATGGTGAATATCGCGCCCTTGACCGCGTCATCAACCACCCGATTCTGTGCGCTCAGTTCGCCGTTATGGGCGGAAATGATCCGCTTGGAAATCGAAAGACCAAGCCCCGAATGCTGCCCGAATTTCTCGGTCGATGGCCGCTCGGTATAGAAGCGGTCAAAGATCGCCTCTTCCTTGCCCGGCGGGATACCCGGCCCGTCATCTTCGATCGTGATTACCGCCCAATCCTTGTCACGCCATGCCCGCACGCGGACTTCGCCGCCTTCGGGGCTGAAGGTGATGGCGTTTGAAATCAGGTTTCTGAACACCTGGGTCAACCGGCTTTCAAGGGCGGGCACATTCAGGTCTTCGGGTACAGAGACCCGAATGCGCGGGCCGCTCGGATCGGCATTGTAAAGTTCGCCCAGCGTCTGCAACAGAACCCGAAGATCGACCTCTTCGCTTTCGGCACGCGACAATTCGGCATCCATGCGCGAATAGTCGGAAATATCACTGATAAGGCGGTCAAGACGCTGCACGTCTTCGGCAATGATTTCCATCAGACGGCGCTGGCGTTCCGGATCTTTAAGCCGGGTGGCCGTTTCCACCGCACTGCGCAGCGACGTCAACGGGTTTTTGATTTCATGCGCGACATCGGCGGCAAACCGTTCAATCGCATCCATACGATCCCAAAGCGTTTCGGTCATATCACGAAGGGTGGTCGAAAGATCGCCAATCTCATCGCGCCGGTCCGAAAGATCAGGGATGGTGAACTGGCGGTTTTTGCTACGCCGGACCCGTTCGGCGGCGCGCGCCAGACGATTAAGCGGACGGGTAATCACCCCGGCCAGATAAATCGACAGCAACACCGTGATGCCAAAGGCAAACACAAAGATTTTGAGGATATCAAGCCGCACCGCATGCAGGGCACTTTCGATCTGCTCGCCGCTTTTGGTCAGCATCACTGATGCCAGCACCTGCTTGAACCGTGCCACCGGCACCGATACGGACAAAATACGCCGCCCCTGGCTGTCAACCCGGACCACGCCGCGCGAATAGCCGGCAAGGGCTGCGCGCACTTCCGGATAATCGGCCGCACTGGCAACCGGCGGATCAACATAAAGCGGCAAGGGCTGCTCGCCTTCAAACAGGGTCAAAAGCCCGTCTGTCAGTTTGCGCATGATTTCGGCAAAGGCATCTTCATCGCCCGGTGCGGGCAATTCTTCGGCCTGGATGGTGCCCGCGCCAAAGGACTGGATATTGCGGCTATCGGCCATCAATTTGCCGTTGGTGGCAAAAAGCCGCGTCCGCGCGCCGGTAATCCCGACCAGACGGCGCACCATTTCGCGTGCGACTTCAAGTTTCACACGGTTGGTTGCATCATCTTCGGAACTGACGGCCGATGTCGAAAGCGCAGCAGCATACATTTCGGCCTGTACGGCCATCGCTTCAAGCTCGGAATGAATGAGTTCCTGCTTGTAGCGGCCGAGATATAAAATCCCCGCCACCAAGACAAACAGCGCCAGCGCATTCACGGCAAGAATGCGCCAGGTCAACGGGGAAAACAGCCCGTGGCGTTCCTCTATGCGTGCCGTCCGTGTTTCGGACTGGCTTGTCGTCTGGTCCTGATCGCCAGCGCTTTGATCGCTCATTCAAACCTGCGTAACTGGCCCGTCATGGTCGGGCCGGCAAAAATGACAGATGCCGGAACATATTTGTCCCGGCACCATAATTCGTCTGATCAACCTGCAACAGTGGCAGAGTCGCGATACCGGTACCCGACGCCATACAGCGTTTCGATTTCCTTGAATTCCTTGTCGGTTTCGCGGAACTTCTTGCGCAGGCGCTTGATGTGGCTGTCAATCGTGCGGTCATCAACATAGATATGCTCGCCATAGGCCGCATCGATCAGCTGGTCACGGTTTTTCACATGGCCCGGATGTTTCGCAAGTGCCTGGATCAACAGGAACTCGGTCACGGTCAGGTTCACATGCTGGCCTTTCCAGCTGCACATGTGACGCGACGGATCAAGAACCAGATCCCCACGCTGTAACACATCATCCGATCCGTTCGGGCGCACACCGCCTGCACGCATGATTTCCGAACGGCGCAACAATGTGCGGATACGTTCAATCAGCAGACGCTGGGAAAACGGCTTCTTGATATAATCGTCTGCCCCCATGCGAAGACCGGTCAGCTCATCAACCTCGTCATCTTTCGATGTCAGGAAAATGACCGGCATTTCGGTCTTCTTGCGCAGATGGGTCAGAAGCTCCAATCCGTCCATGCGCGGCATCTTGATATCAAGCACGGCAAGATCCGGTTCTTCCTTGGTCAGGGCATGTAGCGCCTCCGAACCATCCGAATATGTCAGAACCTCATAACCCTCTTCTTCCAGGGCCATGGAAACAGACGTCAGGATATTACGGTCGTCATCAACAAGTGCGATCTTACTCACCTGGACCTCGTCATCTGGACAGATACAATTAGCGGGCCGAAACCCAATTCAGTTTTGCGACTATACAATTTACATTCCAATGTGGCGAAAAAATAACCGCTTGCGGCATAATTAAGGCCTATCGAATACACGCACAGCAATCAGCGCGATTTACCTGTATTTGTTGACTTTACGCCAACCCGCCCAATAACAATCACCATCCCGGGGTCAATTCGCCAATCCATCGGAAACGCGCGACACGGATAATTGATCCCTGATGCTGTCGGAGGCCGCAATTTTTTACTGGTTACGCAATTTCAGCCGCGCAAGCCTGACCTTCGCAGGCACGGTGATTTCGGCCCTGGTGGTGTGGCTTGCCGTCAGTTCGACCGGCAATCTGACGATCCGCGAACTTGAAACCACAGGACAGGCGCGCCTTGCCCTTTATGACAGTTCCCTGCGCGCGGCAATCGACCGGTATCGTTATCTGCCCTATGTCGTGGCCCGACATCATCAGGTGATCGATGCGATCTCCGATCCGCAATCAGCCCAGATTGCCAATTTCTATCTTGAACGGGTCAATGACCGGTCCGGGGCGGCGGCGCTTTATGTTCTCGACAAAACCGGCATGACCGTGGCTTCAAGCAACTGGAACACGCCCGACAGCTTCGTTGGCGAGGATTATTCATTCCGCCCCTATTTCAGTCAGGCAATTGCCGGCAACGAGGGATTCTTTTTTGGCATCGGGGTCACCACCGGGCGGGCGGGCCTGTTCATTTCCAATTCCATTCGCCAGAATGGCGCGGTTATCGGGGTTGTTGTCGTCAAACTCGAACTCGATGAACTTGAAATGAACTGGCAGGAAGGCGGCGAAACCGTCTTCGTTGCCGATGCCGATGGCGTCATCACCCTGACCAGTCGCGGCGACTGGAAATACCGGACCCTGTCGCCCCTTTCGGATGCCGATCGCGCGCGCATTGTGCGCAATCGTCAATATTCCGGCCGTGATCTGACATCCCTTAACGTCGGACAGCAACTGGCCAAGGGTTCGGGCATCGTCACCATCAGTTCCCAGCGTTTCCTGTTTGACAGCAAACCGATCCGCGGCAGTGACTGGCGCATCTATTATCTGACCTCGATGGATCAGGTCACCGACCGTCAGGCCGCCGTCATGCTGATTGCCATTATCGGAGGGGGGATGATTGTGCTGGTCATCCTGTTCTTGCGTGAACGCGAACTGAAACTGGCATCCCAGCGCGAAGCCCGCGAATTCGAACGCATTCAGGCGCTCAACACCCGGCTGGAAGAAGAAATCAACGAACGCCGCAGAACCGAAGAAGAACTGCGCGGCACCCAGAATGAACTGGTTCAGGCCGGAAAACTGGCCGCCCTGGGTCAGATGTCGGCGGCCATTGCCCATGAAATCAATCAGCCGATTGCCGCCATCCGGACATTCTGCGCCAGTGCCAAACTGATGATCGAACGCGGCAAAACCGACCAGCTTGATCAGAATATCGGCCAGATTTCATCACTGACCGAACGCATGGGGGCGATCACCGGACAGCTCAAGACATTCTCGCGCAAATCAACCGGTGTGCTGGAGGCCGTCGATCTCAAGATCGCGCTGAACAACGCCTTGCAACTTCTCAGTCCGCAACTCGATTCTGAAAACTGCACGCTCGAACGCCACGAACCCGAAACACCGCTTTTTGTCCATGCCGATCTGGTCCGTATCGAACAGATTTGCGTCAACATCATCCGCAATGCGCTCGATGCCATGGAAAACAGTTCGGTCAAACGCATCCGCATCGATCTGAGTAGCAACCGCAACGATGTCGTCATGCGCATTACCGATACCGGACCGGGCATGAATGACGAAACGCTGTCGCTGCTTTTTGATCCGTTCTTCACCACCAAGGACCCGGGCCAAGGTGTGGGATTGGGACTTTCGGTAACTTATGGCATTGTGCGGGACTTTGGCGGCACCATCAAAGCCTATAACACCACCACCGGCGGTGCCTGCTTCGAAGTTCGATTGCCGTTGCTCAGGGACAAGAAAACGTGACGTCATCAGATCAGACCCAGGATCAATTCGCAAAACCGCACATCATTATTGTCGATGATGATGCCGCCATGCGCATGGCGCTGTCGCAATGGCTGGAACTGTCTGATTTCGATGTCACCGTCTATGAGGACGCCCGCGAAGCCCTGCGCGATATCCGCCCGGATTTTGCCGGGGTCATCCTGACCGATGTGAAGATGCCCAAACTCGATGGCATCACCTTTACCCGCTCGGTGCTGTCAGCCGATTCCGATATTCCCGTCATCCTGATGACCGGGCACGGCGATGTCCCCATGGCAGTCGAGGCCATGAAAAGCGGCGCCTATGACTTTGTTGAAAAACCGTTCGAACCCAAAGACATTGTCGAAAGCCTCGAACGTGCCATCGAAAAGCGTCGGCTGGTTCTGGAAAACCGCAAGCTGCGCCAACAGATCGCCCAGCGCGGCAGTCTGGACAGTCGCCTGATCGGCAACTCTTTGCCGATGCGCGCCCTTAAGGATGAAATTGCCAATATCGCACCGACCGAAGTCCCGGTCCTGATTTCCGGCGAAACCGGCACCGGCAAGGAACTGGTCGCGCGCGCCATCCATGATCTGAGCGACCGGCGCGACGAAAAATTCGTCGCAGTCAACTGTGCCGCCATTCCCGAAAGCACTGCTGAAAGCGAACTTTTCGGCCACGAAAAGGGTGCCTTCACCGGGGCGGTCAGTCAGCGGGTAGGCTGGATCGAACATGCAATCGGCGGCACGCTTTTCCTTGACGAGATTTCAAGCATGCCGCTTGCCCTTCAGGCCAAATTGCTGCGCGTGATCGAACAGCGCGAAGTCGTTCGCGTTGGCTCAAACGCCCCGGTAAAGGTCGATTTCCGGCTAATCTGTGCCACCAACGAAGATCTGGTCGAAGCCGTCTCAGCACGGAAATTCCGCGAAGATCTGCTGTTTCGCATCAATACTTTTGAACTGGCCATCGCCCCCTTGCGTGATCGCAAGGATGATGTGGCCCTGCTGTTTGATATTTTTGCCGAACGCGCCGCCGAACGGTTTGAACGCCCCTATGAACGTCTGGGGCCGGTCCTGATCGGGCAACTTAAATCCCATGACTGGTCGGGCAATGTCCGCGAATTGAAAAACATGGCCGAACGCTATGTCCTTCTGGTCGGAAGCCCTGAGGAAAGGTTCAAGCGCCTGTTCAAGGCCGGATTTGAGAAAACATCACGATTGCCCGGTGACCTTGCCCTGGCCGATCAGCTGCGCGATTTCGAAGAACGCGTTATCCGCGATGCCCTTGATCGCCATGACGGCAATATCAAGTCGGTGATGGAAGAACTCGACATCCCCCGCCGGACCCTGAACGAGAAGATGAAAAAGCTCAATATCCGCCGCGAAAAGCCGGTCTGAGCTTCCGGCCCATCGGCAAGAATCCGCCGATTGATTCCGGCATATCGGCAAGATTATGCCGATTTGTCAAAAAACTGCAAAATAAGCATTTGATTTTAAATAGTATTTTTTATTTCTGTTTTGGCATACTCATTGCACATTCGAGTACCAAAATGATAAAATGATCGAAATACAGGGAGGAGACCACACAACCAGCCCCGTCCGGGGTGACGGAATGGTTGTTTTCAAATCAACTCTCTTGGACGATTTCAGCGGCCCGCATCAAACGCCCTGCCCGCAGGTGGCGTTGACGGAAACCGGAACCCGATCGGGAATCTGCCCGACGGATTTTTGTCCGGCCAGTTCGCGAAATCCAAAAATAACAGGCCATGACAATTGGCCGGTCAAGAACGTGAAGAACCGATTTCTAAAGCGATCTTTGATTAATTGGACGTAAAGAGTGTTAACCCTAGGGAGGACTACCATGAAGCTACGTACTCTGCTTTCAGCAGCAGCCGCAGCCATGATGCTGACCGCTATTCCTGCTTCAGCACAGCAGCTTTCAATTGCAACCGGTGGTACCGGCGGCACCTATTATCCGTATGGCGGTGGTCTCGCAGAACTGATCACCAAATACATCGACGGCACCAGTGCTGTTGCCGAAGTTACCGGCGCATCTGTTGAAAACATGGGTCTGATTGCCCGTGGTGACAGTGATATCGCCATCGGTCTGGCCGACACCGTTTATGCGGGCTACACCGGCACCGGCAAATTCGAAGGCCGTACCCTTGATAACGTTCGTGCCCTGGCATCGATCTATCCGAACGCGGTTCAGATCGTCACCATGGCCGACAGTGGCATCAACGGTCTTGCCGATCTTAAAGGCAAACGCGTTTCTGTTGGCGCACCGGGTTCGGGTACCGAAGTTTCGGCCAAAACCCTGCTCGAAGCCAATGGCATCACCTATGATGACATCGAAGAACAGCGCCTGAACTTCAACGAAACCGCTGACGCCCTTCGTGATGGCGACATTGATGCCGGTTTCTGGAGCGTCGGCCCGCCCACCAGCTCGATCCTGAACCTCGCAACCACCCGCGACATCAAGCTGATCGCACTGACCGACGAGGAAATCCTCGCTGCTCTTGACGCAGAACCGACCTTTGCACCGTACGCCCTGCGTACCGGCGTTTACGAAGGCGTCACCGCACCGGTCAACACCATCTCGACCCCGAACGTTCTGTTCGTGAATGCCGACATGGATGAAGAACTGGCTTATCAGATCACCAAGACCCTGTTTGAAAAGGTCGACGAACTGATCGCCATTCACCCGGCCGCCAACGACACCACCGTTGACTTTGCTCTGAACTCGACTCCGATTCCGATGCATCCGGGCGCACTGCGTTACTACGAAGAGACCGGCAACCCGATTCCGCCGCAGCTCTATCCATGATTTCCAAAAAGTTCGGGCGGCCTTTACTGGCCGCCCTTCTTCTCTCGATCACGGCCTGTGCTGGTCCCGCCAGCCATCAGGAAGTCAAACCCGGCACAACCGTCGACCATCTTGAAGTCATCGGTGCCGACGGATCGGTTCTTGCGCGGACCGATATTGCCCGTCAAACCGGATGGTGCCTGTACTGGAACCATTCTGTTACCGGTGATGGCGTGATCGACTGTTACGTAGACGATCTTGGCAAGATGGTTCTTCATCGCGCCTATCAGCCCGACTTCGCAGCGGGACTGGGACATTTTCCCGGTCGCGGCATTCTGACCAGTGCCGAAGGCGGGGGATACTGGATCGAAGATATTGACGAACCCGTGCCTGGCAATGCCTATGTGCTGCGCGTCGGGTCGCTTGCGGTTAACCATCGTATCGTCACAACCGATGGTGACGAAATCTATCTTTCAAAGATGGCTGAACATACACGTGTCACCATCCGCCTTGATTCCGGGGAATAAGTTTAATGTCTGAACCGGCACCGCTTCCGTCCATGACGGACAAACTGCCACAGCCCAAACTGGTTGTGCTGGCAATTTCGATTGTTGCAGTCGCACTCTCCTTGTTCCAGATGTATGGCGCAGGGATCGAGCCGCTTGGTTTGTTCTACCAACGCAGCATCCATCTTGCCTTCGTCATGTTCCTGGCCTTCCTGATGTTCCCGGTTTTCGGCAGCAACAAGAAGCGCGGCGTACTTGGATGGGCGATTGATCTTGCCTTTCTGGCCGGTGCCTTCACCACAGGCTTCTATCTTTCCTTCTATCTCGACGAAATCATCAACCGCGCCGGTTTCTGGAGCAGCTCGGACCTGATCATTGGCGTGATCGCCACCATCACGGTCCTCGAAGCAAGCCGCCGCGCTGTTGGTCTTGGCATGACGATCATCGGGATTGTCGCCATCGTCTATGCCCTGTCGGGTCCGCGCGGGGCGCTGCCGTGGCTTGGCGAATGGCTGCCCGGCATCCTGTCCCATCGCGGTGCGGATATTGATCGTCTTGTCGGTCAGCTCTATCTCGGTCAGGAAGGCATCTATGGCCTGCCGATGGGGGTTGCGGCGACCTATATCTTCATGTTCGTTCTGTTCGGTGCCTTCCTTGAAGTCACCGGTGCGGGCAAATTCTTTATCGATATGGCCTATGCCGCGACCGGCAAAAAGGCCGGTGGCCCGGCAAAGGCTGCTGTTCTGGCATCGGCCGGCATGGGATCGATCAGCGGATCGGCAATTGCCAACGTGGTCACCACCGGTGCCTTTACCATTCCGCTGATGAAGCGCCTTGGCTATCGCCCGGCACAGGCCGGCGGTGTCGAAGCCGCGGCATCCACAGGCGGTCAGATTACCCCGCCGCTGATGGGTGCGGGTGCGTTCCTGATTTCCGAATATACCCAGGTGCCCTATCTCGATATCGTCATGATCTCGATCTTCCCGGCGATCCTGTATCTTGGCACCGTCTATCTGTTCGTGCACATCGTTGCCCTGAAAAACGGCATGCGCGGTATGCCGGCATCCGAACTGCCTGACTGGCGCCAGGTCCTTAAGGAAGGCTGGCAGTTCATTCTGCCGCTGGGCATCCTGATTTATCTGCTCGTGCTCAATATCTCGCCGATGCGGGTGGGCTTCTGGGCCATTCTGTCGGTCATGGCGGTTGCCGCCCTGCGCTATGTGCTGTGGTACTTCTTTGTCGCTCCGCAAAACGGGGTAAAGCCAAGTCACGATGGCCTGAAACAGGCGATCAAAAAAGGCATCGCAATCACCATTGCCGCTCTTGAACTCGGCGCCAAAAACGCCGTCGCCGTTTCGATGGCCTGTGCGGTTGCCGGCATCATTGTCGGGGTTGTTGGTCTGACCGGTCTTGGCCTGAAATTCTCCTCGATGATGATCGCGTTTTCGGGCGGCAACATCGTTCTGGCACTGGTTCTGGTTCTGATTGCCAGCCTGATCCTCGGCATGGGCCTGCCGGTAACGGCGTCCTATATCGTTCTGATCGTTCTGGTTGGCCCGGCACTTTCGAACGAGTTCGGCATTCCGCTGCTGATCGCCCATCTCGTGGTCTTCTGGTATTCGCAGGACAGTAACGTCACACCGCCCATTGCGCTGGCCGGGTTTGCGGGGGCGGCGATTGCCAATGCCAATCCCATGGAAACCAGTATCCAGGCATGGAAATTCGCCAAGGGTCTCTATCTGATCCCGGCCTTCATGGTCTTCAATCCGGAAATCATCGAAGGCGGCTCGATCCAGATCGTTCTGTGGACCGGCTTTACCGCCATCCTGTGTCTGGTGGCCTTTGCCGCGGCCCTTGAAGGATACCTGTTCGATCATATGGATGTCATTTCACGCATCCTGATCGTTCCGGCCACCGTCGGTGTCTTCTATCCCGATCTCAAGGCCGAGATTGCCGGCACCGTCGTGCTTCTGATCGTCCTTGGCCTGAACTGGTGGAAAGGCAAAAAGAACGGCCCGACACCAAGCGTCGCGGCCAGCTGATCCGGCCTGATCCAAAACACTATAGAAAAGCCCGCAACATCTTGTTGCGGGCTTTTCTTTTGGCATATCCACCCTACCCGACCGGGCAGTAGACCCGGGCAGATTGAATCGATACAGTAATACTCATACAAATAAATCGGTTCCTGAACGCCCCTGTAACTCCGGACACCCGCCTTCCATGCAGTTCATCCTTCTGCTGCGCCAGGCCCCAAGGCAGCTTACCTTTGGCGCATTGCACAGTTTCGGCTCATCTTTCGGTCAGACCTTTCTGGTGGCCCTTTTCGTTCCGTTTATTTCGGCCAGTCTTGGCCTGAACGAAACCGAATTTGCCAATATCTATGCCGGGATCACGATTGGCAGTGCACTGTGTCTGCCGGTTGTCGGGCGCTGGATCGACAAGGTCGATATCCTTTCCTACAGCCTTGCGACCATGGCGCTGCTTGCACTTGGCTGTGTGATGATCTCGCTTGCCGGTAATGTCTGGATGCTGATTGCCGCCCTGTTTGTCCTGCGTCTCGCCGGTCAGGGCTTGATGACCCATGTCAGCATGACCGGCATCGCGCGATATTTCACCAAACATCGCGGTCGGGCGCTTGCGGTTGCCAGTTTCGGCTTTCCCCTGGCCGAGGCCATCCTGCCTGCCACTCTGCTTGCCCTGATTGCGGCTTTTGGCTGGCGCTATACCTATGCCGGGTCGGCGGTATTTATCATCATTGTTCTGGTGCCCATCGCCTTTTTGCTGATCCGCCGCGATCAGAAATTCCGCGCGGTTCCGACCCGCAGTCCTAAAACTGCTGCAAAACAGGCATCCGACTCCAACGGCCCGACGGATACCACCACCGACAGCATGCCCGACCAGTCATCGCCAACTGACCCCGAACATCCCCGGCTGTTCAGATCGCTTTATGTCTGGTTCTGCATGCCGATGCTCGCCGCACCGCCATTGATCATGACCGCCCTGTTTTTCCATCAGGGTGCCATTTCCACCCACAAGGGCATTGAACTTGGCTGGTTTGCTGCGGGCTTTACCGTTTTTGCCGTGACATCGGTGCTGGGCGCTTTTGGCAGTGGTCCGCTGATTGACAAACATTCCGCACGCCGTCTGTTTCCATGGCATCTGATCCCGATGATGGCCGGCATCATTGTTCTGGCAATCAGTCACCAGCCCTTTGTCATTCTGATTTATATGGGGCTTGTCGGCATCACGGTCGGCTTTGCCACCACCCTGCGCACCGCCATCATTCCCGAACTGGTGCCGCTTGATGAAATCGGGGCTGTGCGCAGCACGCTTACCGCCGTGATGGTTCTGGCCTCGGCCATGGGACCGGCGATCTATGGCTGGATGTTTGCCGCCGATATTTCAATCGAAGTGATGCTGACAGCCACCCTGATAGCGATGGCCGTGATCAGTGTGCTGTCATGGCTGTCCGAACGTCCGGGCTTCTACGTGCCGCCGGGCATCAGCCCACAGGATTCGCATTGATGAAAAAAATCCGATGTGACGGTCGGTGCGTTTGGCATCGTAATCGGCACCATAATCGGGATTGTATTTGATGCCACATTCAGCACCGCATTTGACGCCATGTTGAACGCGGCGGGCTACCAGGTCGGTCGGCATCACAAGGATCGCCCATAGCCAGATGTCCCGGCTGCTGATGCCACATGCGCTGCCAGCACGGCTTTGGCACCGTGTTTACCCGTACTGCGCTTGCCGGTACCACGATTCTAGGATCTCAACGCCTGATCCCACATTTACCGGCATCGCGATCTTGATCCCGCGACTTCTCATACCCGGGCCCGCAATCCCAAACCTGTGATCCCGAGCCTGTGATCCCGAGCCTGTGATCCCGAGCCTTTGATCCCGAGACTTTGATACCAAAACTTTCGATACTGAGGCTCCGGTACCGAGATCCTGCTACAGCACCCCCTGATCCCGCGCCCCTGACACCATAAAACGACCGATGCTGACGGCCCGGACCACGCCAACCAGACCAAAACCGGTCCCGAAATCGGGCAATATCGTTTGATCATCGCCATTTCGCACGGTCGGGCACAAATCGGTCGGATGCCGTTCGGCCAAAAAAATGGCCCGGATCACAAAGGTGACCGGGCCAGTCGGGAAAACAGCGTCAAATAGGGAGGAAGACGCTAGATAGAAATCGGTAGTCCAACAAACGGGAGCACCTCTTGGGGAGGAAACTCAATCGGCGCTCGACCGTTTGTATCTCGTCAGATTAGGCAGCACCGCCAACGGTACCAGCCGGATGCTTGATGTCGGATGCCTTGTCCGAACCTTTGAACAGGTTGCGGAAGAAGGAACCTACGAACTCAGCGCGCAGCTGCTGACCTTTACGTACACCTGCTTCGATTTCGGTGGTGGAGATGTAACGGGTGGTGATTTCTTCGTAAGTGGCCATCTTGACCTCCTAAATATTTCGTTCGTTGCGACGCCGTGTCGCTCTCGATGAACTCAATCTAATTTTCTTTACCGGGAAAGAGAATTAGCTCAATATGCACATTACTTGTGAATGATCGTCATAAATAGGAAGTCCGAGATATGGATCGTGCCGCGGAAATGGAAATTTTTGTCCATGCAGTTGAAGAAGGCAGCTTCTCAGCAGCAGCAAGGACAATGCGTCTGTCACCATCAGCCGTGTCGAAATACATTTCCCGTCTGGAAGACCGGCTGGGCGCACGTCTGTTGATGCGCACCACCCGTCAGCTCAGCCTGACCGAGGAAGGCCGGGCCTTTTATGAACGGGCGCGCACCATCCTTAATGAAATCGAAGAAGCCGAAGAAGTCGTTACCCAGCTTTATGCCGCCCCGCGCGGCACACTTCGCATTAACGCATCGGTGGCCTTTACCAAGATGCAGGTGGTCCCCCTGATCCCGGAATTTCTGGCCCGCTATCCCGATGTGCGGATCGAGCTGACCCTTGATGACAAATTCACCGATCTGGTCAACGATGGCTATGATCTGGCCATTCGCCTGTCCGCGCTGGAAGATTCATCCCTGATTGCGCGCAAATATGCGGTCAACCGCCGCATGATTGTTGCCAGCCCGGAATATCTCGAAAAGAACGGTATCCCGCGCAAACCCCAGGATCTCGAAAACCATAACTGTCTGCATCTGTCATCGCGCGAAAGCTTCAATGACTGGCACTTCGAAACCCCTGACGGTCACGTGGCCTTCCGCGCACAGGGATCATTTTCGGCCAATGACGGTGACGTGCTCCACGAAGCAGTCCTTGCCGGGCTTGGCATGGCGCGTCTGGCCGAATATCTGGTTCACGAAGATATCCGGGCCGGTCGCCTGACGCCGGTTCTGACCGAATATGTGCATGATCAGGCATGGATTTCCGCGGTGTATCCGCACAAACGTCACCTGTCGCCCAAGGTCCGCGCCTTTGTCGATTTCCTTGCTGAAAAATTCACCCCGGTCCCGCCGTGGGAGCTTGGCTATCGCGATGCCCGTTCGGTGCGACGCAGCCCGGATGCCTCAGACAGCACCGCCGACAACCGCCCGACCGAATCCGCTGATCAGTAACCGCAATGCACATGTCGGGGATATCCCCCTAAAACGACAGCGCCTTCTGATAGGTGCCAAAGTCGAACCGGAACTGATATTCCGAAGATGCGCTCAGATCATCAAGAATGCGGCTTTCGCCTGTGCGCGCAAAGCCGCATTTTTCATAGAACCGATGCCCGGCTTCAAACCGTGTATCGGTCCATAGCATCACGGTCGTGCAATCGGGATGGCTCTGCCCCAGCCACGCCAGCGCCTTGGCCATCAGTTTTTGCGCCATGCCCCGACCACGGGTGTCACGATGCAGATAGACCTTGTGAAGTTCGGCTTCTTTTGCCTGCGCGTCATATTTGATCCCGAAACAGCCAAAAACCCGGTTGTCGGGATCAACCGCAACCCAGATACGCCCGTCCGACGCTTTGAAATCATCGGCAATCGCATCAAGTTCCGGGAATTCACGCGCACGGTCATAGACACAGCCGGGATATTCCGCAAACACCCCAGCGATCAGGGCGCCAATCGCATCACCGTCACTGTTAAAGGCCGGGCGAATCGTCAAATCGCTGGCGGTTGATTGTCCGCCTTGCGGCTTTGCGACATCGCGCCCCATCAGCCCAGAACCACGCCCTTGGCCAGCTTGTCATAACCGCGCAGCACCGCATCGGTATCCATCGCCGCCTTGCCCGGGCGCTGAATACGGGTCGGGCGCAGGGCCCCGCTGCCACAGCCGATGGTAAGCGCATCATCAAGGATCTCACCCACCGGGCCGGACTGGTCCGTCACCTCGGCGGCCTGCACCTTGATCCGTTCCTTGCCCAGTTCGAAATAAGCCCCCGGCCACGGGGTAAAGGCACGGATTTTCCGTTCCAGACTTGCCGCATCATCGGCAAAATCAAGCTTGGCCTCGGCACGTTCGAGTTTCGCGGCATAGGTCACGCCCTCTTCGGGCTGTTTGGTGGCAACAAGCTCACCTTTCGGAAGCTTTTCAAGCGCCTCGACAATCATTTCCCCGCCAAGGGCGGCCAGATCATCATGCAGCGCATTGGCATAGGTTTCGCGCGTGATCGGGATATCGCGGATCAGCAACATGTCGCCAGTATCAAGCCCGACATCCATCTGCATGATGGTGACACCGGTGGCATCATCGCCCGCCAGAATAGCCCGCTGGATCGGGGCCGCTCCGCGCCAGCGCGGCAACAGGGACGCATGGATGTTCAGGCACCCGTATTTCGGCGCATCCAGAATGGCCTTGGGCAGGATCAGCCCATAGGCCGCCACCACCGCCACATCAAGATCAAGATCGGCAAAGGCCTGCTTTTCCGCGTCCGACTTCAGCGATACGGGATGGCGGACTTCAATACCCTGATCCGCCGCCCAGGCATGTACCGGGCTTGGCGTTTCCTTGTGCCCGCGCCCGGCCGGGCGCGGCGGCTGTGAATAGACACAAACAACATCATGCCCCGCCGCCACCAGATCCTTAAGCGCCACAAGGGCAAAGTCCGGGGTTCCCATAAAGGCAATGCGCAGCTTGGTCATATCGTCACGTCCATTCATCAAAGGATCAGGCATTCATCACAAGATCGGGGCAAGACCGTTGGTCTTTGTACTTCCAAGCCGGCAATTTGGCGCTATCTTGGCAAAATGACAAGCCAAGCCTTACCCGAACCGCACAAATACCCGGTCAATCATATCTGGCATGCTGACTGGAGCATCTCGGCCACAGCCCGCTGGGTCGCCAAGGCCCGCCGGGTCACTGGTGGCTGGCAGATATATGCGATCGAACCGGTCGGGATGTTAAACCAGTTTCTCGGCACCCTTGCCGATCACGGGCACAACAATACCCTTTGGCTTGGCCTTGATATGCCCGTCGGCTTTGCCGATTACTGGTATGATGGCGCGAATATTCAAAACTTCAAATCCATATTAAAAAACGGATTGACCGGCTCCCTTGAATATTTCTCAACGGTCTGCGAGCGCCCGGATCAAATCACCTATCATCGCCCGTTTTATCCCAGATCATCCGGGCCAAAGGGCAGTGTCAAACGCGACCATCTTGTCACCGCCCTTGGCCTTTCGCGATTTGATGACCTGCATCGGCGCTGCGAACGCGCCACCAATGATCGTGCTGCCGCCTGCCCGTCCTTCTGGACCCTTGGCGCCAATCAGGTCGGCAAGGGGATGCTCCATGGTCTTGAACATCTGATCATTCCCGGTGCGCATCTTGGTTTCAATATCTGGCCGTTTGACGGTGATCTTGCCAACTGTTGCCAGCATCCCGGCGTCACCCTGATGGAAACCTATCCTGCTGAAGTTTATGGTTGGCTTGGCATTAGTGAGTTAACTAAATCAAATCAGAAAAGCCGGGCAAAGGCCGTTGAATTTCTGATCGAACATGCGGCACGTAACGCGGTTGAAATCACCCCGGCGGTCAAGGCCGATTGTCAATCGGGCTTTGGCCCGGATCAGGGCAAAGATGATGCCTTTGACGCGCTGGTCGGTGTTTTGGGACTGATCCAAATTGCCGATGGCAAACGCCCCGAATATCTGCCAGATGAGCCGAGCATTCGCGAACGCGAAGGCTGGATCATGGGTCTTGATCCGGCCGATATCAAAAGGCCAAAACCATAACCCGCCCAAAATAAAAGGGCCGGAAAACCGGCCCCTTGTCACAGCATATCGCGATCCGTTCAGGCAGACTTTTTCGTCTTCTGAAGCTTCTGGACCTTTTTGATCATCATGTTGCGTTTAAGCGCGCTCAGATAGTCGGTGAACAGAACACCATCAAGATGATCGATCTCATGCTGGATACAGGTCGCGAGCAGGCCATCCGCCTCGATCTCGTGTTCCTTGCCATTTTCGTCAAGGTAACGCACGCCGACCTCGGCCGGGCGTTCGACATCGGCATATTGTTCGGGGATCGAAAGACAGCCTTCCTGATAAACCGATGTATCTTCCGATTCCCAGATGATTTCCGGGTTGATCAGTTTCATCGGTTCGGGCTTGTCCTTGTCATCGGAAACATCCATGACGACAACGCGCTTCATCACCCCGATCTGCGGCGCCGCAAGGCCGATGCCCGGGGCTGCGTACATGGTTTCAAGCATGTCATCAAGAAGGTCTCTGATCTCATCATTCACCTCGGTGACCGGTTCGCACTCCTTCTTGAGGCGCGGGTCTGGAACGATAAGAATTTCACGCAAGGCCATGGGTCTTTGATCCGGTTTCGAACTTGATTCTGGTCTGTATAATAGCGAATTTCGCGCTTCGAGATAAGGTTTCCCGTCCCCCAAGTCAAGAAAGCTGCGCCAAATTGACCGGGTAACAGCCATGCTTCGCGCCGCATGGCCGCATGATTACGTCTTACTTTTCCTCTGGCTTGGTATCGGGTTTGTCGTCCGGTCCGGCCAGAAGTTCCATTTTCGTGATGTCACGCACATGGGTTTCCGACGGTGCCGGTTCCTCGATCATGCGGTCATCGGCAACGATATGCTTTTCCTTAAGCTTGCGTGCCGATACCAGAACCGATCCCTCAAGCGTGCCAAGCGTCTTGTTGTAATTCTTGACCGTACTTTCAAGCGACTTGCCCATGGAACTGAAATTCTTGGCCAGTGTGCCCAGACGATCAAACAATTGCTGGCCGATCTCGCTGATATCGCGCGCACTTTCGGCCAATGCTTCCTGACGCCAGCCATATGCCACCGCCTTAAGCAACCCAAGAAGCGTCGTCGGCGTTGCCAGGATCACCCCGTCGCGGAAACTGTCCTCGATCAGGCGCGGGTCACGTTCAAGTGCGGCCGAGAAAAAGCTTTCACCCGGAAGGAACAGCACCACGAATTCGGGGCTGTCCACCGACTTCCAATAAGATTTTTTCGAAAGCTCCGTGATCACCTTGCGCACATTGCCGACATAGGTCGCAAGCAATGCCTCGCGGCGTTCATCGTCATATTTCTCGTCAATTGCTTCCAAATAGGCCGAAGTCGGGGCCTTGGCATCGACCACGATGTTTTTCCCGCCCGGCAGGTGAATGACCATATCGGGTTTCTGGATACCTTCGTCGGTATTGAAATGAACCTGCTCGTCAAAGTCACAATGTTTGAGCATCCCGGCAAGCTCGACAATGCGCTTGAGCTGCAATTCGCCCCACTTGCCCGATACCGATGAACTGGACCGAAGGGCGGAACTCAGTGTCTGGGTCTCTTTTGAAAGCTTGGTCTGCGATTGCACAAGGGTCCCGACCTGTTCGCGCAACTCGCCATAGGCCTCCTTGCGGCTTTTTTCAAGCTCGTTAACCTTGTTGTCAAAAGCCTCAAGCCGTTCTTTGATGGGCTTTACAAGGCCATCAATTGCCTGTTGGCGTTTTTCAAGATCGCCCTTGGCACCTTCCTGAAGGCGCGAAAAGTTTTCACGCGCCAGCTTGAGAAACTCGTCATTATTCATCTTGAGCGCATCTGACGACAGCGCCTTGAAACTATCAAGCAGCTTGGTCTTGGCATCTTCAAGCATCGCAAGCTTTTCGGCCGCCGCCTCGCGCTCTTTCTCAAGGGCGGTTTCAAGCTCCGATCCCTTTTCGCGCCACTGATCAAGGGCGGTGCGCAGCTCCTTCATCTCGGCCTCAAGGATCGGCACCCGGTTGGCCGTGGTTTCGGCAATGGCACGTTTTTCCGATACCTCGGCCAATTTGTCGCGCGTGATTGCCAACTCGCCTGCAAGATCGCGCCGGGTTGCTTCGGTCTGTTCAAGCTGGGATGACAGCAATGCGGTGCGCGACTCTGTCTCGGCATCTGCGGCATCCTTGATGCGTTTGATCATCATCGCGCAAAAAACCAGTGCCAGAACCGACGCGCCAAACGCGCCCGCGGCCAAAGAAATCGGATCCATTGTCCCACCATTCAATTATCGTGTGGATTCTTTGTATCTGTTTTGTTCCATCAAATCCAGAACCGAACAAAACCGGTTTTGACCGTCCGTGATCAAATTTTGTCAAAGCCATTGCTGGCGTGAAACCGAATTTCGACTATATATCAACAAGATATTCAGAAACCAATCACGCCACCCACCAAACCTGTTTGTCTTCACAGCCCCGGTCTGCACCAGATTGCCGGTTCATCAAAGCCGAATTTAAGCAGGCAATCCGCCAGTTTGGGCAGTCCTAAAGTTGTATTCCCTGAATATCTTCTGCGCACTAGCATAGGGCGCAAGCGACAGGATCATATTGTTTGTCCGTTTTGCGCACTGCACCGAACGGACCCGGCAATACAGAATCTCTGAACCGCACCGAAATACCGCATCGGCACGGACGCCGTTTCCGACACACCGGAAAACAATGGCTGCTACCTGATGCATCAGAGACCACAGGAAACGAACAAGAGGCCACATATGTCTGCGAACGTTTATCCCGTACCCGGCGACATCGCAAAGAACGCCCTGATCGACAAGGCAAAATACGATGCCATGTATAAACAGTCGGTCGAGGACCCGGATGGCTTCTGGGGCGAACATGGCAAACGCATTGACTGGATCAAGCCATACACCAAAGTCAAAAATGTCAGCTATGACGCCAAGGACCTCTATATCAAATGGTACGAAGACGGCACCCTGAACGTCTCGGCCAACTGCCTGGATCGCCATCTTGAAAAACGCGGTGATCAGACCGCCATCATCTTCGAAGGCGATGATCCCAATGTTTCCGAACACATCACCTATCGTGATCTGTATGAACGCACCTGCCGTTTTGCCAATGCGCTGAAATCGATGGGTGTTGGCAAGGGTGATCGCGTTGTCATCTATCTGCCGATGATCCCCGAGGCCGCTGTCTCCATGCTGGCTTGTGCGCGAATCGGTGCGATCCATTCCATCGTCTTTGGCGGTTTCTCGCCCGAAGCACTGGCCGGTCGCGTCGAAGATTGCGGCGCCAAGGTCGTGATCACCTCGGACGAAGGTCTGCGTGGTGGCCGTGCGGTTCCGCTTAAACGCAATGCTGACGAAGCCCTTTCACATCCCGGTGTCAAATCGGTCGAGAAAATGGTCGTCGTCAAACGCACCGGCAAGGATGTCGCATGGAACGACACCCGCGACGTCTGGTATCACGAAGTTTGCGCAGCGGCCTCGACCGATTGCCCGCCGACCGAAGTCAATGCCGAAGACCCGCTGTTTGTTCTGTATACCTCGGGTTCGACCGGCAAGCCGAAGGGCGTTCTGCACACCTCGGGCGGTTACCTTGTCTATGCATCGATGACCCATCAGTATGTCTTTGATTATCACGAAGGCGATATTTACTGGTGTACGGCCGATGTGGGCTGGGTCACCGGTCACAGCTATATCGTCTATGGGCCGCTGGCCAATGGCGCGACCACGCTGATGTTCGAAGGTGTGCCAAGCTATCCGGATGCTTCGCGCTTCTGGCAGGTCTGTGAAAAGCACAAGGTCAATATCTTCTATACCGCACCGACCGCGATCCGTGCCCTGATGCGCGAAGGCGTCGACTGGGTCAACAAGGCCGATCTGTCGAGCTTGCGCATCCTTGGTTCGGTGGGTGAACCGATCAACCCCGAAGCCTGGGAATGGTATCACGAGCATGTCGGCAAACGGAATTGCCCGATTGTCGATACCTGGTGGCAGACCGAAACCGGCGGCATCCTGATCACCCCGCTTCCCGGTGCAACCGATTTGAAACCGGGTTCGGCAACGCTTCCGTTCTTTGGTGTTCAGCCCGCCCTTCTTGATAACGAGGGCAAGGAACTGACCGGTGCCACCGATGGCAACCTTGTCATCAAGGACAGCTGGCCGGGTCAGATGCGCACGGTCTATGGCGACCATGAACGCTTTATCCAGACCTATTTCAGCACCTTTGACAAGGTCTACACCACCGGTGACGGCGCCCGTCGCGACGATGATGGCTATTACTGGATCACGGGCCGCGTTGATGACGTCATCAACGTATCGGGTCACCGTATGGGCACGGCCGAAGTCGAAAGCGCACTTGTCGCCCACGCCAAGGTTGCCGAGGCCGCCGTAGTCGGCGTTCCGCACGACATCAAGGGTCAGGGCATCTATGCCTATGTGACGCTCAATGCCGGCGAAGAACCGACCGAGGAGCTTCGTCTTGAACTGGTCAAATGGGTCCGCAAGGAAATCGGCCCGATCGCCAGCCCCGACTTCATCCAGTGGTCGCCGGGTCTGCCGAAAACCCGTTCGGGCAAAATCATGCGCCGTATCCTGCGCAAGATTGCCGCCAACGAATATGACCAGCTTGGTGATACCTCGACCCTGGCCGATCCGGGCGTGGTCGACGATCTGATCGAAAACCGTCAGAACCGTTAATCGTCACCTGCGACTATCTTTGATTGGCATCTTGCTGATCACGACATCAAACCCGCCGGGTAACCGGCGGGTTTTTTCGTGTGTCCCGAAACCGGCATGGCCCGATGCGTGCCCTGTGGTTGTGCAAAAACTTAAATTGGTATAGGTACAGCCTGCTGCGACGCAGCAACGAACAGGATGGTTTGGGGACCCCTGTCGCCGCACGGATCGGCTGACGGGAAAAGATGACCGTCCTGATAACTTCCTGCCAGGACGGGGGACAGCCTTGATCGTCCGGGCATACGGATACGGAGACTTTCTGTGAATAGCGATTTTCTTCCGCGTTTGCGGGCTGAGTGGCTTGGCAACATTCGCGGTGATGTGCTTTCGGGCCTTGTGGTGGCACTCGCCCTCATCCCGGAAGCCATTGCCTTTTCGATCATTGCCGGTGTTGATCCCAAGGTCGGGCTTTATGCCTCCTTCTCGATTGCCGTAATCACCGCGATCTTTGGCGGACGTCCGGGCATGATTTCGGCGGCAACGGCCGCAACGGCTGTTCTGATGGGGTCACTGGTTCGTGAACACGGGCTGGATTATCTGCTGGCCGCCACCATTCTGGCTGGCGTGATCCAGATGCTGGCAGGCGCGCTCAAACTCGGCAATCTGATGCGCTTTGTCTCCAAATCCGTGATGACCGGCTTTGTGAATGCGCTGGCGATCCTGATCTTTATGGCGCAGTTGCCCGAACTGATCGGGGTTTCGAACATGACCTATGTGATGGTGGCCGGTGGTCTTGCCATCATCTATCTGTTCCCGCGCATCACCAAAATCATCCCGTCCCCGCTGATTTGCATCATCGTTCTGACCGGTATTTCGCTGTTTATCGATGCCGATCTGCGCACGGTTGGCGATATGGGTGCCCTTCCTGATGCCTTCCCGGCAATCTATCTGCCCGATGTGCCGCTGAACCTTGATACCTTCCTGATCATCCTGCCCTATTCGGCGGCGGTCGCGGCTGTGGGTCTGCTTGAAAGTCTCATGACCGCCCAGATCGTTGATGATCTGACCGACACCACATCGAACCGGACCCGTGAATGCTATGGTCAGGGGATCGCCAACTTCTTTACCGGCTTTATCGGTGGCATGGCCGGTTGTGCGATGATTGGCCAGTCGGTGATCAACGTGAAATCCGGCGGCCGTTGCCGTCTGTCGACCTTCCTTGCCGGTATCTTCCTTTTGATCCTGATCGTCGTACTGGGGGATCTGGTGGCGATCATTCCGATGGCGGCCCTTGTTGCCATCATGATCATGGTGTCGATCGGGACATTCAGCTGGTCGTCGATCAAGAACCTGCGCGAACATCCGCGCAGCTCGTCGATCGTGATGCTGGCCACCGTGATCACGGTTGTCGGATCACACAATCTGGCGATTGGTGTTCTGGTCGGGGTGTTGCTGTCGGGCATTTTCTTTGCCTGGAAGATCGCGCAGATTTTCCGTGTCACCAGCACCCTTTCGGCTGACAACACGCACCGTACCTATGAAGTACGCGGTCAGATCTTCTTTGCCTCGGTCGAAGATTTCACCAAGGCATTCGATTTCCGCGAAGCCCTTGATAAGGTGACGATTGATGTCAGCCACGCGCATATCTGGGACATTTCAAGTGTTGCAGCCCTTGATATGGTCGTGCTCAAATTCCGTCGTGAAGGGGCCGAAGTCGAATTGATCGGTCTCAATGAAGCCAGCGAGACAATCGTCGATAAACTGGCCATCCACGACAAGCCCGGCGCACTTGAACGCCTGATGGGCCATTAAGGCCACCGCAAAAGGGAAAAGGAAACGATCAATGACCCATCTGATCGCACTGATTGACGGTTCAGGCTATTCGCAAAGTGTATGTGACCTTACCCGCTGGGTGGCGGAACGCACAGATGCATCCATTGACCTGATGCATGTTCTGGGCCGTCGTTCGGTCGGCTCCGAACCAGCCGATCTGAGCGGCAATTTGAAACTCGGTGCACGCACCGCACTTCTCAAGGAACTGGCTGACCTTGACGAGCAGAAAAACAAGCTCGAACTCAAACGCGGTCGCCTGCTGCTTGAAGAAGCCAAGACCGGTCTCGAAGATGCCGGTCTTGCCAATGTCGGCACCAAACTGCGCCACGGGGATCTGATCGAAAGCATCGCCGAGTTCGAAAATGACGCCGATCTGATCGTGGTTGGCAAACGCGGCGAAGCCGCCGACTTTGCCAAAATGCATCTGGGATCGAACCTTGAACGGGTTGTCCGTGCGGCCAAAAAGCCGGTTCTGGTCGCATCACGCGCTTTCAAGCCGATCAACAAATTCCTGATCGCCTTTGATGGCGGCGAAAGTGTCATGAAGGCCGTGCGTCACATCGCAAGTGGCAAGCTGTTCACCGGGCTTCCCTGTGTTTTGCTTTCGGTTGGCAAACCGACCGACACCATGCAGGAAAAACTTGATGAAGCCGCCGCCATCCTGCGCAAGGCGGGATATAGCGTCGATGCCGGTTTTGCATCAGGCGAGCCCGAAGACGTGATCAAGGACAAGATCGAAACCGACAAGATCGATCTTTTGGTCATGGGGGCCTATGGCCATTCACGCATTCGCAACCTGATCATTGGCAGCACCACCACCGAAATGGTGCGCTCCTGCCAGGTGCCGGTGATGATGTTCCGCTGATAAGCGTCACCGCTCGCACGACCCAAAATCTTGATGCCCCTGTCTGATTGCTGACAGGGGCATTTATTTTATCAACATGGTGTCCTAAATCGCGTTTCAGGACGCCAAACCCTGCAAATGCGCGCTTTCCTGACCTTCAAGTCATCGACATGAAAGGTCTGCCACCATGCGCTTTGCGTTATGCACCGTTTTCATTCTTCCCCTGCTGATCGCAATATCGTCTGCCGCATTTGCCAGCGATGTCGGATTTGCCAAATTTTCCCTTGTTGCCAACGGACCCGATCAACGCGACCTGTCTGGCGTGATCTGGTATCCGTCACGCGATGACACGCCAGAAGAAACAATCGCCGAAAACATCGTATTCCATGGTGAGAAGGCACGCCCGGGCGCAACACCGCTGCCCGGATCCTATCCACTGGTTGTTCTGTCTCACGGTTTTGGCGGCAACTGGCGCAATCAGGCATGGCTGGCCACCGAACTTGTGCGCAACGGCCGAATTGTCGCCGCCCTCAATCACCCGGGCACCACCAGCAAGGACCTGCAAGCCCTCGACGGGCGGATGCTTTGGAAACGCCCACAGGACATCGCGCAGTTAATCACCTATCTCACCGGTCATTCCGACTGGTCGGCCTTGCTCAGGACAAATGATATTGCTGTTATCGGGCATTCACTGGGGGCCTGGACGGCACTTGCAATTGCCGGTGCGCGCACCGATGCCAGTCGGATGCTGGCCGATTGCCGTGACCATGCCGATCTTGCCGCATGTGATGTGGTTGCCGATTTCGCCATCGGTCACAGCAAAACCGATCAACAGCTCCTCGCACAATCTCTTCGTATTGCCAATGTCTCGCGGGTCGTCAGCCTTGATCTCGGGCTGGCGCGCGGCTTTACCCCCGAAAGCCTGTCAAAAATAGACATTCCGGTTCTTCTGATCGCAGCAGGAAGCCCGAACCCCGGTATTCCCCATGCCATCGAAACCGGCTATTTGCGGCCATATCTTAATGCCGCCTCGACCGAGTTTCATCTGATCGAACAGGCCGCACATTTCAGCTTCATGCCACGGTGCAAACCGGGCGCGGCCCGCTTGCTCGACGACGAAGTTCCCGGTGACGGGGTGGTTTGCCGCGACGGGGATGGCACCCCGGATGACACGCGCCAAATCATCCATCACCAAACCGCAAGGCTGATCATCGACTTCCTGGGTCGCACGTACTAACCACCCAGAAGCCAGGAATTCCTGCCCTCAATCACGGCACGGCCCAATCATCAGACAAATAAAAAGCCCGGCAATTTCCTGCCGGGCTTTTGTCATACCATTTCGATATCCGGCCTAGCGCAGGATGAAACGCCCCAGATTGGAATTGATCTGGCGTTCCAGTTCGCGGTCCAGATCCATCAAAAGGGCGGCTGTCGCGTCGTAAATCGCCTGTTCGCGTTCGGCAACCGACATCGATTCCGAAAGCGTGCGTGACCGCGATGCCATCGCCTGGACTTCGCCTTTCTGCACACCATTGGCATCCATCAGCTCAAGCTTGGCTGCGACCTTGAGTTCGATCTTGTCGGACTGGTCATCGGTAAACACGCCTTTGATGCCTTTGGTGGTCTTGAGCGCATTTGACGTGATTGATGCTTCGGTCACCGAATAGCGCAGCATATCGCTGGTGCCTGCGGTCTGAAGACGGTCATCGGGCCAGTTCATCGCCATTTTGCCAAGGCTGAATGGCAGATCCGACGCAATCGATCCGTCTTCGGTATTGCTCCAGGCGGCAACTTTTTCAATCGGGCCTGCGGCAAATACGATCGGCGTAAGATGGCGCCATGTCACATCGGGGTAATTTGCCACCGGTGCGCTGGTGCAGGCTGCCATCAGGGCAAGTGCCGCACCCGCAACCACGGTACGCAGACCATTGATGGACAATAGCTTCATGACTTCAAACTCCCTTGCCTCTGACTTCGATGCCTAAATGAACCTGTTGGGCGGCCATATAAAAAAACGCCACCACAAGCTTTATAGCCATGGTGACGTTGCATGATGATTAAGGCAAGGCTATGACGCGCCCGATACCTGTTATTTCACATGATGGCATGTGTTGGGCATCTGATCCGTCAGGCAGACGGGCTGTCTTCTGCCGTGCTGTCTTCTGCCTTGGCGCTTGCAGTGGCATCGTCGGCCTTAAGGGCGCGCAAGTCATCCTCGTCAAAGCCATAACGCGTATTGCAGAACTGGCAAGAAACACCAACCTCGCCGGTATCTTCCTCGCGCATCGACAGAAGTTCCTCAAGCGGATAGGTAACCAGCGCCCCTTCGATCTTTTCGCGCGAACAACGGCATTTGAACCGAAGATCGGACTGCTCATAAACGCGCGGTTCCTCGTCATGGAACAGACGCCAGATCAGGTCATGGGCCGACAGCGAAATATCCACAAGCTCGTTCTCGGTCGCACTCGCCATCAGGATGGTCGAACGGTTCCAGTCTTCAGATACCTTTTCGGCCTCTTCCGGGGTGGCGGCATCGCCCGATGCACTGACCGGCATTTTCTGCAAGAACAGACCCCCAACCCACCAGTCGGCATCGGTTTCACCCCGATGCACTTCAAGCTTGAAGGCGGTTTCAAGCTGCTCGGACTGGCGGAAATAGGCTTCTGCACATTTGGCAAGGGTCTCGCCCTCAAGCGATACAATCCCCTGATAGCGTTCATGTTCATCGCCCTGATCGACGGTAAAGGCAATATGCCCGCGTCCCATCAGTTTAAGAACCTGCCCGCGCAGGGCTTCCTCGCCGCCGTCTTCCTCGGCAATCATCGCCTTAAGGCGTTCTTCATCAACCCGAAGACAGGCACGCACATTGCCGTCACTGTCAACATCGACCACCATCATGCTGATCGGCCCGTCCGAACTGGTCTGAAGGGTAAAAAGCCCCTCATATTTCAGCGACGACGACAGCAATACCGCAAGCCCGATGATCTCGCCCAGCAGATGATTGGCAAGCGGCGGGTATTTGTGCTGACCGATAATGGTCTGCACCGTCGGTCCAAGGCGCGTAAAGCGGCCGCGAATATTGGAATGATCCAGCGTGAATGGCTGGCAAAAATCGACAGCGATCTGCATGTTCGGCTTCCGCGTGGTTAGGTGTTTGGGGCCGTATAACAAGACAAGCCCCCGATTGTCGAGGCGCGTTAACACAACGCTTTACCCGACCTCTGACAGCATAACAAAGGGCGGCCAAAGCCGCCCTTCAAATTCGATCTGCCTTATTTAGGCGCAAGGATCAGGATGGCAAGCCGTTAAAGCAGTATAACAGAACCCCTTTTTGCGCATGCAGGCGGTTCTCTGCCTCGTCAAACACCACCGATTGCGGCCCGTCAATCACCTCGTCGGTGACTTCCTCGTTGCGGTGTGCCGGCAGGCAATGCATGAAGATCGCATCATCCTTGGCCTGGGCCATGGTTTTGGCATTGATCTGATAGGGCGCCAGGGCCGCCATGCGGGCATCGTAATCTTCATCCCCCATCGAGACCCAGCAATCGGTCACGACCACATCGGCCCCTTCAAGCGCACTGTCCATATCGGTCAGACGGACCTGGCCGCCCTGCGCATTGGCATTTTCAATCAGGCCCTGATTGGGGCGATAGCCAACCGGGCAGGCCATATCAAGCGCAAAGCCGAATTTCGGCGCGGCATGGATGAACGATGTCGATACATTGTTGCCATCGCCAACCCAGGCAAATTTAAGGCCTTCAAGCTTGCCCTTGTGTTCCTTGATGGTCATCAGGTCTGCCATGATCTGACACGGGTGGCTCTGATCGGTCAGGCCATTGATCACCGGAACCGTGGCATATTGCGCCAGTTCAAGCAGCTTGGACTCATCGGTGGTCCGGATCATGATCGCATCGACAAAACGCGACAGAACACGTGCGGTATCGGCAATGGTTTCCCCGCGGCCAAGCTGGCTGCTTTCGGCATCAAGGATCACCACATCACCGCCAAGCTGGCGCATGCCGACTTCAAACGAAACACGGGTCCGGGTCGACGGTTTTTCAAAAATCAGCGCCAGCGTCTTGCCCGCAAGCGGCTTGACGCCAAACGGGGCATTGCCGGCTTTTTCGGAATCGCCAAGGGCGAGAATATCTTTCAGTGTTCCCGACGGCAGTTTGTCGAGATCAAGAAAATGACGAATATCAGTCATGGTTAGTCTTCCTTCCTGCGCCCTTATTTCGCCAGGGCTGCGGCCGCTGCTTCAATGGCAGCAAGCGCTTCGTCAACATGGGTTTTGGTGATGTTGAGTGGCGGCAACAGACGCACCACATTATCGCCGGCCGGAACTGTCAGAACATTGAGCTCGCGCAGCTTGGCAACAACATCGACATTGGTCGGGACCGTTTTCATCCCCAACAACAGACCCATGCCACGGATTTCCGCGATAAAGCCCGGATGTTTCCGGGAAATGGCCGCAAGGCCGTCGCGGATCAATTGGCTCATGTCCAGAACATGGTCCATGAAGCCGGGTTTCAAAACTTCGTCCAGCACGGCATTGGCCGCCGCCATGGCAAGCGGATTGCCGCCAAAGGTCGTGCCATGCATACCGGCCGGAAGGGCCGCGGCCGCCTTTTCGCTCGCCAGCAACGCCCCGACCGGGAAACCACCGCCAAGGCCCTTGGCCGAGGAAATGATATCGGGGATCATGTCCGACCATTCATAGGCAAAAAGCTTGCCCGTCCGGCCAACGCCGGTCTGAACTTCGTCAAACATCACCAGCATGCCGAACTCGTCAGCCGCCTTGCGTACACCTTCAAGATAGCCTTCCGGCGCACGGCAAATGCCGCCTTCGCCCTGGATCGGCTCCAGAAGGATCCCGCCGGTATTGGGCGTGATCGCGTTGCGCAATTCATTAAGATTGCCATAGGCAACCCGGTCAAAGCCGTCGGGCATCGGCCCGAAACCTTCGCGGTACTTGTCGCTGTAACCAGCCGTCAGCGTACCAAGGGTACGGCCATGAAACGCATTGGTCGCAGCCAGAATACGGTTCTTTTCCGGATGTCCCGACACATGCTGATAGCGGCGCAGCATCTTGATGCCTGCCTCGTTGGCCTCGGCCCCGGAGTTACAGAAAAACACCGTATCGGCAAAGGTATTGGCCACCAGACGTTCCGCCAGCTTTTCCTGCCCCGGAATACGATACAGGTTCGACGTATGCCAGACCTTGCCGATCTGCTCGGTCAGCTTGGCAACAAGATGCGGATGCGAATGGCCAAGGGTATTGACCGCAATACCCGACCCGAAATCAAGGAATCGTCGGCCGTCCTGCGCATAGAGATAAGGTCCTTCACCTTTCTCAAAGGCCAGATCGGCCCGCGCATAGGTCGGCATGACGGGAGTAATCACTTCTTTATTCCTCAATTAGGGTAAAAATCGGTTTGTTGACCAGTTGGTCAACTCCGGCAGAATACCGGGAAGCCGGGGAGTATCAAGAGATTCCTTGACCCTGTCAACGCCGCAAAACCCCTTAGAAGCGGGGGCCATCCATTTGCCCGTTCGTTTGTTTGCCAATGCGGTGCGAAATGAAAAAGGACAGCATCCGCTTCCGGAGGCTGTCCCTTTGAAGAAATTTTGCGTTTCCGCGGCGTTTGGCAGATCTTTATGCCTTGAGCTTGTAGCCGCTTTTGATCATGCGATAGCACAACAACCACAACACCGCATTGACCGCCGCAAGGACAATCACACCGGTCATGATCGTGCCATCCGACATGCCCGTAAAGCCATAGCGGAACCCGTCAATCATGTAGAAGAACGGGTTGAAATGCACCAGAATCTGGCCCGCTTCGGGCAGGTTTTCGGCACTGTAAAACGTGCCTGACAGGAACGATAACGGGGTAACGACAAAGTTGGTCACAACCGCGATATGGTCAAATTTCTCGGCCCAGACACCACCGGCAATGCCCAGCAGCGACAGCATCAGCGATGCGGAAATCCCGAAATACAGGATCGCCCAAAGATTATGGATGCTGACATCGACAAAGAATGCCATGGCAATGGCGGTTGCCAAACCAACCACAATCCCGCGGGTCACCGCGCCAAACGCGAAACCGGCAACCATTTCACCGGCCGATAACGGCGGCATCAGCACATCAACGATATTGCCCTGAACCTTCGAGATCATGATCGAACTCGACGTATTGGCAAATGCGTTCTGTGCCATGGTCATCATGATTAGACCCGGCGCAAGGAAGGTGGCAAACGGAATGCCATTGACGGTTTCGACCGCACGACCAAGTGCAAGCAGAAAGACCGCCAAAAACAGCAGACTGGTAATAACCGGCGCACCAACAGTTTGCAGATGAACATTCAGGAACCGGCGGACTTCTTTGGCATAAAGTGTCCAAAGACCAAGCCAGTTGACCGCGCCCATCTGACGTGGGGCTAACTCTTTCATGAAGTTTCCTTCGGAAAAATGCAGACAATTGCGCGTAAAATAGGGAGAGTGGGGGCATCCTTGCAAGGGTGCGTATTCATTCATTTTGTCTGATATGGTCAATAAACAGCATCAAAGCCCGGAAACACTGGCCTCTGACGGCGCATCGCCGTCTGGCGGAAACGCGCGCTTTACCGGAAATAATGGCAAAAATGCCAAAGACAAAAGACGCGAACCCAAACGTCCACGCCGGGTCACCCGTGACTATTTGATGAATTATGCCACCTGGTATCTAGAACGCTTTGCCGCATCGCGCGCCCGGCTTGAAAAGCTGATGCGTGGTAAAATCCGTCTTTCGGTTGCCGAATATGGCACCGACCCCGAAGAAGCCGTGCAATGGATGAACTCGGTTCTGGCTGCCTGTGAAAAGGCCGGTTTCATCAATGATGATGCCTATGCGCGCGGTCGTGCCAGATCGCTACTGCGCAAGGGCAAGGCCATGCGCGTCATTGCCGCTGATTTATCAGCACGCGGCATTGCATCCGATCAGATTGATGATGCCATCCGCGATCTTCGCGCCGAGGCCGATCAGGCCGCCTATGAAGAAGTGCGGGGCACGGACCCCAATATTGCCGCCGCCGCCGCCTATGCCAGACGTCGGCGCCTTGGCCCCTGGCGCCGTCCCGATATCCGCGAGGAAAAGCGCGAAAAGGACATGGCCGCCCTGGCCCGGCAGGGTTTTGGCTATGACACCGCCACCCGCATCATCAATAGCGACCTTGATGAGCTTAATGATCTGCTTTCAATGATCGACGGCATTTGATCGCTCCAAAATTTGATCGCACTGGCAAAGCTGTTTATGACTGGCTCAAACGCCTCCTAAAACATCATGATACGGAGAACCCACAAATGATGGTCCGCATCTATCACAATCCGCGCTGTTCGAAATCGCGCCAGACCCTTGCCCTGATCGAGGAAAAGGGCATCACGCCAGATGTGATTGCCTATCTCGACACCCCGCCAACCCCACAGGAACTTGCCGGCATTCTTGATATGCTGGGCATGAAACCCGAAGACATCCTGCGCAAGAAAGAGGCAAAGGAAGAAGGCATCGCCGATCTGCACGGGGAAGAGCTGATCGAAGCCCTTTGCGCCCATCCACGCGCCATCGAACGTCCGATCGTGGTCAATGGCAACAAGGCCGCACTGGGCCGCCCGCCGGAAAGCGTGCTGGAAATTCTGTAAGACCGCAGCACCGCGGCAAAATTCCGTAATTTCAAACGCCTGTGCCACATCGGCACGGGCGTTTTTCGTAATTAATAAAAGTCCAATACCCTCACAGGCATTATGTCTTGCAGATAACGTCAGATCAAAACACCTGTGGGGAGGTCGTTGATGATTGCTGCATTTGCCCTGATCCTTGTTTGCCAACTGTTTGGCGAAGTGGTCTCGGAACTGTTTGACCTGCCGGTGCCCGGTCCGGTCATCGGAATGGTTCTTCTGTTCATCGGGCTTCTGGTCAAACGAAAACCGCCCAAGGTTCTGACAGATGCCGCCGACAATCTTCTGATCCATTTTTCATTGCTGTTTGTGCCGGCCGGGGTTGGCGTCGTCACCCAGATTGACCGGCTCAAGGGCGACTGGTTGCCGATTGCAGCGGCCCTGACCATCTCGACCCTTCTGACCATGGTTCTGACCGCCCTTCTGATGTCAAAGCTGTTCCCGAAACAGGATACGGCTGAAAAGATGGAGGACGCGCAATGAACGAAGCCGATATCACCCAGCTTTGGGTCTATCTGTCGGCCAAGCCGCTGACCGGACTGACCATCACCCTTGTTGCCTATGCTGTTGGCTTCTGGCTCTATCAGAAAAGCAACCGCAACCCGATCTGCAATCCGGTGGTGATCGCCATTGCCTTGATTGCCCTGTTGCTCAATGTCACGGGCATCCCCTATGCCACCTATTTCGAAGGAGCACAGTTCGTCCACTTTCTGCTGGGTCCGGCAACGGTGGCACTTGCCGTGCCGCTGTTCCGTCAGACCGCGACCCTTAAACGTGCATTGCCGGTCATTGTGTTCGGGGTTCTGTTCGGATCACTGGTCGCCAGTGCCAGCACGGTCATTCTGGCCTGGGCATTGGGCGCAAGCCCGGAAACGCTGGCATCACTTGCCCCGAAATCGGTCACAACCCCGGTTGCCATGGGCATTGCCGATGAAATTGGCGGTGTTCCGGCCCTGACGGCTGTCTGTGTGATTGCGACCGGCATTGTCGGGGCGACGCTTGGCCCGATGGTCATGAACAAGGCTCGCCTCAAGGATTGGCGCGCCCGCGGATTTGCCATGGGGGTTGCCGCCCACGGGATCGGCACGGCCCGCGCGTTTCAGGTCAATGAAACCGCCGGCGCCTTTTCCGGTCTGGCGATGGGCCTCAATACCATGGCCACCGCCCTGACCATCCCGTTCCTGTGGCACTGGATCTTTGGATAAAAACAAATCCGGGCGGGACTATCCCGCCCGGATTTTCAAATCAGCCTGCCCGCAATTGCGACAGGAAGTCCGATACGGTGCCCTGCAAGGTATCGATCTGTTTTGCAAGGGCGGCCACATTGGTATCAAGTTCACCGGCAGCCGCACCGCTATTGGTCGCGGCTTCGTGGATTTCGTCAATATTGGCAACCACTTCTGTCGATCCGGCAGAAGCACTGGTCGCGCTATTGGCGATTTCATTGACTGCGGCGTTCTGTTCATTGACCGCGGATGAAATACCGTTGGCAATTTCGCTGATCGACGAGATCGTCTGTGTGACTTTCTCGATCGCCTCGACTGTTACCTTGGTTTCATCCTGAATGGCACCGACCTGCTGGGCGATGTCATCGGTGGCCTTGGCCGTCTGGTTGGCAAGGTTTTTGACTTCCTGTGCAACCACAGCAAATCCTTTGCCTGCTTCACCCGCACGGGCCGCCTCGATCGTCGCATTGAGCGCCAGAAGGTTGGTCTGGGCTGCGATGTCGTTGATCAGGCTGACAACCTCGCCGATGCGTTCTGCGGCTTCGGCAAGACCACCGACCATTTCATTGGCCCGCGATGCTTCACCCACAGCGGTTTCGGCAATTGTCGTCGATTCACGGACCTGTCCGCCAATCTCGCTGATCGATGCCGACAATTCTTCGGTCGCGGCAGCAACGGTCTGAACGTTCCGTGCCGAATCATTGGCCGCATCAGAAACCTTCTGGCTCTGACTGACCGAATGGTTGGCCGATTCCCGCATTCTTGAGGTCGACTGCATCATGCCGCCGGTTGCTTCACGCACCGATGTCACGATCTGGCCAATCGATTGTTCAAGTTCGACGGCCAGACGGTTGCGCTGATCGATACGCTCCTTCTCGGCCCGTTTTTCGGCTTGTGCACGGGCTTCCTCGGCTTCTTCGATCTTCGCGGCCGTTTCACGCCAGCGCACCAGACCGTTGGCAATCGAACCGATTTCGTCCTTGCGATCGACAAAGGAAACTTCCTGGCTGAAATCACGATCAACAAAGCGCGAAATCGTCTGGCTCAGAACCCGAAGCGGGCCAAGCTGCCAGCGCAGCAACAGGAACAGCAAAACCGCCGAGGCCACAGCCACAATCAGGCCGACCACCGCGATACGGATGGCGATTTCATCGGAAACCGCAACGACGTCTTCCTTTTTGATCCCGACATACAGGATGCCCAACACATCCCCGGCCGGGCTCATGATCGGGCTGTATTGCGTGATATATTCAGTCCCGAGAATAAGCGCCTCACCCCGGAAGGTTTTGCCTGACATGATCGGCTCATAGGCAGCACTGCCTTTGCCAAGCATCGTACCAACCGCACGATTGCCATCAGGCTTGATGATATTGGTCGATACCCGCACGAAGTCCTGTTCTGCCGGTACATAGGCAAAGACTGTCGCGGTTTCGCCGGTAGCGGTACCAATACGATCAATCAGTTCATGGGATGACAGGTCGGGGATTTCATTCATGATCAGGTTGGATGTCTCGCCATCCTTGCTGATCGTCATTTTGAAATCAGGGTTGGCATCCTGAAGCAACATCGCGGCAATGCGCAGGTTAAGCTTCTGCGACGCGATGCTGTCGGCTGCGACTTTCTGATCGACGCGTTGCATGATCAGAATACCCAGCAAGATTATCCCGCTCATCAAAATAAGAACGGCGGCAAGCGCAACTTTCAAAACCAGACTTTTGGACATGCTCTCTCACTCTTCACCATCACCGGTAAAAAAGAGGCTGCCAGTGAATGGTTTCTGTTCACATTTCACGAAGGTCTTAGCGCCAGGATTAGATTCCTTATAAAATGTACAATAACACAATTAATATTTATGTATAATTAATTAGACCATTGAATAGTCACATCAATTTGCGACTGCCTTGCATTGTCCCGCACCTTGTTCAACCCGCCGAAAACTGCGTTTTTGACGGCCTTGAACAGCTTCTGGCGCACCGCGCAGGCGCGCGGCGAAACCAAAATTGAAACGATACAAAACGAAAAAATCGACCGGCGTGACGCACAAACGGGTCTTGGGGCATGCCCCGGAGACAGCTTTTGCGTCAGCTCTTGGGTCGGCTTTCCGGGTTAAATCTCGGGGTAAGTTCTTGGGCTCCGTTTTCGGAGCCAGTTTCAGGACCGGGCCCTAGTAATCGACCTTGACGAAATACAGCCCGTCTGCCGGGGCGGTTGGCCCCCCCGCACGGCGATCCTTGGCCTCAAGCGCTGATTTGACGTCAATCGGCTTCCAGCTGCCCTTGCCGACCAGAACAAGGGTGCCGACCATATTGCGCACCTGATGATGCAAAAAGGACCGGCTTTCGGTAAAGACCCGGATTTCAAGCGGGTTTTCCGCACTGCGTTTGATTTCAAGTTTTTCCAGCGTCTTGATCGGGCTTTTGGCCTGACATTCGGTTGCCCGGAACGTCGTGAAATCAAAGGTGCCGATCAGATGCTGTGCGGCTTCGTTCATCGCATCGATATCAAGGGGCTTGTAAATCCCCCAGGCCAGTCCCGCCTCAAAGGTCAGTGGCGCACGGCGATTGATGATGCGATACATGTAGTAGCGCTTCTTTGATGAAAAACGCGCATGGAAGTCTTCTGTGACTTCCTCGCATTCCTTGATCGCGACCGGATCGGGTTTGAGGTGATGGTTGATCGCATTCATCACGGCTTCTGCCGGATAAAATTTCGGCAGATCGAAATGCACCACCTGACCAAGGGCATGCACCCCGGCATCGGTTCGGCCCGAAACATAGACGCGCACGAATGTACCGGCGAATTTTTCGATCGCGGCCTCAAAAACCTTCTGAACCGAAATCACTTCGTCCTGGTATTGCCAGCCGTGGTAAGGGCGGCCGTCATATTCGACGGTACATTTATAGCGTTGCATCACCGATACAATTATCTGAACAAGCCAATCTCCCGGCTTTATAGCCGGGCTTTCAAACGAAAACGAGGGGCAATCATGCCCCTCGTTTGTCTTTCCACAATTACGTGCGGAAAACTTACTTCACGCTGTCGCGGTCAAAACCAAGACGCAGACGAAGGGCATTCAGTTTGATGAAGCCTTCTGCATCGCGCTGGTTATAGACGGTGTCGGCTTCGAACGTGACATGCTCTTCGGAGTAGATCGAGTTCGGCGACTTGCGGCCGGTGACGGTGACGTTGCCCTTATAAAGGTCAAGGCGCACAATACCGTTCACGGTTTTCTGGGTTTCGTCGATCAGGCGCTGGATGGCCTGACGTTCCGGCGACCACCAGTAACCGTTATAGATCATCTCGGCATAACGCGGCATCAGCTCGTCCTTGAGGTGACCGGCGTTACGGTCAAGGGTGATGCTTTCCATCGCGCGATGCGCAACCGACAGAATGGTGCCGCCCGGGGTTTCGTAAACGCCGCGCGACTTCATGCCGACATAACGGTTTTCGACCAGATCAAGACGACCGATGCCGTTCTTGCCGGCAACTTCGTTGAGCTTGGTCAGCAAAGTGGCCGGGCTCATACGTTCGCCATTAATCGCAACCGGGTTGCCCTGTTCGAACTCAACCTCAATCGTGGTGATCGCATCGGGGGCGTTCTGCGGGGACACGGTGCGCTCGAACATGCCTTCGTTCGGCTTGACCCACGGATCTTCCAGCGCCTTGCCTTCATACGAAATGTGCAGAAGGTTGGCATCGGTCGAATAGGGCGGCTCATCGCCACCAAGCTTGTCGGCCGAAATCGGGATCTGATGTTCGCGTGCGAAGTTCAGAAGGGCGGTACGCGAATTGAGGTTCCATTCACGCCACGGCGCGATAACCTTTACGTTCGGCTTAAGGGCATAATAACCCAGCTCGAAACGGACCTGGTCGTTGCCTTTGCCGGTCGCGCCATGGGAAACGGCGTCTGCGCCGACTTCTTCGGCGATTTCGATCTGGCGCTTGGCGATCAGCGGACGGGCGATCGAGGTACCGAGCAGGTAAACACCTTCATAAAGGGCGTTGGCACGGAACATCGGGAAAACGTAATCGCGAACGAACTCTTCGCGCAGATCTTCGATAAAGATCTGTTTCACGCCGAACATTTCCGCCTTTTTACGGGCCGGCTCCAGCTCTTCACCCTGGCCGAGATCGGCGGTGAAGGTTACGACTTCGCAGTTATACTGTTCGCGAAGCCATTTCAGGATGATCGAGGTATCCAGACCGCCAGAATAGGCAAGGACGACCTTTTTGACCTTATCGCTCATGGGAGTGACGCCTTTCTTCTTCCGATAAAATCCAGGGCGCGGCTTGATTTGGCCATTCATCCCTGTTGGCTATGCAACATTGTTGTTGCGATCGGCCCCGAACGGTCCATTGGACAGTTCGACGGCTCTTTGCGCAAAATGCAGGGCAGCTTGCGCAAAGAGCCCTAGACCTTGAGCGCGGAGTATAGGAAAACACTACCAGCGGGCAAGACCCAAGATGGGGTTGATGTCAAAAAGGCACAAAAACCCGCAAATTTTCGCCCTGCTTTTGGAAAAAACCGCTCCGAATGCTCAAAGCAACCGAAGAAACCGAGATCGATCTGCCCAAAATCGGACCCCTGCCGGTCCGTTTGCGCCCCAGTGCGCGCGCATCGCGACTTAAATTGCGTATCGATCCGGCCTTTGACGGGGTGGAAATTGTGGTGCCCAACGGGGTGTCGCGCAAAACCGCGATTTCGATGCTTCATCAGCATGGCGACTGGGTCACCGCCCATATTCAGCGCCTTCCCGAACGGGTGCAATTTGCGCCGGGCGCGTGGATCCCGTTTCTGGGTCAGGATCACGCAATCCGCGCTGTTCCCGATGCCAAACGCGGGGTCTGGGCCGAGGCCGGGGTGATCTGGGTATCGGGCCAGCCGGAATATACCAACCGGCGGGTCACAGACTGGCTCAAAAAACAGGCCAAGCTTGAAATCGCCCCGCGGGCCCATGCCTATGCCGATCGGATCGGCAAGAAAATCAGTCGCATATCGCTTAAAGACACCCGCACGCGCTGGGGCAGTTGTTCGTCAAACGGCAATCTGTCCTTTAGCTGGCGACTCGTTCTTGCCCCTGAAGATGTGCTTGATTACGTGGTCGCCCACGAAGTTGCCCATCTTCAGGAACTCAATCATTCCGCGCGGTTCTGGGCCGTGGTCGAAGACCTTTATGGCCCGTCCAAAAAACAGCAACACTGGCTCAAACGTCACGGTTCAGGCCTGCATCGCTATGGCGCGGGCGGCTAGATCGCGCTGCGCGGGAAAGCAGGATTGATGTCCGGATAAAGGCTGCAAACAGCGCCAAGCCCGCCAGACCGGCTTCCCCGTGACAAAGGCACACGACCGTAGGCTTTGACATTGACCAAACCTGCAAGAAATCATCACTGCGACGCCTGAAACAGCAACACCCTGAATGGCTTAAACCACCGTAACAGCACAGTTTTTGGAGCCCACCCATGCTGATCCCGCTTGAAACACTGGCGATTTTTATCCCCACCGCACTGGCGCTGAACATGACGCCGGGCAATGACATGCTGTTTTGTCTTGGTCAGGGCATCAAGTCCGGCCCGCGGGCCGGAAATGCCGCAAGCCTTGGCATTGCAACGGGTGCGATGATCCATACGCTTTTGGCCGGTCTTGGACTGGCAGCCCTGGTTGCGGCCCATCCGGTGGCACTGGAAGTTTTGCGCTGGCTCGGTATTGCCTATCTGGTGTGGTTGGCCATCGGGGCGTTCCGATCACAGGGGCAGGATCTGACACCGGCAGAAACCAAGCGTTCCAGCGCCTTTTCCGCCTGGCGAGACGGTATTGTGGTGAACCTTTTGAACCCGAAAATCATCGTCTTTGTTCTGGCCTTTATCCCGCAATTTGTTGATGCATCGCGCGGATCAATATTGGTGCAGTTCCTGATTTTCGGGCTGATTTTGAATGTCGGCGGAACCATCATCAATTGTCTGGTCGGAAGTTTTGCCGGGAAGCTTGGGCAGCTGTTTGCCCGCTCCGCCCGGATCGCCCGCGGCTTCCAGATTTTTACCGGTTGCGTGTTTTTGGGGCTGGCTGCGAAGCTTGCTTTTGATAAGCGGTAACGAATAATCGCGCGAATTATTAGCTTAAGACTAACAATCAGCTTTTCCGCGGCGATCGGCAGCACAGCAACACCGACACGGCTGTAAAGAAAAGTTTACACCTGCCCGATTGCGTTGCCAGTATGTTGCCGGCACGGGGTCGCGTCGGTCTTAGATCACGCAACCGCTTTCGCGCAGACGGGGCAGTTCGGCGCGCAGGAAGGCCAGGAAGCTTTTTTCCACGGCACTGAGTTCGCGCGAGGCGGTGAACAGCGCGACGTCCCATTCAATGGCCGGGGTCAGGGTGCGCGCCACCACCTTGCTGTTATCGACCAGAAGGGCTGCGAACGGGTCACTGACGGCAATGCCGACATTGCGTTCGACCAGTCGCGACACGGTGCGGATGGTGCGGCCTTCGACCGCGATCTTGCGCGGCCAGCCAGCAATCTGGAAGATATAATCGATCTTGGTGCGCAACGGTGAGCCGATCGACAGTTCGACAAAGTTTTCGCCGCGCAAAAGATCAATATCGATGGTTTCAAACCCGGCCAGCCGATGATCAACCGGCATCAGACAGACCGCACGCGATTGCGCAAGCGGAGTGACCAGAACGTTGGGGTCCTGAAGATCAAGCGTAATACCGATCCCGAGATCGCATTGCCGGGTCGAGATCATATCAAGCATGCCCTCAAGCCCGGTATCGGTGATGCTGATCGAGACATTGGGATGGGCCTGTTTGAATTTAGCAACCACATCAATCAGATAGGTATCAACATAGATCGGCTGGGCAGCAATGCGGATCGATCCGAGCTGCTCGTTTGCAATCGCACGGGCCTGGGTTTCAACTTCGCGAAAGGCATTGAGCGACCGCAAGACG
This sequence comes from Thalassospira sp. GO-4, assembly GCF_023588965.1. Taxonomy (NCBI): domain Bacteria; kingdom Pseudomonadati; phylum Pseudomonadota; class Alphaproteobacteria; order Rhodospirillales; family Thalassospiraceae; genus Thalassospira; species Thalassospira sp. GO-4. The sequence goes on from NZ_CP097807.1 coordinate 2,811,841, forward strand.
GTGGCGTGAAACTGCTGGGCCTCGCTCGTTGCGGTCAGCTGATTGCGTTTGCGGCTGAACAGTTCGAACCCGACCGATTTTTCGAAATTGTTGAGCAGGCGACTGACCATCGGCTGACTGATATTCATCGCCTGGGCGGCCTTGGTCACCGAACCATAGGTCATAAAGGCATTGAAACTTTCAAGTTCGCGCAGGTTCATAATTCAGGTTCCGTCCAAAAAGTCCGACCGCAAAAACGGCCCGTCTGAATGCCCAAGGCATCCGGTCAAACACTCAACAAATCAGGGCCGCACCCCGTCTCCGGCCCGGACAGGGCGAACGGCCCGGCCCGGACAGTGCGAGTGGCCCGGCAGGTCAGCGGCGGGTTGCCCCATCCAATGTCGCGCCCGCCCGCTGGCGGGCTTTGCAGCAGACACCCCGGTCAGCTTTCCTACCCGTTCTAAGACCCGCTTTCCGACCCGTTTTCCAGTCCGGCTTCAGGGTCTGGCTGCCCGGTTTGACTACCCGGTTTGGCTACCTGATCTGACTGAACAGTCAAACTTCGCGACCATCGTTCCCCGCCATAACACCCGAACGCCGGCGGCAAACGGGCTGCTCAAGCCATCAGGCGGTCTGAACCAGCCATCCGTCAGAGCAGCTTGCCCCCTTGCCCACCCGGACGAGTCAGGTGCGCGCCCCGGCACGTGCCCGATCAGGCTTTTCGGACCAATCGCCCGATTGAGCCGTCGGATTTGGCGACCAGATGCAGGTGGCAGGCGCGGGTTGCCTGTGCCATCCCGATCTGCGGTCGGATCGGGACAGTGGCGAACTTGTCCCGGCCTTGCCCCGACCTTGCCCCAGTCTGGCTCCGACCGGGCTCCGGACTGTCTCCAATCTTGCTTCGATCCGAGCCGGTCGGGTTCCGATCTGGCTCCGGTTTGGCTCCCAGCATGGCGTCACGCCATTCCCGGTTGGTACCGGTGGAGCGCAACTTGCCGCGGCTTGCCCCAACTGGCCCCAACTGGCCCCGGTTTCGTCCGAGCTTGCCCGACTTGGTCCAACATGATCAGCCATGATCCGCTGGCCTTGTCGGACCGGTCCCCGCACGGGCCGGGTTTGGGTCAGGCTTTGTCCTTTGATCGGGTGTTCCGGCATGGGTTGTGACATGCGTCTTGTGCCATGGACACACTCAGTATGTAAATTAGTTATACTGAAATTAATTTTTTGCGTCACCAGTTATAGTTTGTCTATGGATGAAGCCACAAAAAAACAAAAGACAGAGCTCCGGCAATCCTGCCACCACCACACAGGGAGACATGAAAATGTTTCGACAGCTCAAAAAAGCAGCCGGCCTAGCGGCCGCCATCCTTGCGACGACCACCATGATCTCAACCGCCCAGGCTGATGCCTATCCTGAAAAAGCCATCACCCTTGTCGTGCCTTATGGTGCGGGTGGTGCATCGGATCTTGCCGGCCGTGCGCTTGCAGAAACCGCACGCAGCTACACCGACGGCCAGCCGGTTGTTGTGGTCAACAAAACCGGTAATGGCGGCATGAACGGTGCGCGTTTCGTCACCGAACAGAAGCCGGACGGCTATACTCTTTTGCTGTCGCGCGTTGGCATGGCGCTGTATCCGGCAGTTTATGCTGACAGCCCGGTTGGCTGGGACGATTACACCTTCCTGGGTATTCTCGAATCCACCCCGATGATCCTGGCTGTTAACGCCAATTCCGACATCAAAACCGTTGATGAGCTGATCGAGAAAATCAAAGACAGCAACGGTGCAACCACCTATGCCGCATCCGGCCCCACCGCGATTGACGGTTTCTCGGTTCAGGCCCTGTTGTCTGATGTCGATCTGGATCCGCTGACCGCGTCCACCCTCGTGCCATATAAAGGCGGTTCGGCCCTGGCTGCTGCCCTGCTTGGCGGTCACGTTGACTTCCTGGCGATTGCAGCCGGTTCGCTGATGCCCCATATCGAAGCCGGTAAAATGCGCCCGCTGATGGTTTATTCGCCGAAGCGTATGGCTGCCCTTCCGGACGTCCCGACCGCCAAAGAACTGGGTTATGCACAGGCAGGCCAGGTTGGCGGCTGGAGCGGTCTTTATGCTCCGAAAGGTCTTCCGGAAGACGTCGTTGCCAAATGGACCGAAATCCTTGGCAAAGTTGCGACCGACGAACAGTGGCTTGATCTTGCTGCGAAACGCGGTTCGACCTCGGTCATTGGTGACGAAGATCCGTCCGCTTACGTTAAAAGCCAGTTTGAGCTTTACAACGGTATGGCCAAGAAGTTCGGCTACATCCAGTAAGACGTTTTCGAACGTTGTTTAATTCAGACTTTTAATGCGAGACGGAACCATGAACCAAAATCGCGATTTCTATGCAGGGCTGCTTGCCACGGCATTTTTTGCCATCGTCCTGTTCGTTCTGATCCCGATCTATGTGAAGGTTCCGTCTTTCATTCCCGGCTTTGCGCCACCGCCTGACATGTGGCCGCGCGTGGTCGCGATCATCGGGCTGGTGATGGGGGTTCTGGCCGTCATTCTGGCCTTTCCCAAAATGCGCGAAGCCAGCCGCAACCAGGTCACCAGCCTTGGCACCCGGATCATGAGTCACAAGACGCTGATCGTTCGATTTGCCGCTGTTCTGGTTGTGTTTGCCGCCTTTGTCATCGGAATGCCGATCGTCGGATTTGTGCCGGCAACCATTCTGATGCTGGGTGTGCTGTTCATCATGACCGGTAATTTCGAACGCAAGTTCTGGATGATCGGCCTGACCGTCATCTTCCCGGTTCTGCTTTATTTGCTGTTTACCGAAGTCACCCATACGCCCTTCCCCGAAGGTACGCTGTTCTTCTGACCTCGTAACCCTGATCTGATCGAAAGTCCCCATCGTTATGTGGAATGAATTGCTTTATGCCTTTGAGGCGGTCGCGACCCTGCCGAACTTTCTGGCGATGTTTGCCGGGATCTGGGGTGGCGTGATCATTGGTGCCATCCCGGGCATGACCGGTACGATGGCCGTGACCCTTGCCCTGCCCTTTACCTTCTATCTGCCGCCGGTCACCAGTATTCTTCTTCTGGTCGCGCTGTATAAGGGGTCGACCTATGGCGGGTCGATTTCAGCCATCCTGATCAAGACGCCGGGCACCGCATCAGCGGCCTGTACGGTTCTTGACGGCTATCCGCTGGCCCGTGCCGGCAAGGGTGGCAAGGCGCTGAACATGGCGCTGGTTTCAAGCTGTATCGGCGATTTCATTTCGAATATTTCGCTGTTCTTCCTGGCAATGCCGCTGGCGATGTTTGCGCTGCGTGTTGGGCCGCCGGAATTCTTCATGCTGATGGCGTTCTCGTTGACGATTGTTGCGAGTATTTCGGGCCGTTCGCTTGTTCTGGGCATCATTTCGGCCTGTCTTGGCCTGTTGCTGGCAACTGTTGGCGAAGATATTTACGGCTCCTACCGCTTTGCCCTGTCCGAAGACATGAAATCGGGTCTTGGCATGGTGCCGGTTCTGATCGGTCTGTTTGCGCTTCCTGAACTGATCAAGATGGTTGTGTTCCGTCCGGAAGAAAACAACGCAGCCCTTAAACTTGGTGACAACCGACTGACACTTTCGGAATTCCGCGGATCGATCAAATCGATCTGCCGCGGGTCACTGATCGGGGTTATTCTGGGTGCCATTCCCGGTATCGGTCCGTCAACAGCCGCGTTCTTTTCCTATAGCGAGGCCCGCCGGACGTCGAAAAACGGTGACAAGTTCGGCGAAGGCGAACTTGAAGGTGTTGCAGCATCCGAATCAGCCAATAACGGCGCCTGTGGTGCAACCATGATCCCGTTGATGGCGCTGGGTGTGCCCGGTGACGTCATTACCGGTGTGATGCTGGGTGCCTTCATGATCCATGGCCTGACCCCCGGTCCGCTTCTGTTCCAGAACAATATCGGCGAGGTCTACGCGCTGTTTATCGGCATTCTGTTCAGTTCGGTCTTCCTGTTTATCGCAGGCAAGGTCACGGCAAATGCCTTTACCAAAATCTCGCGCATTCCGCAGACGCTGCTTTTGCCCTGCATTCTGATCCTGTGCGTTTATGGCATCTATTCGATCGGGGCCAGCCCGTTTGACGTCACGGTTCTGCTGGTGATGGGTGTGGTCGGCTTTATCATGATGCTGCTGAATATCCCGGCAGCCCCGTTCCTGATCGCCTTTATCCTTGGCCCGATGTTTGAAGACAATATGCGCCGGTCGCTGGCGATTTCGCGCGGTGATCTTGGCGTCTTCTTCCAATCGTGGATTTCCTGGGGCTTCTTTGTCCTGACTGTTTTGTTCGTCACTTTGACCATTCGCCGTGAATGGAAGAAATGGCGCGAAAAGCGTGCTGCGGCCACCGCATCCGCTTCCTGATCCGAGAAACGAGAAAGTTAGAATGTCCTCCAAAACCAATATGTCCCGCCTCCATAGTGCCATCGATATGCTTGGCAAGCTGGTTGCGTTCGACACCACGAGCAAAAACTCGAATCTCGGTCTGATCCATTTTGTCCGCGACTATCTGGCGGAATATGGCATTGAATCGACCCTGTTCCATGATGAAACGGGCGAGAAAGCCAACCTGCTTGCGACCATCGGCCCCAAAGGGGTTCCGGGCATTGCGCTTTCGGGCCATACCGATGTTGTCCCCGCCCTTGAAACCACCTGGGTCAGCCCGGCGTTTGAACTGACCGAGCGTGACGGCAAACTGTTTGGCCGCGGTGCGGCCGATATGAAGGGCTTTTCGGCCTGTGTGCTGGCGCTGATCCCCGATCTGGTCAAACGCGACCTGACCATGCCGTTCCATCTGTGCCTGTCCTATGACGAGGAAGTTGGCTGTATCGGTGTCGGTTCGATGGTCGATCATCTGGCCGCCATGGACACCCCGCCGCGTCTGGCCGTGATCGGTGAGCCGACCGACATGAAGGTCATCAATGGCCAGAAAGGCAAATATTCGATGCGTGTGGGCGTTACCGGTACGGCCGGGCACAGCTCGTTTGCGCCCAACCATGTCAATGCCATCGAATATGCGTCACGTGCGATCAATCTGATTGCCGAGAAAGCCCGCGATTTTGAAGAAAACGGTCCGTTTGACGAAGATTTCACCGTCCCGCACAGCACCATGCTGACCACGACGATCGGCGGCGGCACGGCGACCAACGTCACACCGGATTATTGTGAATTCACCTTTGAAATCCGCCATCTGCCCGAACATGACGCCGAAGCAGTGATTGCCGAAATTCGCGATACCGTCATGGCGACACTGGATGCGGAAATGAAGGCAAAGGCCCCGGAAACCGGATTTGAATGGGAAAAGATCTTTTCCTATCCGGGGATGGGCGATTGCACCGATGCCCCGGCATTCGAGCTTGTGCGCAACATCATCCCGGAAATTTCGGGCAAGGTGTCATACGGTTCGGAAGGCGGTGTATTTGAAAAACAGGGCAATATCCCGTCAATCATTTGCGGCCCGGGCAGCATCAAGCAGGCCCACAAGCCCAACGAATTTATCGAGATTTCGCAACTTGAGGAATGCCTGGAATTCCTTGAGGCGCTAACTGATCAGGCAGTCGCTGCCTGAGACCCTCACCGCGGCGCTGCGTCACCCTCAGCGCCAATCGGCCGCTGCAAGCGATGAGTTGTCCACTCCGACTCCGAGCGTCGCACACCGACAGGTGAGAAACTCCCTGGTCACACTGCCCCCTATGTGGTGTGACCATGCAAACCAAACTTGAAGACCGGCTCGTTTATCGATGCCGGTCTTTTTTTGGCTGAAATTTCCGATCAATGCTCCAAACAAAATCAGCGGATCATGCTTCCATGATCCGCTGTCTTGAATGTGCTTCTTTGCGCGCTATTCTTTTTTGCTACTCGCACTGAAGCCTTTTGTAAAATCACGCCAGCTTTCATCTTCGCCGACCTTTTTGGATCGGGCCAGGGCGGCCTTGCCAAGCGATCGGACCGGGATGTTTTGATGGGCATGAAGCATGAAGTCATGCCACAGCGTCGCGGGCAAACCGCCACCGGTGACTTCGTCCATCGGGCTGCCATCGTCATTGCCCATCCAGACACCGGCCACCAGATCGGAGCTGTAACCGATGAACCAGGCATCGCGATAATCCGATGTGGTGCCGGTTTTGCCGGCTGTCGGGCGGTCGATGATCGCATTGCGTCCAGTGCCTTTGGCAATCACGGCCGAAAGCATGTTGTTCATTTCACCGGCATGAAGCGGGTTAAGAAGACGGGCGGGGAAATCGTCACTGCGTTCATAAAGAACTTCGCCACCGCGCCCGACAATCTTGCTGACCGCATGCGGGAAGACCGAAAAACCGCCATTGGCAACGATGGCATAGGCCCCGGTCAGTTCCAGCATCGAGACTTCGCTGGTACCCAGGGCAAGGCTTGGTTCGGCTTTGAGTTCCGATGAAACGCCCATATCGCGGGCCTTCTGGATGACCTTGTCCAGACCGACTTCCATCGCCATCTGGACAGCGATCGAGTTGTTCGAGGTCGCGACCGCATCGCGGATCGACATGGTGCCGTGATGTTTGCGGTCAAAGTTGCGCGGTTCCCAGCCATTGATGGTAATGCCGACATCGCGCATCCAGTCGTTTGAGCCAAGGCCCTTGTCCAGACCGGCCAGATAGACAAACAGTTTGAACACCGATCCCGGCTGCCGGCGGGCCTGGGTCACGCGGTTATACTGGCTTTCGAAATAGTCGCGTCCACCGACCATTGCGCGCACCGCCCCGTCCGGGGTCATGGCCAGAAGGGCGCCCTGGGTGACGTGTTTGGCCTTAGCACCGTTGCTTTCAAGTGCGCGTTCAAGATTGAATTCGGCGATTTCCTGAAGGCGGGAATCAAGGGTGGTGTGGACCAGAAGATCCTGATCGATATAGCCGACATAATCGCGCACCCGATCCAGCACCCAGTCCGAGAAATAGCGCACACCCGGGCCGGTATTGGCCTTGCGCGCGGTGCGAACACGGAACTGTTTGGCGCGTTCGGCCCGCGCATTGGTCAGAGCACCGGTTGATGCCATGGCGGCCAGCACGATATTGGCACGTTCGGCAGCCTTGACCGGATCGACCATCGGGTTATAGCGGCTTGGTGCCTTGGGCAGGCCGGCCAGAACCGCCGCGTCATACAGGTTCAGGCGCCGCGGGTCGGTGCCGAAATAATAGCGCGCAGCGGCATCAATCCCGTAAAGGCCCGATCCGAAATAGATGCGGTTGAGATAAAGCGACAGGATTTGCTGTTTGTCGAATTTGAATTCCAGCCAGATCGCCAGAAGGACTTCCTCGATCTTGCGGCCAAAGCTGCGTTCGGGGGACAGGAACAGGTTTTTGGCAAGCTGCTGGGTAATGGTGCTGCCGCCTTCGGCGATGCGGCCCGATGTCAGATTGGTCCAGGCCGCGCGCAGGATGCCGACCACATCAACCCCGAAATGGTCATAGAACCGGCGGTCTTCGATCGAGACAAAGGCCTGACCGACATAATCGGGCAGATCGCGGACTTCGACCGGGGTGCCATAGCGGTTGCCATAGGAGGCAAGGGTGGCACCATCGATGCTGATGACGCGGATTGACGGTTTGCGTTCGCTGGCGACATCGAAGCTGACCTTTTCGGGAAGGCCATAGCCATAATAGGCGATCACGCCCCCGCCCAGCACCATGACCCAGATCGAGCCCAGAACAATGAATTTGGCAATGGCTTCTGGCCCCGGGATCATATCCCCAAGGCGTGAAAACAGGCTTCCCTTGCGTTTGCCCGCACTGCTGACGCGCTTTTTCTTGCGCTTTGTTCCGGTTGATCCCTTGCGAACGCTGGTTCGCCGTTTGAATTCTCTTTGGGCCACACATGCACCTATCGGTCTGGACCGGAGTCATGACAAACACATCCGCGCGCGCCAAAGTGACGTCAAAAACGATGTCACTTGCCCGTCAGGCGGATGCGCCGTTCAATCCGGCGTATTAGTATCAATATGTCCCAACCGAGGAGGGAGTCCCCCGTCTCCCCGCTTTGCGACCCGGGCCGTGCCCGTTCACGATTATTGCAAACTGATCGATCCGAAGACCAATCACCATTTACAATAATATGAAAGAACCGTGGCCCTGATTAATTATCATTTTTTGCGTTCAGATCCTGTTTCCACAGGTCGGTTACACCATCACCGTCCCGGCGCCGTTGCGAAGACGCACGGATCATCGAACGGATGGGCAAGCCGTCATGGGCATCCAGCATAAATAACCGCCACAAAGACGCAAGTTCTACCTCGCCGCGTACATCCATGCGTTCCCGCGCGTCATTGCCGGCCCAGACCGCCGTGATCAGATCGGACGAGAAGCCGACATACCAGGCATCGGTCCGCCCGCCCGCCACGGTGCCGTATCCGGCAAAGGGCCGGTCAAGGCGCACTTGCGGGTCGGTGACGCTGGCATAAAGCACGTAGGATCCCTGGATCGCCTCATCGGTCAGGCGTTTTTCCGTTTCCGGGTTTTCAACGCGCTGATAGATCGGAATCGATTTCGGATCGTCGGTATAGGATACACTGTTGATCAGGGTGATCATGGGCGGTTTGCCGGAATTCTGCGGCAGGGCATGAATGGCGGCAATGTCGCTTACGGTGACCGGATCAAGACCGACAACGGTTCGGATATCGGTCGAAAGCGGGCTTTTGATGCCGATATTGCGGGCATATTCGCGCACATTGAGCAGCCCGTAATGATCGGCCAGATTGGTCGGCACCGTGTTGACATCGCGCACGAAAGCTTCGCGCAGTGATATTTGCCCCTGATATTCGTGATCGGGGTTGATCGGCCGCCAGCCGCCGACCGCCATGCGGTTATCACGCACCCATTGCGCCGGGTCGCTGTTTTCATTGAGCGCATAATAATAGGTGGCGATCTTGATCATGCGTCCTGCCGGGTGGCGGACCTCGGTCACGCGGTTGCGCTGGAACGGGGTGTAGTTCGCCCCGCCAATCATCGCACGGATGCGGCCTTCGGGGCTTATCGACAGCAGGCCGACCTGATCGGCACCGCGCGGTTTTAGTCGCAGTTCGGAGACCTCGGCAACGATATCGCGGGCCAGGTTTTGCACCTTGAGATCGATGCTTGTGACCACATCGATGTCGCGGCTGCTATAGCCGACCAGATCGGCGACTTCTTCGAGCACCATATCAACGACATAGCCCGACAGGACGTTTTCCTCGATCTGGACATCAAGCTTGGGCATGACCAGGGTCAGGGCGGAAACGCGGTCGGCTTCGATGAATTTGTATTGGCCGAGTTTGGCCAGGATTTCGTTGGCTTCGGCCGCGGTTTCACGCGGATAGAACAGCGGGTTGAATTTTTCGGGATCACTGATGGCCGCGGCAAGGACGGCTGCCTGATGCAGGGACATGCGTTCGGACGGGCTGCCATACCATATGCGCGATGCCGCGGTGATGCCAAAAATGCCGCGCCCGACATAGCTGCGTTCAAGATAGCTGCGCAGGATGGTTTTTTTGCTGAAGCTCCATTCCAGCCACAGGGCAACCAGCACTTCCTGGAAATGGCGCCCGGCACTGTTGGCCTTGGTTTTGAAGAAGCTGCGCGCGACCTTCATGGTGATGGTCGATCCGGCCCCTTCGCGGCCGCTGAAAATCCGGGCAAAATCCGATCCCGACACCCCGAAATGATCATAGAAACCGGGGTCGGCCGCGGCGACAAACACGTTCTGAACCCGTTCGGGCAGGGTGGTCAGCGAGACATCCTGACTGTAATGGCCCTTGATGGTTTCAAGCAGCGCCCCGTCATAGCCGAGAATACGGATTTCGGGGCTTCTGATCATGTTGCGGCTCAGATCCAGATTGGACTGGATCGAATAGCCGATGCCCAGCACCGCAAAGATCGTTACCGACAGGAAAAACCCGATCAAAAGCATCCTGCGGCGCCGAATGCGCCGACGGATGGTCCGCAATTCGCGTTCGGCGATCTGCTTCATCGCCATCTTGGCTGCTGATTGCCCGCCGCTTTGCTGTTCGTCGTCTTCTTCTGCCACGCCGAAATCCCGATTGTTTGCCCGTGTTTTATATTGTTCTCCGACAGTAAAACGCCAAGCTGTTAAGAAAATACTTTAACCGCTGGTTTTGCAGACAATTTCAGTGGTACCCGACAACACCCGAATACCGGCAATATAACCCCACCCGAAACAAGCCGGTTCAAACAAAACAGGACGCCCCGAAGGACGTCCTGTTTGATAGTCGCGATCACACTATATTTAGGACAGTGTCATGCACAGCCAATGTCCGGGCCCGTGCCCTGTCGTCAACCGGCAAAAGACAGCTGGACCTTGACCGATTTGCTGCGGTCACGGGCGATGTCGAAGGCTTCTTTGGCGGTTTCAAGCGCGAAGGTCTGGGTGATGATCGGGGTGACGTCGATGGCGCCGCTGTCGATCATTGCCACGGCTTGGGCAAATTCCGTATGGAAGCGGAAGGTACCGGTGATGGTGATTTCCTTGGCGACCAGCGGGTTGAACGGTACGGGCATTTCACCAGCCACACCGACCTGTACCAGAATGCCTTGCGGGCGGAGGGTGCTGATGGCGGTGCGCAGGGCGGCTGGCGCGGCCGAGCATTCAAGGCAGACGTCAAACTGGCCTTTGTCCTGTTCATAGGGGGTCAGTTCATCAGTGGCCTTGGCGATGTTGATCGTGCGGGTCGCCCCCATTTTACGGGCCACATCAAGGGCGAAATCCTGCAAGTCGGTGACGACGATTTCGCTGGCACCCGCGGCCTTGGCCGCCGCCGCACAAAGCGTTCCGATCGGCCCCGCCCCGGTGATCAGGACTTTCTTGCCCGCAAGATCGCCCGCCCGGGTAACCGCATGCAGACAGACCGCAAGCGGTTCGGCACAGGCCGCAGCCCCGATATCGGTGTGATCCCCAACGGCAAGGCACTGGTCCTGGCGCACATTGACCAGATCCCGGAATGCGCCCTGAATATGGGGCATCGGCATGGCCGAGCCGAAGAATTTCATGTTCAGGCAATGCTGTTGCAGATTCTTCTGGCAATAGGAGCAACTGCCGCACGGGTGGCTTGGATTGATCGCCACTTTCTGGCCGACCGTCAGGCCGCTTGCATCCGGTCCCAAGGCAACAACCGTCCCGGCGGCTTCGTGGCCAAGGATGATCGGCTGGCGCACGCGGATCTGACCGATCCCGCCTTCGAAATAGTAATGCATGTCCGATCCACAGACACCGCCAGCCCCGACACGGACCAGAACTTCATCCCCGACCGGGTCCGGCGTTGCTTCGGTTTCAATGCGCAGGTCGTCCTGACCGTAAAGGCGGCAAACACGGGTTTGCATAAAGAGTTACTCCATCAGGGACGGCAGCCAGGTTGACAGCGCCGGAATGTAGGAAACAAGAAACAGGATCGCGATATTGGTCAGCAGGAACGGCGCCAGCGCCCGGATCACGGTGGTGACCGGTGCCTTTGCAATATTGGCACAGATGAACATGCAAATACCCACCGGCGGCGTCGTCAGACCGATCATCAGGTTCAGAACCGCAAACACCGCGAAGTGGATCGGATCGACGCCAACATTGGTCGCAAGCGTCAGAAGCGGAACAAACAGAATGATCAGGGCCGCGATCGTTTCCATGAACATGCCGACAATCAGCAACACCAGATTGATCAGCAGGATCACGACATATTTGTTGTCGGTCACAGACAGGACCGCATCGGAAATCATTTGCGGGATGCGTTCAGACACCAGAATCCAGCCAAACACATTGGCAAGACCGACCAGTGCAAGAATGGCTGCCGCCGTCACCGCACTGTCGATGATGATTTTGGGCACCTTGCGCAGCGGCAATTCGCGATAGATGAAACAGCCGACAATCAGGGCATAGAGGCTGGCAATCACCGCGGTTTCGGTCGGGGTGACAATACCACTGAGCAAGCCGCCAACAATCAGTGCCGTCATGGCAAGCGCCCAGAAGGCACCGGCAAAGGACCGCGCCAGTTCACCGAACCCTTGCCAGGGTTGATGGGGGAAATTGCGGCGCACGGCAATGATGTAGCAGGTCACCATCATCGCAAGCCCCATCAGGATGCCCGGAATGGCACCGGCAATGAACATCTTGCCAACCGAAATGCCCGACAGCGCGCCGACAATAATCATCGGCATGCTGGGCGGAATGATCGGACCAACGGTCGAGGATGCGGCAGTGACGGCCGCCGAAAATGCCGGGGTATAGCCCGCCCGCACCATGCCCGGGATCATCATCCCGCCGATGGAGGCAGCATCGGCAACCGCGGTTCCGGAAATGCCGCCAAACAGCATCGACCCGGTAACGTTGGTCAGGCCAAGCCCGCCGCGCATCCAGCCGACCATGGCATTGGCAAATCGCACGATGCGCGGGGTGATGCCGCCGCCATTCATCAGGTTACCGGCCAGAATAAAGCCCGGGATACACAGCAGAACAAACACATCCATCCCGGCAAACAGTTTTTGCGGGATCACGACAAGCGGGATGCCTTCGAGCAGAAGATAGCACAGCGATGACAGGCCCAGTGTGACAGCAACCGGAAGACCGATGATCAGACCAAGGGCAAAAACGCCAAATAGAATTGCGAGGCTCATGGGAAGTCCTTTGTCGTATCTTCGGGCTTGCCGTCAGAAACACCGGCAATGATCCGTATCATCCGCAGCACTGCAAACAGACCGAGCACGACAAGCAGAATGAAAACGGTGGCGTGAATGAAATCCATGCGCACACCCAGGGCGGGCGAGGTCTGAAGCACCCCGATTGACACAAACATCCATGCCGGGGACAGCAAGATCAGACAGAAGGCAGCGGTGATCGCGGCCGATATGAATGTCAGGGCACGCTGAACCCGAAGCGGCAGCATTTCACAGACAATGTCGACATTGACCAGTTCGCCGTTACGGAACGACAACCCCACCCCGAAGGCCGCCAGAAACAGCAATGTGTGGCGTGTCAGTTCTTCGGTCCAGACCGGTGAACTGGGCAGGAAGGTCCGGGAAAAGACCTGTATCAGGACCGTGCAAATCAGAATGCCGAAAGCGGCCCCGGTTCCGATCCGGCACAGGGCAATGATGGATGCGTATAGTCTGGCAAAAAGCACGTTACGTCCCCGTCGAAGAAAGGTCCGGTCGCTTTATGGCGACCGGACCGGCAGCAATCAGTTCGCGAAAAGATTTTCGACGATCGGGCGGATTTCGTCGGAAACATTCGCAAAAACAGCGTCTTTTGCCTTCTGGGCAAAGGCCTGGGTGTCGACATCGACAAAGGTCATGCCCTTGGCCTGAAGTTCCTTGGTCAGGCGTTCTTCATCGGCCGTAAACAGGTCGCGTTCAAAGGCCTGCGCGCGTTTCGCGGCTTCCATGACTGCGTCCTTGTCGGCATCCGAAAGCTTGTTCCAGGTGATTTCGGAAATGGTCAGATAGATCCAGGACCGCACATGTTCGGTCTTGTTAACAAACTTCTGAACTTCGTTGAAGCTTGCAGAATCGATCAGGGCCAACGGGTTTTCCTGGGCATCGATGGTGCCGGCCTGAAGCGAGGTGAAGACTTCGGAGAATGCCATCGGGGTCGGCTGTGCGCCCAGCGATTTCCAGACATCAACGAAAAGCGGCACGTTCGGCACGCGAAGTTTCAGGCCGTTCAGATCATCCGGGCTTTTGATTTCGCGGTTCGAGGTCAGGTTACGCGGACCACGGGCGAAATAGGCAATCGGGCGGATACGGGCTTTTTCGATGATCTGCTGTTCGATCTGGTCACCGATTTCGCCACTGGCGACGGCGTCCATATCTTCGAGCGTCGGATAGGCATAAGGCACAGCAAGAAGGGCAGCCATCGGTGCCCAGTTCTGAAGGCTTTCACCGGTGATGGTCATATCGACCGATCCGAGCTGCATGCCGTTGATCAGGTCGATTTCCTTGCCAAGGGTTTCGTTGGGGAAAACCTGCACATCAATACGACCGTCGGTCAAAGACGACAGTTCTTCACCAAACTTCACGGCGGCCTTGTGCCATGCATTTTGCTCGTTGGCGAGATGACCGAGTTTGAGGGTCATTTCCGCAGCCATTGCGGAACTGCCCATCATCATGGCGGCAACGCCGGCAAGCATCAGTTTCTTGGTCGTTTTTTTAAGCATCGTTTCCTCCCTGTTCGGTTGATGCCTTAGGGCGACAACGCGGTACTGGCGTTGTCAAAAAGCTCCGTTCTGGAGCGGGCAATATCAGGCAGCGTATGCAGAATTTCGCGAAGATGTTCACGCATGGCTGCACTGGCGGCTTCGCAATCCCGTGACTGGATTGCCGAAACAATTCGAACGTGCTGCTCGATGATTTCATTCATCGGAAACTGGAAATAACTGAGGTAGCGCACCCGATCGAGCTGGGCGCGCACATCCTCGACCACCTTCCAGGCATAGGTCTTGCCCGCCGCTTCGGCGAGGCAACGATGGAAATCATGATCGAGTGTCAGAAAAGAGCGCGCATCGCCCTGCATGGCCTTGCGCTGGTCGGCGATCAACTGTTCAAGCCGGGCCAGAAAGGCGTCATCGGGTTCTTTGGCGACGAAACGCGCAATGTCGGCTTCGATGGCTTCGCGGACGAAACGGGCATCAAGAACCGCCGCAACCGAGATTTTGCGAACATAGGTTCCGCGTTGCGGGCGAACTTCCAGAAGTCCTTCGTCGGCAAGCTTGATGAAGGCTTCGCGCACCGGCTGGCGGCTGACATTGAAATGTTTGGCGAGTTCGGCTTCGGAAAGGCGCACGCCGGGCAGCAGGTCGGTACACACGATCCGTTCGCGAATAATGCGATGGATCTGCGGGCCTACCGCCTGATCTTGCGTTATCTCCCAGTCCTTTTGTTCAGGATCACCCATCAATCTCTCCTTGCCTTCCTGATCGTTAATGCATACTACCATACTAGTCAACAAAATTGTAGCGTGATACGCTTCACGTTCTTTATAGTCGGTGTTGATAACACCATGCCAATACAGAGAGAAACAGATGAAACAAACTTGGAGATGGTTCGGACCGCGCGATCTGGTCAGCATTGACGATATATGCCAGGCCGGGGCGCATGGCGTGGTTTCCGCCCTGCACCACATTGCCAGCGGTGCGGTCTGGACACCCGACGAGATTGCCAAACGCCATCGCGAAATCGCGACCATGAAAGATGGCGCACCGTCCGGTCTGACCTGGGATGTTGTTGAAAGTCTTCCGGTTTCCGAATCGATCAAACGCCAGGTCGGCCCGTGGCGCGACCATATCGCGGCCTATAAGGAAAGCCTGCGCAATCTGGCGGCATCGGGCATCAGCATCGTCTGTTACAACTTCATGCCGGTTCTTGACTGGACACGCACCCATCTGAACTGGCGGCTGTCAAATGGCGCGACCTGCATGCGCTTTGACCTGTTTGATTTTGTCGCGTTTGATCTGTTCATCCTGGCGCGTGCCGGTGCCCAAAATGATTATGGTGCCGACATCATTGCCGAGGCAAAGACCCGTTTTGAGGCCATGAGCGACGCGCGACGCGCCGAACTGGAACGGACCGTTGCCTTTGGCCTGCCCGGATCGGTCGAGAACCTGTCGCTTGATGATCTGCGCGAGCTTCTTGCGACCTATGCCGATATTGATGCCGATACCCTGCGTGCCAATCTGGTGGCGTTTCTTGAGGAAGTCGTACCGGTGGCACGTGAAGTCGGCATTCGCATGTGCTGCCATCCGGATGATCCGCCCTTTGCGTTGCTGGGTCTTCCGCGCATCATGTCGACCGAAGATGATTACGCCTTTGTCATGAAGGCCGTCGATATTGCGGAAAACGGCATTACCCTGTGTTCCGGGTCGCTTGGCGTCCATCCGGGCAATGATTTGCCGGGCATGATGAAACGCTGGGGTGATCGCGTGCACTTCATCCATCTGCGCAATACCAAGCGCGAAACCGAAGGCCTGCCTTGCAGCTTCCATGAAGCCGAACATCTGGATGGCGATACCGACATGGTTGCCCTGATCGAGCAGATCCTGCGTGAAGAGGCATCGCGCAAGGCAGCCGGTCGTGCGGACTGGAACATTCCGATGCGGCCCGATCATGGCCATGACATCCTTGATGATCTTAACCGCAAGGGACAGCCGGGATATCCGGCGATCGGACGCCTGAAAGGCCTGGCTGAATTGCGCGGTGTGATGACCGCCCTTTCGGCACGCTTTGACAAGCTTGGGGGATAAGGGATGACACAGTCCGGCTTGTCGGAGATGGCGTTACAAGATGCCTTGGCCAAATCAGGCATCGTTCATATCGGTATCGGCGCGTTCCACCGGGCCCATCAGGCGGTTTACACCGATGCCGCCATGGCGGCCAAGGGTGGCGACTGGCACATTATCGGGGTCAGTTTGCGCAGCACCGACATTGTCGATGCGCTGAATGCACAGAATTGCGCATTCACGGTGATCGAACGTCATCCCGATGGACCAAAAGCCCGCCGGATCGCCAGCATGTCGCACGCCATTGCGGCGGCGCGCGATGTCATGCCGGTTCTGGCCGCCCTTGCCGATCCGGCGATCCGGATTGTGACCATCACGGTGACCGAAAAGGCCTATGGCATTGATCGGCAATCGGGCCGGATTCAGAACGATCATCCGGCAATCCGTCATGATCTGGACCATCCCGACAGGCCGTCGGGACTGGTCGGGATTCTTGTGGCCGGACTGAAAAGCCGCAAGGATGCCGGCATGCGGCCCTTCACGGTTCTGTCCTGTGACAATCTTCCGGCCAATGGCAAGTTGCTGCGTGCCGGTGTGATTGATTTTGCCAACCGGATCGACCCGGAACTGGGCGACTGGATTTCGCAAAATGTGTCCTTCCCGTCCACCATGGTCGACCGCATCACCCCGGCATCAACCAAGACCACATATGACGATGCCAAGACCCTGACCGGTGTCGACGACCCGGCCGCGATCGAAACCGAGCCTTTTTCGCAATGGGTGATCGAGGATGATTTCCCCGATGGTCGTCCCGCCTGGGAAGAAGCCGGTGCGATTGTTGTGGCCGATGTCGAACCGTTCGAGGACATGAAGCTTCGCATGCTTAATGGCAGTCATTCGCTGATTGCCTATCTTGGGCAGCTAGGCGGGTATCGTTATGTCCGCGATGCCATGGCCAATGACAATTTCGTCGATCTTGTCGCACGGCATATGGCAAATGCCGCTGCGACCATGGCGCCGCTGGCCGGGATTGATTTTGCCCGCTATGGCGCGGAACTGACCGAGCGATTCCGCAACCCCGAAATCGCCCATGAAACCCGCCAGATCGCCATGGACGGGACCGAAAAACTGCCGCAGCGCATCTTTGCCCCGGTATGTGATCTGGCCGCCGACAGCCGTCATCGCGGTACATTCGCGCTGTGTTTCGCAGCCTGGATTGCCTTTGTGCAAAGCCAGATCAATCCGGCCACCCCCGGTGAAAACAGCCGCCTGCCCGACGATCCGCGGGCAGACGAAATTGCCGATCGCATCGGCAGTGCGCAGGATGCGGCAGACCTTTATGACCGGCTGGCAGGCCTTCCGGGATGGATGCCCCGACAGCTTTGTGAGGATGCGTCCTGGCGCAAGGCGGTGATCAGCCGTCTTGTGATGTTGCTAACCGATGGTGCCGACGCCGCCATCCGCCAT
The DNA here is from genome assembly GCF_023588965.1 of Thalassospira sp. GO-4. NCBI lineage: Bacteria > Pseudomonadati > Pseudomonadota > Alphaproteobacteria > Rhodospirillales > Thalassospiraceae > Thalassospira > Thalassospira sp. GO-4. The sequence goes on from NZ_CP097807.1 coordinate 2,829,543, forward strand.
GAGCTTGGCCAATGAGTACAAAACGGTTTGTCGCCATTGGCGAATGCATGATCGAAATGTCGGGCGGCGGTGACGGCAACTGGAAAATGGGGATTGCCGGCGATACCCTTAATACCGCCTGGCATTTCCGCAATGCCACCGACCCGGGCGACTGGCAGGTCGGCTATGTCACGGCCCTTGGCGATGACCGGTATTCCCGACGCATTGCCGATTTCATTGCCGATGCCGGGATTGATACCAGCGCCATCCAGCGTCTGGCCGGAAATCGTCCGGGTCTTTACCTGATTGATCAGGAAAAAGGGGATCGTGCCTTTACGTATTGGCGGGAAAATTCCGCCGCCCGCAAAATGGCCGATGACATCGCCGCACTTCGCACCGGATGCGAGGGGGCGGATGTGATTTATCTTTCCGGGATCTCGTTGGCGATCCTCAATACGGACAGCCGGGCCGCGCTAATTGAGATCATCAAACAGCAACCGGCACGTACCCGCATTGCCTTTGACCCCAATATCCGCCCGGCCCTTTGGGAAGATCGCGATATTTGCAAAACGGTATTGTCAGAGGTCGCGGCCCTTTCAGACATCATTCTGCCAAGCTTTGATGACGAGGCGGCCCTGTTCGGGGATGCATCACCACAGGAAACAGTGGCGCGATATCACGACCTTGGCGTGGGCGAGGTCGTGGTCAAAAATGGCAGTGGTCCATGCCATTTCCTGAAAGATGGTCAGGCGACAAGCCTTGATACGCCGGGCGTTTCAAATGTGGTGGATGCGACAGGTGCCGGTGATTCCTTTAACGCCGCATTTCTGGCCGCCCGATTTGGCGGCGCTGAACCAGCCGATGCCGTGCGCCATGGACAGGCCCTTTCGGCCAAGGTCATCCAGACACATGGCGCGTTGCTCAGGAAACAGGGTTAATTCGCTGGGACAAGTCGGCCAAAGCTGGTCGGCAAAGGGGACAGCGTTGGCGTGACGGGTACCGGGGCACTGTTGCGGCCGTGACGCCGGGCTTGAATGCCGTGCGGATATTGACACCGTTCTGACGGCCATCGGATAGCGTGGGTGCGATATCTGCCCATCAACGAAGATGGAAACAAAGACATTACCGGCATTCCTGTCGGCGGGCGTTTGAGGTGATTGGCAAGATCCCCTGCATCATCTGCCAGACAAAGAAACGGGTCCGATATCGGACCCGTTTCCGGACTGAGGACGCATCGGCCAGGGAGACATGATGTGTAAAACCGTGCGCACCCAATCCAGTCGATCCAGTCAGTCCGTTCATTGTGGCGCGGCACCAAAGCCCGCGCCTTTTGCCCGGCTGAGACTGACGGTTGTGAAATCATGGCCTGGTGGTATTTGACCAAGGGTCGCCGGCCCGACATCGGCCAGTCTTGGATGTTTGCGATCCTTGTCGGAAATGACCGCCTGCTGACCATACAATTGCCAGTCGATGCCAAGATCCGGATCGTTCCAGGCAATCCCGCGATCATGTTCCGGACTGTAATAGTTTGACGCCTTGTACATGACGTGGGTGTCGGGTTGCAGGGTTTTGAAGCCGTGTGCAAAGCCATCCGGAATCCAGAGCTGGTACCAGTTTTCCGCGCTGAGTTCGATCTTGATATGCTGACCAAACGTTGGCGATCGCGGTCGGATGTCGACTGCAACGTCAAGAATTGCGCCTTTTGTGACGCGGACCAGCTTGCCCTGGGCATAGGGGCTGGTCTGGAAATGCAGACCGCGAATGGTGTTGATCGGAACGCTGATCGACTGATTTTCCTGTACCAGATCGATATCCCCGACAACTTCGCGAAAATCATCATGACGGAAGGTTTCGGCAAAAACACCGCGCTTGTCCCGATGCCGGGTGGGGATAAACAGAACCGGACCTTCGATATCAAATTCGTCAAATTCCACAGTCATTGTTCATTACTCCTTGATCGAGATCGGAACACGGATCAACTGGCGCGGGACACGCCACCGGTCCTTGTAGGGTTTGGGCACAAGACGGACGAAAACAAGGGATGCATTGTCATCAACCGTGCCAAACAAACGGTCTGTGCTGTCTTCATCAATGATGGACGGATAGGCGGCAAAGGGGTCGCCATCGCCAGCATCACGCCTTAGCGGCTGGCGGTAGAGCAGCCTGGGCTCGGACCAGTTTTTCAGATCCGTCGAGGTCGAATAGAAGAACCCGGCGATGTCAGGTTCGCCCTTTTTGCGAATACGGTGAAGATACACCGTGATGAAACTGTTGGTGGCTTCATGGCGAACCAAACCGCGGATCGATGACACACCAACCGGCCCGACGCGCGCACATTCGGTTTCGCGAACCGACCATCCCTGGTCGGTCAGGGTTGCGGCCCGTTCAAAATCCGACCCGTTCCAGACATCCCATTGCTTGGGATCATCAATCGGCGCCCGTACCAGACAGTTGCGCGATTCTTCCCAGTTATCCGCCCGACGCCAGACAATGGCGTAATAGTAGTTCTGCCAGGAAATGATGTTGGTGACCGTGACATAGCTTGGCGCGCGCGTGCGATCATCGCGATAGGCTTGTGGCGGCGGAAACGGCGCGTGACGAGGCGGATTACCCAGATATTCAAAGGTCTTGCCCCCGTCACCGGATTTCAGCGTGACCAGACCGTTGATCCAGCAATCGGTACGTTTGGTGCCCCCCTTGCAGGGCATATCATGGCGATAGGGCATGAAACTGGCACTGCCCAACGCATAGACATTGCGCCCGTCGCGCGTGTAGATCGCCTGAAGCCAGGTGCGGTCATCAAGAAGTTCCGGCACCGCCTTGCCCGCTGCCTTGAACCGGCTGTCGCAATCGGGCTTGAGGCTGTTAAAGCCATATCCGACAAAAGCGCGGTTCTGAAAGTTCGGCGCAAACAGTACCATTTTGCCCTGATCATTGCGAAAGGCACGGGCCGGGGAATCTGGCAGATGATGGTTGTCACACCCGGTGACATCGCTGTCAAAAATGACGGTTTCCGGCCCCGAGACGGTTACTTCGGCGGCCCGTAAATCCGGGTTCCAGCCAAACATTCCCCCGACCGACAAACCGATCAGGAATGCCGACAGTCCGGTGATGCGTTTTGATAAGAGCAGCTTTTGCAATGTCTTACCCGTCACGGTTGGTAGTGGAATGAGGAAATTTGGTGCGTGGCGTTACTGGGGGCCGCCACGCACCAGACACAGCAAGGTCACGCCGCTTCTGCGACATATGGGGCCGGGGTACTGCCCAGACGGTGCGCCATGCTGTTTTCTTCAAGAAAGTTTTTCAGATCACCGAAGCGCTTCTGATAGGTCTTTTCGAACAAGTCGAAATCGGCCTTGTCCCAGGCTTCTTCGAACGAGAATTTGTCCATATAGCGACCATCAACGAACGGAATGCCAAGTGTTCTGACAAATTCGCGGGTGCGCGTGTCATATGTGACATAAAGAGCCGGAACTTCGTTGGCCAGGGCCAGCAAATTGCCATGCAGGCGATATCCGGTCACCGCATCCAGATTTTGTTCGGCACGTTCAAAATCCGCGACACTTTCAAACACCGAAAGCGATGATTTATAAAGTTCGACCAGCGGATCGCTTGGACCGTAAATCCATTTTTCCGCGGTCAGTTTTTTGATCGCATCGGCCATGACAGATGCGTCATTTTCGACCTGTTTGGAGCGCGCGTAATAGATCTGCTTTTCTTCAAGTTCGCCTGCGCACAAGATTTCGGTGTCATAGCGTTCGGCCAGGGTGCGCAACATATAACGTTGCTGTGTCTGGAAACCGTGTGTCTTGCGGCGCAGGGTAAAGCCAAGCCTGTTGATCGATGATGCATCCACCCGGCGCAATTTCAGTTCCGGTTTGCAATGGCGGAATGCAGTCGGGCAGCCAAAAATGCGAACGTTCCTGATGCCGATCGAATTCAGTGCCTTCTTTGACAGATTGCCCCTCACGCCAATTGATGCCGAACGGTCTGCGACAAGCTGCAAGAACCGTCTGGTTGAGTCATTGACATATTGGTCGGAATTGTCGGGTACCTGAACGCCAATCCCAAAGGCAATCACCGGCACCTTGGTCTTTTCCAGAACCGTTGTGATCGGGTCCCATTGACCGTTGGTGTTGATATAGTTCGACCCGCGCAAAAAGATGTAATCAAGCTGATTTATCTTTTCGATCTGGGTTTCTGACAGATTGCCGTCTGCGGGCACATAAATCGGGAATAGTTCCGAATAATCAAGGATGCGCAGCGACGAGTCATAGACAAAGCAGTCACCAATATTGGTGAACAGCGTCTTTGCCTTTTCGGGCGCATTATAGGTGTGGGTGACAACACCCAGATTGCCTTCGACGCGGCCCGCAGGCATCAGCACGCCAATGCGCGGCTTGCGCCCCCCGGTTGGGAGTTTCGGTTCCATCATATGTCTCCTGCTGGTGGTTCGTGTCATTTTTGACGTTGGTTCGAACCGTTGCTCGTGTTTGGTAATGCAGGTCTTGCGATATGTGCCTAAGCCGCGTTGACTTCGCGGGTTTTAAGGCTTTGTTCCCAATCAAGGGCATGGCGGACGATGACTTCGAGATCATCATGAACCGGGACCCAGCCCAGTTTTTCACGAATACGATCAGCACCGGCGACAAGGGATTGCGGATCACCCGGGCGGCGTTCCGCCAGATCAACGCTGAAATCGACACCGGAAACCTTTTTGACCGCACCGATCACTTCACGTACCGAGAAGCCGCGACCATAGCCGCAATTCATCACGTCGCTTTCGCCACCGCGCTCAAGATATTCAAGCGCAAGGACATGGGCATTGGCGAGGTCGGATACATGGATGTAATCGCGAATGCAGGTGCCATCCGGGGTTTGGTAATCCTCGCCATAAATGGCCATTTGCGGGCGGACACCCGTTGCGGTCTGGCTGGCGATCTTGATCAGATGGGTTGCCTTACGCGACGTTTGGCCCGCACGGCCTTTGGGGTCGGCCCCGGCAACATTGAAATAGCGCAGCGCGACATAATTGAAATCATGGGCAATTGCCGCGTCAGCCAACATCTTTTCGGTCATCATTTTTGAGGTGCCATAAGGCGAGATCGGCTTGAGCGCGAAATCCTCGTTAATCGGGGTGGCATTTGGTTCGCCGTAAACGCCCGCGGTCGAGGAAAAGATGAAATGCCTGATGCCGCTATCGACGGCCGCCTGTAAAAGCGCGCGCGAATTGACCGTGTTGTTGCGGTAATATTCCAGCGGATAGATGACCGAGTCCGGCACAATGATCGACCCGGCGAAATGCATGATCGCTGTTACGTCATGTTCATCGATAATGCGACGCACCAGATCTTCGTCGCCGCAATCACCTTCAACAAAGGCTGCCCCGGCTGGTACTGCCCATCGATGTCCCTGTGTTAGATTATCAAGCACAACCACATCGCGCCCACCATCGAGAAGGGCCAGTGCTGCGTGACTACCGATATATCCTGCGCCACCTGTTACAAGTACAGTCATTGCCGTGTCTCCTTATTGATGTTGCCTGTTGCTCATCAGGCTGATCTTTGGAAGTAGCTGCGTCTGACCATTCCGATCCGGAACAGCCAGACGGCAGTACCGGATGTGATCACGCGACCTTTCGTTGCGGCTGCGTGTCAGCTTTCATGACATCGACCATCTTGTGGTCGATATTGTTCTCGGTCAGGAACTGCGCCATTTCGCGATAGGTCTGGAACCAGGCGCGGTTGAACTTGTCGAACAGGTCCTGATTCCAGTAATCCTCAAGCACGAATTCCTTTTTCGAGAACACGTCATAGGACGGGATCTGATAGGTTTCGGCGAATTCGACGGTGCGGCTGTCATAGGTGAAGTAAATCGACGGAACACCGTTTGACAGCGCCATCAGATTGCCGTGCAGACGATAGCCCAGCACGCAATCCTTGGTGCGCACCAGATCCTCGTAATCGGAAACAACATCGGAATAGAAAAGCTTCTCGCGATAGAGACGTTCCATCGTGTCATCGAGATACCAGTTCTTGACCCAGTCGTTGTTTTTAAGCGCCTGCATGGCTTCTTCACGCTGGATGTTGCTGCCAAAGACCAGTTTCTTTTCTTCGGGTTCGCCCTGCGCCATCAGGGTGATGTCTTCAAACCGGCCAGCCAGATGTTTGACCAGATCACGATGGAAGGTCAGGTAGCGCTTGATGTCCTGCGCGTAGGCCGGGGAGACTTCGCGGCGCAGGGTAATGCCGACATTCTTCACGCTATCAAGGGATGGCAGTTTGATGCGCATGTCGGGATTGTTTTGCCGGAACGCGGTCGGGCAGCCGACAATACGCACATTGGTAATGCCAAGATCCCAAAGAACCTGTGCGGTATAGGCCCCGCGCACACCGATGGATGTGGTGGAATCGGCCATCATGCGCAAAACCGTCTTGGTCTGTTCGGACAGCTCGATCTTGCCTTTGACCGGCGCCTGCGCACCGATACCAAAGCCCAGAACCGGTAATTTCAACCGTTTGAGGACATCAATGGTGTTGCGCCAATCCATGTCGGAATGGATGTAGTTCGAGCCGCGCAGGAAGACATAATCATATTCCTCGCGAAGGCGATCGATGTCTTCCATTTTGGGATCGGCAATCGGCAGAACGCCAAGTTTGTCGTAATTCATCAGCTTGAGCGATGAGTCAAAGACAAAGGCATCACCGATATTGTGGTAGTGATTGATGCTCTTTTGAACATCCTGATAGTTGTACCATCGGACGCAGTCGTGGTCGTAGACTTCGCCTGAAGGGATCATTACGAGAACGCGCGCCATGTTGTCTCTCCTTGGTTGATCACGTTTTTGTTCTGAATTCATGCCGTGCTAGCCACGGTTTGCGGGCGCGCAGCCTTTGCAGACATACGGCGCACTTCCAGAACCTCCCGATACTGCGCGAGATGTTGCTCGGCGCATTCCTGATAGGTCGTCACGCTTGGTATTCCCTCGCGCATCCGATCCCAGATCTTGTTGTCGCTAAGGACTTCGATCATCCGATCGGCAAGGTCTTCGGCACTTCCGACCCGGAAATGCAGACCATTCACGCCATCGGTGATTTTTTCGGCCATACCGCCAATGTTTGAGCAAATCATCGGCCGCCCGTGGAAGAAGGCTTCCTGGATCACGACGGGCGAGTTTTCCCACCAGATAGATGGAATGATCGTCCAGTCGGCGAGCTCCATCAGCTTGGGCATTTCGGTATTCTGATAGGCGCCGTAAAAGCGCACGCGCTCGCCGGCCTTTTCAATCAGGTCATGGACCTTGTCCTGATATTCCTTGGGCTGGCGATCAAGGTTGCCACCAAAGATCATCAGCCGCGCATCATCGCCCCAGATTTCATCAGGCACACGCCCGACCGCATCCAGAAGAATGTCAGCCCCTTTGAACATCGTGAGCTGCCCGAAAAATGCAAAGCGCGACCGGCGGGGCTGGGTCTTGGACAGCGGGCGGTCTTTGGCACGCTGATCGATGTCGAGACCATTTTCGATCACCGACATCTTTTCGGCCTTCATGCCCCAGTCAATGAAACGGTTGGCAAGGAATTCACTGGGCGACACATAGTGATCAGCCAGTTCCAGCATGGCCTTGATGAAGCGTTCGCGCCGAAGAAATGATGCGGGCGAGATGTTCGGGAAACAGCCGTTGCAATCAATCGGGCTTGCACGGTTGCACAGCTTGGTTCCGCCGCTTTTGATCATCTGCCCGTGATTGTGGCAGATCGTCAAAAACTCGTGGAAGGTAAAGAAAATCGCGGTTTCCGGCAGTGCTTCGCGAATGGCATAGATGGTTTCCAGCCCAAGCCCGAGATAGTGATGGAAATGCACCACATCAGGTTCGTAATCCTTCACAAAGCGCAGGAAATCCCGGTCGATTTCATCGGTACTGCCATTCGACAGAAGGAAATGATCATAGTTTTCCGCGTGATAAAGGATTTCGTTTTCCTTTTGACGCAGGCTCATCAGGGCCGAGGCCCCGTGACGCGGGACCGGGTTGCCAACGCGGGCCAGATAGAAGCTTTCGACCCCGTCAAGGGCGTTCAGCCCTTTGTGCAGGTTATAGGAGGCCACTTCGGCCCCGCCCAGCGAGATGCTGGGATGGCCGTGCGAAATAACGAGGACACGTAAATCAGTCGACGGCATTGTTGTGGCTCCGCAAATTTGAAACGACCAATGACCAGCGGCGATCGAACGCCCAGCGGTCAAGACGATTGGAAAGTTCCTCCCAGGCAGGGGCTGTGCTTATGGATTGTTCGCTGCCCAGTACTTCGACATCGGGGATCCAGTAGGATGGCGTGCCCGCCATGCGCAGTTTCAGCGCAAGATCGAGACTTTTTTCCCCCGGCCCGATATAGCCACGGGTAAAGCCGTTGCTGTCCTTGAAGGCCTTGCGCGGCAGAATGCAGCATTCCAGGGTTCCGGCGCTGACTTCGCTGGGTTCGGCGTCAGCAAGCACCGCGCATGGATAGCCGACATACCGGTCCGACAGATACTGACCGCCATTGGCGTTGCTGTTGATCCAGGTCCCGGCCCAGCGGACAGAATCGTCTTCAAACAGAATGGTTGGCGAAACGAGAACCTTGCTGCCGCGTTTGCTGTAAGCGGCCAGCAACTGATCAAACCAGCCATCATCGCGCGGCAGAATATGCGCAGATACCAGCCCGACTGTTTCGGAGCTGGTGGCATCGACACCAACTTCGAGCGCATCGCAATAATCTTCGACGCCCTCGGCGAACACGATCCGGGTGTTAAGTTTGTAGAAGGCCGCAAGACGCAGGATTTCACTGCCGACCTGATCGAAACTTTCGACCGGACCGGCAATGACAATCGGCAGATGCCGGGTCGCGCTATCAAGTCCCAAAAGGGCAATGGTGACCCCGATATCATTGATCGTGTCATCAACCCCGACCACAAGGGTCACCGGCGCATTTTCGTCAAAATCCCCGATATCGTGAATATCGACCGCGTAGGGACGTTGTGCTGTCATGGACTGCAACATCGGGCCGAACTGACGTTCGATACTGTTTGATGCCGTCACCGAGCGCGGATCAAGCGATGGCAAAACCCGTGAAAGCGCCTGACGGGCCGAGGCCCGCGTCGGGTTCAGCGGACAGTAGGCCGGGAAAGCATCACGGATGCCCAGTTCAAGATAGGTTGCCTGATCGGATGGCGGGGTGGCTTCCAGCGGACAAAACACCAGAAAGCCGTGATTGTTGCGGGCCGGGTTCATCGCGGAAAACATCGGATCATTGGCAAAGGCATCGGTCACATCAGCGCGTGACTGACGCGTCCAGTGGTCATCAATGCGCACGACTTCACCACCGACACGCAGTGACACATTCTCGACGGCACGGTCGGGATCCAGCATCCAGCCGGAAATCAATATCCCGCTGCCTTCGATCAGAAGGGAGAAATCAATCCCGATGCGAACCGGGCGATCCAGTTCCGAAACTGTGTCGCGACCATCAAAACGATGTGCGGCCATTTTAAGGGTATGCAGGATTTTTTCCGGCGCACGCACACGATCAAGAACCGAACGAATATGGGCCGGGACGTCGGGTGGGGCTACCAGAACGCGGTGCTGGTAAACTTCGATCGAGTACCAGGTTTCGCGCCCGCGGAAATAAACCCGTTTGAGTTTTTTCGGATTGATCGGCTTGTTACCGAGCAACAGGCCGGTGACACCCGATGCCTCGTCACCGAGATCATCGCGCTGGAAATCTGCGCTGGTCAGTTCTGCCAGCACCGGGGACTCTTCCATGGCGATGACACGGGTGCGCCCGGTGGGGAAGCCGCTTGACCAGCCCTGGATATAAACATCACCTTCTTCGAGCCCGCCCAGGACTTCGATAAAGCCGTTACTGCGTGCCGCACTTTGCACAAGTGCGGCCACCTTGCTCAGGCGTTTTTTATCCGGATCACCGGCAAGCAGGGCCTCGATCAAACCATCAATCACGGTCGCAAAAGCCGGGCCGGACTGATCGGCGACGGCCGACAGGATTGCTTCGATACGTTGCTGGCGGCTATCAATCCGGTATTCACGCGGTTTGCCAGCACCGCTGAACAGGGCGGTTTTCAAACGGCGCGCGGAAACATTTTTCATCGGTAAAAGCGCGACAAAGCCATAGGCGTTTTCGGGTTCCGCATCGTGGCGGCGCCATGAAATGATGGATGCCTGAACTTTGGCGTCGGACTGACTGTTAAGGTAGATATCAATCGTTGCCGGCAGAGCATTCCCGACCCCGACCATCAGCGCCAGACTGTCATCGACCAAGGCGGCGACAACAGTTCTGCCATCAAGTGGCATGCCATTCTGTTCTGTCATTAACCGGCCTCCTTGTATTTGCGCATATGCTTTAAAGCGGATGAGTGCGGTGCCATGGTGATCACCAGACGAAGGCGCCGATTGCCAATCCGGCCGTTACACCGATCAGGCAGGACAGGATTAGCAACGGGGTTTTGAGATCATTGGTGTGGCGTGCGGTCAGGACGGAAAGGCGTTCGTCAAACCCGCCCAGCGATTTGTCAAAGCGCACCAGAAAGACTTCGAGTTCATCCACCCGGCTTGACAGTTCTTCCTGACCGGTACGGACCAGTTTCACGCCTGCTTCGATACCGTCATCGGCCGAGGCAAGTTCATCCATGCGTTTCGATGCACTGACCAGACGTTTGGCGGCTTCGCGTTGCCCGTTTTGCAGGATGTGCTGTGCCGCAAGCAGCCGGTCCAGCCGGTCCAGAATCTTGCCAAGCGGTGCATTCAGCGCAGTGTGGGCTTCCTGTTCGCTTTGGGTCGGAATACGCAGTGTGATTTCGTCCTTAGTGCCGGGCATGACGGCACAAACAGAAAGGCTGTCGACACTGGCAACAGCTGCATCGGGCAATTCCACCTCGAATGCGTGCTTTCCATCGCCGATACCATTGCGGCGCAAATCGACGCGTTCATTTTCGGCCGTCTCGCGCAGCAATGCATGGCCGTGAAGGCGCACGACCACCTCGATCCGGGCATCCGGGTTTTGCGGCGACCAGACCCAGCCATAGAGCCGGTTCCGGTCAATGGCATCGACCCGCCCTTCCAGGGTCGGCGCAGGTTGCTCGGCGTCTTGTGCGACGCTCGGCGCCGGGGTTTCTTCCATCGTCTGTTTTTCAGCAACAGCCATAGCGGCCTCCTTGTTGAACGTCAGGCGGCAACAAAATCAGGGCGAACCATGCGGCGGATCATCGCCAGATATTCCTGCGCGACATCGTCAATCCCGGCCGGCGCCCGGACATGGCCCGACAGTTTTTTCCAGAGTTTCGGATTGGTTGCGCAGTCTTTCATGACGCGGGCCAGCTCGGCCGGGTCATCGGGGCGCACATGGATACCGTCATGGCCATCGCGAACCATTTCGGCCATGCCGCCGATGGAACTGGTGATCACCGGACGGCCATGCTGGAAGGCTTCCTGAATGACCAGTGGCGCATTTTCCCACCAGATCGACGGCACAACGACCCAGTCGACCCGCGCCATCAGATCGGGAATATCTTCGCGCTGATAGGCGCCGATATGGCTCACCTGCGGGCCGCTTTGTTCGAACAGATCGGTAATGCGATTGGTAAACTGGTCGGTCTGATAAAGAGCAGCACCATGGATGCGCAGATTGAAATCGACCTGGCTTTCCGAAAGAATCCGCCCGGCTTCAAGCAGAACATCCGCCCCCTTCCAAGGGTTGAGATTGCCGAAATAGCCGAAGACATTGGGCATTCCGGCGGCACCGATATCGCGTTTGGGCGCGGCCGGGACAGTTGGGCGACCATTATTGATCACCGAGATTCTGTCTGGCTCGATGCCCCAGTCGATATAACGATCGCGCAGGAATTCGCTGGGCGAGACAAAATGATCCACCACGCGCAGATGGTTGCGCAGATTGACCGCGCGCATCGCATGTTGATCGGGCGTAAACCCATCAAGCCCGGACAAACGCCCGGTGGCGTCGGCCTTGGTATAGCGGTTTCTGGTCCCGCGATGGATCATCAGACCATCATTCGGGCAGATCTGATAATAGTCATGCAGGGTCATGACAATCCGACAGTTCGGCAGAACACGGCGGATCAGCATTGGCAATTCGATGCCCCACAGCACCAGATGATGGATATGCACCACATCCGGGGCCCAGCTTTTCAAAAGGCGTGTGAAATCCGGGGCCACCGCATAAAGATCGGTCTGGGACATGTTGAAGCGATCAAAATGCCCCGCCCAAAACAGCATTTCATCACCAGCATCATTGATGGCCTGAAAACTTGTGCCCGGGCGGCGTTCGCGATGAACATCGTTGGTCGCCCCGATGAACAGCGCTTCGCATTCTGCACGTTTGTAGGCATGAAACAGGTCATGGGCGAAAATTTCTGTCCCCCCCGGATGCAGATCGGGGTGATTGTGGGCAAGCACCATTATCCGCGGGTTCATGCGTTCCTCCGTGGTTTCCGGGCAATCAGGAAATCCTGATAATGGGCCGCTGCCTTGCCGCGCCATGCGCCAAAGCTTTTGGTGTGGATGTCAAAGCCGGCAGTCGTCAGGGCATCATCAAGAAAGGCATCGTCAAACCCGACGGCGGCCATCGGATTTTCGCCACGCAGATGCCAGCAGGGCTGACCGTCGGCCTTTTCGAATGCCTTAAGGCGGGCATCACGGTCCGGATGTAACGGATCATCGTCCGCGCACATGACAAAGGCGGTCAGAAACAGCCGCCCGCCCGGGCGCAGCACACGAAAGACCTCGGAACAATAGGCTTCGATTTCGTCTGGCGGCAGGTGGGTTGCCACCGAGATCATTGCGGTGAAATCGAATGTTCCGTCCTGAAAAGGCAATCGTATGCCGCGCCCGCTGATTTCGCCTTCCGGGTTGTAAAGTGCGTTCCTGATGTCGGCACATTCAAACCGGAAATTCGGATAGGCTGGCGTGATGGCGCGCTTGCACCATTCAATGCCGTTGCGCACGGGATCCAGACCACGATAGATCGCCTTTTCGGGGTTCAGGAACTGTGTCAACGGGACGGCAATGCGGCCAATACCGCAACCGATATCAAGAACATCGTCAGTGGTTTTAAGCCCGCCCATGCGGATAAAATGATCAAGGAATTCCGCGCCGATAATCCGATAATCGCCATCGCCGACAAAGACGTCTTCTTCGGGGGGAACCGGGAGAAAACGGTTGGAAATGATTTGCTGGCACAACCAGGCAAGATGGGTTTCGCCAAAATCGGATGTCAGCGGGGATTGGTGTTCAGACAATGCAAGAACCTGGCTCATGCCGCTTCTCCGTCAGTGGTTTTTTGCGATCGGTATTGCGGCACACCGTTGGTGTGAATGTCTTCGAGCACATCCCCCCAGCGCGCGGCATGCAGCCAGGCGTTATATTCGGCAGCCACGCCGCGCATGTAATCAACATGGGTGGAAATGGATTTGCGTTCGAAGTGATAGAGGCTGACATCGGGGACGTATTTGATGTCGAAATCGGCCTTGCGAATTTTCAGGCAAAGATCGCTGTCTTCGTAGTCGCCAATCACATAATCCTCGGTGAAACCACCGACCGCTTCAAAGGCATCACGATGGATCATCATGCAGGCACCGGTGACACCGGGGACCGAGCGTTCAATATTGGCATCCTTGAACTGGTCGGGCATGCCTTTGTGATAGTGGTAGTTCAGCCATTTGCCGCTTTCATTGCGGGCAAAATACATCCCGGCATGCTGGATCGAGCCATCTTCAAACAGGAGTTTCGGACCGACGACCGCGACTTCATCAGCACCGCCCAATTTGGCGGCCATGCCTTGCGCCCAGCCGGGCGTATGGGGGATGACATCAGAATTGAGCATGGCCAGAAAATGCCCGTGCGCCTGTTCTGCGCCGGCATTGCAAGCCCGGGCATACCCGCCATTGCGCGTCATCACCACCAGGCGCATCGGAATGCCATACAGAATATGCAGACCGCGCAGCAAATGTTCGCATTCTTCGGCCTGTTCCGGGGAATCAAGCACGAAGACCAATTCACAATATCTGGCGACCCAGTCATCACAGGCAAACGCCCCGACCTGCGCACGCAAGAAGCCCAGAACACGATAGAGCGGCACAATGATCGACACATCCGGGTCGTCGTGCGGGGTGCCGATTTCGATCACCCGGTCAACCTTGACCGAGCCCATCAGTTTTTGCTGCAGATCCCCAATCACAGGTGCAAGGCAGTTTTCGATAATGTCTGCGGTCAGGTGTTGTGGGGGCACAGCGCGCAGAATGCGCGCGCGCGCCTCGGCGGGGTCGATCGGCTGGGCGGGCGGAACCATCAGATGCCGATTACCCGATTTCAGGCGCATCAGGCTTCTGGGTTGAAGGATCGGGACCGGACTTTGGATACCCTGATAGAACCCGACAAAGCCGGTTGCCGGAACTGTCCGGTCATCATCCTGTACGTTGCCATGATATCGATAAAATCCATCCCCGAACGGATGGGCGATACCGTTGCTGTCGAGAAGATCTATGCTGGCAATCATATCGACCGGATCGCGATACCAGCCGCCAATCAGGGTGCCGCGTGCCGTTGTGACCGCAAGATCAACCTCGCCACTTGGAAGTGACCCGCCACCCGAAACGCGCTGGCTTGAAAGCGGACAGCGGAGCTGGAATTCAATCGCGGCCTTGCTGGACTTCATGTCAGCACGTGCGAGCGTACCAATGATATATTCGCGCAGATCGGCGTCCGATTTGCCCTGTTTTTGCCACCAGCGGGCCAGTGATGGCAGGCCTGATGCATCGGGCAGATGACGCACGGCAAGAGTGCGCATACCGGTAACAACCAGATAAGCCCCTGTTTCGGTGCTTGCCCGATCCGCAATCATATAGGCAATCTTTTGACCGCGCGGTCCGGTCCGGCTGATATGGGGAAGCTGTGTCAGACGCCTGAAACCCGACGGGGCAACAATGAATACCGCCTCGACATCGTTAAAGGCATCAGGCAACGCGGTGGCCAGCAATATCTTTTCATCGGACAGTTTTGCGACGGCTTTGGCCGGCTTTGGCCGGTCGACAATCGCCGCGACGAGCTGACGCAGGAAATTGTTGTAGCTTTTGGACAACCGCAACCGGAACAGGCTTGCCCACATCCCCAAAAGTGTCGACACCAATGAAAGCCGACCGGCGGGCGTCACACCGTTCAAAAGCGTTGATGCACTGGCAAATTCAAAATCGCCATCGGGGTCAATTGTGATCTCGTCCTTGCGGCCCAACGTTCCGGCCTCGGCCAGAATTGTGACCGGTTCATCCACCGGACGGCGGATGACGCGCAGCAATCGGGTGCCGCCCCCGTCGAGCGGCAGACGCAAAGTAGCCTGCGGCGAAATCGCAGCACCATCAATCGTTTCAAGCTTGGGAACTTCCCACAAACGGGTGGGTGTATCCCAACTCAACAACAACGTATCAGGGTTCAGCAGGCAAACACCGGGCGCTTCGCCGGTCGTCCGCACTGCATCGGACGAGGCAAATTCAAGCATGACATTCTTTCACTTACTTGAAGATCAGGACGGGTAGCCCGCAGCCGAAGCTGCGGACGCCCATATTGGATTACTGAACGCTAAAGAAGCTGTCCGGATCGTCCTGGATGTCTTCTGCATCGACATTGTTAAGGGTAATGGAATCACCATTCCCAAGGTCGATGACAGTATTGGCGCCAACTTGCGTTGCACGTGCAGCAACGTCATCGGCGGTTTCAATGCCGGTGTCGTTGATATTGCTGCTAATGGAAAGCATGTCCTCGCCAGCCTGGAAGTCGAGCACGACATCGTTGCCGCCACCCCCGGAGAAGACAAAGGTGTCTGCGCCGGAACCGCCGGACAGAACATCGTCCCCTGCACCGCCTTCGAGGACATCATCCCCGGCACCGCCCAAGAGAACGTCGTCACCTTCACCACCCTGGAGAACATCGTTTCCAGAACCGCCAAGCATGACATCATCACCGGCACCGCCGAGCATGATGTCGTCGCCACCGCCGCCGATCATGACGTCATCGCCAGAACCGCCGTCGAGCACATCGTCACCTGATCCGCCAAGCATGATATCGTCACCCGATCCACCTGACAGAACGTCATCGCCAGAGCCACCTGACAGCAGGTCGCTCCCGGCACCTCCGATCAGTGCATCGACGCCCGACCCACCAAACAGAAGATCATCACCTTCGCCACCAATGGCTACATCGTCGCCTGATCCGCCGAACAAGGCATCATCGCCTTCTTCGCCGAACAGTACGTCGTCATCACCTTGTCCGAAGATTGTGTCGTCTCCGCCACGTCCAAAGATGACGTCACTAAAACGAGATCCGAGAAGCGCATCATCAAAGGCGCCGCCTTCGAGAGTTGCCATGTAATCCTCCTTCGTGTCCCAACATTAATGACATCGCGGGGATGTTTCCCTCGCGAGAGGATGGCCGTTCCCTCAGGGCGGTCTGAGCCCCGCGGATAACGGCCACTCAGAAAACCCTACATTTTTTTACTTATCTACTGAAGGGTATTGTTGTGATTTTATTTTGTCAACATTGTGACTTACTTCGATATTGATTACATATATTCGACAAATACTGTTTTTATTTTACTTATTATTTAATTCAAAATTTGATCTATACTTGTAAAGAAAAGGGTCAATCCCGGTTTTCTGCCGAATTGACCCCAGTTCCGCATCACGCGGGGAGGAATCACTCTTCGCGGAAGGCCTTGTCCATGCTCTGAACGATCGGGTCGACCAGATAATCGATTGCCTTGCGCGGTGTTTTCAAAACCAGAATGTTCGCAGGCATGCCCGGGCGCAGTTTGATATCTTCATGCCGGGCAAGTTCGGCCGGATTGATGGCCGCGCGCACGATGTAATAGGACGCATCGCGCTGTTCATCGACGGTTTGGTCAGGCGCGACATAGCGTACCTCGCCATTCAGGGGGGCTAATCGGCGCTGACTATAGGCGGTCAGTCGTATTTGCGCCTTTGAGCCGACTTGAACCGAGTCGATGTCCTGTCGGTTGATGCGTGCTTCGATCACCAATGGTTCATCTTCGGGGATGATATCCATGATCGGTTCAGCCGGACTGATCACACCGCCCGGCGTTCTGATCTGAATGTTGGCGACCGTTCCTGCCTGTGGTGCTTTTACCTCAAGCCGGTTCAGGACGTCCATGCTGGCGCGCATGCGTTGGGTGACATCATTCAGCGCAAGCTGGGCTTCCTGAATTTCGGTCGCAATATCGCTTTGCCATTCCATTTCGATTGAAGCCAGATTGATCTCGGCTTCGGCCTTTTGCTGCTGTGCGGCGGCTTTTTGGGCCTTGAATTCGCCCATATCGCCAACCAGATCCGACCAGTTGTTTTCAATCTCGACCAGTTGGGTTCGGGTGGCAAAGCCCTTCTCGGCCAGTTCACGGATCCCTTTCAGCTGCTCGGCGACGAGCTTTTCCTGACGGGTGCGGGCTTTGATTTGCGAATCGAGCGCCTGGGCTTCGGCTTCGAATTGATCGATCTGTTTGGCCTGGGCATCGCGTTTGGCTGCATAGACCTCGTTACGTTTGGCAAACAGGCGTTCCTCGTCACGCAGGATGTCGTCGACATAATCATCCTCACTGGCCGTCAGTTCCTGCGGGAAAGTGATGTTTTGCAGACCACGCTGCTCGGCACGCAATCGCGCAAGCTTTGCCATCAGGCCATAACGTTCACCACGCAACTGACCCAGTTCGGCCTCGCTGCGCGTGCCATCGAGAAGCGCCAATACCTGACCTGCTTTGACTTTCTCGCCCTCTTCGACCAGAAGCTTTTTCAGGATGCCGCCTTCATAGTGATTAACGACCTTCTTTTTGGAATCGACAATCACCGAGCCGGTCGCCACAGCCGCACTATCAAGCTCGGCGGTAAAACCCCAGGTCAGGAAACCGCCAAATCCCAGAATGATTACGGCGAGACCGGCCATGATCGGCTTGCGCAGGCTTTGGCGTGATGCTTCGCGTTCTTCGGACAGAATCTGGTGCCAGGCGACCTGGGGCTCCTCGGCCGGGATCGTTGCCCCGCCTTCATCAAGGTTAATGACACGGTTCATGCCGCACCTCCGTTTTCCTGCTTACGTTTGACCGAAGGCAGGCTTTTGATATCGTCATTTTCATTGGAAAGATTGCGGATCACGTCTGTTCGTTCGCCAAATTGCTTGACCCGCCCGTCCTGCATCACCAAAAGCTTGGTCGCGTATTGCATGATGCTTTGACGATGGGCGATCAGAACCACCATGGCACCGGAATCGGCGGCCTGGCGTACAGCACGGATCAGAGATGCTTCGCCTTCGGCATCAAGGTTGGCATTGGGTTCATCAAGAACCAGAAGCCGCGGCCAGCCATAAAGTGCGCGCGCCAATGCAATACGCTGTTGCTGCCCACCCGATAACGTATGGCGCCCGGCACCAATCGGCGTGTCATAGCCCAGCGGCAACCGCCCGATCATTTCATGAACACCCGCCGCACGGGCGGCCTCGATCACCTTGCGGGGGTTGGCGTCACGCATGCGACTGATATTGTCGCGGATGGTGCCATTCAAAAGCGACACCGATTGCGGCAAATAGCCGACCATGTCGCCAAAAGATCCACGTTCCCACAAAAAGGCATTATGCCCGTCAAGATAGACACCGCCATTTGCAGGTTTTGACGCGCCAACCAGCAACCGTGACAGGGTCGATTTGCCCGCCGCCGATGGCCCGACAACACCAAGGATGTCACCCGGTGCGAGCTCGAAGCTGATTCCGCGCAGAACCGGTACATTTGAACCCGGTGCGGCATAAACCAGATTATCAACAATCAGCGGGCCTTCGGAGCGCGGGGTGGGTTTGATTTCACGTTCAGACTGGCTTTCTTCGAGCATCGATCGGATGCGTTTCCAGGATGAAAATGCCCCGACCCAGGCCCGCCAATCACGCGTGACATTATCGAACGGCAACAACAGCCGTCCCATAATCACCGTGCCGCCAATCATCGCACCCGGTGTGGTTTCGCCCAGAATGACAAGATAGGCGCCCATGGCCAGCACGATGATTTGCATTCCAAAGCGCGCTGAACGCGTAACGGAATACATCCCCTTGCTGCGCATATTGCCGACATCAAGCAGCTCGCTCGCATGAATTTGGGCCTGCCGCCAGCGCAGGGCCAAGGCAGGCATCATGCCCATTGCTTCGATCACCTCGGCATTCGAGACGGTCGATCCGATATCACCGATATTGCGCAAATTGGCGTCGGTTCCTTCCTTGGTGACCTGACGGACCATCAGGTCCCCCAACAGGCTCAGCCCGATCAGGGTCAAGACCGCCACCAGACCGGCAATCCCGTAATAGGGATGCAGTGCAAACATCACGAACAGGAAGATCGGCGACCAGATGGCCTCAAGCGGGGCGGCGATGGTGGTACCGGTGATGAAGTTGCGCAAATCGGACAGGTCCCGCAGCACCTGGGTTCCGTGCAGGGATCCTTTTTCAAGAGCCACCCGCATGGCCGCCGAAATCGCAGGCAGGTTCAGGCGACGCAGAAGTGACTTTGCCATTTCCTGAAACACAAGCGCGCGCAGGAAATCAAGAATGCCATAAAGGATGATGGCCCCGATCGCGATCACCAATAACAGGATCAACGTGTCGGTGCTTTGGCTGTTGATCACGCGATCATGGACCTGCAGCATGAAAAGCGGCACGGTGAGTTGAAGGATATTGATGAAGCCGCTCATTACGCCGGCCCAGCCCAATCCGCGAACAAAGGTGAATCGGGCTTCACGAATGACGGACCTTGCATCAAGTTCTGGTCGTGCATCCTTGGAAGCGGCATGTTTTGCCAGCTTTTTACGGCCAAATTGCATCGAAAATCATCCAATTAAGCAAAAGTCATAGTTTTTCCGCAATCTAATCACATAGTTGCGATGGCATGATGATCTACAATAAAATCAAATATGTCGATCTCATGTTGACGATTGGACAATGTAAAAACATTAACAACGGAAGTAATTCAAAAATAAAAATACTTTGTAATTACTTCTGAACAACGAGCAAACTGTGGGAAGTAAAAGGCGTTCTGGAAAATTGTTCAAGAACAACGTCTTGTTATCTTCCCCAACACGAAAATTGTGCCCGGGAAAACCTTCCCTGGCATCAACTCTCGCTTGGGACCAGATAACGGATCGAAAGTTATGACCGTCACGCATCTTGAACTGGCAAATACCGTCGAGCGGATATATCGGCGGTTTGCGGATTTGTTACGGGTAGATCTTATCCGACTCGGAAAGGATGACATCAGCCCGGCGCAAGTGGCGCTGCTTTTTAACATTGGCGAAGACGAACTCTCGGTGCGCGATCTTTTGGATCGCGGCCACTATATGGGTTCAAACGCGTCTTATAATCTCAAACAGCTTGCTGAATCTGGCTATGTCGAACGACAGGTCATGGCACGCGACAGGCGATCTGCACGTCTGAAACTGACGGCAAAGGGTCATGAACTTTGTCAGGCATTGCATGAACTCCACGAGGAATATCACGACGCCCTGACCAGCAATCTTGAAGACCAGCAGGAAATGGAAACAGCGTTGCGTACCTTGCGCAGGCTGGAAGAATTCTGGACACAGACTCTCAGGTACGGGGGTGTTCCCGTCAACGGGTCCGTCGCTGTTCAGGAGGCACGAAACAGAAGATGAAAATTGTCCTCGTTCATCGTCATGGACCTGGACAGTTTGTACATCTTGCCTGTCATCTGGCCAATGCCGGATGGCAGGTATCGTTTCTGTATGAAGCCATGAATGTGCGACTGCCCGGCATCCGGACACTGCGCCAACCAACCACCCCACCGCCACCGGCCATGCCCTTTGCCCAATATCATCAGGAAGTGGGCCTGAAGGCTGCCAAAACGCTTGATAGCCTTGTGCGTGAGGAAGGCATACCGGACATCGTTTACGGTCACATTGGCTGGGGCAGTATGATGTTTGCCCGTGATGTCCTGCCCGAAACACCCCTGATCGGGTATTGCGAACATTACTATCACGCGACAGGACGTGACGTCGGTTTTGCGCCTGATGAAGACATAACACTGGCCAAGCGGACCCAGCTTCGTCTGCGAAATGCCGCACAGTTGGCCACCCTTGACCAGCTTGATGCGGCGATCAGCCCGACACGCTGGCAGAAATCGGCTTTTCCTGTGGCCTATCACCACAAGATCGGTGTCTGCCATGAGGGTGTCGATACCCGTCGATGCCGCCCGAACCCGAACGCCGAGCTAACGCTTCCCGATGGAAGGGTGCTTGGCACTGGCGATCAGGTCATTACCTATGTCGCGCGCGACCTTGAACCATATCGCGGCTTTCCCACGTTCATGCGGGCGGCTGCAAAGCTTGCGAAAGAAAACCCCGATGCTGTTTTTGTCGTCGCCGGCGGGGACGGGATCAGTTACGGACAGCCACGCGCCGATGGCCGGAAATGGCGTGATGTCATGTTAGACGAAACCGGGATCGATCGGTCGCGCATTCATTTTCTTGGCCAGATCCCGCATGACCAGCTGATCCGCATGTATCAGGTCAGCTCGGCCCATATTTATCTGACATATCCGTTTGTGCTGTCCTGGTCGATGCTCGAAGCGATGGCATGCGGGGCCCCTGTCATTGCCTCTGACACCGGCCCCTGTCAGGAGGTGATCCGCGATGGACAAAACGGATTTTTTACCGATTTTTGGGACAGCGAGACACTAGCCGAAAAGATGGCCTTCTGCCTGACCCGACAAAATGATCTGGGCCGAATGCGTGGACAGGCCCGCAAAACGATTATCAATCACTTTGACCTTGAACTGTGCCTCGACAAACAAACCAGCCTGCTTGAACGCATGGTCTCCGCCGACATGGGGCCGAGTGCGAGGCCGCGAATGTGACTGATCTTTCGGGGATGCATCTTGGCCGTTACCGATTTCGGTCCTGTCAGGAACACAAAAGCCGGAGATGAAGGGTATCCTTCGTCTCCGGCTTTGTGATGTCAGGTCACTATTTTAATCGTGGACTTAATCGTGGAACGACCGCGTCCTTCGCAAACGCACAGATAGCCCTTATCGACCAAGTCAGTAAGGTGGCGCGTCGCTGTCGCCTTACTAACGCTATTAATCGCAGCATATTGTGATGCGCTTATGACATTTTGATCCGCATCATCGTGGAGCATTACAAGAATTCTAACTTGTTGCGTCAGAAGTCGATTTTCTGGCTGCATTGTCACGAGGCTGTTCGCTTCAACACTCCAGCTTAATCTTGTAATCGCCCCGTCGAGTGCATTTTCCAAAGTTTTGAAAAACCAGATCATCCATTCCGTTATGTCCAAACCGGAAGACTGAGTTCGCCCCAACACTCGGTAATAGTTCTCTCGGTCGGCTAAAATGTAAGGCGCCATTGGGTACAAGACAGCATTTTTGTCTGACTGGAATAGTGCCAGGTCAGCAACCGCGCGTGCGCTCCTGCCATTGCCATCTTCGAACGGATGCACGGTCACGAACCACAGATGCGCCAAAGCAGCTCTCGAAATCGGATCTATTTCTTTGGCATCTCGGCTAGAAGCGAACCAGTTAAGGAATGTTTCCATCTCAATTGCGACGCGTGACGGGCTAGGGGCTTCAAAATGAATTCTCCGGTCGTCGCTTCCGCCTGAAACCACGTTGACATCTTCGGCTCGCCATGTTGCCGGCTGCCCGATTTGAGCTGGCGAGTATGTCCTCTCGAACATGCAGCGCTGCCAAGCCCCTAGTCGATGGGGAGTGAGGTCTTCAGACTGTTTGTCGAAAACGTTTGATATCAAATTGGCGGCGTTTCCCTCCAGTAACCCGACACTCTTGGCCTCATCGCACGCAGAAGGTTGGCCAAACCCGCGCTCGATTTCATCGGATATAACAGTTGCGTCAAGGTGCTCGCCCTCAATTGCAAAAGAAGCAACAATGTTCTCGGTAAGTGCTTTGGTGATTAAGGCTTGGGTGCCGTTCAGGGAATTGACCAATCCGGCCACGTATCCCTGTTTATGATAAACAGGAGGTAAGTAGGCTTGGATTTGCTGGCTATCCCAAGTGAAGTTGGGCCAGTCGCTGAGCTGCCAGTTCCATCTGCCCATCACAACATTCCCTCGTGAGCCGATTATCACCATATTCGGCTCACATTATGACGTGAATAAATTTCACGGAAGAGGAAAAACCTACAACAACTCGCGATTTTGGCAAAACACCCCCCCAAGAGGCGCATCAATGAGCTCCTAAGAACTGAAGGCTAAGCGTGGGGGGGGTATTGTTATAGAAAATATATAATACCGAGCCATCAACTTGCAATTCAAATCGCGGGGTATCAGCCTACTTTGAAATTCCCGCAAACTGATACCAGCTTCAAATCTGAACTGTCAGAGCTTGCGAGTTCAAGTCGAACCTTTTGGTCAACTCTATCGGCATCGTGTATTCGAGCTCTTTACCGTCACTAAGCAAATAAGACGTTGTTTGCGGTTCGCGGTATGCATCCATTTCCATCTTTGAAGCACCAACATACAGCCCACGAATTAGACGAAAGCAGCCGCTGTGGGTCACGATCACATGTGGGTTGTCGACGGAAAGCTTGGCAAGCCAATGCTTGATTCTTGTCCTCAACTGATTTTTGCTCTCTCCGTCGGGGACCTGATAACCCCAAATATCACGTTGGTGTGCATCAAACTCCAGAGGGCAGAGCCGAGAAATTTCTGGCAAGGTCATGCCTTCCCATCCGCCATATTTGCGTTCTGCAATGGCATCATCAAACTGGAAATCCGAATACCGGATTCCCCAACAGTCTGCTAGAACAGAAGCTGTCTGGCGGGCGCGGCCGAGCGGACTGGAAAGATAACTCACTGCATTGTCAGCAGACAACTTCGTCCAGATATCACGCATGTTTTCAGCAACGGCACAAATCTGACGGAACCCGTTCACAGTAAGTGGAGCATCCTGCCAGCCTTGCAAGCGTCCCTCCATGTTCCACTGGGTTTCGCCGTGGCGAATCAACAGAATTGTCGGGAGTTTCGTTTCAGACATTTTCGAACCTTCGCTAAGGTTGTCACAAAAACAGGGGCACTGAACTGCCACGGCGTTCAATGCCCCAATCGGTTGAAATCAATCGCGGATCAGAACGGCCTGGGCGGGATCGAGCTTAAGCGCAACGTTTTCGCCCTTCTCCATCCGTTTCTTGCCACGCGTATGGCGTTCATCGACCAACAGTTCTTGACCGTTTACATCGATGGCATATCGCACCATACCGCCGAGAAACTCGGCAGATGCAACCAAACCCGACAGGGTGTCTTTCGTATCATCACTGCCAAATTCGATACTTTCCGGACGCACTACCAACCGTGCCTTGCCGGGCACTTCGTCTGCGCTGACCGGAATGCGAAGGCCGGCACCGCAATCAAAGCTCCTACCGTTGGCAGACATGACAACTTCACCCTTAAGGATGTTTGCAGTCCCAAGGAATTTTGCAACGAAGCTGTTGGCTGGATTATCGTAAACCTCGTCAGGGCGGCCAATTTGCTGCACCACCCCGTCTGCCATAACGGCAATTCGGTCACAGATCGTATTGGCTTCTTCCTGGTCGTGGGTGACGAAGATCGTGGTAATGCCCAAACGACGTTGCAACTTGAGAAGGTCCTGCCGCATTTGCACACGCAAATTCGCATCAAGGTTTGAAAGCGGCTCATCAAGAAGAAGAACACGCGGTTCCACAACGATGGTACGTGCAAGTGCAACACGCTGCTGCTGTCCGCCTGAAAGCTGCGACGGGAAACGTTCGGCATAGTCCCCCATGCCAACCAGTTCCAGTGCGGCACGGACTTTCGGCCCGATTTCTGATGCCGGAACCTTGCGTTCTTCAAGGCCAAAGGCAACGTTTTTGGCAACCGTCATATGCGGCCAAAGTGCATAGCTTTGGAACACCATGCCGACATTACGCTGCCAGGGAACCGACCCGACAATGTCCTGCCCATCAAGCTTGATCTGACCTTTCGGGGTCGGACCAAATCCGGCGATGGCACGAAGAAGCGTCGATTTACCCGAACCGGACGGGCCGAGAAAGGCAAAGAATTCGCCCGGACGAATGGCCAGATTGACCCCTTTGAGAACTTCGGTATTGCCGAATGACAGGGAAAGATTTTCGATGTCGATCTGAACCGGTGAGGATTGCATCGTGGTCATGGTGTCGGCCTCCGCGCGACGATTATTGGAAGGATTGCTTGTTACGGTCATGCGACGTCCCCTGTCGCTTGTTCCATGCTGCTGCGTTGCTGACGCGCACGGTCAACCATGCGGTGTGACAGATAGGTCGCCAGACCAACGATGATCACAGCCATGACACCCAGTGCCGCACCCGGACCACGTCCGGCCGCGGATTGCATGAATAGGTAAAGTCCATAGGCAAGCGGTGCGTCATTTTCAGTCGAAACAAGCATGATGGTTGCTGACAACTCGACCGCGGCGGTCGAGAAGCTGGTAACAAAGCCGGCCACAAGGCCACTTGCCATCAGCGGCACAACAATGCGTCGGACCGTACGAAACTTCGACGCACCAAGGTTTTCCGATGCTTCTTCAAGCGACGGGGAAACCTGCTGCAAGGCAGCGGTGCAGGAACGAAGTGCGTAGGGCAAACGACGCACAGCAAGGGCGATCACGATAATCCCCCACCAGGTTGCCATCGGCTGGTCGGTGAAGGGCATATTCACGCCATAGAACACACGCAGATAACCGATACCAAGCACAACGCCCGGAACTGCAAGGGCCGACACAGCAAGATAATCAAGCCACTTACGACCAATCACATTGGTACGCATCACCACATAGGCGATGGCGGTACCAAGGACGATATCGATAACCCCGGCAAGACCGGCATAGATCAGCGTGTTTTTGATAAAGGTCCAGGCAGACGTAAATGCCGTGCCATAGTGACTTGTGGTGAAGCTGTCAGGCAGAACACTAAAGGACCAGACAGATCCGAAGGACAGCAACAACAAGCCCAGATGCGGTGCCAGAACGATCCCCAGGATCGAGAAAATGACGACATAGCAAAGAATGGCTTCATGCGAACGCAGGTCACGCTTGGACAGGCCGCCCCCACCTTTTTGGGTCGTCGAATAATCCTTGCCGCGCATGCCAAGGAACGCCACCCACATCGCAAAGACCGAGAAGACGATCAGGATACAGGAAATCACATATCCCATCGGATCGGAAATACCGATCGACGAAATACGCAAGTAAGCCTGCGGGGCCAGCATGGTGTTGACGTTCAGCAAAAGCGGCGTTCCAAGATCGTCAAAGACCTTGACGAAAACAAGCGACGCACCGGCAATATAACCCGGCATGGCCAGCGGGAAGACAATACGGCGGAACAGACGGAAACCGCTTGAACCCAGCATCTGGCCTGCTTCTTCCATCGAACGGTCAATGTTCTGAAGGCTGGCACTGAGATTGATCAGGATGAACGGGAAATAGTGAATGGACTGAACGAAGATGACGCCATTCAAACCTTCCATGAAGGGAATGTCGAACCCGAACCAGTCGCGCATCAAAAGGTTTACGCTGCCATTCGATCCAAACAGCAACTGCATGGCCACCGCACCGATAAAGGGCGGCATGATCAGCGGCACAAAGGCAAGCGTCTGGATAATAACCGAACCCGAGAAGTTAAAACGGGTCGTAAAATAGGCCAGTGGCAGCGCAAATGCCGACGCAAACACGACAGACATACCCGACACATAGACCGAGTTGAAGAAGGACTGGCGGAAAAGCGAACTGTTAAAGAAGTCCTGGAAGTTCACCATCGTGAACGAACCACTGGACGGGTCCTGGAACGCCACCTGAATAACCTTCAGGACCGGCACCAGAAGGAATGCCCCAAGGAACAGGACCACAATCCCAGCGACCATGTATGGACCAAGCGAAGAAAAACGCACCGGTCGCGCAATAGCGGCGGAGGACATGAGTATTCTCCAATGTCGGGAAATTAGGCCCCTGCCAGAGAGGTCAATGTGATGAAATTCTCTGGCAGGGAGGGTGAGCATCATGCAGTCCCCGCGCATACCCCCAGCGGCTGCGTGGTCGATCTACATGATACCAGGGAGGTCAGTACGACTTAGAACATGAAGCGGGCCGTATTCGCGAGCTCGGCTGCTTTCTGGTAGTTCTGAACGATCTGGTTATCCCATTCCTGTTCGATCTCGGCCTGACGGCCTTCTACCTTGTCGGTCTGCTTTTTGCGTTTGGATTTGAAAATCGCGGCAAATTCAGGATCATTTGCCTTTGCTTCGTCAATCGGCAAGGTGTGAAGAAGTGCTTTGGCATCCGCGATCAGTTTGGCTGCTTCCGCATTGGTAGCACCGCTTTCAGCCAGTGCGACTTCGGCTTCCTGGATGGCAACAACTGCTGCACGCAGGTCTTCCAGACGATAGGTAATCATCACGTCGAACAACGAGTTCACAACGTTATAACGACCTTGCGAAACCGCGGTATCAAAGTTGACTTCGGATTTGATAGAACCGTCAAACGGGTTCGGCAGGCCCTTCGGTGCATTTGCATAAACGCTTTTATTGACCGGAAGACGCATGATTTTCGGATCGAACAACAGGCCCTGACCGGTTTCAGACATCAGAAAGTCGATGAATTTCTGTGCCGGTCCATTGTTGGGTGCATTGTTGATCACACCGATATTGGCCGGAACAAGTGCGGTGACGCTCGGATAACGGAAATCAACCGGGAAGCCCGATGCCATCGACGAGAAACCGAAGAAGTCGATAACGATACCGATACCAAATGAACCGCTGTTGACCCCGTCCGGAACACCAAAGCTGCGCTCGGTAATGGTTTTGGCGTTGCCCGACATGTCACGGATGGTCTGCCAACCTTTTTCCCAGCCTTCACCCTGAAGGATGGTTTCAATGGTCAGGTGCGTGGTGCCGGAACGCGACGGTGCGGAAATACCGACATGGCCGTTATAGACCGGCTTTGTCAGATCTTCCCACTCGGTCGGCTCGGGAAGTTTGAAGGCATCCATGTAACGTTCGTTCCACATGAAGCCATAACCCGACAGAGCAAAACCGGAATAATAGCCATCCGGATCATTGATCGGATAACCGTTCAATTCAGTTGCAACACCGCCGACAGAAGATTCATATTTCGCAAGAAGGCTGTTTTCTTTCAGCACTTCAAACGCATCGGGTGCCGATGCCCAGAAGATGTCGGACTGGTTGTTCTGTGCGGTTTCAATCAGGTATTTCACGCCAGACGAGGTGCTTTTATTCACGACCTCGACGGAAATCGACGGATTTTCCTTCATGAAGGCATTTTTGAAAACGTCGGTCAGATCAGACGGAAACGACGTTACAATGACAAGCTTGTCATCGGCGGCATGGGCCGTCGCAGTCGCAAGCATTGTGGCAATCGCAACACCTGTCCCCAGGTGGCGAAGAGTCTTGTGAACCACGTTGGACACTGGTTCCTCCCTATTTGGTTGTTCATTGACCGACACTGTCGGCAACCAAACAAGAGCAACGCCTATGCCAGAAAACTCAGCCTGCTAAATTCAACACAACCAGTTGTAAAACAAAGAGAAATTTAACTTCTTCCCGACTTACCCAAACCCAAATTGGGTCAAAATTGACACATAAATCAAAAACCACGTGTCACTAACGACCCGTTATTCAGTGCCAGCAAAGGCACGTTTGTCGATATTGTGGTGCTGCATCCGCAGATAAAGTTTCTTGCGCGGGATCGACAAATAGTCGGCGGTTTCCTGAACGCGCCCGCCACAACGGCGCAAGGCAGATACAATGACCTTTTTCTCAAAGGCATCAATCTGATCAGGCAATGACATAATTCCGGTATCCCTCGGATCAGATGCCATCCCGGCATTTTCAAGCTGCAATGCATAACGTTCAGCCGCATTAACCAGTTCACGCACATTGCCCGGCCATGACTTTCCACGCAGATCATCAAGATTGATTTCGCTGATTTCCGGGATGGTCAAACCATGCTTGCGACAGGCCTTGGTCACGTAATGCACGAAAAGAAGCGCTATATCCTCCCCGCGTTCGCGCAAGGACGGAATGGTCAGGGACGCAACCGCCAACCGATAATAAAGATCGGCCCGGAAACGCATTTCCTCGGACGCAAGTTCAAGATCTTCCTTGGCCGCCGCCACCACGCGCACGTCAATATTGATCTGGGATTTCCCGCCAAGCCGTTCGATCACCTGCCCCTGCAAGGCGCGCAAAAGCTGGGTTTGCTGGCCAAGCGGCATGCTTTCGATTTCATCAAGGAAAAGCGTCCCGCCACTGGCCTGTTCAAGCTTGCCGATACGGCGACGATCCGCACCGGTAAAGGCCCCTGTTTCATGACCGAACAGTTCGCTGGCAATCAGGTTTTCGTTCAGTGCACCACAGTTGATGGCAATAAATGGCCCGTCCTTGCGCGGTCCCAATTCATGCAAGGCACGCGCAACTAGCTCCTTGCCCGTCCCGGTTTCACCATAGATCACCGTATTGACATCCGCCCCGGCAACGACAGCGATTTGCGCTCGTAACCGTTCGATTTTAGGATGGTTGCCCATAATGTGATTTTCGATTTTATAGCCGTCCGAACTGCTATTGCTTAGTCGCCGGTTTTCCAGAACCAACCGACGCAGTTCAGCCGCGCGCACCATCACGGCAAGCAATGTATCCGGGTCCGCAGGCTTTTCGATGAAATCATAGGCCCCGGCTTTGACTGCCTTGGTTGCCATCGGAATATCACCATGCCCGGTCACGATAATGACAGGGATTTTCGGATCAACGCGCTTGACTGCGTCAAGGACACCAAACCCGTCCAGTCCCGGCATCCGCAAATCGGTCAAAACCACGCCGGGCCAGGTAGCATCAAGGGTCGCAACGGCCGCAGCCCCGTCTTCGAACGGGTGTGGTTCGAAATCATTCAGATGCAGGGTTTCTTCCCAGGCACGGCGAATTTCGGCTTCATCATCAATCAACAGGACTGGTGGTTTTACACTGTTATCGGTCACGTTTTAAACAGCTCCACAGTTGCGGTCGTTCCACCCTGTTCACCGGTGCCCGGCAAGACCTGCAAACGGCCGCCAAGGTCACGAATGATATTGAATGAAATCGACAGTCCAAGCCCCAGTCCCTTGCCCGGCGGCTTGGTTGTAAAGAAGGGTTCGAATAGTTTATCGCTGACTTCCGGTGCAAATCCGGTGCCATTATCAACGACTGAAATGATTGCCCGACGGTCAGTTTCACTAATCACCAGATGCAAGGTCGGGTCATCCTGATGTTCGACTGCATCAATCGCATTACTGATCAGATTGACCAAAACCTGTTCAAGCTTGGCCGGGTCGGTCAGGACATGAACTGGGCCGTCGGGATAATCGCGGACAAGTTTGATACTGCCCCGCGTCACGCGGTCTTCGAACAGCGACAGTGCGTTTTCCAGAACCTCGATCGCGCTATGGCGTGTTACGGCTTCTTGCGGTCGACGGGCAAAGCTTTTCAGATGGTTCGATGTCTTGGAAAGACGTTTCACCAGCCTGTCGATATCTTCAAGTTTTTCGCGGCATTTCTCGATTTCACCGCGCTCAAGATACAGCTCAGCATTGTGGTTATAGGAACTAAGCGCTGCCAATGGCTGATTAAACTCGTGGGCAATGCTTGCGGATAGTTGCCCCAATGCGGCAAGCTTGGCCGCCTGCAAAAGTTCGGCCTGGGTTTCACGCAAGTCCTGTTCGGCCTGATGACGCAGGGCAATCTCGTGGCGCAACTCGCTGTTGGTTTCCTGAAGGACCTCGGCATGACTTTCGAGTTCCTGGGACTTGTGGCGGAACAATCGCACAGCATCGGCAAGCTGCCCGATCTCGTCCCTGCCATCGACCAGAACCCGATGTGCAAAGTTGCCATCGGCGATAATCTGCATCGAAGATAAAACGCGCATCAATCGCTGCAACAACTGTCCGCGAATGAAGAACACCGAAAACAGGACCAACAACACCACAGTGGCAAGACCGGCCAACACCCCGAACAATTGCCCGTTTTGCACTTCCTGTTTGATCTGAAGGGATACACCCTCGGTACGCTGGCCACTTTCGCGCACAGTATCGGCAACAAGCCCGCCCAATGCCTCAAGCAAGATGGCACTTTCATTTTGAAGCTGGGCATTTTGGCGACGAAGGGCTGTTTCACGCAGCTTCAGCTCAAGCAAATCACGCGGACTATCGCCATAGGATGCAATTTCACGCCAGATTTGAACCAAGGTGATTGAGCTGCTGTTTTGCTGCAGCGCCGGCAGGTTTTCATTGGCCTCCGAAATGCTTTCCAACAGGCGCAGGCGAAGTTGTTCAATTGCCCCGAAATCATCTTCGCCAACTGCACGCAACATCAATCCCACAATCAGGTTACAAGCCGCGTGCAAACGCCCCAGCGCCTCGGTGAACCGGACTTCGTTGATTACCGGATCAGCCTGAATTTCCTGTCCCGGTGTCGCGAAACTGCGATCAATTGCCGATGTCACATTGAAATTGGCATCAATCAGCAACGGATCCACTTCGAGCAAAAAGTCACTATGCAGACGATTGATCCTTGCCACCTGTCGGCCAAGATCATCGCGCATGGTGAACTTGCCCGCGACATTGGCATCAAGCTTTTCGACATTGCCCATCAAGGCATCAAGTAAACCGGTCAGCTTTTCAGTAAGTTCCGGCGCATAGATCGCAAGTTCGTCACTCAGCTGTTTCAGGTCCCTGAAATGCCCTTCCAGACTGTTCAGGGCTTCTTGTCGGCCATACTGGGTCGTTGCACTTCCCAATCGCGGTGTATCAACCCTGATTTCCTGACCGATTTCGGCAAAGCGTGCACTTGTCGCCGTCACCGAAAGGTTTTCCGATGCCAGATCGGCAACCGTCTGACTGACCCCGCCAAGGGTCAGATTTGAAATCACCGTTGCCATCACGGAAACACTGGCGATGACAAAAATCGACAAGGTCAACTTGGATTTAAGGCTGTTTGGGCGCCACTTCATTTCACGGCACCCGTATCAAGGTGACTTTGAAACGAGTCCATGCGCGCGATCAACTCACGGGCTGATTTGAAACGCTGACTGAAATCGTTTGACCAGCTGTCTTGCACCCGCAGCCTGCCAACAACCGTGTTTTCAGACGGTATAACATCGGAAAACACCCGTTCAAAGCTGTGTTCATTCGCCATAAAAGCCGCAACCGGTACAGATTCAAGCGCATCACGCACCGCAATCAGCAAAGGCTTGGTCGCGTCAGACTGGGTAATCACCGGTGTCGCTTCCAACCGGCGCAATGATTGCCAAAGCTTTCGAAGCTCAAGCAGCCGGTGCGTGATCATGTCATCATAAAGCGCATTGACCACCGCCATGCGACGGGCTGCCAGTTTCAGATCAAGCCCCTGTGCCGGATTGTTTGCAGACGGTAAAAACCCGGCCTGCGGCCACAATTTCGGATCAATCGGAATACGCCGGATTTCCGGTTGCAATAGCAACTGCTGGGCGGCATCGCCACGCAGGAAATCAACGAACTCCAGAGACCGCGCATTTTGCGCCCCCAATCCAGTCACAGCCACGCTGGCCGGGAAATACCAGCCAGGCGAGAAAGATTGAAACAACAGGGCATCACCAGTTTGCGGCTCAGACTGGGCCAGAAAATCGATCCCGATCCCGTATGGGAACCGATTACGTGCAACACCGTCGCGCACACCGAAACTGCGTGCGGTGACGGTCGCAAGGTTCCCGCCAATTTGCGACAACAAGGCCCAGCCATCCTGCCAGCCATATTGTTGCAACAGGCTTTCGACAAAAAGATGGGTGGTGCCGCTGCGTGATGGCGAACTCATACCCAGCAGGCCATAATAATCCGGCGACGCAAGATCGGCGATTTCGATCGGCCCGTTTCCAAATGGTTGATCAGCCCCGGACATCACGCCGATTGTCGACAACGCAAACCCAAATCGTGATCCGTCAGGCGCATCTGGCTGAATACCACCATCGCCAATCGGTTTTGATACCTTGTCCGGGAACTTCGCCAAGGCATCTTGTTGATAAAGAAGTTCGAACGCAACTGGAGAACTGGCCCAAACGATATCAGGAACCGGGCGACGATTTTCGCGCACATGGGAAATCAGGCCGATAGTGTTTTTATTCTGAACACAAACGTCCTCTGCACCCGTTTCCTGAACAAAAAGGTCGATAAACGGTTTGTAGAATGACGACGGATAGGACGTCAGAATGCTCAGTTCGCACGCGCCCGCCTTGCCGTATGTCGCGAATATCGCGATACCAGCAATCAGTCGGAGCACAGCGCGAAACGAAATCGCTGGCCACAAACGCATTGCGTTATTTTCCACGGATCAACGGCTTTTGAGCCTGTTGTCCGCGCCTCCCGAATTGGTATTTGTTTTTATATTTTCCGACGGAGTAATACCCTGTCTGACGAACAAATACTATTCAGGAAGCCACTTCTTGGCGACCCTTTTTGACGAAACGGAACTCAAGGGTGATTCCTTGAACCAAACTTTCAATCCACACTCATAAAAAACCATGGCTGCAAAAGTTCACAGCCATGGTTCCAACTTTACGCGTCACAGATTCTAAATTTATGAGTCAAGTTTCTAATTTTATGAGTCAATTCACACTTCCGCCGCACTTATACGTCGAGGTTTGCGACCTTAAGTGCGTTGGACTGGATAAAGTCGCGGCGCGGTTCGACCACGTCGCCCATCAGGGTCGAGAAGACTTCTTCGGCCTCGTCGGCGTGCGCGACCTTGACCTGCAGGAGCGAGCGGACATTCGGGTCGAGCGTGGTTTCCCACAGCTGATCGGGGTTCATTTCACCCAGACCCTTATAGCGCTGGACCGAGATGCCGCGACGGCCGAATTCCATCACCGCATTGACCAGATCGACCGGGCCGTTGATTTTCCAGGTCTTGTCCTTGGCGACGAATTCCGCGCCCTTTTCAAACAGTTCGCGCAATTCGCCCAGAATGCCGGCAATGGCGCGGGCTTCGGCCGAACGCAGGATATTGCCGTCAATCACGTGGCGCTGTTCGACACCGCGCAACATACGCCAGATGACAATTTCATCGAGCGGTGCTTCACCCTGCCAGCCACGATCGAAATCTTCTTCGAGGCTGTCGAGATGTTTGGCGAGAATCTGGGCGGCTTCGAGACGTTTG
Organism: Thalassospira sp. GO-4; assembly: GCF_023588965.1. NCBI lineage: Bacteria > Pseudomonadati > Pseudomonadota > Alphaproteobacteria > Rhodospirillales > Thalassospiraceae > Thalassospira > Thalassospira sp. GO-4. Next base: position 2,863,822 of record NZ_CP097807.1, read on the forward strand.
TTGTCGTCATCAAGCAGGGCCGGGTTCAGCGCACCGGCAAGGGTTGCCTGTTCGAGAACCGAGATCGGCAGTTTGATCGACAGCGGCGCCAGGAGGCTTTTGGCCTTGCGCGAGAGTTCAACCACCCGAACCAGATCCGGCCCGGCAAGTTGCTGACCACCGTCAAGGGTCAGAACCGCTTCTTCGGTGCCCTGTGCGGTCAGGTATTGTTCCATCTCGCGGTCGTCCTTGAGATACTGGACCGAGTTACCGCGCTTGGCGCGATAGAGCGGCGGCTGTGCGATATAGAGATAGCCGCGTTCGATCAGTTCGGGCATCTGACGATAGAAGAAGGTCAGAAGCAGGGTCCGGATATGCGCGCCATCGACGTCAGCATCGGTCATGATGATGATTTTGTGATAGCGGGCCTTTTCGATGTTGAAGTCATCGCGGCCAATCCCGGTGCCCATGGCGGTAATCAGGGTGCCGATTTCCTGACTTGAAAGCATTTTGTCGAAACGTGCGCGTTCAACGTTCAGGATCTTACCACGCAGCGGCAGGATCGCCTGGAAACCACGTTCACGGCCCTGTTTGGCCGATCCGCCTGCGGAATCACCCTCCACGATGAACAGTTCGGCTTTGGACGCATCGCGTTCCTGACAGTCGGCAAGCTTGCCCGGAAGCGACGAGATATCAAGCGCACCTTTGCGTCGCGTCAGTTCGCGGGCCTTGCGCGCGGCTTCGCGGGCAGAAGCAGCTTCGACGACCTTGGTCACGATCTTGCGGGCATCCGCCGGGTGTTCTTCCAGCCATTGCTGGAGCTTGTCATTGACGATGTTTTCAACAACCGGACGGACTTCGGATGAAACCAGCTTGTCCTTGGTCTGGGAGGAGAATTTCGGATCGGGAACCTTGACCGAAATCACGCAAGACAGACCTTCGCGGGCATCATCACCGGACAGGGCAACCTTTTCCTTTTTGGCGATGCCGCTTTCCTGGGCGTAATTGTTGATCTGACGGGTCAGGGCCGCACGGAAACCGGCCATGTGCGTTCCACCATCACGCTGGGGAATGTTGTTGGTAAAGCACAGCGTCTGTTCGTGATAACTGTCATTCCATTGCAGGGCGACTTCAACGGTGATGCCGTCTTTTTCGCCTTCGATGCTGATGGCTTCTTCGATCTGACGGGCCTTGTTCCGGTCGAGATATTCGACAAAGGCACGAATGCCGCCTTCGTAATGCAGTTTGGTTTCGACCGGATCGCCATGGCGTTCATCACGCAGAGTCAGGATCACGCCCGAGTTCAGGAAGGCCAGTTCGCGCAGGCGGTGTTCCAGGGTTCCGAAATCGAATTCGAGCTGGGTGAAGATTTCACCATCCGGATAGAAGGTGACTTCGGTACCGGAAAGCGGCGTTCCGTCTTCGGTCAGCGGGGCATCACCGACAACTTCCAGCGGCTTGATCGCATCGCCACCGGAAAATTCCATGTAATGTTCTTTGCCGTTACGCCAGATGCGCAGTTTCAGAAGCGTCGACAGCGCGTTCACAACCGACACACCCACGCCGTGCAGACCACCGGAAACCTTATACGAGTTCTGGTCGAACTTACCGCCGGCATGGAGCTGGGTCATGATGACCTCGGCGGCGGATACGCCTTCTTCCTTGTGCATGTCGGTCGGAATGCCGCGCCCGTTATCGCGGATGGTCGCGGAACCATCGCCATTGAGCTGCACCCAGACGGTATCGCAATGCCCGGCAAGGGCTTCGTCAATCGCGTTATCGACGACTTCGTAGATCATATGGTGCAAACCGGTTCCGTCATCGGTGTCACCGATATACATGCCCGGGCGTTTGCGCACCGCTTCAAGGCCCTTGAGAACCTTGATCGATTCTGCACCGTACTCCTGCTGTGCCGGTTCGGCAGTGTTCGGAGTTTCTGTTTCGTTGGTCATAGCGTCACAACCTCGGCATTCACGGAGTGGTTTCCAGGGACAGGGTGGCATCCTCCACGCGGAAGAATTGCGCACGACCGTCCAAACCTTCAAACAGCGCCCGGTCCGTGCCTGTCATCCAGGCCTGGACGCCGAGCGCCACGATTTCATCAAACAGGTGCTTGCGCCGTTCTGCATCCAGATGCGCAACCACCTCGTCAAGCAACAGCAGCGGGCCAGCCCCGCGTGCCTTGGTTTGCAGGCGGGTATTGGCCATGATAATCGACAGCAACAACGCCTTTTGTTCCCCGGTGGAACATTGATCCGCCGACTGGCCCTTGGCATCGTGCCAGACCAGCAGATCACTGCGTTGCGGGCCGACAACTGCCCCGCCATAGGTCGCATCACGCGCACGTCCGTCGCGCAATGCAGCCCGCATTCTGTCTTCGACCTCGATCGCCGGATATTTTTCCAGCCAGTCTTCGAGATCCCCCGCCAGCGCCAGACGTGCGGCGGGAAATGGCCCGATGGCCATGGTGCCAGCCCGGCTTAACCGGGCCAGAAGATCGGCCCGGGCCACGGCAACGGCAATGCCGTGACGGACCATCGAATCTTCGATCGAGGCCAGCCATTTGTCATCGCCCTTGCCTTCCTTGAGCAATTTGGCGCGTGAGCGCAGGGAATGCTCATAGGCGGCAACGCGGCTGCTGTGATCGGGATCAAGGCCATAGACCAGCCGATCCAGAAAGCGCCGACGCGCCGATGGCCCATCCAGAAACAGACGATCCATCTGTGGCGTCAGCCAGACCGCGGCACAGACCCGCCCCAGGGCGGCCTGCCCACGCTGGGACTGACCATCAATACGAACAGCCCGGCGTTCGCGCCCCTGTTCAAGGGCAGCGGGATCAAGACCCGATCCGACCTGAAATACCCCGTCAGGGGTCTCGATTTCCGCAGCAACCGCCCAGGCCCGGGTTGCCCCGTTCGGCGCCGGCGGGACGCTGCGTGCGATATCGCCCAGTTTGGCCCGGCGCAATCCGCCGCCCGGGGCCAGCAAGGATACCGCTTCGAGCAGGTTGGTCTTGCCCGCCCCGTTTGGTCCCGTCAGCACAACCGGCGCGCCACTAAGGGCCAGACGCAGGCTTTCGTAACAGCGAAAATCGCTGAGCTGGATGCGGGAAACGGCAAGACGGTTTGTCATGGACGCACCGTCTTTTGGCATGAGGTTATTGGCAAGAGCAGCCACAGCTTAATCGTGCTTACCGTCACACACGCATCGGCATCAGAACATACAATGCCGAAAGGTCGTCGGTATCACGCAGGATCGTCGGGCTTGAACCATCCGACATCAGAAGGTTGAGGGTATCGCCCTTGACCTGTTTGGCGATGTCGAGCAGATAGCGCGAGTTAAAGCCGATTTCGATGTCCTCGGCATCGTAGTTGATTTCAAGTTCCTCGGACGCGGTGCCGTGTTCGGGGCTTGAAGCCGAAAGTGTGAGGGTCGTCCCCGATAGCACGACCTTGACCGCACGCGATTTTTCAATCGAGATCGCCGAAACACGGTCAACCGCATCGGCAAACGCCTTGCATTCGATATCAAGGGTCTTGTCATTGCCCGATGGAATGACGCGTTCGTAATCGGGGAAGGTGCCATCAATCAGCTTGGAGGTCAGGATCGCATTGCCGAATCCGAACCGGATTTTGGTATCCGACAGGGCGATATCGACCGCTTCGCCGGTTTCTTCGATCAGTTTGCGCAATTCACCAACGGTTTTGCGCGGCACGATGACGCCCGGCATGTTTTCCGCACCATCAGGCAGCGGTGCCTCGACCCGGGCCAGACGGTGACCGTCGGTGGCAACAGCACGCAGGATCTTGGTGCCTTCGGCGTCGGTGGCATGGAAATAGATGCCGTTGAGATAGTAACGGGTTTCTTCGGTCGAGATCGCGAACTCGGCGCGATCAATCAGGCCGCGCAGTTCCGCAGCAGCAAGACCGAAGCTGACCGGAAGATCGCCACCGGACATGACCGGGAAATCATCGACCGGCAGAACCGCCAGATTGAATTTCGAACGGCCCGCAGCCAGGGTCAGACGACCGGCACCCGGTTCAAGGGCGATCTGCACCTGGGAACCTTCGGGCAGTTTGCGGACGATTTCATAAAGGGTATGTGCAGGCGTCGTGGTCGCGCCCGGTTCGGAGACCTCGGCCGTGGTGGTTTCAACCACTTCAAGGTCCATGTCCGTTGCCGTCAGCGAAAGACGATCATTCTCTGCCCGCAGCAAAATATTGGACAGAATCGGGATGGTGTTGCGTCGTTCAACAACACTTTGAACATGGGTCAGCGATTTCAACAGAGCCGCGCGTTCGATGGTCAGCTTCATGCCCGTCCTATCCGTCTGTCAGTATTAGTTTAACAAATTGATTTTTAATCAGTTTTCTCACCTGACCCCCACCCTTTCGGGCAAGGAAGGCGCATTATAACATGCATGACACGAAATCGAAGGATTTTTACGGCTTAAACCCAAGCAAATAAAAGGAGTCGGCACGCCAATTTACGCCTGAAACGCGCAAAGCGGCGCATACTGCGCGACTCGCAGTTTTGTTCATGTATTTCAGGGGAATTTTACCCGCCATTCCGGCCCGGAATCCGACGACCGAACCATGCGGAGTCCGGCCCCGTCAGCACCAAAATCCGATGGCACAGGCATCGAGAAAATCCACGATGCCAGATTGTCAGGCACCGAAACAATCAGCCTTCGAGCATCCGGCGCAGCAGATCGATATCTTCGGAAAGTGACGGATCGGAACTGTGCAGTTCTTCGATCTTGCGCACTGCATGCATGACCGTGGTGTGGTCACGCCCGCCGAATTTCCGACCGATTTCCGGCAGGGAATGGGTGGTCAGTTGCTTGGACAGATACATTGCCACCTGACGCGGGCGGGCAACCGCACGAGCACGGCGGGCAGAATGCATGTCCGACACCTTGATGTTGAAATGTTCAGCCACGCGTTTCTGGATTTCCTCGATGGAGACCCGGCGTTCAGATGCGCGCAGAACGTCATGCAGGACATCCTGAACCATTTCCAGGCTGATTTCACGACCGACCAGCTGGGAATGGGCAATCACGCGGTTAAGCGCACCTTCGAGCTCACGCACATTGGCCGTGATCTTGTGGGCGAGGAATTCCATGACACGCTGGGGCAGTTCGACACCCTGACGTTCGGCCTTGGATTCGAGAATGCCCAGACGCAGCTCGTAAGTGGTTGCGTGAATATCTGCAACAAGGCCGGAGCCCAGACGCGACCGCAGGCGTTCTTCGATATCTTCGAGATCGGAGGGCGACTTGTCAGCCGAGACAATGATCTGACGGCCCTGATCGACCAGCGCGTTAAAGGTGTGGAAGAATTCTTCCTGGGTCGAGTCCTTGCCCGAGATGAACTGGACATCATCGACCATCAGAACGTCCACCGAACGGAACTGGTCCTTGAAATCGACCGTGTTTTTGTCACGCAGCGCCCGGATGAAGCGATACATGAATTTTTCCGCCGACAGGTAGATCACCGTGCGGTGCGGCTGCGTGCGGCGGATATGCCAGGCAATCGCATGCATCAGGTGGGTTTTACCAAGACCAACCCCGCCATACAGGAACAGCGGGTTGAACGGCACCGATTCGGCTTCGGCCAGACGGCGCGCCGCGGCATAGGCAAATTCGTTCGGCTTGCCGATCACGAAATTGTCGAAGGTGTAACGCGGATCAAGGGCAGCAGAAATGCCGTCATCTGACATGCTGGCAATCGCCGTGCGGCCGGCAGCCTGCGGCTGACAGGGGGCCTCGGCGACGGAGATTTTTCCAGCGCCCGGCTTGGCCTTGGCGGCCGGTTTGGTCGCGGAAACATCGCCCGCAGCAGAACCCGATGCCGGGGAAGCGGCAGGTTCAGCCTGATTGGCGGGCGCATTGCCATTGGAAACGGAGATGATGTTGATTTCGACGAAATGCACGTTGGCATCTTCGGCATGCCAGAAGGCCTGGATCCGGTCGAGATAGTGCTGGGTTACCCAGTCACGCATGGCACGGGTCGGCGCACCAAGACGCGCCACACCTGCCTCGACACCAATCAGGACAACCGGCTCAAGCCAGTAGCGATAGGCTGTGGCACCGAATTCGGCGCGCAGCTTTTCACGAACGACCTGCCAGATTGCGACTGTATGATCATCAAGTGCTGCCTGCTGGTCACCCTGCATCCCCCCGCTGGTCTGCCCGAGTGCCGATTGCGTTCCCCTCACGGCGTGCTGCACTGTTTGAACCTTCCCCGATATCCCAATTTCAACACATTCAAGACTGCAAAAGACAAAATAGTACTGTGCCGCGTTCATCACAGTAGTGATCAACACGCTGGTCTTCCGCAAAATCCTGGAAGCGTACTCGCGCCTTTTGTTTTTGGTTCTTCGTCACGGGCCACTTTGCGCGGCCTGCGAAGTCCAAACACTGTACTGATGCGACCCACATCAGGCAAGGCGATCTTTAACAGAACGTTAAAAGGATTTCGGCACCAAAACGTTCCTTATTTTCTGCGGTTTCTTGCACCCGCGGAATCAAGGAACAAAAGGTGATTCTCCGAAATCAGGGCAGCGAAAAGGCCGCACCAGAGGTGCGGCCTTCGACTCGCCATCCCGTAAGGGATAAATTAAAGCGCCTTGATACGAGCGGTCAGACGCGAAACCTTGCGAGCAACGGTGTTCTTGTGCAGAACGCCGAGCTGCGCGCCGCGCGCCATTTCCGGCTCGGCGATTTTCATCGCAGCCTGAGCAGCATCTTTGTCGCCAACGTTCAGCGCAGCTTCGACCTTCTTAACGAAGGTACGAATGCGACCGATACGTGCGCCGTTAACTTCTGCACGGGCGGCGTTGCGGCGAATGCGCTTCTTGGCCGATTTATGGTGAGCCATTGCGAACCTGTCTCTTCAAACAAATGTTACGTAATTCGGAGCGCGGCTTATAGCTCTGTCCGAAACCCTCGTCAACCCCCGATGCCGCGTCGATGCCCTAATTTCTGCGGTTTAGGACTCTGTTGGCCTGCAACACAGATATGCAGCGACGGAATCAGGGGTCAACTTACCCCGGGCACCGTGCAATCAACGGTGCTTGAAATCGGCTTTTCTCTTTTCTGTGAAGGCCTTCATGCCTTCGGCACGGTCTTCGAGCGCGAAGGTCGAATGGAATTCGCGACGTTCAAACATCAGGCCTTCTGTCAGGGTCATTTCATAGGCCTTGTTGACCGATTCCTTGACCTTCATCGAAACCGGCCCCGAGAAGGAGGCGATCTTTTCCGCCGTTTTAAGGGCTTCTTCCAGCAGCGAGTCGGCCGGGACGATTCGCGCCACCAGACCGGAACGTTCGGCTTCCTCGGCATCCATCATGCGCCCGGTCAGGCACATTTCCATTGCCTTGGCCTTGCCAATCGCACGGGTCAGGCGCTGCGTCCCGCCAGCACCGGGGATGGTGCCGATGGTGATTTCGGGCTGACCGAACTTGGCGGTATCGGCGGCAATCATGATGTCGCACATCATGGCAAGTTCACAGCCACCACCCAGCGCGAATCCGGCAACGGCAGCAATGGTCGGCTTGCGGCAGCTGGCAACACGGGTCCAGCCTTTGGTGATGAAGTCGTTCTTATAGACATCCATATAATCGTAATCGGCCATTTCCTTGATGTCGGCACCAGCCGCAAAGGCGCGTTCCGACCCGGTAATGACGATGGCACGAATGTTTTCATCGGATTCGAAATCATCCAGTGCCGCACCGATATCCGTGATCAGGGCAGCGCACAGCGCATTGAGTGCTTGGGGACGGTTAAGGGTGATCAGTCCGACATTGCCTTTTTTCTCGGCGATGATGTTTTCATATGACATGCCTGTAATCCTTATATCCGCGATCTGCCCGGTTTGTGTGGGACCGATTCGTCTGAAACCATATTTTGATACTGTTTTACCGATTTTGATCCCGCCCCGCAACCGGCACCACGTGAAAGCATCATGAAAGACGGCAGGGATCAGACCGTCCGGCTCGCGATTTATGGCTTATTGTTTAAGACTTGTCGCTTATGGCCCGGATATGGGCGGCCAATAGCCGATGCGGCGATCAGGCAGCGGAGTCGAAGGACGGAATATGCCTGTTCCGTCCTCTGCCGCGCATTGCCATGCCTGCGTATGGAGCGCGCTTATTTCTGACAGGTCGGGCAGAAGAAAGTTGATCGTCCGGCCTGAACGATTCGTCCGATCGTGCTGTCGCATCCGTCCGCCACACAGGTTTCGCCTTCGCGACCATAGACGCGGAAATTATGCTGGAAATAACCAAGTTCGCCATTGGTCTGGCGATGATCCTTCAGGCTTGAACCGCCCGCGGCAATGGCGTCTTCCAGCACCAAACGGATTTCGCGATACAGACGGTCAATTTCACCGGGCTTGAGATCCCTTGCCAGACGGTCCGGTGCAATGCCCGACCGGAACAAGGCTTCGCAGACATATATATTGCCAAGACCGGCCACGAGTTTCTGGTCAAGCAAGGCGGTCTTGATCGGACTGCCGCGACGCGCAAGCCCGTCGGCCAGCACTGCGGCATTGAACGCATTGCCCAGCGGTTCGGGACCGATACCGGCCAGCATCTTGTGGCTGGCGACTTCGTCTGCGGCAATCAGGGTGATCACCCCGAAGCGGCGCGGATCGTTAAAGCGCACAACAGCGCCATCCTGCATGACGAAATCGACGTGATCATGCTTGCCCGGTTCGGGAACGGCGACCGCCGGATCATTATGAATGGTCATGCGACCCGACATGCCAAGATGGATCAGCAATACCTGACCATCATCAAGATATCCCAGAATGTATTTCGCCCGCCGGGTCAGCTGATTGATTTTGCGACCGGCCATGCGATCGACAAAGCCGTCAGGAAAGGCAAAACGCAGATTGGCGCGACGTTGCACCACGTGATCGACAATGCGGCCTTCCATGACCGGTGTCAGACCACGGGTAACTGTTTCGACCTCTGGCAATTCAGGCATATCTGGAACTCGTGCAAGTTAGGGCGACCCACTTTCTAGACCAGAATCGACCGTAAAATAAGGATCAATTTCGATGCTGTGTGCGGGCGATGGCCGGCCATGCGATCTTCGATCTGGACGCAGGCCGCCAAAACCATATGATTGCGGCGCCCGTCGGCATCCCGATGACCCATTCCACCGGATGCACCGGGATTTCCGGTTCCGCGTTGCCCCACCCTTTGCGGACATTTCTGTTTTACGAAAGCCACCCGATGGAATTTGGTTTTGATCTTTTAGCGATCCTGTTTGGCGTTGCCGCGCTTGCGGCTTGTGTTGATGCGATTGCCGGCGGCGGCGGCCTGATTACCATTCCGGCCCTGCTTTGGGCGGGCGTGACACCGGCACAAGCACTTGCCACCAACAAGTTGCAGGGCAGTTTTGGCAGCTTTACCGCGTCGCTCAACTTCATCCGCAAGGGGCATGTCAATCCGCGCGATATGGTTTTGGCGATTGTTCTGACCTTTGCCGGATCAGCACTTGGCACCGTATTGGTGCAGATGCTTGATCCCGGCATATTGATGACGATCCTGCCCGGTCTTTTGATCCTGATTGCGCTTTATTTCCTGTTTTCGCCGCGCGTGGGCGATATCGATGCGCATCAGTTGATCAGCAAGGCGACCTTTGCCTTTACCGCCGGGTTTGGCATCGGATTTTATGACGGGTTCTTTGGCCCGGGTACGGGGTCCTTTTTCTCGATCGCCTTTGTCGCGCTGCTTGGTTTCAACATGACCAAGGCAACCGCGCATACCAAGGTTTTGAACTTCACATCGAATTTTGCATCCCTTGTGATGTTCATTGCCGGGGGCGAGGTTGTCTGGGTTGTTGGCGGCGTGATGGCGGTTGGTGCACTGCTTGGTGCGCAGATCGGATCGCATCTGGTGATGAAGGTCGGCGCGCGGCTTGTACGGCCGCTTCTGGTGGTTACGTCGATCGCGATTTCGATCAAGCTGATCATTGATCAATATGGCCCCGTGATCAGCCAGACCTATGATCAGATCCGCCACTGGATCGGCTAGGTCCGCTCAAAAGACCGCACACAGATATCAAAAACCCGTCAACCGCAAGGCTGACGGGTTTTGTTTTGCAAGGACGATCTGCCCGGATGATCAGGCGTTCGCACCACTTTGGGCAAAGACTTCATCGCCGCGATCAAGCAGGTGGCTCCAGACCGTAAACAGCAGCGCCAGCACCGCAATCCCGGCCCCAAGCCATGGAATATGCTGATAGGAAACACCGTGCGTGATGGCAAGACCACCAAACCAGGCCCCACCGGCATTGCCAAGATTGAACGCCCCCTGATTAAGGGTCGATGCCAGATTGGGGGCCTCGGACGCCTCGTTGACGACACGCATCTGAAGCGGGGACACCAGGGCAAAGGCCACAACTCCCCACAGCATCACCGTGATCACCGCCGGGATGACTTCGGTCAGGGTTTCGGTGAACATGGCCAGAATGACAATCAACAGGACAAAGGCGATAATGATGGCCGGCATCAATCGCCAGTCCCCCAGTCGGCCACCGATATAGTTGCCCACAGTCAGACCAACCCCGAACAGCAGCAGCACATAGGTCACCTGACGCGGGGAGATGCCGGTAATTTCCTGAAGCATCGGGGTGATATAGGTAAAGACGCTGAACATGCTGGCCGAAGCCAGAACCGAAATCAGCATGGCAAACATGACCTGGACCTTGCCCAGGGACTTGGCTTCTGCCCACAGGCTTCCGGTTGATGCGGCGATCTTGCGCGGCAAGGCAACATAAAGTGCAAGGGCGGCAACAATGCCAATGGCAACAACTGCCCAGAAGGTCGATCGCCACCCCAGTTCCTGACCAAGGGCAGTACCAAACGGCACACCAAGAACATTGGCCAGTGTCAGCCCCGAAAACATCAGCGCAATGGCCTGTACCCGTTTATGCGGCGCCACCAGGTTTGACGCAACCACGGCCCCCAGACCAAAGAAGGCCCCATGGCAGAAGGCCGTCACAACGCGGGCCGCCATCAGAAGCCAGTAATCCGGGGCCACAGCACACAGGAAATTGCCGATGATGAAGATCGAAATCAGGAGCAAAAGTGCGCGCCTGCGATCCATGCGCGCCGTTGCAATCGCAAGGAACGGCGCCCCGAAGGTCACACCCAGCGCATAACCGGTGACAAGCAACCCGGCATCGGGAATGGTGACACCAAGATCAAGCGCCACATCGGGCAGCAATCCCATAATGACAAATTCGGTGGTCCCGATGCCAAAAGACGCAAGGGCCAGGGCAAGAATCGGTAAGTTCCCGAGAAATCCCGGGCGGGTGGCGGTATCAGTCATGTCAGAAATATCCAGATAAACCCGGGCCGGTTCGACAGATCCGGATTTTGTGCAACTGCGAGATGGCCATATTGCACCAATTTTTGAAACGATTCAATTCTGAGATAAAGCGCGCGATAAAACCATCGCGAAATCCGCATGGCAGCATGCACGACATTCACAGCTGATCTTTATGGCCTGTCCCCCAAAAACAAAGGCCCGGACAATGCCGGGCCTTGATCGCGGGAGTCGGTCCTGTGATCAGGAAAGCTCGGCCACGATGCGCTTGGCGGCTTCGATCGGGTCTTCGGCCTTGGTGATCGGACGACCGATAACCAGAACGTCACTGCCCATGGCAACGGCATCGGCCGGGGTAACGATGCGTTTCTGATCGTCACTTGATGCCCAGGCCGGACGAATACCCGGTGTGATCAGTTTGAAATCATCGCCAAGGGCACGGCGGACCGGGGTAATTTCCTGTGCCGAGCAGACGACACCGTCCAGACCGGCCTTTTTGGTCAATTCGGACAGTTTGACGACGCGATCCTCGATCGGGCCTTTGAGCCCGACATCATCAAGGTCAGCCTGGTCCATGCTGGTCAGGATGGTTACGGCGATCACCCAGGGCACTTCGACACCGGCCTTGTCGGCCGCTTCGCGTGCGGCATCCCCGGCACGCTTCATCATTTCGATGCCGCCAGCGGCATGAACATTGACGATTTTAAGCCCCATCGGAGTGACAGCACGAATGGCACCGGCAACCGTGTTGGGGATATCGTGATATTTGACATCGAGGAAGATCGGCATGCCGGTCTTGGCAACCGCGCGGACACCCTGCGGACCGTGGGCAGCAAAGAATTCCTTGCCCAGCTTTGCCCCGCCAATCACGCCCGACAACCGCGATGCCAGATCAATTGCATGATCAAGGTCCGTGGTATCGATGGCACAGAAAATGCGGTCTTTTGGGGAAAGGGTCCGGGTCATGATGTCCTCCGCTGCTGGCAATTGGGTCATGGCCCACAATCAGCTGCGCGGACCGGACATGGCTTAGCCGATTTATCCACAAAGGCCAATGTCAAATAGTACAAGATGACTGCATGGCCCCATGCATCGGGTTCGATCACCGGAAACGGACCATAAAAAAGGGCTCCGACAGGAGCCCTTGGGATCAGCTGTGGCCAAGTGCCTTTTGATCGGACTTGGGGGTCGCATCGTCATTTTTGATGCGTTTGAGTTCACTGTCCATGCGCCGGGCGGCACGGCGGTGTTTGCCATGGATCAGCCATTCATAGGCAAATCCGATGCCCAGACCGACAAGCAGGGCCACCATGATCGGCAGAAACAGTGGCAGGTCGACCTCGTAGGGCAAAGGCCAGAGCGACAGCGTCACAAGCGCACGGTTGGACACGGCAAAAACGGCAATCAGGACCGCAAGCGGTATGGAAATAATCCAGTAAAGGATACGCATTCTGGGCTCCTTGTGCCTGACAGGATGGCGGCAGACACCCGACAGATCAGGCGTCCCCCGAATTCAGGCAACAGGTCACGTTCGGGGATTGATGCAACAGTATGGCGCAAAGCGCAGGCAAAAGCCAAGCCACCAGCGACACAGCATGCTGTGTCGTGGCGGTTTTGCGTGACGACCGGCAATGTGATCGTCAATCAATCATCCATCAAACGGAAATCAGTTCAGACGTTCACGGAGCTGCTTGCCGGTTTTGAAATAGGGAACCTTTTTCTCACCAACAGGGACCGCGTCACCGGTACGCGGGTTCCGCCCGACGCGGGCATCACGCTGTTTGACGGAAAATGCACCAAAACCGCGCAGTTCGACCCGGTCGCCACGGGCAAGCGCGTCAGTGATTTCGTCAAAAATCGTTGCAACAATCCGTTCGACGTCTCGCTGATAGAGATGCGGATTCAATTCAGCAAGCCGGGCAATCAATTCAGATTTTGTCATTTCCAGGCCCCATCCTGTTCGTGCTGACAGTCTCACTCAACCGCGAATTAGATTATTTGTTCGGTAACTATCACTCAGGTTGCCAGACAGCTAGCAAACCGTCAAGTTTAAGCCCCTCAGATGACAGCACTTTTCCAAGGTTTCCTTCAAAGAGTGCGCTCATCAAATCGTCCTCCGGGTACTCAATTTCAAGCGGCACGATGTCCGCTTCCGGCGTGACACCAGCTTCGTTTTCAAGCCAGCGCAAGGCTTCACGACGGCCTCCAATTTCATCAATCAAGCCATTGGCAAGTGCTTGCTGTCCGGTATAGACGCGACCATCTGCCAATGTTTTCACCGTGTCGACCGGCATGTCACGCCGTTCGGCAACCATTCCGACAAACACGTCAAACATGTCGGAAATCAGACCTTGCATGGCCGTTTTTGCAGCATCATCAACCGGTTCAAACGGATTCGGTGCCGCTTTAAGCGGTCCACTTTTGACGGTAAGCGGCTCGACGCCAAGCTTTTCAAGCGTGCCGTTGAAATTCATCGACTGGAAAATAACCCCGATCGATCCGGTAATCGTTCCGCGCCGCGCAATGATATGGTCAGCGGCAATCGCGGTCATATAGCCGCCCGATGCGGCAACCGTGCCCATTTCGGCAACGATGGGGCGGGTTTCCCCGATCCGGCGCAACGCTTCATACAGCGTTTCGCCCCCGACCATGGTGCCGCCCGGGCTGTTGATATGGACAATCACACCGACAACGTCGCTGTCTTCTTCGATGGCAGCCAGCGCATCAAGCAAATAGGGATCTTCGGTGATCACACCTTCGATATTGATTTCAACGATTCTCGGACCGATGCCGCCCAGAACACTGTTCTGCACGCCGGTTCCGGCCAGACCGATAATGATCACGGCAATGACAGCAATGACGGCCACAACGCGCCAGCGGAAGACTGATTTCTTCAAGCGACGTCGATCAAGCAGGATGTCGGCATCAAGCGCCATTTACGGTGCCCCGGTTCTAATTGTTCAATCAAATACTTAGAAGGCTGTCCGCCCAAAAACCTGCCTTTTCAAATGGTTTTTCTCGGCCAAGAAGGCAAGGACAAAAAGCGTTTAAAATCAAAATTTTCGCGAAAAATGGCGAACAGGGCAGCACCGGGCACCAATCCGGGGTCAAAACTCGGATGATATACAATTCCAAAGGCCAAATCCGGCCGGGCTGCCAGCAGATACGAGCGCCCTGAACAACCCGTTTTCTCAACCCCCGCCCCAACCAGATCAGCCATGTCAGTAAGATAGAAAGATCATCAAACGCCCCCCGGATCATGAGGCGCGTATCGTATCGGGCAACCCACCCATATGAGACGGTTGGCATGCGTCATCCGCACCAAAGTGCCCAAAACAAAACGGGCCGCACAATGTGCGACCCGTCTGTTCGGTCCGAAAAAGATCAGACCGTATTTCGTCGGAGGGTGGCTTATTCGCCGCCTTCCTGCTTTTTGCGCAGAGCTTCGCCGAGGATATCGCCGAGCGATGCGCCGCTGTCAGCAGAGCCGTAATCCGCCATTGCTTTCTTCTCGTCAGCAACTTCAAGAGCTTTGACCGAGAGGGAAACTTTACGGGTTTTGGCGTCGATTGCGGTAACGCGTGCGTCGACTTTTTCACCAACTGCGAAGCGTTCCGGACGCTGTTCCGAACGCTCACGCGCCAGTTCAGCTTTACGGATGAAGCCTTTCAGTTCGGTGTCGCCAACAGCAACTTCGATGCCGCCGTCATTGACTTCGGTGATCTCGCAGGTGACGGTTTCGCCACGCTTGATACCGGTAACTGCTTCTTTGAACGGATCGCCGGCAAGCTGTTTGATGCCAAGCGAGATGCGTTCTTTTTCAACGTCAACGTCAAGAACCTTGGCTTTGACGATGTCGCCTTTTTTGTATTCTTTGATGACTTCTTCACCAGCACGGTCCCAAGACAGGTCCGAAAGGTGAGCCATACCGTCGATACCGCCCATGAGGCCGATGAACAGACCGAATTCGGTGATGTTCTTGACTTCGCCTTCGATCTCGGACTCGACCGGGTGAGCTGCAAGGAAGGCATCCCACGGGTTCGAGGTGCACTGCTTGAGACCAAGCGAGATACGACGTTTCTGGGCATCGACGTCGAGCACCATGACTTCGACTTCCTGCGAGGTCGAAACGATTTTGCCCGGGTGGATGTTTTTCTTGGTCCAGGACATTTCGGAAACGTGGACCAGGCCTTCGACACCAGCTTCGAGTTCGACGAATGCGCCGTAATCGGTGATGTTGGTGACACGACCTTCGAACTTCGAACCGACCGGGTATTTGGCTTCGACGCCTTCCCACGGATCAGCTTCAAGCTGCTTCATGCCAAGCGAGATACGCTGGG
This sequence comes from Thalassospira sp. GO-4, assembly GCF_023588965.1. Taxonomy (NCBI): domain Bacteria; kingdom Pseudomonadati; phylum Pseudomonadota; class Alphaproteobacteria; order Rhodospirillales; family Thalassospiraceae; genus Thalassospira; species Thalassospira sp. GO-4. The sequence goes on from NZ_CP097807.1 coordinate 2,879,484, forward strand.
TTTCGCTGTTGAAGCGGATGACCTGAACTTTAACAGTCTGGCCGATCTGAAGAGCTTCGGACGGATGGTTGATACGTTTCCAAGCGATGTCGGTAACGTGCAGCAGGCCGTCAACGCCGCCGAGATCGACGAATGCGCCGTAATCGGTGATGTTTTTGACAACGCCGTCAAGAACCTGACCTTCCTGGAGGTTCTGGATCAGTTCAGCACGCTGTTCTGCACGGGTCTCTTCGAGAACTGCACGACGCGAAACCACGATGTTACCGCGCGAACGATCCATTTTCAGGATCTGGAACGGCTGCGGGTTGTTCATCAGCGGGGTAACGTCACGGACCGGACGGATATCAACCTGGGAACCCGGAAGGAATGCAACTGCACCCGACAGGTCAACGGTGAAGCCGCCTTTAACGCGACCAAAGATGGTGCCGTCAACGCGTTTGCCTTCGGAGAACTGTTTTTCCAGCTCAACCCAGGCTTCTTCGCGGCGCGCTTTTTCGCGCGACAGAACGATCAGGCCATCTTTGTTTTCATAGCGGTCGACATAAACATCAACGGTATCGCCAATGTTTACTTCGCCTGCGCCAAATTCTTTAAGCGGAACGCGGCCTTCGGATTTCAGGCCGACATCGACGATTGCGTCATCGTCAGTTTTCTTAACGACCGAACCGGTCATTACGCGGCCGACAAAACCTTCGTCTTCAGAACCAAGGGTTTCAGCCAACAGGGCGGCAAAATCTTCGCCGGTCGAGAATTGTGCTTCTTCAGCGGTGGTCATAAACCAGACTTCCTTTCGAGTATCGTCATCATATTCTGGCCAACCGGTTGTGTCCGGTGGTCTTAAACCGCAAAATCGCGGCAAAAATGTCAGTCACTGGGCGAACCCGACATCCATGGAAGGCATGCCTTCCATACACGAAAAGGTGAACGCACAAGTCGTTCACCTTAGGGACAGGTCATATGACCGGCACCTCGGGATCGTTCATCGCCTGACGGTTAAAACGCCCTTTGATCAGTCATCCGCGCCCATATGGGTGTGGATATGTGCCATAACGGCATCGAACACTGCATTGGCATTCAGACGGTCCGTATCAATATGGATTGCGTCTTTTGCCATGGTGAGCGGTGCGACATCGCGAGCACTGTCTCGGGCATCCCGTTCTTCAAGCTCTTTGAGAACGCGCTCGTATATAGCAGCGGGATTTTTTTCCTGCAACTGTTTGAACCGTCGGTTTGCACGTTCTTCCACCGACGCCGTCAGATAAAACTTGATCGGGGCTTCGGGGCAAACGACCGTTCCAATATCGCGGCCATCAAGAACAGCACCGCGTTTTCCGCCAGGCGGCTTGGTTGCAAGGCTGCGCTGGAAGTCAAGCAAAACGGCGCGAACCTTTGGAATCGCTGCAACTTTTGAGGCAGCGGTTCCGACTTCTTCGCTGCGGAGCTCTTCGCCGTCCAGATCATTGGCCGTAAGATTTTCCGCCGCCTTGACGGCTGCTGCTTCGTCTTCGGGGTCGGCATTTGCAGCCAAAACTTTCGCACCGGTGGCACGATATAAAAGTCCGGTATCAAGGTAGGCATAGTCCATTGCGTCTGCGACTCGACGCGCCAACGTCCCCTTGCCCGACGCTGCCGGGCCATCAATGGCGATGATCATATGCTTCGCTCCCTGTCTATATCGCGACTATATATATTGGGTCAGATCGATCAGGAATGCAGCGCGAATTTTGCGCCCATTTCGCCCATCAGCCTTTCAAAGTTCGGGAAACTGGTGGCAATCGGATTGGCATCATCAACCGCAACCGGCTTTTCCGCGCCAAGACCAAGCACCAGGAATGACATGGCAATGCGGTGATCAAGATGGGTTTCGACCATGCCACCGCCCGGAACAACACCACCGGTCACAATCAGATCATCGCCTTCGATACGGTGAATGACGCCATTGGCTTCAAGTCCGGCGGCGACCGCAGCCAGACGATCCGATTCCTTGACGCGCAATTCTTCAAGATCGCACATCCGTGTTTCGCCCTCGGCATAGGCCGCAGCCACGGCAAGAACCGGATATTCGTCAATCATCGAAGGGGCGCGTTCGGCCGGAACAACGATGCCTTTCAGGCGGTTTTTGCCCGTCACCACCAGATCGCCGATGGTTTCGCCGGCTTCTTCGCGTTCATTGGTAATCGTGATATCGCCGCCCATTTCAATCAGGGTGGTGATCAGCCCGGTGCGCAACGGGTTCAGGCAAACGTCGCGAATGGTGACATGGGAGTCCGGATTGATCAGGGCCGCAACCATCGGGAAGGCAGCCGAGCTCGGATCGGTCGGCACCACAATATCAGCGGCCTTCATTTCGACCGGACCGGTGAGGCTGACGGTACGACCGCCATCGTCATTGACCTTCACATCCACATCGACCCCGAAATGACGCAGCATGCGTTCGGTATGATCGCGCGACGGTTTGGGTTCGATCACGGTCGTCGTCCCGGTCGTATTGAGACCGGCCAGCATCACAGCCGATTTGACCTGGGCCGATGCCATGGGAAGGGTATAGGTCACCGGTTTGGCTTCGTCCGTTCCGATCACGGCCATTGGCGGGCGACCCCGATCACGGGTGATGAATTGTGCCCCGAATTTGGAAAGCGGATCGGCAACACGGCCCATCGGGCGTTTGCACAGCGACGCATCGCCGGTAAAGAAGGTGGTGATCGGATGTGTGGCAACGATGCCGGCCATCAGACGAATGCCGGTTCCGGCATTGCCCATGTCAATCACGCTATCGGGTTCGCGCAATGCGCCGACACCAACCCCGGTTACATGCCAGGTGCCATCCTCATCACGGGTGACGGTTGCACCAAGTTTGCGCATGGCATCCGCGGTTGCCAGAACGTCTTCGCCTTCAAGCAGGCCGGTGACCTTGGTCGTGCCGATCGCCAGACCGCCAAACATCAGGGAACGGTGGGAAATCGATTTGTCACCCGGCACCCGGATATCACCCGAAATTGGCCCGGTTTTGGCCGATGAAAGCGGGCGTTTGGTCTGCGAAGAACTCATGGAAGCGTACCTGTCCGTAACGATTTGGTTTTCTGTTTTTACGGCGTGGAACCCTGCATATGGTGCAGCCGGGGTTTGGGGCGCTCATGATGCAGGTGGGCCGATGCATCCTGCTCTAGCACAAGCGATTGTCAGGCACCAGTATCGAACCCAAATTTTGACGTGGCGATTGTACCGATTGCGGGCCTGTTTCACATCATTGGCAGCTCAGATCGCAAAAGGATCAATTTCCTTTTGACAAGCCGCCAACAAGATGGCAATTGGGCCTTTCAGACATTACGCCTTGCGCTGCATCGCAGCACTTTGCGACGAACAGTCTTTTTCTTAGATGATAACGGTAATTAAGAGGATTTGCCGTAATGTCAGCACGCGGTAAGAAACGTCACTGCCTCGCCTGTGGTACCAAGTATTATGATCTGAACCGTACCCCGGTTGTTTGCCCGAAATGCGCTACACCTGATGGCGTGACAAAGGTCAAGAAAGCCGCGGTTGCCAAACCGGCACCGGAAGAAGACGAAGATATCGATGACGTCAACGATCTTGACGATGATGTCGATGCGGATATCGATGACGATATCCTCGAAGATGCTTCTGACCTTGGCGAAGATGATGATGATCTTGGCGAAGTTTATGAGCATGTCGAATCAGACGACGATGATCGCTAAGAATTTTTGAAAAAGGGTCTTGCCAACATTTGGCGAACCTTCTAAATATGCGCCGCGCCGCAGAGAAAGCATCAGCAAATCTGCGACGCGGACTAAAGTGGGGCCGTAGCTCAGTTGGGAGAGCGCTACAATGGCATTGTAGAGGTCGTCAGTTCGATCCTGATCGGCTCCACCATTCAAAACCCGTTGCCTTTGGCGACGGGTTTTGTCGTTTCAGGGTGTTTTTCCCTGAAAATAGCCGGGCAACGGGGCCTGGACACAAAAGATCCCCAAAAACCAAATGCCCCGCATGGGCGGGGCACCGGAAACGGCAATATGTGCGGGTCTAACGTCCCAGCATATTCTTTTGAACCGTGATCAGATGGGCATGCATGGCATCGCGGGCCTCGCCGGGAAGGCGTTGATTAAGCGCATCGACGATGCGGGCATGTTCATCGCAATAGTGCAGGCGACGCTCGTCGGAAAATGACCGTTTTTTCATTTCGAACCATGGCCCCTGATTGCGCAGGAAGGTCAGGATATTGTTGATTTCGCGCAGCAGCTCGTTGCGCGAACAATCAAAGACCAGCTTGTGGAATTCCGTATCCCATTGTTCGAATGTCGGCATATCGGTCGCCGACGATGCCTTGAGATGGGCGGCTTCGATATCGGCAAGCTCGGCCGAGGTGGCATTGGTTGCAGCAAAAGCAGCGGCTTCGGGTTCGAGCAACAGACGGATTTCCATCATGTCGGCCGGGCTTGTGCCTTCCATCCGGGCAGCGATATCGGCAAGCGATCCCGATTTGGCCTGGGCCGTTACATAGGTCCCGCGACCGACATACCGCGCCAGAAGATTGTCCTGTTGCAGGATATCACAGGCCCGACGCACGGTATTGCGTGCCACGTCGAATTCCTTTGCCAGATCCCGTTCCGGCGGAATGCGTGTGCCATCGGGCCACAGCCCGCCCACGATCCGCTTGCGCAATTCTTTGGCAATGTCATCGGCACTGATGCCCGTCATAAAGAGATCCTTCTTCCCAACCAATTGTGATCCAATTAACAGATCACAGGCCACAGGTCCAGCCCGATTTGCCCGTTTTCAGCCATTTACCCCCTATAAAAGCCCATTTACCCCCACATTGGTTGACTTGGTTGGATTATTGGTATATCAAAATCGACGAAATTGGCTTAATTGGTATATTAATTTTGGAGATTTGGCTTGAAGATTGCAACGTTCAGGACAAATGGTGCAGTTGGCGTTGGCGAGATTCTTGAAGATCGCGGTGTCGTTGTACCGTTCGACATTCCCGCCCAGGACGCCGCCCGCGGTGTGCTTAGCCTGATTGGTCAGGACACATTGCCCGGCCGCAAAGAGCCTGTATCTCTTTCGGATGTGACCTTGCTGGCACCGGTCCCGCGCCCGGTACGCAACATTTTCTGTGTTGGCAAAAACTACATGGAACATGCGCATGAATTTTCCAAAAGCGGCTTTGATTCAAGTGCCGCAGCCGGGGCCGTGCCGAAAAACCCCATCATCTTTTCAAAAGTGCCCGAAACAGTCGTCGCACATGAAAGTGATGTTCTGATCGATAGCAAGGCAAGCCAGGCTGTCGATTACGAGGCGGAGCTTGCCGTGATTATCGGCAAGGGCGGCCGGGCGATTTCGCCCGAGGATGCCTATGACCATGTGTGGGGTTACACCATCGTCAATGATGTCACCGCCCGTGACTTGCAGGGCAAATACAGCCAATGGCTGATTGGCAAATCGCAAGACACGTTCTGTCCGATGGGGCCATGGGCCGTGACCCGGGACTCGCTTGATATTTCCGACACCGCAATCCGTTGTCACGTGAATGACGAATTGCGCCAGGAATCGAACACGTCGCTTCTGATCTTCGATATCCCGACCATTATCGCAACCATTTCTGCCGGTGTCACACTGATGCCCGGCGATGTGATTGCCACCGGCACCCCGGCAGGGGTCGGGATCGGCTTTGAACCACCGCGTTATCTCAAACCCGGGGACAATGTCAGCATCGAGATCGAAGGCATTGGCACCTTGCGCAACAATTTCCGCGCAATCGGGGGCTGATCAACAGTTTCGGGACGGCCACGGCCGTCCCGTTCGGCGCTTCATGCACCGGCACCGGGCTACGACAAAAACAACATAAGCCCAAAACTCTTATAAATCGGGAGGAACATATGTTTCAGAGACTGGCAAATACACTGGCCCTGACCACTTTGGGCACTTTGATTGCAACAACCGCAATTGCACAGAACAAAACCGACATTGCCTGGGGCGGGTCAAACCCCGGTGGTGTGATGTATTACATGGTCGGTGTTGCTGGCACCGAACTTGGCAAGGATTTGCCCGATGTCAACATTACCCAGGTCACGACTGGCGGTTCGACGGAGAATGCCAAACGCCTGATCAAGGGCGAGCTTGATATGGGGATCGTTTACGGATCACATGTCTATATGTCGCTTCAGCAAACCGGCCCGTTCGCCAATGACGACAAAGGCACGATGCTGCGCGGTGTTGCGATGGCCTATGAAGGGCCGACCTATTTCGTGACCCTTGAAGGCAACGGCATCAAATCGCTTTCCGATCTTGCCGACAAGAAGGTTGCACTGGGTCCCCCCGGTTCGGGCACGGTGTTTAACTGCTCGAACATTCTGGGATCACTTGGTCTGCTTGAAGAAATCGAACCCCAGATGATGACATTTGGCGATGCCGGCCGTGCGCTTGCCAATGGTCAGATCGACGCATTCTGCCAGTCATCGGCTCCGGCAGCGGCCGTGACCGAGCTTGCCGAAACCAATGATGTTATCGTCGTGCCCTATAGCGACGAGGAACTGGGCAAGATCAACACCAAATATCCGTTCTATCATACCGGCACCATGCCAGACACGACCTATAAGGGCGTTCCGGCAACCGATATGCCCTATACCACCGTGTATTGGGTGGCCCATGAACGGGTGAATGATGATGTCATGAAGCGCATGCTGGCTGCTGCCTATGCAAAACAGGATGCACTGGCCGCAGGTCACAAAGCCTGGGCGCAGATGAAACCCGACACCAAAAACTTCCTTGGACTTGGCGCACCGATGCATCCGGGTGCCGAGGCCTATTACCGCGAAACCGGCCAATGGGCTGAATAACCTTTTGGCGTGAAATCTGCCCGGTATTGTGCCGGGCAGATCTGTTTTGTCTTGAAGTGGATTGCGGGACCAAATGACAGATACATCCTGGCTTATGCGGGTCGAGGGGGCGAAACGCACCCTGAACGGTTCTCAGGCGCTGGTTTTCAACCTTGTTGCGGCTGGCTTTGCCGGCTTTTATCTTTACACATCCGGATTTGGTCTTGTTTCGACCCAAAGCAACCGGGGCATCTATCTGATGCTGACCTCGGTTCTGGTTTTCATGCTGTTTCCGGCCACACGCAAATCCCCGACCGACCGGTTCAGTCTTTTTGATATCGGGTTTGTGGTTCTGACGGTTGCGGTATTCGGTTACTGGATTGACCAGTATGTCAGTTACGCAATGTTCCGGGTTTCATCGCCCAACCAGACCGATCTGATCATGGGGTCGCTGGCGATCGTGATCCTGCTTGAAACCAGCCGCCGTGCCCTTGGCCCGGTGATTTCGCTGATTGCCATCGCCTTCTTGCTTCAGCTTTTTTACGGGCAGTATCTTCCGGGGCGTCTGTCGCATCCGGGCATGTCGATCGAGCGCATTCTGGAATTCACCTATTCAACACAGGAAGCGATTTTCGGGGTGGTGACCGCGACCTTTGCGACCTTTGTGTTTCCCTTCATGATTTTTGGCGCCTTTCTGGAACGCAGTGGTGCGGGCAAGTTCTTTATGGATCTTGGCACCGCGGTTGCCGGGCGCTGGCGCGGGGGACCGGCCAAGATTGCCGTCATGACCTCGGCACTTTTCGGATCGATTTCGGGATCCTCGGTCGCCAATGTGGTGACGACCGGGTCCTTTACCATTCCGCTGATGAAACGCACCGGGTTCAAATCCCATGATGCCGGCGCGATCGAAGCCATTGCCTCGACCGGGGGCCAGTTCATGCCGCCGGTCATGGGGGCAGGTGTATTTATCCTCGCGACCCTGACCGAGACCAGCTATCTGACCATTGCGCTGATGAATGTCATTCCGGCGTTGGTGTTCTTTATCTTTTTGCTATCGATGGTCGATCTTGAAGCCGCGCGGCTTGGACTTCGGGGCATTCCACGTGAAGAAACGCCGCGTGTACGCGATGTCATGGCAAAGGGCTGGCATTTCTTTATGCCACTTGTGATTGTCATCGGCCTTCTGTTTGCCGGATTTTCCGCAGAATTCTGCGCATTTTGGGGAACGGTATCAGCCGCAGTCCTTTCATGGCGGAACCGCGAAACCCGCATGGGGCCCAAAGCCATCATCCAGGGCCTTATTGGCGGGGCGCAAAGCAACAGCTCGGCCGGGGCAGCGATCGGGACGCTGGGCATCATCATTGGCGGGATCGTTCTTGCCGGGCTTGGTCTTAAATTCTCGTCAGTTCTCATCGATTTTTCGGGTGGGAACCTGTTTATCGCGGTGTGTCTGGTGACGCTGGTATCGATCATTATCGGTATGGGGTCTTCGACTACCGGGTCCTATATCATCCTGTCGGTTGTGGCTGCGCCGGCCCTTATTCAGCTCGGTGTTCCGACGGTTGCCGCCCATCTGGCGGTGTTTTATGCGGCATGCCTGTCAAATATCACGCCACCGGTTTGCGTGGCGGCCTTTGCCGGGGCGGCCATCGCCAAGGCCCCACCCATGCGCACGGGGTTCTCGGCCCTTAAATACGGGGCAACCATCGTTATCATGCCGTTCAGCTTTGCCTATGTACCCGAACTGCTTTTGATCGGGGAATGGCCGGACATTGTTTACAGCAGTCTGCTTTACATGACCGGGGCCATCATGATGGCCATCGCCATTCAGGGCATTGCACCGATTGGTCCGCGTCTTTCGATGCCCAACCGGATATTGTTCGGCGTTTCCGCAGCCCTTCTGGTCTTTCCGGCCAATCTGTGGATCGATGTTGCCGGCATCGCGCTGATGGGTTCGGCAATCCTGATGGCGTGGTTCATGGCCACGCGCCAGAATAACCGGGCGGTCCCGCACTAAGGCCGCCCCTATCAGAACGGTGATCACATCCGGATGCTGATGGCATCCCCTTCGCGCCCAACCACGTTGATCACCATCCTGATCCACAAAACCCGTTGCCAAAGGCGGCGGGTTTTGGTGTTTGTGGACCAGCTTGTTGCACTAACATGCAAAATCGAACAATCCGTATGGGCCATTGAACCCATCATCATGATCAAACAGGGATAGAAACATGAGTAAGGTCTGGACCGTCTATTTGTCGGGTGAAATTCATAGCGACTGGCGCGAACGCATTGCCGCCGGGGTCAAGGAAGCGGGCCTTCCGGTCGAACTGGTGGCCCCGATCACCATGCATGAAGATTCCGATGATTGTGGTGTCGCCATTTTCGGAGCCGAGGAAAACAAATTCTGGCATGACCGCAAGGGCGCACAACTTAACGCCATGCGAACCAAAACCCTGCTGTCAGGGGCCGATCTTGCGGTTATCCGCTTTGGCGAGAAATACAAGCAGTGGAATGCCGCCTTTGATGCCGGCTATGCCGCAGCACTTGGCATTCCCTATATCACCCTGCATCCCGCCGAACATGACCACGCATTGAAAGAAGTTGACGGTGCCGCCAACGGCGTTGCCCGCGAACCCGAACAGGTGGTTGCCGCACTGGCCTATATCATCCGTGGTGACATGCCGAAGGGCTAGAACCGGCGACAAAGAGAACCGGTGACAACAGGACCGGGTCAGTTTTTGCACAGCGATCTTAATGCAAAGTCTGACCCGACGCCTGATCCGGGTCGCCCGGTGCCACCAGATTGCTGGTGACAAAGGCGAAATCGCTGATGGCACGGGCCACCATGATGCGGCCTTCGACCGGGGTTCCTTTTTCCTGTCGCAGGGTGCCCAGCGCGTCGGAGACGATTTCAAAGCCGCATTCTTCCATCCATTCGGCAATTGCGCGCTGATGGTGGCGGAAACGTTGTCCCGGGCTGAGATCGAACGGAAAGGCATTGCCATGTTCGAGGGTCAGGACCATCAATCCGCCCGGCTTCATCCGGGCGTGGGCCGCGCGCAGCGCCGGGGCAAGATCGCCAAGATAATTCAGAACATCCGCGGCAACCACAAGCCCGTAGCCGGATCCCAGATCGTCAGGCATATCGGTGATATCGCCCGCCACCAGCGTGCGATAGATGCCCTTGGCCCGGGCGCGGTTGATCATGCGCGGCGATAGATCGATCCCGTCAATCGCGTCATATTGACCGGCAAAAACTTCACCGACCAGACCGGTGCCACATCCAAGATCAAGAATTTCAAGCGGACGATCCAGGCTTGGCAGAAACGGTCGAACGGCCTCAGACAGAAGTTCCGGCCCGCGATAGGCCAGCCGATCGCGCAGGCTGATTTCAAAACGCGGCGCATAATCATCAAAGAGCGCACGCACGTAATCTGGCGGCAACCGGTCGCGCATTGCAGCTGCCCCAAGCAGCGTCAGGCGCACTTCGGCCCCCATACGGTCGGACGGATCAAGAACCAGATATTGACGAAATGCTTCGACGGCATTGTCGTTTTCACCGGCCCGTTCATAGATATCGCCCAGGGTAAAATGGGCCTCGTCCCATTCGGGATCGGCAGAAAGGGCCGCACGCGCAACATCAATTGCCGCGACATAATCACCCTGCGCTACCAGCGCCAGCGCAACATCAAGTCGCCGACTGGCCGACAGACGATCCTTGCTCATTTAAGTTTTGAATATCCGAAAAACGGGTTGGCAGGAACAGCCGGAACCACAACCAAAGATGCTGCTATATCTTCCGGAATTGCGATTTTGGCAAGATAGATAAATTCATTTAATTTCAATGAATTAATCGGGATCACCATTTTTGTATCAGGACAAATGATCCGTTCCGGCCGTCGGGCAGCGAATCCGTGCTGTGGACTGGCCCGAATTTGACCGCTGATCGGGCCATCATCAGTCCCGGCAAGATGGGGCAAAGAGGCACCGGTTCGTAAAACAGCCCACCTGTTTGAAATCTTGGAGTAATGGTCAAGTAACGCGTACTGGCGTGGGAGCTGATCGGTAAAATCCTATTTTACAGCGAATAAATGTCGATTTTGATTGATAAAATCAATTTATTATCATATTTGAATGTAAAGTCTTTTTATAACGGGAAGTCTGATGGAAAACTTTACCCCTGTCTCGGCCCTTCTGGGTGGCGGACTTATCGGTTTGGCATCGGGGCTGTATCTTTTGCTGAATGGCCGGATCGCCGGGATCAGCGGCATTGTCGGTGGTCTTTTGTCATCGTCAAAGGGCAGCACATCGGCATTTGAACGTCTGGCCTTTGTCATTGGCCTGATTGCCGGGCCGCTGGTTCTGATGACCGGTACGCCGATCGAAGCACAAAGCGTTGTCACAAGCCCGCTTCCGGTGATTGTGATTGCCGGTCTTCTGGTGGGTGTCGGCACCACCATCGGCAGCGGCTGCACCAGTGGCCACGGCATTTGCGGACTGTCGCGGTTTTCGTTGCGGTCGCTGGTCGCGACCCTTTCGTTTATGGCGGCCGGGTTTGTGACGGTGCTGGTCACCCGCCATCTGATCGGGGGTGCATGATGCGCATTATCGTATCGCTGATCTGTGGCACGCTGTTTGGAGCCGGGCTTTATATTTCTGGCATGATCGACCCGCAAAAGGTTCTTGGTTTCCTTGATATCTGGGCGATTGCCGATGGTGGCTGGGACCCGAGCCTTGCCTTTGTCATGGGTGGTGGCCTTGTGGTTGCCGTGCCGATTTTCCAGTTTGCCAAATCGCGATCAGATGCGGTTTGTGGCGGCGGAATGGATCTTCCAAGCAACAAGAATGTCACGACCAAACTGATTGTCGGCGGGCTTATGTTCGGAACCGGCTGGGGTCTGGTAGGTTATTGCCCCGGTCCGGCCCTTAGCGCGCTGGCCTTTGGACAGATGGACACCATCATCTTTGTCGCCACCATGCTTGCCGGCATGGCCGGTGCCCGGGCATTGCGCCTGAACAGCTGATGTTTGATGAATAAATCCCCGTGTTAGCTCCCCGTGTTAGCTCCCCGGGGATGATCTGCGAATGACGCGGCCCTCCCGCAGCGGCGTGATCGCAGACCGTGCAACCGCCCGTGCAATTTGCCGGGCGGTTTCGCATTTCCGGCGAAAATTCACCTAAATTCTCGCAGCACCAGACTTGTTTTTGGCGCTAAAATCCCATAACTGACCCTAGAGCCTGCTCTGTTTAGCCTGAAGCGATTTTGGTCGTGTTTGGCAATGTTTGGCAAAGTGGTTCAAGCTAAGCAGAACAGGCCCCGGCGCCACTTTGAAGTCTATGTAAGGTTTCCACATGAAGATCGGCATTCTTGAACCCGGGTTCGCCCCGGAAGAACTTCGCGACGAGTTTAAAAGCTATCCCAAGATGTTGGAAAAACTCCTTGGCGATGTTGACCCCGGCCTTGAGTTTGAAACCTGGACCGTTCTTGAAGATGAATTCCCCGATTCCATTGCCGATGCAGATGGCTGGGTCGTCATGGGATCCAAACACGGGGTTTACGAAAACGCGCCCTGGATGATCCGTCTGCAGGACTTCCTGCGCGAAGCCGTGGGTGCCGGTCAGCCGGTATTTGGTATCTGTTTCGGCCACCAGATCCTTGCGACCGCGCTTGGCGGCAAGGTTGTCAAATCCGACAAGGGTTGGGGCGTTGGCGTCCATGCATATGACGTCGATGCCAGCAATGCAGACTGGCTGGCTGACAGCCCGTCCACCATTCGCATCAATGCGTTTCATCAGGACCAGGTCGTCGAAATTCCCGAAGGCGCAACCGTCTGGGCAAGTTCGGATTTCTGCCCCTATGCCGGTTTGCAATATGGCGCCAATGCCGCATCGATCCAGCCCCATCCTGAATTCATGCGCCCCTATGAGCAGGCCTTGCTGGAATCACGCCATGACCTGATTCCCGAAGATGTGCACAAGGCAGCAATGAAATCGCTTGAAACCCCGATCAGCAGTCCTGATTTCGCAAAATCGATTGTCAAATTCATGACCCGGCAACGGGTGCGCAACGCCGCCTGACATCCCAACCGGTCAGACAACTGAACTTCAGTCGCGGGTCGCTGTTTGATACAGCGGCCCGTTTTGTTTGGGCGGTTTTACCGGGCCTTTGGCGCGGACAGGCCGGGTCACTATTTCAGGCGGGATTACAGACATAACTTGTTTATGATTGGACTTCATACTGTCAGGGTTGTTTGGTTAAAACCGTAAACCAAAAGACCGACACAGCATTTGCAACCAGAGTTTGGGCAACCGGCGGGACACAATGATCCAGAATTTGCGATTATATTCAGGGCTGACAATGTTCGCCTATGTCCTGACCCATTTGCTTAATCATGCCGCGGGGATTGTATCGCCCGAATTCATGGAAACGGTTGATGAATTCTCGACCGAGATCTGGCAATTCCCGCCGCTTGAAATCCTGCTTTTGCTGTCGCTGATCACCCATTTCATCCTGGCGACCGGCCGCCTGACCAGTCGCCGGTCAATGCGGTTGCGCAAATCGGAATGGGCCCAGATGATCCTTGGTCTGTGCATTCCGTTTTTGCTGTTCCGTCACATTATTGCGACCCGGGTGATTGATCTGGGCTTTGATGTCGGATCACCCTATGAACGGGTGTTGCTTGATCTTGCTGTTTTCATTCCGTTTCAGGGCATCCTTCAGGCGATCACGGTTATTGTGGTCTGGACCCATGGCTGTATCGGTATTCATTTCTGGCTTCGGGTCAAACCGTTCTATCCGAAATGGCGCAACGCGCTTGGCACACTTGCCATTCTGATCCCCACACTTTCGCTTGCGGGTTATGGTGCGGCCAGTGCCGAAATCATCCGCCGGGTCGAAGAAGGCGGGCGCAAATATGTTTTTGGCGTACTCGAAGCCGCCGACGTCAATCAGGCGGCCATTACATTTTATGAAAATGCCCTGATACCCTGCACGATCCTGACCATCGCGCTGGCACTGGCGCCGTTCGGGGTGCGCCAGATCAGACAGACCATTGACCGGGTCAAGCGCGGACCGATGTTAAGCCTGCCCAACGGACGGTCAGTGCGCGTGCCACCGGGGGCCACCGCCCTTGAGGCCCTTCGCGATGCGGGCATCCCGATGGCATCGGTTTGTGGCGGGCATGGGCGATGCACCACATGTCGGCTGCATTGCGGTTCGGGACTGGATCAGCTGGCAGCACCCGGCCAGATCGAGGCCGCCGCCCTTAAAAGCATCCAGGCACCACGCGGCATGCGGCTGGCCTGTCAGATCCGTCCGCAAAACGATCTTGCGGTTGCGCCATTGATGCCCCCCAATGCCACCGCACGCGACGGGCGACGCCCCGGCGGCCTTTCGGGCAGTGAAAGACAGGTTGTCTGTATCTTTATCGACTTGCGTGATTCGACCAAACTTGGCGAACGCAAGATGCCCTATGACGTGTTGTTTATCCTGAACCAGTTTTTTGCCGAAATGACCGAGGCCCTGCGCAGTACGGGCGGCTATTACGCGCAATTTACCGGTGACGGATTGATGGCGCTTTATGGACATGAAAGCGAGGATACCGAACAAACCATCCTTCAGGCGTTTGAAGGTGCCGCCGAAATGCTGCGCCGGATCGAGGGGCTGAACATTCATCTGGCGTCGGAATTGCCCCATCAGTTGCGCATCGGGATCGGCATCCATATGGGCAAGGCAATTGTCGGGGAAATGGGCCCGCCGGGCCGCGAAAATATCAGCGCGATCGGGGACACCATCAATACCACCGCCCGGCTTGAAGCCCAGACCAAGGGGCACGGTGTACCGCTGGTGATTTCAAAGACCCTGTTTGATCATGGCCCGATTCCCTTGCCGGAAAATGCGGTTTTGCACGAAGTGGCATTGCGCGGCAAGGATCAGTCGGTGGCCTATTATGCACTTGATGCAATGCCCGATCTTTCACAGGTCAGGCGGTGACTCCTTTCTTTCCTGCCAAAGCAGCCTGTGGGCTTCCTGTGTATAAGTTTTGGCGGGGTTGACAGGGGATGCAATGCAGCAGGCAAGTCTTGACTATCGCGCATAAAATCACATTTATTCGAATAGATGGATACGTTCGGTGCCGAACTCGTCGGGTCGAACAAAATGGATGCCCGAAACGCCAAAAGCGTGGGGTCTGAAGATTAATCACACTCGCTCTGACTGAGGAGGTGCTGCAAATGTCACGAATTTCTATGTTTAACAGCCCGTTGCTTCTGGGGTTTGATCAGATCGAACGCGTTCTTGATCAGGTGTCAAAAACCAAGGCAGAAGGCTATCCGCCCTATAACATCGAGCAGATCAGTGAAAACAAACTGCGCATCACGGTCGCAGTCGCCGGATTTGCCGAAGAAGATTTGTCCGTAACCACAGAAGACAACCAGCTGATCATTCGCGGCAAACATTCCGAAGATGACAGCGAGCGTGTCTATATCCATCGTGGTATCGCGTCCCGACAGTTCCAGCGGTCCTTCGTTCTTGCCGAAGGAATCGAGGTTGTCGGAGCCCATCTGGATAACGGCCTGCTTCATGTTGATTTGAACAGACCCTTGCCAGAACCGGTCGTGCGCGAGATCGCAATCGGATCAAGCAAAAAGAAAGCTGTTCCATCGCGTACCATCGACATGAATGTCGAAGACGAAGACAGCACTGCCGACGATAATAACGGCAAGGCCTAACCAAGGAGTGGTTAACATGACAGACCGCACAGCAAACCACGATACCGAAATCAGCCAGCGCGACGCGCAGGATACCGGCCTGTTGTCGAATGTTGATTTTGCGATGCTTGGCATTCACGACTTTGCCTATGTCCGGCAGGTTCCCAATGCCGAAGAAGACAGTGACGAGCTGGTCTATGGCGTCTTTACCGCCGATGGTACCCATATCGCATCATTTGAAAGCCACGCAGTGGCCAATGCGGCCATTCGCCAGCACGATATGGAACCGCGCGCGGTTCATTAAGCCCAGACCATCAGGACCGGCTACGCATATATTCCCATTTTCCGATTTGATCGGCGCCCGGACACCCGGGTGCCGATCATTTTGTTTGAGCCGAAGCCCAAAGAGAAGGCGGGGTTTGCGCGATGCGATGATGATTGTGACTAGCGGATTTCAATGACTTCGCCCGGCACAGCCATCCTGACCTGTTCATTGCCCTGAATGATCTTGGCCATTTCTGCGCGGACATCGCGTTTGATGTGATAAAGCCAGAACCGCGCACCGGGCATGTCCGATGCCAGTTGCAGCACGGTTTCCAGATCACAATGCGCGGCATGTTGCGGATCGTGGCGGGTCAGATAGGTTTCCTGAAACACAAGATCCGCACCGGTAAACAGGGCCGCGGTATCGGCCGTGACATTGCCATCTCCGGAATAGGCAAACCCCTTATTGGCGTAGCGCAGCAAAATGGCATGGTTCTGGACACTATGATCGGAACGGGCGAATTTACAGTCAAACGGACCAATCATGTCGGTATCAAGAACCGAGTGCCAGATAATCGTAAAGGGCCAGGCCGATCCCAGTCCGGTAAATCCGAGTTCCATCAGTTTTTCAAGATGGGTGCGCAATTGCGGACTGCACAGGATATGCAGCGGTTTCGAACGACCGTCATCGCGCCAGTTCAGCATGACCGGGACCAGTCCGAAAATGTGATCGGGATGCATATGGGTAAAATAGATGGCATCAATCGCATCAGGATCGGGAAACTTGCCCATCAGATGCCCGGCGATCGTTGCGCCACAATCAATCAGCAAACGGAAATCGGCGGCGGTAACCACGACCGATGAATTTGCGAAGTTCGGGTCAAAGGCTTCGCCCACCCCCAGAACATCAATGCGCATGTAATCGCTTGTCATTGCCGTGACCGCCCCGCCTGTCTTTTCCACACAGCTTGCCAATTTCAGGCGGCTATTCTTGCGATTTTGCGCCCTGCAAAGCAAGTTGTTCCGGATTTAGCCCAATCGGCACTGGCAAATTGTCACAGAACTGCAAAGGCAGGGCACATTGGCCCTGCCTTTGATAAGGATTTGATATCAAATCGTATTTCAGTTATCGCGCCAGAACTTCGGCTGCTTCGCGGGTTTTGTAGACCGAAGAAGCCACTTCGTCGCTGGTGGCACGGATCACTTCGAGATCACGGCTGAGACCTTCGACCGTGTGGGCCATATCCCGCATATTGACGCTGACATTATCGGTAACGGCGGTCTGTTCGGCCACCGCGGAAGAAATGTTTGTCACATCGTTGCGCACGGTTTCGACCGATCCGCGAATGACTTCAAGCGCGTGGGCAACCTCGGCGGAAATTGACTGGATGCCGGTAATTTCCTGGGAGATATCCTCGGTCGCGCGCGCGGCCTGATTGGCAAGGTTTTTGACCTCGTTGGCGACCACGGCAAAGCCTTTGCCCGCTTCGCCGGCACGCGCACTTTCGATGGTGGCGTTCAATGCCAGCAGGTTGATCTGTCCGGCAATATTGCGAATGACTTCGACGATGCTGCCCATTTCATCGACCACACCTGTCATGCGCTGAGTCATTTCATTGGCGGTTTCGGTCTGATCAAAGGCGCGTTCGGTTTCCGACTGCGATTGCGACATGCTGCGCGAAATTTCGGAAATCGATGCTGCCATCTGTTCGGCACTGGCGGCGACCGTTTTGGTGAGTTCCAGGGTGTTGGCAGAAACATCAACACCGTTTGCCGTACGCTGATTAAGGTTGGCGATGTTGGTTTCAATCTCGGCAAAGTTGCCATCGATCATCTGTTTGAGGTTAAGCAGAAGTTTGGTCTGTTCGGTGATGTCGGTGGCGAACTTGATCACCTTGATCGGTTTTCCGACCGCGTCCAGAACCGGGTTGTAGCTTGCCTCGATCCAGATTTCACGACCGCCCTTGCCGACGCGCTTGAACTGGCCGGCCTGGAATTTGCCCTGATTAAGGTTCTGCCAGAAGGCCTTGTATTCGGACGATTTGCCATAGTCGCCCTCAACAAACATGGAGTGATGCTTGCCGCGGATTTCATCCATGCTGTAGCCCATCACCGTCAGGAAGTTTTCATTGGCCTTGAGAATATGCCCCTGAAGGTCAAACTCGATCACGGCCTGGGATGCGCTGATGGCTTCGAACACGCTTTGCAAAAGCGCACGTTCGTTACGGCGTTCGGTAATGTCGCTGGCAAATTTGACGATCTTGAGGACCTTGCCCTTATCATCAAAGATCGGGTTATAGGTCGATTCAAGCCACAGAAGCTGACCGTCCTTGCGTTTGCGCGGGAAGGCGCCGCTGGCAAATTCGCCCGCGCCAAGTTTTTTCCAGAACCCCTGATATTCGGCAGAGCGCACGATTTCTTCGGGCACGAACATGGAGTGATGCTGACCAACGATTTCTTCGAGCGAGTAGCCCATCACATTCTGGAAATTGTCGTTGGCCCACAGGATGTTTCCCTTTGCATCGAATTCAATGCGCGCCATCGAGCGACTCAGTGCTGCCGAGACCTGTTCCTCGGCCAATGCATGCTTGTTGTCACCTTTGAAGATACCGAAACCCACTTTACACGTCCTTCCGCTCTGCCCAGGCGCATGTCCTGGGCCCCTCTTGCCCGTCCGTTCAGACGGGCAATTCCATAGGCCACCACCTTCGTATAGTTTGCCTGCGCCCGAAGGGCGTTGAATGAGCTGTCGTAAACCCGGATTTCAATTGATAGAAATTAGCCCAAATCCGGGAAAATTTCCTGTCCCAGCACGCAAATGCATAACGACGGAGTTAGCCAGACTGTCACAAGTGCCACGAGAACAACTTGGATACCACACACATACGTATTTGATTATCTAAGATTTGTTGCACGTTTGTTGCGCGTTTGTATGCAGATAATGCCCCATATCGCTGTCAAAAACTCTCTGGCGTCTGATACGCACGGTTTTTACCATCAGATCAAAATGAACAACCATTCATTGTGGGAATAATTGATCAAGGAAATCATATATATACGACAGGATAGCTCAACACAATTTTTTCGTAAAATGGTTTCCCGGCCGACCCGCAAGGCCCCGGATCAGGCAGGCCATTTCACGATATAGCGCGTCAGATCCGGATGGGCGTCATCTTCGGAAATCACCATTCCGCGTACCGACATGCCTGCCATAAATGTAGACTCCCGATTGCCGGTTACAAGAGGATGCCAGTCAGGCAATCCTTTTCCTTCTGACAGCAGACGATAGGCACAGGTCGATGGCATCCAGTTCAGGGTATCGACATTTTCCCTGGAAAGCTGGACACAATCAGGGACATGCACGGTGCGGTTGGGATAGTCCTTGCACTGGCAGGTTTCGCAATCGAGCAGACGACAGGCAACCGACGTGTAATAGACAAAATCGTCGTCTTCATCCTGCAACTTGTGCAAGCAGCATTTGCCACAGCCATCGCACAGGGCTTCCCATTCCTCGCGCGACATTTCGGCAAGTTTTTTGGTTTCCCAATAGGGCTGTGACGGAAATGTGCCGGTATCGTTGTCGGTCATGGGTTCTCTCATGCGGGCGGTCTTATTTGTGCGGTTATGTGCGGGACCATTGATAATACAGTGTAATACAGCCCGCTGCATTCCGCGAACTCACGATATCGGCGCAAATATTCAACTCTTGGCGATCATATGGAAGAACGATCCGAATACCCGCCCGGAAACAAGACCGGCCGGACCAAGATCGGTCCCCAGTGCATTGGTCATACGGCAAAACGGAATCCCGTCTTCCGACAATGTCGTGGCATAGTGAAATTCATGACCGCGCACCGTCATTCCGGCCGGGCCGAACGGGGTCGGAATGCCGATCTTGGCTTCGCGATATCCAAGATGCAAACGTCGGGAGGCAAAGCTGGTTGCCAGTGGCAAAATACCCAGCATTTCATGATGTGTGCCACCGGCATCAATCAGTTCGGTGCCAAGCGTCATATAGCCACCGCATTCGCCATAGATCACAACATCACGGGCCGCGGCATCGCGCAGTGACGATTTGAACCGATCAGCCGCAGCAAGGGTCGCCGCATACAGTTCCGGATAACCGCCGGGCAGATAAATCGCATCACATGCGGGGTCCGGGGCCTCGTTGGCAAGCGGGGAGAAAAAGCTGATTTCCGCCCCCGCTGCACGCCATCCATCCAGAATATGCGCATAGCAAAAGGCAAATGCCGCGTCACGGGCGACGGCAATTTTTTGGCCGAGCGGCGCGATCAGTGGTGGGGTCAGTGGCGGGCTCAGCGTTGGGGTCTGGACCGTAGTCTCGCCATGTTCACCACCATCCTGTTTCCCTGCCGCCAATACGGCAAGGGCATCAAGATCGATGTCTTCTGCGATAATGTCAGCAGCACGGTCAAGGAATGCGTCAAGTTCGGGATGTTCACCGGCCTGAACCAGTCCGAGATGGCGTTCGGGCAAGCTCAGATCATCGGATCTGCGCACCGCACCGATGATCGGAAGGTCCGGCAGATATTTGGCGCAGGCGTCCCTGATCATTTTGGCATGGCGCGGACTGCCGACGCGATTAAGGATCACGGCGGCAACAGTGATATCCTCGCGGAAATTGGCAAATCCCGAAATCAGCGCCGCCGCAGAGGCCGACTGCCCCTTTACATCAACCACCAGCACCACCGGCCAGCCGGTCTGGGCTGCAAGATCGGCGGTTGATCCATCGCCGTTGGCCGCCCCGTCAAACAGGCCCATGACCCCTTCGCACATCAGAAATGATTTTCCTGCCGCATGCTCGGCGGCAAGGGAGGCGATCTGATCGGGGGTCATCGCCCAGGGGTCAAGATTGATACAGCGATCGCCACAAGCCGCAGCCTGAAAAGCCGGATCGATATAGTCCGGACCGGTTTTTGCCGCCGCAACAGATTGTCCCCGGCGGGTCAGCGCGCGCAACATCGCCAGCGTCACAACCGTTTTGCCGCTGTTTGACGACGGGGCGGCAATCAGGATGCCCGGAACGGGGTCTTGCATTTGGTGGTTCTCCGGCACGGATCGGGGCCGGTCTGGGCCCCGTGATCATTGGGTAACAGGGTGGCGACAATAGTCCACCCCGCCCAGCAATCATAGCCTTCCGGAAAGATCAGCCGTTCTTTTTAACCGCTTCGGCAATGCCCTTGGCCATGTCTTCGGGGGATGTGCCGTAATTGAAGTGGCGAATGAACTGCCCGTTGCGGTCCATCAGATAGACAAAGGAGGAATGATCCATCAAATAGGCATCGGTATCTTGCGGCTCGCCTTCGGGGATGGCTTTGGCGTAATAGACACGGAAGGTCTTGGCAGCCGCCGATGTCTGCGCCACGGTGCCGGTAAGTCCGACCATGCGTTCATGGAAATTGGGGACATAGGCCTTTATGGCCTCGACCGTGTCACGTTCGGGGTCAACGGTGAAGAAGACCGGTGTGACTTCGTTCGCAAGATCGTCCGGCATCAGATCAAGAGCATTGCCCATGACCTGCAATTCGGTCGGGCAGACATCCGGGCAATAGGTATAGCCGAAATAGATCAGCATATATTTTCCGGCGAAGTCTTTTTCCGTGACCGTCTTGCCGTCCTGATTGACAAGTTCGAACGACCCGCCGATCGATGCGGCACCCGATGACTGGGTTTCTGTGCCCATCATCATCAGCCGATAGGTCAGACCGATCCCCAGAACCAGTGCAATCGCCAGAATTGCCAGAAGCGTCTTTTTGCTCACGCGCCCTACCTCTTTTATCGTCGACCGATCCCGATTGGCCGATCTTTAAGCATTCCAAACTGTCCGGGCACTATAAATGCCCTGTTCAATCCTGCAAGGGCAGCGACTGTGGGAAAGCTCACACCCCGGTGCAAAACCATATAAACCCGATGAATTTCGCCCCAACCGCAGATGGCCGGAAATCGGGCAGGCATGGTCAAACCACCGCCTGTGCCGCCAGGGCAAACAGGATCAATCCATTGATAATCATCAAGCCACGCCCGACCGGCACCATCAGGCCGCGAAAACGCCGCGCGGCATATTGCCCGACAAAGCCGGTCACAAACAGCATCGGCACCGTGCCCATCCCGAAGACCAGCATCACCACCGCCCCGTTCAATGCGACACCGGTGGCCGCAGCCAGAACAAGGGCACCATAAACCAGCCCGCAGGGAATGAAGCCCAGCATCACGCCAAGGGCATATCCGCGAAACCCGAAAGGTGCGGCAAAAAGCGGACGCAAACGGTCACCAAAAACCCGGTTCCACCACCGGCTGTCCCCCGTCGTCGGCAATAGCCCGCCCAGATGCGGTAAAAGGCCCATGATCCCGAAAATCAGGAAAAACACCCCGGCCAGCACCAGCAAGACCGGACCGATCCACCAGATGCTGGTCAATGCCGTGATGCCATCGGCAAAGAACCCGGCCAAGCCACCCAACAGGCAATAGGTGGTCAATCGCCCAAACTGATAGGGCAATAACGCCGCCCCGGTCAGACGGTGCAATTCGGTCATCTTGTCGACCGGCAGCTGTTCCATCCGGCTGGTGACCTGTGAAATCACGAACGGCCCGCACATGCCGACACAATGGGTAACACTACCCACCAAACCTGCGATCAGGGCAGACAAAATCACCCCGCCATCATCGCGCAGGATTTCAGCACATTGTGCCCAGCCGCTTTCAAGGATGCGGATCAATACCTGTTGTTCGTCCATGATCCATCCGGGTCAAATCGATTGGCGCGATTGTGACAAGCACGGGGCTTACGGACAACGATATATATCAATCCATTGGAACGGATTTAATCTGTGCCTTACCCCTGATCCTTAAGCGGATCGGACGGGGTCGAGATCAGTTCAAGCACCTGTTCAAACGGGACATTGCGCACCGATTTGACATCATCCTGGGGCGATAGCCAGTTCAGACGATCACGCAACCCGACCACCTTGCCAAGAATACAGACCGCCGGCGGTTCAACGCCGGCACGTTCGACATCATCGGCGGCCTTTTCAAGGGTGGTGATCAAAATGCCCTGATCGGGTGTGGTTGCCTGATTGATTACGGCCAACGGTTCATCCCCCGACCGGCCATTGGTCATCAGTTCGGCAGAAATCCGGCGCAGATGTTTCATCGCCATATACATCACAAGGACCGGTGCACCCTTGGCCAGGGCCGCCCAGTTGATATTGTCCGGCACATCGCCGCTTGATCCGTGGCCGGTGACAAAGGTGACCGACGAATTGCAGTCGCGATGGGTGGTCGGAATACCGGCATAGGCCGCCCCGGCGATCCCGGCAGTAATGCCAGGCACCACACGGAAAGGCACATTGTGATCCACAAGGGTCATGCCTTCTTCGCCGCCACGGCCAAACACGAACGGATCGCCGCCCTTAAGACGCAGAACACGCAAACCCTGTTTGGCCAGTTCGACCAGTTGCAATGAAATATCGGTCTGTTTTGAGGACGGACGACCGCCGCGCTTGCCGGCATAGATGCGTTTGGCATCAGCCCGCAAAAGATTGAGAATCCGTTCATCAACCAGGGCATCATACACAACGACATCGGCCTGTTGCATGGCGTTAACCGCATGAAGCGTCAGCAAGCCCGGATCCCCCGGACCCGCACCAACCAGCCATACCCAACCCGGTTCAAATACCGGAAAATCAAGACCAAGAGCCGTCATTATATCATACTTCTGTGCATTGGAATCTGGCCCATCTGTGCAGGACCACTTTGAGAGAATATGTTAAACAGCAATCAAACGATACGTCCAACTTATTTCCGTAATTTTGTCGTATTAATTTTTAAACAACATTAATATTAATGTTTAATTGAATATCCCGTTGCGGCATTGCCCGCACCGATCCATACCGGGATCAGTAGTGAGATTGACAGGAAAAATCAACGTATGGCCAGAAAACCGGACGGACCGCTGCGCAAGGGATGGACAACGGGGGCCTGTGCCACCGCTGCGACCCGTGCTGCATGGCAGGCTTTGCTGTCCGGGGATTTTCCCGATCCGGTGACCATTACCCTGCCGCGCGGGGAAACGCCGTCCTTTGCACTGGTCAAGGCCGAACGCGGAACGGGATGGGCGCGGGCCAGCGTGATCAAGGATGCCGGCGATGATCCGGACGTGACCCATGGCGCGGAAATCATCGCAACCGTCCGCCATGGCACACCGGGAAGCGGCATTACATTTCACGCCGGTGACGGGGTTGGCACCGTTACCAAACCGGGTTTGCCATTGCCGCCCGGCGAAGCTGCAATCAATCCCAAACCGCGCGAAATGATGATCGGCCAGATCACCGAACTGTGCGAAACGTTCGGGGCAACCGGTGATGTGGAAATCGAAATTTCGATCCCGGGGGGCAAAGAAATTGCCATCAAAACCTGGAATGGCCGGTTGGGCATTGTCGGTGGTTTATCGGTTCTTGGCACCACGGGGATCGTGATCCCGTTCAGTTGTTCGGCGTGGATTCATTCCATTCATCGCGGGATCGATGTGGCCCGTGCCACCGGGCGCATCCATGTTGCCGGGGCGACCGGCAAAACATCGGAGGCCGCCATTCGCACATTTTACGATCTTCCCGAAGAAGCCATTCTTGATATGGGCGACTTTGTCGGCGGGATGCTGAAATATCTGCGCAAGAACCCGGTCGCGTTCATCAGCATTGCCGGCGGCTTTGCCAAGCTGGTCAAACTGGCGCAAGGCCATCTTGACCTTCATAGCAGCCGATCCCAGGTCGATTTTGCCAAACTTGCAGAGACGGTCGGGCTTGCCGGGGGGGACGGTGACCTTCAGGAACAGGTGAAAACCGCCAATACGGCCAAACAGGTGCTGGAACTTTGTCAGGCGGCAAACGTTAATATTGCCAGGACCATTGCGCGTCTGGCCTGTGAGTCCGCGCGCGCCACCCTTGATGGCGCCGGTGCGGTCGAAATTGTCGTTACCGATCGCGACGGGATGATTATTGCCCGTCACGGCATTGGTGACTTTGACCAGTTCAGGCCCAAAATAACCAATTGATCCATCCCATGGACCGATCAAAAGAGAATAAGGTACTTGCCCATGTCGCTTTCCCGCCCTGCCAAACGCCCGAAACATATCCTTATTTTTGGGGGCACCGGGGACGCCAACCGCATTGCCGAAGACCTGATGCATGAATTCGGGCGTGATATCCGGTTGCAGCTTTCGCTGGCCGGACGCACCAGCGCGCCAAGCCTTCCGGACGGTGTACCGGTACGGATTGGCGGATTTGGCGGGCCCGAAGGCATCATTTCCTATATCAGAAGTGAACAGATCGATCTGGTGATCGATGCAACCCACCCCTATGCCATCGAAATTTCCGGCAATGTCGCACAAGCCTGTCAGGCGGTTGCCATGCCCTGCATTCAATATTACCGGCCGGGTTGGAAAAAAACCGATCGCGACAACTGGATCGAGGTCCGCTCGATCGAGGAAGCGGCACGTATTCTTCCCCAACACGGGACACGCGCGCTGATTGCCTGTGGGGCCAAAAACCTGCATGCGTTCGAAGGACTTGAAAAAACGTGGCTTTTGGTGCGCACCGTTGATGCACCGCGCGATCCGTTTGATCTGGCCTATGGGGAATGGCTGTTTGCCCGTGGCCCGTTCAGTATTGAAAGCGAAACCGAACTTCTTGAACGTCACGATATCGATGTGATCGTTTGCAAAAACAGCGGCGGCGACGCAACCTTTGCCAAGATCGAGGCTGCCCGCAATCTCGGTTTACCGGTCATCATGATTGAACGACCGGGTGCCGAACCGGTAACGCAAGCAACAAGTCGCGAAATTATACTCGAGAGCGTCCAAAAGTTTCTCGATAAATAATAATTTCGCAATATTGCAACGCAAACACCGCTGGACCATTAGTGACTTTGATTCAATAATGCCCGAAAGACGGCAACAAGCCGTCAGGGGCCGAATTCCGACTTAAAACGGGTTCTGACCTCGTATAACCAGAACAATCCATAGAGTGGGAATATCATGACCGGCAAAGTTGGTTTGCGCGGTAGGTTAATGGCGGCGATTGTCCCCATTGCCTTACTTGCTGTTTGTGCCGCCGCACTGGCGGTTTTTTCTTTTCGAATGACGGAATCCCAGCAGCGGATCGTCACAGCCCAGGCAATTCCCGCACTTGTCAGCGGTCAGGAACTTTATGTCAGCAGTGACGCGATCATCCAGATTGCCCGCGCGGTTGCCAGCGCAACCAATCTTGACGAGGTCGCCGCTGCCACCGCGACACTTGATGCAGTTGAAAACCAGATGAATGATCGCATTGCGGGTCTGGCCGCACTTGGCGTTGATGGCACGATCCTTCAGCAGTTTTCCGAACAGACCGGGCATATGATCGTCAATATCCGTCGCCTTGAAGAAACCATGGGATCGGTATTTGCCAATCGCGACGAATTGAACGCGCTGCTCGACGAAGTCATCCGTGCAGCAAACGCCATTGAAGTCAGTTCGCGTGAATTGTCGACCAATGCGAATATGGCCCTGACCAACAATGCCGGCGAACTTTACAGCCTGGTTGGCAAGGAAGACAAAGAAGGCGAAATTTTCGATCTGCTTGATCAGCTGATTGACGAAGATGCCCTGACCGCACAAAGCATGTCCGAATTAAGGGCATTGGCGCTCAAAATCCCGGATCTGGCGCGTATTGCAAGTTCGGCGACCGATATTGACGGGCTTGACCGGGTCAAGTTCTGGTCCAATCCGATCATCACCCAGATGTCAGCCAGCATCGCCGAAATTCCGGTCGAGGACCTTAAGACCAAGTCGGAAGAAAGTTTTGAAATTCTGGCTGCCGGTCTTGATCCCAATGGGGATACCAACCTGTTTGCATTGCGCCAACGGGCCCTTGAGCAACAGGTTGCCCTGAACGATTTGCTGGCAGAAACCACAACGATTGCCAATGGCATCGGACAGACAGCCGACGAACTTCTGGCTGAAATGCGCACCAAGATCGATGTCGCCAATGCCGATGTCAGCAAAACCATCACGGTTGCTGAAACCGTGATGCTGGCGGTTGCCGCCGCGGCAATCATTATTTCGATCCTGATTGTCTGGCTGTATGTGCAGCGCAACCTTCTGGCCCGCCTGATCGGTCTGAACAGGGCGATGGACCGTCTGACCAATGGCGATCTGCGCACGCCGGTTGCCGACAAGGGCAGCGATGAAATTGCCGCCATGGCGCGCGCGGTTGAAACCTTCCGCGAAAACGCGCTTGAGGCCGAAGAACTGCGGGCCCAGAACAAAGCCAACGAAGAACGCGCCGAACAGAAACGCCGCGCGGCACTTCTGGAAATGGCCGACGGGTTTGAAAGTTCGGTCAATGGCCTTGTCACCGATCTGCTGAGCCAGATCACTGAAATGCGTAACGCGGTTGACCATATGGCATCGAATGCCGGTGAAAACGTTGCACGGGCTACGGACGTCAGCAGCGCATCACACAATGCGTCGGCAAATGTCAGTTCGGTCTCGTCCGCGACCGAGGAACTGTCTGCGTCGATCGCCGAAATCGAACGTCAGGTCAGCAAGGCCGAAGAAGTTTCACGTTCTGCCGTTGAAGAAGCCCGTCGTTCGGATGTTACCGTGCGCCAGCTCTCGGACACGGCTGAAAAAATCGGCGAGGTGATTGACCTGATCAATACCATCGCCGACCAGACCAACCTTCTGGCCCTTAACGCAACGATTGAGGCCGCCCGTGCCGGTGATGCCGGCAAAGGCTTTGCTGTTGTCGCCAATGAGGTCAAAAACCTTGCGACCCAGACCCAGCGTGCGACCGAGGATATCAGCCGTCAGATCGATGAAATGCGCACGGTTAGCGCATCCGCCGTCGAGATGATTTCAGCCATTGCCGACACGATTGGCGAGGTCGATGCGATTTCAAGTTCGATCGCAGCTGCCATGCGCCAGCAGGGATCAGCCACCGCCGAGATCGCCAACGGTTCCGAAGAAGCCGCACGCGGCGTGCGCGATGTTTCCGAAAACATGACCGAAGTATCGCGCTCGGCCGAAGCCGTCCGGAACCTGTCGGGGAATGCACGCAGCACGGCCGAAGAGCTTCTGACCAAGGCCCAGCGCCTTCAGGACGAAGCAAACGGCTTTGTCGCCCGCGTTCGCGCCGGCTAGTCCGTTCTGCCCCGATACCGGGTTTCGATCCGATGAAACAAATAAAACCCCGCCAGAAATCTGGCGGGGTTTTCGATTATTGATCCGGTTTTGATCCGGGTCTGTCATCGTCATGCGGTTCCGGATCGCTGATCCCGGATCCTGCGTCGACGCTGCGTCCTAGACGAAGCGACGGAATTCGCCGGATTTGCGCGGCGGGCAGAACCGTTTCAGATAGGACGGTGCCACGGCCTCAAGACTGTTGGGGGTAATTCCCAATTCGGCAAATCCGGCCGCACCTTCGGAGACGACATTATCGACCTTGAGCAGCCGTACCTGATCAGGGGTGATCGGCGGGACTGGCAGGAATTGCAGGAAGAATGCCTTGATCGATGCCAGCCAGAACGGCACGGGCATCAGGATCGCGCGCTGACGGGTGATGCGCAACATGTCGCGCAGAAGACCCATAAAGGAATAGGTTTCCGGCCCGCCCAGTTCAAAGGTCTTGCCCGCAAGGCTTGCATCGCAGACAGCAGCAACAAAGGCATCCGCCACATCGCCAACGTAAACCGGCTGGAATTTCGGACCACCATCACCAAGAATATCAACCTTGCCTTCGCCAAGGTCGACCTTCGGCAGGCCCGGCGCACCGATCACCGGCAGAACCGGCGAGAACCGCGCCATGGTCGCGAATTTGTTCAGGAAATTGTCATTCGGGCCAAAGATCACCGACGGACGTAAGATCACGGCAGTCGGGAAAACTTCGCGCACCGCATTTTCGCCGGCCAGCTTCGAGGTCGCGTAATTGGCCGAGCTGTTCTTATCAACGCCCAGGGCCGACATATGCACAAAGGTTTTAACGCCGCATGCCTTGGCTTCTTCGGCGATGCGCTTGGCCGCCTTGACGTGAATGTTCAGGAAGTTGCTGCTGCCGCGTTCATAAAGAATGCCCAAAAGGTTGATCACGGCTTCTGATCCGTCAATCGCGCCCTTGATGCTGTCTTCGTTGCGGACATCGCAATGAACAGGAACGACTTGCCCCAGATAGCCCATCGGTTTGAGCTTTTTGACCCGCTCGAAACTTCTGGTCGGAACACGAACGATAAAGTCACGTTCAAGCAGACGTTTGACGATATGACGTCCAACAAATCCGGTGCCGCCAAAGACGGTTACGATACGACGTTCCATGCTTGCTCTCTCCTTGCCGGTGACACCAGGTCCGGGATTTTCAGGGACTTGCGGGTGCCAACTGCCGTGACGACCGGTTCAGCAGACCGGTCCGATCCGAATACGATCCTGTGGACAATCATATGGTGCCCATCGCGAAGACGATATGATTGTCCGCAGGCACTTGGGTTATATACGACCCTTAATCCGCGTCAACAATGCGGTTTTGTTAAACAATTTCCTGCTCGGCGTCGATTTTGGCCAATATTCCGTCCAAAAGAGCCATCAGACCCGCCCGGTAATCCGGATAGCGCAACGTAACTCCCAATTCGTCCTTGATCCGTGCATTGGAGACACGTTTGTTATCTTCATAAAAGCTTGCAGCCATCGGGCTGAGCTTTGCGGTGGCAAAGTCTTCTTCGGCCGGGGGATCAACACCCAGCAACCCGCAAGCATAGGCAATTACATCCTGTGGCGGGGCGGCATCGTCATCGCACACATTGTAAACAGCGCCACAATCGGGCTTTCTGATTGATGCCAGAACTGTCTGGGCGATGTCTTCGACATGGATGCGTGAAAAGACCTGACCGGGTTTGACGATCCGGCGTGCGCGGCCCGATCGCACTGTTTCAAGTGCATTGCGCCCCGGTCCGTATATGCCCGCCAGCCGGAAGCTGTGCACACAAAGACCGTGCCGACGCCCCAGATCAAACCATGCCTTTTCCGCAGCAACCCGGCGGCGGCCGCGCTTGCCACTTGGCAAAAGGTCGTCTTCTTCGGTGACTTCGCCGCCGTTGCGATCGCCATAAACGCCGGTGGTCGACAAATAGCCGATCCATGTGCCTTCGGGCAGGGCGGCAAGATCGGCGCCATGATGACGGATCACCGGGTCACCATCCCCGCCGGGCGGGGCCGAAACCAGAACATGCGTAACACCGTCCAGTGCCGATCTGATATCGTCAACGGGCTGATCATCCCCAAAAACAAATGGCTCGATCCCCTGGGTTGCAAGCAATCTTGCCTTATCGGCACTGCGCGTGGTTCCGGCAATTTTCCAGCCATCTTCGCGCAATTGATCCGCCACAAGACGTGCGGAAAAACCCAGTCCGAAACAAAACAGCTTATTGGTCATCAAGGCACCTGTATTTGATGGGTGATCGTCCCTGTGCGCACAGTAGCGATGCCAGGCCTGCTGTTCAAAACCTTTTGCCGGGATGTTTCGCGGCCTTGCGCCACAAACCATATACAAGACAATCATTATCTTGCCGTTTTCATCATGTTTGTTGGCGAGATGGGCATTCGGGCATGGTGGATCATTGCCATCGTGCCTATGCTGCTATCGACCCGATCCTGCCAGAAACGGAGCTTTTGACGCCATGTCACATTTTCGCGGCCTTTCGACCCTTTCGCGCGCCACCGGCACGCTTTTCCTGGCGGGTTTCGTCAGCATCTGGGCGGCCCCGAACCTGTATGCACAATCTGGCAGCGGATCAGATACCAACGGAACATTGTCGCTTGAGGAAAAGCAGCAATATCAGGACTGCATCAAGCTGGCCCAGCTTAAACCCGAAGACGGATTTGAAAGTGCTATTGCCTGGCGCGACATGGGTGGCGGAGAACCGGCGCGCCATTGCGTTGCCGTGGCACTGATATCACTTGGCAAATATGAAGAAGCCGCAACCCGGCTTGATGCACTGGCCAAGGACAGCACCGCAGACCCCGGTGTTGTTGCCGGCATGCTGGCCCAGGCCGGTCAGGCCTGGATGATGGCAAACAATCTTGAATTTGCCTGGCGTGATCAGAGCCGCGCACTGGAACTGGTGCCCAATAACCCGCAATTGTGGGTCGACCGCGCGATGGCGCTTGGCCTTGCCGGGCAGTATTGGGATGCGATCGACGATCTGAACAAGTCGCTTGATCTTGACCCCAATCAGGCAGATGTCCTGATCTATCGGGCGTCGGCATGGCGAATGCTTGAAAGCTATGACCTTGCCATGACCGATGTTGAAAATGCGCTGGTGATTGAACCGAACAACGTTCAGGCCTTGTTTGAACGCGGAAAACTGTACCAGATCGCCGGGAAAAATGACCTGGCGCGACGCGACTGGCTAAATGTCATAGAAAATTCAAACGGAACCCCTGTCGCAGATGCGGCAAAAGCGAATATAGAAAAGATGGATGTTCGTACCGGTTCAGATTAAATGCATCATGCTCCGGGTTTGCCGAAACCAGCATCCTTTGTATATGTCTGGTGATCAGTGATCCCGGATTTGACCGGACACCATTTTGGGGGACGAAATGCGTCGCACGTTTGCCGTGACTGCCATGGCCGCATCTATTGCACTTGTTTCTGTTGTTTCAGCGGCACAGGCACGTGATCAGGTTCGTATTGTCGGGTCTTCGACAATTTTTCCGCTGACCACCAAGGTCGCAGAACATTTTGCCAGAACAACCGGCGCACCGGCCCCGGTGGTCGAAAGCACCGGATCAGGCGGCGGCTTCAAACTGTTCTGTGGCGGTGTTGGCGAACAATATCCCGATATCGTTGATGCATCGCGTCCGATTTCCGGGTCCGAAACCGCGATTTGTGCAGCCAATTCGGTCCGCAAGATCAGTGAAATCAAGATCGGTTATGACGGTATTGTCTTGCTGGGATCGCGTGAAGCCCCGACCATGTCGCTTACCGCCCGCCAGCTTTATCTGGCACTCGCACGGACCATTCCGGTCAATGGCGCAAGCGTTCCCAACCCGAATGTCAAATGGTCCGATGTCGATCCGTCGCTTCCCGATCTGAAAATCCGGGTTTATGGCCCGCCGCCGACATCGGGCACCCGTGACCTGATGGGGCAGCTTCTGCTTGATAAGGGCTGTTCGACCTTTGCCGATATCGCAAGTCTTGAATCGTCCGATCCCGACAGCTTCCGTTTGTTGTGCCGGACCATCCGCGAAGACGGTGCCTATATCGAAGCCGGGGAAAATGACCGCCTTGTGATCAGCAAGCTTGAAAAGGATCCGACATCCTATGGGGTGATGGGCTTTAACAATCTTGAGCGTAACCGTGAAAAGCTTCGCGGCATTACCATCAACGGCATTGAGCCGGATTACGAAACCATCCTTGATGGCAGCTATCCGGGGTCCCGCGCGCTTTATCTTTACGTCAAGGATGACCACGAACAGCTTGTGCGGTCATTGGGGGCGTTCGTATCGACCTATGTGTCCGAGGCCGTCATTGGCGAGGAAGGGCTTCTGGTTGAAAACGGTCTGGTGCCGCTGACCGAAGAAGAACGTCAGGAAACCCTGGCCACATCAAAGAAATTTGCGGCCCACTAAGCGCCGAATTTATCCAAGCACCTTAAAACGGCCGGGCATCAGTCCGGCCGTTTTGCCATCCAGACCTGATTGCTGGCATATCGCGGCGGACTGCCGTTGAAATCAGAAAATTCCGTTATCGAAACGAAACCTGAAATTTCCAGCATCAGTCGCATTTCGCTGCGTGTAATCCAGCGCAGATGATGCCAAGCCTCTTCGCGGCGACGCACATCACCGTCAGGGCCTATTTCCTCAAACCGCCAATGTTCGCTGAACCGCTGGGTCAGGGGATCATTGGTGCGTTCCATTGCAGTGATCCGCAATCGGCTGTCCGGCCTACCAATACCATCAGGCATCAGAAAGACCGGCAGTTCGACAAAATCCGGATCGCCTTCGGGCAGGCAATAGCGCAAATCCGGATCCATCAGATCAAGGGCCAGAGCCCCGCCAGGTTTGAGATGGGCAAAGGCACGGTCAAGGGCACGTCTTTGATCGGTGATATCGGTGACTTCCTGAAGCCCGCGAAACGGAATGATGACAAGATCAAAAACCCGGCCCAGATCAAAGTCGCACATATTGCCAAGATGCCAGTCAATATCGGGATAGTTTGCGCGTGCCTGATCAAGCATCGCCGGCGACAGATCAAGCCCGGTTACCGCAATCCCGAGACGCGCAATCGCGGCACTGATACGCCCGGTACCACAGCCCAGTTCAAGAACGCCATGCCCGGTCGCAAGGCTTTTTGCAAGACGGGTATAGAATGGAACGGGATCCTCAAAAAACTTGCGATCAAGATCAGCACGAAAATCGTAACTTGCCGTATTCAGGCTTCCCGCAGGGTAGAATTCATCTGAATTGGATGAATTCGTCATTCAAAATCCAGTTCGGCATAGTGACTGGATGGCGGGAAACTTGCCTGTCGGTCGGCAAGAATGTCGCGCATAGACGGGCGGCTTTTGATCCGCATGTACCAGTCCTTGGCACGCGGATGTTTGGACCAGTTGATATCGCCCATATAGTCGATCACCGACACCTGTGCCGCGGCCGCCAGATCGGCCATGGTCAGGTGATCCCCGGCAAGCCAGTTCCGGCGTTCAAACAACCAGCCGATATAATCAAGATGATAGGCCGCATTGGTGCGCCCGGCGCGCAGGACCTTGGTATCGGGGGTGCCGGTTGAAAAGAACCGCTTAAGCAGCTTCTCACCAAGCAGATGGTCGGTGACCTCGCGATTGAACTTGCCATCAAACCACGCAACAAGGCGGCGGATCTCCGCACGTTCCTTGGGATTTGATCCAAACAGTCTGGGTTCTTCGTCAGAAATCTCGTCGAGATATTCGCAAATCACGGTCGAGTCACACAGAACGGTGCCGTCTTCGTCCTCAAGCACGGGTACTTCGCCGGCCGGATTGAGCAACAGGAATTCGTCACGCCGTTCCCATACCGGTTCGGCTTTCAGTTCGAATTCTAGTTTTTTCTCGGCAAGGACCAGGCGCACTTTGCGCGAAAATGGTGAGAGCCAAAAATGATATAACTGACGCATAGACGTGAAGATACCCGACCAAGGATGAACGTTTTGCAAAGACCCGCCAGCACTGTGAGGGCATCGGCAATACGGCAATTCATAAAGTTCATTTCAGAACCGGAATTGCGAAATCTGTCAAACCACGCAACAGGGCGGAAGTAAAGGCCTTCCACGCAATTGTTGTGTGATTTTCACCCTTTTGCCAAACAGCACGGATCGAAAGTCCGACAAACGGCTATTTGGTCCGGCTTCTGGCCAATTCAAGCAGGCCATCAAGGTCAAGACAGGCTTCGAGATGATCGGCCAATTCATCAAGAGCAGCATCGACTCCGGCTTCGAAATCATGCAAGGCGACACGATCTTTCCCGCCAAGCGATGCCAGAAGGTTCTGACGAAAGGCGTCACTGCCAAAAAGGCCATGCAAATAGCATCCCATCACGCGCCCGTCCGTGCTGATTGCGCCATCGGGTTCGGAAATCCCGGCCAGCGCCAGCCAGCCCCGCGCCCGATCGGGGCCATCGGTTCGGCCCATATGGATTTCATAGCCGTTTACTGCGACATCGGCAGAAAACAGCGCCCCGGATGACGGGGCATGGGACATGACGGTCAATCCGTCAGTCTTGCGCAAGGTCTTGTCACCAGCCATGACGGTTTCAACATCAAGCAATCCCAGGCCGGTTTCACTACCCGGTTCGCCTTCGACACCATTGGGGTCATGAACCATGCGTCCCAGCATCTGATAGCCGCCGCAAATGCCGATAACCGCCCCGCCGCGCCGGTGGTGGGCCAGAATGTCGATATCCCAACCCTGTTCCTTTAAAAAACGCAGATCGGCCATGGTCGATTTTGACCCGGGCAGCAGCACCAGATCGCAATCAGCCGGGATCACCTGACCCGGTTTGATCACCAGAAGTTCGACATCTGCCTCGGCGGCAAGCGGATCAAGATCGTCAAAATTTGCGATGCGCGGCAAATGCGGCACGGCAATGCGGATCACAGAACCAGACGCACCATCCTGCTTGCGCTGATATTTCCCGGCCTTTTCAAGCGCGACGCCATCTTCGGCGGGCAATTTATGGGCACCGGGCCAGTACGTTGCGATACCGTAACTTTTTAAGCCGCAGGTCTGTTCAATGATGTCGGTTGCCGATGCAAACAGTGACACATCACCGCGAAACTTGTTGATGACATAGCCACGCAGCCATTTGCGATCACTATCAGACAGCAGGGCGTGGGTCCCGACGATCGATGCAATCACCCCGCCGCGATCAATGTCGCCAACCAGAATAACCGGCACACCGGCGGCCTCGGCAAAGCCCATATTGGCGATATCGGATGCCCGCAGATTGACCTCGGCCGGGGAACCGGCACCTTCGACCAGAACAAGATCGGCATCATTTGCCATGATCTCGAAACTTTCGATCACCTTTGGCAGAAGATCGCGTTTAAGGCGGTAATAGTCGCGCGCCTTGGCACTGGTCAGCACTTTGCCCTGCACCACGACCTGGGCACCAATATCGCTTTGTGGTTTGAGCAAAACCGGGTTCATATGCACCGTGGTCGGCACACCGGCGGCCCGGGCCTGAAGTGCTTGCGCACGGCCGATTTCCCCGCCATCGTCGGTGACCGCCGCATTGTTGGACATGTTTTGCGGTTTGAACGGACGCACACGAAGCCCGCGACGCGCAAAAGCACGGCACAATCCGGCCACCAGCATTGATTTGCCGACATCCGATCCGGTCCCCTGAAGCATCAAAGCAGGAACAGATTGC
Organism: Thalassospira sp. GO-4; assembly: GCF_023588965.1. NCBI lineage: Bacteria > Pseudomonadati > Pseudomonadota > Alphaproteobacteria > Rhodospirillales > Thalassospiraceae > Thalassospira > Thalassospira sp. GO-4. The sequence continues at coordinate 2,915,241 of NZ_CP097807.1, forward strand.
GCGTTCATTCCGGTTTCAAAACTTTCTTCATTGCCGTTTGAAACGACAGATCATCACAATGCGGATCAGAATTCGACACCGATCTGCGCCTTGATCCCCTGTTCGCGGAACGGGTGTTTGATCATGGTCATTTCAGTTACCAGATCGGCTGCTTCGATCAGGGTATCTGGTGCGTTGCGCCCGGTCAGGACAATATGCTGATCGGGCAGCTTGTTTGACAGCGCATCAAGCACATCATCAAGCGGCAGGAAGTCATAGCGCAGGACGATATTGATCTCGTCAAGGATGACCATCGCAAAGCTTGGATCGCGCAGCATTTCCAATGCCTTGTTCCAAGCTTCACGCGCCAGTGCCACATCCTGTGCCCGGTTCTGGGTTTCCCAGGTAAAGCCGGCCCCCATGGCATGGAATTCACAAAGATCGGGGAATTTTTTCAAAAGCTTTGCCTCGCCGGTTTCCCAGCCGCCTTTGATGAACTGCACCACGCCGACCTTCATATCGTGACCAACACAGCGCATCGCCATGCCAAAGGCCGAGGATGATTTCCCCTTGCCCTTGCCGGTATGGACAATGATCAGGCCTTTTTTGTCGATCTTCTGGGCCATCATCTTGTCGCGCGCGGCCTTGATTTTCTTCATTTTTTCATCGTGGCGCGCGTTGATATCGACGTCAGGCTGGCTTTTATCGGTCATGGTTTCTTCCCTTTGATATGCGTCCCCACAATGCGGCGAAAGCGCATCTTTGATCAAGGGCAGTTTTGCGGGGTTTGATCAAGTTCAAGACTTGCAATCACACCCTGAAAGCCATGATTGCGGGCAACCGGACAAAAGCGGGCGGCATTTGCACCTTCTTCGCGATATTCCACGGCAAAGACCGGTTTGCCATGCGCAATATAGGGATCAAACGCATCCATGAAGCCCAACCGAAAGGCTGATTCAAGGATGGCAAAATCCATCAGATCAACCAGATCACCGACCAGTTCAGGGGCATTTTTCTGTCCGATGGCAAGACCGCGCTGATGGGCAAGATCAATCAGCCACTGGATATAGCGCAGCTGATCGGTTCGTTTCAGGTCAAACCCGGTTGTGTTGTTGGAAAGATCGGCCTCGTAGCCGTCAATATTATCGGGTTCAACACCAAGAAACCCCTTGTCCCGGCACAGATCAAATCGTGCGGTCATGACATCGGCAAAATGTTCAAACCGGGCGATATCAAGCCAGTATTCCCCGTCCCATCCCCAATAAGCATTGCCGATCACATGTTTGGGAAAATCGACGTAATCTTCGCGCCAGTCTTCAAGCGCACCAACATTGATATAACAGACCGGAAAAAGACCGGCTTCCCGCCAATCGCGTATTTGTGCTGTGGTGACTTCATAAAGATCAGCACCGATGATTTTTGAACCTGCGACATCATCGGCAATTTCGCCCTGCAATTGCCAGTGAAATGGCCCGAACGGAACAGCAGACCAGCTGTTCTTTTGGGTGGCAACCGCATCAGATGCCATCGGCCCGATACCAGCCACCAGCAATCCCGAAAGCCAAATGCCCAGGGTAAAGATTTTCAGGCCCAACATTTTATGTGCGCGCGTCATCCGGTGCCCCGTTGTGTCAGGCGCACTTTGCCCGCCAATGGCCGGGATGACAACATCACAGCACATCGAACAGGATGATCATTGGAAGAATATCTGATGCCCCACCATAAGACCCGATACAAGAAAAGTGCGGCCCGATGACCGCACTTTTCCGCTGCCTTTGGCAGCTTCCCCCACCCACGAGACGGCTTTGCCATCCAGGGCAATGCGAAATCCCGGAAATGTCAGCACATGGTGCCCTGATTGGGGGACAGGCCAAGGTCACCAGTCACCAGATCGGCCCATTTGTCGGGTTCGCGCATATCGATATTGCGCAATTCCGGGCGGCGCATCCGGGCCTTGTTAAACAGTTGAAGCCGATCACCGGGGGACATGCGTTTTAGCCGCATCAGTGCCTTGCGCACGGTTTCATTTTGCAGGGAAACCGGGGCCTGGAAGCTGTGTTCAACCACTTCAAGACGGCGTTCAAGCCAGTCGCGACTGATGACGACTTCTTCGATCAGGGATTTGAATTCGCGGACCACCGGGAAATGGTCAAGCGCGATATGGGCAACTGAAATCGCGGTGCGCCAGACCTGACGTTCCACGCCCTGCAAATAGCGCCAATAGATTTTAACCTTGGCATCAATTTCAAAGCGGGTCTGGTCGGGACCGGGCAAATGATGGGCAAGCTCGGTCATGCCATCATGGAATTCTTCGAAGCTGACAGGGCGATGTTGCCCGTTAAAGCGTTCGCGGACATCCAGCACGGCGCGAATGGCCCCGCGGGCGGGACGATACCGGCCCTGACCGTGCAAATCTTCGCGCAGCCAGTCGGGCATATCGCAATCAGCAAGCAGGAAGTCGATAATATCTGCATGCCCTTTGTGGGCAGGCAAGGGAGTTTGCAAATAGTCAGGCAAACGAACGTTTGTCTTGTTCTCCATCGCGGCCTCCTATCCTTGTGATCACCCTGCTTCCCGGCAGGTGATCCAACAGGGGTGCCCCGTCCCTCACAACTTATTAACAGTTGGTTAATTGAGATATGGTGCGAAAACGAAACGTTTCAACTGCCCGTCTTGTTCCGGTGGTAAAATTCTTGTGAATCAAAGGACAGGGCAAGAAGTGCGTCACGCCTGATCAAGAAGGTCGGATGAAACGCTGTTGCGGCGCGGCTGCCAAAGCCCGCGTTCAATTGCCTCGCGCAGGCGATCGCGAATATCACGCAGCGCATCGGGGTTATGGGATTCGATAAAATCACGAACCTTGGGATCATCAAGATAGGCATCATAGACCAGGTCAAAGTGATGATCGGCCACACAGCGTGCAGTCGCGGCAAAGGCAAACAGATAATCCACCGTTGCCGCCATCTCGAACGCCCCCTTATAGCCATGGCGCATCACCCCATTGATCCATTTGGGATTGACCACACGCGCCCGGACCACACGGGCGATTTCTTCTTCAAGTGTACGGATTTTGGGACTTTCGGGGCGGGAATGGTCGCTGTGGTAAACCGTCGGCTGCTTGCCTGACAGGTTCCGTACCGCCGATGTCATTCCGCCTTCGAACTGATAATAGTCATCAGAATCCAGCAGGTCATGTTCACGGTTATCCTGATTATGGACAATCGCATCGACATTGGATAACCGGGTTTCAAACAGCTTGCGCGCAGCAACGCCTTCGGCCCCGTTGCCATAGGCGTAGCTTCCCCATGCCAGATAAGCATCGGCAAGATCGGCTTCGTTTTCCCAAAGCTTTTCGTCAATCATCGCCTGCAAGCCCGCACCATAGGCACCAGGTTTTGACCCAAACACGCGGAATGCGGCCTGCTGGCGGGCCTGATCGGCGGTCATCCCCTGATCGCACAGTTTCGCGGTTTCCTTGGCAATCCGCACAGCAATCGGGTTGATATCGGCCGGTTCGTCGGTCTGGTCCGCCACCGCACGAACCGCACTGTCAAACAGGTCAATCAGGCCCGGAAAGGCATCGCGGAAGAAACCCGAAATGCGCAAGGTCACATCAACCCGCGGACGGCCCAGAAGCGATGCGGGCATGATTTCAAACCCGGTCACCCGGCGCGATGCGCTGTCCCAGGTCGGACGCACCCCCATAAGCGCCAGCGCCTGGGCAATGTCGTCACCGCCCGTGCGCATGTTGCTTGTTCCCCAGACCGAAAGTCCCAGCGCACTTGGCCATTCACCATGATCCTGAACATGGCGTTCCAACAACAATTCGGCCGATTTCCAACCCAACTGCCAGGCCGCAGGCGTCGGCACGGTACGGGTATCGACCGAATAGAAATTGCGCCCGGTCGGCAACACATCCGGTCGCCCACGGGTGGGTGCACCCGACGGTCCGGGCTCGACAAATTTGCCAGCAAGTCCCCGCAGGATGCCGGAAATCTCGGCCGGACCACAACCGGTTACGGCCGGGCGAATATTTGTTTCGATATCGGAAATAACATCCTTAACTGCACTCCATGACGGATCAGCCGTGACCGTGCCATTGACCAGATCCCGCGCCAGAAGTTCGATCCGCTCCACCGTATCGCCGGTTGTCCGCCACGGGCCAATGTCGCTGTCATCCTTTGTGCCATAGGCAGCAAGGATATCGGGCTTGGCACCGGGCCAAAATTCGGCAAAGGCGCAATCAAGGGGATCAAATGCCGGGTCGGCCAAGATATCCTTGGCAATCGCACGATGCAGGGATGCCTTCGGCCCGTGATCAGCACCACGTGGCAAGCGGGCCAGTGCGACCAGAAGATCGGTCAAAAGATCGCCTTCTGGCGCCTTGCCAAAGATATGAAGACCATCGCGGATCTGAAGTTCCTTAAGCTCGCACAGATAGTTATCAAGCTTGGCCAGCGCGCTTTCTTCGTCCTCATCCGCCTCGATCCCGCAATCACGATCAAGACCAATGCGAATGGCCAGTTCAAGAATGTCGCGTTTCAGGATCGTCAAACGGCGCGGATCGACCGCAGCAGCGTCATAATATTCATCGACCAATGCTTCGAGATCTTTGAGCGCCCCGTAACTTTCCGCACGCGTCAGGGGCGGGGTCAGATGGTCAAGAATGACCGCTTGGGCACGGCGTTTGGCCTGTGTGCCTTCGCCCGGGTCATTGACGATAAAGGGATAGAAATGCGGGGTCGGGCCAAAGACTGCTTCGGGGAAGCAATCCTCGGAAAGTGCCAGTGACTTGCCCGGCAACCATTCCATATTGCCATGTTTGCCAAAATGAATGATCGCATCGACGCCAAACACATGCCGCAACCAGATGTAAAAGGCGAAATAGTTGTGCGGCGGCACCAGATCGGGCGAGTGATAGCTTTCAAGCGGATCAATGTTGTAGCCGCGTGCGGGCTGCAAGCCCACAACCACATTGCCCATCGGCAGGATCGACAGGGCAAAGCTTCCCTGATCGGGCAGATAAAACGGATCGGTTTGGGGATCACCCCAGGCCTCGATCACCTGGCTTCGGATCGATTTGGGCAGCGCGGCAAAGGCCGCTTGATACTCCGTCAGGGACAGCGTTACCCGTATTTCACGCGTCGCTAGGGACTTGAAATCGTTGGTCGGCCCCGCCTTGATCGCGGCAATCAGGGCATCACCGTCTGCCGGCAAATCGGTGATGGCGTATCCGTCTTCAAGCATGGCGCGCAGGGTTTCGATCATGCCAGCCGGCGTATCAAGCCCGACACCATTGCCCAGACGGGCATCCTTATTGGGATAGTTGGCCATGACCATGGCGATCTTGCGATCTGACGGGGCAGATTTGCGCAATCCGATCCAGTTGGCGGCAAGTTTTGCGGTGAAATCGACCCGATCGCGCACCGGGATATATTTGACGAGATCGATCTGGGTCAGGTCATCCTTACCCGCCGATCCCTTGAACGAAATGGCCCGGGCCAGAATACGGCCATCGACCTCGGGCAGGGCGACATTCATCGCGATATCACGGGCGGCAAGCCCGTTCACACCATCGCGCCATGCATCTTCGCTGCCACCGGACAAGACCACCTGAAAGACCGGCGCATCAACGGCATCAAACGGCCCGTCATATCGTTCTGACCCCGGAACGGAAAGCGCAAACCCGGTCGTATTCAAAATCAGATTGGCATTCGTTTCCGCAAGCCAGTCACTGACCAGCGCACTTGCCACCGGGTCCTTGAGGCTGGCGACAAAAATCGGCAACGGATTGAGATGGTTGTCGCACAATGCAGTAACCAGCGCATCTATAACGTCAAGATTTCCCGCCTGGACAAGTGATCGATAAAAAATGATCGGGGTGACCGGTTGATCGGTTTTCCAGTTTGATCTGACATCATCAAGACCGGCCTGTGACATGCCCGGCCAATATCCGCCAGCCTTGACCAACGGGGCGGCTGGCGACCAGTTCCACAGTACATCTGCATTGAGTTTTTCATAGATCAGACGCAGCAAATTTTCGGCATTTTGCGGGCCACCTTCGATCAGGTAGCGCCAGATATTCTGATATTCAGCACCCTTGACGGTGGATAGCGACAGAAGTTCGGCATCGGGTTGATCATCACCGGGCAACAGCACCAACGGGATATCACGCGACCGCGCCAGAGCAACCAGCTGCTCGACACCATATTCCCAATAACCGCGCCCGCCCAAAATCCGCACGATGATGAATTTGGCATCACAAAGCACATCATCGACATAAAGATCGACCGACATATTGTGACCAAGCTGCAAAAGACTGGCCAAACGCAAAGACGGAACATCTTCACCAAACGCATCTGCCAGACGTGCCTGTGCCCCGGCAAGGCAGGCAAGCTCGGACTCGGCCGCAGACAGGATGACGACATCGCCCGGTTCCTGACCAAGATCGACCGCTTCGCTGCCATCGGTGACCATGCCTGGCTGTGCTGCCAAAAGATGCATTTGAAATTCCGTCTGTTCTGTCGTCAAAAGCACCGATACCGGATGCAAAACATCCGGTATCGGTCATATGGTTTTATGTGTGCCCAATGGGCTTAGGCCGCCTTGATTGCGGCCTCGATCGCGGCACGGTCCAGACCATGCAAGCCGATCACCACCAGTTCGGAACGGCGGTTTTCGGTGTCGGCCCAGGGACGGTCAAAGTAACGCTGGAAACGTTCCCCGACCCCCTGAACCACATGGCGCATCGGTTTGCCCGGAACATCAAGGAAACCCTTGATGCGCAGAACATCATATTGACGCACGATGTCGATCAGGCGTTTTTCAAGGGCCGCCGGATCATTGACCGCATCAAGTGAGACAACAAAACTTTCGAAATCATCATGATCATGTTCATGACCATCATCATGATGGCTCGGGCGGCTATCAAGGTCATCCTCGGCCGCAGCACCAAGGCCCAGCAAAATGGCGTTTTCAACACGGGAATGCTCGGTCGCGATGATTTTGACCGACGGCTTTTTAAGTTCGGCGCGGATATCGGCTTCGACCTTGGTGCGTTCTTCGTCGGTCAGAAGGTCGGTCTTGTTCAGAACCACCATATCGGCGCAATGAAGCTGTTCTTCAAACAGTTCTTCAAGCGGGCTTTCATGATCAAGGTTTTCATCGGCCTCGCGCTGGGCCTGAACCGCATGATGGTCATGGGCAAACAACCCGTCGCGCAATGCCGCACCATCAAGAACCGCAACAACCCCGTCGACAGTCACGCGCGACCGTACTTCGGGCCAGTTGAACGCCTTGACTAACGGCTTGGGCAGGGCCAGCCCTGATGTTTCGATAACGATATGATCAGGCGGCGTATCGCGATCAATCAGGCCACGAATGGTTGGCAGAAAATCATCCGCAACCGTACAGCAGATACATCCGTTTGCCAGTTCAACCACATCATCCTCGGCACAGCCTTCGATACCGCACCCGTTGATGATGCCGCGATCAACGCCCAGATCGCCAAATTCATTGATGATCAGGGCAATGCGTTTGCCATTGGCATTTTCCAGCATGTTGCGGATCATGGTTGTCTTGCCGGCCCCCAAAAAGCCGGTAATGACGGTTGCCGGGATTTTACCCAATTGTGCCATTTTCAAATTCCTTGAAATTCAATCATTTAAATTGTCATTTGACCTGCATCGGAATGCCCGCAACGACAAGCGTCACCCGGTCAACCAATGCGGCAATACGTTGATGGAGACGTCCGGCATGATCGCGAAAAGCCCGCGCCATTGCATTTTCCGGGACAATCCCGAAACCGACTTCGTTTGATACCAGCAACACCGGAATGTCCAGCCCAGGCAAGTGATCACAAAGCCGGTCGATTTCAGCATCAATATCGCGATCTTCGAGCATCAGGTTGGTCAGCCACAAGGTCAGGCAATCGACCAGAACCGGTTTGCCGTCCGGCTGATTGCAGGTGTCGAGTGCACCGCAAAGATCAAGCGGTTCCTCGATCGTTTGCCAAAGATCGCCACGCGATTGTTTATGAAGGTCGATGCGGTTGACCATTTCATCATCCCATGCCCGACCGGTCGCGATATATATGCCGCCGCCAGCCGCATTGATGATGTTTTCGGCGAACCGGCTTTTGCCAGATCGCGCACCGCCAAGAATCAGATGTGTCCCGCAAGGCGGGTCAGTCCGGGTCATATTCTATTCCTCGCCATGGCCTCCCACCGAGGCCCGATTGCGTCGCCATCATTTAAGATGATGACACCATTCGGCTGGTTTCCTGGCTGCGGGCATGAAAGCAATCCGCCTTCCCGGTTTCCCGGTGGCTGGTGAATGGCAATACATCCACCCGGATCACCCAACCCGATACAGTTGCGGGGGCAGCATCGGCATCGCACCGATTTCCCATCACCGAACGGTGCGCCGAACCTAACAGGTTTGCCCTTGAACCCAAAGGGCATTCTCTGTCCGGACGGGTCAGCTAACCGGAAGGTCAGTATTTGTAAGAATTGCCTGCTTGAGGCCGGCCCTCCTTTAAGGGAACATAATATTATCAAGCTGGAATTAGAGTGGTAACAAATCACCTTCCAGCAAGATCACCGGGACAAAAAACATCAAAACCGGTGGGCCGCATAATTGCGGCACCAAACTCTTGGGGTTAACTGGAATTTTGCAAAATCAGATGGCAGTTTCTGCACAACTATCGAAAATCCGAAATCCGAACACACCAACCTGGACCACATCCTCGCGCAAGGATATGTGGCTTGGTCTGCTTGAACGCCTGAATTCCGACAATCGGGCCTTTCAGACGTTTCTGGAAGAATATGCGACCGGTGCGGACATTACATTGTCGCGCCGCGATGTGCGCAGCATCTTTGCACTTGATGCTTCCAAAGGGGTGATCGGCACCATCATCTGGTCCCATGCGCGCGGCATCCGCGTCAATGCACTGTCGCTGCTTGTGCGTGATCTGCCGACGCTCATCACGTTGATGTCGATTTCGGATTTCGGCCAGGAAGAATTAAACGAATTGCTTTCCCAGCCGGGGATATCGGTCCCCACCGCCAGCAAAATGCTGTCAGCCTGTGGAAAGACCTATCGCAAGATGCCCGCAGCCATCATTGATGACAACGTCATCCAGGCAATTGAGAATACGGCTCTTTGTGAAGATTTCCCGCATGTCGCCAAATTGCGCAACAAGTCACGCAGCCGCCCGCTGCCCTATTACGAAGCCTATTTGAAAGACGTGACTGCGATCTGTGAAAAGCACGACATTACCGCAGATATGCTTGATCGCTATCTTGCCGAACATGCGCTTGAAGATCTTCCCTTGAATTCCGAACTGCAAACGGCCTGATTGCCGCGGACAGGGCAGTTTACGGCACGGGAATGGTCACGACATCCACATCCTGACGGCATCGTTCCACAGCGGGTCGATGCCGTTTTTATTTTCTGTCAAAATCATCCAAAGCTTTGATTGACCGCGGTGACACGCCAGCCGGGCTGATCCACACCGTCGATATATTCCAGTCTGGTCAGACTTAGCGTATCGATATGAAATGACAATGCCGCTTCAAGTGACAGTCCCAGCGCATTGGCCATGATCGCGCGGATGGTGCCGCCATGGACCACAGCAACAATGTCGCGGCCCGCCCAATAGCTGGTGGCGTGGGTGAAAACCGGACCGACCCGCTCGACCATATCGGCAAAGCTTTCACCATTTGGCGGCTGCTGTCGGGCGAAATCCGTCCAGAATTGTGTGGTTTCGCCTTTCGGAAGGTCGTTCCAGCGCTGAAGCTCCCAGGCCCCGAAATGTTGCTCGGCAAAGCCGCTTTCGCGGGTCGGGGTGATGTCCTCGTCGATCAGTTCCTGAAGCTTGAGCGCGGTATCAAGCGTCCGTGACAGATGGCTGGTCATCCAGACCGCATCGCGGGGCAAGTGCCGCGCCACCGCACGCAGTTTTTTTTCATCAGACAGATCAACCTGCATGTCACTTCGGCCATAGACCAGACGTTCCGGGTTTTGCACCGGCGCATGACGCACCAGCCACCAGCGCGTTGTCTTGATTTTGGTCATGCTTTCCCCGGTTTGTTCGGACATTGGCAGTCAATCATGGTCGTTTTGAGCAATCAGCAAAATTCATGGCTATGCCATTACGGCAATGAATCCGATACCGGCAAACAGTTCGGCACAGACTTGGGTTGCCCCCAACACATCACCGGTCTGGCCACCGATTTGTGATCTGGCAACCATTGCGACGATCAGGATCGCGATCATCACACCGACAATTACCGCAAACATCGCACCGATACCGCCCAATACCAGAACAATAGCGCTGGCAATGGCAAACCCGATCAGAACCGGAAGCCATCCGGGCCGCCCGGCCCCTTTGCCCAGTCCGTTATCCCGCGCTGGCGGCAATATGCGCATAACAACCGGCATTGCCGCACGGGAAATAACCGCCATGATCAGAAACAGGATACCGGCCTGTCCGATATCCGCCGCAGCCGTAATCAGAACCAGCCGCAAACCCAGCGTCAAAATCAGCATGACAACCGCATAGGTCCCGACAGTGCTGTCACGCATGATTTCAAGTTTGCGGTCGCGGTCCATCCCGCCGCCAAAGCCGTCCGCACAGTCGGCAATGCCGTCTTCGTGCATCGCGCCGCTCAGCAACACCATCGCTGCGATGGCAAAGATCGCATAGACAAGGGGGTTTCCCGTCAGAAAATCGACAAGCATCGCCGGCAGCAATGCCAGGCCCGCCAGGACCAGTCCGACAAGTGGCCAGCACCAGACAGATCGCGCGATCAGAGCCGCCCGGAAATCACCAACCGGGGGCAACGGCACCCGGCTGAGCAATGCCATGGCGCGCCAGAAATCGGATAAAACCGATGCATCAACAGACGTTTTATCCGCATCATCACGCCGATCACCTGTCGGTGTATCTGTGCTTTGCATGTTTGTTTCGTTTTGGTTATGATCTTCGGACACCATGAAATTCCGATTTTCGAACTGGCAATCTGTTGCGCATAGGCCTAGTTTGGGGCCGATTTTATTGGGGTTCTTCAGTCTACCGCGAAACCGAAGCTATCCCGGATCCGGGACCGGCAGACCGTTGGCCGATACTGAAACACACCAATTGATTGGTTTCTGACCCTAATCCTTACCATTCCAGAAGCCAAGCGGAACACGCTTTTTGACGATTTGCCGCCAGCCGGAGACCACAATGTTCAATCCCAAGCACCCGCCCCAAAGCCTTGATGAAATTCGCAGTCTTCTCGCCGATTTGCCGGCCGTTGACGCAGAGGCACAAGCTGCTGTTGCCAACCGTGAGCCGACCCTGACCAAACCGGCCGGTTCACTTGGCCGTCTCGAAGATTTCAGCCTTTGGCTGGCAGGCTGGCAGGGAACATCACGCCCGCGGATGTCTCGGCCGCGTGTCACTGTCTTTGCCGGCAGTCATGGCGTTGTGGCACAGGGCGTGTCTGCATTTCCGCCAAGCGTAAATCAGCAGATGGTGGAAAACTTCATCAATGGCGGGGCTGCCATCAACCAGATTTGCAAATCGGTCGATGCGGAACTCCGCGTGATGGAAGTCGCACTTGAAATCCCGACCAACGATTTCAGTCAGGAACCGGCGATGGATGATGAGGGCTGTGCAGAAGCCATGGCCTTTGGCATGAGCGCGATTGAAAAGGGCCTTGATCTTTTTGTGCCGGGCGAAATGGGCATCGGCAACACCACCGCCGCAGCGGCAATTGCCCATGCACTTTATGGCGGCAACGCCGGGGATTGGACCGGGCGGGGAACCGGCATTGATGACGCGACCCTGACACTCAAGACCCGGGTGGTTGGCGATGCCATCATCTTGCATAAAAACCAGATGCATGACGGGCTTGATGTCTTGCGCTGTGTTGGTGGGCGCGAAATCGCCGCCATGGCCGGGGCGATTATTGCTGCGCGCTATTCACGGGTGCCGGTATTGCTTGACGGATATGTTTCCTGTGCGGCGGCGGCGGTTCTGGCCGCCATGCGGCCAGATGCACTTGATCACTGTCTTGTCGGCCATGTTTCAGCAGAGCCGGGCCACATGCGCCTGCTTGAAAAGCTTGGCAAAAAGGCATTGATCGATTTTGGCATGCGCCTTGGCGAGGGGTCGGGTGCAGCATTGGCGATCCCGCTGCTGCGCTCGGCTGCTGAATGCCATAACGGCATGGCGACATTTGAAAAAGCCGGCATTGACGGCAAGGAACAGGCTTAAGCGGCCAAATTGCTTTTCATCGAAGCTTTTCAGACAACCATCATAGTGTCGGGCATCATAGCGTCGGGAAGCCCGGCGCTATTTTTTTGTCCGTTCGCTCATCAATTGTTCAACGTGGCGGCCCTGGAACATGGTGATGTTGATCGAATGGCCGAATTTGATCGCGCGTTCATCGTCGCAACGGCACAGAATCACACGTGTATCACCTGATTCCGCGACTGCTGCGCGCATGGCTTCGCGATGGGCATCATCCATGCTTTCCATATCCGGATCCCAGATCATCTTGATCATATCAACGCCCAGCTTGTTGCGGTTGATATAGGGCAGGGAAAGATGGCTGATACCGTCAATGCAAATGCGATAGCCACGATCACGGCAAAAATCGCGGGCAAAGAAGAAAGCACCCAGATCAGCAAAGATATCAATCTTTTGCAGTTCAAGAACGATGGTGCCCCGCTGACCGGCTTTGACATTGCTGTCAAAGGTCAGGAAATCGGGTGACAGCAAGGTCGACACATTGAGATTGATACTGACCGACCCGGTCACAGACGCATCGTTTGACCGGGTCAAAAGTGACAGCATCCGCCGATCAAGAATTTCCGTCAGATGCTGAAACAGCCAGCGGTTCGACAGAACATTGACATCGGGCAGAAGTGTTTCCTGCAAATCCTTGATTGAAATGAACAATTCATGGAAAACCGGTGTCGGGTTGGCATCCCCGACCACCGCACAGATCGCCTGGCGGCGCATCAGGTTTGACAAGTCGGCACGGCGCAGCGATTCATCAATCCGGCCCAGAATTTTCGGGGTCAGCGGGGCGCGATCATCACCGTAATCGGGATGATCGTTATGGCGCTCGGCCGCCTTGCTGACCACCCGGGGGCGGTTGGCATTGGCACGCACCAGCATCTGTGTCAGATGCAGAAAGTCCTTATATTGCTGTCCGACATCGTAAAAGTCGGTGAAGCTTGCCGGCGCACCGCTTTCATCCTTGCCGTCACTGATCAGCGGATCATCGTTGAACAGGAATTTCAGACGAAAGATGACGGCATTGACCTCGTCAATCTCGGCTGCATCAAAAATGAAAATCAGGTCCTGATTGGACAGGGTAAAGATACGCCCGGTGACTTCCGGCGCGATTTCTTCAAAGGCAACAATCGCCGTGCGAATATGGTGGTCGCGACGGTTAAATGCCTGCAATTTCGAGAAATGCACATGGATAGCACCCACACCTTCCTTGCGCCGCTCAAGGCGTCGCACATAGTCGACCAGAAAGGCTTCGGGCGATGGAAGTGAGCTATCAGACATTAATGCAATAACCAGATTATTGTTTTACCGGAACCAACCCCGATACCAAGCCTGTTCCATAATAGAGCCTGTCGATTAACAGGTTATGTATTTATCATTCATACCTATTGAAACCAAACGTGAAAATCGGACAATTTCAGACATCCGGTAAAACAGATAAGTCGTAGCTTTCCGCCATCCAAGCTGCTAGTTTCAGCCCGATTTGACATGTCAGGTAAAAACATCAATCAACACATAGCGATGATGTAAAACCATTCCAGATTCTTGTTTAAACAAGGGACCCTGTTTAAACAGCCTGATCACAATACATGACCTACTGCGGGATTTCAGAGCGCAATGGATATCAAAGCTTTTTTCGATGCCGAGTTTGACGAGCATCTTGATCTGGTAAACAAAACACGCGAAGCCACCCGCGATGCGTTTGTCGAGCTGGTTGAAATTTGCACCGATGCGCTTAATGACGGTAACAAGCTTCTGTTTTTCGGGAATGGCGGATCAGCTGCGGATGCGCAACATATCGCCACCGAATTCACGGTTCGCTACATCCACGACCGTCGTGCACTGCCGGCGATTGCCCTGACCACTGACAGTTCTGCCCTGACTGCGATCGGCAATGATTTCGGGTTTGACTACCTGTTTTCGCGCCAGATCGAAGCCCTTGGCAATCCTGATGATGTTGCAATCGGCATTTCGACATCGGGCAACAGCAAGAACGTCAATCTTGGTCTGGCCAAGGCCAAGGAAATGGGCCTGATTGCAACCGGCTGGACCGGCAAGACCGGTGGCGACATGGTCGATCTTTGCGATCCGCTGATGATTGTGCCCAGCAACACCACCGCCCGGATCCAGGAAATGCACATTCAGCTCGGTCAGATGCTTGTCGGCGCGCTTGAGCATACCCTTGACCTGACCAAAAAATAATCGGCCCATAGGCTGCCAGAACACAATTCAGAACTACAGAACAAAGATACGAACAAATGACCGATCTCAGCCATCTGGCCCGACAGGTAGAACAACTGACCAACGCCAAGGTCCTGTGCATTGGTGATGTCATGCTTGATCGCTTTGTCTATGGGTCGGTCAATCGTATCTCGCCCGAAGCACCGATCCCGGTCATCCGGGTCGAACGCGAAAGTGCAATGCTTGGCGGGGCGGGCAATGTCGCGCGCAATGCCACCGCCCTAGGCGCATCGGTTCAGTTCCTGACACTTGTCGGAGATGATTTGCCCGGCCGCGAAGTCATGGAATATGTCGCCAATGACAAGGGTGTCGAGCCCTATATCCAGACCGAACGCAACCGGCCGACCACCATCAAAACCCGTTATATCGCAAGCGGCCAGCAATTGTTGCGATCTGACAACGAAACCACATCGGACATCACCCCGACCACCATCAGCAACCTTTCGACCCTTGCAGGCCAACTTGCACCAGATGTGGCGGCAATCATTCTGTCTGATTACGGCAAGGGCGTCTTGCATGCCGATGTGGTTGCCGCGGCGATCAATGCCGCGCGCAAGGCCGGAAAACCGGTCATTGTTGACCCCAAGGGCAGTGATTACAGCATCTATCGCGGGGCAACCGTGGTAACCCCGAACCGCGCCGAAGCACAGGCAGCAACCGGGATTGCCGTCAATAGTGACGAAGAAGCGGTTGCGGCCGCCACCAAGATCATTACCGAATGCGGCATTGATAACGTCCTGCTGACGCGCAGCCAAGATGGCATGACCCTTGTTACCAAAGATGGCGAAGCCATCCACCTGCCGACCGAGGCCCGCGAAGTTTTTGACGTATCGGGGGCCGGTGATACCGTGGTCGCCTGCCTTGCGTCTGCGGTTGCGGCAGGATCAAGCCTTGCCGATGCCGCGCGCATTGCCAATGTTGCGGCGGGCATTGTGGTTGGCAAAATCGGTACGGCCATTGTTTATCCCGACGAGCTGGTATCGGCCCTGCATCACCATGATCTGATGATTGGCGAAGCCAAACTGATGCCGCTTGACCGCATGGTGGATCGCGCAGAACGCTGGCGCCGCAAGGGCTATAAAGTCGGCTTTACCAATGGTTGTTTTGACCTTTTGCATCCGGGCCATCTCAGCCTGCTCAAACAGGCGCGGGCAAATTGTGACCGTCTGATTGTCGGCCTGAATTCCGATGCGTCGGTCAAACGGCTTAAAGGCGAAAGCCGACCGGTCCAGTCCGAAGCCGCCCGCGCAGCCGTTCTCGGGTCGCTTGAAACTGTTAGCGGTGTGGTGATTTTCGGTGAAGATACCCCGATCAATCTGATCGAAGCGATCAAACCTGATATCCTTGTCAAAGGGGCCGATTACACCATCGACAAGGTGGTTGGGGCCGATATTGTGCAAAGCTATGGCGGCAAAGTGGTGCTGGCCAATCTTGAGGACGGTTTTTCGACCACCTCGACCATTGCACGGATGAATGAAGGCAATAGCTGACGTCCATTTTGATGGCTCAGACGTCGCCCATATCCACATCACTTCCCTCAGCCCACGGCATGACATCAAGATGCGGCCAGATGTTTTTCCATCTGGCAACTTTCGCGGCGTAAACCGACGCGATGGGGAGCGCCTTGTTCGGGATGACGCGGCCGTCAAGGGCGGCTTTTACCCCGAACGGCGCATAAAGTCGGTAATCGCCGTCAAGTTCCCTGCGAAGACCGATCGCCGTGGTTTGATAGGCAAAGCGATCAATGCCATCGCTTGCCGATTGAACCGCCCCATATTCCAGACCGAACTTTTGGCGATACCAGATCGGTACCCGGGCCTGGTTTCGAAGCTCGATCCGGATCGGAAGATCCGAAAACAGATCAGCGCATCTGGAAATTGAATGATCCTCCGCATCCCAGCTTGTGTCGGGATCGAAATAAAAAAGATCATAATCCTCAATCCCGGTTTCAGGCGCCTTTCCGGCTTTGAGGTTCCAGACGGTCTGCGCCAGACACCCCGCCGTAAGCCACCAGTCGGTGAAGCCCAGCAATCCGGTACGGTCAAGGATTTCGGCATTAAAACGGTTTTTGAGCACGGCAACTAGAAATTCCGCCCCCCTTGGGCACGCATCAATCGCGCAACCAGCGCTCATAACCCGATCCAAAGTGCCTTGATCAGAACCGGCCAGGCCGCATTGATCAGACAGGCCCCGATATAAAGCGACAATGCCCGGTCAATATCAGCTGCCCCGGCATCGCGCCGGCCCGACCCGATATAGGGATCATCAACGATTTCATCGCCATATTGACGTGGCCCGGCAAGAGCCAGATCAAGGGCGCCGGCAAAGGCTGCTTCCTGCCATCCGGCATTGGGGGATTTATGTTTGCGGGCATCACGCCAAAGCGTCTGCCAGGCAGCTTTACCGCTGGTCTTGGCACCAAGCACGGCGGCCAGACAAATCACGCCCCCGGCAATCCGGGCCGGGATAAAATTGGCAACATCATCAAGCCGCGCTGCGAACCGACCAAAATACAAATACCGTTCGTTGCGGTGACCAATCATCGAATCAAGGGTGTTGATCGCCTTATAGGCGCAAATACCAACCGGTCCGGCGACCACATACCAGAAAAGCGGCGCGACCACCCCGTCCGAGAAGTTTTCAGCACAGCTTTCAATTGCCGCCCGACTGACACCGGCTTCATCAAGCTTGTCCGGGTCACGGCCAACAATCATCGAAACCGCCTTGCGTCCGCCAGCAAGTCCATCGGTTTTAAGGGCTGTCGAGACCGCTTTGACATGTTGATAAAGGCCCTTTTGCGCGATCAGGATCGCCACCAGAAGGATCTCGAACAGCCAGAAGACACCGCCAAAGGCCGACAGAATCTGGATGACACCACCGGCCACCGCTGCCACGAAAATGACCGCCAGACTGGTGACCATGCCGCGCAGGATCAAGTCCGCATTACCAAGCCCCTTGCGATTAAGGCGCTTTTCGAACCACGAAATCAGATTGCCAATCCAGACCACCGGATGGGAAATGCGTGAAAACAACCATGGGAAATCGCCAAAGATCGCGTCCAACACCAGCGCCAGCACCAGTATTGTGAAAAGTGGTCCGGAAAAGCCGGAAGCCGGAATAAGAAAATCTGCAAGATCGGGTTCCATCGGCGCAATGTGCGACTTGCACGGCAAACCGTCAATGCCAATGACACGGGCACGGGCCAAGGCCCTGCTGCGACACCATCATTTGCCAAGCCTGACCCGATTTGATAGAAGAAATTCATACGATTTTTATTTTTATCATACGATTGATCGTCACAACAGCATGCATCCCCCTAAGACCACACCGCCCCACAAGATATTCGATATCAACGACCCGCCCGCCCACCATAAGTAGTATTTTCGCCTCTGATCCCGCCTTCGATATTTCTTCTGTTACCTGCCGCTTGCATTCCGCAGGCCAATCGGTGAAAACGGGGGTGGCATCGGGTACCGCGATGGCAAAAGTCATCGCGAAGAACACCAAAAGAGAGACAAAGGAGCAGCCTTTTATGTCCCCCAAAGGCGCAGTAATGATTTGCGGTCACGGTTCGCGTGATGAACGCGCGGTTTCACAGTTCAACGCCATGGTTGAAACGATGAAACAGACCCATCTGGCCGACTACGATGTCGAAAGCGGCTTTCTCGAATTTGCGCACCCGATCCTGCGTGACGGCTTTGAAAAGCTCAAAGCCATGGGCCACAAAAAGATCTATGCCCTTCCGGGTATGCTGTTTGCCGCCGGCCATGTCAAAAATGACCTGCCGAGCGAAGTAAACAATTTCGCCCATGACAATCCCGATATCGATGTCAAATTCGGTCGTGATCTGGCGATTGATCCCAAACTTCTGATCGCGGCCAAAGACCGTATCGAAGAAGCCCTTGCCGATGCGGATGACAGCGTATCGCGCAAAGAAACCCTTCTGATGGTCGTCGGGCGGGGCACCAATGACCCGGATGCCAATTCAAACGTTTATAAAGTTGCCCGCATGCTTCAGGAAGGCATGGGATTTGGCCGTACCGAAATCAGCTATTCCGGTGTTGCCCATCCGCGCGTGAATGCGGGTCTGCGCGAAGCCATGAAACTGGGCTACAAACGCGTTGTGGTTTTCCCCTATTTCCTGTTTGCGGGTATCCTGATCGACCGTATCTATACCCACACCGACGAAGTCGCAGCCGAGTTCGGCGATGTCGAATTCATCAAGGCCGGTTACCTTAAAGATCACCCGATGGTGCTTGAAAGCTTTGCCGAGCGCCTGGCCGAGATTGACACCGGCGACAACAATATGAACTGCCAGCTGTGCAAATATCGCGAGCAGATCATCGGCTTTGAAGGTGATGTTGGCACCCCGCAGGTCGGCCACCACCATCATGTGATGGGGATCGGCACCGACGGGCACAGCCATGGTCATAGCCACGGCCATCATCACCATCATGGTCACGGACACAGTCACGGGCACCACCACGGCCATAGCCACGATCACGGTCATGACCACGCACATGATCACAGCCATAATCACGACCATGGGCACAGCCATTCCCATGATCATGGTGATGCGAACAAATCGACCGGTTCCTGACCGGTCGATCCCCGAGTTCTGAAAGGCGCGGCAATGTTTGACTATCTGCGTGATCCGCAGGAAATCTATGCCAAAAGCTTTGCCACGATCGAGGCCGAGGCAGACCTTGCGCGCTTTTCAGAGACCGAGCGTCCTGTTGCCATCCGTATCATCCATGCCTGTGGCATGGTCGAAATGGCGGGTCAGATCGTCTTTGGCGGTGATCTTTGTGGAGCCGCCACACAGGCATTACGAACAGGCAAACCCGTCCTTTGTGATGCGGAAATGGTCCGCCATGGCATCATTTCCCGCCTTTTGCCCGCGGAAAACCCGGTTTTGTGCACGTTGAATGATGGTGATACCCACGGCCTTGCAGCCCAGCTTGGCACCACCCGGTCTGCCGCCGCGGTCGAGGCATGGGCTAATCATATCGAAGGCGCAATAATCGCGATCGGCAATGCGCCCACCGCCCTTTTCCATGTGCTCGAAGCCATTCACAACGGCCGACTGCCAAAGCCCGCCGCAATCATCGGCATGCCGGTCGGATTTGTCGGAGCGGCTGAAAGCAAGGATGCCCTGATCGAACATGCCGGGGATATTCCCTTTGTCACCTTACGCGGCCGGTTTGGCGGCAGTGCGGTGACCGCCGCCACAGTCAATGCATTGGCGCGCCTTGCACGTGATGACGAAACGACACCCGATGGCACCCTTGATCGCAAGAAGGCGGGCCTGTCATGAATGAACAATCCCCACTTAACGGGCGCATCACAGTGATCGGCATCGGTGAAGACGGCTATGACGGCCTGTCGCCGATGGCGCGCAAAATCATTGAAAATGCCCGCATCATTTTTGGCGGTACTCGCCATATCGCCATGTTGCCCGGGTCCAACACCGCAACCCAAAACAAATGGATCACACCATTTGAAGCCAACCTGCCGCTGATCGAAGATTGCCTTGATCAGAACCCTGTGGTTCTGGCCAGTGGCGATCCGATGTATTTCGGGGTTGGCAATACACTGATTAAATATTTCGGACCCGAACCGATATATGCGATCCCGTCCCCATCAAGCATTTCACTGGCCGCATCGCGGCTTGGCTGGCCATTGGCTGAATGCGATGTGATTACCCTGCACGGACGGGAACCCGAAACCCTGCGCGCCCATTTGCGCCCGCATGGCAAACTGATTGCACTAAGTGCCGACGGGTCAACCCCGGCACTGGTCGCGGTCATGCTGTGCGAAGCCGGTTTTGATCAAAGCCGCATGTCGGTTTGCGAACGCCTTGGTGGCCCCGAAGAACGGATTACCACCCAGACGGCGCGCACCTGGCAATCAACCGCCACTTCGATGCCTGATGTCAAATCGGTCGATCCGCTTAATCTGATCATGATTGATCTTGAAGCCGGCCCCAAAGCCAATCCGTTACCCATGGGACCGGGTTTGCCCGATGATGCATTCATTCATGATGGTATGATCACCAAATCGGAAATCCGTGCACAAACGCTTTCTTCCCTTGCGCCGTTTGCCGGGGGTGTTTTGTGGGATCTGGGGGCCGGATGCGGTTCGATTTCCATTGAATGGATGCGATTGCGGGGCAAGGCGGTTGCGATTGAACGTGACGCTGAACGTTGTGCAATGATCAAAAAGAATGCGCTTCGTCTGGGCGTACCGGGACTGGTCATTGAACAAAGCACGATTGAAGATGCAATCGCCTTTGCTGACCGCTTGCCAAGGCCTGACGCCATTTTTATTGGCGGCGGGATCACCAGTGACGGGTTGCTTGAAGCCTGCTGGAAACTGCTTCCTGCACATGGACGGCTGGTGGCCAATACGGTCACGCTGGAAGGCGAAGAAAAATTATTACGATTTTATAATGAAAACGGTGGCACGCTGTCGCGCCTGTCGGTATCCCGATTGGTTCCGCGCGGCAATTTCAGGGGCTGGAGCAACCTTGCCCCCGTCACCCATTACCTCGGAGTAAAAGCATGAGCAGTGCGGATCTTCCCGCATCAAACGACCTTCCGGTTGCCGGAACCGCCTATGGGCTTGGCATCGGACCGGGGGAGCCCGATCTGATCACGCTTAAGGCCTATAACATCCTGCAACAGGCCGATGTGATTGCCTATCCCGCGCTTGAAGACGGTGTCAGTCTGGCCCGCCAGATCGTCGATCCGCACATTCCCGAAGGCCGGATTGAAATCGCCATCCGCATTGAAATGGGCAAACCCGCCGACCCGATCTATGACACCGCCGCCATCGAGATTGGCGAATATCTTGCGGCGGGCAAAACCGTTGCCGTGCTGTGCGAAGGCGATCCGTTCTTTTATGGCAGCTTCATGTATCTGTTTGGCCGCCTGGCCGAGGCCGGATATCCGGTCAAAACCGTGCCCGGCGTCAGTTCCATGATGGCCTGTGCCGCCCAGCTTGGCGCGCCGCTTGCCGCCAAGAACGATGTTTTGCAAGTCATCCCCGGTCCGCTTGATGCAGATCGCCTGCGCACCCAGCTTGCCAATACCGATGCGGCTGCCATCATCAAGCTTGGCCGTCATTTCGCCAAAGTGCGTGAAGTCATCAACGAGCTTGGCCTGACAGATCGGGCGCGCTACATCGAACGCGCCACCCTTGAAACCCAGAAAATGGTGCCGCTGGCCGATCTTCCGGCTGATGCCAAGGCACCGTATTTTTCCATGATCCTGATCCACCGTCGCGGAGACGCATGGCGATGACCGCCCATAACAGCTCGAACAGCCCGGCATTGCCGACCAACCCCATTGCCCCGATAGCGGTGATTTGCCTGACGCAGCGCGCCCTTCCGACCGCGCGCAAAATCGCCAGCAACCTTCAGGGTGCCAGCGTCCATGGCCTGCGCACCCGCGTATCGGTCAAGGATGTCGATATTGCCTTTGACGATACCATTGCGCATCTGCAACAAACTTTTTCATCTGATCACGTGATCATCGGCGTCTGTGCCGCCGGCATTCTGATCCGCGCCCTTGCGCCGCTTCTGGCAGGCAAGTGGCAAGATGCGGCCGTCATTGCCGTTGACGAAGCCGGTGATACTTTCATCCCGCTTTTGGGCGGGCATCATGGCGGCAACCGCCTTGCCCGTGATCTGGCCGAACGGCTTGGCGGCAATGCTGCAATCACCACGCCGGGCGATGCGATGCTGGGTCTTGCCCTTGATGAACCGCCCGCGGGCTGGAAACTGGGTACGCCCGAAACTGTCAAACCGACCACCGCCGCCCTTTTGGCTGGCGCATCGGCACGGATTGAGGTCGAAGCAGGATCAAGCGCCTGGCTGACCAACAGTGCCATTTCCCAATCTGAGGATGGCAGCGTATTGATCACTGCCACCGCCCGCGAGGGCGCCGATGACGATGCGATCAGTGATGGCGCAGAAACCGCAATCACCTATCACCCGCCGGTTCTTGCCCTTGGGGTTGGTTGTGAACGCGGCTGCCCGGTTGACGATCTTTATGACCTTGTCATGGAAACACTGGCCGGTCAGTGCCTGAGCCCGAAGGCCATCGCCTGTGTCAGTTCGATTGACCTTAAGGCCGACGAAGCGGCTGTGCATGAACTGGCCCGCCGTCTTGGCGTTCCGGCCCGGTTCTTTGATGCCCAAACCCTTGAAGCCGAGGCAAATCGTCTTGTAACGCCTTCTGATGTTGTCTTTGCCGAAACCGGCTGTCACGGCGTTGCCGAGGGTGCGGCCCTTGCCACCGTCGGCCCGAATGGCAAGCTGATCGTGCCCAAGCACAAAACCAAGAAATCCACCTGTGCCATTGCCCTGTCACAGGATGACATCATCCCCGAGCAGGTTGGCAAGGCACAGGGAAAATTGTCGATTGTCGGCATTGGCCCGGGTCAGATCGGCTGGCGCAGTCCGGAGGCCACCGCCCTGATCGGTCGCACGACCGATATCGTTGGTTATCAGATGTATCTTGATTTGCTGGGATCGCTGATTGATGGCAAGGATTGCCACCATTCCGACCTTGGCGCCGAAGAGGCCCGTGCGCGCCATGCCCTTGAACTGGCTGCAACCGGCAAGGATGTTGCCCTGATCGGATCGGGGGATGCGGGTATCTATGCGCTTGCCACCCTGGTGTTCGAGTTGCTGGACCGCGAAGATCGCGCCGACTGGAACCGGGTTGCGGTTCAGGTTTCCCCGGGCATTTCCGCCCTTCAGGCTGCGGCATCGCGTATTGGTGCGCCGCTGGGGCATGATTTCTGTGCGATTTCGCTCTCGGATCTTTTGACCCCGCGTGAAGATATCCTGCGCCGTCTTAAGGCCGCGGGCGAGGGCGACTTTGTCATTGCCTTCTATAACCCGGTATCCAAACGCCGCCGCGACTTGCTGGCCGTTGCACGTGATATCCTGCTTAAACACCGACCGGCTGATACCCCGGTGGTTCTTGGCCGTCAGCTGGGCCGCCCGGACGAGGAAATCACGGTCGTTCCGCTTTCGAAACTTGAAGTCGACATGGTGGATATGCTGACCACGGTTCTGGTCGGATCAAGCAACAGCCGCCACATCACGCGCGGTGAAAATGAATGGGTTTATACCCCGCGTGGCTATGCCAAAAAGGGCCCGGATGCGGCCAAGGCGCCGGTTCTCAGCACCTCGAAAAACGACAAGGCAGATTAATGACTGTTCATTTTATTGGCGCCGGCCCCGGTGCCCCGGACCTGATCACCGTACGCGGTTTGCGTCTGATTGAAAAATGCCCGGTCTGTCTTTATGCCGGATCGTTGGTGCCCGAAGAAATCGTCACAAGCGCACCAGAAGGCGCACGCGTGATTGATACCGCCTCGATGCATCTTGATGAAATCATCGCCGAGATTGAAACAGCCCACGCCAAGGGTCAGGACGTGGCGCGTGTGCATTCCGGTGATCCGTCGATTTACGGGGCAATTGCCGAACAGATCCGTCGCCTGGATGATCTTGGCATTCCCTATGACATCACCCCGGGTGTTTCGGCCTATGCTGCGGTTGCGGCTGAAATCGGTGCAGAACTGACCCTGCCCGATATTTCGCAAACCGTGATCCTGACCCGTACCGCCATGCGGTCATCGGCGATGCCCGACGGCGAAAGTCTTGCCGAACTTGGCAAAGCACGGGCCACCCTTGCCGTGCATCTGTCGATCAACAATCTGGCCAATGTGGTGCGTGATCTGACTCCGCATTACGGGGAAGAATGCCCGGTGGTGATTGCCTATCGCGCCACCTGGCCCGATCAGCAATATATCTTTGGCACCCTTGGTGATATCCGCGCCAAGGTCAAAGGAAGCGGCATTACCCGCACGGCACTGATCATGGTCGGTGAAGTGTTCGGGCGAAAGGATTTCACCGATTCCCGGCTTTATGCCGCCGACCATACCCATGTGTTGCGCCCGGCCAAGGCATGACACCGACCGGGCGGACGCCAAGTCCGCCCGTTTTTTGACCAAACACCCCAAGCGCCGAGTTTATTTTTTCAGCACAACAGATTTTTGCCGAAAAATCTGTCATTTCAACCCTGAACATCCTTGACCATGCCACCCCCGGACGCCTTTAATCGAAAGGTAAATAAGGGGAGTATGCATGTTCAACGAGATGACGATGGACGACCAGGTTCGCGAACCTTATCGCGCGCTGGTTGACTGGATGGAAGCAAACGGCCCCGAGGTCCTCGAACAGAAGCGCCTTGAAGCTGAAACGCTGTTTCGCAAAATCGGCATTACCTTTGCCGTCTATGGCGAAGGCGGTGACCCGGAACGGTTAATCCCGTTCGATCTGATCCCGCGCATTTTTACATCAAGCGAATGGCGCAAGCTCGATCGTGGTGTCAAACAGCGCGCCCGGGCACTCAACACGTTTCTCTATGACGTTTACCACAATGCCGAAATCATCAAGGCCGGGATCATTCCCGCTGATCTGGTGTTTAAAAATGACGCCTTTGAACCGGCCGTAATCGGGATCGATCCACCGCGCAAGGTCTATAGCCACATCGTCGGCGTCGATATTGTCCGCACCGGACCCGAAGACTTCTATGTGCTTGAGGATAACTGCCGAACCCCGTCTGGCGTGTCCTACATGCTTGAAAACCGCGAAATCATGATGCGGATGTTCCCGGAACTTTTCAAAAACCTGCGTATCGAGCCGGTTGAAAGCTATCCGGACATGTTGCTTAAAACGCTGAAAAGCATCGCACCGCCCAAATGCGACCGTGATCCCAATATTGTTGTCCTGACACCGGGCGCAATGAACAGCGCCTATTACGAACATTCTTTCCTGGCCGACCAGATGGGGGTCGAGCTGGTTGAAGGACAGGATCTGTTTGTATCGGAAGACCGCGTTTACATGCGCACCACCCGTGGCCCGGCCCGGGTGGATGTGATTTACCGCCGCATTGATGATGCCTATATCGATCCGCTGTGCTTCCGACCGGACTCGGTGCTTGGCGTGCCGGGACTGATGAATGTTTACCGTTCAGGCGGGGTTGCCATTTGCTCGGCACCGGGTGCAGGGGTCGCCGATGACAAGGCGGTTTATACCTATGTGCCCGACATGATCCGTTTCTATCTGGGGCAGGAACCGATCCTTAATAACGTTCCGACCTGGAAATGCGGAAAATCCGATGACCTGAAATATGTGCTTGAGCATCTCGGCGAACTGGTGGTCAAGGAAGTCCACGGTTCGGGCGGATATGGCATGCTGGTCGGACCCGCATCGACCAAGGCAGAACAGGCCGCCTATGCCGAACGTATCAAGGCCGATCCGGGCGATTTCATCGCCCAGCCGACATTGGCACTTTCGGCCTGCCCGACCTTTGTTGAAAGCGGCATTGCGCCGCGCCATGTCGATTTCCGACCGTTCTGTCTTGTCGGTGATGACATCCGCCTCACACCCGGCGGCTTGACCCGTGTGGCGCTGCGCGAAGGGTCGCTTGTCGTGAACTCGTCACAGGGTGGCGGGGTCAAGGACACCTGGATCATGAGCGATTAACAAGGGAAAGGGTTGAAAGATGCTTAGCCGTACCGCAGACAACCTTTTCTGGCTGTCGAGATATGTTGAACGGGCCGAAAACATGGCCCGCCTGATGGAGATGGGCTATCGCATGGCGCTGATGCCTGCTGTTGGCGATGGCAACCGGTCCGAATGGGAATCGGTTCTTTCGGCGTCCGGCTGCATGGCGGGATATGATCCCGATGCGCCGTTGCGCCAGGAAGAAGTCGCCAATTACCTGATTTTCAACCGGGATAACCCGTCGTCAATCATCAATTGTTTTGAATATGCGCGCGCCAATGCACGCGCCATGCGTACCGCGATTACCGCAGAAATGTGGGAAGCACTGAACAACGCGCTGATGGAGCTTCGCCGTCCGTCGATGCATAATCTGGCCAAGAATGAACTGCCGGAATTCATCGACTGGGTCAAAAAGCAGGGCGCGCTGTTTCGCGGGGCGACGGATTCGACCATTTTGCGTAATGACGGCTATGATTTTATCCGTCTGGGCACTTTCATCGAACGCGCCGATAACACTGCCCGCCTTCTGGACGTGAAATATTACGTGCTTCTACCCGAAACCAGCATGGTCGGCGATGGTGTGGATAACTATCAATGGACGACCGTTTTGCGGGCAGCATCGTCGCTGCGTGCGTTCCACTGGGTTTATCGCGATGATTATTCACCGCACCGGATCGCGCATTTTTTGATCCTTAATCCGTTCAGTCCGCGGTCCCTTGCCCATTGTGCGGAACAGATCACCCAGCATCTGGAACGGCTGGCGCGCCATTATGGCCAACGCCACCCGGTGCACGGGCAGGCTGTCGAGATGTATTCGCTTCTGACCCAAAGCGAAATGGACGAAATCTTTTCGACCGGGCTGCATGAATTCCTCAATGATTTTCAGGCCCGCAATGGTGCGCTGTCCAACGCCATTGCCGACGCCTATTATTTCGGGGGGCAATAAGATGCGCCTGACGGTCGAACACAGAACCAATTACCGCTATGAAATGCCCGCACGTCACGTCGTGCAAAGCCTGAAACTCACCCCGGCGCAGTTTGACGGGCAAAAGATCCTGAACTGGTCAATCACCGCCGAGGGATGCGTGATCGGATCGGAATTCACCGATGGCAATGGCGATGTCATCAGCACGCTTACCGCTGGCGGCCCGGTCGATGCAATCGAGATTGTGGTTCGCGGCGAAGTGGAAACAACCGACACCGCCGGTGTTTTGCGCGGTCACAAGGAGCGTGCCTTTCCGGGGGTATTCCTGCGCACCACACCAATGACCAAATCCAGTGCGGCCATCCGCAAACTGGCCGACAAGGTCGCCAAAAAGACCAAGGATGTGCCGCTTCTTGATCGCGCGCATGCCCTGGCCGGGGCAATATCGGATGCCATCGAATATGCACCGGGCTCAACCCATGTGCATACAACCGCCGCCGATGCATTGGCCGACGGCAAGGGGGTTTGTCAGGACCACGCCCATGTTCTGATTTCGGCTGCCCGGCATCTGGGCATTCCCGCACGTTATGTGTCGGGATATCTGTTTGCCGATCAGGATGGCAACCCTCACGAGGCATCCCATGCCTGGGCGGAATTGTATCTTCCTGACTTCGGATGGGTCGGGTTTGACCCGGCAAACCGGTGCTGCCCGACCGATTATTATATTCGTCTCGGGGCTGGACTTGATGGCCAGGTGGCAACACCTATACGGGGTGTACATACTGGTGGCGCGAACGAAAATTTGGATGTAACAGTCATCATCGCGCAATCACAACAATAGCCGGGCCAAAACGAAAATGACCTATTGTGTCGGTTTGATGCTGAACGAAGGGATGGTTTTCCTTTCCGATACGCGGACCAATGCGGGGCTTGATAACATTTCGCGCTATCGCAAGATGTTCACCTGGGAAGTGCCCGGTGATCGCGCCATTGTTGCCTTGTCAGCCGGGAACCTTGCGATCACACAAGCGGTGATGAGCACCCTTTTTGAGGCGATCGACGACCCGAATACCGAACCGGGAAACTGCATCCTGAGTGCGCCCAGCATGTTCCGTGTTGCCGAACTGTTTGGCGAAGCAATGCAAAAGGTTCAGAACAAATACCACGACACGCTTGAGCAACATCACGAAAGCAGCGCCGCATCCATCATGGTGGGCGGACAGCGCAAGGGCGGGGAACAGCGTCTGTTTCTGGTCTATGCGGCGGGCAACTTCATCGAAGCCACCACCGATACGCCCTATTTGCAAATCGGCGAACATAAATACGGCAAGCCGATCCTTGATCGGGTGATTACCCCGGAAACCCCGATTCAGGACGGGGTCAAGGCTGTGTTGCTGTCGATGGATTCGACGTTGCGATCCAACCTGTCAGTCGGCATGCCGCTTGATCTCGCCGTCCTGCCCGATGACACCTGTGCATTTTCCGAACTGCGCCGGATCGAAGCCGATGATCAGGGATTTCGTGCACTTTCCGATGCATGGTCGAATGCATTGCGCGATGCCTTTGCCGATATGCCAGACGAGCATTGCGACCTGGTGGCCGAATAGTCGGTCCGCTTATACCGCCAAACCCGAAGCCGGGCCCACGTTTATGGCCCGGCTTTTTCGCGACCGGGTTTGCCGTGTTTGCGGTTTGGATTGTTTGGCCCGGCCACGAACTTTCCAGTGACAAATCCCGCCGGTCAAATTATCTATAAAATCATGACCCAAAAGACCGACACCACCGTTACCGGGCGGATCACCCGCGCCTTGGCCGATCGCATCATTGCCGGTGAAATTGCACCGGGCACAAAGTTGCGGCAGGATCACTTTGCCGAGGAATTTGGCGCAAGCCACGTCCCCGTGCGCGAAGCATTCCGCAGGCTTGAGGCACAGGGTCTTGTTGTCAGTGAACCCAGGCGCGGTGTCCGGGTGGCAAGTTTTGATATTGCCGAGGTTCGCGAAGTCGCGGAAATGCGGGCGTCACTTGAAGTTCTGGCCTTGCGCCATGCCGCCCCGAACCTGACCAGTGCGATCCTGGATACCGCCGAAGACATCAACCGGGCCGGTGAAAACGCCAGGGACGTCCGCGAGTGGGAAGACGCCAACAAGGCTTTCCATCGCATCATTCTTGCGCCGTGCAACATGCCGCGCCTGATGGCCAGCATCGATGATCTTCATGCCGCCAGTGCGCGATTCCTGTTTTCGGGCTTCCGGATGGAATGGGAAGCCCCGACCGATCAGGATCACCGCGCCATCTTGCGGGCCCTGCGCGAACATCAATTTGATGTTGCGGCCGCGACCCTTGCCCGGCACGTGAAATGGATCGGCACCAAGCCCGGCAAAAACAGCCGGAAATTGTCGGCGATCTGATCAAAAATCCAAAATTTCTGGTCTGATGATTGGCAATCGGGTGCTGCTGCGCCCAGATGTCGCGTTTGCGCGTCTATAATTCCGATTTTTATAGATAATTATTAGATAGCAATTACAGATACTTAATCACAGTTTATTCGAATTCTTGCTCAAATCCCGCGATTTGATGATTTTTGGATTGATTTTGATCCCGGATGACGTCGTAATTAATAGATCAGATTCAATTTTATAGATAATTATAAAACAACCGCCGAAGGAACCCGTCATCATGGTCCATCCTGTTACCCCCGACAGCCCTGCTGCGATCGACAATCCGGTTTTCAAAGCCGTCAAAAACAGCGTTGCGGTTTTGGCCGGTGTGGCCCTGATCACGGCAAGCGCCAAGACCACGGTTCCGTTCTGGCCGGTCCCGATGACGCTGCAAACCATGGCGATCATGGCTATCGCCCTTGCCACGGGCCCCCGCATGGCAGTTGCCATCATGCTGACCTATCTTGCCGCCGGGGCCGTGGGGCTTCCGGTTTTTGCCGGGACACCCG
The DNA here is from genome assembly GCF_023588965.1 of Thalassospira sp. GO-4. NCBI lineage: Bacteria > Pseudomonadati > Pseudomonadota > Alphaproteobacteria > Rhodospirillales > Thalassospiraceae > Thalassospira > Thalassospira sp. GO-4. The sequence goes on from NZ_CP097807.1 coordinate 2,945,215, forward strand.
AACGCGGCATCGGCATTGCCTATATGATGGGGCCGACGGGTGGATATCTGGCCGGTTACCTTGTTGCGGCCGGGTTGGTCGGGGCGCTGGCGCGCGGCCGCGGGGCATTTGGGCGCTTTGTTGTCATGATGGGGGGCATGGTGCCGGTTTACCTGCTGGGACTGGCGGGACTTTCGGCCTTTGTTCCATCAGAAAAGGTTCTGGCACTTGGTTTTACCCCGTTCATTTTGGGTGACACGATCAAGATCGCGCTGGTTGCACTGGGCTTTGCGGCGGCAAGCCGCCTGAAAAACCGCAATGTGGCAGGCTGATCCGATGACGGTCGCGCAATCCGACATGCCCCAACCCGATATGCTTTCGCCCGCCACGGGCACCATTCGTCATGACTGGACCGTCGAGGAGATCGAGGCGATCTATCGCAGTCCGCTTCTGGATCTGGTCGGACAGGCCAATGCCGTGCACCGCGCCCATCACGATCCGTCACATGTGCAAAAGGCCAGCCTGCTTTCAATCAAGACCGGTGGTTGCCCCGAAGATTGCGCCTATTGCCCGCAATCGGCCCACCATCGCGAGGTCAAACTGGGCAAGGAACAGCTTCTTGATCCGGCATCGGTCATTGACATGGCCAAGCGCGCCAAGGATGCCGGGGCTGATCGGTTCTGCATGGGGGCAGCATGGCGTCGGGTGCGCGACGGTGCGGCGTTTGACGCGGTGCTTGAAATGGTGCGCGGCGTTGATGCACTGGGGCTGGAGGCCTGCGTTACCCTTGGCATGCTTGACCCCCATCACGCCAAGCAACTGAAGGACGCCGGACTGACGGCCTATAACCATAATCTTGATACCAGCCCGGAATTTTACGGAAAAATCATCACCACCCGGACCTATCAGGATCGGCTTGATACGCTTTCTGCGGTGCGGTCGCACGGTATTGATCTTTGCTGTGGCGGGATCATTGGCATGGGTGAAACCATTCGTGATCGGGCATCAATGCTTGCGGTTCTGGCTGGATTTGATCCCCATCCGGAAAGCGTGCCGATCAATGCGCTGGTGCCGGTGGCCGGAACACCGCTTGCCGGGCGTGATCCGATTGATCCGCTGGAGCTGGTGCGCATGGTGGCAACGGCCCGCATTACCATGCCGACATCAATGGTGCGGCTGTCGGCCGGACGCACGGAACTGAACCGCGAGGCCCAGATCATGTGTCTGATGGCCGGGGCCAATTCGGTGTTTTACGGCGAAAAGCTTCTGACCACGCCAAACCCGGAAGAAAACAGCGACAGCGCATTGTTTGCCGCCCTTGGCCCCATCGCAGCCTGAGCGACAAAACACAAGTTCAACCCCCGAATCCGTGCCGCCCGCACGGATTCAGAGCGTGCCAGGCGCACGCTTCCAACTGGCGAAGCTCTCTATCTGCGGGAGCTTCGCCATTTTCTTTCTTTGCAACCTTGAAAAATACTTATAGTTGAAAAAGAATATAAATTTAAACCCAATCACTTAGGTGCACACCGTGAGCCGTGAGTCAGACATAAGCCGTTTTTACTCCATTCTGAGTCAACTTGAGAACACACTTGGCGGCAAGCGCATGCTAAGTAGGTGCTCAGGCCGAACAGGCTGGCCACAACGTGGTGTATATTTTTTCTTCGAGGATGGCGAATATCGTTCAGACACCAGCAACCAAGACCTTAGAGTTGTCCGTGTTGGCACACACGCCCTCAAAGCAGGATCAAAAACAACTCTCTGGAACAGATTATCCCAACATCGGGGCAGCTCGCGAACAGGCGGCGGCAATCACCGGGCATCTATCTTTAGACTAATTGTAGGGATAGCCTTAGCCCATAAGGAGCAAGAAAGTGCTCCAAACAACTGGGGAAAGGGTCAAACTTCAAATCACGATATCCGTAGGGCAGAGCTTCTGCATGAAAAGAAAGTTAGCGCAGTAATTGCCGAAATGCCATTTCTTTGGCTCCCGATTGAGGACAAACCAGGACCGGACAGCTTACGCGGATTAATCGAACGAAACAGCATTGCACTCTTGAGTAACCATCAACGAACACCGATCAACCCTCCATCAAAGAACTGGCTGGGTTACTCATGCGACAGGGAAAGAGTAAAGACTTCTGGCCTCTGGAACCAAAACCACGTCACCGAACAGTATGAACCTCAATTTCTTCAAGTATTTGAGAAGCTTGTTGGAGAAATTAAACTATGAATATCGTTATTCAATGTGCCGGAAGAAAAAACGGCCAATTTTTCAAGACAGAAAATGGGAAAGAAATATTTTTTGTCGCTGACCCTGCATTGGCACCGAAAGATGACGCTTACCTGTACGCACACCCAGATGATCAAGCTGATAGCAAACTAACGTGGCGTCAAACTCTTCTCTCTTATAGCAAATCACCAGATAACCCTCTAAATCTCGTTCGGGCGTTCGAACTTTATAAAAACCCGATTTACAAACAACTTGTGGATAAGTTCGGGCTTGATAAAGTCTTTATCCTTTCTGCAGGATGGGGCCTGATTAATGCGGCCTTTCTTACCCCTTATTACGACATCACTTTCAGTCTGTCGGTGAAACGTAAAGGTCAACCATATAAATTTCGGAGTAATGAAACCAACTGGAGTGACCTTTGCCAATTACCAACGTCAAATGAACCAGTCGTATTTTTCGGTGGTAAGGATTATATGCCGATGTTTCTTACGCTCACCCACTCATACCAAGGAAAGAGGATCGCCTTCTATAATAGTAAAGTACCGCCACGGGTACCGAACTGCATTCTTCAGCGATACCACACCGCAACCAGAACCAATTGGCAGTACGAATGTGCTATGGCATTTATTGGCGGAGGTCTAACACTGAAAGAGAGCTAATTCGCCTGCGCAGTTTCTTGCGGCTGATAGATAAAGCCATGCGCGGGATAGACACTGCCGAATGTACCGAGCGTATTCATCATGCGCACTTCCGACCAGTCATTGTTGGGCGAAACATCGACCACCGGCTGACGGTAATGGACCTTGCCGCGGGTGCGCGAATCACTGCCCCAGTTGGCGTGATTGACCAGAATCTTGCGGTTATCAAGAATTGCCGAAACCACCGCAACATGGCCAAGCTTCAAACGCGACGTCTTGCGCAGGGCCAGAACAGCACTGACTTGCGGGCGATTGCCACGCTGGAAATTCTGTTTGCCGGCCTGTGCCCACCATGTCCATGCATCACCATAAATCTCGATCCCGGAAACTTCGCGGGCATAGGGTACGCATTGCAGGAATTTGTTGGTCGGCGCAAAAGAATTAAGCCGCGAGCTTGGCACATCGACGCTGGCAAGCACTTTGACCGTATCGCTTGGCATGGGGCCGGTTGACTGGGTTGCGGAATTGCCCGTGCTGAAACACGCGGAAAGCACCAAACATAGACCTACAATCCCCAGAAACCGCATCTGAAATTTTCCCCAAATGACTCGCGTTCGCCCACCATAGGGGGCCATGCCTTAATAATCCTTTACTGCACCGCATCCGAAGATGGCGCAGACCGGCGACCAGATGCACCAATCCGGTAAAGCCGCCACAGTCCGGCGCAAGCCGCACACAGGATCAGAATGCCCGAACCGCGCGCGGTGTACTGGATGTTTCCGGCTTCGGATATGGCACCAAGCATGGTCCCTCCTAGCGCCATACCACCAAAACTCGTCGCACTCCAGAAGCTCATCACACGGCCGCGCAATTTATTATCGACCGTAAGCTGCAAGGCGGTTTGCGACCCCACACCAACCGCCGTCAACCCGAACCCGGTCAGCGCAATCAACCCCACCGCAAGCTCGTACCAGGGCGACCATCCAAGTCCGAACATGCCAATCGCGGCTGCAAAGGCCCCGACAATGGTAATGCGTTGAAAATCAGCAGCATTTGATTTGACCCGCGACAACATAAAGGTCGATGCCACCGCCCCGATCCCGCCCGCCGAGGCCATCATGCCAAGTCCGGTCACCCCGCGTTCATAAACTGCTTCGGCGAAAACCGGCATCAGTTCGATCATGCCCGTACCAACCAGTGACACAAAGCATGATAGCGCCAACACCGAACGGATCATCGGGTGATGGATCGCATAACTGGCGCCATCAACAAGGGCGGCCAGGATTCGCCGGCTTTTGGCATCGGGGGCGCGGTCCTGATGAATGGTCACAACCGAAATGACAAACACCATCGGCAAATAGCTGATGGCATTCAGCATAAAGGCCATCCCTGTCCCCCAGGTCGCAATCACCGCCCCGCCAACCGCCGGACCGACAAGGCGCGAAATATTGAAATTCATCGCGGCATAGGCCACCGCACGACTCATAAATTCACGCGGGACAATCACCGGCACCAGCGACAAGCGGATCGGGGTCATTGCACTGCCCAATATCCCCATCGACGCCGCAAGCATGATCATCCAGGGCAAAGTCATCATCCCGGCATAGGACAAACCCATCAGTACAAAAGACACAGTGGCTTGCCCAAGATTGAGCAACATCGCCGTCCGGCGCAAATCAACCCGGTCGGCCATGACCCCGAAAATCGGCCCCAGAAAAAAGGCCGGTGCAAAATTCAGTGCGGCAATCAAACCGGTCCAGAATGCCGATCCCGTTAACGACCAAGCCAGCCAGGACATGGCGATTTTCTGAATCCACAGGCCTTGTGTCGTGATGCATTGTCCGACCAGAAACAGGATGAAATTGCGATCCGAAAAGATCGAGCGCGCCTTTTCCTGCGATGGTGCGGGATTTTCGGGCCGTTTCGGTATTTGCGGATCTGGGGCGGTTGTCGACACGGGAGCTCCGGCGATGAGTCAGAGAGTCAGAACAGGAATCCGGCCATCGGCCTGTCGGGAAATACAGGTTGGAACGGCAGAAAGCCGTGATGGCAGACATTGGCAAGCGCGTGGCCGGACGAAAGTCATCAAGGCCACGACCGTCACGACAGAGTTACGCGCAGCACATTAATTCTTCGCAAATTACTTGTAGCATACCTTCCAAAGGCACGCACAAAGACACATATCAAAATGACAAAACAATCGGCACAGAACCGATAAAACGTCCTTGAAACCATTGCCTTAGGCAAACCGGGTATCGCATCACATGCCACATGATTTCCGCGATATCGAACGTGAAAAGTTCGCGATCAATGCCAAAACGTGCGAATGGACCATTCGTGCGATGACCGCCCTTAGGGCCAATATCGACATCAATATCAAGATGCACGGCCCGCGCGACCATCTCGCGCAAGGCGACATTTTCATGTTCAACCATTTTGCCCGGTTTGAAACCTTTATCCCGCAATTTCTGATCGCGCTTGAAACCGGGGTCTATTGCCGGTCGATCGCATCGGGCGAGTTTTTCGTGCAGGACAATACGTTTTCGCGCTATTTGCGCGCACTTGGCGGTGTTCCCAATGACTATGAACGCCTGTTGCCGTTTCTGGCCGAGGAAATCCTTCGCGGTGGCAAGGTGGTTGTCTTTCCCGAAGGCGGCATGGTCAAGGACCGGCGTGTCCTTTCGGAAGAACGCCCGCACCCAAAGCGCCCGGATTACAGCGTCTATTCCCGGTCGGCCGATACAAGACGCGCCCATCATACCGGGGCGGCGTTGCTTGGTCTTTGTACTGACGGGTTCAAAATCGGGCTGTCGACGCTGATTGAAAAGGGCAAGCGCGATGAATTGTCGCGCTGGGCCGACATTCTTGACTGCAGTGAAGATGATCTTCGCGCAACCATTGCCAAACCGACACTGATGTTCCCGGCCAATATCACGTTTCATCCGCTTCGCGTGGATCAGAACCTTCTGGCACGGGCAGCCGACATGTTTACCGGTGGCTTAAGCCCCAAGATGGCCGAAGAACTGATTATTGAAGGCAATCTGATGTTCAAGAAGACCGATATGGACATCCGCCTTGGCGATCCGGTTGATCCGCGCATGCATTTTAACTGGCTGGACCGGCGCATGCTGGCAAGACGGGTGGCACAGGCCGGCGCGATTGATGATCTGTTCAAACCGGCACGGACACTTGAAAAGGTGACGGATCGGGTGACGCAATATGCCCTGACCCGCCACATCAAGCCGCTGCGCGATCATTGCATGGCGGTGATGTATTCCAACCTGACACTCAATGTCAGCCATCTGGCATCACGCCTGATCATGATGTGGCTTGAAGACGGGGTGACCGAAATCGATATCGGTCATTTTGACAGAACCCTGTATCTGGCAATCAAGAACATCCAGCAGGCCGAAAATGTCCATCTGCATCGCGGCATGAAAAACCCTGCTGATTATGTCGGTATCTTTGAACTGAATTGTCCGCAAATCCGGTTCTTTATCGATAGTGCTGTCCAGCTTGGCCTGATCGAACGCCGTGATCAGAAATACTGTTTCCTGCCAAAATTGCAGGAACAGGCCCATTTCGACCAGATCCGCATGGACAATCCGATCATGGTCTATGCCAATGAAATGGCCCCGATTCATGCCGCCTGGCAGGCACTGGAACGCGCCCGGGTCGAAGTCGATCATCTAAGCCCGGTCGACATCGCCCATCGCCGTTTTGATGATGAAGTCCGGGCATGGTCCTGGAATCGGGCCAAGTTCAAGGATCCGAAATACGACGCAATCAATCAGCAGGAAACCGCAACAGCGGACAGCCGTCCCTATTTGCTTCTGCCCAACGGGCAGACACGATTTGCCTGCGGGGTGCTGCTTGTCCACGGGTTCCTGGCATCCCCGGCTGAACTGCGCGAACTGGGTGATAAACTGTCCGCCCTTGGCTATGCGGTGATGGGGGTACGGCTGTCCGGGCATGGAACATCCCCCCATGAATTGCAAAAACGCACCTGGTCGGATTGGCTGGCATCGGTGCGACGCGGATACGAGATTCTGTCACCATTTTGCGAACAGGTGATCATTGTCGGTTTTTCAACTGGTGGGGCGCTTTCGGCCATTCACGCAGCAAGCCACCCCGAAAAGCTTGCCGGGTTGGTTCTGGCCGCAACACCGCTTAAATTCCGCAATCGCAATCTGATGTTTGTGCCGTTGCTATACGGGGCAAACAAATTGATGGGATGGATGCCATCAGCACAGGAATTGCTGAGTTTCCGGCCGAACGATTCCGAACATCCCGACATCAATTACCGCAACATTCCGATCGGCGGCCTGCACCAGTTGCGGCAAGCCGTTGCTGAAATGCAGCGCCGTTTGCCAGACCTTGAATGCCCGACGCTTGTTCTTCAGGGCGATGGCGATCAGGTCGTCGACCCGGCCAGCGCAAGCATGATCCGTCGCCTTGCCGCCAAGGCAACGGAAATCGATGTTCAGATGGTCACATCCGGACGCCACGGTATCGTGACCGAAGATATCGACAACACCCAGAACCGGATCATTGATTTCATCACCGATCATTGCGCCATCCGCAATGACGAAGCGTGCGCCATCCCCGCAGAATAAACGCGACCTGATCAAATCGTACCAACCCCGCATTCGGACAAGAGCCCACCCGCATGGCGCGTCGGGATCAGGGATAAATCGGATAACGGAACAAACATCCGACAAGCGCCGCACGTTTCCCCTGCGACGGCGACCCCGTTTTCAGGGCGCAACCGCGGTTGTGGCTTGACTTTGCAGTAAAATCCACACAGTTTGGATCCATGGATACAAACATTATCGCCCAGACCCTGGAAAACGAAATTCAGTCCGGCCACCTTGGCCCCGGAACGATCCTGAAACAGGAAGAACTGGCCGCCCGATTTGGCGTCAGCCGCCAGCCAGTGCGCCATGCACTTGAACGGTTGCGGACATCCGGCCTGCTTGAAAAGCGCCCTGACAGAAGCCTTGCCGTGGTCGGGCTTCGGGCGAAAGACGTCCGTGAACTCAGCCAGATCCGCATTGCGCTTGAACAAAATGCGCTGATGCTGTCGGCACCGAACCTGACGGCAAGCAATCTGCGCAAGGCGCGCCGCCTGAACGAAGACCTTTTCGAAGAAGAAGACCCCGAAACCCTTGCCGAGCTGGACCGTGATTTCCACCAAACCCTGTATGGTGGATGCGGCAATGAAAGGCTTTTGAAAATGATTGCCGATCTTCGCAACGAAGCAAGGCGTGCCTATGCCCTGCAACCGATCGGGTCACAGCCACGCCGCGTCTTTTACGAAGAACACAACCGCATACTTTCCGCACTCGCAGCCGATGATATCGCGGCTGCCTGTGACGTTCTTTCAACTCATATCGGAATTACGGCCGGCACATTGATCCCGATCGATGGTACATCGGGGCAAAATCCGCATCCGACATCGGACAGGACCCCGTCATGAGCAGCTTTGGTGCAAATGTTGTCTGGCAACGCGCAGAAACCGAAAAATTCACTGACCGGCGCTACTCACGCGGCCATGTCTGGCGGTTTGATGGCGGGGTTGAAATCCCGGCATCTTCATCACCGCATGTGGTGCCTTTGCCCTATTCGGTTGCGGAAAATGTCGATCCGGAAGAAGCCTTTGTCGCAACCCTTTCAAGTTGCCACATGCTGTTTTTCCTTCATTTCGCATCCGATGCCGGACTGGTAATTGATCGTTATGCCGATGATGCTGTCGGCATCATGGAAACCCGTGATGGCAAAACCATGATCACCAGGGTCGTTCTGCGCCCTGACGTGACCTATGCCGGACCGCGCCCCGACACCGGAACCGAGGACGATCTGCATCACCGCGCCCATGAAGCCTGTTTCATTGCAAATTCGGTGATAACAGATGTCGTCACCGAACCGGTGCGTCACACATAAGCGCGATCGTTAACCGGCAACCGGTTTTTGCGCGCAAATCGCATAGCGATGCTGCGCCCCGCGTTCCAGCCCCTTGGCAAAACTGATATGTTTTTTCTGGGCAGCATGGATCTGGCGCAGATCGAAATCGACAACAACCGGATCAAAACCGGTTCGGGCAAGCATGGCCGAAACATCATTGGCGCGCGCACCTTCGGAAAAATGCACACGGGCAAGAATGTCGCGATGGGTTTGCATATGTGCCACCGGTTCGGTCGGCTTGCGCAACCCGATCGATTCGAGAAAACCCGACATCGCCTTGTTCAGTTTTGTTGCCCATGTCGGCGATACAAAATCACCATCGACAACAAGAAGCTTTCCACCCGGCTTCAAAACCCGGAACCATTCCGCAAAGGCCGCCGCCGGATCAACCAGCGTCCAGACGAGATGACGGGTGACAATCACATCGTAACTGTCATCCTCTTCGAGGGTATGTTCCGCATCCCCCAATAAAAACCGGATGTTCGATCCCCGAAGCCGCGATTTCGCCCGCGCCTTTTCAAGCATCGCCTCGGACCAGTCCATACCGGTCACGGCAAAGCCAAGATCATGCATCAGATGGCTGATCACGCCGGTACCGCTTGCCAGATCAAGTGCCTTGCGGCCATCGGCAACCCCGAAATGCCTTTCAAACAGCGCGTGCCAGGCACTGCGTTCAGCATCGGAAAAGATTTCGTGGCCGGGCTGTTCATCAAATGTTGCCGCCCGCATCGACCAATATTCCTTGATCTCGTCACGCAAATTGTAATTGCTGGCCTGGCTCATGATTTGTGGTTCTCTCTGGGTCTTCTCTGTCGAAGAATGGCAGTTTTCTGCGGTTTTTATCTAATTAAAAGGTGAATATGACACCTTTCTGATAAATCAATGATTTTATTTTTGCGAAAAATATTGATTTGCATTCTCAATAACTGATAATCCGTGCTTCGGGCAATCCTAATTTGAGGGAACGGGAATGAAATTTTATGGTGCTATTGCTGCCTTGGCCATGATGGTCGCGGGAACCGCACAGGCAGCAGACTCGGTCAAGGTAACGGATGTTGCCGGCCGTGAAGTGACCGTCGAACTGCCGGTCGAACGCGTCATTCTGGGGGAAGGTCGCCTGATTTATGGTCTGGCAACGCTTGATAGCGAAGATCCCTTTGCACGTGTTGTCGGCTGGAAAGACGATCTGAAAAAAGCCGACCCGCAAACCTATGACATCTATGCTGCGAAATATCCGCGCATTGATGACATCCCGACCTTTGGCGGCATGAAAGACGGCACGTTTGATGTCGAACAGGCCATCGCGCTCAAACCCGATGTCGTCATCATGAACCTTGAAGCCAAGGGCGCGACCGAAGATGGCGGCTATGACGACAAACTGGCTGCTGTCGGTATTCCGCTGGTCTATATCGACTTCCGCGAAGCCCCGATGAAAAACACCGAAACCAGCATGAAGATCCTTGGTCAGCTGACCGGCAAGGAAGACCGTGCTGCGGAATTCATCAAGTTCCGTGCCGATCACATCCAGAATGTGCTTGATCGCATTGCCAAGGCAAATCCGGAAAAGCCGCAGGTCTTTATCGAACGCGCGGCTGGCTATTCCGAAGAATGCTGCATGTCCTTTGGCAACGAGAATTTCGGCACCATGGTTGAAATGGCCGGTGGCGTAAATATCGCGGCCGCGATCATTCCGGGCACCTTTGGCACCATCAACCCAGAACAGGTTGTGGCATCCAATCCCGATCAGTTCGTTGGCACCGGTGCCAGCTGGGAAGCCTATTCCCCGGGCGGTGCATGGGTCGGTCTTGGCCCGGATGCCGATATGGTCGAAGCACGCCGCAAACTCGTTGGCCTGATGGAACGTCCGGCATTCACCGGCATCAAGGCTGTTGAAAACGGTCAGATTCACGCTGTTTGGCACCAGTTCTACAACAGCCCGTATCAGTTCGTTGTCATCGAAAAGATGGCCAAATGGTTCCACCCGGACCTGTTTGCCGATCTTGATGCCGAAGCGACCTTCAAGGAATTGCATGACCGCTTCCTGCCGCTTGATTACCAGCCGGGCTATTTCATCTCGGTTACGGATTCCGCGACAAACTGATGACCACCAAACAGATTTCTATTGAAGCCGGGAGCGCGCATTACAAAGCGCGCTCCTTGCGTCGTTTTTTGATCCTGGTTGCCATGGGCTGCGCGCTGTTTCTGTCCTTTGCGATTGATCTGGCAACCGGGCCCGCGAATTATCCGTTATCGGATGTGATTGCCACCCTGATTGATCCATGGTCGGCCAGTGATCAGCTGCGTGTTGTGATCTGGGATATCCGCATGCCGATCGCACTGATGGCCTTGACCGTGGGGGCGGCCCTTTCCACTGCCGGTGCCCAGATGCAGACCATTCTTGCCAACCCGCTGGCCAGCCCGTTTACGCTGGGCATTTCGGCTGCTGCCGGATTTGGTGCGGCCCTGGCGCTGGTGCTTGGCGTGGCTTTGCTGCCGGCATTTGTTGATTTAATTATTCCGATCAATGCCTTTGTCATGGCCATGGCAACCGCACTGAGCATTCATTTCTTCAGCCGCCTGCGCGGGGTTACGGTTGAAACCATCGTGCTTTTGGGTATTGCGCTGGTCTTTACCTTCAACGCGCTTCTGGCATTGCTGCAATATCTTGCCAGTGAACAGGCACTGGCTGCTGTGGTGTTCTGGACCATGGGCAGTCTGGTCAAGGCAACCTGGACCAAGGTTGCGGTCACCGCGATTGCAGTTGCGATTGCACTGCCGCTATTCGTGCGCCAGGCATGGGCCCTGACCGCCCTTCGACTTGGTGATGCCAAGGCAGAAAGCTTTGGCGTGAATGTGCAGGGGCTTCGTCTGCGCACCATGCTGATTGTCAGCATGCTGGCCGCAATTCCGGTTTCCTTTGTCGGCACCATCGGCTTTATCGGCCTTGTCGGTCCGCATATTGCCCGCATGCTGGTGGGCGAAGATCAACGCTTCTTCCTGCCGGCATCGGTTCTGTGCGGGGCCCTGATTCTGTCGGCGACGTCGGTTTTGTCAAAACTTCTGATCCCGGGTGCAATCCTGCCGATCGGGGTGATTACCGCCCTTGTTGGTGTGCCCTTCTTCTTCTCGCTGATTTTCGCAAGTCGGAGGAAATCATGGTAACGCTTCGCCTTAATGACATCGGCACCCGATATGGCAAGGTGCAGGTGGTATCAGGGATCACCACGCCGGTCATTCAGCCAGGAACCGTTACCGCCGTGATCGGCCCGAATGCGGCAGGCAAATCAAGCCTGTTCAAACGCATTGCCGGTCTGGCAAAGGGGACGGGATCGGTTGATCTTGGCACGATTGCCAAAGAACGCAACACGATCTGCTATATGCCGCAAGACACCGGATCAACAGCTGTGCTGTCGGTTTACGAGTCCATCATTCTGGCCGCCAAGCAGGGTTCCAGCCTGCGGGTAAAGGCCGATGAACTGGCACGGATTGATGAAATTCTGGCAGCCTTGCGCATTTCCAATCTGGCGGGTCGCAACCTTGGGGAACTCAGCGGCGGGCAGCGTCAGCTGGTCGCGATTGCCCAGACACTGGTGCGTGATCCCAAGATCCTGTTGATGGATGAACCGACATCTGCCCTTGATCTTCATCGCCAGATGGAAGTCCTGTCTTTCATGCGCGACGTTGCCAAGGGGCAGAACATCATTGTTCTGATTGCCATTCACGATCTGAACCACGCATTGCAATATTGCGATCAGGCCATGGCCATCTGTGATGGCAGGATGGTTGCCTATGGCCCCTGTGCCGATGTGATCGACAGTGATCTTCTGCGTGATGTCTATCAGGTTGACGGCCATGTCGAGCTTAATTCGCTTGGCCATCGCCATATCGTTTTACGTGGCCCCAGTGACCAAGCCCAAAGCCGCCACAGCACGGCAATCCTTCACGGTCCGGGAAATGAAACACCGCTTGCTGCCCAATAGACGGGCGCTGTTTCTTTGTGATTAAAAACTTTGCATTTGGGGAATTTTCTGTTTCCATAGAAGCATCATGATCACCCGTTACGGCATCCATTGGGATGATGCCGTAACCACATGATAACAAGCATAAAAATATCATGTGATGCGATCGATGCTTCAGGAGACAGAACTTGCAGACCGGCGCGCCATTCAGTTTCGAACGCTTTACATTTCCCGATCTCAAGACCCTGTTGGCAAAGGCAAGCCCGCTTAGATCCGGCGATGTGCTTGCCGGGCTTGCGGCCGGGTCGGATGAAGAACGGGTTGCAGCGCGCTTTGCACTGGCGGATGTACCGTTAAAACGCTTCCTGTCAGAAGCACTGGTTCCCTACGAGGATGATGATGTCACGCGCATGATCATCGATGATCATGATGCAGATGCTTTTGCGCCGGTCGCATCCCTGACAGTCGGGGAATTTCGCGACTGGCTTCTGGGCGATGACGCAACCCCCGAAGTTCTCAAAAACCTTGCGCCCGGTCTGACGCCCGAAATGGTGGCGGCTGTTTCCAAACTGATGCGCAATCAGGACCTGATCGCCGTTGCCCGGAAATGCCATGTGGTGACGGCCTTTCGCAATACAATCGGGCTTCCCGGCCATCTGGCCGTCCGTTTGCAGCCCAACCACCCGACCGATGATCCGGCCGGTGTGGCGGCATCGATCCTTGATGGTCTGATGCATGGCAGTGGCGATGCGGTGATCGGTATCAATCCGGCAACGGACAGCCCCGAAGCCATGATCGATCTTTTGAAACTGATCGATGAAGTCCGCGAACGCATCGATATTCCCACCCAGTCCTGCGTTCTGGCCCATGTCACGACAGCCATTGACGTCATGGCCCGCAATGCCCCGGTCGATCTGGTGTTTCAATCGATTGCCGGAACCCAGAAAGCCAATGAAAGTTTTGGCATTACCCAATCCATGCTGACCGAGGCCGAAGATGCCGCCAAGGGACTGAAACGCGGCACGGTGGGCAATAATGTGATGTATTTCGAAACCGGGCAGGGTGCGGCTTTGTCCGCCGATGCCCACGAAGGGGTTGATCAGCAAACCGTGGAAACCCGCGCTTATGCAGTTGCGCGCAAATATTCCCCCCTTCTGGTCAATACCGTCGTCGGTTTCATCGGGCCGGAATATCTGTTTGATGGCAAACAGATCACGCGCGCCGGTCTTGAGGACCATTTCTGTGGCAAATTGCTTGGCGTGCCGATGGGGTGCGATGTTTGCTATACCAACCATGCCGAAGCCGATCAGGATGATATGGATAACCTTCTGACCTTGCTTGGCGTTGCCGGGTGCAATTTTGTCATCGGGGTTCCCGGGGCCGATGACATCATGCTGAATTATCAAAGCACCAGCTTCCATGACGCGATGTATCTGCGTTCGGTTCTTGGACTGGAACCGGCACCGGAATTTGCCGCATGGCTGCGCAAGATGGAAATTCTTGATCAGAATGGCCGTACGCGCCCGCAGCTTGACGGGCAGGCCGCCCAGAATCTTCTGGCATGGTCGGGGGCCGCGTGATGAGCAAGCTTGCCAACAAAAAAATTCCAAGCGGCCTCGACCCCTGGAACGCCTTGCGGGTTCATACCGATGCCCGGATCGGTCTTGGCCGGGTCGGTGATGGGTTGCCAACAGCCCGGTTGCTTGAATTCCAGATGGCTCATGCGCGGGCCCGTGATTCCGTCCACATGGCGTTTGAGCCAGACCGCGTACGCAGTAAGCTTGGATCGCTGGCCCTTCCCGTTCTTGATGTCCATTCCGCGGCCCCGGATCGGGCAACCTATTTGCAGCGCCCCGACCTTGGCCGGTTGCTTGATGATGCGTCGCACGACACCCTGTCAGGCCACAAGGGTACGTATGATGTTGCCTTCATTCTGGCAGACGGTCTTTCGGCACGCGCAACCCATGATCATGGTGCCGACACCCTGTCGCTGATCCTTGATCGATTGGGGGACAGCTGGTCGATTGCCCCGATAACCCTGGCAACCCAGTCCCGGGTCGGGCTGGGCGATGAAATCGGCGCGGCACTGGGCGCCAGACTGACCGTGATGCTGATCGGGGAACGGCCGGGATTATCAAGTGCGGATTCGCTTGGCGCCTATCTGACCTGGGGCCCAAAGCGTGGTAAATCCAACGCGGATCGCAATTGTGTGTCCAATATTCGCCCGGCCGGACTGGGCCCGAAAAAGGCCGCTGAAAAGATCGCCTATCTGATGCTTGAGGCCCGCAAACTCGGCCTTTCCGGTGTGGCGCTTAAGGATAATTCATCCAATCCGGCGTTGATCGACGGATAAGCTGACCGGCACGGCAAACCTAGACGATCATGTCCCCGAACCCGACATCCGTTCGAGCATGCGTTCAATGCGTTCGGCATGGGCGGCCTCGCCACGTGCCACACTTTCAAACCAGGCTGCAATGTCTTCAAGCCCTTCCTCGCGGGCAATCCGGGCCATTTCGGGATAGTGTTTTTCGGCTTCGTCCTTTTCCTGCATCAGGGCGGCCTCAAGATTGAGTTTGGTCGTCCCGAGCTCCTTGCCTGTCAGCGGGTCCCCACAGGTTTCAAGAAATTCCAGATGGCCGAAAGCGTGACCTGTTTCGGCCTCGGCCGCAGTTCTGAAAAGTTCTGCCGCGTCGCTCTGGCCTTCGATATCGGCCTGCTGGGCGAAATACAGATAACGACGGTTTGTCTGGGCTTCTGCGGCAAAGGCCGCACGCAGATTTTTCTCGGTCCGTGTACCCTTGAGCGCCATGTGCGCTGTCCTTTTTTATTGTTGGCGATCGGTTGTGAACTAACCACGCGAAAGGCGTAAAAATAAGGCGGCGGGACATGGCATCCCGCCGCCTTCTTATGTGTCTTGAAATTCGACATCGTCAACCGCTACAGGGGCAATTTGCACCGGTCAGAATGCGGATTTCATCTGTCTGTTACGCACCGGATTGTGCCTGCCAACAGATCAGAATCCGGTATCAGCCGGCCTATGCCGCATCCTGTGCAGAACAATTGCGCCGCAACCGGAAAACCAGATCAACCGATGCCAGCTCGGTGCCGTTTGGCATGTTCGGAATGCCTTCAATCTGCACCGTTTCCGCCGGGATGTCGGACAAAAGCCCGTCTTCCTCGCAATAGAAATGGTAATGCGGCGCGGTATTGGTATCGAAATAGGACCGGCCCGGATCAATCACGATTTCGGTCAGCAATCCGGCATCGGTAAATTGATGCAATGTATTGTAAACGGTTGCCAGCGACACCTTGATGCTGTTGCTCATGGCTTCGGAATGCAGCTGTTCGGCCGTGACATGGCGATGCCCGTTTTCAAACAAAAGCCGCGCAAGTGCCAGACGCTGACGCGTCGGACGCAAATTGGCATCTTTAAGCCGGTTCAGGGCGTCGGTGAATGGACGCGATGTGGTTCTCATAGTCTGCCCCTATAGTTTCCCGGGAACAGGTCCACACCTGTTCCGTTAATTCCCACGATCAGACTAGAGAACCCGGGCGCACGATTCCTTGATTTTGATCAACTCCAATAAGATCGAGAAATCAGCCCTTCCCAAACAAAAAAAGGGCCGGAAAACCGGCCCTTTTCAGATGTTATCGCGAAATCAATTCGGAGATTTTTCAGAACCGCTGAACATACCTGTCCCCCGCAAAATCGCGGCTGCACCACCCAAACCGTCAGCGCCATCACCCGAAACGTACACTTCGGGGACAAGCTTTGATACCAGCTCAACTAGCTGAGGTTTTCGTTCCAGTGTCGCCAGGAACTTCTCGAGAGCCTGCAACATAACCACGCGATCCTCGCCCAAAACCTGTGCTTGGGCCATCTGCCCATCAGCCAAAGCCGTCAGATAGCTTTTTTCTGCTTCGCCAAGGTTTTTGCGCTCAAGCTTTCGCTTTTCTGAAATCTCAACATCAATCTCTGCTTTGACCAGCTCTGACTGCTGATTGGCTGTAGCACGGGATTTTTCTGTCTTGATCCGTTCATCCTGCGACAGTTTTTCCTGCTGGTAGGCAGCGGCAAGCTGGCTTGCCAGCTGCTCTCGCTGACGTGCGACCAGAAGCTCGGGCGGGATAACCGGTTCGCCAAGCCTTACTTCCTTGATGTTGATGCCTGCCTTGTCGCCTTCGACACGGACCTTCCGCTCAATGGTATTTTGCAAAGCCTCTCGATTTTCAATCAGATCAAGAACTCGTGTTTTTCGAACGGCATATCCGCTGCCGCCATCGACCCTTGGCAACTGGATCGAGCCACCAGCAACATCGCGTACAATCGAACGAATTGTCGGGGTAAGGACCCGATCTTCTATTTCGCGCAAGCTGCCAACAGACGCGACAACATAAGGCGCGTTTTCACGTGTTACCTGAACAAGCACGCGAACTTCCTGCGGTATTTCCCAACCTTCGACCTTGACCACAATTGCACGGTCAGCGTCATCGTTTGGGTTAAATACAACCTTGTCTGTAGTTTCAGTCTGACCGATCTTGCCTTGTTGATCGACATTCAGCTTGATGGAACGCTTGACGTAACCGCCACGATATTTCCATGTCTGAACCCTCGTATCGACGAGGGTCACGTCATAGGCCTCGCGGTTGATGTAATAAGCATCAGGGTTGAGAACGGACTCCCAGATTCCCTTGCATCCGCGAGGTACCAACGCGACGCTCAAAGCACTTACATCGCTATTTGTGATCTCCTTGCATTCAGATCCGGGACGTTCCTGGACGTTTGATTTGACCACACCAACAAACCCGGCAGGGATTTCAGTAATCAGGGTGTCGGTTGACCCGTCTGCATCGGTACGACCTTCAAGATCATAAGTAACCTCGACATTTCCTTCACCTATTTTCACCCTGAAAAGATAAAGATTAAGCGGATAAACACCCGGTTTCAGGACAGTCGTCTGGAGACCTTTCTGCCCGCCATTTTGCAGAAAGTATGACGCATCAAGCATGTCCTTGACTTCATCTTCAGGCCAAGGTTCAGCAAAGGCCGCACCGGACGGCAACGGGTTCCCGTCGCGCGCTTCTATCAACCCGTAAAATCCCGGCGGAACCTCAACCATCGGAAGAACACTGACATCGTTGATAACAGTCAGGAGCGGCTCAAAATGGAAGCCCGGAGACAGAATTCTGGACTGAAAGCCGTTTTCTCCCGAAAGTGCAATCAAACGGCCTGCTGGAAGGGAACTGCCACCATAAATGCGTTTTAAATGGGCAACCTGATTACCCCCGACATACACATAAGACGTCGATGCAAAACAAATAAGAGCAATAAAAAGCAACGTCACTGATGCCACTTTACCGATCACCGGACGGCTTGGCGGAAGCCCTTTAACAAATATAACGACTGCTACAAGCAGAAAAATCAGACCAAGAACGAGCCAAATCATACATATCTCCCAAACAGAACGCTGCAATATCCCCGGTTAATGCAGCTTCAGTTTGCATATTACCCAGGATTGCAAGTCAGGCATGTGATTTTTCGCACAAATAGCAAAAAGGGGCCGGAAATCCGGCCCCTTTTTGGTTTGTTTTGCAGTCAGGAAAATCAGTCGCCTGTCATGATCCGATCGACCAGTTCCTTGACGGTCGGGATGTGACCATTGGCATAGAACGGGTCTTCGCCGAACTTGTAGGCATTGTGACCTGCAAACATCAGTTCGTTTTCAACCGCTGCGCCATGGGCGATGTTCTGAAGCGTCTTCTGAATACAGAAGGACCGCGGATCAGCGCGCTTGCCGGTCGTGCCTTCATGCTGTTCCCAGTTGGAGAACTGGCACTGTGACAGGCACCCCATGCAATCGATCTGGTCTTTTTTAATCGTCAATGCGCTTTCGGGCGTGACAAAGACCATGGTGTCATCCGGGGTCGGCATGCCTTCGGTGTAACCGGCGTCAAGCCATGCCCGGACCTTATCCGCATCGTCTTCGCGCACATAAATCGGACGACCACGACGACCCAGCGGAATACCGACATGCAGGTCGGCCTCAGCCGTACGGGAATAGCGGACCTGACGATCGGAACGCTGATGCAGATCTTCAAGGAAGTCGTTGCGCACAGCCGAGCTGTAGAAGCCCGTCGGGCTGAATTTATGCAGCGACACATCACCGTTCTGAAGACGGGTCAGGCGCTGTTTCCATTCGTCGGAAATCTCGCTTTCCTGGGTCAGAAGCGGACGGGTCCCGAACTGGAAGGCCACCGGGGCAACTTCCGGATTGTCGATCCAGTCTTCGAAATCACGCAGGAACCAGACCCCGCCGGCCATGATGATCGGAACATCATTCAGACCAACAGAATTCATGAATTCACGCAGTGCCGCGACACGCGGGAACGGATCTTCGGGCACCAGCGGGTCTTCGGAATTCGACAGGCCGTTATGGCCACCGGCACGCCACGGATCTTCATAGACCACGCCGCCCAGCCATTCCGGGGTCTTCTTGTATGACCGCAGCCACAATGCACGGAAGGCACGGGCCGATGACACGATCGGATAGTAATGGACACCATACTGGGCCGAAATCTGGGCAATCTTGTATGGCATGCCCGCCCCACAGGTTACCCCGTGAATCAGGCCTTTTGCACCTTCAAGAACACCATGAAGGATCGGTTCGGCACCACCCATTTCCCACAGCACGTTCATATGCAAACGGCCTTCGCCATTGCGCATTTCATGTGCGATCTGGGCCTGGGCAATACCGCCGCGGATACCATAGGCAATCAGTTCCTGATGGCGGTCACCGCGGGTTTTTCCTGCATATTCGATCGGAACCAGATTGCCGTTCTCGTCATACGAGTCGGCATTCACAGCGGAAAAAGTCCCGATACCGCCGGCAGCAGCCCATGCGCCGGAACTTTTACCCGTCGATACAGCAACGCCTTTGCCACCTTCGATAACCGGCAAGACTTCTTTACCCGACATGACGAGCGGATTAAGGGCTTTCAACTTCGTCTCTCCCATTCGGCATTTGCCAGCGACACCACGGTATCGCTCAGAGTGCCGGGCGACGTCTTGTTTTTATCGTCGCCCGGCATACCGTTCAGCTTATTCGGCGTCGCCTGCTTCGAGGTCGGCACCGGTTTCCTGATCGACACGCTTCATCGACAGCTTGATTTTGCCGCGATCATCGAAACCGATGACCTTGACTTTAACCTGGTCGCCTTCTTTCACGATATCCGAAACCTGTTTGACACGCTCAGGTGCCAGTTCGGAGATGTGAACAAGACCGTCGCGGGCGCCGAAGAAGTTAACGAACGCACCGAAATCAACAGCCTTAACGACCTTACCGTCATAGATATGATTCAGTTCAGGTTCTGCAACGATGGATTTGATCCAATCCACAGCCTGCTTGCCTTTTGCACCGTCGGTATGTGCGACAGTGATCGAACCATCGTCTTCGATGTCGACTTTTGCACCGGTTTCTTCGCAGATTTCACGAATGACCTTGCCGCCCGAACCGATGACGTCACGAATTTTGTCTTTCGGGATCGAGAACTGGGTGATGGTCGGCGCATTGCCCGAAACTTCACCGCGTGCTTCCGGAAGGGCCTTGGCCATTTCGCCAAGAATATGCAGACGACCGTCACGGGCCTGTTTCAGCGCGATCTGCATGATGTCTGCGGTCACCGAGGTGATCTTGATGTCCATCTGAAGCGAGGTGATGCCGTTTTCGGTACCGGCAACCTTGAAGTCCATGTCGCCAAGGTGATCTTCGTCACCCATGATGTCGGACAGAACGGCAAAGTCGTCAGCTTCCTTGATCAGGCCCATGGCGATACCGGCAACCGGACGTGCCAGCGGAACACCGGCATCCATCATGGCAAGCGAGCTTGCGCAAACGGTTGCCATCGACGAGGAACCGTTCGATTCGGTGACTTCGGAAACGATACGGGTGGTGTAGGGGAAGACATCCTTGCTCGGCATCAGCGGATGCAGGGCACGCCATGCCAGTTTACCGTGACCGATTTCACGACGGCCAGGCGAACCCATACGACCAGCTTCACCGACCGAGTAGGGCGGGAAGTTGTAATGCAGCATGAAGCTTTCACGATATTCACCGTCAAGCGCATCAACGATCTGCTCGTCCTGACCGGTACCAAGGGTAACAACAGCCAGTGCCTGGGTTTCACCACGGGTGAAAATCGACGAACCGTGCGAGCGCGGCAGAACCGAAACTTCGCCCATGATCGGACGAACGTCAGCACCGGTACGGCCATCAATACGTTTGCCGGTTTTCAGGATCGCACCGCGAACGATGTCTTTTTCCAGATCCTTGATGATCGAGGAAACCTTGCCTTTGAGTTCGTCAGGAACTTCATCGCCAAGTTTCTCGACGATTTCTGCCTTGGCAGCGGCAACAGCGGCCGAGCGTTCCTGTTTGACGACATTGGCATAGGCAGCGGTCAGGCTCTCAGTGCCAAGGGCAGCGATTTTTTCGACCAGCGCATCGTAACCGTCCGGAAGTTCTGCAACTTCGCGCGGTTCCTTGGCAGCTTCTTCTGCCAGTTCGATGATCAGGTCAAGAACGCCCTGGAACTGGTCGTGACCAAACTTGACAGCGCCAAGCATGATTTCTTCGGACAGTTCGGATGCTTCGGACTCAACCATCATCACGCCGTCGCGGGTACCGGCAACAACAAGATCAAGGTCGCTTTCCTTGATGGCTTCGGTCGACGGGTTCAGAAGGTATTCACCATCCTTGTAACCAACGCGCGCAGCACCGATCGGGCCGAGGAACGGCAGACCGGAAATGGTCAGCGCTGCCGAGGTACCGATCATGGCGACCACGTCCGGATCGTTTTCCATGTCGTGCGACAGAACGGTACAAACGATCTGGGTGTCGTTGCGATATTGCGGGTGGAACAGCGGACGGATCGGACGGTCGATCAGACGCGAAACCAGGGTTTCCTTTTCCGACGGACGGCCTTCACGCTTGAAGAAACCACCCGGGATTTTGCCAGCGGCAAATGCTTTTTCCTGATAGTTGACGGTCAGCGGGAAAAAGTCGACATCCGGGCGCGGCTGCTTGGCGCCAACAGCAGTACAAAGAACGACGGTTTCACCATAGGTTACCTTGACGGCACCATCGGCCTGACGGGCAATCTTACCGGTTTCGAGAACCAGTTTGGCATTGCCCCACTGCATTTCCTTACGGACGACATTAAACATTATTTTCTCTTCCTCTTACAAACCTCTGGCGGACCCGGAATACTACACGAGTTCCGAACACATTAATTATGAGGCTTTCATAACAGCGTCATAATTAATGGGTCCGGCGTAAGCATCGGGTCGGCCCATCCGACCCTGCTTCTCGTGTCCCGATCCACCGGAACAATAAAAAACGACGGCGGAGGTCACCCTCCGCCGCAGTTTGAAATCAGCGGCGAATACCGAGGCGTTCGATAACGCTCTCGTAACGCGACTGGTCTTTGCGCTGCAGATACTTCAGCAGGCGGCGACGCTGACCAACCATCATGAGAAGACCACGACGGCTATGGAAGTCGTGGTTATGTTCTTTCATGTGCTCGGTGAGGTTCTTGATCCGCTCGCTCAGGATTGCAACCTGGACTTCGGGGGAACCGGTGTCACCGTCTTTCTGAGCGTATTCTTTGATCAGCTCAGCTTTGCGTTCAGCAGTAATCGACATCAGGCATCCTTTCGCCTTTAGAGATTAAAAACACGCACAGGCCGTATTTCGCCACCATTGATCTCCGCCAACGCAACCGCGCGGTCATGGAGCATGGCACAGACGATTTCGTCCTGCACGACGGGGTTTTCGAGAGCATTGCGCTTTGCGACCGGCAACAGCCCGACAGGCTGGCCAGACGAAAGGCGTTGCGCCTCGACTTCGGTCAAGGCCAGCGCCGGGATGTCGTCCAGCGCGGTCTCAACCGGAAGCATTTTCTTCATCACCTCTTCGGGGTCCATCTCCAGCAATTCCTGCAGGGGGATGGCGTTTTCCTCCGAAAACGGCCCCGCCGATGTCCGGCGAAGCGCGGCGATATAGCCGACAGTGCCAAGGCGCAGCGCAATATCGCGCGCCAGTGATCGCATATATGCGCCTTTGCCCGATACAACATCGAACACGGCATGATCGCGATCCGGCATTTCGACCAGTCGAAGATCCTTGATCAGAATCGGACGCGGCTTCAACACCACGTCTTCATCGCGACGCGCAAGATCATAGGCACGCTTGCCATTGACCTTGATCGCCGAAAACTTTGGCGGCACCTGCTGGATTTCACCGATAAATTCACCCAGCACAGCCTTGATTTCGTCTTCAGTCGGACGGTGGTCGGAGGTTTCGATAACCTCGCCCTCTGCATCGTCCGTGCTGCGTGCCTCGCCGAATTTCAGCGTCACACGATAACTTTTGCTGCCATCCATGACATATGCAACCGTTTTGGTTGCTTCGCCAAAGGCAATTGGCAGAACGCCCGATGCCAGCGGATCAAGCGTTCCGCCATGTCCGGCCTTGTTGGCATCCAGCAGGCGACGCACCTGATTGACCACCGTTGACGAGGTGATCTCCAGGGGCTTGTCGACCGCCAGCCAGCCATTAATGCTTTTACCGCGACGGCGACGCGCCATCAGTCGTCCTCATCTTCCTGGTCACCAGACCGGCCATCCACCAGATCCTGCGCGACATGCGGATCACGCAGCAGGGCGCCAATATGGTCGGCGACATCAAAACTTTTGTCTTCGACAAAACGCAATGCCGGCACGTATTTCATGTGCACCGTATGGGCCACATGGTTGCGCAGGTGTCCTTTCTGACGCGTCAACGCCTTAAGCGACGTTTCGGCCTCACCGCCGCCAAGCGGGGTAAAGGATACCATAGCATTGCGCATATCCGGTGAAAGATTGACGCCGGTAATGGTTACCGGGCGACGGGTCAGGTCCGGATCGTAAATATCTCCACGCTCCAGCGCCTGCGACAGCGCCTGACGGATTTCTTCCGCCACTCGGAGCTGTCGCTGACTTGGTGCTTTGGCTGGTTGCTTCGCCATTTCAGTTCCTCACCGTCTTACAGTTCGACGGCAATTTCCTCGTTCTCGAAGCACTCGATCATATCGCCAACCTGGAGATCGTTATATTTGGCGAACGACATGCCACATTCATAGCCTTCGCGGACTTCCTTGACTTCGTCCTTGAAGCGACGGAGCGTGGACAGCTCGCCAGAGTGAATAACGACATCGTCGCGCAGCAGACGGACACCCGCGCCGCGTTTGACAATACCCTCGGTGACCATACAACCGGCGATCTTGTTGCCAGAGATGGTGAAGATGTCGCGGATTTCCGCATAGCCCAGGAACTTCTCGCGAACTTCCGGAGACAGCATGCCCGACAGCATCTTTTTGATGTCATCAGCAACATCATAGATGATCGAATAGTAACGAATATCAACGTTGTCGCGGCGGGCCTGTTCACGGGCCTGCTGGTTTGCACGAACGTTAAAGCCGATGATCAGTGCATTGGATGCACGGGCCAGCGTCACGTCGGATTCGTTGATACCGCCAACACCGCTATGCAGGACGCGAACCGATACTTCCTCGTTACCGAGTTTCTGAAGCGTCCCGATAAGGGCTTCGACAGAACCCTGCACGTCACCCTTGATGACGATCGGCAGTTCTTTGACGTCACCGCTCTGCGAGAACATGTTCTCGAGCGCGGATTTCTTCATCGCGGCAGCCTGGGTTTCACGAATACGGCGCTGACGGAAGTCGGAAACTTCGCGGGCCTTGGCTTCGTTTTCAACGACCACAAAGTCATCACCGGCAGACGGAACACCGTTCAGACCGGTTACCTCGACCGGCATGCCCGGAATTGCTTCCTGGACACGGGTACCGTGATCGTCAACCAGCGCACGGACACGACCCCATTCCGGACCGGTGACAAAGATGTCACCCGTGCGCAGGGTACCGCGCTGAACCAGAACGGTTGCGACTGAACCACGGCCTTTTTCCATGCGGGCTTCGACAACAACACCGTCGGCAACACGCTGCGGGTTGGCCTTAAGGTCAAGAACCTCTGCCTGAAGAAGGATTGCTTCTTCCAGCTCGGTCAGACCGGTGCGCTGTTTGGCCGAAACTTCAACGGCCTGAACGTCACCACCCATTTCCTCGACCACGACTTCGTGCTGAAGCAGTTCGGTCTTGACCTTGGACGGGTTGGCACCCGGCTTGTCGATTTTGTTGATCGCGACAATCATCGGAACACCAGCCGCCTTGGCATGGCTGATGGCCTCAATCGTCTGCGGCATGACGGAGTCATCGGCAGCAACAACCAGAACCACGATATCGGTAACCTTCGCACCGCGCGAACGCATTTCGGTAAATGCGGCGTGGCCCGGGGTATCGATGAAGGTGATCTTCGAACCCGTTGCCATGGTGACCTGATAGGCACCGATATGCTGGGTAATGCCACCGGCTTCGCCGCCGGCAACGTCGGTTGAACGCAGCGCATCAAGCAACGAGGTTTTACCATGGTCAACGTGGCCCATGACGGTCACGACCGGCGGGCGACCGACCAGCTGCTCTTCGCTGTCATCTGCAACGACCAGCGCTTCCTCGACGTCTGCATCGGAAACACGTTTTACATTGTGACCGAATTCTTCGACCACGAGCTGTGCAGTATCGGGATCCAGGCTCTGGTTGATGGTCGCCATGACGCCCATGCTCATCAGAGTCTTGATCACGTCGGCTGCACGTTCAGCCATACGGTTGGCCAGTTCCTGAACGGTGATAACGTCCGGGATGGTCACGTCACGCACGATTTTCTCTTTCGGTTTCTGCGGGCCCATGGCACGGGCTTTGGCTTTGGCCTGCTGGCGCTTGATCGATGCCATGGAACGACGACGGCCACCTTCGTCACCGGTCATTGCATTGGCAATCGACAGCTTGCCACGACGGCGACCATCATCAGCCTTGCCACGGTTTGCACGGCCCTGGGCTTCTTCTTCGGCGCGCTTGCGCGCGGCCTTGCGTGCATCTTCCTCGTCCTGCTCCTTGCGGCTTTTCGGCTTGGCAGTCGCAGGGGCAGCGCGACGACGTTCTTCGGGAACCAGCGGTTCTGCCGGTTCGCCCATGATCACATCGTCTTCCTTGGCTTTCGGCGTAGCAGCCGGTTTCGGCTTCGAGGTCTTGCCTTTGGCAGTCGAGGCAGCAAGCTGTTTTTCAACATCTTCAACAGAAACTTCGTCCTTGTCCTTGGCTTCTGCTTCTGCGGCTTTGGCTACTTCTGCAGCCTTGGCTTCCTCGGCCTTGCGGGCTTCTTCCTCGGCGGCCTTGCGGGCAGCTTCTTCACGCGCACGGATTTCGGCGTCGGCCTCTTCCTGCTTGCGGCGCTCTTCAGCAGCCTTCAAAGCAGCCATACGGGCAGCACGCTCGCTATCGGTCAGGTTGCCGTGATCTTCGGCAGCCGGGCGCGATTTCGGCTCTTCGACCGGTTCCTTCTTGGCTTCCGGTGCCGGCGTTTCAGCCGGTGCCTGTTCAGCAACGATATCCTTCTTCACTTCACGGAAGCGACCGGATTCGTTCTTTTCGAATGTACGCTTCTTACGCACTTCGACGGTCACAGATTTGGACCGTCCATGCGAGAAGTTTTGGCGAACCTGCCCTGCCTCGACCGTCTTGCTCAATTCAAGCTTCGATCTGTTGAGGCTCAGCGGTTTCTTCTCCTGATCGCGATCACTCATAATCCGTCCAACTTCCTCATTTCCTGCGGGATCGACTTCCAATGCCGACCCTGTCCTGTCCGTCCGGCGCCTGTCTGATGTCAGACTGCGCGAAATCCTTGCAGCCGTTTCAGGGAACGGCCCAGCCGTTTGGCCAGACCACCTGGCGCAACAGCCACATGTACTGCTTTTTCACGGCCAAAGGCCGCGCCGATTTCAGCAGCATCCAGAACGGAATAAATCGGCAGATCCCGGGCCTTGGCCTCGATCTTGGATTTTCCGTCCGCAGCACCATCGCGTGCTGCCAATATCAGAGCCGCACCCTCGGCAATCTGGGCGCGGGCCTTTTCAAATCCGGCAACCGCCTGACCGGCACGGCGCGCAAGCGACAACAGATCAAGACATTTCTGCGTCAGCAGCTGTTCGATCCGGTCTGCAAGCGCGGCGTCGACCACGACTTTTTGCCGCGCCGCCTTGGCAAAAGCGTTTTTTGCACAGGCGGTATTTATCACATCCCGCGACGGGCACAACCATAATCCCCGTCCCGGTAGCCGTTCCTCAAGATCGGGTACAACCGAACCATCCGGCCCGATCACAACCCTGAGAAGATCTTCCTTGTTCCGGGTCTCGCCGGTGACAATGCACCGGCGTTCCGGAACCTCGGCTACCTTGCCGCCTTTGCGATGCGACATGGTGTCCTCCGATCGGCCTTAAGCCTCTTCGCCTTCGGCTGCTTCTTCGGTCTCTTCTTCAAGACCATCGAACCAGCCCAGCTTGCGACGCGCTTCCATGATCAGATCATTGGCCTGATCCATGGTCATGTTGTCGGCATCACCGATATATTCGATCAGCTCGTCACTTGCCAGATCGGCGAAATCTTCAAGGTTTTTGACGTCGTTTTCACCAAGGCGAACAACAACTGCCAGCGACAGGCCATTGAATTCGACCAGATCATCGGCAACCTTGAGCTCTTCACGACGCTTCTGAAGACGTTCGGCTTCTTCGGAAAGGAAGGTACGTGCGCGGTTGCGCAGTTCTTCGGCGATTTCTTCCTCGAAACCTTCGATCTCGGCCAGTTCTGCCAGCGGCACGTAACCGACTTCCTCGATCGAGGTAAAGCCTTCGGCGACCAGGAGATGGGCGATAACTTCGTCAACATCAAGGGCCTTGATGAACATTTCCGCACGCTTGCGTGCTTCTTCCTGACGACGTTCGCTTTCGTCTTCCTCGGTCAGAATGTCGATATCCCAACCGGTCAGCTGCGATGCCAGACGCACATTCTGACCACGACGGCCGATGGCGAGGCTAAGCTGATCGTCCGGAACGACGACTTCGATACGGTTGGTTTCTTCGTCCAGAACAACCTTGGTGACTTCGGCCGGGGCCAGTGCGTTCACAACAAAGGTTGCCGGGTCTTCCGACCACTGGATGATGTCGATTTTTTCGCCCTGCAGTTCGGCAACAACGGCCTGAACACGCGAACCGCGCATACCGACACAGGCACCGACCGGATCGATCGAGCTGTCTGACGACAGAACCGAAATCTTGGCGCGCGAACCCGGATCACGGGCAACCGATTTGATTTCGATGATGCCGTCATAGATTTCCGGAACTTCCTGGGCAAACAGTTTTGCCATGAAGGTCGGATGGGTACGCGACAGGAAGATCTGCGGACCACGCTGTTCGCGACGCACATCAAGGATCAGCGCACGAACGCGATCGCCCTGGCGGACGGTTTCACGCGGGATCAGCTCTTCACGGCGCAAGATTGCTTCGGCACGGCCGATATCAACAAGAACGTTGCCAAATTCGACACGCTTGACGACGCCGTTGATGACTTCGTCGGTGCGGTCTTTGTATTCTTCGAACTGACGTTCGCGCTCGGCGTCGCGGACCTTCTGAACGATAACCTGTTTTGCGGTCTGTGCAGCAATACGGCCAAAGTCGATCGGCGGCAGCGGATCAATCAGGAATTCGCCCAGATTGATGTTTTCATCACGAATACGCGCCTGTTCGAGCGACATCTGGGTGAAATCGTTCTCGATCTCATCGGTTACTTCGATGAAACGTGCAAGTTTGATTTCGCCGGTTTTGCGGTCGATATGGGCACGAATGTCGTGCTCATGGCCATATCTGGAACGACCAGCCTTCTGGATGGCCTGTTCCATTGCGCCGAGAACCTCGTCACGATCAATGCCCTTTTCACGGGCAACGGCATCAGCGACCTGCAAGAGTTCCGGCCGCGGCATTCCCGAAGTTGCTTCCATATCCAACCTCTATTCTGCGTTGTCGTCAGAGCGGCGATTGCCGGTGACATGCGCGATCAATTCATCCGTCAGAACCAATTTCGACTTTGCGATATCGGCCAACGGCAACAAGACACGTTCGCCATCGACAATCAGGGCGACCGCATTATCTTCAATCCCATCCAGCAAACCGCTGAAACGGCGACGACCATTGATGGCCATCACCAGTTCGACCTTTGCCTCGAAACCTTTCCACACTTCAAAATGCGTGGCACGGGTCAGCGGGCGGTCGATCCCCGGAGAACTGACTTCAAGGTGATAGGCACCCGAAATCGGATCTTCGACATCCAGAAGGGCAGAAACCGTACGGCTGATTTCGGCGCAATCTTCAACATTGATGCTGCCTTTCGCGTCCGGGCGATCTGCCATGATCTGCAGGATATTGTGGTCCTGTCCCGTCATGGAAACACGGACCAGCTCGAACCCCAGCGCATTGATCGACGGCTCGATAATTGCCGTGATTTTCGCCATCAACGGGTCTTTCAACTGTTGTCCAATCAGCTCAGCCATAAAGCGATGCCATACCCCAAAAAGCACAAAAGAGCGGGCGCGAGGCCCACTCTTTGTCAGAATTTACAAAAAGCTTGGCGGCTTTATACAGCCGGTTTGCGCAGAAATCAAGTGAGGATACAGGGCTCCCGCGCCATTCAACCCAAGGATTCACAAAGACCTTACTGCAATGGCAGATTGCCCATCAGATTCCGGAAATAGGCAAAGGCCGCCACCGCACCATTGCGCACAGCGATCTCTTTGTCGTCGCTCAGCTCCAAGTCATTGACCTGTTCTACAAATTCGCGCCAATGCTTGCCCCGGCCATCCGGATGACCGGCCAGATGACGGGCCCCGAATGCATCCCCAAGCCCGATATTGGCAGCAGCCTTCAACAGGAATGCCGCGCCAAGCGACGACCCCTCGCAGACATAAAGCCAGCCGATCCGTTCGGCATCCTGTGCGGAAATCTCGAAGCGACTCCCGATTTCGGGGCGTGCGCATTCCAGATCTGCAAGATCGTCACAAACGGCCTTATACCGGCTGCGCGCGGCCAGACCCGGAATGACACGGTTAAGATCCTGGGCGTCATATAGCGGTTTCATCCGGGCGTGAAAGACATATTGCAGGGTCAAAAAGCGCATATAATTGTCGCGGTTATCGAACGGCGCCATTTCCATGACCATATCGTCAACCGACTGATGCGCACTGCGTGTAGATTGCCGGAGGTCTTCCATCCGGGTCACAGTGGCGGTGTCTGCCCCGTGAATTGCGTTCATTGCTACCTCGTTCCTGGTCAGTTCGTGCCGATATCGGACACGACTCATTAAGTCTGAAACGATCAACACCGCCCGATATCCGAAAATGTCCGGATTTCAATTTGATCAATCTTCGCGAAACGCACGGGCAAACTGATCGGAAAGCGGCTTAAGAAGGTAACTGAGCGCCGTGCGCTCGCCGGTCGCAAGGAAGGTTTCCACCGGCATTCCCGGCACCAGGTCGCGGCCATCAAGCTTGGCAACTTCGCCAGACCCGATTCTGATGCGCACGATATAATATGTATCACCAGTCAACTCGTCGCGTTCAAGATCGGCCGCCACGAATGAAACCTGACCGAACAGCTCAGGGGTGGTTCGCTGATTGAAGGCGGTGAATCGCAATACCGCTTCCTGACCGGGAACGACCTGTTCGATGTCGCGCGGATTGATATGGGCTTCGATCACCAGCTCATCCTGATCAGGCACAATGCCCATAATGCGATCGCCCGCACCAATCACACCCCCGACCGTATGCACGGCAAGCTGATAGACCGTTCCGTCATAAGGTGCGCGAATGTCTATGCGACGCAGCTGGTCGCGCAGGGCAATCTGTTGCTGCATCAACTGGGCGATCTGCTGGTCAATATCGGTCAGTTCGCCAAGAACTTCGGTTTGGCGCACACGATCAAGCTGCAATATCTGCATTTCTGTTTCCGACATTTGCATCCGGGTCGCGGCAATCTCGGCCGTCAGTTCCCCATGCGTCCCGTCAAGGCTTGCCCGTTCACGGCGCAGGGCCGCCACACGGGTAATCGGAACCAGTTGCTTGGCAAACAAACCTTCCAGCCCGGTCAATTCATCTACGATATGGCGACGTTCTTCTTCGTTGGCTGTTTTCTGGGCGGTCAAGCCGGTAATGGTTTCTGAAAGCTGGGCGCGCTTCTGAACAAGCTGCTGCTTTTCACCTTCAAGACTTTCGCGGCGCGCATTGAACAAATTGCGTTCCGCGGCAATCAGTTCGGCAATCGCCGGATCATCAAGACGATCCGTAAAGGCATCCGGAATGCGAAGCTCCGTCAGATTGTCCCTTTCCCCGGTCAGGCGCATGCGCCGTGCTGTCAAAGATGACAATTGCGTCTCGACAATCCCAAGACTGGCCCGTGCCATGGTGTCATCAAGCCGGATCAAAAGATCACCGGCCGACACCCGATCACCGTCACGGACATGGATTTCGCCGACGATACCGCCGTCCGAATGCTGGACATCCTTGACGTTGCTTTCGACAACCAGCTTGCCCGATGCGACCACTGCACCGGACAGCTCGGCAAATGTCAGCCAAAGCATCAATCCGGCAAACAGGGCCACCACCACACCGCAACCAATGATGATATGGCGGCGCAAGGTTGCCTGTGCGGCGGATAAACGTGCACTGCGACCGGGTCTGATGGATTGTGCCATGCGCCCGCGCGACAGGAGTTGCAAGCTGGTCATGCGGATTCTCCTACCTGGCGAACGGTTCGGCGCAAAATGTCGTCACGTTTGCCAAAGGCAACCTGATGGCCATCCTGAATCACGGTGGCCAGATTGACCGTGGCAAGGGCGCTGGGACGGTGGGCGATCAGCACAACAATCGCCCCGCGCGCACGTGCGGATTGAACGGACTGCAACAATGCCTGTTCGCCATCGCTATCAAGGCTGGCATTCGGTTCATCAAGCACGATCAGGAAAGGATTCCCGAACAATGCCCGCGCCAGGCCGATCCGCTGGCGTTGGCCGCCCGACAAGACAACACCACCCACCCCGATACGCGTGTCATACCCGTTGGGCAGCGACAGAATCATATCGTGAACACCGGCCGACTTTGCGGCCTGAACGATGTCACTCGACGATGCACCGTTCTGCAATCGCGCAATGTTGCGTGCCACCGTATCGTCAAACAGTTCGACATCCTGTGGCAAATAGCCGATATGCTTGCCCAGTTCGTCGCGACCCCAATGAGACAATTCCGCCCCGTCGAGACGGATTTTGCCGCCACGCATCTTGCCAATCCCGACCAGTGCACGGCCCAGGGTCGATTTCCCCGATCCGCTTGGCCCGATAACACCCAATCCGTCCCCGGCACTGAGCGTCAGGGCATTGATCCGCAACAACACCTTGCTTTGGCCCGGTGCATTTCCGTCCTGCGTTCCGACCACAAGATTGGATACCGTCAGATTTCGCGACGGCGCAGGAAGACGGGTACGCGTATCTTCGCTTTGTCCTTGTGTGACCAGCATTTCATCAAGACGCCGCCGGGCCTGTCGGGCGGCAACAAAACCGCGCCAGTTGCCAATCGCCTGTTCTACCGGCGACAAGGCACGTGCAGTCAGGATCGAGGCCGCAATCATTGTGCCCGGTGTGACTTCCTGATGGATTGCCAGATACGCCCCCAGCGCCAGCACCCCGGACTGCAAGGCCAGACGGATGACCTTGATATAGGCCGAAAAGGTAGAATTGACGTCGCCAACCGCAGTGTTGTCGCGCAAATAGCGATTATTGAGTTTTGCCCAGCTTTGGGAAAAGGCCTTTTCCATACCCATGGCCCGCAAGGCTTCGGCGTTGCGCCGACCGGCTTCGACCAGACGATCGCGCTGGACGGTCTGACTGTTCATGGTGGCGACCTTTTTGCGGGTTACGACTTCGCTGATCAGGGTCAGGACAACCAGCAACGCCCCGCCGACAAGTGCAAGAACACCAAGCCAGGGATGGAAAACAAAAACAATGGCCAGAAATACCGGCATCCACGGCAAATCGCAGATTGCCACCGGGCCGGCCCCCCCCAGAAATTGCCGGATCTGATCAAGATCATGCAATGGCTGATTATTGGCGCGGGCATTGCGCAGTCCAAGGTCAAAGGTCTGCATCAATGCATCCGGACCTATTTTTTCATCAACCCGCCAGCCAATCCGGATCAGCATGCGGGCACGAAGGGCGTCGACACTGCCCAGAAACAGATACAGAAAAACCACAAGCCCGCTCAATGCGACCAGTGTGGGGACATTCTGACTGGCCAGGACCCGGTCATAAACCTGAAGCATGAAAAGCGGGCCTGTGAGCATCAGGATATTGGATACACCACTAAGCGCTGCGACTGCAACAAACGCACGGCGCAAGGATGAAATTGCCTCAGAGAGCGGCCGGGATTTGCCGGTTCGCATATCTGATTTCGAAGATGCCTGTCCAAACACGCTTTTTATATTCCAGAAAAATCGGGTAGGGTGAGGTGGGTGCTGCTGTTGCGCAGCACCCTGGATCAAAGACCTTGTGCCCGTTCCGCACCTTGCGGGATGGGCCGTCTTCGTTAAACGAAGTCGTTCTGGTCAATGTCGGCGTAATCGACACCGGTCAGCGTCACAGTGCCATTGGCATGGGTGATCAGAGCATTGCCTGCACCGTCGTCAGAGACGGTCACTTCGCTGTAATCAAGATCAATCAGATCCGTGCCATCGGTGAAATCGGTAACAGTGTCATCGCCAAAGTCCGACGCGCTGTCGAATTCAAAGACATCAGCACCGCCATTGCCGGTAAGAACATCATCACCAGCCCAGCCGCCAATGACGTCAGCGCCGGCGCTGCCGTTGATTTCGACACCGGAATCAAGGACAGATTCCAGCGTGTTGGTGCTGCCCGAATAGATGTCAACAAGGACGCCATTGGTGTCACTGTTCGACAGGTTCAGTCCCGAGATATCAACAGGCGAATCGGTGAAATCAAATTCAGTTCCGTTGTCCGCAACACCAAGGGTGGTGCCAAAGGACAGTTTGTCGAGATTGCCCGTGATCGTGTGCGTGTTGATGTCGTAGGCAAAGTCAGAGCTTCCCGCAGTCGCAAGCACAGAACCGGTGTAGCTGCTGCTGCTATCCTGGTCGGTCGCCAGGAACTGCGAACCACCGTAATAGCTCGACGGTGCAAAGCCATCATAGAAAGTACCGTGGTTGCCCGAACCAAGCGAAAAGTTGTTGTTGAAGTCTTCAATAACACCATGCAGGTCCACACCAGCACCCGAAGATGCCGCGTTGAGATCAATCGTAATAGTCATGTCAGTTTCTCCTGTCATTAAGCTACCCATTTAGCGAGTAACATCATGAGAATGACTCTTATTATCTTTACGAGTCAATGGAAAAATTGTTTATTATCAATATGTTAATTTGAACAGCGCGAAAGCCCAACCAGGCGTATGCCTGGTTGGGTTCAACATCTAGCCGATGCGGCGTTACGCTAGAAATTGCCGCTAAAAGTCAGTATGGCGGTTCGTCCTGGTGCCGGGGCGAATGTTCCGCCTGTCCCCTGCACATAGGCTTCATCAAGCATGTTGTTCACCGCTAATCTCAGTGTGAGATTTTCGTTGATTTCATATGAGCTGTAGAAATCAAACACCCGGTACTTGAAATACTTCGAGACGATCGAGGACGAGTTGCTGCTGCCAAAGTTATCCTGCGGATAAACAAATGAAGCTCGCATTCCAAGAACCAGGTCCTGATCAAACAGTCTGAACCCGCCATCAACCGTGTATTTTCGCTTTGGAATTGCATAAATCCCGAAAAGCCGATCAGCTGTCCCGTAATTTACATCGCTGTAGGAAAGATAGGTGGCACCCAATTGCGTATAGTTTACCGCAGCAAAGGGATCATATGCTGTGTCGAGAACATATGGGTTGTGGTTGCCTGACAGATCGGTATCGGAGATCGAAATCGTACCACCGAGATAGAATTCTCCAGCATCGTAAGACAGCTCGGCTTCAGTACCATTGATATATACCGGGTCAGTCAAATTGACGATTGCCTCGGCCTCGACAGAAGTATTCGTGATAACCCCAAGGTTCGTCCTTTTTGGAGTTGGCTGCGGGACATTGGCCAATGTGATGTAGTTATCAATTGCGGTCCGATAGTAAGCAACCTTTGCCCTGAACCCGTCGCCTTGGCGAAGGACATTGTCAAAGCTGAAGTTGACACCAACTTCTTTCGTCTCGCTTTCTTCGGGCTTCAGGTTTGCGTTGGAGTAAAACGGCAACCCGGCATTGTCACCGATATGATCGCCCTTGATCATTGATTCCATGATGGTTGGGGCACGCATGTTCCGGCGATAATTTGCAAATAGCTGAATTCCCGAAGTCACATTGAAACTGGCGCCAACCGATGGCGAAAACGCATCTTCGCTGAGATCAATGTTCAGTGGTGTGCCACCATCCTCACAGAGGTTGGCGGAGTTCTGTTCCTCACACCAATAGGAATCGCCGGTCAGTGAGTACCTGTCATAGCGAAGGCCGCCCCGGAGCTCGAACATGTTGTTAAAGTCATA
Organism: Thalassospira sp. GO-4; assembly: GCF_023588965.1. NCBI lineage: Bacteria > Pseudomonadati > Pseudomonadota > Alphaproteobacteria > Rhodospirillales > Thalassospiraceae > Thalassospira > Thalassospira sp. GO-4. Next base: position 2,980,605 of record NZ_CP097807.1, read on the forward strand.
AGTGGCGGCGACAAAGCCCCCGGAAACGTCGCGTTCGCCAGCTGGCGTGCCACCTTCAATTTCATATGCAGCACCCGCGCCGCCAAGACCGCCAAGCTCGGCACTTGTTTTGGCCTTGTCCTGAAAATACTCGACACCGTAATCAAGACCGAGATGACTGGAGACATCGCTGCTCAGGTCAAAGTCAAAGCTGCTGCTGTTTGACACCTCACCACCCAACGTATCGAGCGTATATTGGTTATCAAAGGAGTCCGTCGTCACCGCGCCGCCGGCATTGTATCGCGCCGGTCGGAACTGGTGGTTCTGTGTCCTTGTCCAGTAGACGCCGCTATTCATGGCAATCAGGTCTGATTCCGGGTTCCAGACATGCTTAGCGGTTAGGGTATGAACGTCAGTTTTATTGTGGTCCTGATAGTTGTTCGTCGAATCACTCGACTTTGTGTATGAAGTGCTGCTTCCGACGTAACCAAGATTTATCTCCTGATCTTCCGTCAGAAAAAGGTTCGCCTTCACCAGACCCGATGTTTGCCGGACATAACTGTATTCCGGACGCGAACTGTAAACATCGACATACTTTGGTGTGCTATCGATTTCCTGATAAAGGCCCGGGTTATGCGTCCCCGGGCGATAGTCTCCGACGACTTTTCGGCTAACTGCGGCAGATAGATCAAACTTTGGCGAAACACGTGCACCAACGGCAACGTCACCTGCAAAGTCATACTGGTTTGTACCGCGGCTAAGATTGACTTTGCCGCCCCATTCCTCGTCTGGATCGACAATATCCTGCGTATTGAGCGTTCGCATGGTAACGATACCGGCAGATGTACCCGCACCACCATTCTTGGCCAAATCAGACTTCTCGACCTCAACCTGGGCCAGAAGTGCCGGATCGACATAAACACGTGATGCCGTGCCATGGGTCAGCTGATTGTAGTTCTGACGCGCACCATCAATATTGACGTTTACCCGGCCCATTTCCTGCTGACCACGCACATTGACCGTCAGACCAGGATCTTGCGCATCGTTTGCAACATCCACACCGGCAACATTGTTGAAAATCTCACGTGCTTCACGTACCGGCGCCTTGCGCATGCTTTGCTGCGTGATGACCGATACCGAACCCGGGGTGGAATACACTTCATCGGGAACCCCGTTTGGCCCCAATGCACGATTTGTGGCAGTGACGATCACCGGCAAGGTTTGCGCGCCATTTTCCCCCGATATGTCCGATGCCGGGATAATTACCGAGATGGTTGTACCGTTAAGCACGACCCACTGAAACGGGGTCTGCGATGTCAGGATATCAAGCGCAGCAGATGGCGACATGGCGCCTTTTACGGCCGGGCTGATTGTGCTTTCGGGCAATACGCCATCAACAACAACATCAATCCCGGAAATACGCGAAAAGGCAACCAGTGCCCCACCAATCGGCTGGGCTGCAATATCGAAGTCATAGATTTCGGAAGACAGCTTGACCTGTGCGACTTCCTCGGTCTGCACAACTGTCGCATTATCCTGCATTTGCGCCATTGCTCCGACCGGCATCATCGCAATCATGGCACTGCCGATTGCAGTGGCAGTGACAAAACGTACTCCCCCCAAGGAAGTAGCAGCAGGCAGTTTTTTGTTGGCCGCGAACATCGTGCGACCGCCCCCGTTAGACAGCATTTCATTCTTCTCCTGATTTCACGAAATGCAAATGCCTCGCATTCGTTTTTCGTTACTTTCTGAGACGAAGTGAAAATTCATTTATCTGAAAATAAATGGTTTTTTATGAAAATAATTTTTATTCGCATTAAATAGCCTGTGCCAAGAGGCACGCAAAGAGACACACCACGACGTCAGGCGGCGCGAATAACCGTCAGATAATCGGTAAACTGGTCAATCTTTAGCGACAAGGCACCTGCAAGGGTTGGCAACACGTCGCGGGTGCGATCAAGATCAACACTCATGGTTACCTTGCGACTGGCGACGTGGTCTCCGATGACGATGATCTTTCCTGATTGCCAGCGTTCAAGAATGCGCGCCACATCCCCCAGCTTGTCGCCAACAAAGACAAGCCGGCCATCACGCCAGGCAAGGGCATTGGCGATATTGACATCATGAACCGCGCCCATTTTTCCATCATGATAAGTGACCGCCTGTCCCCCCGATACCAGTCGGGCCTGATCGGCGAGTTTCACCGCAACGCTGCCTTGTTCAACCGTGACAGTCGTCTGATCATCGTATCGGGCCACATCAAAACTGCCGCCACGCGACCAGCTTCTTGCACCGGACGCAGCAACAAAGAAATCACGATTGCCTTTGCTGTGATCAAACCAGACTTCGCCTTCATGCAGTTCAACACCTGCAAGACCCTGTCCCGATACAAGCGACATGGTTGTCCCGCTTGCCAAAAGTGCCCTCATACCGCCAGGCAAAGTGAGTTCCCGCCGTTCACCGGTTGCCGTTCGGAAATCGGCTGTCGGGTGATAACGCTGCACACCCCAACCGGTCGCCAGAATACCGGCCACGACAGTGCCGCCCAAAAAGGCGCGCCGTCCGACCTTGTTATTGGCCGCCAGATGCAGACTTGAACTGCCGCTCCACAGCCGCTCCACCTCGTTAAAGGCCGTCATGTTGCGTGGGTCTTTTTCAATCCAGGACGCAAATGCACGGCGGTCTTCTTCGGTTTCACTGCCGTCAAGAAGCAACGCAAACCAGTACGCAGCCTGTTCTGTCGGCGTCTGGAAGCCACTGTCCGGGTTTGGAAAACGGGTCATATCAGCATGTCTGTCAATTACATGAATGCGGATGATCCCGTCCAGAATCCCTTGGCAAACAGACGGGCTCAATCATAGGACGAACGGGATTTGGATTTATCTGATTGCAGATCTGTTTTTTTCGTCCTGCTCCATCGCTTCCTTTACGATGGTAAGCGCCTTGACCATGCGGCTGAAGGCTGTCTGGCTTGGAATGCCGAGTTTTTTGCCGATATCGACATAGGTTTCCCCGCCCACACGCGCCAGTATGAAAACGTCACGCAAATGGCGCGGCAAAGCATCAAGAGCGGTCTGCAACCGGCGGAGCTCCTGCCTTGACCAGGCGATTTGTTCCGGGTTTGGGGCGTCATCTGCAATCAGTTCAAACGCCATATCCGGATCCGACACAAATGACAGGATCCGTTCACGGCGGAAATGATCGATTACCAGATTGTTCGCAGTCCGATACAGGTAAGACTGCGCAAAACGCTGTTCGGGCAAAGATGGCGTTGCCACGACGCGTAAAAAGGTGTCCTGAACAATGTCATCGGCAAGATGCCACGACAATTTTCGGCGCTGGACAAATTGAAGCAACCGGCGCCGATAGGTTCTGAACAATGTATTGACATCCCAGTGTGTCACGGCTTGGACCTCTGGCTGTTTTCGCCTGTATATGCGCCGGAAAAGTGGGGCGTTTGGCGCGGCATTGTTGTGACTTCAAGTCATTAACGCACTTGTTTTATCGCACATGACAATCATTCTCAATATTTTGTTATATTTCTGTACGTGAGTATAAGTCAAAACTGCAATTTAAGATTGCCGCTTTTCCGATCATCATCGGCGTCCGGCCTTTGGATACGGAAATGCCCGACGCATCGATTACGAACGCCGGGCATTGATCAAATCCGAACCGGATCAGCAGGCAAACCAACGTCTCAGGCCTGACGCGGCTTGCGACGGAACCGCAGATAGTTGCATTTCTTGCCCTGGCGAAGGGCTTTTTGTTCGTATCGGGTTTTGACCCAGTCCACGGGCGGGCTGCGCCAGTCATCCGGGCCTTCGGCCAACCATTCAAAGTCGGGATGGTTGTGCATATGCTGCAAGGTCCAGGAGATATATTGCATATCGTCACTGGCCACCCGAAATTCTGCCCCGTCTTTTAACAACCGTGCCAAAAGTGCCAGGTTCTTCGGCCCGATAAAGCGACGTTCGGCGTGACGTTTCTTTGGCCAGGGATCAGGGAACAACAGAAACGCGCGATCAAAGCAGGCATCAACCAGCTTATAAAGAAGCGGGCGCGAATCATCGGCCACCACACGCACATTTCCAAGGCCGCGCTCATCAAGATGGCGCAGCAGGCTGCCAACCCCATCCATGAAGGGTTCCGCCCCGATGATCCCGATATTCGGATTGGCTTCGGCCTGACCGGCAAGATGTTCCCCGCCGCCAAATCCGATTTCAAGCCACAGCTGATCCGGATCACCATCAAAATAGCTTTTGGGATCGACCCCTGCGACGTCCGGATAGCTGATCCCGATTTTCGGCAGCATGGTGTCAACCAGCGCCTTGCGGGAATCCTTGAGCGGTCGGCTTCCGCGGCGGCCATAGAAATTCGGGCGATCAGGTGTCGGAATCGGGCGTTCTTTGTTGCGCATGGTCGTATCAGTTGATCAGGGTCGGGACAAACTCGGTCAAAGTGACAGATCCGCAAGGCGAAACACATCACGTAAATCAAAACGGGCGGCCCGAACATCCGGGTCGCCCGCCTCATATCATGTCGTGCGCATTTGGCAAATCGCACTTTTGCAATGCTGCTGCCTGATGATCAGGCGCCGAATGCCGATTTCAGTTCACCCACAAGATCGGTACGCTCCCAGGAGAAGCCACCATCTGCGGTCGGCTGACGGCCAAAGTGACCATAAGCAGAGGACGGGGTGTAAATCGGACGGCACAGCGAAAGATGTTCACGAATGCCGCGCGGGCTGAGATCCATCAGCTGACGCAAGGTCGCGCCAAGCTTAAGCTCGTCAACATTGCCGGTATCGTGGTTGTTGACATACAGTGCCAGCGGCTTGGACACGCCAATCGCATAGGCAAGCTGAATGGTGCAACGTTCTGCCAGACCGGCAGCAACCACGTTTTTGGCCAGGTAACGCGCAGCATAGGCTGCCGAACGGTCAACCTTGGTCGGGTCTTTCCCCGAAAACGCGCCACCACCATGCGGTGCGGCACCGCCATAGGTGTCGACAATGATTTTACGTCCGGTCAGGCCGGCATCCCCATCGGGACCACCAATGACGAAACGACCCGTCGGGTTGATATAGATTTCATCAGCAGCCGGCATCCAGCCTTCCGGCAGGGCAGCTTCGATATAGGGCAGAACCAGACCGCGGACATCTTCCTGCGACAGGCCTTCGGCATGCTGGGTCGAAACCACAACCGACGTTGCGCCAACCGGTTTGCCATCGACGTAACGCAGGGTTACCTGGCTTTTCGCATCCGGGCCGAACTGGGCTGCTTTGCCGGAATGACGATCTTCGGCCATTGCGCGCAGAATACGGTGCGAGAACTGGATCGGTGCCGGCATCAGTTCATCGGTTTCGTTACATGCGTAACCGAACATGATGCCCTGGTCACCGGCGCCAAGGTCCTTTTCACCAGCGGAATCCACACCCTGTGCGATGTCTGCAGACTGTTCATGCACGTGGCATTCGATTTCGGCAGTTTCCCAATGGAAACCGTCCTGCTCATAACCGATCGCGCGGATGGCTTCGCGCGCTTTTTCGATCATGACGTCTTTGGTCACGCTTTCAGGACCGCGAACCTCACCGGCAAGAACCACACGGTTGGTGGTCGCAAGCGTTTCAACGGCAACGCGCGAATCTTCGTCAGCAGCAAGGAACGCATCAACGATGGAATCGGAAATGCGGTCACAAACCTTGTCCGGATGACCTTCCGAGACGGATTCACTGGTAAAAAGATATTCGGAAAGAGACATTAAGACCTTCTCCGGTAATGGGTTTCCAAAACTGGACCGGAGGGCTCTCAACACCGGGTTGGTGTCGATAGCGCCCACTTAGCCTTTTTTTGTGTGGTGGCAAGCGGTCCAAATCCGTCCACATATCTCTGCCGTTATGACGGCTGCATGACGCTTTTGCCTGATCGGTTTTTACAGGTCAAGCATCATTGACGCAAAATGGTAACCGGAAAATTGCATAGTCTGGCCACCCGATTGCGCAGAAAGAAAAGGCGCATCCCGTCATCCACGAAATGCGCCTTCTTTAACGGCTTGTCAAAGCGCGATTATTTCTGGTCAGCATCGCCGGCCTGCAAGGCCCCCATCGACTTGACCAGCTCGAAGATTTTCTTGCGCTGGTTGGGGTCGGTGATCCGGTAATAGGCACGAACCAGTTCAAGGGTCTCGCGACGGTTCATCGGATCATTGTCGAACGGATCCGGGCTTTCGGACATTTCGCGACGTTCATGGACCGATTTCGATGAAATTTCATCAGGCATATCGTCAAAGAAGAACGAAACCGGTACTTCAAGAACACGCGACAAATCATACAGGCGCGATGCGCCAACACGGTTTGCACCGCGTTCATATTTCTGAACCTGCTGGAATGTAAGGCCGATTGCCTCACCCAGCTTTTCCTGGCTCATGCCAAGCAGGGTACGACGCAGACGGACGCGTGCGCCAACGTGAATATCAACAGGATTCGGTTTACCACTTGCAGTCCGGCCACGACCGCGACCACGGGTGTTTTTCACCATCGCGCTATCATCCTTGGGCGACATTGTTTTTTCCTTCTCTCACTCCGACCTACCCGTCCTTATTAACTGGGACAATTTGTGGACGGTTCGGTGCCTTTAACAGCCGCCTAGAGGGATTTTAATCGACGATTATATCCCATAACGAGAACGGCAAAGAAGGTAACAATACCGTAAAATAGAATATCACGCCACAAATAATATACTGTAGTATGGTTTTTATCACTCAAAAGTGGGTGAACCATGATATTACTTGCACTTAAGGGCAGGTCGGCCAGTTTACGCCCGTAGGAGTCGAAGAAAACCGATACTCCGGTATAGGCCGCACGCACCAAAGGAAGCCCTTCTTCAACCGCACGAAAACGTGCGGCTGCCATATGCTGATATGGGCCCGCGCTTTTGCCAAACCAACCGTCATTGGTAACATTCAACAACCAGTCGGGACGATTATCAGGATCGGTCACCGCACCGGGGAAAATCACCTCATAGCAAATCAGCGGTGAAAATCCCGGCAGGTCATGCACGGACAAGGTCTGCGGACCGGGTCCGGCCGAAAAATCCGTCCGCCCGGCTGTCAGCTTGGAAAATGGCAGGATCGATCGGAACGGGACATATTCGCCAAACGGCACAAGATGGAATTTATCAAAACTTGCAATGATGCGCGCCGATGCATCAATCACCTGAATGGAATTCCAGACCTTGTATTCATCGGTATCGCGCGGATAGGTGCGCGGGGCACCTGTAATCAGGATATCATCAGGACCAAGTGTCTCGGCCATCTGCATGCGCGCGACATCCTGGGTTTCGACAAAAAACGTCGCCGCTGTTTCCGGCCAGATCACAATGCGTTTGCGCGCCGGATCCAAACCGGCGGGACGGCGCGACATTTCAACCAGCTTGGTGAAATGCTGACGCTGCAATTCCGGACGCCATTTGTCTTTTTGCGGGATGTTTGGTTGCACGATCTGAACAACCGGCACGTCTGACGGCAATTCCGACAATGGCAGGGTCGAGCTGTCCGGCCCCGCAAGTGACAGGCGCACAGCACCGCCGCCCCACAGCAAAACAGCAATCAAAACACCACCAAAAGCGGCCATTTTGCTAAGGCGCCCGCCAACCACTGCGGCAGGCAGGGTCGCAAATAGCGCCGTCACAAACGAAAGGCCATAGACCCCGACAACCGATGCAAATTGCATCGGCGCGGCATCAATTGTCCAGATGTGACCCAGAAGATTCCAGGGAAATCCGGTCAAAAGATGCCCGCGCAAATACTCCGCCACCGACCAGAACACGGCAAGCAATACCGCACGACGCACCAGCCCGTCTGTCAGGCGCCACGAAGCCCAGACCGCAACCATCGGAAAGATCGCCAGTCCGCCACCAAGTCCCGCAAGTGCAAAGGGGATCATCCAGCCGTAAATTTCCGGCTGCACCAGAAACGCGTGACTGACCCAATAAAACCCGGCGGCAAAATGCCCGGTCCCGAACCACCAGCCCGCCGAAAGCGCACCTTTGTTGCAACGGACCCCTTCCAGGCTCCAGAGCAGAATGGCAAAACTGACCGGCAAAACCGGAATAAAAAAGAAGGGCGGCAGCGCCAAAACCGCAACCGCCCCGGAAAGCAACCAGACAAAACGCCTGCGCCAGCCTGAAAGTCCGGCCAGGCGCGTCGCCATCGTCTTAATCATCCGTTTTTTCCTGATTTTTGGTGTCTTCGGCCGGGGCTTGAACTTCCCGACGCACCATATGGATTCGCAACCGGCGAATTCTGCGCGGGTCTGCATCAAGGACTTCGAACTGAATGCCGCTTGGATGTTCGATCAGCTCACCACGCGCGGGAACCCGCCCGGCCAGCGAAAAGACAAGCCCGCCAAGCGTATCGATATCTTCGTCTTCATCCTCGTCCAGCAGACTGAAAGACAGTTTTTCTTCCAGGTCTTCGACCTCAAACCGTGCATCGGCGATGTAACAACCGTCCGAAAGCCGGATCAGTTTCGGCGTCTGGTCGATATCGTGTTCATCATCGATTTCGCCAACGATTTCCTCAACCAGATCCTCAATGGTGATCAGGCCATCAATCCCGCCAAATTCATCAACCACCAGCGCCATATGCGTGCGCGACAACCGCATTTCCGACAAAAGATCAAGAACGCGGATCGCGGGCGACACAAACAGAACCCGGCGCAAAAGCGCCTGAAGGCTGAATTCACGACCCGCTGCAACACAGCCCAGAACATCCTTGATATGAACCATGCCGGCAATATCGTCGAGCGTATCCCCATAGACCGGAAGGCGCGAATGGGCCTTTTTGACCATCACCTCGACCAGCGCTTCAAGTTCGATAGTTTTGGGAACAGCCACAATATCGGCACGCGGAATCATGACGTCTTCTGCCGTCATGTCACGCAGAGCAATGATATTTTCAAACAAGGAACGTTCGTGCAGCGAGACCGGTTCGTCGTCTTCTTCGGTCCGCTCAGCCAGTTCTTCAAGCGTATCGGAGAGAGAAGCCTCGCCATTGCGCGGCTTGCCACGCCGGAGCCCGAGGGCAGAGGCCACATTATCCCATAAGGAGCCGTTCTCGGTCTCCTGATTTGCATCCTCGCCGTTGCGAGGGCGCGTACTGTCGTGGTCGTCGTCGCGTTGACTTATGTCGTTCATGGGTCGGTTTCGACATCCTTTGATTCAAAAAAAGCCTTACGGCTAAACCGGCTCGTCTTCAATCGGTTCATAGGGATCATCAATCCCGAGTCCGGCAAGAATTTGACGTTCAAGTTCTTCCATCTCTTCGGCTTCATCATCAACCATATGATCGTAACCGACAAGATGCAGCGTGCCATGAACGGCAAGATGAACAAGATGATTTTTCAGCGACTTGTTCTGCTCGACCGCTTCGCGCGCACAGGTTTCCCGTGCAATCACAATATCACCAAGCATCAGCGGCATATCCGGTGCCATCATGAAAGCATCCGCATCATCGGCACTTTCAAGGGCGGCAAAGGACAGAACATTGGTCGGTTTGTCCTTGTCACGATAGTCGCGATTAAGGATGCGCACCGACGCATCATCAGACAAACGCACCCCGACCTCGATCACCGGGGCCACAGACAAAAGCGACGCCCCGTCCCCTTCATCAGGGGTTCCGTCGGTCGGATGTGCGTCATCATCCCAAAGCGCACCATCGTCAAGCGCACCATCAAGAGCCGCAATAATCGCAGCCTCGATCGCGGCGATTTCTTCTTGCTGCCAGTCGCCTGCTTCGACCTCAAGATCAAGATCAAGCGGTGCCGTCATGATCGGTTTCCTTGTTTGCGCTATCCTTTTCGCCGCGATAGCCCTTTTTCAGGCGATCGCGCAGCGCATCGGCCGCGTCATAGGCCTGAACGATCTTGGTCACCAGATGATGGCGGACAACATCGCGCTGATCAAATTTGACCGTCGCCACCCCTTTGACATCGCCAATGGTCTCAAGCGCGTCACGCAGCCCCGATTTGGTGCCATCGGGCAAGTCGATCTGGGTCATGTCCCCGGTCACCACCATGCGTGATCCTTCCCCAAGACGGGTAAGGAACATCTTCATCTGCATCGGGGTGGTGTTCTGGGCTTCGTCCAGAATGACAAAAGCATGCGAAAGCGTCCGGCCACGCATGAAGGCCAGCGGGGCAACTTCGATCTCGCCGCTTTCCATGCGCTTGATCACGACATCCCCCGGAAGCGTGTCATGCAACGCGTCATAAAGCGGGCGCAGATACGGATCGACCTTGTCTTTCAGATCACCGGGCAAGAAGCCAAGCCGTTCGCCGGCCTCGACCGCCGGACGCGACAGGATGATGCGATCAACCTGACCCAGGATGAAGGCCTGAACCGCCATCGCCACCGCCAAATAGGTCTTGCCGGTACCGGCCGGCCCGATACCAAAGATCAGTTCGTTATCAAGGATCGCCTCGACATAATCCTTCTGGCGCTTGGAACGCGGCGAAATACGACGCTTCTTGGTCTGGATGGTCAGGCGCGATCCGCCAAACATATCCTTGGTCTGTCCATTCCAGGGATCGGCATCATCAGGTTCGGAAAGACGAATGGCACCGTCGACTGTTTCGACATCGATATGTTCTATTTCCTTGTCACGCAGACGCGCATAAAGCTGCGACAGCACCTTTTTGGCCTGGGCAACCTTGACAGGTTCACCATTAAGCATCACGACAAGGCCGCGGCTTGAAACCTGCACGCCGGTGCGTTCGGACAATCGCGTCAGGTTTTCTGCCTGCGGCCCGTATAAAAGCTGGGCCAGCGCATTGTCCTGAAACTCGATCTTATCGGAATCCTTGGGGGCGTGTTTAACTTTGGTGGTGGGTTTGTTCTTTGTCGGGGTGCCGCTCACGCAACGTTCCTTTCCGATTTCTGGCCGTTTGTGGTGGCATCGACCAGTTCGCCGCCCAGGGAATTAGGCAGCGCTTCCGTGATTTTCAACCGAACGATCTGACCAAGTGCCGATTCCGGCAGGCCGGAAACATGGACCGGCTGCATATAGGGGCTTTTCCCGACCAGCTGGCCTTCATATTTGCCACGCCGTTCAAGCAGCACATCCATTTCCTTGCCGACAGAATTGCGGTTGAACTCAAGCTGTTGCTCGGCCAATAGCGCCTGAAGGCGCATGATCCGTTCGGTTTTGACTTTTTCGGGCACCTGCAATTCCATTGCCGATGCCGGGGTACCCGGGCGCGGGCTGTATTTGAAGCTGAAAGCCTGAATGAAGGTGACATCGCGCACGATATCCATCGTGTCTTCGAAATCCTTGTCCGATTCACCGGGGAAACCGACAATGAAGTCCGATGACAATGCCAGATCCGGGCAGGCATCCTTGAGCCGTTTGGCAATTTCGCGGTAATCGGCGTTTGTATGTTTGCGGTTCATAGCCTGCAAAACGCGATCTCCGCCCGCCTGAACCGGCAAATGCAGGAACGGCATCAGCTTTTTGATGTCCCGGTGCGCCGAAATCAGATCATCATCCACATCACGCGGATGGGATGTGGTGTAACGAATGCGATCAAGCCCATCAATTTCGGCCAGCTCGCGCAACAGACGTCCAAGTGTCCATTCACCGCCATTCGGCGCTTCGCCGTGATAGGCGTTCACATTCTGGCCAAGCAGAGTCAGTTCACGCGTGCCATGCGCAACAAGCTGGCGGGCTTCGTTGATCACATCCATGGCCGGGCGTGAATATTCCGCCCCGCGGGTATAGGGCACGACACAAAACGTACAGAATTTGTCACAGCCTTCCTGAATGGCCAGAAACGCCGAATATCCCTGACTTGAAACCTGTGCGGGCAGGTGGTCGAATTTTTCCTCGGCCGGGAAATCGGTATCAATGATCCGGTTGCGGCCAATCGCACGGTTGGCACGTGCCACCATTTCCGGCAAGCGATGATAGGTCTGCGGGCCAAACACCATATCGACCATCGGTTCGCGCCGCATCAACTCGGCCCCTTCGGCCTGGGCAACGCAACCGGCAACAGCAACAATCATCTTGTCACCGCCATTGGCTTCTTTGGCTTCCTTGTGCTTGCGCACGCGTCCAAGATCGGAAAACACCTTTTCTGCGGCTTTTTCACGAATATGACAGGTATTGAGGATCACCATATCCGCGCCCTCGGCGCTGTCGACCGACTGGTACCCCAGCGGCGCCAAGACGTCCTGCATGCGCTGGCTGTCATAGACATTCATCTGACAGCCGTAGGTTTTTACAAAAAGTTTCTTCGGTTCAGTCACGTAAGATCCGTTTCGCTCTCTCAAAACGCCGAAAAGCGGTGTGAATAAGTCACACCGCGCTTGAGTTCCGCATAATCGCCAGACCGGAACTTTCGGACATCTCGTTATCTGAATTTCCGGTCAGGTGAAACCCAATTTCACATCAACCGGTGCATTATACGGCAAAACGATCAGGAGCCGAACTGTCGATCGGGACCAAACAGTCGAAAATCCTCGGAAATGATTGCCAGAGGCGACCGCCCGATCAGTTCCCCGGACAGACCGCTGTCGATCAACTGGACCGGAACCCCCTGATGCAAGCCACGCAACGCTGCCTGATGTCCTTCGGCAACACGGGCTTCGCAAATCCGGGCAAGTTCCTTGCGCGATCCGGCTGCATCCGCCAGCGTGACCGGCGCATGGACAACGATCTCGACCGTCACCTTGCCGAGCGCGAGAAACTGCCACAAATGCGGGGCCAAGTCCATATCCCCGTACCAGGAATAGAATGCCCGCAAATCGCGGCCAATCGGGGCACCATCAAGACGGGTCGCGGCAATTGAAACCGGCTGGAATTTCACCGGCGATCCATCGGGCATCGCCCGTTCAGCCGATGCAAAAAGCGTCGACTTGAACGGCAACACCCGGTTGCCGTCATTGCTTGTGCCTTCCGGGAACAGGATCAGCTTGTCACCGTTTTGCAGACGTTCGCTCAGCTGTTCGTTCTGTTCGCGTGAGCGGACCGCACGACGTTCGACAAATGTCGTGCGTGAAAGCTTGGCCAGCACGCCGAAAACCGGCCAGCTGGCGACTTCGGTCTTGGCAATGAAACTGCCATGGGTCAGCGCACCCAGAACCGGAATATCAAGATAGGACGCATGATTGGCCACAATCACGCCCGGCCCATCCATCAGATCAACACCCGATACCCGAACCTCGATATGAAGGATGCGCAGGCAAAGCGCGTGATAGAAACGCGGCAATTCATCTGCCAGACGCAACCGGCATGCAATCGCCACCACCTGAACAGGCAGCAGCACAACAGTCAGAAGCACATAGGCAATCAGCCGGATTGCGGCGCAGACATAGCAGTTCACGATACCCTCGCGGTCCGTTCGTAATGCTTGTAATAGCGATCGGTTACCTTTTCCGTCGGTAACACAATGCAGATGTCCGTGGTATTGAACTGATGGTCAACCACAGCCCCGTCCCCGACAAAACCGCCAAGACGCAGATATCCCTTGATCAGTGGCGGAAGATCACGCAGCGCCTGACGCTGGTCAATGCCGTCGATCTCGGCACGCAGCATCGGCTCGTAACGTTCCTCGATCGCGCGCGGGCGCATGTCTTCGGGGGCAAGGTGGTTGTGATGCAGATAGGTCAGAACATCCTTGAAGGCATCCGGGTCGGTGCCATGGAACGATGCGCAGCCAAACATCAGTTTGATGTCGTATTTGAAGACATAGGCAGCAATACCCTGCCACAAAAGCTGAAGGGTCGGCATCGTGCGGTAATCGGCTTCGACGCAGGAACGGCCAAGTTCCATGATTTCACCGGTTTCCTTGACCGCATTGAGCATGCTTTCGATATGATATTCATCGGCACTGTAAAAACCGCCATGCTCGTTGGCAACCGACTGGCGCAGCAGGCGATAGGTCCCGACAACCGCATCCGCCCCGGCACCGCGATTGTGATCAAGCACCAGAAGATGGTCGCATAGCGGGTCATAATGATCGAAGTCGCGTTTTGCCGCGGCCATTTCGGCGGTCGGCTTCGCACCGCGTTCTTCGTAAAATACCTTGTAGCGGAGTTTCTGGCTGGCGAGAATCTCGTCCTCGGTTTCCGCAAGGCGGACCTCAAGCCGTTGAAGCTGTCTTTCGTCGCGCATGACAACACCCTTTTGTTCATCTGCCCGGATTTTGCGCGTGAATTGCGTGAAGGGCGAGTGAAGGGTTTGTGAAGAACGCGTAACAAAAATATGAAGGCCACTTGCCCGAATGAGCAAGTGGCCCTGATTTTCGTCGATCAGCAGTGCGGTTGAAAACCGGACTTATTTTTCGTCTTTCAAAGGAACACCATAAAGCTCAAGACGATGACCAACCAGTTTGTACCCGAGTTCCTTGGCGATCTCTTCCTGAAGCTTTTCGATTTTCTCGTTCGAAAACTCGATCACATTGCCTGAACGCATATCGATCAGGTGATCGTGATGCTCCTCGGTCAGCTCCTCGTAACGGGCGCGACCGTCGCCAAAATCATGTTTCTCGAGAATATCCGCCTCTTCAAAAAGGCGAACCGTACGATACACGGTTGCGATCGAAATCTTGGGATCGATATCGGTTGCCCGACGATAGACCAGTTCTACGTCCGGGTGATCTTCGGACTCTGACAGCACACGGGCGATAACCCGGCGTTGGCCCGTCATTTTAAGGCCCGCGTCGACGCATTTCTGCTCGATGGTTGATTCTGCAAGCATTGTCTTATCTCGTTTCCGTTTCCGGTTCCGCCTGTCCCCAGCCAGGACTTACCCCTAGGCTCTCTACTCTCTGTGGCTAAATATTGAAAAATCCGCCACATATCGCAAGGTTCAATTCGCGATAAATTCGTCAATCCGCGATCCTCAATGCCAAAGCACCGGAAATCGCCAAAAACCGGCTTCTGGTCGTGACCACTTGCCACCACCGTACAAGGGCGCTACTTCACACTTGCGCACCAAGCCCGGAGACAGACATGGCCACCAGCACCCCCGACCAGAAAATCGACATCACATCCGATGTCTGCCCGATGACATTTGTTCGTACCCGGCTGAAACTTGAAACCATGACATCGGGTCAGGTTCTCGAAGTCGTCCTGGGTGCGGGCGAACCGCTTAAAAACGTTCCGCGCTCGGTCACCGAGATGGGTGACGAAGTCATCGATCTGGTCGAAATCGCCGATGCACCTGGTACTTTCCGGTTAACCATCCGCAAGGCATAGCATAACCGCCAGTTCCAATGCAGGCTTACACTACAACAGGTTGATGCGCAAAACCACACTATTTATGTGGATATACCAGATTAAAATGCGTCCAACTTGCGTAACTGCATGACGGCAAAATAGATTTGCCGTCCAAAACAATTTTGTCTATTCGCCCCAGCCCAGCGCGCAATATCCAAGACTGCGTTCCATCACCAGCGCATCACATGTCCGCCCCGATTTGCGGCGATAGTAATTCTTGCGGCGACCGATCTCGGTAAATCCGGTTTGCTGATAAAGGGCAATGGCCGGGGCATTGTCTTCTGCGACCTCAAGCAGCAGCCGCCCGATGCCGTTTTGACGCAACCGGTCGCTGACCGCTGCCAGCAATTTACGGGCGACACCGCATTTGCGGGCCTGTTTGGCGACAACAATGGTGTTGATCTCGGCCTCATCAAGCACTGACTGGATCAGAACAAACCCCAGCGGCACATCATCGCGGTTTTCCGCCTCGTCCCCGGGGGCATAGGCCAAAATGCCAAAGGCACCGGGCACATCAAGCAACCGGATGATGGAATCGGCATCCCAGCAATCCTCGAACCCTTCGGCATGCAGGGCTGCTGCAACCGGCGCAAAGGCCGCCGTCAGCGCGACCAGCTCAATTTGCGTTGCCGGGATATGGGACGATTGCCGGGCCATTATTTTTTGCGCGGCCCCTGATCTTCGATGCGGCGCGCATCGGGCGCACGCAGATACATCGGAACCGGTGCCAGATTTTCACCGCGTTCCCATCGTTCGGCAGCAATTCTGGCGACATTGCCTGCGCGCGGCAAACCGGGCGCGGTACAATCGTAAAACGCATCGGGCGCATGGGCCGCAGCCGTCAGAAGACGCGGGGTCGCATCCCCGGCAAGAAGCGTATCGCCCGGGGGCGCCATCATAAGCGCCTGGCGCGGTGCGACACATTCCGGTGAACTCAATGGACGTTTCTTGCCATCAAATGCCTGGGCAAAAATCTCGTTTCGTTTGCTATCAAGGGCGACCAGAATGTTGCGCCCCTGCTGATCGCGTTCGGACACGCCATAGGCCACCGCTTCCAGCGAGCTGACACCAACAACCGGGATCTTGCGCGCCAGACCAAGGGCGCGTGCCGTTGAAAGACCGATCCGCATTCCGGTAAAGGCACCCGGTCCGACCGTGACCGCAATACCATCAATATCGTCAAAGGTGACACCGGCCTTATCAAGGGTTTCGCCAATGAATCCGATCAGATGTTCGGCCTGACCGCGTTCCATATCTTCATAAAGCTCGCCCTTGACCACACCATTGATCAGAACCGCGGTCGAAAGCGATGTCGAGGCCGTATCAATGGCCAGAATCGTCGGTCCGGACTTTTGCGCATCTGGCGAGGAAGTTTGCGATGCGTCATTTTCTGCGCTATCTGATGAGCGCGACTGTCCAGTCAGCATCTTCTTTATGTAATCGGTGAACGACAAGAACAGGGAGCCTCCGGCGATGGCGCTGGTCGAAATTACGCCACAAGAATATGATGTCGAAATTGATATCGTCTATGCCACGGATCGGAATATCACCGGGGCACCAATCTATACACGACCTGCCTGCTATCTTCACGCGGATGCGGCCGCCTGCCTGAAAAAAGCCGCTGCCATGGCAAAACGTCAGGGGGTAAAGCTGCGCATTCTTGATGCGTTCCGGCCCCAGGAAGCCCAACGCGCGCTTTGGAACCATTCGCCAAACCCCGATTTCGTCGCCAATCCGGATTTCGGATCGCCACATGGTCGTGGTGTGGCCATTGATCTAACCCTGATTGATCAAAACGGCAAGGAACTGGATATGGGGGCAGGGTTTGACGAAATGCATAGCCGCTCCTATCACGGCTCGGAACTGATCTCCAAACAAGCCGAAGCCAACCGTTTGCTGCTGCTGGGCATCATGGTCAGTGCCGGGTTCGAATATTACGATCATGAATGGTGGCATTATCAGCTGCCCGATGCGGCGCGCAAATACCCGCTATTTTCCGATAGCGCACTGGCACAGCCAATGATGCGCCGCTGATGACTATAACCGGCAATGCAAAACGGCGGAGCATTTCTGCCCCGCCGCTGCAAGCTGTCATCACGTGATGCAATCGTGAAACAGCCCAGGGATTCTGTGGCATTTCCGGGAAAACCCCGGCCCATCGGGCCCGGTCAGGACCCAAGAAGCGCCTGACCGCTTTGCGGATCAAACAGGGTCATGCGCGCCCCGTCGACCAGAATTCGGGCATCACTTCCCGATTTGAAAATCTGTTCCGGCCCGCTGCGGGCTGTCAGTTCCGACCCGGCAACCGCAAGACGGACATATTGGTCCGGCCCGGTCGGTTCGGCCAAAAGCACGCGCGATGAAATACCCGCATCATCAAACACCATATGTTCGGGACGCGCGCCCAGGGTCATCGGGCGCCCGATCAGGTCGCGAATTTCGGCCGGAACATTGATCAGCGGCAGGCACCCCGAACCGCTGTCAAAGACGATATCATCGCCATCGTGCGTCAGCTTTCCATCAATGAAATTCATCGTCGGCGCGCCGACAAAACTTGCGACAAAGCGGTTTGCCGGACGCCGATACACGTTTTCCGGGGTATCAACCTGCTGGATGCTGCCCTTATCAAGCACCACGACCTTGGTCGCCAGTGTCATGGCTTCGATCTGGTCATGGGTGACATAAACAATCGTGCGGCCCAGCCGTTCATGCAGACGTTTGAGTTCAATCCGCATGTCAGCACGCAATTTGGCATCAAGGTTTGAAAGCGGCTCGTCAAACAGGAAGACAGAGGGCTCACGCACCAGCGCACGCCCAATCGCCACACGCTGTTGCTGCCCGCCGGAAAGCTGCGATGGCTTGCGATCCAGAAGCGGGGTGATCTGCAACAGCTCGCCAACCTCGGCAACCCGCTTTTCGATCTCGCCCTTGGCCATGCCCCGCATTTTCAATCCAAAGCCGATATTGCGGCGCACCGACATGGTCGGATACAGGGCATAGGACTGAAACACCATCGCGATATCGCGTTCATCAGGTTCCAGCCCGGTGACATCCCGGCCATTGATATGAATGCTGCCACCCGTGGTCGGCTCCAGCCCGGCAATCATGTTCAGCAAGGTCGATTTGCCACATCCCGACGGCCCCAGAAGAACAAGGAAATCACCGTCGGCGATCTGAAGATTGATATTCTCCATCACCGTCAAACCGGCATAGGCCTTGGTTACATTACGAAGTTCAACGCCGTTCATTCCCGTTACCCTTTCACCGCACCAGCAGCAATCCCGCGCACAAACATCCGCCCCGAAAGCAGATAAACCGCAAGTGTCGGCAAAGCCGTCAGCATGGTTGCAGCCATATCAACATTGTATTCCTTCTCGCCGAATTGCGATCCGACAAGGTTGTTAAGCGCAACCGTCATCGGCTGCCCCGCACGCCCGCCAAATGTCAGACCCAGCAGGAAATCGTTCCAGATATAGGTAAATTGCAAAATCATCGCGACACCAAGGATCGGCAGCGACAAGGGCAACATCACATGCCAGAACAGCGGCCAGAATCCCGCCCCGTCGATCCGGGCAGCCTTTAACAAATCCTCGGGAACGGTTTTGAAAAAGTTGCGAAACATCATAGTGGTAAAGGCAACACCCCAGATCACATGCACAAGGATCAATCCCGGGATGGTGCCAAATATCCCCAATTCCCGGATCATGATGATCAGGGGATAAAGTGTCACCTGTGGCGGAATGAACATGCCGACCAGAAGGGCCGCAAACATCACATTGGCACCCTTCATCTTCCAGGCCGCAAGGGCATAACCGGTAATCGCCCCAAGCCCGACTGACAAAAACAGCGCGGGAATAACGATTTTGACCGACGTCATGAATGACAATGACAGACCACCACAAGTGTCCCCCAGCGTCTTGGCACAATCGCCAAACCATGCCTTTCCCCACGCGGCAAAACCCGGATCGGCGGGCAGGGTAAAGATGCTGCCATTGCGGATTTCATCCATCGATTTCAGCGATGTCGAAATCATGATGAAAACCGGCGACAGGATCATGATTGCGGCGATGCAAAGCAATCCGTAAAGGGCAAGACGATTATAGCGCATCCTCAATGCCCCCGACCGCTGCGTTCTTTTTGCAGCTCGAAATAGATATAGGGCGCGATTACGGCAATCACCGTGCAAAGCAGGACAAATGCGCCCGCCGCCCCCAGTCCCAATTCCTGCCGGTTCAGGATATGGTCGACCACGAAACGGGCCGGAAGATCCGATGAAAAGCCCGGCCCACCGCCGGTCAGGGCGACCACAAGGTCAAAAGCCTTCATGACAATCGCACTCATCAGGATGAAAACCGTGAAGAACACGGTGCGCATCATCGGGGTGATGATGTGCAAATAGACCCGCCAGACCGGAATGCCGTCGACACGCGCGGCCTTCCAGATATTGGGATCAATATTGCGCAGACCGGCCAGAAACAGCGCCATACACAACCCGACCTGTTGCCAGATCCCGGCAATGGCAAGCGTGTAAATCGACCGATCGGGGCGCACGATCCAGTTAAATTCAAACCCGGCCCATCCCAGCGCACGCACCGCTTCCTGAAGACCAAGCCCCGGATTCATCACCCATTGCCAGATGACACCGGTCACAATGAATGACATCGAAAGCGGCAGCATGAAAACCGTACGAAACAGGCCTTCTGCCTTCACACCGCGATCAATCAAAATCGCCAGCAAATAGCCAAAAACGATACAGCCGCCGATAAACAGAAATCCGTGAATCGCCAGATTCTGCATCGCTGTCCACCAGCGTTCATTGGCAAACAGCCGGCCATATTGATCAAACCCGGTGAATTTATAGACCGGCAACAATCGCGACCGGGTCAGCGAAATCACAAAGGTCCAGATGATAAAGCCGTAAAAACAGAAAATCGTGATCGCCATGGCAGGGATCAGCGCCATTCTGGCGGTCCATTGCGGACGCCAGCGCCGCCTGCCTTTTTGATGCGCATCTTGCGGTGTCGCGGAATAATGCAACACGTCTTGTGCCGGATCGGGCATGAACATACTCGCTTCTTTGTAAAGGCGCCGCTGCCACCGCACAAAGCGGCCCGCAGCGGCGCATCCCTGCAAAGTCTCTGGAATATCGCCTTATTTGGCGTTGGAGATCGCTTGATGGAACTGCGCCTGGCCCTCTGCCGGGCTCATATCCGTACTGTTCCAGAAATTCGAGATGCTGTCATCAATTGCCCCCGAAACCGCACTTGGCACACCGAAAAGTCCGGTGCTGACAAGGTGGGTCTTTTCGTCCTGAAGGGTCCTGATCGCAGTCTGCGCACAGCTGTCAAAACTGTCGGCAGGCACGTCGAGACGGGCCGGGATGGATCCCTTTTTCTTGTTAAAGGCAATCTGCACATCAGGTTCAAGCATCACATGCGCCATTTTGGCCTGTGCAGGCGTGGCTTCCTCGCCATCCATTGCCGAAAAGGCAAAGGCATCAACGGTCATGATATAGGCGGTATCGATCGCCGGGGCGAAGGCGCATCCGACCGTGGTTCCCGGCTCGATCCCGGCGGCAATGATTTCACCCTTGGCCCAGTCCCCCATGAACTGGAACGCAGCATCGCCCTTTATCACCATGCTGGTGGCCTCGTTCCAGTTGCGGCCCGGGCTTCCTTCATCGACAAAGGGCTTAAGCGCGGCAAAGGTTTCGAACACTTTGCGCATGGTATCGGAATCCAGCAAATCATCATCAAGCGTGCTGTAAAGCTTGGCATAAAACTCGCGACCGGCAACACCCAGAAGCACACTGTTGAACATGATGCGTTCCTGCCAGGGTTGCCCGCCCAGACCGATCGGAATAATACCGGCATCTTTAAGCTTCTGGGCTGCGACCACAAAGTCATCCCAGCTTTTAGGCACGTCCACACCGGCCTTTTCAAGGGCTGCCTTGTTATAGAACATCCAGTTTTCGCCATGGATGTTGATCGGGGCGGCGATGTAGTCACCATCATATTTCGCTGCCTTGACGATCAGCGGCGGCAGCTTTTGGTCCCAGTTTTCTTCGCTTGCGACCTTATCGACATTGGCAAGCAGTCCCTGATCTGCCAATTCACGCAATTGCTGACCGATCGAGAACTGGAAAACAGCCGCCGGATCACCACCAAGCATCCGGTTCACCGCAGCCGCACGGGCATTGCCACCCCCGGCAATCGGGGTATCAACCCATTCGCCACCGCTTGCCTCGAACACCTTGCGAACCTCGGCAAGGGCGGCCTGTTCGCTGCCCGATGTCCACCAATGCAGAACCTCTGCGGTCTGGGCATGAAGCGCACCGGCAGAGACACCTGCGCTCAGAAACGCCGCAAGGGCTGCGACTTTGGAAAATTTCGTCATAACCGATGTTCCTCCCTAATGGATACCTTCACGCCCGACTTCTTCTTGAATGGAAAATCGTAACGTTACGATTTTTTTGATAAGCGCTTTATTCACCCTTGTCAATCAACAAAACCCAATGATAATAGGGAAAACAGGTGGCGAATATATTTTTTTGCCAAAATTTTCGAAACGTTACGATTTTGGATGCATTCAACAAGAACATCCGATCAGGGTAAGGAAGCAAACATGACGAAATCATTCCCCGACGGGTTTCGATGGGGTGTCTCCACCTCAAGCTATCAGATCGAAGGCGGCGCAGATGATGACGGACGCGGCGACAGCATCTGGGACACCTATTGTGCCACACCGGGGCGTGTCGCCAATGGCGACAATGGTCGTGTTGCCTGTGACCATTATCATCGCTGGGCCGAAGACCTTGACCTGATCAAGGGGCTGGGCGCGCAACATTACCGCTTTTCTGTCATGTGGCCGCGGGTTTTGCCCGATGGTACCGGCCGGGTTAACGAGGCCGGAATTGATTTTTACAGCCGCCTGATTGATGGCATGCTTGAACGCGGAATTGATCCGTGGCTGTGCCTGTATCACTGGGACCTTCCGCAGGCGCTTCAGGATCGCGGCGGCTGGACCAATCGCGATATTGTCGACTGGTTTGGCGACTATACCGACCTTCTGGTCAGCCGTCTGGGTGACCGGGTCAAGGCCTGGGTCACATTCAATGAACCCAATGTGGTGGCCTGGGTCGGCCACGAAGAAGGCCGCCATGCGCCGGGCATTACCGACCCGCGTGCCGCCATGCGGGTGACCCATCATCTTAATCTTTGTCATGCGCGCGCCACCCGCATCATCAAACAGCACCATCCAAAGGCCCCGGTCGGATTCGTTTTGCCGATGCACAAGGGATACACATTGCCCCATCGCCGCGAACAGGACGCCCATCTGATCGATCTTTTCGAAGCCAAGTGGAATGGCGCGTTTCTCGATCCGGTTTATTACGGGCACTATCCGGAACTGATCATGGACCGGATGGAACCCCATATCCGGGCAGGCGACCTTGAAGCAATCCGAACCGATGTCGATTTTCAGGGGCTGAACCAGTATTTCCCAAGCTATATCCAGGCCGCCGAAGGCAAGGCATGGCCGTTCCAGCATGCCGAACCGCCAAAATATTTCCGCAGGACGGAAATGGGTTGGGCCATTGACGGGGATTGCTTCTATCGCACCATGAAAATCCTTCAGGACAATTACGGCAATCCGCCGGTTTTCGTCACTGAAAACGGGGGTGCCTTTACCGATATTCCGGGCCATAACGGCTATATTGATGATCAGGATCGCATTTCCTATTACCGCGAATATCTTGGTGCGCTTTTGCGTGCCGTTTCCGAAGGTGCCAATGTGCAGGGATACATGCCCTGGTCGCTTCTGGACAATTTCGAATGGGCTTATGGCTATGAAAAGCGGTTCGGGCTTGTCCATGTCGATTACACCACCCAAAAACGCACCCCGAAGGCATCCTATGAATTCATGCGCAAGGTGATTGCACAGAACGCATTGCCATAGGACGCTGCGGACGCTTACATTGTCCGAAAGAACATAAGAACGGACCTGACATGCCTGCTTCTCGCCCCAACTTGCGCACGATTGCCGACCGGCTTGGCCTGTCGGTTACAACTGTGTCGCGCGCCCTTAAAGACGGACCCGAGGTCAAACCCGACACGGTCGCCAAGGTCAAGGCAGCAGCAGCGGAAATCGGCTATCGCCCGGATGCACGGGGCGTCATGCTGCGCACCGGCAAAACCATGCAGGTCTGTTCGATCCTGTATTCCCCCGAAGTCGGCGATTACGGTGATCCGGGCTTCCTTGCCCAGGTCGAAAGCCTGGCACAGGGGCTTGAAGCCGATCATTATTCGCTAGTGGTGCTGGCCCAGACCAGTGCCGAAGATCCGCTTGAACCAGTGCGCAAGGTCCATACCCAGCGCATGGCCGATGCGGTGGTGTTTTCACGCACCACGCTTCAGGACAAGCGTGCCAAATACTGCCTTCAGCATGATTTTCCATTCGTCAGTTTTGGCCGGACAGAACTTTTGACGCCACATGCCTTTGTCGATCACGATGATGAACAGGCCGCTTATGATGCGATTACGCGCCTGATCGAAGACGGCCATCGCAAGATCGCCATGATCGATCCGCCCGAAAACCTGACCTTTTTTGGTTATCGCAAACGCGGCGCACGCCGCGCCATGGTCGATGCCGGGCTTGATCCCGACAGCCTTGTTCTGATGCCCTCGGACGTTTCGGTGCGGGCTGCGCGTGACGCAACCAACCGGCTTTTTGGCGATCAGCATGATGCGACCGCCATTGTGTGCGCCAGTCAGATGACCATGATCGGCGCACTCGAAGCCTTGATGGAACTTGGTATGGATACCATCCGCGACGGCATCGGGGTTGTCGGGTTTGGCGGGATGCCGTTTCGCATGCTGTCCAAACAGAAGCTGGCCTATTATTACCAGCCCCAGCGTCACGTCGGCGAAGTCCTTGCCCGCCATCTGCACGATCTGATGAACGGATCAGACGTCGAACAGCTGCAAACCTTGCTGCCCTATCGGCGGATTGATGATTTGGCTGCCTTCCGCGAGGGTGAGGACTTTTAGCCCACCCACAACCCCTGCAATACAAATCCGGGATCGATCACGCCCGGCACCGATCCTTAACCCTGCGCCTTGCGATGTTCGGGATTGTCACCGTTTTCGGCATCCCCGGCCCCGATCAACCGGACCAGAAGCACCTCGATCGGCTTAAGCACGATCAGAACGATAAAGGTCAACACCGTGGCAATCACCACGATATGCCAGGCCGCAAGTGCGCAGGCAATACCAAGTGCGGCTGTTATCCAGACCGTCGCCGCCGTTGTCAGGCCCGAAACCGACATGCTTTTGGGCTGACGCAAGATTACCCCGGCACCGATAAAGCCGATCCCGGTCAAGACGCCCTGCAAAATGCCCTGAACCACACGTGACAGGGCATCGGGATGATCAATCATGTCCTGAAAATGAACCGCCACCACTGAAACCACAGCCGCCCCCAATGCAACAAGGGCCAGGGTCCGCATCCCGGTCGGCTTGCCATTCACATCCCGGTTAAGCCCGATCATCATGCCAATGACCGTGGCCGCACACAGACGCGCCACCATATCGATAATTCCGATATCGAAATATTTTTCGGCCGTCGCGAAATAGGGCAGATCGGTCAGCATGCTGGGCGCCTTTAAGGTTTCAGGGACTCCCAGAACGCCCGACATTCGATCAATGTTCCGGTTCTCGCACCCCAGACCCGGAACCAAGATGGCTTTCCATCCCCTGTGCCATCATCATCAGCCAGTCAAAAAACAGGGCAATGCGCGGGTCACGATCCGGCCGATCAAGCGTGATCAGAACATAATCGCATCCGGTCGGTGCCATCCCGTGCGGGGCAATCAGCCGCCCGGCGGCCAGATCATCACAAACCAGCGGCAACGGACCAATCGCTGTGCCCAGCCGGTTGACTGCTGCCTGAAGAGCAAAAAAGAAATGGTCGAAATATTGTTCGCTTGCCGGGCTCACATCCAGCCCGCTGGCCCGTTTCCAGTCATCCCATGCCTCGGGTCGGGTGCGACTATGCAGCCAGCGTGCCTTTGACAAATTGCGATCAAGGATGTTTTCCCAGCAATCCGGATCACATACCGGTCCCGCAAGTTCGGCCCAAAGACGGGTGGTGACGTAATCTTCGGAAATGCCGTAATCGGCCCGGCGAATGGCCACATCACAGCCATCGGAAAGCAAATCAACCGGCCCGCCGGCAAGGCGCAGATCGATATTCAAATCAGGATTGGCTTGCCGGAAATCACCAAGACGCGGCATCAGCCAGCGCATGGCAAGACTTGGCTCGCACGACACCGTCAGGATCGGCGACGTTCCGGCGTGGCGGTGGATATCCTCGATCGCCTGATCAAGACCGTCCAGCGCCCCGGTCGTTGCCTTCAGCAACCGCTCGCCCGCCGATGTCAGCCAGACCCGGCGGTTACGCCGCACAAACAGATCAACGCCCAGGCGGTCTTCGATCTGGGCCACCGCCCGGCTGATGGCCCCGTGGGTCAGGTGCAATTCTTCGGCTGCGCGTGAAAAGCTTTGATGGCGGGCAGCGGCTTCAAAGGCCGGAAGGGCTGCCAATGGGGGCAGGCTGCGTTTTTTGTGAATATTACTCACAATATTTCCCGGAATTTTTCGATTTTCTGGCAACGGGTCCAGTTTGATACTCAATCAGCTCACAGATCAATCGGTTTCTTTCAGCTTTCAGGATCACAGACCATGCCGGAAATTTCCCCCCATCTGCCATCAATGGAAATCATTGCCGTTGCCATCATCACCATTCTGGCAGTTATCAGCCCGGGGCCGGACTTTGCCATGGTCACGCGCATCGCCCTGTCACGGGGCAGACGGGCCGGCATTTTATGTGCAATCGGTATCGGAAGCGGAGTTTCAGTCCACCTGACCTATACCCTGATCGGTCTGGGCGTGCTGTTTGCCAGCAATGTCTGGGTGCTGACAGCGTTGCGTTATCTTGGGGCGGCGTATCTTATCTGGCTTGGCATGTCGGCCCTGTGGCCGGATATCCGTGCCATGATGACCCGGCGTAAACATCTGAAAGCAATGGGTGTTAGCGCTAACATGGTCAGCACCGCTTCGGGCGCGGATCAAAACAGGAACGCCCCTGATCGCAATGCATTCTGGATCGGCTTTGCCTGCAATGCGCTTAATCCGAAAACAATGCTGTTTATCGTATCGCTGTTCAGTCAGGTGATTTCACCTGGCACCCCGATCCTTCAGGAAATCGGATACGGCATCTATATTGCGGCCTGCCATATGGGCTGGTTTGGGCTGGTTGCGGTTGCCCTTACGCTTCCGGCCGTGCAGGCCCGGATTGCCGCGATCAAGGCCTGGATCGAACGGGCTGTCGGGCTGTGCCTTGCCGGTCTTGGCATCAAACTTCTGGCAAGTTAGGGCTGCATGGCCCGGCAATGGAACGAACAGGCAACCGGGATGGCAGATCAGATAAACAGCATCTCGCCATTCTGTTTGGCATCGTTCAGGAACGTCACAACACCGCCGGTTTCGATGGAAAGCTCATCGCGGGTGGCTTCGTTTTCCAAACCAAGTGCGCGCAGCCCCATTTCGCAGACCATGAATTTCGCGCCAAGCGACGCACAGGCCGACAGAAGCTCTTCAAAACTGCCAATACCGCGGGTGGAAAAGCTCAGATCGATCGACGTTGCCGTCGCACCTTCGGCCTCGGTGCGCAAATGCCGCCAGCCCGATGGCGCCAAAAGCGCCCGACTGGCATCCATGGTAAAGAACAGGGTGACTTCGCGCCCGGTCGCCAAAGCCGCCGACGCCATTACGAGTGCGTAATGAACCTTTTCAAAGCTGCCGGAAAAGATCACCAGCGACAGTTTTTTCGGGCTTTCCGTCTCAGTACTCATGGATTGAAAGATCCTTTATGGTCGCATTTTCGGAACAGGTCGGGCAGCCGGGGTCGCGCGGCACCCGGATTTTGCGGAACGATGCCGACAGGGCATCGATGATTAAAAGTTGCCCGGAAAGACCGTCACCAATGCCCATCAATTCCTTGAGCACCTCGGTCGCCTGGATGCCGCCAATCATGCCAACCACCGATCCCAGAACTCCCCCCTGTGCACAGGACGGGATGGCATCTTCGGGCGGCGGGGCATGATAAATACAGCGATAGCACGGATTGGGCGCACCCAGATGGGCCTTGAAGGTCGATACCTGACCATCAAAACGAAGTGCCGCCCCCGATACCAGCGTCTTGCCCGCCAGATAGCAGGCATCGTTAAGCAAAAAGCGCGTCTCGAAATTGTCCGAACCGTCGGCAATCACGTCATAACCGGCAATCAGATCCATGACATTGGATGCATCAAGGCGGTCATTATGGGCATGAACCGTAATTTCCGGGTTCATATCAAGCATGGTCGATTTTGCACTATCGACCTTGGCGGTTCCGAGATCCTTCATGCCATGCGCAATCTGGCGTTGAAGATTGGACAATTCCACCGTATCGGCATCAACAATCCCGATGGTCCCAACCCCGGCGGCGGCCAGATACATCGCAAGTGGCGAGCCAAGCCCGCCGGCACCGACAATCAAGACACGCCCGCGCTTAAGCTTCATCTGGCCGGTACCGCCAACATCCTTAAGGACGATATGGCGGGCATAGCGCTGTACTTCATTTTCGCTGAAATCGAAATCACTCACGCGGGCGGGTTTCCTGTCAGAACGGAACAAGGGTGCTGGTTTCTGGATATAGCTTGCGGGTCTGATCTCTCAAGGAAAAGATTTGATTTTCCACCGAATTGTCCGGGTGATGCACCGTTCGGGCAAAGAGAAATCCGGACCGAAATGCGATCGGAATGCTGATCTTGCCCGCCGCACTCCTTATAAGTTTCGATATCGCAATAAAATCGGGCCACATAAAAAGGCCCGGCGCAATGCACCGGACCTTTTGCTCGGATCGTCGGAATATCCGGACTGTTGACCAAGGCTTATTGCAGGCCTTCGAACAGCGCGGTCGACAGATAACGTTCCGCAAAGCTCGGTACGATCACAACGATGCGTTTACCGGCATTTTCCGGCTTCTGACCAAGCTCGATACCTGCGGCAACCGCCGCACCCGACGAAATACCGGTCGGAAGGCCTTCGATGGCCGCAAGCTTGCGCGCAGTCGCAAACGCAGTTTCGTTGCCAATGGTCATGACGGTATCAATCACATCGGTATTGAGGTTGCCTGGAATGAAACCGGCACCGATACCCTGAATTTTGTGCGGGCCCGGTGCGCCACCGGAAATGACCGGGCTGTCTTCGGGTTCGACCGCAACGATCTGGATGTTGGGGTTATGCTTTTTAAGCACTTCACCCACACCGGTCAGCGTCCCGCCCGTACCGACGCCGGCAACAAAGATATCAACCTGACCGGCGGTATCCTTGAGGATTTCCTCAGCCGTGGTGTTGCGGTGAACTTCCGGGTTGGCCGGGTTGTCAAACTGCTGAAGCATGATTGCGCCGTCGATTTCGGCAACCAGCTCCTCTGCGCGGGCAACTGCGCCTTTCATGCCCTTGGCGGCCGGGGTCAGGTCGATCTGCGCGCCCAGAAGCATCAGCATCTTGCGACGTTCAAGCGACATGCTTTCAGGCATGGTCAAAATCAGCTTGTAGCCCTTGGCAGCAGCAACAAAGGCCAGCGCAATGCCGGTATTGCCCGATGTCGGCTCGACCAGGGTTGCGCCCGGCTTGATCTTGCCGGCTTTTTCGGCGGTTTCAATCATCGCCAGACCAATACGGTCCTTGACCGAGGCCAGCGGGTTGAAGAATTCAAGCTTGCCAATCAGGTCGGCTTTGACACCTTCGGCTTCGGCCAGACGCGAAAGGCGCACCAGCGGCGTTGCGCCAATGGTGTCGATGATGCTGTCGTAAATCTTGCCGCGAAACTCAGTCATGTTTTCCTCGCACGTTTCTGTATTTTTGCCATCAAGCACATGATCTACCTGTATTTATCCTGCGATCCCACAAGGTCAAATGGATAGCGCAAATTTTTACAAGCAATGGTGCCTGCGGCATTCGTGATGCCTGTAGTTTAATTCAAATTGCAGCGGAATCATGTTGAATAAGGATACATCACTCCGCCACCAGCCCAGAAGACTAAATAATGAAATCCGGGGACTCTTCGATGCCACTGCGCAGGCCCGCATCGCGCGCCCGGTTGCACAGGTCTTCGACCGTGATCTTTTCAAGCTGTTTCATCATTTCGTCCTGCAATTCCCGCCAAAGGGGACGCACGACTTCCTTGCCCAGCGGCGATCCGGCCGGATCTTCGATCGGATCATCGGATGTTTCCATCGACCGGATGACCGAAACAATATCGGCAAGCGTGATGCGACGGCGTTCACGCGCCAGGCGATACCCGCCCCGCGGGCCGCGCACACCAACCAGAATATCGGCACGCACCAGCTGCTGAAGGGTTTGTTCAAGGTACCGCTTCGGGATTCCCTGACGCGCGGTGATATCGCGGCTTTGGACCGGTTCGCCTGCTGCGTTATAGGCAATATCGACGACCGCCTCGATCGCAAACAGCATCTTTTTTGAAAGCTTTAACATCGTTTCATCTTACTCCCCTCTTGGTTCGGCCATCCCCCCAGACGGCATGCAAACCTGGTTTCGCCAGAGCAATCAAATCTCGTAACCAAAATCATGACCGTCACGGCAACCACCCGCCATAACCGTCATGTGACCATCAGATCGCGTTGCGATCTGATGGCAAAAACTTATTTGACCGGGCTTGCTGTCCCGGTCGATCCGAACCCGCCCGCACCGCGCGCAGTCTCGTCCAGATCATCCACCGCACGCCAGGAAACCTGGGTTACCGGGGCAACCACAAGCTGGGCAATGCGCATGCCGCGTTCAATTTCAAACGCCACGTCGCCGTGATTGATCAGGATAACTTTGATCTCGCCGCGATAATCGGCATCGATCGTGCCCGGGCTGTTCAGAACCGTGACACCGTTCTTGGCAGCCAAACCCGAACGCGGGCGTACCTGGGCTTCGAACCCGGCGGGCAGGGCAATGGCAATACCGGTTTCAACCAGCGCACGCTTGCCAGGTTCAAGAACCAGCTTGCCGTCAATTGCCGCCTGCAAATCGACCGCCGCCGACTGGGCAGTGGCATATTCAGGCAACGGCAAATCCGCCCCATGCGGAAGCTGTTTCAAATCAACACTCAGAGCCGACATATTCCATCCTTGTCTTCTTCCCGGTCATCAGACCGGGTTTGTTCTTGCAATCCGTGTGTCCGCGACACATCAGGAAAAATGTTTGATGATCCGGGCACAAAGTGCCCCGGCGATGCCGGTTTTGCTTTGGCGCGACCAATGTTCGTCAGCGCCCGCATCATCCCCTGAAATCAGGAAGACCTCGTTCAGATCCCCGCCAAAGGTCCCGGTATCGGGCGCCACATCATTGGCAAGAATCCAGTCGCATCCCTTGCGCGCGCGCTTGGCACGGGCATGTTCGGTGACTTTTTCGGTTTCTGCGGCAAAGCCGATCACAAGCCCCGGGCGCGATGCCCCGGACTGGCTGATGGTTGCCAAGATGTCGGGATTTTCCGCAAGTTTAAGATCGGGAATAATCCCCGAGCCATCCTTTTTAAGCTTTTGACCGGCTTCATCAGCAGTACGCCAGTCAGCAACAGCAGCGGCACAAACCGCAATATCCGCCGGCAGGGCATTTTGAACCGCAGCAAGCATATCGCGCGCTGTTTCAACCCGTACAACCGTCACCCCGACCGGATCGGGCAGGGTCACAGGACCGGACACCAGCGTCACATCCGCACCGGCATTGGCAAGTGCCTGGGCAATTGCATGGCCCTGTTTGCCCGATGACCGGTTGGCGATGTAGCGCACCGGATCAATCGGCTCGTGGGTCGGGCCGCTGGTCACGACCGCCTTTTTGCCGGCAAGCGGCTTGGGCGCAGACTGGTCTTCAAGGAAATCAAGCACGCTTGCGATAATCTCGGCCGGTTCGGCCAGACGCCCCGAACCGGTTTCGCCACAGGCAAGATCACCGGCAGATGGCCCCACCCGGATCACACCGCGGCTTTCAAGCGTTGCGATATTGGCCTGTGTCGCCGGATGGTTCCACATTTCCACATTCATGGCAGGCGCAATCATCACCGGCTTGTTGGTTGCCAACAGCGCGGTTGTCGCCAGATCACCGGCCTGTCCGGTTGCCATTTTTGCAAGGATATCGGCACTTGCCGGGGCGACCAGAACAAGGTCGGCCTCACGCGACAGACGGATATGGCCCATCTCGGCTTCGTCGGTCAGGGAAAACAGATCCTGATAGACCTTGTTTTCCGTCAATGCCGCCACAGACAACGGTGTCACGAACTGTTCGCCACCCTTGGTCAGGATGGCGCGGATATTGATTTCGCGGTCTCTGAGCCGACGGATCACCTCAAGAACCTTATAGGCCGCAATGCCGCCCGAAATGATCAGAAGGATATTCTTGCCTGCCGACACTGTGATTACCAATTAATTACGGTTTAAAAGTGTGGTTAACCTACATTGTCTCATTATGGGACGCAAGCGCCCATAACCGAAATGGCAAACGCCGCGGTCCGGAAAGGATCGCGGCGTAGTGTTTTGTGTGCTTTGAAATCCCAAAAAGCAACGGCATCAAAGGCTTCACGGAACGGTGTAAAGCATCCCGAACCATTGCCAACGGGAATCCGGGCCCATCGCCGTGCAATTGATGCGCCAGCGTCCCGATGCGACCGGCCCATCAAGGCGAATTTCAACGCGCTCATCGCCAAGGCGGCTCATGGTTGCGTCACCATCGGACGGATAACAGGCAATATTGGCTGTCGGCTCCTTAAGGGTAAAGCCGAATGCAGGCGGATTGCGTGTCAGGGTATAATCCCCCGGGGTCACGTCGCTGACCCGCAATGGCAACGAATTTGCCGCCAATTTGAAGCGGTCCATTGCGCCATAATGCTCGTTCAGCGCAAAGCGCGGCAGATACATGAAATCGGATTCCGTGCTCATGGCACCGCTTTGCTGACCAAATGCGGCCTTGTATCCGGCCTCCTTGACCGCACTGATGACGTCTGCATTTGCCTCGCCATAGGGATAGGCAAAGATATCAGGCACAAAGCCAAGCTCTTCCTTGAACCGTTTGGCCGAATGATCCAGCTCGGCCTTGACGGCGGCGATATCAAGATCAGGCAGGTGGGAATGATGCTGGCTGTGACCCCCAATGGTGACCCCGGCCTTTACCAGATCACGCACCATGTCCCAGGTCATGTAATTGGAAAAGCCGTCATCGATCTGTTGGGTCGAAACAAAGACCGTAAAGGGCATATTGTGGGCCTTGAAGATCGGCCAGGCCTGTTCATACACAGAACGATAGGCATCATCGATGGTGATGCCGATGGTACGATCGGGCAAACCGCCACCATTTTCAATCGCCGTGACGATCTGTGGCAGCCCCATAACCGTGTATCCGCCACTGGTCAGTTCGGCGATATGTTCCTTGAACTGGTCGATCTTGATGTTGGTCGACGGGTATTCATCTTCGCCAAACCGATGATACATGAAAACAACCGCCGAGGTGGCATCACCCGCCGGTGCCGGTGCTGCTGCCGGCTTTTCGGCAACAATGGGATCAACGGTCGGATCAACAGCCTTATCAACGGCCGTTGCTTCGGGTTGCGGCACGTCAGGAGCCGCTGTTTCGGATGCTGTCGCCCCGGGTGCTGCTGATTGTGCCGACATATCGGGACCAGTCGCACTGTCGCTTTGCGCAGACGGCTCGGCAACCGGCATGGTGGCCGGTGCAGTGGTTTCGGTTTCAACCGACTGGGCGCTGCCCTGACCGACACCGAATGTTAACCCAACAGCAAACGACATCCCGAAAACCATACCGCGCAGCATGGAGCCGGGGGAAAGCAGATCGGTTACCGATGATGACCTTTGCCCTTTGGTCTCGAATTTCATAATTGTTTCCAGTCTTCTACCAACCACTCCAAACAGGGCGACATATGGGGGTCGGCCCTGTGCACCGGACATGCTGTTTTCGCCGTCGTCCGGGTGCAGCGTCCCGTTTGCCGGGATCGTTTTGCAAAAGCAAAAATACCAGCGAACCAATTGTTTTTCCATATTTCATATAGATGGTTGCGAATTGGTTCATCAGGGTTACCTTTGAAACAGACGTATAACCCAAACTGATGAGGCCCCATGCTTGATTCTGATGCTTTTGGTCTTCTGTTCCACAATGCGCGCACCTTCAATAACTGGCAGGACCGTGATGTCGATACCGGTTTGCTCAAACAGGCATGGGATCTGACGGTGCTGGGCCCGACCAGCGCCAATTGCGAACCGATGCGCATTACCTTTGTCAAATCCGATGCCGCCAAAAAGCGCCTCAAACCGTTCCTTTCCGAAGGCAATGTCGACAAGACAATGAACGCCCCGGTGACCGCGATCGTGGCCCAGGACATGGAATTTTACGAAAAGCTTCCTGATCTGTTTCCCCATACCGATGCACGGTCATGGTTTGCCGGCAAGGATGACGCGATCAAAGCTACCGCTTTTCGCAACAGTTCGCTTCAGGCCGGTTATTTCATTCTTGCCTTGCGTGGTCTTGGGCTTGATTGCGGTCCGATGTCGGGATTTGATGCGGCGGGACTGGATGGCGAATTTTTTGCCGGAACACCGCTTAAGACCAACCTTCTGATCAATATCGGTTATGGCGATCGCGACAAATTGCCACCGCGCAGCCCGCGGCTTGCCTTTGACCAGGGGGCTGAAATCATCTGATTTCGCAAAACCCGTCCTCGATCTTCCAGAAGGCCTCCGACAGTCGGGGGCCTTTTTTATATTTCAGGGTTGTGATTTTCTGATAAGGCACGGCCGGGCCATGCTTCGACGGATTTTTTCAATCGGCTGAGCAACTTGAAAACTGTCATCAAACTTTTATTTGATCTTTACTGGCCCATAACCATTTTAGGTCCACTTTTACAAACGCGTGCACCGGATCACCGTAACCCCCGTAAACAGGAGCGTTAATTGGGCTTCCGCCAATTGATACTTACAGCTTTGGCCATCGCCTTTCCGGCGGGCATTGTCTTTGTCGTCCTTGCGGCGATGGAGCTGCTTGGCTGGGGCACGGCGATCCTGTCTGCCACGCTGTCCTGGCTTGGCATCACCGCAATGCTGCGCATCTATTTCGGCGATCTGCGCCGGGTGGCGCGCTATGCCACGGATTTGCGCGACCGGTTCAAGGGTACCCCGCCGCAACATATTTCGTTTGGTGCCGCGGCTGAACTTTCATCGCTTTATACCCAGATTGCTGCGGCCTTTCGCGATCGTATCGCCCTTCTTGAAGCACAAACCAGCACCGATGCCGAAATCCTTGATCACCTGCCAAACCCGGTGGTGATGGTCAACCGGCACCGGGTTGTGACCGGCTTCAACCAGGCGGCCAAGGGGCTGTTTCACAATCTTGAAACCGGGCGCGATCTGACACGGTTTATCCGTGACCCGATCCTTCTGGACGCATTTGATGACGTCGCCAATGCCCGCGAAACCATGAAGCATGCCGAATTTGTTCTGGCCAGCGACGCGCACCGTCATTACGACGTGCTCACCGCACGACTGCCCGCCGCAACCGGGGACCGGAACTTTGTGCTGAGTTTCTCGGACCTGACCGAGCTGCGCAAACTGGAACAGATGCGGGCCGATTTCGCCACCGATGCCGGTCATGAACTGCGCACCCCGCTGTCGGTGTTGCTGGGCTTTATCGAAACGCTTGAAGGCCCGGCCAAGGATGACCCCGATGCGCTGAACCAGTTCCTGCCAGTCATGCGCGATCAGGCCCAGCGCATGCAGCATCTGATCGAAGATTTGCTGTCGCTGGCGCGGATCGAACTGAATGAACATACCCCGCCATCCGAAGAATGCGACGTTGGCAAGATCATCGGCAAGGTTGCCGAAAGTCTGACCATGAAGGCGCAGGCAAAGGGCATGAACATCCGTGTGACCAGCGCACTCGACAACACCGAAATGGTCGGCGAGGAAAAGGAACTGACCCAGGTCTTTGTCAATCTGGTCGAAAACGCCATCAAATATGGCCATGCCAATACCGATGTCGAAGTTTCGATCAGCCTGGTCAAAAACCCGCCCGGCGCGCTGGCGCGGTTCCGCCATGACCGGATCATGGCCGTTGCCATCCGTGATCATTCCGACGGCATTGCGCGCGAACATCTGCCGCGTCTGACCGAACGGTTCTATCGGGTTGATACCGCACGATCGCGCGCAGTTGGCGGTACCGGTCTTGGTCTTGCCATCGTCAAACACCTTGTCCAGCGCCACCGCGGCACCATGCAGATCGAAAGCGAACAGGGCGTCGGTTCGGTCTTTACCGTCTATCTGCCGGCCAAAACCGGCGATAATGTGCGAAAATTGCATTCGGCATAATCAGTGACTTCTTCGTAAGTCATTGATAAAGAGTCAAAAACAAATCGTTGATTCTTATCGTATTTTTTGATATCTTATATTCAAGATCTGAATGCGGCCATAGTCGTGTAGTAGGATCTTTCCGGCGGAGGGTAACACCTCCGCCCTTTATATTTCTACAATCCCCAAAACATGTTGGTTGCTCGCCTTGAGGTTCAAGACTGGCTTTAGCCGCTCAAAGTAAGTACGAGCTCTCTTTTTGCGTACATAACCGTTCGGCGAGTAGTATTGCTGCAAAAAGTAAGCGCATACATCGCACATTTGTATCGGTAGAGAATGCGCGGAGTCCTTTTCATGCGGATCTTCAATAATTTTAGTTACCTTGAGGTTTCGACTACCTTTCCCACCTCCAAATGGCACATGATTATACACTGCCATTTTCCGCATCAAGCTCGTCAGTTTTTCGCCGGACGTAGCATCTGTAAAAATTAAGCCGTGATCATTACGGTGCTTCCCGGGAAAGTTACCAAACTGCAAGGTGTTTTCAAACCTCTGGAAAAGCACTTTCCAAGCGTTTTCGAAAACATCATAGCTAGCGAGCTTATTCGTCTTATCCACTACAACATTTGTCACCGACAAATAGTCTCGCTGAGCAATCTCATCTAAGACATTGCGCAAAATTGCTAAGCGCTGATGCTTTTGGATCCCTACTAACGGTTTCCGTAGGTACTCAGAAGCATGTATCTCATTGCGAACCGGTAGACCGTAAAAATCACGAAGATTACTTCTCAAAGATTTTAGGTGCCCGATCCATTCTCGCCAATGAGACTCATGGACGACAATTCCTGACAATATGAAGTGCGACGTTTGAGAAGCACCTATTCCAGTATCACCACTTTCATCCACGTACATAAGATACATGCAAGACACCACCGTTGGTTGAATCGCATGAAAGTATGATCTTTTTTCTACATTAGACAAACAAAAAGGCCAGCAACATCGTGCTGGCCTTTTGCGTCTCTGATCTGAATCTGATTCGCTAGAACGTTTCGCTTACAGAATAAACTTCGAAAGATCGGCATCCTTTGACAGATCTTCGACCTGTTCGCGGACATAATTGGCGTCGACCTTGAACGTTTCGCC
Source organism: Thalassospira sp. GO-4 (assembly GCF_023588965.1). Classification (NCBI taxonomy): domain Bacteria; kingdom Pseudomonadati; phylum Pseudomonadota; class Alphaproteobacteria; order Rhodospirillales; family Thalassospiraceae; genus Thalassospira; species Thalassospira sp. GO-4. The sequence continues at coordinate 3,017,457 of NZ_CP097807.1, forward strand.
ACCACGATCGGTCGCGGTAAAGCTGATATCATCAAGCAGCTTTTCAAGAACCGTATGCAGACGACGCGCCCCGATATTTTCGACCGTTTCGTTCACATTGGCCGAAATGCGGGCGATTTCATCAATCGCATCATCGGTAAAGTCCAGAGTGACATCCTCGGTCTTCATCAGCGCGATATACTGCTTGATCAGGGAGGCTTCCGGTTCCATCAGGATACGGCGGAAGTCCCCTTCGGTCAGGGCTTTCAATTCAACCCGGATCGGCAAGCGGCCCTGCAATTCCGGCAGCAGATCCGATGGCTTGGCCAGATGGAACGCGCCCGAACAGATAAACAGGATATGGTCGGTCTTGACCGTGCCATGCTTGGTCGAAACGCTGGTTCCTTCAATCAGCGGCAACAGATCACGCTGAACACCTTCGCGCGATACATCGCCACCGCGCTCGGACCGTGCGGTGATCTTGTCGATCTCGTCGAGGAACACAATACCGTTCTGTTCGACATTCTCGATCGCCTCGGCGGTGACCTTGTCCATATCCAGAAGCTTGTCGCCTTCTTCATCGATCAGGCGCTCGAACGCTTCTTCGACGGTCATGCGTTTTGGCTTGGTATTGCCGCCAAATGCCTTGCCGAACATGTCATTCAGGTTCAGCATCCCCATCTGTGCACCGGGCATGCCCGGGATATCGATGGTCGGCATCGAGGCCGAGCTGCTTTCCTGAACGTTGATTTCGATTTCTTTTTGCTGAAGTTCGCCTTCGCGCAGCATCTTGCGGAATTTCTGACGGGTGTCAGAAGACGCATTTTCACCGACAAGCCCGTCAAGAATGCGTTCTTCGGCCTGCATTTCGGCCTTGGCGCGGACTTTTTTGCGCATGCTTTCGCGCGTCAGATCAATCGAAACTTCGACAAGATCACGCACGATCTGTTCGACATCACGCCCGACATAGCCGACTTCGGTAAATTTGGTTGCCTCAATCTTGATGAACGGCGCATCGGCAAGCTTTGCCAGACGGCGCGCAATTTCGGTTTTACCGACACCGGTCGGGCCGATCATCAGGATATTTTTGGGCAGAACTTCATTGCGCATGGTGTCGTCAAGCTGCTGACGGCGCCACCGGTTGCGCAACGCAATGGCGACCGCGCGCTTGGCGTCTTTCTGCCCGATGATATGACGATCGAGTTCAGAAACAATTTCGCGCGGGCTGAAATGTTGGGTCATGATTTATTCCGTATCTTATTGCGACAGATGCAGCGACAGGGCCCGGATTGGCGCCCTGCTTATTTCGCATCCTCGATTTCAATCTTTTCCAAAAGGACATTGCCGTTGGTATAGACACAAATCTCGCCGGCAATTGCCATGGCCTTGCGGGCGATTTCCTCGGCGCTGAGGTCCTGGTCAATCAGGGCACGCGCCGCGGCCAGCGCATAGTTCCCGCCCGATCCGATGGCAATGATGCCGTCTTCGGGTTCAAGAACATCACCCTGACCGGTCAGCACCAGCGACACATCCTTGTCGGCAACCGCCATCATGGCTTCGAGCTTGCGCAGATAACGGTCAGTACGCCAATCCTTGGCAAGTTCAACACAGGCACGCATGGTCTGCCCCGGATGGCGGTCAAGCTTTGCTTCGAGCCGCTCAAGCAGGGTAAAGGCATCCGCCGTTGCACCGGCGAAACCGACCATGATCTCGCCTTTCTGGCCGATCCGGCGGACCTTGCGGGCATTGCCCTTGATCACGGTCGGGCCAAGCGATACCTGACCATCACCCGCCACCACGACTTCATTGCCCTTGCGCACCGACAGAATTGTCGTGCCATGCCAGCTTTGTTGTTCGCTCATGAATTATCCTTGAATCTCGTCGATTGCTTCGCCCAAGAGTTAGCACGGCAGACGCCCCGGTCAAGGGCAGAAGCCACCAGACAGACCGCATCGAACCTTTGCTGTGATGCAAACACAGTTTCAACGCCCATATGCATAAAAATTCAAAGCACACCGGCCCCACATGCTTTAGGCTTGATCGTCAGAAAAGAATTTCAAGAATACAGGACCAAACATCATGAGCAGCACCGATCTTTCCCAAACCCATCTTGGCAAATGCATCCTTGCCGGTCAGGGCAAGATCAAGGCCGATCTGGTTTTGCGCAATATCGGGTTATTGGACGTCATCACAGGATCGGTGACACAAACCGACATTGCCATTGTCGGCGACCGCATTGTCGGCACCCATGATAACTATGAAGGCCGGGACGATATCGATTGCACTGGCAAATTCGCAGTCCCCGGCTTTATCGATACCCACCTTCATATTGAAAGCTCGCTGGTCACCCCGCTTGAATTTGATCGCTGTGTCTTGCCGCATGGCGTGACCACGGTTTTGTGTGATCCGCATGAAATCGCCAATGTGCTGGGGGCCGAGGGCATCAAATATTTCCTTGATTGCGCCGAACAGACAATCATGGATGTACGGGTCAATCTGTCATCCTGCGTGCCGGCCACCGCGTTCGAGACCGCCGGCGCGCGGCTTGAAATCGAAGACCTGTTGCCGTTCCGCGATCATGAAAAGGTCGTCGGCCTTGCCGAAATGATGAACTATCCCGGTGTGCTCAATCTTGATCCGGGCATCATGGCCAAACTTGAAGCGTTTCAGGATGGCCATATTGATGGTCATGCGCCGCTGGTGCGCGGCATGGACCTGAATGGCTATATGGCGGCGGGCATCCGCACCGACCACGAAGCCACATCGGCCGAAGAAGCCCGCGAAAAACTTGCCAAGGGCATGGCGATCCTGATCCGCGAAGGGTCTGTTTCCAAGGATCTCGAAGCCCTGGCCGAAATTCTCGATGAAAACAGTTCAAGCTTTGTGGCCCTTTGTACCGATGACCGCAACCCGCTTGATATCGGCGAGGAAGGCCATCTTGATAGCCTCGTGCGCCGCCTGATCGGGCATCTCAAGGCACGCAATTGTCCGATCCATCATGCCTATCGCGCGGCATCGCATTCCGCAGCCCGTATTTTCGACCTGCGTGATCGCGGATTGATCGGGCCGGGCTGGCGGGCCGATATCGCCATTCTGGATGATCTTGAAACCTGCGATGTTAGCGCTGTCATCGCCGGTGGCCGCGTGGTCAGTGAGGATCTGTTTGCCGGGCGCAAAACCATCGCGCCTGTCGGACTAAGCTCGATGAAGGCCAAACCCGTATCGGCCGAGGCATTCGCCTGTGATCCGAAACCGGGTCAAAATCAGACGCCGGTGATCAAGGTCAAGCCGGGGCTTATCCTGACTTTCCGCGATGAAGCCACCCTTGAGATTGGCGACAATGGCCTGAAACCCGATCTTGCCAATGACGTGATCAAGGTCGCGGTCGTGGAACGCCACGGGATCAATGGCAATATCGGACGCAGCTTCGTGCGTGGCTTTGGCCTGAAACGTGGGGCGATTGCATCATCCGTCGGGCATGACAGCCACAATATCACCGTGGTCGGGGCCAATGATGGCGACATGGCCGCGGCCGTCAATCGCCTGATCGAGATGGGCGGCGGCTTTGCCGTTGCCGATGGCGGCAAGGTGACCGCCGAACTGCCATTGCCGGTCGCCGGATTGATGAGCCTTGAGCCGTTCGAGATTGTTGAAAAAGACCTGATCAAACTCCGCGCAGCCGCCAAGGATCTGGGATGCGTTTTGCCCGAACCGTTTCTTCAGGTCGCCTTCCTGGCACTTCCGGTCATTCCGCATCTTAAAATGACCGATCGCGGTCTGTTTGATGTCGATAAATTCGACTTTGTCTAGGGGATGCGGTGAATACCCCCATATTCACCGCATATTTTGCGGTAAATAAACTTGCTATTCACCGCAAATTCCCGGCATAATCACCGCAAACGGAGCGGTGATTATGCCCTGGATTCATGAACACACAGATTGGCCGAATTTCTTCTGGGACGATAATGCCCTTATCGTCGCCTTGGCTGACTGTCGTTTTCGGCAAGGCAAACTCATTGGTAAAATGACAGCTCTGGGCTTTGATTTACAACGCGAAGCAAGCCTGAACACCCTGACAAACGACATCATCAAATCATCCGCCATCGAAGGCGAACAGCTCGACAGGGATGAAGTTCGGTCTTCGGTTGCGCGACGTTTAGGCATGGATATGGCGGGAATGGTTCCAACCAATCGCCATGTCGACGGGGTGGTGGAAATGATGCTCGACGCCACTCAGAATTATCATGAAACGCTGACAAAAGACCGTCTTCTTGCCTGGCATGCTGCCCTGTTCCCCACCGGGCGAAGTGGCATGCATAAAATCAGAACCGGGATATGGCGAGATGATCAAGGTGGCCCTATGCAGGTTGTTTCAGGCCCTTTCGGTCGTGAAACTGTTCATTTCGAAGCACCGGGCGCCACCCGGATTGACGACGAAATATCGGCTTTCATCGACTGGTTTGAAGGCCCGTCAACAATAGACCCGGTCATCCGCGCTGCTATTGCCCATTTCTGGTTTGTCACAATTCATCCTTTTGATGATGGCAATGGGCGCATCGCACGCGCGATTGCCGATCTGGCGCTGGCCCGTGCCGATAACAATTCTACCCGTTTTTACAGCATGTCGACCCGGATCGAAGCAGAACGGCGCGATTATTACGCTCAACTTGAAGGTCAACAACGCGCCACGCCCGATATAACCGAATGGATCAGCTGGTTCGTCACATGCCTTGGCCGTGCGATTGAAGCGGCAGATGAAACACTTGAGTCCGTCCTGAAAAAAGCACGCATATGGGATATCGCCAACAAGGCCGGGCTGAATGCCCGACAGACCCTTGTGCTTAACCGTATGCTCGAAGGGTTCAAAGGGCACATGAACACGTCGAAATATGCAAAAATCGCCAAATGCTCAAATGACACCGCACTGCGTGATATCCAGTCATTGCTTGATGCAGGCATCCTGCAAAAAAACTCGTCTGGTGGCCGCAGCACCAGTTATCGGCTCATTGATAGCTCCGTTCCGGACTAGGCGCATATTTTGCGGCCATTACGTAGCCACCTAAAACTGGCTTTTCCACGGGTTTGTTGCTACATACGGTCCATCATATGCATCAATATCTGCAGGAAAGGAGCTTTGCATGCGCAAGGCCCGCGTTGAGCGTAACACAAACGAAACCCAGATCATGGTTGAACTGAACCTTGACGGAACCGGCATCTATGATGTCGAGACCGGGGTCGGTTTCCTTGATCACATGCTCGAACAGCTTTCGCGTCACAGCCTGATGGACCTTAAGGTCCGAGCCAAGGGCGACCTGCATATTGATTTCCATCACACGACAGAAGATAGCGGCATCGCGATTGGCCAGGCCTTTGCACAGGCGCTTGACGATAAAAAGGGCATTACGCGTTATGGCAGCTGCCTGCTGCCGATGGACGAAGCATTGACCCGTGTCGCCCTTGATATTTCAAGCCGTCCCTATCTGATCTGGAATGTCAATTTTACCCGCGACAAGCTGGGCGATATGGATACCGAATTGTTCCGCGAATGGTTCCAGGGCTTTGCCCAGGCGGCCGGCATCACGCTGCATGTCGAGAACCTGTATGGCGAGAACAATCACCATATCATCGAAAGTGCCTTTAAGGCGCTTGCACGGTCCTTGCGCGATGCGATCGAAATCGATCCGCGCAAATCCGATGCCATTCCGTCGACCAAGGGGACCCTTGGCGGTTCGCTTTAAGCGGGTCAGCTTGATCTGATCGAAAATTTACCGGTGCTGTTGCGAGAACACCGGGACCAGAAAATCGGTTTTCGATGAAGGTTTACACAGTACATATCCATCCCGGCGATGCCGAACCGATGGAAAACGCCATCCTGATCCGCGAAGGGTTCAATTTCTGGGCCTTTCTGCTGTCGGGTCTTTGGGCGTTGTATCATCGCCTCTGGCTGGGATTCTTTGGTCTGGTCGTTGTTTCCATTCTGTGCAGTCTTGCGGTCATGTTCTTTGATGGCGGGCCGGAAATGGATTTCGCCCTGGCGCTTGTTACTGGGATCGGCTTTGGCCTGATTGCCAATGATCTGCGTCGGCGCAAACTGGCGGCACAGGGCTGGAAAATGACCGATATCGTTGCTGGTAAAACCCAAAGCGATGCCGAACATCGCTGTTTTGAGCGTTTGACCATATCGAAACTGCGCGTCCCACAGATGCAGCAAACCACCATATCAACCCCCTCAACCGGGAGCCCATCCTACCCATGAGTGTTGCGATTATTGATTACGGTTCAGGCAATCTGCGCTCTGCTGCCAAGGCGTTCGAGCGTGCCGCCCGCGAAACCGGCTTTTCCGATGCGATCATTGTCACCGATGACCCGGAAAAGGTCCGCAACGCCAGCCATATCGTGCTTCCGGGTGTTGGTGCCTATGCCGATTGCCGGGCCGGACTTGATGCCGTGACCGGCATGGTCGATGTTCTGAACGAACAGGTGATCAAAGGCGGCAAGCCGTTCTTTGGCATCTGTGTCGGCATGCAGCTGATGTCATCGGTTGGCCGTGAATTTGCCGATACCCCCGGCCTTGACTGGATCGCGGGCGAGGTGGTTGCGATCGAACCCAGCGACCCGACCCTGAAAATCCCGCATATGGGCTGGAACGAGCTGGTGCTGGATCCCGCTGGCAAATCCCATCCGGTCCTTCGCGGTATTTCGGACGGGGATCACGCCTATTTCGTGCACAGCTATCACATGCATGTAGCCAATCCGGATCAGCGACTGGCATCGGTCTCCTATGGCGGGGAACTGACGGCGATGATCGGGCGTGACAACATGATCGGCACCCAGTTCCACCCGGAAAAAAGCCAGAAAACGGGGCTTACCATCATTGGTAACTTCCTGGGATGGAAGCCATGATCGCACCATCCGATACCATTCAGCCCGGCGTTGTTGCCGAATGCGTGACCGAACTGTCAGCAGGCGAGCTTTCCGACATCGTCGATGCCTGCACCCAGGCGATTGTCGAGGGTGGTGGATTTGGCTGGCTGACCCCGCCCGATCGCCCGGATATGGAAAAATACTGGCGTGGCGTGTTGCTTATGCCCGGGCGGCATTTGTTTGTATCGCGCGTTGATGGCGTGATTTCCGGTGCGGCACAGCTGATTGAAACACCGGCCAACCTTGAAGCGCAGCGCCATTCCGCCCAGATCACCGGTCATTTCGTGGCCCCCTGGGCGCGCGGGCGCGGCAATGGCAAGGCGATCGTGCGTTCGATTGAATATTTCGCCCGTCAGGCGGGCTATAACGTTTTGAAACTGGACCTTCGCGAAACCCAGAAGGCCGCCATCGCGCTTTATAACGGGCTTGGCTATGTCCGTTGGGGCATCAATCCCTATTATGCGATGATCGACGACAAAATGGTCGAAGGTTACTATTACACCAAGAAATTACAGGACTCTGATCAGTGAATCTTTATCCCGCAATCGACCTTAAAGACGGCGCATGTGTGCGCCTTTTGCGCGGCGACATGGACAAGGCAACGGTATTCAACAATGACCCCGGCGCACAGGCCGGTGAATTTGTTCAGGCGGGCTGTCACTGGGTCCATATTGTTGATCTGAACGGGGCCTTTGCCGGCGAACCGGTTAACGGTGCGGCGGTTGATTCGATCCTGGCAGCCGTTGATGGCAAAGCCCAGACCCAGCTTGGTGGCGGCATCCGCACCATGGAAACCGTTGATTACTGGCTGAACAAGGGCATCACGCGTGTGATCCTTGGCACCGTTGCCCTTCGCAATCCGGATTTTGTCAAGGAAGCCTGTGCGAAATGGCCGGGTCGGGTTGCGGTTGGCATTGATGCCCGTGACGGCTATGTCGCGGTTGAAGGCTGGGCAGAAACGTCGGAAGTTACCGCCCTTGAACTGGCCAAAAAGTTCGAGGATTGCGGGGTTGCCGCCATCATCTTTACCGATATCGACCGCGATGGCGCGATGGGTGGACCGAACATTGAGTCCACCGTCGCACTGGCATCTGAAATCTCGACCCCGGTGATCGTGTCGGGCGGGGTATCGTCGCTTGATGATCTGATTGCGGTGAAAAAGCATACAAGTGCCGGCATTGACGGTGCGATTTCGGGCCGTGCGCTTTATGACGGGCGTATTGACCTGGCCGAAGCCATCGCAGCCCTTGCGTAATCGAGCAAAACAGGAAACCGACCATGTTAAAAACCCGTGTCATTCCCTGTCTTGACGTCAAGGACGGACGTGTTGTCAAAGGGGTCAATTTCGTTGACCTGATTGATGCCGGTGATCCGGTCGAACAGGCGCGGATTTACGATGCCGAGGGCGCGGACGAACTGTGCTTTTTGGACATCACCGCATCATCTGATAACCGCGACACCATCTTTGACGTGGTTGCCCGCACGGCCGAGGCCTGCTTTATGCCGGTTACGGTTGGCGGCGGTGTGCGATCGCTTGAAGATATCCGCAAGCTGTTGCTGGCTGGTGCCGACAAGGTTTCGATCAATACTGCTGCGGTCAAAAACCCCGATTTCGTGCGCGAAGCCGCGCGCAAGTTCGGATCGCAATGCATCGTGGTTTCAATCGACGCCAAATCGACCGGCCCGGACAAGTTTGAAATCTTTACCCATGGTGGCCGCGAACCGACCGGAATCGATGCCGTTTCGTTTGCAAAACAAATGACCGAATATGGTGCGGGTGAACTTCTTGTCACCTCGATGGATCGCGATGGCACCAAGTCGGGCTTTAACATCCCGCTGACCCGCACGATCGCCGATTCCGTCCATGTTCCGGTGATTGCATCAGGCGGGGTGGGCACGCTGGACCATATGGTCGAAGGCGTGACCGAGGGTCACGCATCAGCCGTTCTGGCCGCGTCGATCTTCCATTTCGGCACCTATCGCATCCGCGAGGTCAAAGACCACATGAAAGCCGCTGGCATTCCGGTGCGTGAGGAGTAATTACATGGCAGATCAACAAAGCCAACACATTCTGGATGCACTTTTCGCAACCGTCGCCGCCCGCAAGGGGGCCGATCCGGACACCAGCTATACCGCCAAGCTGTTTGCCAAGGGCACAGCCAAAATCGCCCAGAAAGTCGGCGAAGAAGGCGTTGAAACCGTGATTGCAGCACTGGCTGAAACCCCCGATAAGGTCGCATCGGAAAGTGCCGATCTTCTTTATCACCTGACGGTTCTTTGGGCCGACCAGGGGGTAAAACCTGAAGATGTCTGGCAAATTCTGGCCGAGCGTCAGGGCATTTCAGGCATTGCAGAAAAGGCATCGCGCAAGGCTGATTAATCCTTTGTCCTTGCCGTAAAACATATTGCCCTGATCCCCGCATTCCGCCCCGCCACGCCCGAACATGGCCTGTACCCGCGAAGGTTCGGACGGGCATTATGGTCTGGGCTCGATTGTCGATCTCGGCCCGGAATGACAAAGATGCAAAACCGGCAGAAATTCGAAAATCGAAATTGCACCTGACGCCAAGCCTGTCCAATATGGCAGCCATCGTCAGATTATATCGATCAGGAGCCCCAAGATGGCCGTTCAGCCTTACGATCCGGAAAACATCTTTGCCAAAATCCTGCGCGGCGAAATCCCGTGCACCAAGGTCTATGAAGACGACCATGTGCTGGCCTTCAACGATATCGCCCCACAGGCCCCGACCCATATTCTGGTCATCCCCAAGGGCGCCTATACATCCTATGACGACTTTGCCCTGAATGCGTCGGATGCTGAAATCGTTGCCTATACCCGCGCGATCGGCAAAATCGCCAAGGAAGCCGGTGTGCTTGAAGACGGCTATCGCCTGATCGCCAATACCCGCGACCATGGTCGCCAGGACGTGCCGCATCTCCATGTCCATATCATTGGCGGCACCAAGCTTGGCCTGATGTTGCCAAAGGCATAAGCCCCTCTGATACGCAATATACTGACACGCAACATAAAAGGCAGGGTGACCGTATCGCGACCCTGCCTTTTTTATCCCGATCAAGATTAATCCAAATGCCGATGAATACAGCCACGCCCAATGCATCCGATATCTTTGCTGCCCTGGCCGGGAACTGGTCACTGGTGCGCGATCTGGGCGATGCCGGACAGTTTACGGGCGAGGTGACATTTCACGCCGCCGATCCCGATAAACCAAACGTCCTGCGCTATCGCGAAGAAGGCTTTCTGACGCGCACCGACGGCAAACGCTTTGACGGTTATCGCGAATACGACTTTGTGTTGCACGAAGACCCGGCCGCGATCGAGCTTCTGTTTCGGGATCCCTTAAGTTTTGGCAATCGCTATGTGATGCTGCACTTTGGCGAGGATGCGACGGATGGATTGTGTGCGCGTGACATTCATCCATGCGGCGACGATTTTTATCATCACTGCATGATCTGGCAGGATGATGATCATTTCGAAACAAAAATAAAAATCACCGGCCCCAAGAAAGACCATCTGCTTCACAGCATCTATCGTCGCAGGCAAGGCGCGTAAGCCGTCAAAAATCCCCAGAAACCGGGAATTTTCGCCAGATCAGGCCGCATTGTTGTCCGCGACTTCGCGCAGCAGCCAGTCGCGAAATGCACCGACTTCGGGGGCGTCGATCCGGTTGTGCGGTGTGATCAGGTAATAGGCGCCGGGATTTTGCAAGGTTGCATCACAGACGACCTCAAGCGTCCCGTCGGCAAGCGGCCCTTCGATCAGAACACGCGGTAAAAGGGCAATACCCATCCCGGCCTTTGCGGCCTCGATCAGCATGAAGAAATGTTCGAACCCCGGTCCGGGGGCCCCCGATATGGTCACCCCATGTGCCTGTCCCCAATCATGCCAGGCCTTGGGCCGGGTGGTGTGGATCAGGCGGGTCTGCCCCGAAATCAGGGCCGTCAGATCATCTGAGGGATCGGATGCGATGGTTCCGGGTTTGGCGACAACCACCTGAATTTCATCAAAAAGTTTATCGGCACGCGCGTCTTGCCAGGTCCCGTCGCCAAAATAAAGCCCGACATCCATCTGGCGTGTTGCAAGATCGGGACTGCGTTCCGGGGTTGCGAAATTAAGCGCCAATGTCTCGATCACCGGGCGGATATCAGGGTGTTCGTTTTGAAATCGTTTCAATCTTGGAATCAGCCAGGAGCTGGCCAGCGTATGCAATGCCCCGATCACCAGACGGCGTTCACCAACTCCGTGTGTGACCAGATCAAGGGTGGCGGCCTCGATCTCGTCCAGGGCACGGCGCAAACTGGGTAAATAGGCCCGTCCGGCTTCGCGCAAAGCCAGTTTCGGGCCATTGCGATCAAACAGCACCATGCCAAGGCTGGCTTCCAGATTGGCGACCTGTTGGCTGATCGCGCCCGGTGTGACCGAAAGTTCGTTTGCGGCACGGGCAAAACTGCCCAGACGGGCGGCGGCCTCAAACGCGCGAAGCGCATTAAGCGGCGGGGTGGTCGGGCGCAGCGCCATATCAATAGATTTCCTTATGATAAGGACAGAACTTCTGATTTTGACCGCAATATTATGCTGATTTAAACTGTTTCTAACAACCAAGCATTAGATTATCTAGGAGATTCCCATGTCGCTGCCCCCGTTCCATCTGGCCTTCCCGATCAAATCGATTGCCGATACCCGTGCCTTTTACATCGACATTCTTGGCTGTGCCGAAGGACGTTCGACCGAGGCATGGATTGATTTTGATTTCTTTGGTCATCAGCTGTCTGCCCATGTCCGCCCCGAAGCCGGTCAGAACAAGGGTGCTGGCACTGTCGATGGTGATGCGGTTCCGATCCCGCATTTCGGTGCGGTTCTGGAATGGGACATCTGGCATGACCTTGCCGATCGCCTGAAAGCCGCCAATGTGCCGTTCCTTCTCGAACCGAAAATCCGCTTTAAGGGCGAACCGGGTGAACAGGGCACGTTCTTTGTCGAAGATCCGGCTGGCAATGGTCTTGAATTCAAGACATTCCGTGATCCGGCGATGATTTTCGCCCACTAAACCGGACCGGTCGATCCCGAAACGGGTGATCAAACACCTGCCAATCAGTTCATCCGGGTTCGGCACACAGACGGGTCAGATGCCCTGATACCGGAAATGCACCCGGTGACGACCGGCAAATGCCCGAATAAATGCCCGGTCACTCACACGCCAATTGATTGACCGGAGATGGCAATAGCTGCCATCAATAGACGCGTCAGACTTTGCAAAGGAACGCTTTGCGATCTGGCGCGTTTTACATACAGAAACCTTTGCGTATCCCGCCACCAGACCCGTTTGTCCCCCAGCTATCGGGCACCGGAAAATCAGGAGAACACCATGTCAGCCGCCAATAATGCCCCCAATATCCTTATTTCCGCCGCCGGCGAAGACGCCGCTTGGAAAGAGGCAATGGTCGCGCGGCTTCCCGGTGCCAAGATCGTCACCGGCGACGAAAATTACGATCCTGAAACGATTGACTATGCCCTGTTCTGGAAACAGCCACAGGGACTGATCAAGACGCTTTCCAATCTCAAGGCCATTTTCTCGCTCGGTGCCGGGGTTGACCATGTGGTGTCTTCGCCAAGTCTTCCGGCCGATCTGCCGGTCATTCGTCTTGAAGATGCCGGTATGGCGGATCAGATGGTGCAATATCACCTTTATGCCGCCCTGCATTTCATGCGTGATTTCGACATTTACAGCGACCAGCAGGCCAAGGCCGACTGGACCCAGCACCCGGTTGCCCGCATTTCCAAATGCCGGATCGGGGTGATGGGTCTTGGCGCACTGGGCGCAGCAGTTGCCACCGCGCTTTCCTCTCTTGGATTTGGCGTATCGGGCTGGAGCCGCTCGATGAAGGCGATTGACGGCATTACCACCTTTGCCGACAAGGAAACGCTGGGCGAATTTCTGGGTCAGTCCGACATTCTGATTTGTCTGCTGCCGCGCACGTCTGAAACGGAAAATGTCCTGAACAGCACGACGCTGTCCTTTTTGCCCAAGGGGGCTGCGATCATCAATGCCGCACGCGGGGCCATGATCAATGAGGCCGACCTGCTGCGTGCACTTGATACCGGGCATCTGCGCGGGGCGTTTCTTGATGTGGCGGTGACCGAACCGCTTCCCGAAAGCCACCCGTTCTGGGACCATCCGAAAATCCGCATCACCCCGCATATTGCCGCAGAAACCCGGATTGAGGAATCTGTCGAACAAATCGCGGAAAATATCGATCGGATCAATCGTGGTGAAACCCCGCGCGGCCTGGTCAACCGGGAAACCGGTTACTAAGCCCCCGCGCAGGAACGCGCAGCCCATCAAACAGCTATACGGGATCTGTATCTCGCACGCCTTTGCGCGGCATGATCGCAGCATTTCGGGCACTTCACCCCCTTTGACCGCATCGCAATCGGCGGTTTTTCTTGTCGGCGGGCGCAAATTCTGAAAAGAAGGGTTTCCGCCCGCAAGGCCCCCGTTCAGACAGGAATTTCAATGTCGGCCAAGACCTTTGTCGCCCTTCGCGTTGACTGCGATCCCCAAACGGCCTTTGACGTTTTTACCAAAGATATTGATCACTGGTGGAAACAGGGACCACGCAACCGGCTGATTGGCAATCGGCCGGGCATCATGCAGTTTGCCGAAAAGAACGAGACGATTTTCCTTCAGGAAGCGGACAAGCGCCGCCCGGATTTCGTGGTTGAAGCAGGCAAAGTCATCAGTTTCGAGCCAGGCAGACGGTTACGGTTCGAATGGCGCTGGCCGATGGCCGACAGAAACGAGCCGGTGACGATTGTCGATATCGGTTTTGCCCCGGCTGGCCAGCAATGCCGCATTACCCTTGAACATCTTGGGCTTGAACGCCTTTCGGCCGGGCATCCGGGCCGCAACGGGCTCAATGACAACCGGTTCAAACCAATGATGACCCATTACTGGCAGGCCCATATGGTTTCATTACGAAACCGGATCAAAAATATTTATGGGTCTTCCGGCACGTCGTCCTGATTGCCGCTTTCAAAGATCGGTTTTGGCGAACAAATCCGCCAGCCAGTCGACAAAAACCCGTACACGTGTCGAAAGCTGGCGGTTTTGCGGATAAAGTACTGAAACCGGCATCGGATCGGGTGGGAAATCGGGCAAAACTTCCACCAGCCGACCCGCCCGCAAATCATCCGCCACCCGATAGCGCGGCACCTGAATCAGGCCAAGCCCGGCACTGGCACAGGCCGCATAACTGTCCGCCCCGGTGACCGAAATGCTTGCGGGCAGGGTGATTTCACGCACTTTGCCGTCCACCACGAAATCAAGCGGGATCGGTTTGTCATCCGCACCCGACAGGAAACTGACCATTTCATGACCCTGGCTTTGCAAATCATCGATGGTACGCGGTGTCCCGAAACGCGCCAGATAATCGGGGCTTGCGATCGTTACTTCATGCAAAAGCGCCAGTCGCCGCGCGATCATGGATGAACTGGCCAGATCGCCACTGCGCAAAACGCAGTCATATCCTTCGTGGATCAGATCGACATACCGATCACCATCGGCAATCACCAGATCAATCCCCCGATAGCGTTCCCGAAAGCCCGAAATGGCCGGAATGACAAAGGTACGCGCCAGCGTCCCCTGAAGATTGACCCGTAAAAGCCCCTTGGGATCGGGATTGGTAAAGCTGGTATCGGCATCTTCAAGATCGGCCAGAATCCGCACACAGCGCTGATAATAGGCTTCGCCATCGCGGGTCGGTTTGACCGTTCGCGTGGTACGTTCAAGCAACCGGGTGCCCAGCCGGTCTTCAAGACGCTGGATGGAATTGGACATGGTTGCGCGCGGAATCAAAAGATCACCGGCTGCCTTGGTAAAGCTTTTGCGTTCCACCACGCGGACAAAATTGCGCATGTCTTCGAACCGGTCCATCCATACCCCTAATTGTTAATAATTTTCGAACAGTCAATTCGAATATAGCGCAATTATCCGAAAAGTCATCCAAGGCATAGTGCGGACATCACAGTTAACCAAGGAGACTTTCGATGTCTGCCACTGAAAACAGAACCGCAATCATCACCGGCGCGTCGCGCGGGATCGGCGTTGCCCTTGCCAAACGGCTTGCTAAGGACGGTTTTGCCGTTGTCATCAATTATGCAAGTTCGGCCCAACCGGCCGAAGAACTGGCCGAAAGCCTTAAGGCCGACGGGCATAAGGCAATCGCGATCCGGGCCGATATTTCGCGGCCCGATGCGGTCACCGCCTTGTTTGACAAAACCATTTCCGAATTTGGCGGGGTGGATGTCATCGTCAACAATGCCGGTGTCATGACGACCCAGCCGATTGCCGAAATGGATGACGCCACCTATGACGCGATGATGGATATCAATGTGCGCGGCACCTTCAACATGCTGCGCGAAGGGGCAAAGCATCTGCGCGATCATGGTCGGGTGATCAATTTTTCGACCACCGCCCTGCATCTGAAATTGCCGGGTTACGCGGTCTATAACGCCACCAAGGCCGCGGTCGAAGCCATGACAGCGGTTTATGCCAAGGAACTGCGCGGCCGTCACATCACCGTCAATGCGGTTGCACCGGGTCCGGTTGCAACCGAACTGTTCCTGAATGGCAAAACCGACGAACAGATCGCCCAGTTTGCCAAAATGCCGCCGCTTGAACGTTTGGGTCAGCCCGAAGATATCGCCGGTGTGGTGTCCTTCCTGGCCGGGACCGACTCTGGCTGGGTGGATGGTCAAACCATCCGCGCAAATGGCGGCTTGGCCTGACCCGACGGCTTTCTGGTCCCCCGGGTCTCCCCCTGATCGTGATCCCGTCACTGATCCAGCTGCCAGTTTCGGCGTGCGATGGCAACATCGCACGCCGTTTCCATATCAATATATTTGACTCAGTCTATTATTTATTGGACAAAGTCAAATATCAGCACAGATGGCAGGAGCACGGGATATGGATGTCAGACAGATTGACGAGATACGGGCATTCAACCGGTTCTATACCCGACAGATCGGACTGCTAAGCAAAGGGCTGCATAAAAGCGCCTTTTCCCTGACCGAGGCCAGGGTGCTGTTTGAACTTCATGCCGGTGGTGCGCAGGTGGTGGGCAAGCTTGCCACCACACTGGCGCTTGATCCGGCCTATCTCAGCCGGATACTGACACGCTTTAAAAAGGCCGGTGTGATCACGCTTTCGACCGACAGCAAGGATCGTCGGGTGCGGGTCGCGGAATTGACCAAGCAGGGTCAGGAAACCTATGCCGGGCTTCAGGCGGCCTCGCGCAATGACATCGCATCACTGATGACGCCGCTTTCAGACAGCCAGCGTGACCAGCTGATCGCTGCGATGAAAACCATCCAGTCTCTTTTGGGATCCGATGATGACTTCAAGGCCGCGGACCATAACAAGCCGGTTCTGATTCGTGACCACCGCCCGGGTGATCTTGGCTGGATCGTGCAACGTCACGGGGCGCTTTATACCGCCGAATATCAATGGGACAGCACGTTTGAAGGGCTGGTAGCAGAAATCGCCGCCAAATTCCTGGCCCATCATGACCCGCGCAAGGAAGGATGCTGGATTGCCGAACATGACGGCAGGCCGGTTGGCGCCGTCATGCTGGTTGGCGAAAGCGATACGGTCGCCAAATTGCGTGTCCTGTTTGTCGAACCCGACGCACGTGGTCTTGGCATCGGCAAACATCTGGTTGATCACTGCATTTCCTTTGCCAGACGGGCCGGTTACGCCCAGATCACGCTTTGGACCAATGGCAATCTGCATGCGGCGCGCAAGATCTATGAGAAGGCCGGATTTGTCATGGTTGCCGAAGAACCCCATCACAGCTTTGGCCATGATTTGATTGGACAAACCTGGACGCTCGGTCTTTAAGTCCCGCCAGGATCACATCGCCAGTCACCATCGGGGAATGCCATGACCGCCCAATCAGACATTACTTTCCGCTATGCCAATCGTGCGGATCTGCCCGCCATTGTCGCCCTTTTGGCCGATGATGAAAAAGGCAAAACCCGCGAAGAATTCACCGATCCGTTGCCCGATGCCTATTACGCCGCCTTTGATGCCATGGAATCCCAGTCAACAGAGGCACTTCCGAACAAGTATCTTTTGGCGATGTCTGGCGATGATGTTGTCGGCTGTTTGCAATTGACCCTGATTGCCGGGCTGTCGCGCCGCGGCCAGTTGCGTGCCCAGATCGAGGGTGTTCGGGTATCAAGCAAGGTGCGCGGACAGAAGATCGGTGAAAAGCTGATCGAACAATCGATTTCGATTTCGAAATCACTTGGCGCGCATCTTGTGCAATTCACCACGGACAAGACCCGCAAGGATGCCCATCGTTTCTACGAACGGCTTGGCTTTGTCGCCAGCCACGAAGGCATGAAAATGACCCTGGATTGATCCCCGGCCCGGGAATTCATGTGCTGAATTGAGCTTGCGCAATCACATTGCCAACGATCTCTGCTAGACTATTTCTATTCCAGTCAGCACTTGATCGGAGCAATATCATGAACTTGATCGAATTGCAGGATATGGCCCGCGAACGCGGCTTTACCCACATTTTCAGTGCCCGTGACAATCATGTAATCTGCGACGGCCAGGAAGTCAGATACCATGCCGATGATCTGACCATTGTCGATTTCCGAAGTGTCGATAACGGTACCGACCCGGGCGATGATGCCACCCTTTACATGATCGAGGCCAAGGACGGCCTGCGCGGCATGCTGATTGTGCCTGACAGCTTCCACACCGATCCGGACAAGGCAGATCTGGTCGATCATTTGCGCCGCAATCAATCCTGAAAAAAGGGCCTGAAAAAAGGGTCGGTGATTCCGGTCCGGAACATTCCTGTGGGGTATGACGTTCTGTCGATATCAGGAAAATTTCGATCACGGAGATTCCAATGACCCTCGCAGATCTTCAGGCAAATGCAAAAGAACATGGTTTCACCCATCACTTCATGTGTGAAGACGGTGGCGTGCGCAGTGACGGTACGGGTCACTTGTATAATGCGGATGAGCTGCGCCTGGTACATTCCAGCAGCACCGACCACGGTACTGATCCCGGCGATGATGCGACGATTTTCATGATCGAGGCCAAGGACGGCACCAAAGGTGTGATGATTGTCGCCGATGCCTTTCACGCCGACCCGAACAAAGCCGAAATCATTGATCAGCTGCGCCGTAACCGCGCGACTTACTGAACATGATTGAATGGCGATGGTTTGATCATTGCCACCAGAATACCGACCAGGGCCCTGAACTAACGGCGATAAACCATCTGCCGATAGTTCAGGGCCTCGGCAATATGGGGGCGTTTGACGGCTTTGCTGTCGGCAAGATCGGCAATCGTGCGCGCAACGCGCAGGATACGGTGATATCCGCGGGCCGAAAGCTTCATCTGACGGGCGGCATCCTGAAGCAGACCACGCCCGTCCTCATCAAGCGATGCCGCCTGTTGCAAAACGTCGCCATCGGCCAGTGCATTGGTTGATATCGGTTCGTTTTTATATCGCAACATTTGTACTTCGCGCGCCCTGAGCACCCGGTCACGGATCACCGCACTTGTTTCCCCGCTGGCTGGCAGATCAAGTTCTTCGGGCTTGACCGCCGGGACTTCGATCTGAATATCAAACCGGTCAAGAAGCGGTCCTGACAGTCTTGCCTGATAATCCTCGCCACATCTTGGTGCGCGGCTACAGGCCAGATCATTATCCCCCAGATAGCCACAACGGCATGGGTTCATCGCCGCCACCAGCTGCACCCGTGCCGGATAGGTCACATGTGCATTGGCCCGTGCGACCGAAACCTGCCCGGTTTCAAGCGGCTGACGCAGCGCATCAAGCACATTGCGTTGAAATTCCGGCAATTCATCGAGAAACAGCACACCGTTATGGGCCAGTGAAATTTCACCCGGCCGTACACGATGCCCGCCACCCACAAGGGCCGGCATCGATGCTGAATGGTGCGGAGTTCTGTAGGGACGGCTGCGGATAAGCCCGCCGGCCGGCAACATCCCCGATACCGAATGGATGACCGTGGTTTCAAGCGCCTGTCTGGCATCAAGATCGGGCAGGATACCCGGCAACCGGGCCGCCAGCATCGACTTTCCCGATCCGGGTGGCCCCGACATCAAAAGGTTATGGCCGCCGGCTGCGGCGATCTCAAGCGCGCGCTTGGCACTTTCCTGCCCCTTGATATCGCGCAGGTCACCGTGAAATTCATTGATTTCCCCGTCATCACGCCGGGTCGGGCGGGCAAGGATCTGGGTGCCCTTGAAATGGTTGATCAGGCTAATCAGTGTTTTGGGCGCCAGAATTTCCAGATCACCGGCCCAAAGGGCCTCGGCCCCGTTGTCATGCGGGCAAATGATCCCGCAATCACGTGTCCCGGCCTCCATTGCTGCGGGCAGAACCCCGCCAACCGCGGTGATCCCGCCATCAAGACCAAGTTCGCCAAGTACCAGAAACTGCGCGATATCTTCATGCCCGATCACATCCATTTCGGCCAAAAGACCAAGTGCGATCGGCAGATCGAAATGCGATCCTTCCTTAAGCAAATCGGCCGGCGCGAGATTAATCGTGATCCGTTTGGGTGGCAGGGCAAGCCCCATGGCAGAAAGTGCCGAACGCACCCGTTCGCGGGCCTCGGACACCGCCTTGTCAGGCAGGCCAACCACGGTAAAAGCCGGAAGGCCACTTGCCATTTGCACCTGAACGTCAACTGGGATGGTTTCAATCCCGGCAAAGGCGACTGTCGTGACCCGTGCTGTCATGTTGGCTGATCCCCATAACCCCAAGTTGCAATACTTTGACGGGAAATGGGGATCAGGGCAACAAATCGTTTATCAACAGGGAATTAGGACCGCCATCACGCACAGCTTGCCATGTCGTCCGACGACATTTCGGTATTGATCATCCACGGTGTTCCGAACTTGTCGACAAACATGCCATAGCCGGGTGACCAGAAGGTTTTGTCAAACGGCATGGTAACCACACCATCAACGGATAAGCGGTCAAAGATGGCTTTTGCCTGTGCGGCGGTATCAAAGTGAAGGGATGCTGTCATGCCCTGCATTTTGTTGAAATAGTCGGGCGGACAATCAGATCCCATCACCTGCCAGCCATCACCGATCAGGCAGGCATGGGCGATCTTGTCGTTATGTTCGGGCATGTCACCGGCCATCGGCGTATCGCCATAGGCCATCATGATCAGTTCGCCGCCCAGAATAGTCTGATAAAATTCGAATGCCGGACGGCAATTGCCGTCAAAGTTCAGATACGTGATCAATTTCATCGCGGTGATCCTCAAATCAAAGGGGTGGATGACGCAGATATCCTGGCTTATGGCGCCAGATCGAACTGGGCAGCACAATTTTCATAGTCAAACGGTACCGAGAAATGTTCATGCACGATGCGCCAGTGCCCGCCCTGTTCTTCAAGTTGCTTTGTCGCCCGCATCCAGCTGGCCTGTTCACTGCCATCATCGTAGCGCAACCCGCACCGGATCAGGAAATGCACCACCGCAAGATCACCCGACACCCGGATGGAAGGGTCAAGCGGCTGGAAAAAGACCGTGCCCTTTTCGGGCATGCAGCGATGCCAATGGGCGCGATATTGCGCATGACCACGCACTTGCAGCGGCCCGATCGCGTCAAAGGAACAGATATCGTCGCTATAAAGTGCCATCACGGCATCAACATCTTTGTTGCTGGCAAATGTGATCCAGCGGTCAAGAAGATCCAGAATGGCCTTTTGGTCGTTAGATTGCGGATTGGTCATCAGACGGATCCTTTGATGATGCACAGTGCCCCGGCCTATCGTCGGGGCAGGGTCATAAACACGGTCGGATGCTCGCTCGGTCGATCGGTTGCAACACAAACCATTGATATTCAATGGTCGCGACTGGTTGCCGAAAACCGGGAAACAGATCAGCGTTTTACGCTTTTCCCGTTTGACAAATACGTTGATATCAACATAATTAAGTCATGTCAAAAAAAGAATTCAACCATAACGATCAGACGGTTCCGTTTGCCAATACCCTTATGGTTCGGGACTCGTGTCTTTGCCTGCATGTCAGGCGGGCGGCCAGAACAATTGCCCGGCGGTTTGATGATGCATTTCGTCCGCTTGATCTGACCAGCGGGCAATACTCATTGCTGATGTCGCTCAACCGTCCTTCGCCACCGCATATGAAGGATGTCGCCGATCTTCTGGCGATGGATCGCACCACACTTACCGCCAATCTCAAACCGCTGGAACGGCGCGGGCTTGTGGAAATCACCCCGGATCCCAAGGACAAGCGCGGCCGTTTGCTCAGCCTGACCAAGGATGGCATGGCGCTTCTGGCGCGTGCCTTCCCGATCTGGAAGGAAACACAAAATCAGCTCGAAAGTCTGGTCGCCGACTCCAATGCCCGACAACTTCTGGCCGATCTGATCAGCCTGTCGCAGGATCCGGAAAAATAGGCGCATCATTTCCACCGGTTTCCAGCCGATATCGCAAAAACTGGCCGCCGTCATGCATAACCGGGCCGTCAAACACTGCCCCGATGCGTTTTAACGCGCCAAGTCTGGTCCGGGTCGGCGGCAACAGGAAGGTAACATGGGGAATGCGCGGATCCGCGCGCGCAAATTCCAGTGCCTTTCGGGTGATTGCCATACCCAGGCCAAAACAGTCGGCCTTCAATACCAGCCCGTAATCCCAGTCATTTCCTTCCTTCTGGAATCCGCCCCAACCAACATAGACACCATCACACAAAATTGCCCAATGGCCGAGCCCGTCACGTGCCCAATATCGGGTTTTGACCATGATAAACCGGTCATAGGCCGCTCGGTCCCAAGGGCCGGACAGTAACGGCATATGCACACGCAGACGCCAATCAGACATATGCGCAATGACCATGGCCGGATCGATATCGCGCAGATCGACAAAATCGATCTCGGGTCCTTTGGCCGGATGCATCGCATCATGTGACATTCTGTTTTGCCAGCTCGAAAAAGAAAAAGGCGCAAAGGTATCGCACCCATTGCGCCGTCTGGCCGATCAATTGTCAAATCAAGGCAGATCACAACCGATCACATCTGCCCAAGTCCGACCTTGCGGGCCGCGTTCAGTCAGTCAGTCAATCAATCTTCGTTTGTACCGGTTGCCTCGCGCGGCGGAAGGAATTCCTTGCGGCACGGAACGGCTTCTTCATCAACCACGGTCCAGCCGAAATTGCGAAACTTACCAAAGCTTTCCTTTTTCATGGTGATGCCGCTGGCTTCGTGTTTGCGCACCACACTTGCATCTTCACCATCAATCTTGGCGGCACGGGCCCAGGCGCGTTCGCGCATGGCTTTGGTGATTTTCGGTTCTGGCATCGGGACTCTTTTTTCTAGAAATGCAACAATACCGCACTATAGCGCAATTTCGGGCAAGCACGTGCAGTTTGCGATGGCATTACCCCATGCCCGGATATCAGGCAATCGACTTTTGATCATTGTCGTGGGGCAGGTGGAAGACGGTTTCGGTCAGGGATTCACGTTCGGACATGATCGCCATCCAGTCGCGCACCCGCACCGGAATATCAAATCGCCGGTCCGGCCAGCGGAAATCGATATAATAAAGCCCGACCAGAACCGACCAGGTCCCAAGATTGGGTTCCTCGGTCCGCAATTGCGGCAATCCTTCAAGGATGGCATCAATCGCACTTTGGACCGCGGTTGCCTGCCGGTTCATTACGAAATCCGAACGATCAGTTTCTGCCCGCTTTGAATCGGCAAACAGTCGGCCGGTTGCCGTCATCATACCATCGGCCAAACCTTGCCATTTCAGGGCATTAAGGCGATCAATCCCGTCCTGGGGAATAACCCCGTCCGATTGTCCGGTCGATCGGGCCAACTGGTCGAGATAGTCACAAATCACAGCTGATTCAAAAACCGCCATCCCGTCTTCAAGGATCAGGGTCGGGACCTT
This sequence comes from Thalassospira sp. GO-4, assembly GCF_023588965.1. Lineage (NCBI taxonomy): Bacteria > Pseudomonadati > Pseudomonadota > Alphaproteobacteria > Rhodospirillales > Thalassospiraceae > Thalassospira > Thalassospira sp. GO-4. The sequence goes on from NZ_CP097807.1 coordinate 3,040,359, forward strand.
TGCCAGCGGGTTATGTTCGCGCAAGGCTGCATCGGTCCAGGGATCAATCAGGATTTCACTGACCTGCTTTTCCAGACCGAGTTCGCGCAAAACGACCCGCACCTTGCGTGAAAAAGGTGATGTTGGCGAATAGTAAAGTTGCATCATGGTCCAAAGCCCCTTGCCGGTTTCAGGCGTTTTTCACTCTGCAACGCCCTATATCGTCAAATCCGCTGTCCAGCCGATCCCTTCAAGATGCCAGTTCGCATCCCAGTTTTGTCCTTTGCGGTCCAGTGTAAGGTAATTTCGCGCCGCACAATAGGTCCCAATACGCCCGGGCAGCGGTTTTAGCTTGGTCGGGCGATCCGGAAGCGGGTTGTCTCCAATCCAGGCCAGCAACCCAAGACAACGGGCAAAGGCCACCGGCGGTGCGGTATGCGAGATCCCCGATGCCACCAGCTGATGGATGGTTTTTCCCTGTGTTTCAAAGGTGCCGCGCGTGGCGACATGAATTTCGCCAGACAGGATCGTGATATCGTGATCATGGTCGTTGGCAATCCGTTCAAGCAATTCAAGGAACCGGCACCATTCGCGGCGGTGCCAGCGGCTTTGCCATTGGTCGCGCAGGTCATCTTCGTATTTTTGCGCCCGCGGCAGCATATGCAAAAACATCTCCACCAGTGACAGGCGCGGACCGATAACCGGCACGCTCGACATCAAAAGAATGCGATTGCCCTTTGATACCGTTTCAAGTGCCACGGGAAGATCACGCCAGCCATGGTCACCCATAATATCATTCGGGGTGCGCTCGGATCGCAGATCCGGCGCGACAAGACTGATACCGGGATATTCGACCTTCCAGGCAAGACTTTTACCCGCACGATCAAGAACCATGTCGGGCAGGGTCTTGTCACTGCCATCGGGACTTGCCGCAAGCTGCATCAAACAGAAGGCCGCACGCGCGCAGGCAAACATGCCGCGCGCCACTTCCGATCCCTGGAACCATTTCTTGTGACTGCCCCAGCCATCAAAAATGTCGTGGTCATCCCACATCATAAGTGACGGCACACGCGCCAGCATGTGGCTGATCTGTGGCTGTCCGTAAATCGCCAGATAATGATCAAGATAGAATTTCAGAACCGCATCGCGCATGTCCTCGGAAAATGCGCTCGACTGTTTGGTGCGGCGGCGCGCCTTGGTCCATCGCACGATGTCGGGATGGCATTCCCAGACACCATCGGCGTAAATCTGATCCCCGCCATGCAACAACAGTGCAAAGGGCCGGTTTTGATGTTCACGGCCAAGATCGGTCCATAATGCGTTGCGGTCTTCAAGCGGCCGGTCAAGATCGCCTTCTTCCTGACCATTGCAGGACACAAAACCGATCCGTATGTCCGAACTGAAATCACTAAAAACCGTGAATGTTTCACCATCGAAATGATAATAGGCATCGGGTTTCGCCGGCAGGTCAAAATCAAACCGCCAATATGTCCGACCAAACAGGGTCGCAAGTTCGACCGGTGATACTGCCGCGGTCCCCATCGGGCGCAATTCGGGAATTTCCATCCCCTCGGGCGCAACCACAAGCGCAGCCAACTTTGAAACCCGGTCATCCCCGCCGCGGGCAAACAAAAACGGCCCGAACAGGTCGTTGCCTTTGATTATCTTGGCCTTGCGATCGGTCATACGGGCGATGTTCCTGCTGTGGAAATGATATGTCCTTGATACGTCTGGTGCGGGTTTTGGTTCCCCGCACCGGCAGTTCAGCAAATCAATCGGCACAAAAAAGGGCAAGCGACCCTGATCACTTGCCCTTTTGTCATTTTATCATCACACGATGATCCGATCAGGAAAGCCGGGTTTCAATCGCATCCCAGATCAGGCTTTCAAGTTTCGATCCGTCAAAACGGTTCACTTCCTGAAGGCCGGTGGGCGAGGTGACGTTGATTTCGGTCATATAATCGCCGATCACATCGATTCCGACAAAGATCAGATCGCGCTTTTTAAGCTCCGGCCCGATGCGTTCACAGATTTCCAGTTCACGTTCGGTCAGCATCGATTTTTCGGCAACACCGCCAACATGCATGTTCGACCGTGCTTCGCCTTCGGCCGGAACGCGGTTGATCGCGCCCACCGGTTTGCCATCGACCAGAATGATGCGTTTGTCCCCTTTGCGCACGTCAGGCAAATAGGCCTGCACCATCAATGGTTCACGCGACTGGGCCGCAAACAGTTCAAGCAGGGAATTGATGTTTTCATCCCCGGGCTTGAGATGGAAAACACCGGCCCCGCCATTGCCAAACAGCGGCTTGACGATGATGTCCTTGTATTCTTCGCGGAAATCGCGAATGCGGGCTGCCGACCGGGTGATCAGGGTCGGGGGCATCAGATCGGGGAATTCGGTGACAAAGATCTTTTCGGGCGCATTGCGGACATGGCCCGGATGATTGACAACAAATGTTTCCGGATGGACGGCTTCCAGAAGGTGGGTGGCCGTGATGTAATTCATGTCAAAGGGCGGGTCCTGACGCATCAGGATCACATCGGTTTCCTTTGCCAGATCAATGATTTTGGGTGCACCCAGATCATAATGATTGCCCTGTTCATAGCGCAGAGTCATCGGGCGGACTTCCGCCTTGATATGACCGCGGTCATAGAACATGTCGTCCGGATGATAATGCAGAAGTTCATATCCGCGCGCCTGGGCTTCGAGGCCCATGACAAAGGTGGAATCCCCCTTGATATCGATTGATTCAATCGGATCCATCTGGATGGCGACGATACGGCTCATTAAACGCGTTCTCCTGTTCACCGGGGCGGTCTGCCCTGACCTGCAAGTCGACAATTGTGGCCCAAAACGGCCAATTGTGATCATTTGCGGGCATTGCTTGACCCGGCTGGCCTTCCCGGCCAAATGATGCGATATGTAAGATGTTGCGATTACATTTGGCAGGATTTTTATCATCCGCCATTCAACTTCCGCAATCGCGATCAATTATTTGTTTTGACGACCAGGCAAGCACATGACGTTTACCCGCAAAAATACGAAGGCATCCTTGAAACAAGTTGGCAAGAAATCCCGTTCGGCGATTGCCGCGGGCATTCTGGCCACTGCCATCGGTCTTGGTGCGGTAAGCAGCATGGCGTTTCTGCCCCAAGCAGCCCACGCCCAGTCATCATCGTCGCAGATCAGCCCGGAAATGATCAGCAAGATTGAAAACTATCTTGCCAATATCACCACGCTCAAGGCCGACTTTGTGCAGATTTCATCGGATGGCGGTGCAGCCGAGGGCGAACTTTTCATGGAACGTCCGGGCAAGATGCGGTTCGAATATAACCCGCCGGCCCAGATCCTTCTGGTCTCGACCGGGCATGATTTCATCTATTATGACAAGGAAATCAACGCCCCGACCTATTTCGATATTGACGAAACCCCGGCCGGCATCATCCTGGCCAAGGACATTTCACTGACCGACAAGGTCAAAATCGTCGATTATCGCCGTACGGCGGAAACCATCCGCGTTGAAATGGTGCGCAAATCCGATCCGGGCGCGGGCAGTGTCACGCTGGTCTTTGGTGAAAAGCCGATGCAGTTGCGCCAGTGGATCGTCACAGATCCGACCGGAATTGAAACCACAGTGACCCTTTTCAACACCGAAGAAGGAGTCACCCTTGATCCCGAGCTGTTCAAGTTCGACCGCATCTGGCCGCAAAAGGGCAACTGATCACAAAATTTTTTCATTCGTCGTACCGGATGTGAAAGTGCATGGCGATGGTCGCCTGCGACTAATTATTTTGTGATTCAAGCCCTTGTCGACATTGGGGTTTCGTAATGAAAATTCCCATTGTTCGGAATCCCTCAAACCTTCGTGAAATGGCCGAAATTTCGGACCGGATGCTATGGCGGAGACCCCGTCTGCTTCCTATATGAGAGTCTGTCACAAGGTTCCCTAAAATGATGGGAACCCGGTGTGAGGAAAAGGTCTCCCCTACCTTTCCTCACGCTCCAGATCATCGGAGCGCTGGCGTCCGGTTCTCCCCCCTGGCCGGACGCCTTTTTTTTGCCCAAACGCTCGGCTAAGACCTACGTCACCTTTGGCATCACTCATGGCATCATCAATGGCATCATCCACGGTATCGCCCGTGGCGGATTTATGAAAGCTGCCCTGCATGTTTGATGATTTCACGGGCTGTTAATTTTAATTGCGTACGACTCTCAGGCATGATTCCCTTATGGATCAGGATCACCCACTGACAGGACAGGATCGACACGTTCGATGATCAACGACTTTTTGAAATCCATTGCACAGTTTTCCGACCCGCGTTTTCGCAAGGTCGTTCTGATCGGGGTTGCCGGTGCATTGGCCACCATTGTCGCGCTTTGGGTATTGATCTGGTTCGGTCTGAATTCCATCACCTTTTTCACCGATGGCGGCTGGCTTGAAAGTGCGGTTGACTGGGTGCTTGGCATTGGTCTGACGCTTCTGGTCATTTTGCTGTTTCCCGCAGCCACGGTTCTGATTTCAAGCCTGCTGCTTGATCAGATTGCCGATGCGGTCGAAGACAAGCATTACCCGACCTTGCCCGATACCCGCCCGCAACCGATCCACGAGGCCCTGATCAGCGGTCTTAAATTCGCGCTGACCGCGCTTGCGCTTAACATTCTGATTTTGCCGCTGCTTCTGGCGGGGCCGCTTTATGTCATCGCCTTCTACACGATGAACGGGTATCTTCTTTCGCGTGAATATTTTGAACTGGTTGCTGCACGCCGCTATGATGCGCGTACCGTCGAATCCATTCGCAAAAGCCGCCAGAAAAAGCTTTGGGTTGCCGGGATCGGCCTGACCTTCCTGATGACCATTCCGGTGGTCAATCTGGTTGCGCCGATCATCGCCACAGCCTTTATGGTCCATTACTCCGTGCGTCTTGGCACCTTTGTGCCGCAAACCGCATAAACCGGTTTAAAGACATACGGACAACGGACCCCTGAACCGAAACTGCAATACAAGGATCTGGTCATCCAATGTTTGGAAAGAAAAAAGCCAATAAAACAGTCGACAGCAGTGCGGCTTCGTCAGATACATCTGTCAAAGATGGATCAGGCACACTTTCCGGGACCACGACCAAGGCCACCGCGATTGCAGCTGATCACGCCACCGGCATTGCCGAAAAAACAGAAAAACGAAGTGAGCCGCAGCTCTTCACCCGGCCGCGCACAAAGGATGAACCGCAAATGTCCAGTAAACCGCATTCCACCAGCTTCCGCCCGGAAATCCCGAAACGCCCGCTTGAAATTCCGACCCGTGGCAATTCGGGCCGTCCTGCAAGTGCCGGCAACAATGCCGAGGGCAAAAAGCTGACGGTTGGCCGTGATATCACCCTGAAAGGTGAAATCGGTTCCTGCGATATTCTGGTCGTCGAGGGCGTTGTTGAAGCCCAGATCAAGGAATGCACCCGTCTTGAAGTTTCCGAAGGCGGTTCCTTCATCGGATCGGCACAGGTTGATGAAGCCGAAATCAGCGGCAAGTTCGAGGGCGATCTGAATGCCCGTCGCGTGACCGTCATCCATTCGGCCGAAATCAGCGGCAAGATCACCTATGGCGCGCTGCATGTGGAAAACGGTGCGCGCATCAAGGGTGAACTTGATTATGTCGAAGGCAGCGACGACGGACTGGCGCGCGGCGGCAATACCGCGGCAATCACCATCCCGCGCAAATCAGACGATTCCTGATTACCGTGCGCGCACCCGGTTTGACCATACAAACACCCCGAACGGACACGACCCGTCTGTTCGGGGTGTTGTTCATTATGGCCATGATTGCCATGGGGCTGAGTGCCTGTGGCGGGAATGCCGTTCCCCCGGGCAGCACAAATGCCAATTACGGTGAACTGAGCAACAGCGGTGCGATCAAGACCACCCGCCCGGTCACCCGCAAAAAACCCGAAAGCGCAAAGTCGCCCAAGGTTGCCGCCATTCCGTTCAAGCCAATTCCAACAGACACCCTTAAGGGCCTGTCGGAAGAAGCCTTCGAATCCCGGATTGGCGCCCCGGAAATGATCCGCGGCGAAGGCGAAATTCGCGTCTGGCAATACCGGTCCGAACAATGTTCGTTCGATGCGTTCTTTGTCCCCAAGGCCGAAGGTGGTGCGCGTGAATTGCGCCACATGCTTGCGCGGATGCGCCGTGGCAATACGGCAATCACGGTTCAGGACTGTCTTGATCAGGTCGTCAAACAAAAGCTTGCCCAAGGCTAAGGCCCAAGTGCCCGGAGCCCGGAACCCGAAGCATGATGCTAATGCCTGGCTCCCGACATCGGCCCCCAGAACTGCACCGATCGCAGCGACCGCAGCAACCTCGCCTCTGGACCACAGCCCCCCGATTAACCCGCCATCCCCTGGCAGGCACGTGACGCTGTTAACCCGATCACATTCCACCAGCGACCTGTCGGCGGCAAAGCCCCGCCAATTTCCCCGAACAAGGGGGCTTAACCGCCCGAAAAGTCGCGGAAGGCACGGTAAAAACGCAATTTTTGCCGGATCGGACAGATTTCCTTGGTTTAATCTTTACCTTTTATTGGCAGGCTCCGATAAGCGACCTCATAAATTTGCCATATCCGATGGCTTTATTACCTTTTCCCGGCCCTCAACGGGCCTGTCCCGAAACTTCAGACACGATACGCGACCTCATGAAAAAACACGCCCATCGTCTCGTCAGAACTTCGATCGCCGCTGCTCTGTCAGCATTTGTCTATGTGATTGCGATCAGCATTCCTGCCACCAGTGCACAGGCGCAAAATGCGCCCAAGCTGATTGACGTCTATGGCAAATGGGAAGCTTACACCTATTCCGAAGAAGGCCAGAAAGTCTGCTATATGGGCAGCCAGCCGACTTCGGCCAAAGGCGATTACACCCAGCGCGGCAAAATTTACGTGATGGTCACCCATCGGCCGAGCCTGAAACTGGTCAATGAAGTCAGCTTCATTACCGGTTACACCTATAAGGACAAAAGCACGGTCGATCTTCGAATCGATTCCAAGAAGTTCAGCCTGTTTACCCATGCGGATTCCGCGTGGGCCGTCGATGCCGAAACCGACCGCAAGCTGGTCAGTGCAATGAAGTCCGGATCGACCATGGTTGTTGTTGGCTATTCTTCGCGTGGCACCAAAACCACCGACACCTATTCACTGTCGGGCTTTACCGCCGCCTATAACGCGATTTCAAAGGCTTGCAACACGACGCCGGTCAACTGATCGCGGCTGTTTCGAACCGATAGGTGATGCTGCGTTTGCGCCATCTGCAACCCTGATTGCATAGGTGCGATAGCAGCAATGTGAAATTTATCGTTTCTAATTTTGTCCGGCCCCGCTATATGCGGGGCCAACAGTTTTATGTGCCCGACGCATTCCGGCGCATTTTCTGGTATAGTCCCGCTGTCACCAGAAACGCATATTGCGCCAGAACCGATCGGCAATACCACCAGAACCCAAAAAGAGAGAGCCCGGGATGACCGACGTCCTGACCGAAAACGCACCCCAGACCAACGCATCCGTCCGTCAGGACGGGCCGTCGCTGTCCGATTTCGTCACGCGCGCCGCCAATGGGCAGGCTGCCGACGGTCGGCGCGACCTGGTCGGGATCACCCGCGAAGAACTGACCGAGCTTATGGCTGGCATGGGTGAAAGCAAGTTCCGCGTCAAACAGCTTTGGAACTGGATCTATAACCGCGGTGTCACCGACATTGAGGATATGACCAACATTTCCAAAAAACTGCGTGATCGCCTGTCCCAGGATTTCTATATCGGCCGTCCGGTTCTGACCGCCGATCAGAAAAGCTCGGACGACACCCACAAATGGCTGATGAAGTTCCATGACGGCAACGAAGCCGAGACGGTCTATATCCCGGATCGCAACGAAGACCGTGGTGCTGTCTGCATTTCATCGCAGGTTGGCTGCACGCTGACCTGCAAATTCTGCCATACCGGTACCCAGCTTCTGGTGCGCAACCTGACACCGGGTGAAATTGTCAGTCAGTTCATGGTTGCACGTGACAGCTATGGCGAATGGCCGACCCCGGCCAATGGCATCCGTCGCCTGTCAAACATCGTCATGATGGGTATGGGTGAACCGCTGTTTAACTATGAAAACGTGCGCGATGCGCTGCGCATTGCCATGGATGGCGAAGGCATTTCGATCTCGCGCCGCCGTGTCACACTGTCGACATCCGGTGTCGTGCCGGAAATCGTCCGCTGTGGCGAGGATCTCGGTGTGGGTCTGGCGATTTCGTTGCATGCGCCTGATGATGATCTGCGCAATGAAATCATGCCGATCAACAAGAAATACCCGCTCAAGGAACTGATGGATGCCTGCCGTCATTATCCGGGCATGTCCAATTCCCGTCCGATCACCATGGAATATGTGATGCTCAAGGGCGTGAATGACAAACCCGAACATGCGCGCGCATTGGCCAAGCTTGTCAAAGGTGTTCACTGCAAATTCAACCTGATCCCGTTCAATAAATGGCCGGGCTCGGATTACGAATGCACGCCGACCAATGACATCAAAAAATTTGCCCAGATCCTGCTTGATTGCGGCTACGAAGCCCCGATCCGTTGGCCGCGCGGCCGCGATATTCTGGCCGCCTGTGGTCAGCTCAAATCCGAAAGCCAGCGCCAGCGCAAATCGCGCGTCTCGGGCTGTGGCAAATCGGGTGCCGGCGCCAGTGACGAAGGCGTTGTTGCGGCACAGTAATCCAAAGTAACCCTGCCTGACTTTTCGGTCCCGCCCATTTGGGCAAGCCCGAAACGATTTTGACAACACCGGATGGCCCAGCTGTCCGGTGGTTGTCATTTCCGGCATGTTTTCATGTTCTTGCGCAAAATTGTCGCCATGACATTGTTTTGATTGTCGAACCGCTGTGACAGGCATAGCGTGATTTTTCCCCACGAAATTATCGCAAGGTCACAAGCCGCATGTCTGTTGGTCAGTTTTTCGCAATTTTGCTGGTCGTCACCATCTGGGGTGCGAATTTTACCGTGATCAAGCTGGGCTTGGGTGAAATGCCACCGATCCTGCTGTCATCATTGCGGTTTGCCTTTGCGGCCCTGCCGGCTGTGTTCTTCCTGCCGCGGCCCAAATGTCCCTGGAAATATGTGGTCGGCTTTGGCGTGGTGCTTGGCTGTATCAAGTTTTCCCTGCTGTTTCTGGGCATGGATCTTGGATTATCGGCGGGGATTTCATCGCTTGTCCTGCAATTGCAGGCCTTCTTCACACTGATTTTAGGCGTGTTTTTGCTTGGCGAAAAGATCGGACCGCATCGTATCATCGCCATGCTGGTGGCGTTTTGCGGCGTCGGGTTGCTTCTGTTTGTTTCGGATGGCTCCATCACCGTCATCGGGCTGGCGCTTGTGATTGCCGCCGCCGCGGCCTGGGGGGTCGCCAATATCATCATGAAGTGCGCAGGGTCGGTACAGATGCTGTCCTTTGTGGTCTGGGCCAGCCTTGTTCCGCCAATCCCGCTTGCCATTCTGTCCTTCCTGACCGAAGACCGGGCAAATCTGGCAAGCCTTGGCGACCAGATCAGCTGGATCGGTATCGGGTCAATCCTGTATCTGGCCTATCCGGTGACGTTGCTGGGCTTTGCCATCTGGGGTCGGTTGCTCGCGACCCTTCCGGTCGGGCTGGTCGCCCCCTTTACGCTGCTTGTTCCGATTGTCGGAATGGCGACATCTGCGCTTGTTCTGGGTGAGGATTTCGGACCAATCAAAATCATCTCGGCAATCCTTGTGATGACCGGGCTGATGATTAATGTGTTTGGCGGGAAGCTTATGTCCGTATTTTCCCGCCCTGATGCCGGGAAAATATAAAAATAAGGACTATTTGATAGTCCTATATATTAAACCCAGCGCAGCTGGGGCTTCTTGTCGGGGTTTTTATCCGGGGTGCGGATATCGTCGATATCGATATTCATCACCAGAATACCGCCCAGTCCGCCAACCGTGATTTCCGACAATCTGCTGCCCACACGGTCGCCGTCAAGTTCCGCAAGATAGGCATCGCGGGCCTGTTCATCGACAAAATCGATGTTGAAACCATGGGTGAAGCCTTGGCTCAGTCCGCTTCCGGCCTTCTTTTTGCCACCGCAGAACGCGATCATACCGGGTACAGACATGGCCGCCTTTGCCAATTGATCAATCAGTGTTTCGACCTGGTCGGGATTGACATGATCGGCAACCTGCAAAAGTACAATATGACGCAGCATGAAGGCGCTATTCCTTTTTGACGGCCAAGATCAAATTGGCACAATTCCGACAGGGTACGGACCCCTTTGACAAAGGTCCGTGATGATCAGGGTTTCTGATCTCCAAGATCAAGATTCATCGATAAAATTCCCCCCAATCCGCCAACGGTAATATCGGTTAGCCGCCAGCAGGTTTCATCCTGATCAAGTCGATCAAGATAATCATCGCGGGCTTTTGTATCGACGAAATCAATCGTAAAGCAGTGGGTAAAACCCTGATTAAGGCCACTTCCGGGCATGTTCGCCCCGCCGGCAAAGGACAACATGCCAGGCGTGTTCGACGCAATTTTTGCAATCGCATCAAGAACATTGCGGCATTCCGTCCGATCCACAGATCCTGAAATCTGCAGCAATACGACATGGCGTATCATGGCGTGGTTTCTTTCACCCAATTTGCAGGGTCTATCACATCGGGCAACAGAATGTATTTCTGGCCCTTTCTATTCATATGTCCTGCAAACAGGGCCGCGTCATCCCCGGGGCCAAAAAAGATGTCGCCGCGAACCGGACCGCGAATGGCACCACCTGTATCCTGGGCGATCATCAACCGGTGAAACTGGCGATCGGCATTCATCGGGTCCGTTGTTTCAAGCCAGACCGGAACCCCCATCGCATGGAAACGACGATCAACCGCAAGCGAGCGACCGGTTTCAAGTGCAACCCCCTGGGATCCTAGCGGACCAGCCGTCGGATCATCCGGATCGGTTTTAAGCGGGCGGAAAAACACAAAGGATGCGTTGGTGTTCATCACCTCATCGGCCTGATCGGGATTGTCATGCAGCCATTTGCGAATGGTCTGAAGCGACACGGTTTCGCGCGTCAGGACCCCGCGATCAATCAGTTCACGCCCGATGGCAAAATAGGGATGGCCGTTTGTCGCGGCATAACCGATCCGCAACACACTACCATCGGGCAGGACAACCCGCCCGGACCCCTGGATTTGCAGGAAAAACGCGTCAACCGCATCATCAACCCAGACCATTTCAAGATCACGGCCCGCAAGCGCCCCTTTTTCAATCTCGGCACGATCATAATAGGGTTTAAGATTGCTTCCGGTCAGACGCCCAACCAGCTTCTTGCCTTTGAATTCGTCGCTGAAATCACCAAGATCGACCGAAATCATGTCGTCGGGTTTCAGATAAATCGGTGTCTGGAACGGTCCTTCACGGGTCAGGCTGCCACGCAGTTCGGGCTCGTAATAGCCGGTAAACAGGCCTTCGGGATTGTCCCTGTTGCCGCTGAGATACGGTTTGAAGCCGCTTTCGAAAAAGGCACGCGCATCTTCCTTGCGCAGGGCATCGATATTGATTGATACCGCCTTTTCGCAGACAGCCCGCCATTGACCAATCGTGCCCATTCGCGGGTCCAGACCGACGGGCTTGTCATCATCGCGTCGAAGCATCGCGGCACATGACCGGGCAAAGGCCCGAATCACCGGGCGCATATCATCCTGTTGCCAGCCATCAAGCTCGGAAAATGACGTCGGTCGCAATGTCAGTTTGTCTTCGGCTTCTGGCGGTGTTTCGATCTGACCGGTGATTTGTGGCCAATACATCCAGATCAAGGCAGCACCGGCACCAACCAAAATGGAAATAATCGAAAGGCTACGCGATAAAACCAGACGTCGTTTCAAGATAAAACCCGTTATTTGACAAGGCAAAAGGCCACTTGGGCCCCGTAGAATCCAGATCGCGATTTTGCCCGCCACATGCTTAACAAGCCGATAATTCAATCGCGGCAATTGCCAAATTGGCCTCGCAGATCCTTGTCGCGGGTCCTAGTCGCCGTCAGGTTGGAAAATCTCTTCGATTGATACTGAAAACAGACGCGCAATGCTGAATGCCAAGGGAAGGCTGGGATCATATCGACCGCGTTCAAGCGCATTAACCGTCTGGCGCGATACCTTCAGCAAGGCCGCAAGATCGGCCTGTGACCAGTCCCTGTCCCGACGCAGTTCCTGGATACGGTTTTTCATCTGAACCGTATCCGTCCGATCATCACCCCGATAAACCAAAGTGCCGCCATGATCGGCCAGACAACAAACATCGAAACTTTCGGCAATCCCGACCCTTCCAGAAAGCCGTAACCAAATGTGATCAACGCCGTTCCGGCAAAGGCCATCGCAAGTGCTTCGAATTGCAATTTACGCTGCATTTCATCCATCTGGCGAATGGTCCGAACAATCACGGCACAGATAAAAATCGCCGGCAGCATTGGTAATAGCGAAATTATCGCCGCGATCATTGTCCGTTCAATCCCGTTGGACAACACGATTTGGGAAAAGACCAAAAGCGCGACATAGGCCGCCAAACCGGCACATAGCAAGACAAGATTGCGCATTTCTAAACCCCAAATGTAAAACATGTTTTACATAAGAAGCTTGGCACCAGAATGTCAAGCAACCTTGACATTGCAATCGGAATGTACGCCCAAAGAATACAGCCCAAAAACAAAGGGAAGCTTCCGATAGACGGAAACTTCCCTGATGTGAAACCGGCACGGAAATAAGCCCGAACCGGTTGATATCATTGCCTGACGAAGGTGGCTTACTGTGCTTCTTCTTCTTCCGGGGTCTCGGTCGCGACCAGTTGCCAGTTCGGGTCGCGGCTTTCGATATTGCGCGCAAAGGTCCAAAGGTCTTCGGCCTCGATCACCTTGTTGGGATCGCCGGAAACCACTTCGCCATCCGCATTGCGGATTACCGATACTTCTTCGGATACGAATTTCACCGTGACATAGGCGGTGCGACCTTCGAGGCTGGCATCATGGATGGTTGCACTTTTGATCCCGACCAGGGTGGTTTCCTCGTGCTCGCCTTTTTCGGCGCGCGCATCAATGGCGGCAGCAAAGTTTTTGTAAACTTCGGCCGAAAGCAGGGGATTGAGCCCGTCCTTGTCGCCCTTGGCGAAATATTCGACGATCATCTCGAACGCCATGCGGGCGCCATTCAGGAAATCCTGCTGGGTAAAGTTCGGATCGGATTTCTGAATCTTCTGCAGGGTCGCAAAGGTGCCCGACGGAACATTTGCCGCATCCTGACCGTTAGCAGAGTCCGGCAGGCGATAGACATTGTCCGTCTTTGATGCCGGCTCGTTCTGGGCGCCATTGGCGTCCTGGTCATGGGTCTGACGGCCAAAGATGTCGGATGGCCCCTGTTTTTCGTTGCCGGTGCGACGGCCAAGTACGCCGCGCAAACGCAGCACAAGAAAAACAGCAATCAGTGCGAATAGAAAGATATCGAAATACTGCAAGACCGATCTCTTGATCCTAATGGTTTCAAACAGGCAGGATTTGCATCACAACCGTGGTCGAGAGATGGTATGAACCCAACCAAATGCAAGGGCAACCAATGATCACATTCCTTCATGTGATCGTCTTCACCATCATATGGCGACGAAGAAGGCATTCTGCCGCATTTTTGTCGTCTTGGGATACTAGTTTCCCGACCAATACCTGTTGCAGATTAATGGGAAATCACTGAAATCCAAGTTGTTTTCTGCAAATGTTTAAGCACATTGTCAGGAATGACGTTAAAATGCAGCGCAATCATTGATGAAATCTGCGGTCAGACTGACCAAGGAACGGAGTAAAAATGGGTTTTTATTTCCTCGCGATATTCGTCGCAATGCCGATCATTGAAATCGCGGTCTTTATCCAGGCCGGCGAACTGATTGGCCTTTGGCCCACCATCGGCGTTGTCATTTTGACGGCAATTCTTGGAACGACGCTGATGCGGGCACAGGGATTACAAACCCTTGCCAAGGCCCAAAGCCAGATGGATCAGGGTGAAATGCCCATTGGGGCAATGTTTGACGGGATCTGCATCCTTGTTGCCGGTGTGCTGTTGCTCACGCCGGGCTTTGTCACCGACACCGTGGGCTTTTTACTTCTGGTGCCACCGCTGCGTCAGCTGGTCGGGGCAAAAGTGATCATGAAGCTGGTCCAGTCGGGCAATATCCGCACAAGTTTCAGTGGCGGCTTTTCAAGCCGTCCGGGTGGCCAGACCGGGGCAGGCGGTTCCGCTGGCATGGGTGGCCAACATCCCCGTGGTCGCGGTCCGATCATTGATGGCGATTTCGAAGATGTCAGTGGCAATGGCGCGGATGATCCGGCAAATCGATCAGATACCGGCACCTCAGATCCCCAAAACCCGCGCAATTTGCCGCCACGCGACTGATCTGAACTCCGCCTGAAATTCACGGGAAAATCACATTTTCAAAAGGTTGGCTTTGTTATCGGGCCAACCTTTTTGTCTGTAGGCACGGATAACACCAACATTTCGGCAGAGGATTTGAAAATGCTTTGTCATGGCAATCATCCAAACCCGCAGAAATATGGGTTTTGGGCCGGTTGTGATTGGCTTGCCCATGTCTGTTATCCGTGCTAGGCCAATTCATCTGCCGCAGTTAGGCGGCGTCAGAAACAAGCATTTTGGCCGGTTCGCGCCCCGACATTCATCATGGATTTGACCGGGGCGCCATCATAAGCGATCCGGCTGAACGCTTTTTTCTGACTAGGATTACAAGACTCAAGGGAGCTAGACTTTAATGGCCGAGAATACCACCGGTGCAGAAGGCGGCGCACAACAGCAGCAGCCGGCCGCAAATCCGATCACGATCCATACCCAGTACATCAAGGATCTTTCGTTTGAAAATCCGAATGCACCGGAAAGCGTTGCCCTGCAGCAGCAGCCGAAAATCAACATCGATGTCGATGTCGAGGCACGCACCACCCAGGATCAGAAACTTCATGAAGTCACCATCAAGATCAATGTCAAAGCTGACGTTGGTGACAAGGTCGCCTTCATTGCCGAACTGCAGTATGGCTGTGTCGTCACCCTGAATGTGTCTGACGAACATCGCCTGCCGGTTCTGATGATCGAAGTTCCGCGCCTGCTGTTCCCCTATGTTCGCAAAATCGTCGCTGACCTGACTGCTGATGGTGGCTTCCCGCCGCTGATGATGCAGCAGATTGATTTTGCTGATCTTTTCCGCAAGAAATTCGCCAAACAGATGGAAGGTCAGCCGGCTGGAAATGCCTGATTGACCCTGTAAACATCTATTTGGTTCGATACCAAAACAAAGGCCGCCGGTTTGGCGGCCTTTTTATTTTAAAATCGAAACGTTTTTGAACTAACGGGCCGCCGGCCTGTCAATCAGAACGGGCGGACGATCACCATAAAGACGACAATGATCATCAGGATCGTCGGTACTTCATTGAGAATACGGAAAAATTTCTGCGATTTCTCGTTGGCGTCCGCTTCAAACGCACGGCGATAACGCGCCATCATCATATGTGATGCGGTCATCAGAACAACGCATAACAGTTTTACGTGGAACCAGCCGTCCGACATCACACCAGCTGCATGCACCAGATATCCACCAAACAGCCAGGTTGCGATCATTGCCGGGTTCATGATTGCCCGCAACAGGCGGCGCTCCATGATCTTGAACTTTTCACTGGCTTCCGAGCCCGGTGCCACTTCGCAGTGATAAACATAAAGCCGCGGCAAATAGAGAAGGCCCGCCATCCAGGCGATCACGCTGATGACATGCAGGGACTTGATAATGCTGTATGTATCCATCTCTCTCTTTTCTCTGATTTGGCGGGTGGATCCGGATCGGCAAAGCTTCGGGTTTGCGGGATTCCTTGCCGTTAGATCGTCCGGAAAATTTTTCAAACCATAACAGCAATCAGGCCAGTTTCGAAAGGAAACCGGCCTGAAATCATTGATCTTTTAACCTAGATGCCAGCCGGCTTGAGACCGGGTTGCTTGGCCGTCGCACAGGAATGTTCATCCGGGCACCACCAGCCGCGGCTTTCGACCTTGTAATCATCCGGGCCTTTTTGATCGAGTTCATCCTGTGTTTGTTTCACAACCGAAACAAGACCATTGATGAATTTCGGATGCGAGCAAACGGTGCGGACCCGTTCGTAAACCGGGACATGTTTTTCATGCGCCAGTTCACCATATTCTATATCAAGCTCGACCAGGGTTTCCGAGTGCTCGGTCACAAAGGCAATCGGAACAACGACAATCGCCTTGTTTTCTTTGCCGGCACGTTCAATTTCGTCTTCGGTTGACGGCCCGATCCATTCCATCGGCCCGACCCGGCTTTGATAACACACATTCCAGTCAAGGCCGTCGATCGCCATCTTTTCGACGACCGCGGCCGACGTTTTTTCAATCTGCGACTGATAGGGGTCACCGCGCTTGGTGATCACCGCCTTGGGTACACCATGGGCAGAAAACAGGATACGCGGCTTGTCAATGCCAAGCTCGACCGTTTTGGCCAGGGCACGATCATATCCTTCACGGATCATCTCGGCCGATGCATCAACAAAGCCCGGATTGGTCGGATAACAGCAGGCCGTCTTGATCGGCGCACTCAGCCCGACCTTGTGGCAGGCGCGTTTCCAGTCCTTGACCGACGATCCGCTGGTTGTCGTGGAGAATTGCGGATAAAGCGGCAGCAATATCTGTTCATCCGCCCCCCATGCCTTGACGGCCTGGGCAGTATCATCGGCAAACGGTTTCCAATAGCGCATGGCGATGAAACAGCGGTTTTCATAGCCGTCATCTTCGGCATTCAATGCCGCCTCAAGCGCATCTGACTGTTCCTGGGTCAGTTCCAGCAACGGCGATTTGCCGCCGATATGATCATAGATCTCGCGGGCAATCGGTGCACGACGGCGCGAAATCAGTTTTGCCAGCAAAAACCGGAACGGATTGGGCAGACTGATGATCGCCGGATCATTGAACAGATTGAACAGAAACGGTTCGACAGCTTCGGGGCTGTCCGGTCCGCCAAGATTGAAAAGAACAATGGCGCGTTTCTTGCGCGTCGTTTCGGACATTTGGCTATCCTTCATGGCACAGCGTGTTTCAACCGGTTCCCGACAAACCGGAAATTTTATAAATCCATCGCGCTCCGGGGCCTATTTTGGTCAAACAGGTCCGAAGCGCAACAAACTTAGCCCACTATACGCATTGAATTTTTCAATCGATTTGATTGATTTCAAAAATCACAAAATAAAATGCAGCAATTGCCGACATTTATCCTTTGTAACCGCGGATGAAATTTACCAGCTTCTCGACATTTTCCGGCGGCGTTTCCGGTGTGATGCCGTGGCCCAGGTTAAAGATGAATGGCCCGTTGCCCAGCGTATCAAGAATGCGCTTGGTTTCATCGAGCATGGCATCGCCACCGGTGATCAGATACATCGGATCAAGATTGCCCTGCACCGGCCCCAGTTTCTGAAGATTTTGGGCAACCCAATCAAGTGGGACACCACTATCAAGGCCAACACCGGTCACACCGGTCTGTTTTTTGAAATCAATCAGATGCAATCCGGCACCGCGCGGGAAGCCGATAATCGGCAAATCTGGATGAACAGCACGCAAATTGGCAACGATCTGTTTGGTCGGCTCGATCACCCAGCGTTTGAAACCGGTTTCGGACAAAACCCCGCCCCAGGTTTCAAACAACTGAATGCATTCTGCACCGGCTTCAACCTGTTTGAGCAGATATTGCGTGGTTGCCTCGACCAGAATGTCGATCAGCTGGCCAAAGCCGTCCGGATCGCCATAGGCAAAGCGACGGATATTGGCAAAATCCTTGGACCCTTTGCCTTCGACCATATAGGTCGCCACAGTCCATGGTGCACCAGCAAAGCCGATCAGGGCCGTATGGGACGGAATGGCTTCTGACAGCTTTGAAACCGTCTCATAGACCGGTCCAAGCGTCTTATGAATGCCATCGACCGAAAGCTTGCCAAGGCCTGAAGCATCGCGGATGGCCTCAAGCTGTGGGCCTTCACCCTGCTTGAATGCCAAATGCTGTCCAAGTGCCTGCGGTATAACGAGGATATCGGAGAACAGAATTGCCGCATCGAAATCATAGCGCCTGAGCGGCTGCAAAGTGACTTCGCAGGCAAGATCGGGATTATAGCAAAGATCAAGAAATGACCCTGCTTCGCCGCGGGTTGCACGATATTCCGGAAGATATCGACCTGCCTGGCGCATCAACCAGATTGGTGGCACCGGAAGGGTTTCACCGTTCAGGGCGCGCAAGAAAGTCTTCGTCATGTTGGGCATCTGGTTTCCTGTTCGTCTGTCCCGATCGCTTTTTTATCTGGTTCCGGTCTTTGACCCGAGGACCTGGAGGCCAGTTTCGTTCACGTGAATTTTGTCCTGAGACCTGTGCCAGGACGTTTTCCACGTTCTGCCTAACAAAACCTTATTTAATAAAAAAGGATGTTGTTTGTAGGTGGTTCCCTGTGGATAACAGGGATTAAATTTAGTGCACAGTTTATTCACATTCCGACTCGGGAAAAATGATTCATCTCAAACCGGTTTGGGGAAAACTGTGTACGACTCCGAACGACTCCCAGACCTGAGCTTGGGAAAAGCCGATTTTGAATAATGGGGATAAGGTGAATAAGGCTGGTTTTTGCCGTCTTATCCCTGCTATTACGGGAAAAAATGATCACTTATCCCGCACGGGACATCTGGTTTGAGAAAGTTTGTATGAGGGGGAGGATAATTCCTGTGGAAAAAATCGGGCCGGAGTCGCTCCCGTTATCCACAATTGTCCACAGGCCCGACTCCACCCCTCTAACTCCGGGTTGGGCGAATGGGCCTTATCCATCCGGGTAGTGATCGAAATTTTGAACACCAAAATCCGGGTTTTTAAAAAGTTTGAAAAATCGCTTGGTGCGCAAAAAGTGGAAAAAGCAGGCTTGCATCGCCGGAATTTGATCGGAAACACGGATCGCTGATGGTCGACACAGACAATATTTTTCATCTTCATCTGGTTTCGGACTCAACGGGGGAAACCGTTGACGGTGTCGCGCGTGCCTGCATTGCCCAGTTTCCTGATGTCCGTGCCCATGAACATGTCTGGTCACTGATCCGGACCGAGGCCCAGCTTGCCCGCGTGCTTGCCGATATCGAACGCAATCCCGGTATCGTGCTTTACACCGTGTTTGACAGTGACATTCGCCGCAAACTCGAAGAAGGATGCCGCCGGCTTCAGGTACCCCACAGCCACGTTCTTGATAATACCGTCACCATGATGGCCGGTTACCTTGGCCAGCAGTCGCGCGGCCGAACCGGCGCGCTTCATAAAATGGACGAGGAATATTTCAGCCGGATCGAAGCGATCGATTACACGCTTTCCCATGATGACGGGCAATCTGGCTGGGATCTTGAAGAAGCCGATGTGGTGATTGTCGGGGTGTCGCGCACGTCCAAAACCCCGACTTCGGTCTATCTGGCCAATCGCGGTATCAAGACCGCCAATATTCCCTTTGTCCCGGGATGCCCGTTACCGCCCGAGCTTGATAAACTTAAAAAGCCGCTGGTGGTCGGATTGATCAAGGATGTCGATCAGCTGGTATCGATCCGCAAAAACCGTCTGCGCCAGATCGAACGCGGTGAGGGCGGGGATTATGTCGATCCGGTTGCTGTGCGTGATGAAGTGCATCAGGCAAGACGCTATTTTACCGATCGCGGATGGAAGATTATCAATGTTACCCGCAGATCGATCGAAGAAACCGCTGCCATGATCCTGGCAACCATGTATGACCGCCGCGGTCACTGATGAAATTTCAAACAGGATATAAAGACGCATGAACCATCGGCTTATTTTGGCATCCAGCAGCAAAGCCCGTCACACCATGTTGAAAAATGCCGGTGTCGATTGCGAAGCCGTGGCCTCGATGATTGATGAGGAAGGCTATAAGCAATCGATGAAGGCTGAAGGTGCCAGTGCCGCCGAAGCCGCCGAAACCTTGGCGGAAATGAAGGCATTGCGCATGTATCGTCAGCAACCCGATGCGATTGTGATTGCGGCTGATCAGATGCTTGAATGCAATGGTATCTGGTTTGACAAGCCACGCGACCGTGACAATACCAGGGCCCAGCTTATGGCCCTGCGCGGCAAGACCCATCAGCTGGTTTCGGCCGCTGTTATATATAAAGAGGGATCGCGCATTTGGGGCACCATTGATACGGCCCATCTGACCATGCGCAACTTTACCGAAGAATGGCTTGATGAGTATCTTGATGCCGCCGGCGACGAGATTTTCAATTGCGTTGGCGGTTATCAGCTTGAAGGTATTGGTGCGCAGCTGTTTACCGAAGTGCGCGGTGACTATTTCACGGTTCTTGGTTTGCCGTTATTGCCGTTGATCGGTTTCTTGCGTGATCATGGCGTGCTGAAGGCATAGAAAGACAACATTACCCGATTTTTGTTATGCATCATCCGGGTAATGCTACTTGCTATTTGCGCGATATTTGAAATCAAAGAAGTATAAAGACAAAACTCCGTCAGGCAGGAAACACCGCACAATGACAGCCCGCAAACCTTATCGGACACTTTCTGGAACCTCGCGCCTGGCCGGTGTGATGGGGTGGCCGGTATCGCATTCCAAATCACCGCGTCTGCATGGCTACTGGCTGGCCAAATACGGGATCGATGGCAGCTATATGCCGCTTCCGGTCGAACCGGAAAACTTTCAGGCGGCTTTGATTTCATTGCGCAATCTTGGTTTTTCCGGGGTCAATGTCACCATTCCGCAAAAGGAAATGGCCATGCCGGAATGTGATGAGCTCTCAGATCGTGCGCGCCGTATCGGGGCAGTCAATACCGTTACCTTTGCCAAGGATGGCCGGTTGCTTGGCGATAATACCGACGGGTTCGGCTTTATTGAAAATCTGCGTCAGGAAGCCCCGGACATTGATTTTACGTCTGGTCCGGCGGTGGTTCTTGGGGCCGGGGGCGCATCGCGGGCCATTTTGGTTGCCTTGCTTGATGAAGGCAGCCCGGAAATCCGTATCGCCAACCGGACCCGTGCCCGGGCAGAAGACCTTGTGCGGGAATTCAATGATCCGCGCCTGACGGTAATTGATTGGCCGGTATCGCCAGATGCCTTGTCTGATGTTTCCCTTTTGGTAAATACCACAAGCCTTGGCATGGTTGGTCAGCCGAAGCTTGATATTGGTCTGGACGGTTTGCCGACATCGGCACTGGTTACCGACATTGTTTATGCGCCGCTGATAACGGGCCTTTTGCAGCAGGCAAAAGACCGTGGAAATCCGATTGTTGACGGGCTTGGCATGTTGCTTCATCAGGCGCGCCCGGGTTTTCATCGCTGGTTTGGCATTGATCCCGAAGTAACCCAGGAACTGCGCGATTTTGTTCTTTCACCTGATTAAGCATGCAAAGGTGATCTTATCATGGTGATTTTGGGGTTAACAGGTTCGATCGGCATGGGCAAATCGACCGCGGCGGCGATGTTTCGATATCTTGGCGTGCCGGTCCATGATGCGGATGCCACCAACCATCTTTTGATGGCACCTGGCGGTCCGGCCTTTGATCAGGTGATTTCAGCTTTTCCAGAAGTTTTGCGCGATGGACGGATTGACCGGCAAATGCTGGGCAAGATTGTTTTTGCCGATGGACGCGCGCTTAAAAAGCTTGAGGCGATATTGCATCCACTGATCCGCGCCGCAGAGATTCGCTTTTTGCGCAGTCAGCGGATGCTCGGACGTAAACTGGTAGTACTCGACATCCCGCTTTTATATGAAACGGGCGGTGAAAAGCGCTGCGATATCGTTGCAGTTGTTTCAGCGCCAGGGTTTATTCAACGCCAGCGTGTTCTTGCGCGACAGGGGATGACGGATGAAAAATTTTCCGCCATTCTGTCCAAACAGATGCCGGATATGGAGAAACGGAAACGGGCCGATTACGTCATCCCAACAGGGTTGGGTCGGGCTGTAACTTTTCAATATATTCAGGGCATTGTTGATCATCTGAGTTGACCACCGGATCCAAGAATACATGCGTGAAATCGTCCTCGATACCGAGACCACAGGCCTTGATCCCTATGCTGACCACCGTCTGGTAGAAATCGGGTGTATCGAACTGGTCAATCACATGCCGACCGGTCGCCAATATCACCAATATATCAACCCGGAACGCCCGATGCCCAAAGAGGCGTTTGACGTTCACGGTTTGGGTGATGACTTCCTGAAAGACCAGCCGGTCTTTGCCGAAGTTGCCGATGATTTCCTTGAATTTATCGGTGATGATTCGGTCCTGGTCATTCACAATGCCGCCTTTGATATGAAGTTCCTGAATGCGGAACTTGAATGGCTTAACAAGCCGCGTATTGCCATGGAACGTGCGCTTGATACGGTTCAGATGGCGCGCAAAAAGTTTCCGGGATCGCCGGTAAGCCTTGATGCGCTGTGTCGTCGGTTCAAGATCGACAACTCCAACCGTACCCTGCACGGGGCACTGCTTGACTCCGATCTTCTTGCGCAGGTTTACCTGGAACTTCTCGGTGGACGTCAGCATGGTCTGTCGCTTGATCCCAATGCCCAGGATGCAGACAGCTCTGGCGGGAATGTCGGCCGGCGGGTTCTGGGGCCGAAATCCAACAGGCTGGAACCGCGCCCCCATGTGATCAGCGAAGAAGAACTGGCCGCCCATCAGGCCTATATCGAAAGCAAGGTCAAAGACGCCATCTGGTTAAAGAAGCAAGAGGCGTGACATGAAAAAACGGAATTGCCTGAAATTCCGTTCGCCACACCGGCGCCTTGCGACCCGCTTCTATTTGCTGTTTCTGCTTTTTGTTTTGCCTTGCATCCCGATTTTGTTTCCCACAGCGTCTTTTGCCGATGACGTGGCGGGAACGGTACAGTCGGATGAGGTTTCTGCGGAATTTGACGGGCGCTATATCATCCATCTTTCGGAAAATCCGCGGGTCCGGTCGTCAGACCGGCCTGAACCGGGCTATTTTGACAGTCTTGCCATCGAACTGTTCACCCAGGCTGGCATTTATGCGGAAATCGTGCCGCAAATGCCCTGGAAACGGCAGATGGAACTGGCCGAGCGCGAAGCTGGCCATGTGATTTATCCAACGACCCGATCCGATGACCGCGAAGACAAATTCAAATGGGTCGGGCCGGTCAGTCGCACCATCTGGAACCTTTACGGGTTTGAAGACCGCAATTGGTCGGATACCGGTTTTGAAGACATTCTTGAAAGCGCGCGTATAGGCACCCTGATGGGATCGGCCCGCGAAGCCTATTTGCGCGAACGCGGTGCCAAACAGATCGTAATTGTCCCGCGCGAAGAACTTTTATTGCCGATGCTTCTGGCAGACCGGATTGATCTGATTGCAATCGGTGGCAATGTGCTGCGTCACTATATTGACGAGATCGAACAAAAGGAAACCGGCGCAAACGTTCCGAAAATCGACGGGGCCGTGTCATATCGAAGTTGCTATCTTTATATAGCGATCAGTGGCGATGTACCGGATGAGGATATTTTACGTCTTCAGGCCCAGCTTGACGCGTTCAAACGTAACGGATTTTTTGTGAAAAACCGCCAGACGCACGGCTTGTCGACCAACCTTGATGGCAGTTTCCTTAAGGCGATGCTTGATCTTTCCAATAACGGGGTCAGATGCATTGATCTTGCCGGAAGCGACGATTAGGCCTTGGGCGATGTTTGGATGCCGGGCGGGGATTGGATCGACTAATTCATCGCATTCTGTTTGAATAAAATGTTTAAACAGACGTGGTATCGATAAAGGAAAGGCTTTATGCCTTTTGAAATTGATACCGGGTCTTGGGCGATGTTTTATGGCAAACCCAACGGGCTGCGTTCGATTAATCGGTGGCGGGTGTTCCCTTTCCCCTGGAACCCAGGGGGCTTTGGCGGAAATCCTCCTATCCACATATTAATCGAGTGCGGCAGAACGCGTTTAATTGGTCGATCTAGTTCCCAATGACACAGAAAAAAACAAATAAACGACGCCGTACCGTCAGTGACGAGGAAAAGACCCTGTGGGAGGTTTTTACCCGTGACGTCAAACCCTTGCGCAGTAAAAAGCGCAAAGGCGATGAAGTGGTATTTGATCCTGACGGCGACATCCACACCAGTGACACTGCCATTCCTCTGCCGGATACGCTTGGTGAAAGTCTGGAACGGTCTGAAGAAAACCGTGCTGCGCGCAATTTGCCTTCGGCGCGCAATGCCGATCGCGGACCTCAGGTCAAAAAACAGAGCCTTGCCGATTTGAAACCGGGTGTGACGGACGGGATTGACCGGTCAACCGCCAACAAATTCCAGAAAGGCAAAATGACAATCGACGGGCGCATCGACCTGCATGGCATGACCCAGGATGTCGCCCATAATGCGCTTAATGCCTTTATTGAAGAAAGCTGGCGGGCCGGGAAACGTTGCGTTTTGGTGATTACCGGCAAAGGATCGCGCGCCGACGAATATGGACGCACCGGCCTTCTGCGCAGCCGCACCCCGCAATGGCTAAGTGCGCCGCGCCTGCGCAATCGCATTCTTGCCATCAATCAGGCCCAGATCCAGCACGGTGGAGCAGGGGCCTTTTATGTTTTGTTGAAACGGAGACGCCCGTGACACCTTTTGGCAATCGCATCAGGGAATTGCGGGCCCGCAATAATGTGACACTGACCGATATGGCAACGGCGTTGCAGTTGTCGCCGGCCTATCTTTCCGCACTTGAACATGGCCATCGCGGTCGCCCAAGCCCCGGTTTGGTGCAGCAGATTTGTGGTTATTTCAATCTGGTGTGGGATGAAGTTGACGATATCAAACGTCTGGCCCAGCTGTCGCATCCCAAAATCACCGTCGATACCGCCGGGCTTGAGCCCGAAGCAACCGAGCTTGCCAATCTTTTATCCGAACGGATTGCCGGGCTGAGTGATGATCAGCTTGGGCGGATGCTTGAAATTCTTCGTGAACGCCATCCATAAGACCCGCCCGGGATCGAAAAACGGGTCAAATACAGTCATTTCTAATATTGGGATCGGAAATTTGCGGGGTCAAACCGGTTGTTGAACCTGTTAATTGCAGGTTTTGTGCCCATATATCCGAAGTCTGGCGGCAGAATCGTGTTTTTTACACAACGCTGCGGGCAAAATAGCTGCATTGCGTGAAACACGGTTTGACTATTCCCGTTTTCGAGGTTATCAATCGGGGGTGTTTCGATCCAGAAACATGAAAAGCCCTGCCTTTCTTGCAACTACAAGGTTTGGAACCGTCCGCACGCCCCAGCATTTGACTGAGTGCCTTGCCTGACGGTCAACCGCATATCTTCTTCTTATCCCATAAAATCTTCGCCCTTCCGGCAACCACAGATCATTAAACGCACATATGCATCTTCAGGAACTCAAAAAGAAATCTCCGACCGAGCTGCTTGCCCTGTCTGAGGAACTCGAAATCGAAAATGCCAGCACGCTCCGCAAACAGGAGCTGATGTTTGCCATTCTCAAACAGTTGGCCGAGAACGACCATGCCATTTTTGGCGAGGGGGTTCTCGAAGTGCTGCCCGATGGTTTCGGCTTCTTGCGTAGCCCCGAGGCAAACTATCTTGCCGGGCCCGATGACATTTATGTCAGCCCAAGCCAGGTTCGCCGTTTTGGTCTGCGGACCGGTGATACGGTCGAAGGCCAGATCCGTTCGCCCAAGGAAGGGGAACGCTATTTCGCGTTGCTCAAGGTCGACAAGGTCAACTTTGATGCACCGGAAAAAGTCCGTCATCGCATCAACTTTGACAACCTGACCCCGCTTTATCCTGATCAGCCGTTGCGCATGGAACGTGAATCCGATCAGGAAGGCAACAAGGACACCACCAACCGCGTGATCGAACTGGTATCACCGCTTGGTAAAGGTCAGCGTGCCCTGATCGTCGCACCGCCGCGTACCGGTAAGACCGTGATGCTGCAAAATATTGCGCACGCGATCGAGGAAAACCATCCGGAAGCCTATCTGATCGTTCTTCTGATTGACGAACGCCCGGAAGAAGTGACCGACATGGACCGTTCGGTGAAGGGTGAAGTCATCAGCTCCACCTTTGACGAACCGGCCCAGCGTCACGTTCAGGTCACCGAAATGGTTCTGGAAAAGGCCAAACGTCTGGTCGAACACAAGCATGATGTTGTCATTCTGCTTGATTCCATTACCCGTCTGGCCCGTGCCTATAACACGGTCGTGCCAAGCTCGGGCAAGGTTCTGACCGGTGGTGTTGATGCCAACGCCCTGCAACGTCCGAAACGGTTCTTTGGTGCGGCCCGTAACATCGAAGAAGGCGGGTCGCTGACCATCATCGCAACTGCCCTGATCGATACCGGTTCACGCATGGACGAGGTCATCTTTGAAGAATTCAAAGGGACCGGTAACTCCGAACTGGTTCTGGATCGCAAACTGTCCGACAAACGTATCTTCCCGGCGATTGATATCCTTAAATCGGGTACCCGTAAGGAAGAGCTGCTTGTCGACAAGGGCGTTCTGTCCAAGATGTGGGTGCTGCGCCGTATCCTCAACCCGATGGGGCCGCAGGACGCGATGGAGTTCCTTCTGGGCAAACTCAAATCGACCAAGAACAACGACGATTTCTTCGATTCCATGAATGGATAATCGAAATCCGGCGCAAATGGCCGGATACAGATAATTGTCTGATGATTAAACGGGGCCGGATTGGCCCCGTTTTTTATTGTCTGATGATTGGCGATCAAGCGGTTCAATATGCGCCTGCTGAATAGGTCAGCTCGTAGCTGTGGCTATAGATTTCAAAGACATTGCCAAACGGGTCTTCGACATAAACCATGCGATAGGGTTTTTCGTCGGGATAATAGTGGCGGATCGGCATGCGTTGTTTGCCGCCATGGGCCTTGATCTTTTCCACCAGACCTTCGACATCGGGATCCTGGACACAGAAATGGAATGTTCCGGTTTTCCAGTATTCCAGATTGTTGTCCGGACGTTGGTTATCGGGAAATTCAAACAGTTCGATGCCAACACGATCACCGGTCGACAGATGGGCAATGCGGAACGATTTCCAGTTTGCGCCAAAGACATCGGTGCACATCTGACCGATATCACTGTCATCTTCGGTGATGGTGGTCGGTTCCATGATGACGTACCAGCCAAGAACTTCGGCATAGAATTTTACAGCAGCCTCAAGATCGGGGACCGAGATGCCGATATGGGAAAAGGTGCGCGGATAATGCGATGACATTGCTGTGCTCCTGAAATGTGAAAGGTTGGGCACAGCTTTGATCGGTTATGATATAAGTAAAATAGACGAGAACTTATTTATTCAATAAAATATTGTTATGAATATATCGCCAATCTGGTTGAAAACATTTTGCACGGTGTGTGAATCGGGGTCCTTTACCCGCGCCGCCGATCGCCTTGGCCTGACCCAGGCCGCAGTCAGTCAGCATATCAAGCATATCGAACATGTTGTCGGCCCGGTTTTCCTGCGTCAGGGGCGCAAAATCGAACTGATGCCCGCGGGCAGGGCGCTTTTGCACTATGCCGCCGAGATCGATGCGGCCGCCCACCGGCTGGCCCGTCGGGTATCACCGGATCAAAGTCATGCCGGGGCAGTCAAAATCGCCACACCGGGCAGTTCCGGACTTGGCATTTATGCAGCCCTTCTTGATCTGCAGGACCGACATCGTGACATCGCCATACATCATCGCTTTGCCCCGACAGATGATATCATTGATGCGGTTCTTGATAACAAGGTGGAGCTTGGCGTCGTCACCCAGCGTCCCGATGATCCCAGGCTTCGCGCCGAGAAAATCGGGATTGAGCCGCTTGAACTGATTTTACCTGCCGGGGTGAAGATCAGGGAATACCAGGATCTTGTTGAAATCGGGTTCATTGACCATCCCGATGGCCCATCAATGGCGACCCGGTTGCTTGGTCAGGTGTTTCGCGAGTTTTCCGGTGTAAAATCAATTCCGTGCCACGGATTTTCCAACCAGATTACCCTGATTCTTGAGCCGGTTGCCCGCGGGCTTGGATTTACCATTCTGCCGACCTTTGCCCGCAAGGCGTTTCGCGATCAGTCGAAAATCACGGTGTATGATCATGATCCGAAAGTTTTCGACACCCTTTATGTCATATCGCGCGCCGAATGGCCGTTATCGGCCCTTGCCCGAACCATCGTAAACGAGATCCGGGCCGTCATCAGTGCAAAACAAGCGTAATTTCAGCAAGCGCACCGTCAAGTTTCTGACTTTCGATCACCGCATCGCCGGGTTCGACGCTGAAAGTGCCATGGCCCAAATGAATGCCGATATGATGGGTGCCATAACGCATGGTAATCGCCAGTTCGCTTGTTGTTTCAATCTCGCAGGTTCTGGCCTCATTGGCATCAAGATGATGGGGTGGATCGGATTTCCAGCCATCGCGCGGGGCAAGACTGGTCAAATGAAGGGGATTTTGGCTGCTTTCATTTCGCAAGGTCAGTTTCAATTGCATGTCCTGTGACAAATCCTGTGTCCTCCTGCGCCAATTTCATTGCTGATTTCTATGTGGGGACGGTTTTTCGGTCCCGACAGGGGATGAAGGCTTGAAACCATGCAAAAGCCGTGTGAATCTGGGGATCGTCGTTCACTACCAGATCGCGCTTGATGCAGCTTTTACTCAAATCCGTTGATTTTGCCGCCCGCGCCCATCGGGATCAGCGCCGCAAAGGCCCGGCCGAGGAACCCTATATCAATCACCCGATCGAGGTTTCCCGTCTGATTGTCGAATGTGAACCGCATACCGACGAAGACATTCTGTGTGCCGCAGTGCTCCATGATGTGATCGAGGATTGCGGTGCAACCCGCGACGAAATTGCGTCCTGTTTTAACGACGCCATTGCTGACATCGTACTGGAAGTCAGCGATGACAAGGCATTGCCGCGTGACGAGCGCAAGGCAAAACAGGTCGAAAACGCGCCCAACCTGACAGAAGGTGCCAAACTGGTGCGTCTGGCTGACAAGGTCGCCAATGTCGGGGCGATGCTGACCGATACCCCGATTGGCTGGGACGAAGAGCAGATCCTGGCCTATGTCGATTGGGCCGAGGCCGTGGTCGCCCCGTGCCGCGAAGTCAGTTACGGGCTTTCGGATCGCTTTGATGCCATTGCGCGTGATGTGCGCGCATTTCATCAGGATCGCCAGGAATTGGTCGGCAAATAACCCGCCCGGTTTGATCGGCGGACTGAAATGAACAAAGGCAGGGAATGCACCCTGCCTTTGTCAGAAAATCATTTAATATCAAACCACAATCGGATTTATCCGATCAATCAGACCGTAAAGACAATCGATCCGTTGGTTTTGCGGCCTTCAAGATCGTCATGGGCCTTGGCGGCATCGGCAAGCGGATAGGTCGCGGTGATGTCGATCTTGACGATGCCCGATTTCAGGACGTCGAACAGCTCACCGGCCGATGCCAGAAGCTCTTCACGGGTGGCGTTATAGGTGAAGATGCTTGGTCGGGTCAGGAAATAGGCGCCCGGCGCAAGCTGTGCCAGCGTAACCGGCGGAACCTTGCCCGATGACTGGCCGAAACTGACCATCATGCCCAGACGTTTCAGGCATTTGAGCGAATCTTCGAACGTGTCTTTGCCGACAGAATCATAAACAACTTCAACGCCCTGACCGTTGGTGATTTCCATCACCCGTTCGGAAACCACCTCGTCACGATAAAGGATCGGATAGTCGCAGCCCTTGGCCTTGGCGATTTCGGCCTTTTCCTTTGATCCGACCGTCCCGATCACGGTTGCGCCAAGATGCTTTGCCCACTGGCAGACAATCTGGCCAACACCGCCGGCCGCTGCATGGATCAGGATGGTATCGCCCTTTTGCACCTTATAGGTCCGGCGCAAAAGATATTGCGCGGTCATGCCCTGAAGCATCGCAGCGGCAGCCAGTTCAAAACTGACATCATCAGGGATTTTGACCAGTCCCTTGGCCGGCATCACGCGGGATTCGGCATAGGCACCAAGCGGCTGGGCGGCATAGGCAACCCGGTCGCCGACCGCAAGATCGGTGACACCTTCGCCAACCGCCTCGATCACGCCGGCCCCTTCAAGCCCAAGACCTGATGGCATGGCGGGGGCCGGGTAAACACCGGAACGGAAATAGATATCGATATAGTTCAGACCGATAGCCTTTTGTGCCAGGCGTACTTCACCGGCACCCGGTGCGCCAACTTCCACATCTTCAAAGCGCAGCACATCGCTGCCGCCTGTTTCGTAAAAGCGGAATGCTTTGGTCATGGATGACCTCCCATTGTTCCGTTCTTTTGAACGTCTGTTTCATCAATGGGTTGAGTGTAGGTCAGAAAATCGGGATTTGCAGCAGGGGAGTTATGTATTTCGCTGGGTGAAATTGCCGGGTCAAATTCGCCTGCAAAAGCCATCGGTCGGTCTAAAGATCAAAGCTTCCCTGATCATCGCCGATGACAAGTTCGACCCCTTCGATCTTGAGCAAATCACGTTTGGTTTCCAATCCGCCCTGGCCGGAATAGCCACCCGGCTTGTCACCGCTGGCAAGAACACGGTGGCAGGGGATGATAATCGGGATCGGGTTCATTCCGCATGCCGTTCCGACCGACTGGAAGGCCTTGGGCGATCCGGCCGCGGTCGCCAAGTCCTTGTAGGTTGCGGTTTTGCCCCTAGGGATCTTGCACATGGCGTCCCAGACGGCCTTCTGGAAGTCGGTACCATCGGGTGCCAAAGGCAGGTCAAAGGCATCCAGCTGCCCGGAAAAATAGGCATTGAGCTGCTTCTTGGCTTCTTCGAGGACCGGACTGGTTTCCATCTCGTCGACAAATCCCCAGTCAAGGGCGACGATCTGACCATCAAATTCGAAAATCGTGATCGCGCCAACCGGGCTGTTCATCGAAATCTGGGGCATGGAACATACTTTCAGATATTGGTGGCACTTGTTGCTCGTACTTATCGGTCGTACTGGCGCGGCGCCAAGTGCAGACTGTGATTATGATGGCGACTTATGCCGGGTTGGCAGGCAGTCCGGCAAGCAGTTTGGCAAGATCTTCTGCGTTCGTTACAGGTTCGGAACAAACCGGACCCTGACAGACATAGGCGGTTTCCCTGCCACCGATCGCGGTTTTTCCCTCGGCCGGATGTCCGGCGGGCAGGGGATCACCATTACCAAGGATGGTAATCGCCCGGTTGGGCAGATATTGGCCAAAAATCGCCCGGCGCATATCAAGATATGTTTGGCTGCGTTCCTTGGCGATCAGCACAATCTGAACCGGGTTTTGCAACATTTCGGCGGCCAGAAGCAATCCGGGCATGTTGGGGAACTGTTCGGCAATGCGCCCGCCAAAGGCCGAAAGGGTGATTTCGGCACGATCACGGTATTTGGTGTCGCCGGTCAGCGCATATAGCTTCGCCAGGTTTTGGGCCATGATCGCATTGCCCGACGGCACGGCATTATCCATGAACGGTTTTTGACGGACCACCAGATCGCTGGCATCTGAGGCCGACTGGAAATAGCCGCCCTTGGCATCGGCAAACAGGTCTTCGACCGTTTCCGACCAGGCAATCGCATCGCGCAGATAGGCATCCTCGCCAAAGCATTCAAACAGACGCAGGGCTGCGCGGATCATATGGGCATAATCTTCGAGCATCCCGGCATGCTGGGCACGGCCTTCGCGGTAGCTGTGCAGGAAGCGACCATCCTTCATCAGGCTGTTGGTGACGAAATTGAAGGCAAGCTTGGCGTAATCAAGCCAGTCGGCACGGTGGAAGGTCATGGCCGCCTCGGCGAGGGCGGCAATTGTCATGGCGTTCCAGTCGGTCAGCGCCTTGTCATCCCAGCCCGGACGAACGCGGTAGGCCCGTGCGGCAAGAAGCTTTTCACGCAATTGCGCAAGCTTTGCCTCGGTTGCGTCATCGGCAAGCGAAAGCCCCGATTTGGTGCGGTTCAGGATATTGTGATGTTCCCAGTTGCCACGGGCAGAAACATCATAGAATTTTTTGAAAAGTGCGGCATCATCGCCAAGAAGGTCATCGATCTCGGCCTCTGACCAGACATAGAACTTGCCTTCGACCCCTTCGCTGTCGGCATCAAGGCTTGCAGTAAAGGCCCCGCCGGGAATGCGCATTTCGCGCAAGATCCAAGTGATGGTTTCCTCGATGCGGCGGGCATAAAGCGGATTGCCATCGACGCGCCAGACATCGCACAACAGATCAATCAGCTGGGCGTTGTCATAAAGCATCTTTTCGAAATGCGGCACCAGCCATTGATCATCAACCGCATAGCGGGCAAACCCGCCGCCCAGATGATCATAAATGCCGCCCTGGCACATGCGATCAAGGCTGTGTTTGACGATCCGTCCAAGATCGGCGTCGCCGGTTCGGACCCCGGTTCGCCAGATCAGCGACAACAGGCTTGGCTGCGGGAATTTTGGCGCACCGCCGGTACCGCCATTTTCCCCGTCCATAATTTGCAAGCAGCCACGCCCGCAGCGATCAATCATTTCAAGACCGGGAACAGATCCGGTCGCACCGCTGTTCATTTTGATCAGGGCGTTTGATATCTGGGTGACGTTGTGGCGCACATCATCGGGCTTGTCGGTATAAATCTTTGACACTGTCTTGAGCACATCATCAAATCCGGGTCGACCATAGCGGGCTTCTTTCGGGAAATAGGTCCCGCCCCAGAACGGTTCACCATCGGGCGTCAGGAACATGGTCAATGGCCAGCCGCCCTGTTGGCCCAGAAGGGCCAGCGCATTCTGATAAATCGCATCAAGGTCCGGGCGTTCTTCCCGGTCGAGCTTGATATTGATGAACAGGTCATTCATCAGGGCAGCCATGTCATCATCTTCGAAACTTTCATGGGCCATGACATGGCACCAGTGACAGGCGGCATAGCCGATCGACAGCAGGATCGGCTTGTTGGCTGCCTTGGCTGCGGCCAGAACTTCGGCACTCCAGGGTTGCCAATGCACCGGATTGTCACGGTGTTGCAGAAGATAGGGGCTGGTTTCCGACCCAAGATTGTTCCGTGTAAGTTCCATGTCGTGTCCTGTGCCACCGGTTGGCTCAATATTGGCGGGGCGGCATTATCGTTGTGGCGTGTCCGATGGTGATCGAATGATGAACAGATCACGACGGACAATGCTGTTAAGAGGGACTCTAAGGCCTATGGCATCATTCATAAAGGCAATTGGCAGTAATCTTTGTCTCAAATTCGTGATATTGCCGGGAAATGATCCAATATGCTGCCAATATGGTTATTGTGATTGAGATGGCAGGCAGGCGCGCCATAATGATGCGGACAAAAATCAGAAAATAAAAGGAGATCAGGGCGATGAAAGTAACCGTGAACATTGATTGCACCCCCGAAGAGGCCCGCACCTTCTTTGGGCTTCCTGATGTTCAGCCGATGCAGAAGGCCATGATGAAAGAGGTCGAAGACCGCATGAAGGCCAATTTGGCGGCAATGGATCCCGAAACGATGCTTAATACCTGGCTCCCGCAGGGTATCCAGAATTGGGAACAGCTTCAGAAAGCGTTCTGGGGACAGTTCAACGGATCAACGGGCGGAAGCGGTGACAAGGACTGAACCAAGTGACTGACCACTACTATCAGGCGCATGTTTTTGTGTGCCAGAACGAACGCCCGGCTGGCCATGAGCGGGGCTGTTGCAATTCCAAGGGCGCGACCAAGCTTCGCAATTACATGAAAGTCCGCGCCAAGGAACTCGGCATTCCGATGACCCGGATCAACACGGCCGGATGTCTGGACCGGTGCGAGCTGGGCCCGGTGATGGTGATTTATCCGGAAGGGACCTGGTATCGGTACGAGACGATAGAAGATATTGACGCCATTCTTGATGATCACCTGGTCGGTGGTCAGGTGGTCGAAAGATTGCAGCTTTCGCCGGATCAATAAGAATTCAAACGGTCCCTTTGTCGGGGCCGTTTTCTTTTGCACTGTTAAAACCCTGTTGGTGAAGACTGCGCTATGTTGACCTTTGCGCGCGACTGAACGATATCGACAGCACGAACCGAAACCACAAGATTGAACGATCCATCATGATTGCAAGCCGAGAAACCATCTTTGCCCTGTCATCCGGGGCCGGGCGTGCCGGTGTGGCCGTGATCCGCCTTTCGGGGCCGTTATCCGGGCAGACGCTTTGTGCGCTTTTGGGACGTGATGCGCTGCCCAAGCCACGCCATGCGGTTTACGCCCCGATCCGTGATCCGCAATCGGGCGAGCGTCTTGATGATGCGGTGGCGATCTATTTTGCCGGCCCGGCAAGCTTTACCGGTGAAGATGTGGTTGAGCTGCATGTTCATGGCGGACGTGCCGTGATCGAAGGCGTTCTTGATTGCCTGTCGCGTCAAGACGGGCTGCGCATTGCCGAACCGGGCGAATATACCAGACGGGCCTTTGAAAACGGCAAGATGGACCTGACATCGGCCGAAGGGATCGCTGATCTGATTGATGCGGAAACCGCGGCACAGCGTCGCCAGGCCGTGCGTCAGATGGCCGGTGAGCTTGGTACGCTTTATGAAGGCTGGCGCGCACGCCTGATGAAGGCATTGGCCCATATCGAGGCCGATATTGATTTCCCTGATGAAGATCTTCCCGACGGGATTGTACCGGTGGTGCATGGCGATCTGCGTGCGGTGAATGACGAGGTCAAACGCCATCTGGCTGATAACCGCCGGGGCGAACGCCTGCGCGAAGGGTTCCAGATCGTCATTCTTGGCGCGCCCAATGCCGGGAAATCGAGCCTTCTTAACCGTCTGGCACAGCGCGATGCGGCAATTGTTTCCGAGATTGCCGGGACCACGCGCGACATGATCGAGGTTCATCTTGATCTTGGCGGTTTCCCGGTGACCATGGTCGATACTGCGGGCCTGCGCGAAAGCGGTGATGTGATCGAAAGCGAAGGGGTGCGTCGTGCGACCGAGCGGGCAGAGAATGCCGATCTCAGACTCGTTGTTGTCGATCGTGCCGACTGGCCCCATATCGATCCCGAAGCCGCCCGGCTGATTGATGCAAAGACCATCATCCTGATCAACAAGGTTGATGGCAGCGATGCGGATGATATCCCGTCCGTCTGGCAGGGTGCTTCGGTTGAAGGGGATCGCCTGGAGCTTCCCGTTTTGGCCATATCGGCCATGACCGGGCAGGGGGTCGAAAGCCTCTTGCAACTGCTGGAAACTCGCGTAAAAGAGGGGCTCGATTTTGCCGGGCCCGTGCCTTTGACAAGGCTGCGACACCGGCGTGCACTTGAAAGTGCCAGCGATCATCTTGATCGCGGATTGCAGACCGAAATCGCAGAACTTGCTGCCGAGGATGTTCGCCTGGCAGTACGCGAGATCGGCAAGATTACCGGACGTGTCGATGTGGAAGACTTGCTCGATATTATCTTCGGGGACTTCTGTATCGGAAAATAAGATCAGGGAAGAGTCGCTATAGATCGAGCCCTGCGATTGTTTCACGTGAAACATTGGTCCATTGACCGGACCTGATAAGCCTATTCGAACTGCAAAGGTTCAAACCCGCCACATATCGGTGTGGGGATTGAGTGAGGAATTCGATGTCACAGAATGTGTCGCACAACCGTTTTGATGTGATTGTTGTTGGCGGTGGCCATGCCGGATGTGAGGCTGCGGCTGCTGCTGCGCGCATGGGGGCAGCAACGGCGCTGGTGACCCATCGCGCTGATCGCATCGGTGAAATGTCCTGCAACCCGGCCATCGGTGGTTTGGGCAAGGGACATATGGTGCGCGAAGTTGATGCGCTTGACGGTGTGATGGGGCGCGCCATTGACCGTGCCGGTATTCAGTTCCGTATGCTCAACCGGTCCAAGGGGCCGGCCGTACGGGGTCCGCGCGCACAGGCCGATCGCAAGCTTTATCGCGAAGCGGTTCAGGATATCCTCGCCAATCAGGAAAACCTCACGATCCTTGAAGGCGGGGTTGAAGACCTGATCATTGACGCGAACAATCGCGTGGCCGGTGTCATCACCGGCGACGGCATTGAATATCGTGCCGGTGCGGTGGTGCTGACCACGGGTACCTTCCTGCGCGGTCTTATTCATATTGGCGAAAAGACCACGCCGGCCGGGCGTATTGGTGATGCCCCGGCAATGGGTCTTTCCGAGACGCTGGAAAAATATGATTTCAAACTGGGCCGATTAAAGACCGGTACGCCGGCACGTCTGGATGGCCGCACCATCGATTGGGCAAGTTTGCAGGAACAGCTTGGCGACAATCCGCCGGATCCGTTTTCCTTCCTGACCAAGGAAATTACGGTGCCCCAGATCCCGTGTCATATGACCTGGACGACCGAGGCCACCCACGAAATCATTCGTGCCAACCTGCATCGCGCCCCGATGTATAGCGGCCAGATCAAAAGCAGCGGTCCGCGTTATTGCCCGTCGATCGAAGACAAGGTCGTGCGCTTTGCCGAGAAGAACCAGCATCAGATTTTCCTCGAACCTGAAGGGCTCGACGATCCGACCGTCTATCCGAACGGCATTTCGACCTCACTCCCCGAAGAAGTGCAGCTGGCCATGCTTGCCACCATTCCGGGTCTGGAAAAGGTCGAGATTTTCCGCCCCGGTTATGCTGTCGAATATGACTTCGTTGATCCGCGCGAATTGCGTCATACGCTGGAAACCAAAAAAGTCGCCGGTCTGTTCTTTGCCGGACAGATCAATGGCACGACCGGCTATGAAGAAGCAGCCGGACAGGGCCTGATTGCCGGGGTCAATGCGGCACTGGTCGCCGATGGTGGCGAACGTGAATTCGTGCTCGATCGGGCGGATGCCTATATTGGTGTGATGATCGATGACCTGGTGACCTTGGGGACCCGCGAACCGTATCGCATGTTTACATCGCGTGCGGAATATCGACTGATGTTGCGCGCCGATAACGCCGATCAGCGTCTGACGGATCGCGGTCTTGATATTGGCTGTATTGCGTCAACCCGCGAACAGGTGTGGGGGGCAAAGAAAGCTGCCTTGCAATCCGCAAAGGATGAAGTTTCGGCCCTGACGGAAACGCCCAATGGTCTGGCCAAGTTTGATATCAGGATCAATCAGGACGGTGTGCGGCGATCTGCATATGACCTTCTGGCCTATCCCGATATCGATTTTGATACCTTGACCCGCGTGTGGCCGCAGCTTGGCGAGCTTGCTCCGGCGATCAAGGAACAGGTGGCGATCGATGCGCAATATAAAGGATATCTTGACCGGCAGGCCGCAGACATCGCCGCGTTCCGGCGAGACGAAGAATTGCGTTTGC
Source organism: Thalassospira sp. GO-4 (assembly GCF_023588965.1). Classification (NCBI taxonomy): domain Bacteria; kingdom Pseudomonadati; phylum Pseudomonadota; class Alphaproteobacteria; order Rhodospirillales; family Thalassospiraceae; genus Thalassospira; species Thalassospira sp. GO-4. Next base: position 3,077,772 of record NZ_CP097807.1, read on the forward strand.
CGCGTGGCCTTGATTTTGATTCTGTCGGAAGTCTGTCTGCTGAAATCCGGTTGAAGCTCAAGGAAATTCAACCTGAAACGATTGGGGCCGCGTCACGTATTCCGGGCGTAACACCGGCAGCGGTAACAGCATTGCTTGGCCATATCAAAAGCCACAAGCATCGTGGCAGCGATGACAAGGCGGCCAAAAGCGCCTAGTAACACCTGATCAAATTCATCTGCAAGGGCCCGGTTGAGCAATCATCCGGGCCTTTTTGCGTTCTTCGTTCTGAATGACCGCCAGAACAACTGCACCAGGTTCTTTCTTGGGAGCCGCATCAGGACATTTTATTAGCAGCTTAATTGGCAACGCCTCCTTATCGGGCCGGGCGTGCATGCGGGACAGTTGGTTTACCGAAAATCCGCCGCCGCTGACCTAACAGATTGGCAGGTATCTGTGCCGTGAGATGGGAGCGATACACGACCGGGGCCGGGCAACTTTGTGGGTGGTTCTTTGGGGTAAAGTGCGGGCAGGGCGCTTGCGGTGATCAGGGCAGATCTCGTGAATGTCGGGATATTGTTGGCTTACACTGCGTTGGCTTGGGTAGGTGCACAAGCTGGAAAGCGGCATGCGTATAGTAATGTTTCACGTGGAACATTCTTTGGTGCATCTACTAATCCATGGCTGGGCAGGGAACTATTGTCGGACGCGGCGACAGGCGATGGCTACGACACCAAGTCTATCTTTTGACCATCTGGCTTCTCGATTTCTGATAATTGATGTTTCACGTGAAACATTCGAGCCGACTTTTATCGATTTTTTGCGTCGCGACGCGATGAAAAACGCAAAACGTCAAAAATCAAGTCTGGTGTGTCTTTCAAACTGGACGTATAAATCATTTATGCAATCCATTTCCGCACCCGTAAAAACGTGGTTCGAACGCGATTTGAATGTTTCACGTGAAACATTGGACCGTTTGAACCAATACGCAGACCTTGTCGTCAAATGGCAGCCACGTATTAACATCGTTGGCGCCAGTACGGCTGAAGACGTTTGGGGACGTCATTTACAGGATTCTGCGCAGCTTTGGCCATATCTGCAGGATGTTGCTGCAGAGGGTAAAATCGTTGATTTCGGCTCTGGTGCCGGATTCCCGGGCATCGTTTTGGCCATTCTTGGGGCGGGCAACGTCACCATGATGGAATCCAATACCAAAAAAACGGTGTTCCTGATGGAAGCAGCCCGGGTTTGTAATGTTTTGGCACAGACGGAAATTGCCCGCGAACGGATCGAAGCCGCAGCACCGCGCGCGGCCGATGTGATTACGGCGCGCGCCTTTGCACCGCTGCCAAAATTGCTGGAATTGGGACAAAGACATTTGAAAGCCGGTGGCCATTATGTGCTGCTGAAGGGACGTGCCTTTGAGGATGAGCTGGCGGATGCACGAAACGCTGGTTGGTCGTTTGATGTAACCACGCATGCCAGTCTGGTGGATCCGGATGGAGTCGTGATGATCTTAAAAGGAGTTGGCCGGTGACTGATGTAATTGACTTGCCGCTTTCCGCCCAGTCACAAGGGGCAGGGCATCGTCCGCGTATCATTGCGGTTGCTAACCAGAAGGGGGGCGTTGGTAAAACAACCACCACCATCAATCTGGCGACGGCGCTTGCTGCGGTTAATCAACGTGTTCTGATTGTTGACCTTGATCCGCAGGGCAATGCCAGCACCGGTTTGGGGTTGCGTCCGTCGGATCGTCAGATCAGTTCCTATGACGTCCTGATCAATGGCAATTCGGTGGAAGAAGCGCGTCAGGAAACCGCGATCCCGCGTTTGACGATTGTGCCGTCCGGCATGGACTTGTCCGGTGCCGAGATCGAACTGGTTGATTTTGAACGTCGCGAGATGCAGCTGAAAGAATCCCTGGGCAAGTTGCCGCAGGATGTTGATTACGTGCTGATCGACTGCCCGCCGTCGCTTGGCCTTTTGACCTTGAATGCGCTGGTGGCGTCTGATGCGGTTCTTGTGCCGTTGCAGTGCGAATTCTTTGCCCTTGAAGGGGTCAGTCATCTGGTTCGCACCATCAAACGTGTCAAAAAGGCATTTAACCCGGATCTGGAAATCCAGGGCATTGTTCTGACCATGTATGACAAGCGCAACAACCTGTCGGCACAGGTTGCCAATGACGTACGCGACTATTTCGGTGACGTGGTGTATCGCACTGTCATTCCGCGCAATGTTCGTGTCTCCGAGGCCCCCAGTCACGGGACGCCGGTTCTGGTTTACGACATGAAATGCCCGGGATCACGGGCCTATCTTAATCTGGCAAGCGAAGTCCTGAAACGCGAAGGGGTTAAAGCATGAGCGAAGCAAAAAAACGCGGCTTGGGGAGAGGACTGTCTGCACTTCTGGGTGAAGATGACGAAGATGTCGGCGTTGCGGTTGCCGCAGGCGGTGAAGCATCGGCTGGTGGTCATCCGGGGCCGGGCGGCACCACACAGCTGATTGCCATTACGGATTTGAAGCCGTCACCATTCCAGCCGCGCAGCAATTTTGATGACGAAGCCATTGATGATCTGGCTGCCTCGATCCGCGAAAAGGGGATCATTCAGCCGATTCTGGTGCGTGCGTCTTCTACGGGCGAAACCACCTATGAAATCATCGCGGGTGAGCGTCGCTGGCGCGCGGCACAGCGGGCACAATTACATGAAGTTCCTGTGCTGGTGCGTGATTTCGATGATCGCGAAACAGCCGAAATTGCCCTTATCGAGAACCTTCAGCGTCAGGATCTGTCGCCGCTTGAAGAGGCCGAAGGCTATAACCGCCTGATGAACGAGTTCTCGCACACCCAGGAAGCACTGGGTCAGGCGCTTGGCAAAAGCCGTAGTCACATTGCCAACAGCTTGCGCTTGCTGGGACTGCCAGCGCCGATCAAGCAAATGCTGTCTGACAAGGTTCTGAGCTCCGGCCATGCCCGGGCATTGTTGGGGGCGGAAAATGCTGTCGAGCTTGCAGCCCAGATTGTCAAAAAGGGATTGAATGTTCGCCAGACAGAAAAGTTGGTGAAAACCGACGGTGGCAAGGCATCCCGCCCCAAAAAAGCATCTGGTGGGGCTTCTGCGCACAAAGACCCAGATACTGTGGCCCTTGAACGTGACCTTAGCAACATGTTGGGGTTGGCGGTAAATATTGATTTTGATGGCGCGGCTGGAAAAATCTCTATTCGCTATGAAACGCTTGAGCAGCTTGATGACATTTTGCAACGGCTTACACATGGGAAGGCCCATGATCTGACCGGAGATGAAGACAGTTCATCAATATCCGACTCGGACGAGAATGAATTCGATTCGATGTTTATCGAAGACGATGACCCGGCCGCAGACGACGAAGATCCGGAAGAGAAGCTGACCGCGGAACTTGAAAGCATCGCCGATGCTACTTTGCCGGAAAGCGATGGCGAGGATGACGGGATTGATCTTGATGCCGTCGTCGATGGACCGGAAGGCGACACGCCAATCGAATCCGATGCGATCGATGAAGACGAGCTTGATGAGTTGATTATAACCGACAAGGCATGACGGGTGTTGTCGGTTATTCGGCGACAAAGATCATCTCGCCACAAAAAAACGGGCCATCCGATCGGTGGCCCGTTTTTAATTGGTATCAATAAAATATTCAATGAAAGCAGTTACCGCCGTGCCTGTTTCTGGCGGGCGACGGCAACCTTGATCATGGCGCGATGGGCAATGGTTTCCGGGATGGCCAGACCGCTTTTACAGTCCTTTTCGGCCTCAAGCAGAATTTGCAGGGCACGTTGCAGGTTATTTACCGCCCAATTGTTCAGATTGGCACGAAACTGGTCAGCTGCCTTGAAAAACAAGGGTGGGCGCAGGGACTTCATTGCCTGATCGGCATTGGTACCTTGGGCAACCAGGCCCTTTACCAGATGCAATTTCTGGAAATAGCTGATCATCATGCGCAATGCGCCGACCGGGTTGAGACCTTCTTCCACCAGTCGGGTCAGTGCTGCATCAAGATTGACGACATTGCCCTGTGAAACGGCCTGAATGACATCGTCATAATGGCGGGCGGAACTGTCGCCGACACAGGCCATCGCGTCGGCCAATGTGACCTGGCCGTCTTTGAGCGCATAAAGTGCAAGCTTTTCAAGCTCGCTTCGTGAAATCATGCGGTCGGATCCGAGATTTGCCACCAGATAGCGCGTGGCATCACGATCGATCCGCAACTTGTGTTCTTCCATGATCGACTGGATCAGGGTTTCGATGTCACGACCGCTATCGGCATAACAGGGCAGGGCCATGCCATTGCCGGCTTTTTCGACCGCCTGACGCAGTTTGGATTTCGATGCAAGGCTGCCGGCTTCAATAACAATCAGGGCGTCGCCAGCCGGATCGGCCAGAAAGTCTGCGATAATCGGGGCTTGTGCTTCGCCAATGTCGCGGATGCGGATCACCCGCCGTCCACCGCCAAAGCTGATCGCGGCGGCCTCATCACGAAGGCGTCCGGCATCTTCCTTAAGCTGCGGGATGCCAAGTTCGATCACCCGAAACGGATCCTTGAGATCCTCGACAACGGTTTTAGCCAGGCGCACGGCGCGTTCGCGCACAAGGCCTTCATCCTCGCCATAGATCAGGATCAGCTGTGCCTTGGCATCGGGACTGCGTAAAAAGGTTTCGACTTGGGCTGCCTTGAGCTTCATGAAGCGTCTTGGTTATCCTGGTATCGGGTGCAGAAATTACAGAACGGGATTTATTGCGATCTCAGGCCGATTGCGACCTGGTTGGCAAGCTGATTGGCCAAAGTCCGTGCGGCATCGGCCTGTGCGGCGCTTTCGGCTTCGATGGTTGCGAAATCGGAATCGACAATATTGTAACTGGTACGGGTTCTGACATTGCCCTTGCGCAGGACCTTTGAATCCTGCCGGCGCGTCAGTTCATATGTTGCCGTGATCAGGTAATCGGCGATTGTCGCTTCGTTGTCTTTGGTAAAGCCCTGTTCACTGGTCGATTCGCTCAGTGTGACTTTAAGGTCATACAAGGGGGTCTTGCTTTGCCCCCGCGGGGTCAGGGTCTCGACCAAGGCATTGCGCGTGACCTGACCGACACGGTCATTAATCAGGGCAACTTTGACAAGTGCCATGTTTGCAGCGGTGTTGTAATTGTCGCCCCCTGTTGCGTAAAGCGGCCGGAAGCCGCAGGCACTCAGGGTCGTCAGGGCAACAAGTGCCAAAACCGGTAGAATCGCGCGCATTTTCATTCAATCAAGCCTTCTGTCTTTCGGGCCAGCGATCAGGCCTTGCCGCCACAATAGTTCGGTTCCGATAAAAGGGCAAAACAGAGTTAGATTGGCAAGAAAAGAATGGTGCGTCCGGTTTGATCGTGCCGACGTGGAATTATCCTCCGACTCGAGGTCGCGGAAGCTTTGACGCAACAGGGCAATTGCCAGATTGTTTCGGCCTTCATCAATGGCTGTGATGATTTCCGAGGTTGAGGATTCTTTGATGCCGCCGTGCGGCATTCTTTCGGAAAAATTCGTACATGTTCGCCAAACCTGACGCAGCCAGCGCCAATGACCAACCAGACTGTTGTGACTTATTTGCAATGGACGGTGAATGGGAACATCCGCCAGCAAAGCCAGTGATAGGGTATCGAGGCCAACTTCGCGATATAGCTGCTGCGCATCGGGGCTCACCGACTCCGTCGTGACCTTGGCATCTTTTTGCAAAACGGGCTTCTTTATCTGGTCACCCTGGCTTTGGGTGACCGTTGCTTGCGCGATGACATGATCAAACATTGCACGACGCAACGCTGAAAGGTCTTTTGACAGGGCGGCGTACAGCGCTGGGTACTGGCTGCGCATGACGAACCCCCAGTCGCGTTCAAGCGAGTGGGGGTTGAATTCGGGCGATATATATAAGGCGTCCTGTGCCATTAACCCTATTGGGCATTTGCACTGTCGATGCGCAGCTGGCGGGCACGGGTCAGGATCGCATCTTCAAGAGAGGTAACCGTCCCCGCTTCGACCACCGCATCCTGCCACTGATTCGGACCGACATTGACCTGACGGAATACCGAAACCTTGATGGCATCGGATCGCAATGCTGTACCGAGAATATACGCGGTCAGTTTGAAGCGTTCATTCGGGGTCTCTGCCGGAGAATACCAGTCGGTAATGATCACACCGCCAAACGGGTCGGCAGAATTAAGGGGCATGAATGACAGCGTATCAAGTGTGGCACGCCACAAGAAGCTGTTGACACCGATGCCGGATCCACCTGCGCCCGGCTTGGCCTCTTCGCCACCGAAAATGTTCAGGCCATCACCACCGAACAGAGATCCTTGTTCTTTCAGGTCGGCGCGCGTTGCTTTGCGGCCATTCACTTTCTGATCTCCAGGAGCAGACCCAGGAAAACTGTCATAGTCAGCTTGTGATCCAGCACAGCTTGCCAAAAAGGCAGAAAGTGCAGCAATAGTCGCGAATTTGGCGAAAGAACTGTTCACGGTGTAGCCCTTAATATCGAGTGTCGTTCAGCAGTTGCCCGCACTATAAGGCGGATGGCGCGCCGGGCAAATAAAAACATGTGTGGTTTTTGTGCAACATGATGTGAAAAATGTCGCATTTTGATCACAGTATCGTTGACGACAGCAAAAAATACTGGCTCCATAACGTCGAACCGAGCGGCAATAACAAAAAAGCTGCTCACCTAATTTTGTTATGCGCTCAAGCGCATTTGCAAAGACGTTGAGGGAAAAGATGAAAAAGATTCTGGTAGCTTCCAGCGCACTCGTCGCTGTTGCTTTCGCAGGCCAGGCACAGGCTTCTGAGAAAATCAGCCTGTCGCTCGGTGGTTTCATGGAACAGTGGGTCGGTGTTGCTGATGAAGACAACAACGCTGAAGGCAAAAACAAGTTCCAGTCCGATACCGAAGTTCACTTCAAAGGTGCAACCACCCTTGATAACGGCATCGAAGTTGGCGTAGCAATCGAATTCGGTATCGAAGGCGGTGACAACGCAACTGACGAACAGTACCTGTATGTCAATGGCGGTTTCGGTCAGGTTAAGCTTGGTGCCGAAGATGGCGCAGCTGGCGACATGACCATTTCTGCTCCGGCAGTTGGTCCGGTTGGCGCAAATGACGGTGACCTGACCAAGTGGATCAGCACCTCGAACATGCCGAACAACAGCTGGGACGATGGTGACGACAACAAACTCACCTATTACACCCCGGTATTTGGCGGTTTCCGCGCTGGTGTTTCCTACACCGACTCTGCTGATGCAGAAGCTAATGACCAGACCACCAACGGTCGTGAAGTTGTTTCCGGTGGCGTAGAATATAACGGTGACTTCGATGCCGTTTCTGTTTCTGTTGCTGCAACCGGCGAAAGCAAAAACGAAGGTGAGTGGTACAACATTGGTGCAAATGTTGGTTTCGCGAACTTCGTAGTTGGCGCTTCTTACGGTGAGAAAGACAAAGAGTTCGGCACCACCACCGGTACTTATGATGTTGATGGTTTCGATGTTGGTGTTTCCTATGCAATGGACGCAGCAACCGTTTCCGCAACCTATGCTTTCTCTGACTATGGTAACGGCGAAGTTGCTGCTGCTGACCTCGGTCTTGCTTACACCCTCGGTGCTGGCGTGACCTGGAAGTCCTCGATCTTCTGGTTCGAAGACGATGCAGACAACAACACCAACGACAACGACGGTTTCGGCGCTGTTACTGGTCTTGCTCTCTCCTTCTAATCCATACCGGATTAGCTGAAGAATTGAAGGAGGCGGATTTTCCGCCTCCTTCTTTTTTTGGCTGACTTACTGAATGCCGAAGTCTTAATTCTTTGAGTCGAGGCTTGCGCTTTAGAATTCCGATCGACGGCTTAAATTTGGCAATGACAGTGTCTGTCAGACATTTGCAGTTCGGCTTTATCGTGAAGCCATAAGCCGACTCGTCCAGATCAATATCATTTTTGAACCGATATGTTCTGATCTAAACCTAGGATTGGGGCGAGCGGGTACGAGTCATCATGGGCTTGCATGTCATTTGATCATTTTTGCGTCATTAATTTCCTGAAATAACTGACCATGTGATATTTATTAGTGAATTAATATTCAGACGATACGTAAGTTATCTAAAAATGACTATTAATCAATTAACTAGTACGAATTATCAGCAATATAAAGCTTAAAAGTGTGGTTAAAATGCAACACTGCGATATTTAAATGACCTATAGTCGGTTATCTTTGTTGACCAATGGTCATTAACTGGCTTTTATGTCCCTCGACAGATTGAAGGGCCGCTCGGTTCAACCCCTTCATTCCCGAAACGTCATTCTTTGAGGGTAAAGATGAAAAAGATTCTTTTTGCTTCCAGCGCGCTCGTCGCTGTAGCTGTTGCAGGTTCCGCACAGGCTTCTGAAAAAATCCAGCTCCAGGTTGGTGGTTACATGGAACAGTGGATCGGTATGTCTGACGCAGATAACACCGCTTCCGGTGGCCGTTACAACGCTTTCCAGTCCGATACCGAAGTTCACTTCAAAGGTAACACTACCCTTGATAACGGCATCGAAGTTGGCGCAGTGATTGAGCTCGAAGGTGAAACCTCCGGCGATCAGGTCGACGAACAGTACCTTTACATCAATGGTGGCTTCGGTCGCATTGAAATGGGCAAAAACGACAGTGCTGCCGATGCAATGGGCATCACCGCACCGTCTGTTGGCCCGGTTGGGGTAAACGATGGCGATATGAGCAACTGGGTTGACGCATATCTGATTGACACCGTTCGCTCGAGCGGTGACCAGAACCGTGTAACCTACTACACTCCGTCGCTTGGTGGCTTCCGTGCAGGCGCGTCCTTCGCTGACGATAGCCAGCGCAACGGCGCAAGCAGCTACAACGACAAAAATGGTGGCGGCGATAACATCGTTTCTGCTGGCGTTGAATACAATGCCGATTTCAATGGCTGGTCGCTCGGCCTCTCAGCAACTGGTGAAGATGCAGGCGAAGGCGCTTGGTACGGCGCTGGTGCAAACGTAGGCTTCGGCAACTTCACCGTCGGTGGTTCTTACGGCCATACCGAAGATGACTACGCCCTTGCTGATGGTCGTGAACTCGACGCATATGACATCGGTGTTTCCTATGCGATGGACGCTGCAACCATCTCGTTGAGCTATGGTTACGAAGAAGTTGACCGCGAAGGTGATATCAGCGCAGTTGACCTTGGTCTTGCTTACAGCCTTGGTGCTGGCGTGACCTGGAAATCCTCGATCTTCTGGTTTGACCAGAAAGCTGACAGCACCAACACTGGCGTAACCGACCTGACTGCTGACAATGACGGCTACGGCGCTGTTACCGGTCTGGTTCTGAACTTCTAATTCTTCGGAATTGGATACAGACGTGGAAAGGGTGGCTTATGCCACCCTTTCTTTTTTGCACAGCTTGCCGAGATTTTCAGATGCCGAGAAGCATCAGCTGTCCAGCAATAGCTCCGTTTTGAGCAGCGATAAAATCGCATCGCTTTTTTGGCCAAGTTCGGCAACGCAGGGCACGGGGCTTTCGGTTACCAAAGCACGGGCAAGGGCCGGATCGCTTTTCTGGGGTAGTTCGCTTAACGCACTGGCCGCAACATTCAGGCTTCCCATACAGCCGATTTTGCCATCGGGCGTCGCACGTAACTTCGCAAGTCCGCATGGCGCCTGACAATAGGGGCCGACAAAGCCGCTTTGCCAGCTGCGCAAATTTTGATGGCGTCCCTGAAGTGTTTTGGCAGAAGCCGAACTGTAGATCCCGAGCCCCGGTGTCTGAAAAAGCTTGGTAATATGCGCCGGGCCGCTATCAGCGACTACCATGTAATCCTGCCTTGAGACAAACTGCACAAGATCGCCGATCGTCTTAAATCCGTCGACGACCCGTATATTGGGCGCGCCCAGATCGCCAAGTACCGCTTTATAGGCCTTCATCACCCCTTGATAGGCATTCAGAACAATCGTGACATTGGCATCATGACGGGCAAAAAGTGTGCTGACTTTCCCGACAAGATCCGGTGGTAATGTCCGAAGAGGGGAAGAGGCCATCGGGACAATGCCGATATTGATCCCGGGTCTAAAACTGACATCGCGTTTTTCAAGCGGAATCGGCGCCAATTCAAAGGCTTCGCAAAGGGCTTCTTCCGGGTTGACCGGCATGGTGGCGATATCTTTCCATCCTTCCATCTCGCTCAGATCAATCACATATTCAAACTGTGCGAGGTTCCGCGCAGAAATGAACAACTGAAAAATCGCAAGATCGGGGATCAGGCCAAAGATATCAGAAGCCGCGGCACTGTTAAGAACGGCTGTTTTCGCATGCGGATAGCGTTGAAGAAATGCCCTGAGAAACAGAGTCATGCCAACACAATCGCCAAGCGCGTCGTCGGGGATTAAAAACAGAACAGAACTTTTGGAAAAGTCGGTTTTTCCCCAGCGATCACGCGGCAGCACCTGAAACCGGAAGGCATCGGATTTGATGGCAACTCCCTTGGCATTGCCAAGAACCTGTTGACGCAAAAGCGAATTCGTACGCGTGAAATAAACAGGACTGTTGTCAGATGCTTGAGTAAGTCCCGGGCTGACATTGGGCAGGCCGAACTGAAAGGGTTGTCTGGAGGCGAAACGCGCAAAAGTCTTGCGCGATGGATGCAGGTGGCGGGGCATTGCGGGGCTTATTCTCCAATCACCGAAAGGTGCGGTTCACTCAGAAGAAAACCCTATCCCGGCCAAAGAAGCAAGGGCGGAAGACCGCAGGTTTCTGCATGTTTTCCGGTTAATTCCACCCAGTCCGACCGGCGTGATGCCAAGCGTGTGACACAGCATTGCCATCTGTTGCGCTTCCTGAAGTGAAAGGCCTGGAGTATCGGGGTGACTTTGGGTGGAAAATACCGGTGAAATCAACGCTCCGCTTGGTCGATTGCGTGATGGAAGGAGTGCCATGTGGCGCAGGGTTTTGATCCCGTGGCAGGCGGATGTCGTAATCATCCCTGTCGGAATTTGATGATAAATTCCAGGCGTTTGGAGAATGCGATATTCCGGAAGATGAATTCCGTCAGCAGAAATTTCAAGCGCAAGCCCAAGGTCATCCGCAACCAGAAACCGGATTTGGTGCAGGCGGCAAAGCTGTCGGAGTGATGCTGCCAGTTTTGGTCGGTCGGGATGGTTGTAATGACGAAAAATCACCATGCTGTTACGCGGCAATTGCTTGATCGCTGACCGCGGATCGGGCAAACGGTGATCGTCGGTCAAAAGTAAGACCGGCGGAAAAACAGACCCCGGGCGGCTATTGCACAAATTGAGTTGGCGAGCCTGCTTTAACAGGGTGTCATCCATTGTTATGATCCTGATCTTCGTCTGCCACCGATTAAGGGCCTATCATCCATGAGCCAGTCTGATCTGTCATCCGACAAGAGCGATGTTGCTGAAAACCTTGCCGAAATTCAGAGAAATATCAATGCGGCCTGTATTGCCGCAAAGCGTGATCCGGCTGAAGTCACCCTTGTCTGTGTCAGCAAAAATCACGAAGCCGATCATGTGCGCAAGGCCCTGCTTGAAGGAAGGCGGGTTTTTGGTGAAAACCGGGTCCAGGAAGCAGCAGGGAAATGGCCGGGGCTGCGTGAAGAGTTTCCCGATATCGAACTTCATCTTATCGGGCCGCTTCAAACCAATAAGCTGAAAGATGCGGTCGCACTGTTTGATGTGATTGAAACCGTTGACCGTCCGAAACTTGCAAATGCATTGGCAAAGCACCGTGATAAAACCGGTGAGTGCCCTGATTTGTTCATTCAGATCAATACTGGCGAGGAAGAGCAAAAAGCCGGGATCGCGCCAAAGGATGCTGATGCATTCATCAGGATGTGTCGCGAGGAGCTTGAGCTGCCGATCAAGGGGCTGATGTGCATTCCTCCTGTTGATGAGGAACCGGCCCCGCATTTTGCCCTGCTTGGCAAGATTGCGCAGAAACATGGACTGAAAATCAAAAGCATGGGAATGAGTGGTGATTACGAGGCTGCAATCGCCATTGGGGCTACTCATGTGCGGGTTGGGACAGCTATTTTCGGGTCACGAGGCTATTGATTCCCAAAATACGGTGATTTTTTACCAGAAAATGCCGATTTAAGGGGTAATCTTTGTCATTTCACCGATTTTTTTGCCGAAATCATGTGTTTTGGACGGATTTTCGGGTAAGGCGCATTTTTGTGGATAACCAGCCGAAAGACAATGACGGTTTCATCCGTTCTTTGTGACAAAAAATCCCGCCAGAAGCGGGATTTTTTTTATTCGTGCCGAAAACCTGACTACGGAATCAGTTTGTATCCGCCGGGCTCGGTGATCAGGATCGCGGCATTTGACGGGTCTTTTTCGATTTTCTGACGCAACCGGTAAACATGGGTTTCAAGCGTATGGGTCGTGACCCCGGCATTATAGCCCCATACCTCATCAAGCAGGGTTTCCCGGGTAACCGGCTTGTCGCCGGCACGGAACAGGAACTTCAGAATCGAAGTTTCCTTTTCTGTCAGGCGGACTTTTTTCTCGGTCGCGGTTTCAATCAATATCTTGGCACTTGGCTGAAAGCTGTATGGACCAATGACAAAAACGGCATCCTCGCTTTTTTCATGCTGGCGGATATGGGCGCGAATGCGCGCCAGCAGGACATTGAGCCGGAAGGGCTTGGTAACATAGTCATTGGCACCGGATTCAAGGCCAAGAATGGTGTCTGAATCACTATTGGCACCAGTGAGCATGATGATCGGTGACTTGACGCCCGCCCGACGCATGAGTTTGCACACGTCACGTCCGTCCATATCGGGAAGCCCGACATCAAGCAGGATCACATCAAAATAGGATTCCTTGGCAGCATCAAGTGCATCTGCACCGCTTTTCGCGACCACGCATTCAAACTCTTCATGCAGGCGAAGCTGTTCAGTCAGCGACTGGCTCAAAGCTGCATCATCTTCGACCACAAGAACCTGTTTACCTGTCGACATTCACCATCCCTTGCTGCTTGCGCGATCCGGTCTATATATTGGGGCGTATCAGGAACCGGGTGTTACCTTGTTTTCTGGAACTTCCGGTCCGGCCCGCCATATATAAAGTACTCAATCTAGGATCAGCGCCTTAAAGTGCATTTTCAAGAACAAACTGTTTTCGCATTAATCCTGTGCAGGATGCGGATTACTTAATACAGTCACCCGGTCGGTTTTATCCGGTGTGCATTGCTGTAAAATCTTGAAAGATGTCTATCTTCCTGCGATTTTGCGCAGCGCTTGGAATGAAACCTGACTGACCAATGCGGTTATATTAAGTAATTCGGGTCCTTATCCAGCCCCATACCCACCAGATCGCGATGTTGTGATCATAAAGACAAGATAACGATGACCCAAAGTTCTGTTGCCCCGGCCCAAAATGACAGCAATCTGATCCCGGCCACTGATCTTGTGACTGTATCACGCGCTGTGGCCGATTTGCGCCGTGGCGAAATCGTTCTAGTGCAAGGCCATCAGGACGGCGAAGCCCACAATGTGGCTGTCATTGCCGCAGAACCGTTGTCGCAACTTGGTTTTGATCGTTTGTGTGATATCGCAAATGGCAACGCAGCCCCGGCAATCGTTATTCCGCGTGTGCGCGCCAAATCACTGGGACAGGCGTGCAAGGATGATCCGTTTATCGCCTTTGTCAGCGCGGACCGAACCGCAATCAATGCAGATCGGCTGGCCGAGATCGCCAACCCGTTGCTTGATCTTGAAAAATTGCCAACAGGTGACTGGCGCCCGGTTTCAATGGCCGAAAGTGCCGCCATTCGACTGGCAAAACTGGCAAGACTGTTGCCGGCCGTTGTGACGGTTCGGGTTGGCGCCGATCAGCTGGAAAATCTGGCACGGGCGCAAAATCTTCTGGTGCTGCAATCAGACAGCATCAATGGATATGAAAATGCCTCTGCCGCAAGTCTGCGCCAGGTGAGTGAAGCCCGTGTGCCGCTTGAAGATGCCGAAAATGCGACTGTCATTGCCTTCCGTCCCGAAGACGGTGGACAGGAACATCTGGCCATCGTCATTGACGAACCGGCAAAGGACAAACCGGTGCTGATCCGCTTGCATTCGGAATGCTTTACCGGTGATCTGATCGGATCGTTGCGTTGTGATTGCGGCCCGCAATTGCGCGGCGCAATTTCCGAAATTTCGCGCAGCGGAGAGGGTGGCATCGTTCTATATTTGCGCCAGGAAGGGCGCGGGATCGGCCTGGTCAACAAATTGCGCGCTTATGCACTTCAGGATCGCGGCTTTGATACGCTTGACGCCAACGAAGAACTTGGATTTGACGCCGATGAACGCGTTTACCGGCCAGCCGCCGAGATGCTCAGACAGATGGGTTTTGAGACAGTGCGTCTTTTGACCAACAACCCTGAAAAGCTGACCGGACTTGAAAGCTGGGGCATTCAGGTGTCCGAACGCGTTCCCCACAAATTCCCTTCGAACGGTCACAACGAATTTTATCTGCAAACCAAGAAAGATCGGGCAGGGCATCTGTTCTGATTGTGCCAGGATGGGATCCCATAACCCGGCAGAAGATTCCGACAGGCAGCTTTGCCCAAAACCGTTCCTGAATAATATCATTATTTCTCAATAGGTTATTTGATCTCCAAACTGGCACTCCTTTTGCAAATTATCAGGCAAGAGGAGGACAGATATGTCGATTGGAGCAAATTGGCGGCAAATTTCGCCCGGTAACGTGCCGGGCGTCGCAGGAGACGGGGCAGGAAGCAAGTTTGCCCAGTCGAACGCGGCTGACCAGCTTTCCGAAACATCGGAAGGCCGCAGTTTTTCCGAATATATGTTCGGCCAGGACGGCTTCGAGTTCTCCGATGTGCTTGATGTTATCAATCCTTTGCAGCACATACCCGGCGTTGGCATGATCTATCGGTCACTTACCGGGGACGAACTCGGCAACGGGGCCCGGGTTGTTGGTGGCGGATTGTTTGGCGGGGTATTCGGTCTGGCCGGGGCCGCAATCGATGCAGTTGTCGATGCCGTGACCGGTGAAGATACCGGCACCCATGTCATGGCCTTTGTCGAAGACAGCTTTGGCGGTGGTGACGAGAACGGTACTGCGATCGCCGATGCATCCAAAAATAGTTCCGATTCCGAAATGAGCCTTGCTGCGGCGGACAGCAGCTATCAGGGTGATCTTGTTCTGCCATGGATGACCGGTTCGCAGTCCACGCAACCCTCACGACAGGCAGCACCACAGGCCGAGCAGGAAACCATCGTGCAAAACGCGCCTGTTGCACCGGTGGATCAAACTGTTCTGGCGTCCAACGCGACCGTGAACCCGGTTCGCGATGGTATCAAGGCAAGTGATCTGAACGTTCCGTGGGCGCAAAGCAATAGACCGGCGCAGTCGATGAACGCTCAGTTGCAAGCCCAGATGACTGCCAACATGACTGGCCAAGCCAGGACAAGCGATACAGGAACACCAGCAGCACCGGCAACCGATCCGGCGGAACTGACCGTTGCCATGGCATCGGCCCAAACCAGCAATCCGGCATCATCGGGTCTTGCCCAGACCGTAGCGGCCAACTCCGCATCACATGAAACCATGCGCCGGCCGACATTGACCAGTGACGGCGGGAACACGGTTTGGGCCCGGGCGCAAAGCAGCGGTCGTGTCAGCCGTCAGGGATCAAGCTTTGCCATTTCACCTGAAATGGTGGCCCATGAAGCGCGCACGGCAAAACTGAACGCAGCCAAAGAAAACGTATCGGCATCAAAATCGGAAAATGCATTCCATGATGGGAATACACCGCTTTCGGCTGCTGAAATGGCCGCGCGGTTTAACGCAGCCCTTGGCCGTGACAAGGCTCAGACCATGGCCGCTGACGCAGTTGCCAGTACCAATGCCGTTGCGGATCAGGACCGATTTGTCAGTCAGAATGCCAGAAATTCCGGCGATGTTAGCGCTAACACGGCAGGAGATGTTGCACCGAATTCTGTCGCTGAATCCCATCCCTTGATGCAGCGTGCGTCAAGCCATCTTGGCGGGGACGAACCTGTCGGGGCGTGGTTTAGTCAGACAATGATGGATGGTTTGAAAAAGTATCAGGCGATGCAACAGCAAAACCAGGCCCGGCCATCGGGCAATGCCATCTGATCACAGCATGATACTCATCAAAAAAGCCCGCCTGTTTATCACTGGCGGGCTTTTTGTTTTTAACTTCGGGTCTGATCAGCTGTTAAGGAAACCGACGATTTCCTTGACCTCGCGCAGGATCGGCTGGGCAATGGCATTTGCCCGCTCGGCTCCTTTGGCCAGAACGCTGTCAATATAGGCGTGATCGGCATTGAGCTTTGCCATTTCTTCGGTGATCGGTGCCAGTTTATCAACAACCACGTCGGTCAGCGCCTGTTTGAAGCCCGAGAACTGGGTGCCGCCATGTTCAGCAAGAACCGCATCGACTGTGCTGTCGGTCAGCGCAGCATAGATGGTGATCAGGTTCTTGGCTTCCGGGCGGCCTTCAAGACCGGCGGCTTCGCTTGGCAGCGGTTCCGGATCGGTTTTGGCCTTGCGGATTTTTTTCGACAGCGTATCGGCATCGTCGGTCATATTGATGCGCGCCATATCCGACGCATCGGACTTGGACATCTTTTTCGCACCGTCACGCAATGACATCACACGCGTTGCCGGGCCAAGAATAAGCGGCTCGGGCTGCGGGAAGAAGTCTTCGACGCCGTAATCATTGTTGAATTTCAACGCAATATCACGTGCCAGTTCAAGATGCTGTTTCTGATCTTCGCCGACCGGAACATGGGTCGCCTTATAGGTCAGAATGTCCGCCGCCATCAGGCTCGGATAGGCATAAAGGCCAAGGGACGCGTTTTCGCGATGCTTGCCGGCTTTTTCCTTGAACTGGGTCATGCGGTTCATCCAGCCGATGCGCGCAACACAGTTAAAAATCCAGGCCAGTTCGGCATGGGCGGAAACCTGGCTCTGATTGAACAGAACATGTTTTTCCGGATCGATGCCCGATGCAATCATGCTGGCAGCAAGTTCGCGAATGTTGGAACGCAGTTCGTGCGGGTCCTGCCAGACCGTGATGGCATGCATATCAACAACACAGAAGATGCATTCGTATTGCTTCTGCAATTCGACCCAGTTGCGGATCGCGCCGAGATAATTGCCAAGATGAAGGTTACCGGTGGGCTGGGCGCCCGAAAACACACGTTCCATTGGTGTCGTCCATTTCAAATGATGATCAATAGAGCCTGCATACTCCGCCAGGTTTTGGACACCCGCCGGCGGACGAGCATGCAAGCAAGCAGCGCGGAGTTAAGCCGCCCTGACAGGTCAGGTCAAGCAGCTTGTCGGCATATGACCGGATTTATTGCCGCTAGGCGGCTTTTCCGCGTTTGAAAGTGGCCTTGAGCTCGGAAAGGCTGGTCGCCCCAAGCAGTTGGGCAGCGATGCCATAGACCGCCAATCCCCCAATGACACAGAAACTCATGATGGTTATTCGCGTGACTGAAAGGGCGTCATTCTGCCAGAAAATATCGGTCGCCACCCAAAGAGCCGCCCCCATCAGAACAGACGCCAACAGAATGCGCGGTAACCGTTTGACAAGCCGGTCATCAAATACAAGATCGCCCCTGCGATGGAGCAGGAAGCAAAGCGATCCGGCATTGACCCAGACGGAAACCGATGTCGCAGCTGCAATGCCGAGATGCCCGAACAGCGGCATCAACGCAACAATCAGCGCGATATTAAGGATCATGCACGAAATGCCGATCCGGATCGGGGTTTTGGTATCTTCACGTGCAAAGAAGCCCGGTGCCAGCACCTTGACCAGAACCGATGCCGGAAGGCCAAAGGCAAATACGATCAGAGCAAGACCGGTCATGCGGGTTTCTTCGGCCCCGAACGCCCCGCGTTCAAACAGGACATTGATCACCGGAAGCCCCATGACACCCAGCGCAACCGCAGCCGGAAGCGTCAGCAAAAGGGCAATTTCAATGCCGCGATTCTGGCTATACATCGCCGTTTTCGGGTCATCGCCCTGCAACTGGCGTGAAAGCGTTGGCAAAAGAGCCGTGCCAATCGCAATGCCGATTACCCCAAGCGGCAGCTGTTGCACCCGGTCGGCATAATAAAGCCAGGATACCGCACCATCGGATACCAGTGATGCCAGCATGGTATCGATCAGCAGGTTAAGCTGATAAACACCGGCCCCGATCATGCCCGGGATCATGCGTTTGCCAAGAAGTTTGACCCGGTCATCAACCTTTGGCAGTTGCCATTTGATGGCAAAACCGGCGCGTTTGCAGGCAATGACCAGACAGACAAATTGCGCAACCCCGGCTGCGGCAACCCCCCATGCAAGTGCATGGGCCGGGGTTTCGGTCATCGGTGTCAGGCCAAGCAGGGCGGCAATCAGACAGATATTAAGGATGATGGGAACCCCGGCCGCCGCGGCATAACGGTGAAGGGTATTGAGAACCCCCGACATCAGCGCAACGGCGGAAATGAAAGCAAGATAGGGGAAAGTGATCCGCGACAATTCGATCGCAAGATTGAACTTTTCGGGATTTTCCGCAAAGCCCGGCGCAAAAACATACATCGCCCAGGGCATCAGGATTTCGATGATGGCCACCAGAAAACCGGTGATCAGAACCAGCATCGACATGGCGCGCGCGGCAAATTCGCGGGCGGCATCCATACCGCGTTTTTCAATGTCACCAGCCAGAAGCGGAATGAAGGCCGCGGAAAAGGCGCCTTCGCCGAACAGTCGACGAAACAGGTTGGGGAATTTGAACGCGACAAAGAATGCATCGGCCATGCCCCCGGCACCCAGCATCCCGGCAATCAGAATGTCGCGGCAAAATCCCAGCAGACGGGACAACAAGGTGAAACCACTAACCGTAGCGATGGAGCGAACAAGCGACATTCAATAGCGTTCCGTATCAAGGAGGCATCAGGCTTTGTGTGATGATCGCCAATTGCGGCAATGATCAGGCCGGAGCGACAAAACTGACAGCTGAAGGTGAAGAAGTCGTAATGACACCTTAAAAACGGGCTGGGCTATATCACAAAAATATGAAAGTCGTTGAATCAGGTGATTTTTTTCGATGATTGTGACAGCCGTCACAGAAAATGGATTGTAACGGGCATAAATTCCATCTCGCTGAGGATTCGTTGGGACGCGAGCCTCATTATTGGACGGGCGGGGAAACAAGGGAATCCACCTCAACCTGCTGCACTCCGAGGACAACGACATCGCGAATAACAGGTCTCGATGTCGGGTTTGGTTTTTACCCTTCCTCGTCCGTCACAATTTTCCAAAAAGACAAAAATACCGTTCTGATCGCGGAGATTGGAACTACCGGATTGATCCGTACCGTGGTGGTATTGATGATGCCACATGGGTATTGGATCGATCCGGTTTGTCTTTATGCGCCAAACCCAAATGCCCCGCCAAAAAACGCCCGGAGGCGGCCCGTCAATTGTTCTGGATGGCCTGGGTCAGGGTTTCCTTGACCTGGACAAATTTGGTGCGGCTGTCGATTTTAAGGCCAAACACGTCCTTCACGTAAAATACGTCAACCGCACGTTCGCCAAAGGTGGAAATACGGGCTGATGCGATCTGCAAGGACAGGTCACGCAAGGCACGGGTAATGTCATAAAGCAGACCAAGCCGATCACGCGCGGTAATTTCAATCACCGTATGGGTGCGGCTGGCCTTGTTGTCGATGATGACGTTCGGTTCGACCTTGAACACCGCAGTGCGGTGTTTGTTGTCCTTGGTCTGGCGACGTTCGATTTCATGGCTGGGGCGCAGACGCCCGGAAATCACCTGTTCAAGAGTTTCACGCAGCTTTTCGAGTTTGGCCGTATCGTTAAATGCCTCGCCATTGGTGTCTTGGACAAAAAAGGTGTCAAGCGCCATGCCGTCGGCAAGGGTCAGGATCTTTGCATCGACAACGTTGGCACCGCACAGCGCCATCGAACCGGCAATCTGGGAAAACAGGCCGGGATGGTCGGTGGTGTGAACGGTGATTTCGGTGGCGTCAATTTCGGTATCGATGCGGACATCGACCGTGATTTCAGCACCGGTTTTCTTGGCCTCGCGGGTCAGATGGGCATGATGGACATGAACATCGGTATCGAAACTGAGCCAATAGGACGGATAACCGCGATCGATGAAATCTTCGATATCGTCAGTGGGCCAGTCAACCAGCGCTTCGCGGAGCGCCATCTGGGCATTGGCAACGCGCGAATCGCGGCTGTCGGCATTCAGGCCACCCGACAGCAAATCATCGGTGGCAAAGTAAAGTTCACGCAAAAGCGTTGCTTTCCAACCGTTCCAGACATTGGGCCCGACCGCACGAATATCGGCCACGGTCAGACAGAGCAAAAGACGCAAACGTTCCTGTGATTGCACCAGATCCCCGAACGCCTTGATCGTCGTCGGGTCATTAAGATCGCGTTTGAATGCGGTCAGGCTCATCCAGAGATGGGCCTTTACCAGCCAGGCAACAGTTTCGGTATCGGCGGGCGACAGGCCCAGACGCGGACAGAGCTTTTCGGCGACTTCGGCACCGAGTTCGGAATGGTCGCCGCCACGTCCCTTGGCAATGTCATGAAGCAGGACGGCGACATAAAGTACCCGGCGCGAAATCACCTTGCCCATGATCCGGGTCGCGACCGGTGCATCTTCGGCCAGTTCGCCACATTCGATCTGATTGAGAATGCCGATCGCGCGGATGGTGTGCTCGTCCACGGTATAGGTGTGGTACATGTCATATTGCATCTGGGCAACCACACGCCCGAAATCGGGGATAAACCGGCCAAGAACACCGGCTTCGTTCATTTTGCGAAGCGCGACATCCGGGCTGTTGCGCTGGGTCAGGATTTCAAGAAAGACCTCGTTGGCGACCGGATCATTTTGCAGTTTGTGATCAACGAATTTCAGGCTTTGCGTCACCCAGCGCAGGGTTTCGGGATGAATGCCGACACCGTTCTGATGCGCAACCAGAAACAGGCGCAAGATCTTGATCGGGTCTTTTTTGAAGACATTAAGGTTTTCGACCGTCAGGCGATCATTGCGCAACTCGAACCCGTCGATTTCCTTGGTGCCGAAAAGCTTGCCCGGGAACCGGATCAGCGGGCGGCGCTGATGGCGTTCTTCCAGGGCGGCACAGAAGATCCGTGTCAGGTTCCCGACATGTTTGACCATCAGGTAGTAATGCTTCATGAAGCGTTCGACACCCGATGCCCCGGCATGATCGGTATAGCCAAGGCGCGATGCGATTTCGCGCTGCATGTCAAAGGTCAGGCGGTCTTCTTCGCGATCCGAAAGATAATGCAGCCAGCAACGCACCGCCCACAGGAAGTTCTGGGCCTTGAGGAAGCCTTGCGCTTCCTTGCGGGTCAGAACCTTAAGGTCGACCAGTTCCATCGGGGAATTGACGCGATACAGATATTTGCCAATCCAGAACAGGGTATGAAGATCGCGCAGGCCGCCTTTGCCGTCCTTTACATTGGGTTCGACCACATAGCGTGAATCGCCCATGCGAACATGGCGTTCATCGCGTTCGTTCAGTTTCTTTTCGATAAATTCAAGACCGCTGCCCTTGACCAGTTCGTCCATGAACCGGGCGCGAAAAACATTATAGGTATCCTCATCCCCCCAGACGAACCGGCTTTCAAGCAGGTTTGTGCGGATGGTGATGTCCTGTTTGCCCATACGCAGGCAATCATCAACCGAACGGGTGGCATGACCGACCTTAAGGCCAAGATCCCACAACATATAAAGAATGAATTCGACGACCTGTTCGCCATGGGCGGTTTGCTTGTAGGGGAACAGAAACAGGATATCGACATCCGAATGCGGTGCCATATCGCCGCGACCATATCCGCCAACCGCAACCACCGACATGCGCTGTTCATTGGTCGGGTTATGCAGGGGATAGACGAAGCTGACGGCAAAATCATGGATCAATCGGACGACCTGATCCATCAGGAAGCTGTTGGAAAACACCGTTTCCTGGCCGGAATTGCTGGCTTCGAAACGGGCGCGAATGACAGTGCGACCGTCTTCCATGACCGATTTCAGCTTGTTCAGGACAGCGGTGCGCTGTTTGAAACTTTTCAGCTCCGGGTCCTTTGCGATGGCTTCAAGCTCGGCAAAGACTTTTTTCCGGTCAATGATTTCGCGCTGCTTCTTGATCTTGTAGGTCACGTTGGTCGGTTTCCTTGGCGCTGGTCTGCGGTCTGAGTGCCGTATTCGGGGCCGTTATCCAAATACAATAACGACAAAGTTTTGCGTCCGCATCATATGCATGTGCCATGCCGGAACGCAGGTTTTGCCCAAACGCCGAAAAATCCGCACCATCAGGCCCAAATGAAAACAGGCACCTGCCTCATATAGGGGCAAGGTGCCTGTTTTTCATGCGTTTATATTCGATCAGCTGTTGATTGATCGCAGACGATACAACGCGTCCAGTGCTTCGCGCGGTGTCATATTGTCGGGATCAAGTTCTGCTACGGCGTCCAGAACCGCTTTCTGATCATCAGACAGGGCAGGGGTGCTTGCGCGTTCTTCCTTGGCGGCCTGTTCGATGGCAACGGCAAATAGCGGCAAGTCATCGGCAAGTTTCGAAACAGCCCCGCCTTGTTCCCCTTTTTCAAGGGTCTTGAGAACCTGCTCGGCGCGCTTGATGACCGGTTTGGGCAGGCCAGCCAGCTGGGCAACATGAATACCGTATGACCGGTCTGCACTGCCGGCCCCGACTTCGTGAAGGAACACGACCTCGCCCTGCCATTCCTTGATCAGCATGGTGTGGCAGGACAAATGGTCAAGCTTGGCGGCAAGGGCGGTCAGTTCATGATAGTGGGTGGCAAACAGGCCGCGGCATTTGTTGATTTCATGCAGGTTTTCAACAACCGCCCAGGCAATGGAAAGCCCGTCAAAGGTTGCCGTACCACGTCCGATTTCATCAAGAATCACCAGCGACCGGTCGGTTGCCTGATTAAGGATCGATGCGGTTTCAACCATTTCGACCATGAAGGTCGATCGGCCACGGGCCAGATCATCAGCCGCACCCACACGCGAAAACAGCCGGTCAATCACCCCGATATGGGCCTTGGCGGCCGGAACAAAGGCACCGATCTGGGCCAATACCGCAATCAGGGCATTCTGGCGCAGGAAGGTCGATTTACCGGCCATATTCGGACCGGTAATCAGCCACAGGCTTTGCGCATCTTCAAGGCGGCAGTCATTGGCAACAAATGGTGCATCGCCATTTTCGCGCAGGGCCGCTTCAACCACCGGATGGCGGCCGCCACGGATGTCAAAGGCAAGGCTGTTGTCAATGGTCGGGCGGACACAGCCCTGATCACGGGCAAGTTCCGAAAGGGCGGCTGATACATCAAGTCCCGCCAGGGCTTGTGCGCATCTTGCAATCTCGTCTGCCTTGGCAAGAACGGCTGCTACCAGATCATCGAACAGTTCAAGTTCAAGGGCAAGCGCCTGATCACCGGCCTTGGAAACCTTGCTCTCAAGTTCGGACAATTCCACGGTCGTAAAGCGCACGGCATTTGCCATGGTCTGACGGTGGATGAATTCGTCTTCTTCCATCATCTTGTCGGCGGATTTGGCCGATACTTCGATGAAATAGCCCAGAACGTTGTTGTGCTTGACCTTGAGATTGCTGATCCCGGTCTGTTCGGTATAGCGGGCCTGAAGATTGGCGATCAGCTTTTTGCTTTCGCTTGAAAGCATGCGCAATTCATCAAGCGGCGGGTGATATCCCCCGGCAATAAAGCCGCCGTCACGGGCCAGAAGCGGCAGATTTTCCGAAAGCGCCCGGCGCAAAAGGTCAATCAGGTCGCCATGATGCCCCATTGCCGTCAAGTGATCGCCGAGGGCTTCTGGCTGTGTGGTCAGACCATCATTGCCGCCATCGGGTTTGGCCAACAAATTGCCGATCGCAAAGGCACAGGACAAACCGTCACGCATTGCCGCCAGATCACGCGGACCACCACGCCCGACCGACAAACGCGAAAGCGCGCGTTCAATATCGGGACATTCGCCAAGGGCTGCGCGCAGATCGGATCGCAACGCATCGCGATCATGGAAATATTCGACCAGATCAAGGCGTTTGTTGACTTCATCGGCATTGGTCAGCGGGGCCGACAGGCGTGCGGCCAGCAATCGTGCCCCGGCACCGGTCTTGGTGCGATCAATAACCGAAAGAAGCGATCCCTTGCGCTCACCCGACTGGGTCTGGATCAGTTCCAGTGATCGTCTGGTGGCGGCATCGATTTCCATTGCGGCCCCTTCGGCCACACGGGTCGGGGGCGACAGGCGGGGCATCTGGCCTTTCTGGGTCAGATCGACATAATCAATCAGTGCGCCGGCCGCGGAAAGTTCGGCAACCTCAAACCCGCCAAAGGCATCAAGGGCTTCGACCTGATAAAGCTTTTTCAGGCGCAGCTGCGCGTTTTCGGGATCAAAACGTGCGGTCGGCTGCGGGGTGATGATGTTTTTGTATTCGGCATATATGTCAAACACGTCCGCACGGTTCAGCATCTTTTCCGAAAACAGGATTTCACCCGGATCAAGCCGGGCCAGGGCCGCAGGCAGGCCGGCCATATCACAAGGCTGAACAAAAAAGTCGCCGGTCGACATATCAAGCCAGGCCAGGCCAACCTTGCCGCGCACTTCCGATACGGCTGCCAGATAGTTATGGCGCCGTGCATCCAGAAGGCTGTCTTCGGTCAGAGTGCCTGGCGTGATCAGGCGGACAACGCCGCGTTTGACCACGGATTTGGCACCGCGTTTCTTGGCCTCGGCCGGGTCTTCCATCTGTTCGCAGACTGCGACCCGGAACCCCTTGCGAATAAGACGCTGAAGATATGTTTCGTGACTATGGACGGGAACACCGGCCATGGGAATTTCGTTACCCTGATGCTTGCCGCGTTTTGTCAGGGCGATATCAAGGGCTTCGGCTGCTTTGACGGCATCGTCAAAGAACAGCTCGTAGAAATCGCCCATCCGGTAAAACAGCAAGCAGTCCTGATACTGTTCCTTGATTTCAAGGAACTGCATCATCATGGGTGTTGCGCCCTCTTTGGAAAAGGAAGGCGCGGTCGGTGTGGTGTCGGATGTATCAGCGATCTTGTTCATGACGACTGTGATAGCAAACCCTGAAGGCATTGACGAGAGGTGGCAAAGTGCGAAGTCATAGTTTTTGACCTATGCCATTGCAACGCCTGAATTTCCGTAAAATATATAACCATATGGCCGGTCAGGACCTGCGATGGTCATCGCAGAATCTTGTACCGGAAAACATCCCCCAAGGAGAGCGCAAAATGGCAGCAGAACAGACCACCTCGCAGGCCCCCGAACTGGTCGGGTTGTTCGACACAAAAGACAGTTTCGATGCCGCTGTGCGTGAATTGCGGGAAAGCGGCTTTTCGCGGACGGACCTTTCGGTGCTGAGTTCACATGAATCAATCGATGTTGCCGGATCTGACGGCCGGTCCTGGTCCGATGTGCTGACAGCATTGGTGGGTGAAGTGAAATATGAAGTGCCGTTGGTGGCATCGGGTGCCATCGCCCTGTTTGGCGGGGCGGCAACGGCACCGGCTGCAATTGCGATTGGTGCCGGGGTTGGTGCTGTGGCCCTGCGTGAATTTATCGACGAAGTCACATCCACCCCCCATACCGAGGATTTCGCCCGTGCGGTTGATGCCGGCTCGGTTATTTTGTGGGTGCGTATTGATCCGGCAAATGCCGGCGCAGAGGCCAAGGCAAAAGCGATCCTTGAAAAGAACGGCGCGACCAACATTCACCTGCATGTTGGCAAATAGGGCCGACCGCCGAACGGTGTCGTCAATCAACCCGTCCGGCAAAAGCTAGATGTGCAAATGCATCTGGTTGCTTGCAGCAATGACCTGGCGGTGGCCGGATTGGATCGGCGACCGCCATCTGCCTGATTGGGCAGGCTGGATCAGACCGGCATCGGGCTTGGTGATCTGTCAAAAGTGCTGCTGTTGTGGGGACTTTCGGTTTTTTCGGATCGTGGAAAAGGTGCTTTTGATGCGAAATCCGATGGTTTTTTGCGCGCTGCAAACTGATTGCTGTTGGCTGGTCTGGCAGACGGATCGGCATTTACGTTACTGAAAAATCACGTCTATTCCTGTTTTCAATCTTCATCATCGCAAAAAATGACCCATTTCCGGATGGAAAAACCGGTGCTGGAACGGTGCAACCGCAGGTGCATTGTTGCGTCGCAACATACGGAAAACGCTACGTAATTTTGCGGTTGCCGTTAACGTCGCCTTTGACCCGGGGCAAGAAGCCTGATTTATTGGGCGGTCCGACATGACGGTCCCACACCGATTTTATGTCGAACAGGATAAACTACACACTTTGCTTTCCAACCCACCACGCAAGCGTCAGTGAAAACATAATGTCAGATAAAGAAATCAAGGTTCGTGACCGCGAAGCGCTGCTGTTTCATTCCAGCGGCCGCCCGGGCAAAATCGAAATCACCGCATCCAAGCCGCTGACCACACAGCGCGATCTGTCCCTGGCATATTCGCCGGGCGTTGCGGTGCCCTGTCTTGAAATCGCCAAGAATCCTGCCACCGCGTATGATTACACCTCCAAGGGCAACATCGTTGCGGTGATTTCCAACGGTACTGCCGTTCTGGGGCTTGGCAATCTTGGTGCGCTGGCGTCCAAGCCGGTGATGGAAGGCAAGGCGGTTCTGTTCAAACGCTTTGCCGATGTTGACGGGTTCGATCTTGAAGTATCGACCGAAGACGTTGACGAGTTTGTCAATTGCGTGCGCTTCCTTGGCGCATCGTTTGGCGGCATCAACCTTGAAGACATCAAGGCACCGGAATGCTTCATCATTGAACAGCGTCTGCGCGAAGTGATGGATATTCCGGTCTTCCATGATGACCAGCACGGCACCGCCATCATCGCGGCATCGGGTCTGATCAATGCCTGTGATCTGACCGGTCGCAAACTCGAAGACATCAAACTTGTGATCAATGGTGCGGGTGCTGCGGCAATTGCCTGCTCCGAACTGGTCAAAAGCATGGGTGTGTCGCCTGACAATGTCATCATGTGTGACTCGCGCGGGGTCATCTACAAGGGCCGCGAAGATGGCATGAACCAGTGGAAATCAGCCCATGCTGCCGATACCGATGCCAGAACCCTTGAAGAAGCCATGGATGGTGCCGATGCATTCTTTGGCCTGTCGGTCAAAGGTGCGGTGACCGCCAAGATGGTCAAATCGATGGCCAAACAGCCGATCATCTTTGCGATGGCCAACCCGGATCCGGAAATCAGCCCGGAAGAAGTGGCCGAAATCCGCAGTGATGCAATTTGCGCGACCGGTCGTTCGGATTATCCGAACCAGATCAACAACGTGCTTGGCTTCCCCTATATTTTCCGTGGTGCCCTTGATGTCCAGGCATCAACCATCAACGAGGACATGAAAATCGCGGCCGCCCATGCGGTGGCATCGCTTGCCCGTGAAGATGTTCCGGACGAAGTGGCGGCTGCCTATTCTGGCCGTCGTCTGCAATATGGTCCGGAATACATCATCCCGGCCCCGTTTGATCCGCGTTTGATCATGGCTGTGCCCAAGGCGGTTGCACAGGCCGCCATGGACAGCGGTGTTGCCCGCCGTCCGATCATTGACATGGAAGAATACGAAAATCAGCTGCGCGGTCGTCTGGACCCGACGGCAGCGCATTTGCAGCTGATTTCCGATTATGTGCGCGCACATCCCAAACGCATCGCCTTTGCCGAGGGCGAAGAAGAAACCGTCATTCGCGCGGCTGTTGCCTATCGCAATTCGGGCTATGGCACGCCGATCCTGATCGGGCGCGAAGACCGCATCCATGAAAGTGCCAAAAAGCTTGGTATCGAAAGCCTTGAAGGTGTTGAAATCAACAATGCCGCACTTTCAAAGCACAATGCCGAATATGCGGAATTCCTGTATGCGCGCCTGCAGCGCAAAGGATATCTGTGGCGTGATTGCCAGCGCATGGTCAATCAGAAGCGTAACGTCTTTGCCTCTGTCATGGTGGCCAAGGGACATGCAGATGGCCTGATCACCGGCCTTACCCGTAACTTCAATCGCAGCTTCACCGATGTTGCCGGTGTGATTGATGCCAAACCGGGTGAAATTCCGATGGGTCTGTCGATTGCCATCGCCAAGGGCCGTACGGTGTTCATTGCCGATACCCGTGTGCATAACCTGCCCAATGCCGAAGAACTGGCTGAAATCGCCATTCAGGCGGCTGAAAAAGCCCGTCAGCTTGGTCATGAGCCGCGCGTTGCAATGGTCTCGCATTCGACCTTCGGGAACCCCTATAGCGACGATACCGATCGTATTCGCGAAGCAGTTGGCATTCTTGAACGCAGCGATGTCGATTTCGAATTCGATGGTGATATCGCGGTTGATGTCGCACTCGATACGGAACTGCTGAAGCTTTATCCGTTCTGCCGTCTGTCCGGTCCGGCCAACGTTTTGGTGATGCCGGCCCTTCATGCGGCAACCACCGCATCCAAGCTGCTTGACAAGCTTGGCGGCGGCACGGTGGTTGGTCCGGTGATGATCGGTCTGGAAAAACCGGCCCAGATCGCACAGATGGGCTCGACCGTGAACGATCTGGTCAACCTGGCGGCACTTGCCGCGCACGAGGCAGAGCACGGCTAATCGCCGTCTCGAGCTGAATATCAAAAAAAATGGCGGAGCTGATTATTCAGTCTCCGCCAATTCTAATTTGGCCATGATGTGGTCGCCGAGCATTGCAGGTGACCAGCAATGTGAGGTTATTCGACCGGCTGACCAAAGAGTGCAATCACCGCACCCAATGTTGCCAACAGCCCGTAAAACCCGACCCGTTGCCACCCGGTATTCTGCCGGGCCGCGATCACCGCGCCAAGGGCGGCCTGCAATCCGTAATAGATGGCAAAGCCGCGCGACGCGTAATTTACAATGGCATAGATATTTGCCGACCAGGTCAGGGCAACGCCGATTACCGCCAACAGAAGATAGGCCTGCCGTTCGGTGATGCGATCGCGTGACAGCTGGGCAAACAGTCCCCCTGATCCGCTGGTATCGGCAACCGCGGCACTGAATTGCGATGCCAGTGCTGCTGCGACCAGCAAAAAGGGCAAAATAGGCGCGACAATCTGCATCATGTTGATGATGCCGGTTTCTGATGACGACATCTGGTCGGGTCGAAACACATAGGAAATCAGAAGAATATAAACCAGATAGATCGCGGCAGATAACCACTGGGCAAGACGCATGGATTTGATGCGGGTTTGCGCGTCATATTCCGATCCGAGATAGCGCGATGTCTCAAACCCCTGCACGGTAATCAAAAGACCGAATGCCAGGGTAAGTGCAGACCAGCCGCCAAGTTTCGGCGGATTGAAGATCAGGGCGTCATCAATCGCCCGATGACCGAAATGCGCCATCAGCCCGATCAGCAGTCCGGCAATGATCGCCAGTTTCAGACTGACGGAAACATATTCCATTTTCTCAAGGCTTTTGAACCCGCGCGACCATCCGACAAACACAATGATGATGAAGACCCCGGTGGTCAGAAGTTTGGCATCAAGATCGGAATTGAATGGCGTCAGGCTAAGGGCGAAAGCACCCAGAAGATTGAGGTAATAGGACACCGAAATGATATAGGCAAAGGCCAGCGCCCAGGATGATAGCGTTTC
This sequence comes from Thalassospira sp. GO-4, assembly GCF_023588965.1. Taxonomy (NCBI): domain Bacteria; kingdom Pseudomonadati; phylum Pseudomonadota; class Alphaproteobacteria; order Rhodospirillales; family Thalassospiraceae; genus Thalassospira; species Thalassospira sp. GO-4. The sequence continues at coordinate 3,107,547 of NZ_CP097807.1, forward strand.
GATGCGGATTGCCAGTGCCCCGTAATCACCGTTCTGAATGGCCTGTTCGCCGGCAGCCATATTGAAACGGATCACACTGCCAAACAGGAAGGCGACAAAACACAGTGCAATCATGATCAGCGGTGCATAGCCGCCATATCCGATATTGAGAATCGGACCCAGCAGCAAAAATCCACTGCCAATGATCGACGCAAGCGGTGTAACAACGGCCCGCCACAATGGAAAATGCGCAACAGAACGTTTTGAAAGAACAAAGGCAACACATGCGGTTGCCAGGGCAATGATCAGATCGAAAGTCACGGTGTCATTCCAGGGCGGTTATTCGTAGCGCATTGATTTATAAGCGATGAAACATCCGTTTATGTCCAGAATATAGTCGTCGGTGTGTTCAGGCCATGCAGCACCCTGTTGGCAAGCGGCAGTATCAGGTTTGCGACCAGACATTCCGGCGTAATGGATGCATGGCTGATGTGTTAGGCTTGATGTCATGAAATGTCATGGGATGATCACGACCCGATTTTCGCCACATGGTTTGGGCATATGGCTGATATGTCTGCGAAATTGTACAAAAATAGGAACTTCTCGATGGGCCAGTTGACCCGATTTCTCGCTGTTTTCATGTTTTTCCCGATGCTTGCGGCCTGTGAAGATGAACAAATCAGCGGCCCGACTGCCGATGAAATCACCACCGCAGTCATCGAGCGTTTCCGTGCCGATCCCTATGCCAAGGTCGGGCATGTCGAAAATGTCACCAAGACCAACAGCATCCCCAAAGGCGATGACGAGATCATTGTCATGGTGCGCTATGATCTGGTGTTTGATCGCTCAATCGCCGATTTCGCAGATGACGTAACCGAAAAGGGCAAGGCTGCTGGCACTATGGATGATGTCGGCAATACGGTCAGTGATGCGATTGATCTGGTGAAAACCAAGATGCTTGCCATGAAGGAAGGCGAGTTCAAGGCTGGTGACCGTCGCACGGTTGAAAATGAAATCCGCCTGCTGAAATCTGAAAAAGGCTGGATCTATCGCGGCGACCGATAACGGCTTTGACCGTTTGGGCGCTACTGCTGCGACATCATGAAAAAAGGGACCCGATCGGGTCCCTTTTGCATATTTGTGCCGGGCAAAGATGCCCGATGTTCATGCCTAGTCTTCGAGGGATGCCAGAACTTTGGGCGGCGGCGGAATTTCACCGGCCGCGAATGTCAGGCCATCAAGCTCGTTCAGACCGTTGGCCCGCATGATCGTATGCAGGCTGTCGACATATTCCTCACCGCGTTCGGAATATTTGGTCAGGGTTTCGGCAAGATCCCAGCCATTGATCAGATGACCTTCGGCCCGCAGGACCGAACGGCGTTCACGCAGGGTCTGATAGGCCGGATGGGAATTGATGTTACGCGCATAGGCACGCACGCTGTCCATCAGGCTGCCAAATGATTTGATGACGTGGGTTTTGCCTTCTTCGCGGTCTTTCGGAACGATGCCTTCGTCATCGCCCCAGGCCCACTGCCCGAACAGGGCATTGCCCGTCCGGACAAAGCGCGACGTGCCCCATCCGCTTTCCTCGGCCGACTGGGCCAGGATCAGTGACGGCGGGATGATGTCGATACGTTCGAGCAGGGCAGTAATACCGCCATCGGTAACGCGGTAACGCTTCATCAGCTGATCAACCCATTGCTGATCGGCTGCACTGACCGGGGTGCCGGAAATACCTTTGGCCTGAATGGCCATCAGACGTTCGCGACGTGCACCGATTTCTTCGTTCACCCGCATGGCCAGCGGCAACATGATGCGCAGGAACAGTTCCTTGCGCTCTTCGACCGATGCCAGCTCGCCAAGTCCCTTTGGAACGCGCTTGATATAGACGCGCGGAACTTCGGTCATGCTGCCAAAGCTGTAACCGATGCTTTTGAAATACTGGTTCAATGCGACGACTTCGGGGCCGCGCCGATAGACCGGCTTTTTCTTTGTCGCAGCGATCTCTTTCGGGGTCATTGCAGGGATGTCGGTGCCAAACCCGGCGGGGGTTGGTGACACATCAACTCCGGCAAATATACCGATATACAATAAACCGATTGCTCCGGTGACCGAAGCAAGCGCAATTTTCCGGTAATTTCCTGTCTTTGCGCTAGTCATTCTTGTCTCTCCAGGATCAGTATCATTGTTGATTCACTGTCCATCCCAAGTGGAAGATATCTATGCCTGTCAGCGCCGCGGATCGCAACGGACAATATTTCCACAAGTTGAAAACGCCGCGTAAACCTTCTCGTTTGCGCAAAATAATAACGCCCGGCGCAGGCAAAAGTTTGCGCCGGGCTAAAGATTTTCTTAACGACTCGGGAAATCAGTCGGCCATGACCGGTTCGACGGCCTGAACTTCCGGCACGTAGTAACGCAGCATGTTCTCGATCCCCATTTTCAGGGTCGCGGTGCTGCTCGGGCAACCCGAACATGCGCCATGCATCTCAAGATAGACGACACCGTCTTCAAACTTGTGAAAAACGATATCGCCGCCATCCTGGGCCACGGCCGGGCGAACGCGGGTATCAAGCAGTTCCTTGATCTGGCTGACCAGTTCGTCATCGCCTTCTGCGGCGGTGCTGGCGCCGGTTGCGGCACCGGAATTCTGGTCCAGAACCGGCTGGCCGGACGTGTAATGTTCCATGATGCCGCCAAGAATCTGCGGCTTTAATGTCTGCCAGTCCTTGGAATCGTCCTTGGTGATGGTGATGAAATCACCACCAAGAAAGACACCTGCGATGCCATCAACTTCAAACAGCTTGCGCGCCAGCGGCGATTTGACGGTTTCGTCACCCTTGACGAAGTTCGCAGTGCCCAGACGGCCCATGACTTCCTCGCCCGGCAGGAATTTAAGTGTGGCCGGATTTGGGGTTGGTTCGGTCTGAATGAACATGGTCGGCTTGTCCTCTCACTCTGATTGCCGGGGCTTATGCTGCCCGCTCGGCAATCCGCATTTCATTTGGTTAGGCCCTAAATGGGGCAAAAAACAGAAAAGATCAAGTCGCAGCGCGCAAGTCAGGTATTCCGCCCAAGCGTATATATGACGGAAATCACGATTAACGTTGCAGGATACTGCTGATCTCGCGCATCTGGGTGCGGGCACGCAGAAGATAGAAGCCCAATCCGGCCAGATGGTTGGGGAAAATGATCCCGTCTGCCGATCCGTTGACCACCACCAGCGGGTCCAGTGCGGCTGCCGATTGCAGGGACCCGATCATTTCGGCCCATGCCGGGGCAATTTGCCGTTCATTGATGATCTGCTCGAAATCGGTGCCAAGATCACGCAGGATCAGGCTATAGGCATAAAGACGCCCCTTGGTGGCATAGAACACATCGTCTGCGGTGCGATCAAACAGGGATGGATCATCGACCTTGTCATCAATCAGGGCGGATGCCGATCCAAGATCATTGGCAAAGCGGTTGAGCGTTTCCTGAAGGTTGTCGGCCCGGCGTTCAAACACTGCATTCCCGGTGGTCAGGCGCGTGTTGTAATTTTCAAGAGCACGAATGGCCTGGCGATATTGCTGTTCGGACGTCACACCGGGCAGCAACGAAACGCTTGGATCAAACACCCATTTGTCGCCGCGGAATTTCAAAAGGCCGGCCGCATCGTCAAGATCAGGGTCGACCTGGCTTGATCCGCGGGTTCGGCCGATCTGGTCGGACAGCTCGATTGAAAAACGCGACAGGGCATAGATGATGCCGGTCTGGAAGTTCGGCATATTGTCAAGCGCTGCCCCGGGCAGGAAGAAGGGATCATTTGCCGTCCAGCGGTTCTGATTGACCTCGCGATCAATCAGCCCTGCTGCGGTGCTTACGGCGTGACTGCCACCCTGATAATTGCCGACAAAGTCCGGATTGTCGTCAATACGGTGAACCAGCGCCATGCCCGCCGGATAATAGATCAGTGCAATCAGAACGATTATGCCAAAACCACGAATCCAGAATTTCCGCGATCCGAAAACGGCTTTCAGACGCGATCCGAAACCTGAAATTCCGCCTTTTTTGTACAGATAATCGTCTTCAATCATGACTTGTCCTGTGAATTGATCCGGCAATAGAACCTAGGACGTCGGTGCCCAAACGGCAAGTGCATGATTTCACTGCTCGATAGAGATATAGGTATCATATTGCGCCAGACCCAGCAGGGTTTCCAGATCCTGTTCGGCCAAGGCAATGCATCCTTCGGTGCCACTATAGTCCGGTTTGGCGATATGCATGAAGATCGCCGAACCTTTTCCCGGGACGGGCGGGCTATCATTGTGCCCAAGTACGACAACAATGTTGTAGAGCCCGTCATCACGCCACAGTTTTTCATGACTGCCCTTGAAGGGCAGCCTGACCGGACAGTTATAGGACGGATGTGCCGGATCGTCACACCAGCCATCGGAAAACGAAATGGTCGTTACAGGCAGTCTGGTTTTCGGGCACGACCTGCGATCGGCGCGATACATGACATATCGCAGTTTCCATCTTCCGGCGGGTGTCTTGCCATCACCTTCGGTTTTGCTGTCGGCATCAGTGATGCCATTGACGCCGAATGCGCACCGGAATTCCCGATCGCCGACGCGCAATTTTCCCGTTGCCGAGGCCGTAATCTCAAGCGGTTGGGGAACGGAATGTGCAGTTGCGTCGCTTTGCATTCAGCAGGTGCCTTCTTGGAACTGGTGCAGGGCATGTTCGAGATGCCCGCGCATGGAGTGTGAAAAACAACAAAGGTAAATTTGTGGCATCGCGGCGGTTTCGCCAGCCCATTCACAAATGGTTGATACGGCGATTTTGGCTGCCTGGTCTTCCGGATAGCCAAATATTCCGGTTGAAATGGCCGGAAAGGCGATCGAATGCAGACTGTGCTGCGCGGCAATAACAAGTGAATTGCGATAGCAGGCGGCAAGCAATGCTGCTTCGCCGTTTTGTCCACCGTGCCATACAGGACCGACTGTATGGATGACGTGGCGCGCCATAAGCTCAAATCCCGGTGTTATTCGGGCTTCGCCGGTCGGGCAGGGTGCAAGCGACCGACATGCGGCGGCCAGTTCCGGCCCGGCCGCAGAATGGATGGCACCACAAACCCCGCCGCCCGGCAGCAAGGCCGTATTGGCAGCGTTGACAATGGCATCGGTGTCCAGCGCGGTGATGTCACCTTCTATGATTTTTATGACGCTGGTGGTTTTTTGATCATCTTCTTTTTTGACGGGCACAGATCCACTCCCAAAATGTGTGCTGAGCCCCCGACAGTTCCATTGTCGCGTTTTTTGCAAAAAAGTCAAAAAAAACAACGCCCTGCCAAGGGCAGAGCGTTGCTTGAAAATTGATTTCGTCCGTTATGCCAGTTACTTGGCCAGACGTGCGACACCTTCTTCGACCAGGCTTGCTGCTTTTTCAGCACCTTCCCAGCCGGTGACCTTTACCCATTTGCCTTTTTCGAGGTCTTTGTAGCGCTCGAAGAAGTGCTGGATCTGGTCACGCAGGATCTGCGGCAGATCTTCATGCGACTTGATGTCGGTGTAGTACGGGTCGATCTTGTCATGGGGAACGCAGATCAGTTTTTCGTCCTGGCCGGCTTCGTCTTCCATCATCAGAACGCCGATCGGACGTGCCCGGATAACCGAACCGGCAACAACCGGCTCACGGAACATGACCATCGCATCAACCGGATCACCATCTTCGCCAAGCGTGTTGGGGATGAAGCCGTAATTGACCGGATAATACATCGAGGTATGCAGGAAACGGTCAACAAAGACAGCACCGGAGTCTTTGTCTACTTCGTACTTTATCGGTCCGCCCTGCGGAATTTCGATGACGACATTTACGTCCCACGGAACATCTTTGCCGACGGCAATCTTGCTGAGATCCATCTGGGAAAATCCCTTTCGCTTCTATAAAGGCATGCCCCGGCATGCCGGGACGGCTGTAATCGGCTTCGAAGATGCGAAAACGCACCCGAAGGAGAATGATGCCGCCCTTTTATCGCGAATTGTCGCCGCTTCCAAGGGGGTGCACATGCATCCTTGGTCGAAAATCACGCCGACACAGGTATTATCGCAATTTGTTCGGGACGTTGGCTTGGCAAAGTTCGATTTGGCTGTTCATTGAGTAGTTGCAGGAAGCGTTGGTGGTTCGCGTCACTTTGTGGGTTGGGAGAACCGGTCAAGCGAGGATGGTACAGGTGTAAAACAGGCGAACAATATTCAACATTCTTTCGCTTCAGGCCCGTCCGAAGCAGTCGCAGCACAAAGTCTGAATCTTCGAAACCGTGACCTTCATATGCTTCGTCAAAGCCATGAATACGGTCGATATCCGCTTTGAACACGGCAAGATTGCATGTCTGGGCCTTGCGCCAGCAGTTTTCATGTTCCCAAAGCCAGGGGCCCTTATGCGGCAGACGGATAAACTGGAACGGGCGGTTGCAGAAACCAAAAAGCGAAACGCCAAACAGGGCTGCGCGGGGCCATTTGTGGAAGGCCCATTTGCGCTTCAAAAGCATATTGGTCAGGCGTTCCTTGATGAATACGCGTTTGCCCGACACAAAACATCCGCCTTCTGCCGCTTTGCGGTGGCGGCTGACGAAGTCGGGCATGACACAGCAATCGCCGTCAATGAAGACAACAAGATCGCCTTTGGCCATCGCAATTGCCCCGTTTCGTGCCTTTGCGACCCGAAAGCCGCTATCTTCATGCCAGTAATGTTTCACCGGAACAGGGCAGGTGGCTGCGAAATTTTCAATGACACGCGTCGTCGCACCGGCAGATCCGTCATCGGCAATGATGATTTCGAAATTGCGGTCCTTCTGATCGGCGAGCGAGTTGAGCACCAGTGACAGTGCTTCCGGCCAGTTATAGGTCGTGACAACGACCGACACCAAAGATGTCATCTTCCCCAAATTACCCCGTCTTTTTCGCAGCATTGCCCGCTATTGTTAACCGAGCCTACCCTTACGAATCCTTAAGGGCAATTGACAATTCGCTTACATGAATTTCTTGCGTGCGAGTGATGCGGTTTTCGGATTGATCAGTTCGCGGATCCAGTTGGCGGCTTCGATCACGACCGGGTCCTTCTGACGCGCCGGGCGGATCAGAAGGCGGTACCACCAATGCGAAATGAAATCCGGGAAATTCAGCGGTACCAGTTCACCACGTTCGACATAGTTGCGGGCAACAACGTCGGTGCTGGCAACGATCCCCTGACCGGCACGTGCCGCTTCGAGTGCCCAGATATGATGGCTGAAGGTCCAGCAATCAGCGAGGGAGAACTTGCCAGCCTTGAACCATTGCTCGATCTGGGAAAACTGTTCACTGTCACTGTCGATCAGCAAGATATCCCGCGGGCCGAGCTCGGCAACATTGATGTTGCGGGCATCAAAGCCGCGTTTTGCCAGCCATTCGGGGGCGGCAAAGGCGGTATAGACTTCGGGAGTCAGAAGTTCAGTTACCCAATCTTCCGGACCGGGCAGGTCCTTGGGGGCGATTTGCAGGGCAAGATCAATTTCAAGCGGATCAAGCCCGTCATCAAATTCGATCTTGCGGAACTGGACAGGAATATCACCCGGCAGCCGGTCACGCAGGTTATCAAGTTCATAAAGCAACACGGTCAGAGCCGGTGTTGCAAGCGCACCAATACGGATCGCCTTGCCCTTGTCGGGACCGACTTCGCCGGTGATGTCGGCAATGCCGTCCAGGGCCTCGGTCAGGCGCGGCAACAAAAGTTCGGCCGATTTGGTCGGGCTTAGTCCGCGGCCTTTGCGGGTGAACAGGACAACACCAAGATTTTCCTCAAGCTGGCGCAACTGATGGCTGATGGCACTTTGTGTGACATGCAGTTCTTCGGCCGCACCCTTGACGCTCTGATGGCGGGCGGTGGCTTCAAAGGCGACAAGTGCGCGTAAAGGGGGCAGTTTCCGGCGCATTTTGTATTTCCATACCAGCTGTTTCCTTCGTCATACCTGTCTATCAGGAGTGATCGGAAAATGGGGCAAAAAAAACTCAACAATGGCTGAAAACTCTTCATTCGTATTTTTCCAAACAAGCGGGCAATATCATCGGCATAAAGGGTTTCCGGCCGTAGATTTTCCGATGTCTCCTTGCGCCACCTCGTAAGCCAGTCTCCCTGACTGCCGGAAACCCCCAAACAACTTCAGAACATGGAAACGATCATGACCGGACGCTGATGCGGCAAGAGCATCAAGTCCAACCCGTTTTGCCCAAAGCAACCAGATGTTCCGCAATAAGGTGGTCGCAGAGTTTGGCGGCGCAAAGGGCACGGTCGTTGACGTTGCGGAAAGAACGGGTGCCCGGCCCGAAGGGTTGGGTGCGGACGTTTTTCACAGCGTCACATTACGTGAACGATGCCCCGCATCGCCCCAGCGCAGCGTTCCTTGCCAGACAACGCGCCAATGACAAACAAAATGGATTGGATTTGATGTTGAGTGCTCTAAGCGGAAATGTCCGCGGCGTTTTATGGATGACGGCTGCAATGGCATCGGGCGTTTTTGTCGATGTCTGTGCCAAGCTGGTATCCCATGACGTTCCGACGGCTCAAATCCTTGCCATGCGGGCAATAACGACGGTTGCGGTGTTCCTGATCATCCTGATGTTTGTCGGTACCCGTTCAATCCGCACTCGCCGTCCGGTGGCCCATATTGCGCGTGGTGTTTTGTGGTACGGGTCGCTGTTTTTCGTGTTCTTTGCGCTTCGTCAGATGAGCATCGCCGAGGTCAATGCCTATTTGTTTATCGAGGCATTGCTGACCGTGTTGCTGGCGGTTGTGATCCTTGGTGAAAAGCTGACAGCACGCAAAATGATCGCAACCGTTCTGGGTTTGATCGGGGTTTGGGTGATGTGTGCGCCACGCATGGACGGGTTCGGTGTGCCGCTTGGTGTGGCTGCTGCCCTGATCGGTGCCTTCTGTTTTTCGGCGCAAACCCTGTTTGCCAAGGTGATGACGCGCACCGAGACCAATTTTTCCATGCTGTTCTGGCCGCAAATCATTGCAGTCGTGATCTGGGTGCCGATTGCCCTGATCTCCTGGCAGCCTGCGTCATTTGCCGATTGGGCCTATTCGGCGGGGGCAGGGTTCTTTGCCATGATGACGAACTATATGGTTTTGCGTGCCGTACGGGTTGCAGATGCCAGTGTCGTGTCACCAGCAGCCTATACCGCCCTGCCATTTTCAGTCGCGATGGACCTGATTTTCTTTGATATGTTGCCGGTGCCGGTCATTTTCATCGGGGCGGGAATTGTTATTCTTGCGGTGATGCTTCTGGATTACAAAGGTGGTGCGAAGCCGCAGCAGGCAACAGATACCGAGGAGATCGGGGATGATGAAACATCCCCGAAACCGGCAGAAGCATGATTGATCCACACATGCCGATCTAGTCGCGGTCATGGCGTGATCGGGAATCGTCGGGTGCCTGATGGCGTTCAAACATGCCATAATCCCGTATAACACCGGCAACCCGCAAACGGTAATCTTTAAAAATTCCGGTTCGGCCTTGGGTCTGCGCAGAACGGTGTTCCGCCAGATTGCGCCAGGCTTTCACGGCATCCTCGTCACGCCAGAATGATAGTGACAGGATTTTCCCCGGTGTGCTCAGACTTTGAAACCGTTCGATCGAAATGAAGCCATCCATGGTTTCAAGCACCGGTTTGAGATCCCCCGCAATGGCAAGATAATCGTCATAGCGCGCCGTGTGAGGTGTGACTTCGAAAATGACCGCGATCATGGTTTGATCAGCTCCGCATGCGGGGTGGACGCCAGTTTGAGAAACTGGCGTTCTTCGCGCAGGATGAATTTTTCACGTTTGGAAAACGCGTAGTTTTCCCGGCCCAGCGGATCGTCCTTTAACCGGGCGCGATAGGCTTCATAAGATGCCAGATCGGGCAAATGATAGATACCATAGGCGGTCGATACCGATCCTTCATGCGGGGCGAAATACCCGACAAGATCGGCCCCGCAACGCGGAATGGCCTGCCCCCAGTTTCGGGCATACTGGATGAAGGCATCCTTTTTATAGGGATCGATTTCATAGCGGATGAAGCAGGTGATCATGGCGGTCTTCCTTATGTAAATGGTGACGAAACCGGTGAAGGTCCCGGTATTTGTCGGAGATAGCGCAAATGATCGTCCTGTTGCTTCGATACGGATCGAACTATGGGCAATTACAAGAAGCGACAGCAAAGAACGTGACGGGGCATGGACAGGTGTGAAAAAGGACGCTATTAAATGTTACGTTATAACATAACATTTAATAGGAGCGTTCGTTGTTCAAACATTTGGTTCAGGCCGCGATCATAAGTGGTGCGGTTCTGATGCCGGTCTTGGGTATCTCTGTTGCCCGGGCCGATGATGAAACCAAACAGGCATGGCGTCTTTTTGTTACCGACCAGCAAGAGGGCGGGGTAACGGTCCTTGATCTGGAACAGAAATCGGTGATCGACCGGTTTGCCACCACGGGCTATGTCACGCATCTTGTCCCAAGCCAAAGCGGCAGAACCCTGGCCGCTGTTCAGATGGATCATGATGTCGTCCACATGATCGATAGCGGTATTGAGTTGTCCTCGCACGGGGATCACAGCGACCTTGAAATCCATGATCCGGCATTGCTGCCCATAACCATTGCGGGCAAACGCCCGGTCCACGCCGTGCCCGATCATGGCGCATTCTATATATTCTTTGATGGTGAGGGTGCGGCAAAGGTCTTTGATGAGGGAGATCTGATTGCCGGAAAATCCGTGCATAAAACAGTTGTAGGCAGTGCGCCCCATCACGGTGTTGTTGTGCCAACGTGGAACTATCATCTGATCTCCGAGCCAAATCTTGCTGTTGAAACCAAGCCGGGCAGTCTGCCGCCGCGGCTGGGCCTTAAGGTTCTTGATCAGGATGGAAAACAGATTGGTCCTGTTCATACCTGCACCGGCCTGCATGGCGAAGCATCGTCTGCCGGTGTGACGGCCTTTGGCTGCGAGGAAGGGGTGATCATCGCCTATCAGAATGGTGATGATGCGCCGGCAGTTGAAATTCTGCCCTATGGCAAGGACATGTCGGAAGGTCGTGTAGGGCATCTGACCGGTGGCAAGGCGATGCAGTTCTTCCTTGGCGATTACGGTTCCGACAAGCTGGTCTTTATTGATCGCACCGAACAGAACCCGTTTCATCTGATTAACTTGCCGGTCCGATACGTGCACTTCATCCTTGATCCGGCACGCGTGACCATTGCCTATGTCTTCACCGAGGATGGCTATCTTCATGCGGTGGATTTGCTGGATGGCAAGATTGTCCGGTCTGCCCAAATCACCAAACCCTATAGCAAGGATGGCCACTGGCGTGATCCGCGTCCGCGCATTGCTGTTGCCGGTGACGTGATTAGCGTGACCGACCCGCGCGAACATCTTGTCCGACTCGTTGATGCCGAGACTTTTGCAAGCAAAGGTGAAATCCCGGTCGACGGGCTGCCATTCAATATTGTTGCGTTGGGTGGTTCGGGCCTGTCCCACTGATCAGCGACAAGAACCAATTCCAGTGATTAAGGCAAAGGCGGACAGGTATCTGTCCGCCTTTCGCTTTGCTGGTTGTTGTTTGGTGATCACATTTCGATTACTATCGAAGGATGAAAGAAGGACCCGATATTGCCCGTGTGGCCGCATTGCTTGGTGATCCGGCGCGCGCAAATATGCTGACCGCGCTTATGGGCGGTCGGGCATTGACGGCCGCCGAACTGGCGCAGGAAGCCGGTGTTACCCCGCAAACCGCAAGTTCCCATCTGGCGAAACTAGAAGCCGGGCAGATTGTTGTACCGCGCAAACAGGGGCGACATCGTTATTTCACGTTGTCGGGTCCCGATATTGTCGAAGCGCTTGAGGTCCTGATGGGGATTGCGAACCGGGTTGGACATAACCGGGTGCGGACCGGGCCGAAGGACCCGGAACTGCGCAAGGCACGCGTTTGCTATGACCATCTGGCGGGGGACATGGGGGTTGCCCTGTTTGACGGATTGATCAAAGGAAAGCTGATCGAAAATACCGTAAATGGCGTGGGGCTGACCGATGCCGGCGTGGCATTTGCTGACAAATTCGGCATTGATCTTGAAGCCTTGCGTCGCAAACGCCGTCCGCTTTGCCGGGAATGTCTGGATTGGAGTGCACGGCAATCGCATTTGGCCGGTTCATTTGGGGCGGCAATGTTGGACCGATTTTACGAGCTGGGTTGGGCCAGGCGGGTTGCGGAGTCGCGCATTGTGCAGTTTGAACGCGATGGCGAACGCCAGTTCCGTGATCTTGTGAATTTCTAATCGCCGAGCAAGCGTGCGACAAAGGCTGGCACCAGATCGGTCGCCGACCCATACGCACTGTGTTCAAACAGCGTCGCGCCCGAACTTGGTTCAAGATTGAGCTCGACCGTTTCCGCCCCGGCTTCTTCATGGGCGACTTGAACAAATCCGGCAGCCGGATAGACATTTCCCGATGTCCCGATCGAGATAAAAAGCCCGCATTCGCCCAAGGCGGCGTATATGCGTTCCATCTCAAGGGGCATTTCGCCAAACCACACGACATGCGGACGAAGCCCGCCAGCCTTGCCACAGGACGGGCAAGGGGTTTCCTTGGCAAGATCATCAGACCAGTGGGCAAGAAGATCACAATGGTTGCAGCGGATTTTCAAAAGCTCGCCATGCATATGGATCAGGTTTTTCGATCCGGCCCGGTCATGAAGATCGTCGATATTCTGCGTCACCAGCAGCACAGGCCCCGGCCACTCGGCCTCAAGCCGGGCAAGGGCAATGTGGGCGGCATTGGGTTGAACCGCGGGATCAAGCAGTCCGGATCGGCGGTCATTATAGAAATAATGCACCAGATCAGGGTTGTTAACGAAGGCCTCGGGTGTTGCGACTTCGGAAATGTCGTATTTCGCCCAGATACCGTCAGGATCGCGAAATGTATGCAGGCCGCTTTCCTTGGAAATGCCCGCACCGGTCAGAATGACAATCGGGGCGGCTTCGTCACGCAGGATTTCAATCAGATCGGGGCGGAGCGGCATCTTAGTGATCCTTGATTGGCAGGGAACTTTTGCCCGACAGCCTAATGCAAACAAAACACCCCCGCCAAGTATGTCTGGCAGGGGTGGTTGCTAAACCCGATCCGCTAAAACCGGTTTATCTGAATATTGTGGCGATCAGGCCGAAGTATCGACATTGCTGCCCGGGCCGTCTTCCTTGGCCGGGGCTTCGCCGGCCGGATTTTTGGTCACACCGACCATTGCCGGGCGCAGCAAGCGGCCCTTAAGCACGTAACCGGCCTGCATGACCTGTGCGACATGACCGTCCGGATATTCCGGGTTCGGCATTTCAAACACGGCCTGATGTTTGTTCGGATCAAGCTTTTCACCAAGTGGTTCAAGCTTTTCGATGCCGTTCTGTTCCATCGCCTTGAGCAGCGCCTTTTCGGTCATCTCGACACCGTCAACCAGCGTTTTCATCGCCGGGTCAGCATCAGAGGTATCACCGGCTGCTTCGAGTGCACGGCGCAGGTTGTCGCCCACATCCAGAAGGTCACGGGCAAATTTCGTGATGGCGTAGTTGCCGGCATCCTCGACGTCTTTTTTTGCACGACGGCGGGTATTTTCCACCTCGGCGGCCTGACGCAACAGACGGTCTTTCAGTTCTGCGACTTCGGCTTCGAGGGCTGCGACCGGATCTTCGATAACAACTTCTTCGCTTTCTGCCTCGGTCGCCTCTGCTGCGACGTCTTCAGCTGCGGTTTCCTCTGCGGCATTCACATCCTGCAGATCTTCCGGATTGTTTTTTGCGGTTTCCGACATGGCTAACCTTACTACTTTCACGTTGTGCGGCCTGACACGCAGCGCCGCGATTTATCCAATCAGTCGACCGACCAGCTTGGCGGTATAATCGACCAGCGGAATGATCCGGGCATAATTGATCCGGGTCGGTCCGACAACCCCGATTGCGCCCACAATGCTGCCTTCTGCATTCTGATAGGGCGAAATCACCATCGACAGACCCGATCCGCCAAACAGTTTATTTTCTGACCCGATGAAAATCTGAACGCCCTGGGCATCCGTCGTCACATCGAGCAATTCAATCATCTGATCACGGGCCTCAAGCACGTTAAACAAGCGGCGAACGGTCTCAAGCTGTTCTATCGTATCGATATTTTCAAGCAGCTGGGACTGTCCCTTAACGATCAGAGACGATCCCTTGACCCCGCCGGCCCATGTCGCAAGGCCCGCATCAATCAGATTGGCTGAAAGATCATCAAGCTCCTGCTTGAGCTGATCACGTTCCTTTGTGATCAGTACTCTTGCATCATCAAGTGTCTTTCCAGCCAACCGGGTATTTAGATAATTCGCCGCCTCTGTCAATGCCGAGGCGGGCAAATCGACCGGTACATCCAGGATTCGGTTTTCAACCGTGCCGTTCTGCGACACCAGAACCGCAAGCACTTTTCCGGGTGAAAGCGCAACAAATTCAATCTGTTTAAGGCGGATGCCGTCGGTTTTCGGTGCAACCACCAGGCCTGCGCAGCGCGACAGGCCGGAAAGCATTGTGGTGGCCTCGCCCAGCATCTGATCAAGCGAATAGCCCGCCTGTTCGCAATTCTTGGTCAACTGGTCGCGTTCGGCATTGGGAAGATCGCCGACTTCCATCAGGGCATTCACAAACAGCCGCAAACCCTTTTCACTGGGAAGGCGGCCGGCTGAAACATGCGGTGCAACCAGAAGACCCATGTCTTCAAGATCGGACATGACGTTGCGAATGGTTGCAGCCGAAAGATTTTCGGACATGCGCCGGGCAATGGACCGCGACCCGATCGGTTCGCCGGTTTCGACATAGGCATCGACAATCTGGCGGAACACTTCACGTGACCGCGCATTCATATCGCCCAGCAATGTATCGTCAAAATGCGCCATTTGTTCTGTGCCAACCGGTTCAGACAAAGCTGTCTCAATGCTTTTGAGAATTTAGTCAGGCAAGGCGATGGCGTCAATCACACCGCGGGGCCGCACATGGTGAAAGCTGCATTGCTTCAAGCCCTTGGTTTGAAAACGTTGTTTGCCGACCGGGGTATTGATGTGCGAATCGGACGCAATTTTGACGGGGAAACTGCTGGACCTTTGGCGGGTGGCGCCGTACTTTGGGCCAAATTTTCAGACAGTTCGCCTTTGTTGCTTTGTCACAAGGGCCTGACCTTACAAACAAGAGGTTCCCACTCATGCGCCCATCCGGCCGTACCCCCGATCAGCTTCGTGACGTAACCATTGAAACCGGTGTTTCGAAATATGCCGAAGGGTCCTGCCTGATCAAATTCGGCGACACCCACGTTATTTGTACCGCCACGGTCGAAGACAAGGTGCCTGGCTGGATGCGCAATTCCGGCAAAGGCTGGATAACCGCAGAATACGGCATGCTGCCGCGTGCCACCGATTCGCGTATGCAGCGTGAAGCTGCGCGTGGCGGCCAATCGGGCCGTACCCAGGAAATTCAGCGCCTGATCGGTCGTTCGATCCGTGCGGTGGCCGATATGAAAGCCATGGGCGAAATGCAGATGCGTCTGGATTGTGATGTCATCCAGGCAGATGGCGGTACCCGTACCGCATCGATCACCGGTGCCTATGTCGCGGCCCATCTGGCATTTCAGGGCGTGCGCCGCCTTGGCCTGATCAAGGAAATCCCGCTGACCCAGCCGGTTGCCGCCATTTCATGCGGTATTTATGAAGGCGAGGCCGTGCTTGATCTGGATTATGCTGAAGACAGCAATGCGGGTGCTGATGCCAACTTTGTGCTGGCGGGCAATGGTGGCATCGTCGAGGTGCAGGCAACTGCCGAAGACGTACCGTTTGATCGCGAGTCTTATGACAAGATGTTCGCGCTGGCCGAAAAAGGCTGCAAAGAGCTGTTTGCCAAACAGCGCGAGGCCCTTGGCCTTTAATTTGAAAATGAAATTTGCGGCAGGCATCCCACCTGCCGCTTTTCGTATCTGACCCTTATTGTATCTCAGGCAGAAAAATGGCGCGTCGTTTTACGGAAAAGAAACTGGTGATTGCCAGCCATAACAAAGGCAAGATCAAGGAAATTGGCGAATTGCTGGCCCCGTTCGGGATCGAGGTATTTTCAGCCGGCGAACTTGATTTGCCAGAGCCCGAAGAAACCGAAAAGACCTTTATCGGCAATGCGCAGCTGAAATCGATGGCCGCGGCAAAGGGGGCCAATCTTCCGGCACTGGCCGATGACAGCGGCCTTGCGGTTTCCGCCCTTGATGGTGCACCGGGGATATATTCGGCGCGCTGGGCCGGTCCGGACAAGGATTTCGACATGGCAATGGAAAAGGTCCAGAACGGGATCGGCAACCATCCGGATCGCCGGGCGTCCTTTATCTGTGCGTTGTCATTGGCCTGGCCCGATGGGCATGTCGAGAATTTCGAAGGCAAGATCGATGGCGAAATCGTCTGGCCGAAGCGCGGTCGTCACGGATTTGGCTATGACCCGATCTTCCAGCCCAAGGGATATGACGAAACCTTTGGCGAAATGGACCCGGCCAAAAAGCATGAAATGAGCCACCGTGCCGATGCCTTTGCCCAACTGGTCAAGGCCTGCTTCGAATAAGCCTTTCAAAGATCCAAAGCCTGCATTGAACATATGCACGCATCGCTGATGTCATGATCGGCGGTGCGTGTTAGTTTATGGCCCTGCTTCCCGCATTTAAAAGAGTTCCGCGTGTCCGCACCCCTTGTCGAAACCGTGCCGTTTGGCATCTATATCCACTGGCCGTTCTGTCTGTCGAAATGCCCCTATTGCGATTTCAACAGCCATGTGGCGAACAGTGTTGATCATGCCCGTTGGCGCAAGGCGCTGCGCGCAGAGCTTGCTGCGGGTGCCGCACGTCATCCGGGACGCGTTGTCGGGTCGGTTTTCTTTGGCGGTGGTACGCCGTCGCTGATGGATCCGGAAACCGCGGGCGCGTTGATTGCCGATATCAAGACCTTCTGGCAGGTCACGGACGATCTTGAAATCACGCTGGAAGCCAATCCGGGCACGGTCGAAATTGACCGTTTTTCGGCCTTTGCGGCGAATGGCATCAACCGGGTATCGATCGGTATCCAGGCGCTCAATGACCGTGACCTTAAATTCCTGGGGCGTGTGCATTCCGCCAAGGAGGCGCTGCGCGCCCTTGATGTGGCAACCACGGTGTTTGATCGCTTTTCATTCGATCTGATCTATGCCCGTCCGGAACATGATCCCAAGGCCTGGCGTCAGGAGCTGCGCGAAGGGCTTGATATCGCCAATGGTCATATCTCGCTTTATCAGCTGACCATCGAGCCCGGCACGCAATTCTATACCCTGCATCAGCGCGGCGAACTGGTGGTGCCCGACGAAGACCTTGCCACCGAACTTTACGAAATCACCCAGGAAGAAACCGAAGCGGCCGGTTATCGCTGTTATGAGGTTTCCAACCATGCCAAGCCCGGTCAGGAAAGCCGCCATAACCTCGTTTACTGGCGCTATGGCGATTATCTGGGCATTGGCCCGGGTGCACATGGCCGCGAAGCGGTGATTCAACCCGATGGCAGCACCATCCCGATGGCGGTGCGCCGCCACCGTGCGCCGGAAATCTGGCTGGATCGGGTGGAAAAGCATGGCCATGGCACGCAGGAAGAAACCGTGCTGGATGCGGATGAGCGCCTGCTTGAAATGGTGATGATGGGCCTGCGGCTTAATGAAACCATTCCGGTATCGCGGTTTGATCGGATCATTGGCAAGGCACCACGTGATGTGCTGGATTCGGAACGGCTCGAAACCCTGATCGCGTCGGGTGATCTGATCTGTGATTCTGCGGGGCTTCGGGCTACCCAGCAGGGCAGAAACCGGCTGAATGGGGTTCTGGGCTATTTGTTCGACCATTCGGCGTGATGCGAAAATCCGCGAAAACCAAGGAAAATCCGTGTGTTTTCGGCCCAACGCGGCTTTGCGCGATTTAGTTTCACCAAACCATCAAAAAGTTGGTTGACACTTTAAGCTGACCGCGTATATTCCGCCCCGTTCCGGCGGACACCGCCCGAACAAACCAGATGCCCCTATGCCCAGGTGGCGGAATTGGTAGACGCGCTGGCTTCAGGTGCCAGTGGCCATTAGGTCGTGGAAGTTCGAGTCTTCTCCTGGGCACCATACCCCAGCACATTTCTGATGTGCTGGGGTATTGTCGTTTTGGGCCGAATTTGCGCTGTTCGGGCTCAGAAAACGCGGGGAAATGCGTGAAAAACCCCACAAATGGCATGACTTTTGCGATGCCACACGCGGTTCGCTGTGTTAAGAACAGGCAAATTCTGACATTTGGAGAACCGCGATGACCAATTTCCTCCATCTCGGAGATCTGCCGGACGATCTTGACCTTGGCAAGGTGGTGGCGATCGACAGCGAAACCATGGGCCTGAACCCGCACCGCGACCGTCTGTGTGTCGTGCAGCTTTCAAGCGGGGATGGCAATGCCCATCTGGTCAAGTTCGATGGAGAAGATTACAGCGCCCCGAACCTGAAAAAACTGCTGGCCGATCCGTCGGTCCTGAAACTGTTTCATTTCGGGCGTTTCGACATTGCGGTCATGGACAAATATCTCGGTGTGCGGTGCGCGCCGGTCTATTGCACCAAAATCGCCTCCAAACTGATCCGTACCTATACCGACCGCCATGGTCTGAAAGACCTTTTGCGCGAACTGGTCGGGGTCGAGATTTCCAAGCAGCAGCAAAGTTCCGACTGGGGGGCCGCCGAGCTTACCAAGGAACAGATCGATTATGCGGCGTCCGATGTGCTGTATCTGCACAAGGCCAAGGAAGAGCTTGATCGTCGTCTGGCCCGTGAAGGCCGTACCGAGCTGGCCCAGGCCTGTTTTGACTTCCTGCCGACCCGTGCGACGCTTGATCTGTCGGGTTGGGAAGAAACCGATATTTTTGCCCATTAATCATTGCGGTTAACCGCCTGTGAAGAATGGCGGTGTATGGGGTTCAATAAAATTGACCCCTACACCTGTCAGGTTCATAGTTTCGGCTCATTGGTCTTGCATAAGGGGCCTTGTGCCTTATCTCCGGGCAGGAAACGCAAACAAGAAACAGATGACAGTGACCTCTATCGCTCCCACCTCAAAAAATGCTCCCGCACCGGCGTCTGATGCCGATCTTGCGATTGCGCGCCGGGTACTTGATATCGAAGCCACGGCGCTGCGCGAACTTGCAGACTCGCTCAATGGTGATTTCTGCAAGGCGATTGACCTGATCGAAGGCCTCAAGGGCCGTCTGGTGATTACCGGCATGGGCAAAAGCGGTCATATTGCCAAGAAAATCGCGGCAACCTTTGCCTCGACCGGCACACCATCCTTCTTTGTCCATCCGGCTGAAGCCAGCCACGGCGATCTTGGCATGATTGGCAAGGATGATGCGGTTCTGGCTCTGTCCAATTCCGGTGAAACCCCGGAACTGTCCGACATCATCGCCTTTACCCGGCGCTTTAAAGTGCCGCTGATCGGCATGACCCGTAAACCGGAAAGCTCGCTTGCCAAGCAGTCGGACTGTCCGCTGGTTTTGCCGGCAAGTCCGGAAGCCTGCCCGAACAAGCAGGCCCCGACCACCTCGACCACGGCGATGCTGGCCCTTGCCGATGCGCTGGCGGTGACGTTGATGGAACGCCGCGGCTTTAGCGCCGATGATTTCCGTACTTTCCATCCCGGCGGCAAGCTGGGGCAGCGTTTGCTGCATGTTCACGACGTCATGCATGATGCAGACAGCCTGCCGCTGATTGCGCGCGACGCGCTGATGTCAGAAGCCCTTGTAACCATGACCAGCCATTCCTTTGGCTGTGTCGGGGTGCTTGGCGATGATGGCGCGCTGATCGGGATTGTGACCGATGGCGATTTGCGCCGTCATATGGCTGACAATCTGGTGGCGATGAAGGTTGGCGATGTCATGACGGCCGGGCCCAAGGTGACCCATGCCGATGCGCTGGCGGTCGAGGCCCTGGCAATCATGAATGATCGCAGCATCACCGCCTTGTTCGTTCTGGATGAAAACAAAGTGCCGGTGGGGCTTGTCCATATCCATGATCTTCTGCGTTCGGGAGTGGCATAAGCAATGAGTATCGAAGGCACGCCAAAGGTCGCATCGCAAAGGGCCGAAGGCCTTTCGCGCGACCGGCTGCCTTCCGGTCGCCGCGAGGTGCGCATCAATCCGTTGCGACGGATGATTGTCACCATGCTGAAATTCGTTCTGCCGATGATTGCGCTGGCGCTGATGGCGCTTGTGGTGCTGTGGCCGCAGATCGAACAGGTTCAGGATAGCGGCTTCCGCCTTGGGTTTTCGACATCTCCCGAAGATCTGATGGAAAATGTTGCCATGAGCAACCCGCGTTTCTTTGGTGTGGATGGCAAAAAGCAGCCCTTTACCGTGACCGCACGCGAAGCCATCGAAACCCCGGAAACCCAGGAACGCAACGAACATATCTATCTGGATGCGCCGCAGGCTGACATCACCCTGCAAGACGGATCCTGGATCGCGCTTACCGCCAATGAGGGGTTCTATACCGAAGAAAACGGGATGCTCGATCTTGTTGGTACGGTCAATATGTATCACGATAACGGCTTTGAAATTCACACCGAAGAAGCTGAAATCGCTATGAATTCCGGTTCGGCAAGCGGGACGGTGCCGGTCGATGGCCAGGGGCCGTTCGGCACGATCAAATCCGATTCCGGGTTTGAACTGGAAAACAAAGGGGCGGTGATCCGGTTTCTCGGGAAGTCCAAACTGGTGATTTTCGATAGCGCATTGAAAGGGAAGTCATGATCGCAATGGGGCATCTGAGCCGAAAAACCGGAACGCTTGTTGCGGCCCTGATGCTTGGTGGTGCTGTGCTGGCTCTGTCGGGTCTGCCAAACAGTGCAAAGGCCAATCCGCTGGGCCTGGCGCAAAATGGCAGTGGCGGTCTTGAAGTCGAATCCGATAACGGCATTGAATGGCGTCGCAACGAACAGGTTCTGATTGCCCGCGGCAATGCGGTGGCCAAGCGCGGGACATCGCGCGTCGATGCCGATGAGCTTCAGGCGCTTTATCGTGATCGTGACGGCAATAGCGAGATTTACCGCATCATTGCGATCGGCAATGTCAAACTGTCATCGGATACCGATGTCGCCACCGGCGACAAGGCAGTTTATGACATCGATCAGGCGGTGGTGGTTCTGACCGGTGATAACCTTAAATACACCACGCCAAAGGAAACCCTGACGGCGCGTGACAGCCTTGAATATTGGGAGACCGAGCGGATTGCAGTGGCCCGTGGCAACGCGGTTGCAACCTCCGAGGACCGGACCCTGCGTGGTGATACGCTGACAGCACGGTTTGAACCGGGCAAGGACGGTGCAAACGAGTTGCGCCGCATTGATGGTCAGGGCAATGTGAATATTCGCACATCCACCGACTTTGTCGTGGGCGATCAGGGCGTTTATGATGCGAAAACAGGTATCGCCACATTGATCGGATCGGTTAAGATCACCCGCGGAGAGAACCAGTTGAACGGGGATCGCGCGGTTGTTGATCTGAATACCGGTGTCAGTCGTCTGACGGCAAATGGCAATGGTGACGGCAAGGCCCGGGTTCGCGGCCTGCTGGTTCCTGAAAAAGATGAAAATAAAAGCCCGGCCGGTGCCGGGACCGGTAACTGAGGAAAGGTCGGTAATTTGTTCTGGTCGCGCAAGGGCGTAAAATCCGATGACGCAAAGGCGCAAGGCGCGTCTGCCGGTGCACAAGCATCCTCAGGGGCGGGGACCGCGGGTGGTCCGCGGCTGATTACGACCAACAAGGGGCTTGTGGCGCATAATCTTGGCAAAAGCTTCAAGAAGCGCCCGGTTCTCAAGGATGTATCTGTGTCTGTTCAGCGCGGCGAGGCCGTCGGCCTTCTGGGGCCGAACGGTGCAGGCAAGACGACCAGTTTCTATATCATTACCGGGCTGATTTCATCGGATCGCGGGACAATTTCCCTTGATGGGCGCGATATCACGGCAATGCCGATGTATCAGCGTGCGCGCCTTGGAATCGGCTATTTGCCACAGGAAGCATCGATTTTCCGTGGTATGACGGTCGAACAGAACATCATGGCGGTCCTTGAGGTGGTCGAGGATGACCGCATCAAGCGCGAACAGAATCTTGAAGATCTTCTGGCCGAATTTGCCATCGAACATTTGCGCCGCACGCCGGCACTTGCGCTGTCGGGCGGGGAGCGCCGCCGTTGCGAAATTGCCCGGGCCCTGGCAGCACATCCGAACTTTGTTCTACTTGATGAACCACTTGCCGGGATTGACCCGATTGCAGTGGGTGATATCCGTGATCTTGTCCGCCATCTGAAAGATCGTGGCATTGGGGTCTTGATTACTGACCACAATGTGCGCGAGACTCTCGACATTATTGACCGGGCATATATCTTGCATGACGGTCGGGTTTTGATGGAAGGTGGTCCTGACGAAATCGTCAGAAATGATGATGTTCGAAGGGTTTATCTGGGTGATCGTTTCAGTCTCTGATCACGATACCAGACGAAAACACCAGACAGACATAACAGTCTTGGGGGAGTTCGGATTGACACGGGGTAGTGCATAAATGGCCCTGAAGGCGCGGCTCGATTTACGTCAGTCCCAGTCTCTTGTCATGACGCCCCAGCTGCAGCAGGCGATCAAGCTGCTGCAATTCAATAATATTGAGCTTTCCAATTTCATCGATAGCGAACTTATGGAAAACCCGTTGCTGGAACGGGCCGACCCCGGTCAGACCTTTGCCGAGACCGGAGACGGGGCCGTTGGCAATGGCGATGACGGTATCGACAGCCGATCCAGTGACAATTTCACCGACCGCGAAGACCGGTTTGGCACTGATCGACTGACCGCAAGTGAAACCATGGGCGGGGATGACGGCCCGCTTGATGTGTCAAGCGACGCGCTTTACGACGGTGAAGGCGAAATTTCGCGCAATGGCGAACCGGTCGCGGGCAATCACGACTATGCGTCGCCCTATGGCGGCGGGGCCGGCGGATCCGGGGCGGGCAGCAGTGATGATCTGCCCGGTCTTGAACAGACCCTGGCCGACGAGGCGACGCTGCGCCAATCCCTTGATGATCAGCTCAATATCGCCTTTGCCGATGTCATGTCGCGGATGATCGGGTCCTATCTGATCGATATGCTTGATGAAAACGGCTATGTCGGCGGTGACCTTGATGAGGTGTCCGAGGCGCTGGAATGCCCGCTGGCGGAGGTCGAGCGCGTTCTTGGCATCATGCAGGGGTTCGAGCCGGTCGGCATTTTCGCACGTGATCTTGCCGAATGTCTTGAATTGCAATTGCGCGAAATGAACCGGTTTGATCCGGCAATGGCGGCGTTGCTTGCCAATCTTGATCTGCTGGCAAAGCGCGAATTTGACCGGTTGCGTCGGGTCTGTGGTGTTGATGCCGACGACCTTCACGACATGATCGCCGAGATCAAGACACTGGATCCGCGCCCGGGTCGCACAGCTGATGGCGAAGTTGCAACCCCGGTCATCCCCGATGTTCTGATGCGATCGGCGGGGAATGGCAACTGGCATCTGGAACTGAATTCCGAAGCCCTGCCGCGTGTTCTGGTCAATGAAGATTATGTCGCCCAGATCGGATCGGGCCTGCGCGACCGCGAAGAACGCAGCTTCATGAGTGAAAAGTTGCAAACCGCGAACTGGCTGGTCAAGGCACTGCATCAGCGTGCGACCACCATCATGAAGGTTGCCAGCGAAATTGTCCGCCAGCAGGACGGGTTCTTTACCCACGGGGTATCGCATCTGCGGCCGCTTATTCTGCGCGACATTGCCGAGGCCATCGGCATGCATGAAAGTACGGTGTCGCGGGTGACCAACGGCAAATTCATGGCGACACCGCGCGGCATGTTCGAGCTGAAATACTTCTTTACCACGGCAATTTCGTCATCTGATGGCGGGGATGCCTATTCGTCCGAAGCTGTTCGGCATCGGATCAAGTCATTGATTGATAACGAAGATCCGAAAAAGATTTTGTCTGACGACAAACTCGTTGAGTTGCTCGGGAAGGAAGGGATCGACATTGCCCGCCGAACAGTGGCAAAATACCGTGAAGCGATGCGTATTCCTTCGTCGGTCCAGCGTCGGCGCGAAAAAAAATCACGTGCTTCCTAGCATCGTTTTTTCGAAAATTTGTACTGTAACGTACTGCAATCAAAGGAAATATACCCATATCTTGACTTGGCAATGACGAGGGAATATGGTGCGGCCTCCTGATTGAGGGGCACCAAACATCCATATGTACTGGGAAGTCACTCAACTGGGGATAGGCGATCCATGCAAATTACGGTTATCGGTAAGCAACTTGACGTTGGGGATGCTCTTCGGCAGCACGTCGTCGAGACCTTGGACCCTGCGGTAGAGAAATATTTCGATCACGCGATCGAAGCCACGGTGACGATCACCAAACAGGCACATCTCTATCAGGCACAAATTTCGGTCCATGTTGGCAAGGGCATGATGGTACAGGCAAAGGCGTCGGCGGATGAAGTCTATCCGGCCTTCGATTCAGCCTGTGACAGAGTGGCCAAGCAGTTGCGGCGCTATAAACGGCGCCTGCGTGATCATCACGCAAGCCGGGACCATCACGAGCAGGCTCGTCTTGAAGCGATTCACTATGTGATCGCACAGGAAGATGACGATCATTCGGATGACGACGATCACGTAAACGGGTTTGAACCGGTGATTGTCGCCGAGACACCGGATCGCATTGATACGCTCTCTGTCGGAGAAGCTGTCATGCGGCTCGACTTGGGGGACATTCCGGCACTGATGTTCCGGAATGGCAAACATGGCGGGTTGAATGTTGTGTACCGTCGCGCGGATGGCAATATCGGTTGGCTTGATCCAAACGATAAAGATGCTGGTGGCGCGTGACGAACACGGATTCCGAGCCAAACAACGCAACGCGAAAAATGGACATATCATCTATACTTACCCCGTCCGGGGTCATTCCGGCACTGCGGTCCGGTGCGAAAAAGGCTGTGCTTGAGGAACTTGCCGAAAAAGCAGCCGAAGTTACCGGACGCGACGCAAGCGAGATTTTCTCTGTCCTGCTTGATCGTGAGAAGCTTGGCAGCACTGGCGTAGGCGGTGGTGTCGCGATTCCGCATGGCAAGCTCAATGACCTTGATCGGCTCTACATGGTCTTTGCCCGTGCTCAGAACCCGATCGAATTCGATGCGGTTGATGAACACCCGGTCGACCTTTTCTGCATGCTGATCGCACCCGAGGAAGCCGGTGCCGATCACCTGAAGGCACTGGCGCGGATTTCGCGTCTGCTGCGTAATCAGGGCATGTGCGACAAGCTGCGCGGGGCGGGTTCCGCCGACGCGATCTATGCATTGCTGACCCAGGACGAGGCCGAACAGGCCGCTTGAAACGGTCAGTGAAAGGCGGGTAGTCCCCGTAATGCAGACAGACCAGATTTAAAAAAACCGGACGCTTTGCTGGCGTCCGGTTTTTCTTTTGGGCAGACCGATTGTGATCAAAGGGCATCCGCGCCAGATCAGCATCAGGTTTCAGCATCAGGCACCGATATCAGGCATCGGTATCAGGCATCCTGGGCTGAGGCATCGGGTTTGGTCGCTTTGGTATCGGTCATGCGACCGGCCAGCACAACAAGCCAAAGAACCGGGATGCCGATCACGGCGGTACCGACAAAGAACCATCTATATCCGACCGCATCCACCACGGTGCCCGAGAAACCGGCAAGGATTTTCGGGAACAGGGTCATGATCGAACTGAAGATCGCATATTGCATGGCGGTAAAGGAGATGTTGGTCAGGCCCGACAGATAGGCGATGAAGGCCGCTGTGGCGAGACCGCCAGACAGGTTATCGGCCATGATCACGACGACAAACATCGTGGTATCCGGACCGAGCTGCGCCATGAAAGCAAACAGGATGTTGGTAATGGCCGAAAGCAGGGCGCCAAGAAACAGGATCTTGACCACGCCATAACGTACCGACAGAACCCCGCCCAGGAAACTGCCGCCAATCGTCATGAACAGGCCGAATGTCTTGGAGACCGCGGCGATTTCTTCCTTGGAAAAGCCAAGGTCGGTGTAAAACACGTTGGCCATCACACCCATGACGATATCGGCAATGCGATAAACCCCGATCAGGGCAAGAATGATGATCGCAACCTTGCCATAACGGTCGATGAAGTCCTTTACCGGCGAGATATAGGTCTCCTGCACCATTCCGGTCGGCGTCAGGCCGACCCGCGTGGTCAGCCAGGCAACCAGAATGGCAAAACCGACTGCGATCGCAAGCTTGAGCGTCCCGGCAATAAAGCCGGACAGCTCCTTGATCATCCCGGCATCGGTCAGGCCGGTCTTGAGCGGGTCGGTAAAGTCGCCTGCATAGATATTGGCAAGGATAAAGGCGATGACAGTGAGCGCAAACATCGCCAGAAAACGAAGATAGTCTGACGTTTCATGGAAATATTTGCTTTGTGTTTTGGGCGCATCGGGTTCACGCACCAGAAGCGTGGTGATAACGCCAACACACATGGCAAGCGCCATACAGCCATAGGCAACGGTCCAGGCAAAGTGCTGATAGGTGCCTTCGGCCTCAAACAGGCCGGCAATCGTCAATGCACCGGCACCGGCGACAATCATGCCGATCCGGTAACCACCAATATAGGCCGAACTCATCATTGCCTGAAGGTCGGCATCGGCGGCCTCGATCCGGTAGGCATCAATAACGATGTCCTGTGTGGCCGATGCAAAGCCAAGCGCCACGGCCGCAAAGGCCATCATGGTCAGGTTTTCGGCCGGATCGGTCAGGCCCATCCACAGGATGGCGGCAATGATGCAGGCCTGCGCAATGATCAGCCAACTGCGCCGGCGGCCCAGAAGCCCGTGCAGAACCGGAAAAGGCAGCCGATCAATCAATGGCGCCCAGACAAACTTGAAGGAATAGCCAAGGGCAGCCCAGCTGAAATAGGTGACGGTCGACCGGTCAACGCCGGCCTCGCGCAGCCAGATCGACAGGGTGGAGAAAATCAGAAGGATGGGAATGCCCGCCGACAGGCCCAGAAACAGCATCGTAATGACGCGTGGATGAACAAAGGCGCCAAAGGCTTCACCCCAGCTTCGCTTTTCTGTGCTGTGCATCGATTCCCCCAACTTGAAACACGCTGCGAAGAAGCTAGTGCAAACAGGTTAATGAATAGCCAATTCGCGCAGCACCGCCGGGCGGGTGGCAAAGGTGCGGTCTGCCATGAAAAAAGGGCCGATCCACTGGACCGGCCCTTTTGAAATCTGTTGCTAGCAGGAAGGCTTAGCCTTCTTTCTTGCGGCTTTCGCGCTTACGAACGTTCGGATCAAGGTGCAGTTTGCGGATACGTACGCTCTGCGGGGTGACTTCGACCAGTTCGTCGTCCTGAATGTAGGACAGGGCTTCTTCAAGCGACATGCGGCGCGGCGGGGTCAGGGTAACAGCCTCGTCCTTGCCCGATGCACGAACGTTGGTCAGCTTTTTGCCCTTGAGCACGTTCACTTCCAGGTCGTTGTCACGGTTATGTTCACCGATGATCATGCCCTGATAGACGCGTTCGCCATGTTCGATGAACATGATGCCACGATCTTCAAGACCGAACAGTGCGTAGGCAACGGCATCGCCCTGATCGTTGGAAATCAGTGCGCCGTTACGACGGCCCGCAATCGCACCCTTGACCGGGCCATAGGAATGGAACACGCGGTTCATAACGCCGGTACCGCGGGTATCGGTCAGGAATTCACCGTGATAGCCAATCAGGCCACGCGACGGCGCAAGGAAGATGATACGGGTCTTGCCGCCACCGCTTGAGCGCATGTCGGTCATTTCAGCCTTGCGCAGGCTCATTTTCTCGACCACGACGCCGGAATATTCTTCGTCAACGTCAACCTGGACTTCTTCGTACGGCTCGGACATTACGCCGTCGATTTCCTGGAACAGAACGCGCGGACGTGAAATCGAAAGTTCAAAACCTTCGCGGCGCATGGTTTCAACCAGAACGCCAAGCTGAAGTTCACCACGACCGGCAACTTCGAATGCATCCTTGTCGGCGGTTTCGCCAATCTTGATCGCGATGTTGCCTTCGGCTTCGCGTTCCAGACGGGCACGGATCATGCGCGAGGTAACCTTGTCACCTTCCTGACCGGCCAGCGGCGAGTTGTTGACCGAGAAGGTCATCGCCAGGGTCGGCGGATCGATCGGCTGGCTTTCGATGGCGGTGTTGACGTCGGTTGCACAAATGGTGTCGGCAACGGTTGCCTCGGTCAGGCCGGCAATTGCGATGATGTCACCGGCAACAGCTTCGTCCTGCGGGACACGTTCCAGACCGCGGAAGCCCATCAGTTTCGACAGACGGCCGGTTTCAACCGTGCCATCGCCACGAAGAACCTTCACCGGCATGTTGAGTTTCGCACGGCCCTGATAGACACGACCGGTCAGAATACGACCCAGGAAGTTGTCAGCATGCAGCATGGTTGCCAGCATCGCAAACGGGGCATCGACATTGACGTCCGGTGCCGGAACGTGGTTCAGAACCAGTTCCATCAGCGGGGTCAGGTTTTCTTTCGGGCCTTCCGGGCTTTCAGCAGCCCAGCCGTCACGACCAGATGCGTACAGAACCGGGAAGTCGAGCTGTTCTTCAGTTGCTTCAAGCGATACGAAGAGATCGAAAATCTCGTCAAGGACTTCCTCGGCACGCTGGTCAGGACGGTCGATCTTGTTGATGACAACGATCGGTTTCAGACCAAGTTTAAGCGCCTTGCCCAGAACGAATTTGGTCTGCGGCATCGGACCTTCGGCCGAGTCAACAAGCAGAACCACGCCTTCGACCATGGACAGGATACGTTCGACCTCACCGCCGAAATCGGCGTGGCCCGGGGTATCGACGATGTTCACGCGGGTATCACCCCACTGAACAGCCGTTGGTTTTGCAACGATGGTAATGCCGCGTTCACGTTCCAGATCGTTGCTGTCCATTGCGCGTTCATCTACGCGCTGGTTGTCACGATAGACACCGGACTGACGGAACATGGAATCGACCAGCGTGGTTTTGCCGTGGTCAACGTGGGCGATGATGGCGATATTGCGCAAGCTCATGGGCGCGGACTCCAGAAATAAAAATGCCGCGCGCCGGGGCTTGCCCATGCGCATCGGTCAGTAAAACGTTTCAAGGCCAGTAGATATTCAGCAGCCTTATGACCGATGCTGTTCGGTCATCCGCGCAACTCTAGAACACGGCATATGCTGAATGTTTACTGGTCCGGGCATTGTGTATCTTGCCCGAAGGCCGCCCTGTCATAGCCAATGTGGAGGCGAATGACCAGCTTTGTGCGCGCCATGCGGGGTTGATTTTTCTGCAATGCGGGCTGTTTGCGCTAAACTTTGTATAAAGTCAATGTTTGTGTTGCGCTGCAATGCCCGGAAATCGGGGTCTTTGGTAACGTAAAACGGGACGACAACGGATTGTTGCCGTCCCGTGAAATCTTTGCAGATGGCGCTGAAAGCCACCGGTTTCCGGTCAGATGACCTTTGCGGTCAGTTCCTTAAGGTCCGCATCCGGGCGCGCGCCCATATGCGAAATCACCTCGGATGCGCAAATCGCACCAAGCTGCCCGCAAACCGGAAGTTCGTGACCCTGGGTATAGCCATACAGGAAGCCTGATGCGAACAGATCGCCGGCACCTGTGGTATCGACCACCTTGGCGACCGGTTCGGCGCTGATTTCGTGAAGTTCGTTCTCGGCAACGATAACCGCGCCCTTTTCACCACGGGTCAGGGCTGCGACCTTGCAGTGTTTGCGAACTTCGGCCAGTGCCTCTTCAAAGGTGTCGACTTCGTAAAGCGACTTGATTTCTTCTTCGTTGGCAAACAGCACGTCGATATGGTGATGAACCAGATCGCGGAATGAATCGCGGTGACGGTCAACACAGAATGAATCAGACAGGCTGATGGAAACCTGCCGACCGGCCTCATGGGCGACCTTGGCCGCTTTGACAAAGGCTTCCTTGGCTTCGGGGCGATCCCACAGATAGCCTTCCATATATGTGACTTTGGCCGATTTGATCAGATCTTCGTCGATATCTTCCGGGCCAAGCTCGGTGCAGGCACCAAGGAAGGTGTTCATGGTGCGATGGCCATCCGGGGTGACAAAGATCAGGCAGCGCGCGGTCGGCGAACCGGCCGTGGCCGGTGCGGAATTGAACTGAACGCCAATTGCACGGATATCGTGGCGGAAAACCTGGCCAAGCTGGTCGTCGCGCACCTTGCCGATATAGGCACCCTTGCCGCCAAGGGCTGCGATGCCGGCCATGGTGTTGCCTGCCGACCCGCCGGACATTTCCATGCCCGGACCCATCTGTTCATACAGACTATCTGCGGTTTCCGCGTCAATCAGGGTCATGGAGTTTTTGACAAGCTTCAGACGGGTCAGGTCTTCTTCCTTGCAATGGGCAAGGACATCAACAATGGCGTTGCCAATACCGACGACGTCGACTGTGGTGTCGTTCATATAGTTCATTCCTGCAATTTGTTCGGTTTGAACGGCACCGTATTGAACCCGGTTGACCGCACAGGCGGGCCAATCTGGCAGATGGCCATGATCAGGCGCCTAAAAACTGACTGGCGCGGAGTATATGCATTGCTGTTCACGGTGCAAGTGTCGCGACCGTTTCGTGGCCGGTTGTTTAACCTGCCGTTAAGAACCGAAAAAAACTGCAAAAGATGTTTTTCAAGGCGATGTCACCGCGAAATTCGATCTGAATCCGGTTTCAATTTCGATCTTCGGGCCGATGACGGTTCCGTCTATCCGGTCGCCATCGCATGTCAGTGGTCAAAAGCCCCGATTTCCGGGGGTTTGCGTATTCTTCAGGATTTTCTGATGCATGAAGTGGTCAGATCGCCGAAATTGGGCAAAAAATACCGAAACAAGCATTTTTTGATGATTTTGTGCCCGATAATCACCGGCATTCAGGGATCTTGAAAAACCGGACGGACCAGTTTGTTCGTATTTAGGTTTAAAAATAACATCCTAATTAATAATTTATAGGAATATTTATTTAATTCTATATCGAAAAACAAGCTATTTCACATGGATTTTCATGATCCGAGCTTATAAAGGTCGTGCACGGCCAGATGACGGAATCCGGCCGCATTGCACCTCGCGAGTACAGGTGATTTTTGGGAAATCAGGAATTCAGATCGGGGAAAAGCGGGATCGGCGCGTTGGATTTTTGCTGTGGATCGCTGCGCGATTGATCGGAACTTTCCGATGGTGCGGAAATCCCGGCCGGATCATCCTGATTGGCGACTTCCCGTTCAAGCCGTTCGCGCAATTCTTCGATCACGGCTTCGATCCGGGCGCGATGAAGCGGGTCGTCACAGCGCATGACAAACTGTTCAAACGCGCCAAGTGCCATATGGTCCTGATCAAGACGTGCATAAAGCGCACCAAGCTGATGCCAAAGCCCTTCATGGTCGGGCGCGATCAGCAAACTGTGTTCGATCACACGGGTCGCAAGGGCCAGTTCACCTGCGCGCAGGGCCCGGACCTTTATATTGTTTTGAAGTCGTAACAATATATCGACATTGCTTGTCGGGCGATAGTGGCGGGGCTCAAGTTCGGCATCAAGCCCGCTAAAGGATTTCAGTAATTCGCGCAATTCTGCGGGTCCAAGGGTAATGCCCCCGTGGAACGGATCGATCATGCGGCGTTTGCCATTGGCCTGGACCCGCAACAGGAAATGGCCGGGGAAATCGATCCCGGTGATGGTAATGCCGCATCGTTCGGCCGCATGGATGTAAAGCAATCCCAGTGCAACCGGCAGGCCGCGTTTGCGTTCAATGACTTGCAACAGGTCGGCATTGGCCATGTCATCGTAATTTTCCATGTCGCCCTGAAAGCCGTTGCGTTCGGCAATCACTGTCTGAAGGCCTTTGACCACCTGTTCAATGGTTGGTTCGGCTTCCTTGTCGTCGACCGGAAGGCCCGCAATATCGGACAATGTGACAAAGTCCGGTTGCAGGGTTATGCGGGCCAGCTCGGCCCGCAGCTGGTCGGCAAGGTCATCGAGATGACGAAGATATGGCGCGATATCGCGTTTCTGACCGTCTTCTGCCAGATTGAGCCGGGCAAAATGAAGGGCCGCCTTCGCAACGCTGGCGTCAGGTTTTTGGCCCTTGGCGTAATCGACAAGCCATTGGCGGTCCGGATCGGTCGGTGCGATGATGTGGCTTACGGTACTAATTGATCAGGTCCCTTGCCGGTTGATGTCATCTTTCAGGCGGATGTGACTGACCACGCGTTTTACATAGCTGGTTTCACGCGCATGCGAAATAACCCGTTCACGTTCGCGTTCGTTCTGGGCAATGCCCATCAGATGCACTGTACCGTTTACGGTCTCGATGCTGTAATTGATCGCGAAAACATCGCCATCAAACATCAGCGCGGTCTTGATCCGTGTGGTGATGATCAGATCGCCGGCACTGTCCATCAGTGACATGCCCGATCCGACATCAATTTCGTTAATGACGCTTCTGACGCCATCGACCTGCCAGCTTAATCGTACCGCTTCAAGCTGATCTGCGACGGACGGTACACGACCGGCCAGCAGGACTTCGCCTTCGACAACTTCGATTTCGATATCGAGAAACAGTTTCTCATCTTTTGACAGAAATTTCTGCCAGATTTCTGCGGTAATCGCGGTGTCACTGACGGCACCGTCAAGACCACGTTCCTGAAGGGCTGCAACCCCGGCCGTGGCCCCGGCACCGATTACAAGCGATGTGCATCCCGACAACGGCAAAAGACAGAACCCGGCCAATACCAGATGCCTGACCGCGCGCAAATGACGGTTGGCATGATCTGGCGGTCTGGTGGTCAGATGCCATTCAATGTCCGTTTTTGACGACATATGGTGATGTCTCGCCCCCGATTCCCTCAGTCTTCCGGGTGCAATCATCGCGCCTTGGGGTTAAAGAGTTTTAAAATCCCGACCAGTTTATCAGCAAAAATGCATCTTTTTGCATATTGATCGGAACGGGATGGCTTCAATGCGCCCTTTCGGCGATCAGTCCTGCCCAGCGTCCCGGTGTCACGCCATAGGTCTGGCGAAAATGCCGGTTGAAGTGGCTTTGATCTGAAAACCCGGTTTCGGCCGCAATCCCGGCCAGCGGTTGCCCCAGAACCATCAGCGCCCGGGCCTTTTGCAGGCGGCGCATCATCAGATAGCGATACGGGGTCGTGCCAAACCGGGCCCGGAAATGCCGGATCAGGCGATAGCGGTCCATTTCGGCAATCTGTTCAAGTTCATCGGACTGGACCGTGCGGTCAAAGTTGTCTTCCAGAAAGGCGCGGACCTGATCCATGCGCGCAGCGGCATTAAAGCGCGGTTGTTTTAACGGTGTTTTGCCATGAAGTGACAGGCGCTGGGCAATATCGGCGACAAACTGGTCACGCAGCATGGGATCAACATCGCAATCAAGTTCGCCCAGAACCGATGCCAGAACCGACCATAAAACCCGATCATTGATCACCGGTTCACCGACAAAGGGCAGGGGATCGGACTCATGATCCAGACCGCTGCGCAAAAGCGCCGGTTCAAGATACAGCATGCGGTATTGCAATCCGTCTTCGGTGCCCGCCCCGCCATCATGAATTTCGTCGGGATGCAGGATAATGACATTGCCCGGATTGCTGGCGCGAAATTCCCCACGATAGTTAAAGGTTTGCACACCCTGCATGGTGATGCCCAGCGCATAGGTGTCATGGCGGTGCGGGCTGAACATATTGCCATAAAACCGGGCTTCGATCCGTTCGATCCCGTCGCTGGTCGGGGCGGCGATAAAGCGTTCACGCTTTTTGCACAAACGTTCAATACCGGGATCGGTGCTTTGATCTACTGCTTCTTTCATCACCTGATTATCCGACCCGTTGGAGAACGCATATGTTTGACACCAAAGTCGCGCTGGTCTTGCGCAATGATCTTGAAGCCTGGCAATCGCTGAATGTGACGGCCTTTCTGATGAGCGGCATCGTCGCCCAGACACCCGATATCATCGGCGAACCCTATATCGATGCGAAGCAAAATATTTACAATCCGCTATCGCGGCAACCGGCGATTGTTCTGGCCGCAGACCAGGCGACCCTGAGCAAAATCCATCGCCGGGTGCTTGATCGCGGTGTCAGGGCATCGGCCTATATCGAAGAAATGTTTGCCACCGGGCATGATGCGGCCAATCGCGAAGTATTTGCCGCTGTGGATCCCGAACAGGCCAAATTTGTCGGCATTGGCATTCATGCTGATAAGCGCATTGTCGATAAAATCACCAAGGGCGCAAAGATGCATCCCTAGGGGCATGATGACGGTCGCAGTTAATTGACATGCCAGGCATTGCTAAGATGTTCGACCCGCACAAGACCGTGCACCATCATCAGATCGAACCGAAGATCGCCGTCATGGCCGATTTGCCCGGCATAGCTTTCAAGGGCGCGGGCAATTCGGACCTGCTGACGGGGACGCAGTGCAAGCAGCGCTGTTTCCCTGTCGGGCCGGTTTTTTACTTCGATTGCAATCAGGACCTTGCCGCGCCGGGCGATGATATCAATTTCACCGACCGGGCTTTTATGGCGCGTTGCAAGGATGCGATATCCCTTCAGGCGCAGAAACAGGGCACACAGCATTTCTGCGCGGCGTCCGGCCTTTTCCGCCCGCTTGCGACTTGATTGTTGATCAGGTGCGCGGCGGGTTCGGGGCATGGCTACTCCGTCTTGGCCAGTTCAAGGGCGCGATTGTAAAGATCACGCTTCTTAAGGCCGGTTTCGCGGGCCAGAATATCGGCGGCATCCTTGGTCCGATGGGTTTTGATCAGATCAAGCAGCCGCGCATCAATGTCTTCGGGGCTGGGTTCGTTATCCGCATCATTGGCCGGGCCGACAATGATCACGATTTCGCCTTTTGGGGCGCCGGCTTCTTCGTAATGGGTGGCAAGTTCATCAAGGGTGCCATTACGAACTTCCTCGAACATCTTGGTCAGTTCGCGGGTCACAGCGGCTTCGCGTGATCCGCCAAGAACCCGGGCCATATCGGCAAGGCTGGCGGCAAGACGTTTGGGACTTTCAAGAAAAATCAGGCTGCCCGGAATGGCGGTAAAACGGGTCAGTTCCTTTTGCCGGGCCATGGTTTTGGGCGGCAGGAAACCGGCATAAAAGAAATGATCGCTTGGCAATCCTGACAGGATCAACGCGACAATTGGCGAAGATGCGCCCGGTGCAGCCGTGACGTTAAAGCCTTCTGCCTTGCAATCACGTACAAGCTTGTAGCCCGGATCATTGATCAGGGGCGTTCCCGCATCGGAAATCAGTGCCAGTCCCTGACCCTTGCCAAGGCGTTCCATGATTTCGGGGCGCATCTTGGCGGCGTTATGTTCGTGATAGGCGATTCGCTTGGTCTTGACGCCATAGCGTGACAGCAATTTGCCCGATGTCCGGGTATCCTCGCACAGGATGACATCGGCCCTTTTAAGGATTTCGAGCGCCCTGAACGTAATATCGCCCAAATTTCCGATTGGAGTAGCGACAAGATAAAGACCCGATGAAAGTGGCAAATGGCTTTCATCATGTTTACTTGCATCCTCGCGCGCATTACCCTGCGTGCGAAACGACTTATCTGGAGGTGAGAGTGGGTTGTCCGAAACGTCATCCGTCACAGAATCGGATGCAGAACGAGGCGCTGCCGCGTCAGGCGTTGCAGAATCTGAATGGGGGTTCGACCTGGGGCCGGATTGCACGCCGGACGGCATCAGTTGTTGTCCTCTCTGTCGGGCTTGCCGCATGTAATGCGACCACGAGTATCACGGACCTGTTTGGTACGCAACGTGGCGCCCCGGTCGAAACAGCCAATCAACCCCCTGTCGACCCGACAGGCGCCCCTGATCAGGGGCTGATCCCTGATGCCAATCCATGGCCAAGTGACGCCGCCCTTCCTGAAGGCGAAGGTGTCGAACTGCCGACCCTTTATAACGATGAAGCCGCAGTCTTTGAAAAGCGGGTTGCGCTTTTGCTGCCGCTTTCCGGGCAGCATGCCGATCTTGGTCGTGCCATGCGCCATGCGGCCGAACTTGCAATGTTTGATATTGCCGGGGATGATTTTGTCCTGATGCCGATCGATACGGCGGGTACCTATCAGGGCGGGCAAAATGCCGCACGCCAGGCGGTTGATGCCGGCGCGAAAATGATCCTTGGTCCGCTGTTTTCCGAATCGGTCAGCGGGGCCAGCGAAGTTGCCAAGGCCGCCAACGTTCCGGTCATTGCCTTTTCCAACAACCGGCGTGTTGCTGAAAACGGTGTTTGGGTCAGTGGCCTGATCCCTGAAGACCAGATTGCGCGTGCTGTCGGATATGCCACAACACAGGGCCATTTCCGGTTTGCCGCCCTGTTGCCGCAAAATGATTATGGTCGCCAGATCGCCAGTGCCCTGAACGGGGTGGTGTCGCGTGTTGGCGGATCGCTGGGACGGGTGGCGTTCTATCAGCCCGGCTCGGAAAGTCTGCAACAGACCATTCGCGATTTTGCCAATTACGATGCGCGTCGCGCCAATCTGCGCGCCCACAAGGCCCAGCTTGAAGCTGATGGCAGTGCCGGGGCAAAGCGGGCGCTGCGCCGTCTTGAAGGCGTCGACACCTTTGGCGAGCTTGATTTTGATGCGTTGATCCTGCCGGCAACCGGTGGCGATCTGCGTCAGGTATCGGCCCTGCTGGCCTATTTTGATATTGATCCGTCGGTTGTTCAGTTCATCGGGACCTTTGGCTGGAATGATCCCGGCCTGTTTGCGGAACCGGCCCTTAAGGGCGGTATTTTTGCCGCCCCCAATCCGGAAAACTGGAACCTGTTTGCCAACCGGTTTGAACGCACCTTTGGCAGCCAGCCGCCGCGCATTTCAAGTCTGGCCTATGACAGTGCGGCACTGGCGGCATTGATGGCGCGTGATGAAAACGGGATTACGCGTGATGCACTGACCAATCCAAGCGGCTTTGTCGGGGTTGACGGGATTTTCCGTCTGACGGCCGATGGCCAGTCCGAACGCGGCTATGCCATCATGCAGATCCAGCCGGATGGCGCAAAGGTCATTGCGCCGGCGCCAGCAACCTTTGACCAGGTATTCTGATCTTCCGATCTGATGGATGCCTGGCCTGTTTTTAAACGCCTGCCGGATTATGCTTCGGCAGGCGTTTTGTCTTTGAAATTGCACAGATCATTGACGATGCAGTCGCCACAGCGTGGCTTGCGCGCCTTGCAGATATAGCGCCCGTGCAGGATCAGCCAGTGATGGGCATGGGTCATGAAGCGTGCCGGCACCTTTTTCAAAAGAGCCTTTTCAACAGCCAGAACCGTTTTGCCATTGGCCATGCCGGTGCGATTGCCCAGCCGGAAAATATGGGTATCAACCGCCATGGTATGTTCGCCCCAGGCGATATTGCGCACGACATTGGCGGTCTTGCGCCCGACACCGGGTAATTCTTCAAGGGCTTCCTGATCATTGGGAACCACCCCGCCATGCTTTTCGACCAGAATTTTGGCTGCTGCCATGACGTTCTTGGCCTTGCCGCGATAAAGCCCGATCGTCTTGATATGATCAATCAGTGCTTCTTCGCCCAGATCAAGCATGTCTTGAGGTGTTTCAACGATCTGAAACAGCTTTTTGGTCGCCTTGTTGACCCCGACATCGGTTGCCTGTGCCGACAGGGCAACAGCCACAAGCAGGGTATAGGGATTGGTGTAATCCAGTTCGCCTTTGGGTTCGGGATCAGCATCCGACAGACGCTGGAAAAATTCTTCAATGGCGGCTTTGCTCATCGGGCGGGCCATGGACTTTAGCTCTCTTTTTTGGCGGGCTGTTTTCAGCCGATTTGGGGATGCACATGTGTCAAAGCATGGCGTCCCTGATCCGATCTCCTGTGCGGACATTATATATAAGGGATAAGACGAAAAATCGAATTTTGATTACACGACATCCTGTGCTGTACGCACCATATAAGGAAAACAGCAGCAGGCCCGTTCAGATATACAGGTAAGTGAAATGCCCGCCGTCCCGCGCAGTGCCAAGCCGATCTATCGGGTGGATTTGTTTCCGCCGCGGTCGCTTTCGCGCCGGGCTGCGCGCAATATTGTCCTGATGCTGGCTGCGTTGACGACAAGTATCGGTCTGGTTTTCTGGTCGGTCGGGGCCTGGCCGGTGATCGGGTTTCTCGGCGTGGATGTGGTGTTGCTGTCGCTGGCATTTCATTTCAGCTTCCGCTCGGCCCGGCAGGAAGAACGCATCGAACTCAGCCCGGCCAATCTTCGCGTAACCCGCATTTCGGTCCGCGGCGATCGTCAGGAATTTGATTTTCAGCCTTATTGGCTGCGCGTTGTTCTGGAACGCGGCGAAGACGATCAATGTGCGCTGTTTTTGCAAACACATGGCAAAAGCTTCGAAATTGCCGGCTTTTTGGGGGCAGATGAAAAGGCTGATCTGGCCTGTCAGCTCGAAGCGGTATTGCGCCATACCCGCTGTAATCCCTCGGATATTCCGCTTCAATCCCCGTAAAATTCTGTGATTTGACGGAATTGCAACCCGGTTATGAGCGATTTGAAAAGCCCGGTTTTGACACTGAAAATCGGCTCGAAATCGCCCAAATGGCGTGGCAATCGCGATGATATTGCCCGCGATTGGATAAAAATTGCATTTTTAAGGTAAAAAACACCCAAGATTCCCCTCTTTGACCGCTTGCGACTTTGTGGGGACTTTCATATATAGGTGCGCGGGGTCATGCAGAGACCCCAGAAAAATTACGTGTATTACAACCATTGGTCCCAGGAGGTCCTGCGCGGCGCTTCGGTTTGAAGGCTGCGGGACGGACCGGCCGCTAAAAGAGGAACTTACTATGGGCAAGATTATTGGTATCGACCTTGGCACCACCAACTCGTGCGTTGCAGTCATGGATGGCAAAGAAGGCCGTGTGATTGAAAACAGCGAAGGTGCCCGTACCACCCCGTCAATGGTCGCTTTCACCGACGATGGTGAACGCCTTGTCGGTCAGCCGGCGAAACGCCAGGCTGTGACCAACCCGGAAAATACCCTGTTTGCGATCAAGCGTCTGATCGGCCGTCGTTACGGCGATCCGGAAGTCGAAAAAGACAAAGACCTCGTGCCGTACAAAATCGTCTCGGGCGAAAACGGCGATGCATGGGTTGAAGTCAATGGCGAGAAAATGGCACCGAGCCAGATCGCAGCCATGGTTCTTCAGAAAATGAAGGAAACCGCAGAAGCCCATCTGGGTGAGCCGGTAACCGAAGCCGTGATTACCGTTCCGGCATATTTCAACGACTCCCAGCGCCAGGCGACCAAAGACGCCGGCAAGATTGCGGGTCTTGAAGTCAAACGTATCATCAACGAGCCGACCGCGGCAGCCCTGGCCTATGGCCTGGACAAGAAAGACGGCGGCACCGTGGTTGTTTATGACCTTGGTGGCGGTACCTTCGACGTTTCTGTTCTTGAAATCGGCGATGGCGTTTTCGAAGTGAAATCGACCAACGGTGATACCTTCCTTGGTGGTGAAGACTTCGACAAACAGATCATTGATTACCTTGCTGACGAGTTCAAAAAGGAACAGCAGATCGACCTGCGCAAGGACCGTCTGGCCCTGCAGCGTCTGAAAGAAGCTGCTGAAAAAGCAAAGATCGAATTGTCCTCGTCGATGCAGACCGATGTGAACCTGCCGTTCATCACCGCTGATGCTTCCGGTCCGAAGCACCTGAACATCAAGCTGTCACGTGCGAAGCTTGAAGGTCTGGTTTCCGATCTGATCGAACGCACCATGACCCCGTGTAAAGCCGCCCTCAAGGATGCCGGCATTACCGCGGGTGAAATCGACGACGTTATTCTGGTCGGCGGCATGACCCGTATGCCGAAGGTCCAGGAACGCGTTAAGGAGTTCTTCGGTCGTGAACCGCACAAAGGTGTGAACCCGGACGAAGTTGTTGCCCTTGGTGCCGCAATTCAGGGGGGTGTTCTGCAGGGTGACGTCAAAGACGTTCTTCTGCTCGACGTGACCCCGCTGTCGCTTGGTATCGAAACCCTTGGCGGTGTGTTCACCCGCCTGATCGACCGTAACACCACGATCCCGACCCGCAAGTCGCAGACCTTCTCGACCGCTGAAGACAATCAGACGGCCGTGACCATCCGCGTCTTCCAGGGCGAACGTGAAATGGCGGCTGATAACAAGATGCTCGGCCAGTTTGATCTGGTTGGTATCCCGCCGGCACCGCGCGGTGTTCCGCAGATCGAAGTGACCTTTGACATTGATGCCAACGGTATCGTCAACGTGTCGGCCAAAGACAAGGCGACCAACAAGGAACAGCAGATCCGTATTCAGGCATCTGGTGGTCTTTCGGACGACGAAATCGAAAACATGGTCAAGGACGCGGAAAGCAACGCCGAAGCCGATAAGAAGCGCAAGGCACTTGTCGAAGCCCGCAACCAGGCAGAAGCCGTCGTTCACGCCACCGAAAAGAACCTGAACGAGCATGGTGACAAGGTTGATGACTCAACCAAGTCCGACATCGAAAACGCTCTGTCGGCTTTGAAAGAAGCCAAAGACGGTGACGATGCCGAAGCCATCAACGCCAAGGTCAATGAACTTCAGCAGGCTGCAATGAAACTTGG
Organism: Thalassospira sp. GO-4; assembly: GCF_023588965.1. Taxonomy (NCBI): domain Bacteria; kingdom Pseudomonadati; phylum Pseudomonadota; class Alphaproteobacteria; order Rhodospirillales; family Thalassospiraceae; genus Thalassospira; species Thalassospira sp. GO-4. The sequence continues at coordinate 3,148,369 of NZ_CP097807.1, forward strand.
CGAAGCCATGTATCAGGCACAGCAGGCCGAAGAAGGTGCCGAAGGTGATGCAGGCGCATCCGCGTCCCAGGCCGATGACGGCGTTGTTGATGCCGACTTCGAAGAAGTCGATGACAACAAAAAAGACAAGTAAGACGACCGCAGAGGTCGTCTTGAACGACGCCCTGTAAAGAAAAATCGGGCCGTTCCGGACGCAAGGATTGCGGGAACGGCCCGACCGTATTTCGGAGTTACAGATGGCGAAAGAAGATTTTTACGAGCTGTTGGGTGTTTCGAAAGGCGCCAGCGCAGCGGAGCTGAAAAGCGCCTATCGTAAAAAAGCGATGCAGTATCACCCGGACAAAAACCCGGGCGATGCCGAAGCCGAAGTAAAATTCAAACAGGTCAACGAAGCGTACGAAGTTCTCAAGGACGACGAAAAACGCGCAGCCTATGACCGTTTCGGTCACGCAGCGTTTGAACAGGGCGGCCCCGGTGGCGGTGGCGGCTTTGGTGGTGGTTTCGGTGGCGGCGGGTTTGCCGACGTCTTTGACGAGATCTTTGGTGCGATGGGCGGTGGACGCCGTGGTGGCGGGTCATCGCGCGGGGCGGACCTGCGCTATAATATGGCGATCACGCTTGAAGAAGCGTTCGAAGGCAAAAAGGCCGAGATCACCATTCCAGGTTCGGTTTCCTGTGAAAAATGCGATGGCACCGGTGCCGAAGCAGGTTCGCAGCCGGTCAATTGCCCGACCTGTAACGGTCACGGCAAGGTCCGCGCACAGCAGGGCTTCTTTACCATTGAACGCACCTGCCCGAGCTGTCATGGCAAAGGCAAGATCATCAAGAATCCGTGCAAATCCTGTCACGGTGTTGGTCGCGTTGAAAAGGAAAAGACCCTTCAGGTCACCATTCCGGCCGGTGTCGAGGATGGTACGCGCATCCGTCTGGCGGGCGAAGGCGAAGCAGGAACGAACGGGGCACCTCCGGGTGATCTCTATATCTTCCTTGATATCGCCCATCATCGCTTCTTCCAGCGCGAAAGTGCCAACCTTTATTGCCGGATTCCGATCCCGATGAGCAAGGCTGCCCTTGGCGGCACCATCGAGGTCCCGACGATCGAAGGCACGCGCACGCGGATCAACATTCCCGCCGGGACCCAGTCGGGTCAGCAGCTGCGTCTGCGCGGCAAGGGCATGACCATCCTGCGTTCGCAGGCCCGCGGTGACATGTTTGTTGAAATCAGTGTCGAAACGCCGGTCAATCTGACAGAACGTCAGAAGGAACTGCTTGAAGAATTCGACGAGATTTCCCGCGAAGAGGGCTCAAGCCCGGAAAGCGAAGGCTTCTTTTCCAAGATGAAAGAAATCTGGAAAGATCTGACGGACTAAGGTCAGCATCGCTTCAATGAAACGACACGATCAAAACCCCTGACATGCCGGTCAGGGGTTTTGTTTTGCCTGACCGGGGGCTTGTGATAAAGCAAAGGCATAATTTGCAAGCTTTGTTGCTAGGAGACCGGAAATGAAGATCGGGATTGTTGGATGTGCGGGCCGTATGGGCCGGATGCTGGTGAATGAAACTGCCAAAACCAAGGGCTGCGAAGTCGGTGGCGGTACGGATCTTCCCGAAAGCCCGTTCATTGGCAAGGACATCACTCTGATTGCCGGTCTGGAAGAAAGCGGCGTTCTGGTCGGCGATGACGCCAGGGCCTTGTTCGAAGCCGTTGATGCGGTGATTGATTTCACCGCCCCGGCCGCAACCATGAAACACGCGCAGCTGGCTTCTGAAACCGGGACGATCCTTGTGATCGGAACCACCGGGCTTTCCAATGATCAAAAGGACGAGCTGAAAGTTGCCGCCCAGAAGGCCCCGATCATCTTTGCGCCGAATATGAGTGTCGGTGTGAACCTTGCCTTCGCACTGGTCGAAAAGGTCGCAAGTGTCCTGGACAAGGATGTGGCCGATATCGAAATCGTCGAAATGCATCACAAGCACAAGGTCGATGCGCCTTCGGGCACAGCACTTGGCCTTGGTGAGGCCGCGGCAAAAGGCCGGGGTGTCAAACTTGACGATGTGGCTGTTCGTACCCGTGATGGCCATACCGGGGCGCGTGAAGACGGTACCATCGGCTTTGCAACGCTTCGGGGGGGCGATGTGGTTGGCGATCATACGGTTGTCTTTGCCTGTGAAGGCGAACGCATCGAGATCTCCCACAAGGCATCATCGCGCGAAGTCTTTGCCAAGGGTGCGGTGCGCGCCGCCAAATGGGCCGAGGGCAAGGCACCGGGGCTTTATTCCATGCGTGAAGTTCTGGGCCTCTAACTAGTTCTGTGGGCTAGCAAGCCTCAAATAGCCGCGATAAATCGCAAGCACGATATCGGCATCAAGTTCTGGGTTGTTGTATTTCCCGTCTTTGATCGCTTGATTAGCTTCGCGGACGCTCAACCCATTAAGCAGACATTCGGACCAAATTTGGAAACGGTATCCGGACTGCTTGGTCAAAGCACGACTTATGGGAAGGTCTGTGCGTTGCAGAACAAGATCTTCCTTAAGTCTGTAATGACGGCAAAATTCTCTAGATAACTCTCCTTTGGCCGACTTTGAAAGTTCGGCGAAAGGGATGTAGTCGACTTCTTGAAGGCTCTCTAGGCGAAGGGCTGCTTCCATATGTGCACTCCTCGACCGTCAATAAGGCATCGCGCGCGGATTTTAAGAGACGTTCAAACAAATGCCAGCCGAGAAGTTTAGTCGGATTTTCTCGGCTGGCTAATGTTCTTAGTTAGTGGGCATCCGCCCAGCTATCGCCGATGCCGGCTTCGGCAATCAGCGGTACGGACAGATGGGCCGCATTTTCCATGACGTCACGGATGACCTTGATGGCTTTTTCGGCCTCGTCTTCCGGGGCTTCAAAGATCAATTCATCGTGGACCTGCAACAGCATGCGGGTCTTGAGGCCGGCATCAAGCAGCGCACCGGGTACCGCGATCATCGCGCGTTTGATGATGTCGGCAGCACCGCCCTGAATCGGGGCGTTGATCGCTGCACGTTCGCCAAAGCTTCTGCGCATGCCGTTTTTGTCATTGATGCCGCTGATATGGATATGGCGACCAAACAGCGTACGGACAAAACCATGTTTGGTGGCAAATTCCTTGGCCTGATCCATATAGTCGCGAATACCCGGATAAATCTCGAAATAGGCATCGATAAAGGCCTTGGCCTCTTTTTGCGGAATGCCAAGCTGATTGGCCAGACCAAAGGCCGAAATGCCGTAAATGATGCCAAAGTTGATCGCCTTGGCCTTGCGGCGGACCATCGGATCCATGCCTTCGATTGGCACGCCAAAGACCTTGGATGCGGTCGCGGCGTGGATATCCTCGCCGTTTTTGAAGGCTTCGCGCAGGGCGTCGATTTCGGCCACATGGGCAAGAAGACGCAATTCGATCTGCGAATAGTCGGCAGAAATAAGCTTGTGGCCAGGCTCTGCAACAAAGGCAGTACGGATTTTACGGCCTTCTTCGCTTCGGATCGGGATGTTTTGCAGGTTCGGATCATTGGATGACAAACGCCCGGTATTGACGTTGGTCTGACCGTAACTGGTGTGCACACGACCAGTTTGCGGGTTGATATGGTTGGCAAGCGCGTCGGTATAGGTACTTTTGAGTTTCGAAAGCTGACGCCATTCCAGCAGCTTGGCCGGAAGATCATGCCCCTGTGCTGCCAAGGCTTCCAGAACATCTGCCCCGGTTTGCCAGGCACCGGTTTTGGTCTTTTTACCGCCCGGCAGGCTCATTTTATCAAACAGGATTTCGCCGAGCTGCTTGGGACTGCCAAGATTGAACGGCTCTCCAGCCATTTCATGGATGGTAACCTCAAGACTTGCCATGCGTTTGGCGAAATCATCCGACAGGTTTTTCAGGATTTCGGCATCGACCTTGACGCCCAGGCTTTCCATCTTTGCCAGAACCGGCACCAGCGGCCGATCAAGGGTTTCATAGACACTTGCCATATGTTCCTGTGCGATGCGCGGCTTCAGCAGGCGGTGCAGACGCAATGTAATATCCGCATCCTCGGCCGCGTAATCGAGCGCCTTGTCCAGCGGTACCTGATCAAAGGTGATCTGGGTTTTGCCCGATCCGCAAACATCGGAAAACTTGATCGGTTTATAATCAAGATGCAGTTCGGCCAGCTCGTCCATGCCGTGACCATGGCTGGTTCCGTCAAGCACATAGGACAGAACCATGGTGTCGTCCATCGGTGCGACATCGATGCCATGGCGGGCCAGAACGATCATGTCATATTTCAGGTTCTGACCGACCTTGAGCACGCCGGGGTCTTCGAGCAGGGGTTTGAGAAGCTCAATCGCGCGTTCAAGCTTGATCTGCTTGGGGGCGTCGCTGCTTTGTTCGGGGGTGTCGCCGAAGTCAAAGCCACCCTGTGCTTCGCCGCTGACATGGCCAAGCGGGATATAGCAGCCATTGCCCGGTTCGGTCGAAAGCGAGATGCCGACAAGTTTGGCCTGATGGGCATCAAGTGATGTGGTTTCGGTATCAACCGCCACGGTGCCAAGATATTCGGCCTCCGCAATCCAGTGCTTTAGACGTTCTTCATCCTGCACCAGTTCATATTCGGCCTTTTCGACCTTGATATCATTGACACCAATGCCGGGTTGGGTCGGGCTTTCAAATTCAACATCGCCGCCAAACTTGGCTTTTACTTTAGAAAGCAGTGATTTAAAGCCGTGACTTGCGATGAAGCTTAAAAGAACTTCCGGATCGGGTTCTTTCAGGTCGAAATCATCAAGGTCCTCGACCACCGGCACGTCGGTTTTAAGGGTCACCAGATCGCGTGAAATGCGGGCAAGTTCGGCATTCTCGATCAGCTTTTCGCGACGCTTGGGCTGTTTGATTTCGCCAGCGCGCTCAAGTAGAGAATCAAGATCACCATATTCATCAATAAGTTGGGCGGCGGTTTTGACACCAATGCCCGGTACGCCGGGTACGTTGTCAACGGAATCGCCCGCAAGTGCCTGAATATCAATGACCTTATCCGGCGCGACGCCGAATTTTTCCATGACTTCGGCAGCCCCGATGGTGCGATTCTTCATCGCATCAAACATTTGCACCTTGTCGGTAACAAGTTGCATCAGGTCCTTGTCCGAAGACACGATAATCACATCAGAACCCTGTGCCTCGGCCTGGCGGGCATAGGTGGCGATCAGATCGTCGGCCTCATAGCCTTCGAGCTCGATCGAGGGCAGGTTAAAGGCGCGGGTCGCGTCCCGGATCAAACCGAATTGCGGTACCAGTTCTTCGGGGGGCGGCGGGCGGTGGGCCTTGTAGTCGGCATAGAAATCGTTGCGGAATGACTTGCCCTTGGTGTCGAAAATGACTGCCATATGGTCGGGCTTGGTATCTTCGCGCAGCTTCATCAACATGGTGCAGAAGCCATATACCGCATTGACCGGGGTCCCGTCGGGACTTGTCATCGGCGGCAGGGCATGGAAAGCGCGGAAAATAAAGCCGGAACCGTCAACCAGTACGACGCGGCGCGGCGGATTGCCGGCGGATGTATTGGTGTTGGACGGGGCAGATTCAGTCATACGTTTCGTGCTCTTGTCTGGAGGAAAATCATGCTTCGCAGAATGCCCGATCCGCGCCGCCAAGTCGAGCATAGCCTGTGGGCATTGGCCAAAAAGCCCGGGGCTCCTGACAAGTACTGGCATCAGTATTGTATGATGATTGTTTAGGTAATCTCATAATATTTCGATATCAAAACAAATAAGATAACATGCGGATTTCCGAAGATTTATTCCCGATGGTCTGTTTGTGCTTATCAGGGTCGGTCGGGATTGCTATGGTAAGTTGAAAAGTTAATCCCAAGGGACATGGGAGAACGGGTTCGTGGCCCGGAAATCAGCCAAACCGATTTTTACCCCCAAGGGTATCGGGGTAGAAACCGCCGGTCCGGTGCGTGAGCTTTCAGAAGATATGAAGCTTTCCTCCCGGCAGCGGAAAAAAAACAAATCAGGTCGCCGCGGCAGCGCGGGCGAGACGGGATGGCGCAGGTTTTTTCGCGTCAGTGTCTGGCTGCGTTTTATCCTGACATTTGGCAGTTTCGGCCTGATCGTGCATGGCCTGTTCACGGCCTTTGGCATTTATGAACGCAATCAGAAGCTTGCCAATTTTGATCATTTCATTTTGTTGATCAAACTCGTGGTGTTTGTCGCGCTGATGTATCTGTTTTATGCCATGCTGATGCATTACGGACCGATCCGTCACAAGGTGCGCAGCATCTTTTTCCTGGCACTTGCCCCGGTCGCAGCCCTTTGTATTTTCATGATTTATGGCGGCGGTCAGGTGTTCGGAAGCTTTGTCCCGGTTGTGCAGTTCCTGACCCTGACCATCGGGGTCGGGGGATTTTTGCTTTATGTTCTGGGATATACCTGGGTGACCGGCCAGAAGGTAAAGCGTGAAAACGCAAAATATGGCGACCTTGACCGATCACGTGATGGCCACAACCATGGTGGCGACAATGGCCTGCCCCCGCCGCTCAAGGGGGACCGTCGACAGACCTACAAGGCCGGAAATCTGCGGTTGCGCCGAACCGATGGCGGCAATGATGATGGCAGTGCGCGGTCGGCGAATGGCGCCGGTCCAAAGGTTCGCCTGCCCGATGTCTGATGCCGGGCTTTGGTGACCTGCCGTATCGTCAAATTTTCCCGGTCGATAACGATTTATCGACCAGCAGGGCAAGGAGGCCACAATGGGCCGTGACCTGGTTTTCATTCACAGTGCCGGTCCCCAGGGCGGGAACAATGGCAGTACACGGTTTGTCGCGCGGCTGAAAGACCGGCTGGGTGGAAACTTCACCCTGTCAGCCCCGGCGATGCCCGATCCCGAACGCCCCGATATCAATCAATGGCTTGGCGGGATCGAAAAGGCCGTTTCACAGGCAGCCCCGGGGCTTGTTTTGGTCGGGCATTCGCTTGGCGGGTCGACAATCTTGCAGTTTCTGGCTCGCAATCCGGAAATCTGGCGCAAAAACAGCCATTTATCAGCTGTTTTCATCATCGCATCGCCATTTTGGGGCCTAACAGACTGGGAAATAGATGAATTCACCCTGACCAAGGATGAAGTTCGTATTTTAGGTGATTGTAAAGTAATCCATTTCTGTCACAGCCGTGATGACCGGATTGTCGGGTTTGACCATTTCCAAACCTATGTAGACCATCTGCCCACCGCCGGGAAAATCGTCCTGGAATTGGCTGGTCACTTGTTATTGGATGGTGATATTGACAGTCTGGTTAAGGAAATTCTGATATATGGCTGATCAGCCATGATTTTCAAGAATCAGGCCAGCCAGATATAGTGATCCAAGGATCAATACCCGTTTCGGGGCGGGGCAGGTCGACAGCAATGATGCCAAAGCATCACCGAAATCATCACAGGCATAGGCCGCATCGATACCGCAGGTCTTGGCAGCATCGCGAAGTGTTGCCGGCAGATGTGCCTGATGTTCACCGGGGATCGGCACACCGGCAAGTGCTGTAATCTGCTTGGCAAGCGGCTTTAGAAACGCCACCGCATCACGGTTATCAAGCATCCCCATCATGATGACGGTATCGCCGGCGTCCTGACGCGACAGCCAGTCGGAAATGGCTTCTGCGGCGGCGATATTATGCCCGCCATCCAAAATCAGCTCACACCCGTCGGGAAGCGCATCAAAGAGCGGCCCCGAAGTCAGTTTCTGCAACCGGGCCGGCCAGCGTGCCGTTGTCAGGCCACGGGCCAGAATATCGACATTCTTGCCATCGCAGCCCGGAATGCCGGCCTTGCGCACCGCGGCAATCGCCGTTGCGGCATTGACGAACTGATGACGCCCCGGCAGTGCGGGCAACGGAAGATCGATATGATCGCCTTCGATGCGCATGGTAAACCCGTCGGCACGTTCATCCGATACTTCGAAATTGCAAAAGACCGGGGCCTTGATCGCATTGGCGTGGGTGACAAGCGTGTTGAAGGCTTCAAGCATCTGTGGTGCCAGAATGCTGACCACACCGGGTTTCATGATCCCGGCCTTTTCAAAGGCGATTTTGGCAATGGTATCGCCAAGGAATCCCTGATGATCAAGCGATACCGGCGTAATGACCGTCGCAGCAGGCTTGTCAATCACGTTGGAGGCATCAACCCGCCCGCCCAGTCCGGTTTCAAGGATCAGGACATCAGCAGGACTGCGCGCAAATGCAAGGAATGCAGCGGCCTGGGTGATTTCAAAGAATGTGATGGATTCGCCGTCATTGACCGTTTCGACTTCTTCAAGAAGGTCACACAGCGCATCTTCGGAAATCATGTCACCGGCAAGGGTAATGCGTTCATGGAAACGCACCAGATGCGGGGATGTCGAACAATGGACCTTAAGTCCGGCGGCCTCATAGATGGCGCGCAGATAGGCCTGGGTGGAGCCTTTGCCATTTGTACCGGCAAGATGAATGACCGGCGGCAAGGAAAGGTGCGGATTACCCAGCTTGTTCAGAAGCCGGGTAATCCGCCCTAGCGAAAGATCGATGACTTTCGGGTGCAGCTTGCCAAGGCGAGCAAGAATTGCGTCGCTTCGGGCCAAGTTACTTGTCCGCGTTCGAAGTCTTGGACTTGGACGTCTTGGCTTTGGCGTCCTTGATCGGAACGATGCTTGCACCCGGTTTGGTGCGGCGGATCATGTCGATCAGGCGGCCAAAGGTCGCGTTCAGTTCATTGCGCGGAACGACCATATCAACCATGCCGTGTTCCAGAAGATATTCGGCCGTCTGGAAATCATCAGGCAGCTTTTCGCGGATGGTGCTTTCGATCACGCGACGACCGGCAAAGCCGATCTGTGCGCCCGGTTCAGCAACCTGGATATCGCCCAGCATGGCAAAGGATGCCGAAACACCGCCGGTGGTCGGATCGGTCAGCAGCACGAAATAGGGCAGGCCCTTTTCCTTGACCTTTTCGATGGCGGCCGTGGTACGGGCCATCTGCATCAGGCTGAGAATGCCTTCCTGCATACGTGCACCGCCCGATGCCGGAACAATGATCAGTGCCGCATCCTGAACGGTTGCCAGTTCGGCGGCGGCAACAATGCCTTCGCCAACGGCAATGCCCATCGACCCGCCCATGAAGGAGAAGTCAAACACGGCAATCACGGTCGGATGACCACCAACCTCGCCATGGGCAACCGCCAGCGCATCCTTGAAGGTTGCCTTGGCCTGTGCCGCCTTGAGGCGATCGGTGTATTTTTTCTGATCACGGAATTTCAGCGGATCGACCGGAACATTCGGCAGTTCGATGGTCTGGTATTGACCCCCATCAAACAGGAGCTCAAGACGGTCCTTGGCGGAAATACGCATGTGATGACCGCAATGCTGGCAAACATGATTGTTCTTTGCCAGATCACGGTGAAAGATCATCTGTTCGCACGATTTGCATTTATGCCAAAGGTTCTCTGGCACATCTGGACGGCGAACGAGTTTCTGAATCTTTGGACGGACGAATTCAGTCAGCCACGACATATCGGATACTGATCCTTGGTTCTGTCTATATCGGTTCTTTCAAAACGCACCGCACTATTTGCGCGCGTTTCTGACCCCGTTTGCAAGTTCGCGCACAAGGCCGGTAACCATAGAGGCGGTCTTATCGGTGGCCTTGCCGTTTTCGTCAAGACTTTCGGCAATTTTTGATACGATTGCGGACCCGACCACAGCTGCATCTGCCTGCCGGGCAACATCAGCAGCCTGTTGTGCGGTTTTGATGCCAAAGCCCACAGCAATCGGAAGATCGGTATGGCGACGCAGGCGTCCCATTGCTTCGACAATCTGATCATTGCTGGCCGATCCGGCACCGGTAACACCCGCAACCGATACATAATAAACAAAGCCGGACGTATTCTGAACAAGTTTCGGAAGGCGCTTGTCATCAGAGGTCGGCGTGGTCAGGCGGATGAATGAAAGACCCTTTTCCACGGTCGGAACGCACAGTTCGGCGTCTTCTTCGGGCGGAAGATCCACCACAATCAGGCCATCAACCCCGGCATTGCGCGCATCTTCAAGGAATTCTGCAACGCCATAGATATAGATCGGGTTGTAATAGCCCATCAGAATGATCGGCGTTTCGTGATCAAGATCGCGGAAGCCACGCACCAGCGACAGGGTCTTGCGCATATGCATGCCTGCGGCCAATGCACGGTTCGATGCTTCCTGGATGGCGGGGCCATCGGCCATCGGATCGGTAAACGGCATGCCCAGTTCGATGATATCGGCACCTGCTTCAGGCAGGGATTTCAGGATTTCGAACGATGCCTCGGGATCGGGGTCACCCGCGGTGATAAAGGTTACAAGACCCGCGCGGCCTTCTTCCTTGAGCTTGGCAAAACGTTTGGCGATGCGGTCCTGGCCGCCGATGATAGCGTCGCTCACAACTTAACTCCCAGTGCTTCGGCCACGGTAAAGATGTCCTTGTCACCCCGGCCACTCAGACACATGAGGATGATCTTGTCCTTGCCCATCTTGGGCGCTTCCTTGACGATTTGCGCGATCGCGTGGCTGCATTCCAGCGCCGGAATGATGCCTTCGAGCTCCGAACAAAGTTTAAAGGCATCGAGGGCCTCTGTGTCGGTGATCGGTTCATAGCGCGCCCGACCGATATCCTTGAGCCAGCTGTGCTCCGGCCCGATGCCCGGATAATCCAGACCCGCCGAAATCGAGTCGGCTTCCTTGATCTGGCCATCGTCATCCATCAGCAAATAGGTGCGGTTGCCATGCAGCACGCCCGGCTTGCCGGCCGACAGGCTGGCGGCATGTTTGCCGGTATGAACACCGTGACCGGCGGCCTCGACACCAACCACCTCGACACCCTTGTCATCAAGGAACGGATGGAACAGGCCGATGGCGTTCGATCCGCCACCGACAGCGGCAATCACCTGATCGGGCAGGCGGCCTTCGGCTTCAAGGATCTGTTCCTTGGCCTCGTTGCCAATCACCGACTGGAAATCACGAACCAGTTCCGGATAGGGGTGCGGGCCGGCTGCGGTGCCGATGATATAGAAGGTATCTTCCACATTGGTTACCCAGTCACGAAGCGCCTCGTTCATTGCGTCTTTCAGCGAACGGGAACCCGAAACGACCGGTTTGACTTCAGCGCCGAGCAAACGCATGCGGAAGACGTTGGGCGACTGGCGTTCAATGTCCTTGGAGCCCATATAAACCGTGCAGGGCAGGCCGAAACGCGCGCAAACCGTTGCGGTCGCAACCCCGTGCTGTCCGGCACCGGTTTCGGCGATGATGCGGGTTTTGCCCATGCGTTTGGCCAAAAGAATCTGGCCGATGCAGTTATTGATCTTGTGCGCGCCGGTATGGTTCAGATCCTCGCGCTTGAAATAGATCTTTGCACCGCCGAGTTCTTCGGTCAGGCGTTCGGCGAAATAAAGCGGGTTCGCACGGCCAACATAATGACGGAGATAATAATCCATCTCCTTTTTGAAGGCGGGGTCGCTTTTGGCGTCTTTATAGGCCTGTTCCAGCTCAAGGATCAGCGGCATCAGGGTTTCGGCGACAAAACGACCGCCGAAATTGCCGAAATGTCCATCCGGGTCCGGCAGCGCGCGGTAACTGTTGAGCGTGGGCGATGAAGACGTCATGAAAGTTCCCCGTGGATTTGGCCGTGATGGCGTTCACGACAGCATAGGCAGGCGAAAGGGTGTCAATCCGCGAAAGCCTGCGACAGATAGGGGGCGGTTGGCCCCCGCGCAATGCTTGTACTCACGAACGCGTGGTGCGGATCAATGTGCTGCGTGATCAGCCTGGGATTTGTCGAAGATGTACTTTTTCGAGCAGTACGGGCAGACCACCTCGCCCTTGTCCTCGAGATTGAGGTAAACCGTCGGGTGACCAAGGTGGCCTTTACCGCCGTCGCAGGCAACATTGAGGGTGCCGACTTTGATTTCTTCGGTGATCTTCATATATCCAGTTCCAAGTTTGCCTGTTTCAGGCTTGTGTGACCATCGGGATTGGCCGCGTGCTGTGCTCAGCATTGACCCCGGTTTCCCGGGAATGATACCGATTGGGCATATTCAATCAATACTTCCGCATCGCATGGCGCCCCATCGTCTTAGCGCAAACCGGCGACGTGGAAAAGAGTGGAGATCACTGACTTATGACTGCAATGCCCGACTATGCCATCGAAGTCGAAGGGCTGACAAAGGTCTATACGGGATCAAATGGCGAAAAACTTGCCCTTGATAACGTATCCCTGAAAATTCCGCGCGGTTCGTTTTTTGCCCTTCTTGGGCCGAACGGCGCGGGAAAGTCGACTTTTATCAACATCCTGGCGGGACTGGTGACCAAAACCGGTGGGACCGCAAAAATCTGGGGCCATGATATCGAAGCCGAAATGCGTGCTGCACGCTGTTCGATCGGGATCGTGCCCCAGGAACTGAACCTTGATGCATTTTTCACCCCGCGTCAGGTGATGGAATTGCAGGCGGGCCTGTATGGCGTGCCAAAATCCGAACGCCGCACCGACGAAATTCTGGCCGCCCTTGGCCTGTCGGACAAGGCAGACTCGTACGCCCGGTCGCTTTCGGGGGGCATGCGCCGCCGGCTTCTGGTGGGCAAGGCGATGGTTCATACCCCGCCGGTCCTGGTTCTTGATGAACCGACCGCTGGTGTCGATATCGAACTGCGCCAGCAGCTTTGGGCCTATGTCAAAGAACTGAACAAGGCCGGTGTGACGATTGTTCTGACCACGCATTATCTCGAAGAAGCCGAAGAACTGTGTGATGAAATCGCCATCATCAACAAGGGCAACGTGATCGCCCATGAAGACAAACGCAGCCTGCTGCGCCGGATCGATCACAAGACGCTTGTTCTGACCGTGAATAACGAACTGAATTCGGTTCCCGATGTCTTTGCCCAGTGGGGTGGGGAACTTAAATCCGAAAATCAGATCGCCCTTCATTATCGTCCCAGCAACACCCAGATGGCCGAAATCCTTCAGGCCGTTCAGGGCAGCGGGCTTGCGATCAAGGATCTGTCGACCGAGGAAGGCGACCTTGAAGACATCTTCCTGATGCTGACCCGCGATAATGACAAGCTTCGCGCAGGCAAAGCAGCCTGATCAGGATCAGGGACATATCCCTGTTGGCCCGATTGCGCCATGAACCGACAAAACCCCGCAAAGGCTTGCGGGGTTTTTGTTTTTGGTCTTAGGGTCATGTTTGAAAACGGATTTTTGTCACGCATCTGGATGCCCCGTCCCATGTTTCTATCTTTGCTGCGTCTGAGTGCGGTTGTTCTTCTTTGTGCGGCGGGGGTAACCGGCTGTGCGCCGAAAATCGTCCCTGCCGGTCCGCCGATTGCGCAGATATCGCTTGATGATAACGTCTTTCACGCCAGTGACGGGACGGCACTTCCATTGCAACATTGGGGGAATATCGAAAATCCCGATGCGGTGATCCTTGCCCTGCACGGGATGGGGGATTACGCAAATGCGTTTATGGAACTGGGCGAAGCACTTGGCCCGGCCGGTATTGCGATTTATGCCTTTGACCAGCGCGGTTTCGGACGCAGTCCGTCCCGGCCGTTCTGGGCGGGGATCAGCAGTATGGTCAATGATGCCAGCGACGTGCTGAGCCTGTTGCGCGCCAGATATCGGCAAAAACCGGTTTATCTTCTGGGCAATTCGATGGGCGGGGCGGTTGCAATCGTGACAGCAGCCACGCGCGGACATCTGATGGATGGTCTTGTTCTGGTGGCCCCGGCGGTCTGGAACCGTGATCGCATGCCCTGGTATCAGACGGCCCCGCTTGCCATTATGTCGCACAGCTTGCCATGGTTGCCACTGACCGGTCGCGGGCTTGATATCTGGCCGTCGGACAATATCGAAATGCTCCGTCGTCTGTCGCGGGACCCGCACATGATGTCAGCGGTAAGGGTCGATCTGATTGCCGGGGTGGCCGATTTGATGGATCTGGCCCGCGTTCGGGCATCCGACATCCGGGTTGCGACTTTGTTGCTGTCCGGCCAACAGGATCAGGTCATTCCGCCAGATGCGATTGATGCCCTTGATCGTGATTTGCGGGCCGCTGGCATGACATCCTATCACCGGTGCCTGTATCAGGCCGGGTATCACATGTTGTTGCGTGATCTGAACGGGCCGGTGGTGATTGATGACATTCGCCGCTGGATCGCGGGCGGGGGTGGTGTTGAAAATTATTCCTGCGCGCGATCTTGATTGCTTTTTGACCGCTGATCAGTGATCAGGTAGCATTTTTAATCGGTTGCAGAGCATTTCGCGGGTTGTCTAAACGTGTTGGAACCCCGATATGCCAGCAGTAAACGGAATTTCGGAGGATCAGGACCGCCATGCTAAGGACCATTCGGGCAAAGTTCCTGGGTGTCGCGGCCTTCTTTGTCGTTTGGCTGTTCGTGGCAACCGGTTTTTCGGTGATCCAGTCCCTTGGCATCAATGGTGATCTTGAAGCGGTGTCGCGCTATGTCACACCGGTCAAGGATGCGCTGTCGGATGTTCGTGCCCGCCAGCTTGAACAAATCTCGCTTCTGGATCGCTATATGCGGGTGGTCGAAAATGACGGACCGCATGCGCCGCTTCTCAATGGCATTGAAATCGAAATCAATGCCAAGCAAACCCAGATCGAACAGGCCTATCGCAAGACATTCACCTTTGCCGCCCTTGGTCGTGCACAGGCATCAGGCCATTTCGACAATGGTGTGTTGCTTGATCTTGATGTGCGCATGCGCGAATTCGCCGATGTCTCGGCACAATTCGCCCTTGGTGTCGAACGGTTGCTGGGGCGGGTGCGGGATGGTGATCTTCTTGATGCACAGCGTCAGGAAAACATTGTCCGCGGCCTTCATCGCAATATCGTTCTTGATCTGCGCAACGAAATTCTTCTGTTGGAAAAATATGCGGCCGATACGGTCGAAAGTGTTTCGCGCAGTGAAGATTTCCTGATCCAGGCCGAATTCATCATGATGCTGGCGGCGATCATCATCGGGGTGTCGCTGGCCTATTATCTGGCCCATGCGGTGGTGGTGGCCGTACGCCAGACCACCAATGCGCTTAATGGCATCCAGTCGGGCAAACTCGACACCAGCCTTGATTTCAAGGGCAAGGGTGATTTTGCCCGTCTTGCCGATGCCTTCAACCGGATGTCGCGTGAATTGCGCGTGCGGTTCCGGATGCGCGAACGGTTTGGCAAATATGTTGATCCCAAGGTCATCAACAATCTGATCAATCAGGAAACCGCGCTTGAAAACTCCGAAAAGCGCGTGATGACCGTCAGTGTTGTCAACCTGACCGGATTTGACTGGCTGGCCGAACATACCCCGCCCGAAAAGCTGGTCGATTTCCTCAATGACTATCTGACCGCAATGACCGAACCGATCGCCAACCACAGCGGCATCATCGACAATTTTGTCGGAGACCGCGTGATCGGATTTTGGGGCCCGCCATTTTGCGGGGAAAATGCCCATGCCCGTCATGCCTGTCAGGCGGCCCTTGAACAGGTGGCACGCTTTAACGCGCTCAAGACCAAATATGCCGACCTGATTGGCGATCACGGGCTTGATATCCGCATCGGTATTGCCACCGGCGAGGTGGTCGTCGGCTCCATCGGGACGGACAAGTCACGTGCCTACACCGTGGTGGGCGATTGCGTGAACTATGCCAACCGTCTGGAAAAGGCCAACCGTGTATATGGCACGCAAATTCTGGCCTCCCATGAAACAGCCAATATGGCAGCCGGCGAGATCGAAATGCGCGATCTTGACCATGTGGTGCTTCTGGGGACGGAACATGAAGTTTACCTCTATGAGGTGCTTGCCCTTGGCGGTCAGCTTAGTGAGGAGCGTCGCGACTGGCGTTCCAAATATGAAACGGCGATGACCCATTACCGCGAAGGCGCATTTGATCAGGCCAAGCCGCTTTATGAGGCCGTCCGTGAACTGGATGACAGCGACTTTGCCGCCCAGCTGATGATGAACCGGATGGAACGTCTGCAACGGCGTGAACAGGACCGCGAATGGAACGGGACTTGGGTTGTGCGCGATCCCTATGACCGGCGCGACGTTGAAAGCTGATTGCACTGCTTTGGGTGCAAGGTTACGTTAACCCGGCATGGTGATAATGCTGTAACGGCATGGGGGTCAAAAACCCTTGCCCGTTCGGGTCAAAACCTGTATCACCCATCGCACTCGGGCCACTTGATCCAGTTGTGGCCCCTATATTGCGCACCCGTAGCTCAGCTGGATAGAGCGTTGCCCTCCGAAGGCAAAGGCCACAGGTTCGAATCCTGTCGGGTGCGCCAATTTCCTCCCAATGGTTTCCACCTAGCTTATTGAATTGTCTGTGTGATTTTTCGTACACGTTTTCATTCGTCATGATGGTAGACCGAACTGGAGACCAAAAAGCCGGCCTATACCTCTCGAAAGAGGGGTGTTTTCTGCTTCTTTCGCTGTGTTCCTGCGGGCCTAGAAGCAAAATATAGGCCTAAGCGCATCGTTCTGACGTTTAGACCTATGCCCTAAAGTGGCTCTAAAGCGCTCTTCGACGATCTCAAACTGGTTAGAGATCTATTGGGATTATCTGGGTTGGAGCGAGCTAGGCGAGGTGCCAGAGGCTAAAATTTTAATTTTTAAGACGCGAGATGGTCTGACCAATGAGCCTGTGCTCTATTTCGAAAAAACCACGAAGCTCTATTTGCGTGTTAATAAAAGTAGAGGCAAGACGAAGCTCCACCAGAGGAACCACTGAGGGGCGGAGCATTCGGTTGATCCTCTGGATACTGGATATGGAAACACTTTATTGAGCTGAGAGTTTGCAACGAACGATTGCGAGCTTTCGATTGGCTTTTATTAGCTCATCAGGATGATGAAAGTCCTCCAGTATTTCCATATCGAACCCCAATTTTTTTCCAAGATTCTCGAAATAGGATTTAGAGAAAATCCAGTTCTTAATATTTTCTCGAATCACATCACGTTCTTCATACTCGTCCGTTAGGAAATTGATGGATGCGAAAAATACTGTTTCTGAATGCATAAACCGAGAGATCTGTGAATAAAGATACTCAACATCTTCTGCTGGCATATGGGTCAATACAGATTGAGCCCAAATATAATCAAACTTTCGATCAGGTAGTGCAGATAGATCGCCAGCGGAGCAATGGTGTAATTCAACATTCTTGGATGAAAGGCGGAGTTCATCCAGTTTTTTCATCCCAAGTTTCAAAAACTTGCTAGAGATGTCCGCGCCGACGTAATTATTGTTTTCGAGGTACTCTATGAAGTGTATGCCTGCACCCAATGGCCCACAACCATAGTCGAAAAGGGAATTGTTTGGCATAAGTCCTTTTCTTTTTAAATAATCTAGTTGAAATGTTCTTTCTACATCGTGAAATGTCCCGGGAACGGTTTCAGCGTAAACATCCATTCGTCGCTCATAGTACTCAGAATAGCGTTCGCCTTCTGAGTGAGGCGCAATTTCTCCTAGTGCCGTATTGAGTAGGTCTCGACTGTCGGTGTTTTGTTGTTTGTCAGTGGTCATTGTATTCTTTCTTAGTGCTAGGCATTGGATTTCAGAAAACTTGCTCAAATCTCTAATCTTAAAGTCCTGTAGCTTTATAAAAGCTGCATGTGAAGGGGACACGAATTGAACCATTAAAAGTATTCTAGGGTTTTTGATGTTTCTGCTACCCTGATGGAAGCAGCGTGAAGTATCAATAAACATGGTGTGGCTGGATGGGCCAACGGATTTCAGTAGGTTCTCAGAATCAATATGGCGGTACGCCAGTTCATCGGGTACGCGATAATCTACTCCTTTTTCCGCATAGTCTATAGCTTGGCTTAATTGGCTTGAACTTCTGGCGTCCAAGAACGAGAATGGACCATTATCCAGTCCAATATCATTTATATGCACTATTAGTTTTAAGTGATTAAATGGTGTGTCTGCTGTGTCGCAATGTAGCAGTTGGCTGGATTTTAGTTCTTTAGAGCCTTCAGGGTCTGGGCCGCTGATTAACAGTTTGCATGACGATAAGACTGGAACAAACCCCATATAGTTTGATGCAATGCTAAGAACTTCTTCTGAGAGAACAAATTCTAAAAGTTCCGGGTGTTCTTCAAAATCTGTATCTGTTAGCAAGTTTTGCATAAATCTTTTCCCGGTCTTCTTGCTTGCAAGTAATTCGGCTCTATTGTCTGAAATTTTCGAACAAATAGATACTAAAGGACCGGATATTTCCGAAAGATCGATATCAGTAGACCACCCCTCTGATGTAAGGTTTGATACGACCTGTAGTTGGTGTTGTGAAGCAACAGGTATATTCTCTGTTCTCTTTTGTTTTTCTGAACGGCTAACAAGTAATCCATTGAACCATTTTGCAAATTGTTGGGTTCTGCGAGTTCCGAGGGCCTCGTTGTTCCCTTTGTGCAAATGCAAAAGTTTCATTCGAACTATATTGTGCAGGCCCTGCATCGAGATAGAAAGCATGATATTATCCTTTCAAACTCCAAGAACAATGTTAACCAGAAGAAATTTTTGACCTTTTGAATCAAAATCTACTTCAAGAAAATACGATGATTTGCGACACTATATCCGAGAATTTATAGGCGAACACTTCAAATGATGCAAACGGCTTTTGGACTGAAATTTGAACGATTTCACCCGAATTTGTAGATGCGAGAAAATCTCCTTTGATGTCGTTGTTTTGATTCAAAGGTAGTTATTAAGATCAGATATTTAATCTAATTGTAGGGTTTTTGTCAAACTTCGCCCTGCCTAGACGTTTTAATCGAAGAAATAGATACATCTATAAAGTGGTGGATCATGAGTAAAAACCTTTGTAATTTCCTCAGTTACAATATGCTGTTTTGTATGGCCGCACCGGCGGAATATGGCGACTATCTGAAGGCACGTTTTACGCCGCTGATGATCGGGGTTGGGCCGGTGGAGGCTGCGATTAATCTGACCGCGGCTTTGACCGAGCTTAAGCTTACCGATGATTTGCCCGATCTTGTTGTGACGCTGGGCTCGGCCGGGTCGCGGACATTGGAGCAGGCCGAGGTTTATCAGGCGATTTCCGTGTCTTACCGCGATATGGATGCGTCGGTTCTGGGGTTTGAAAAGGGCTGCACGCCGTTTGTGGATTTCCCGGCCGAAATTCCGATGGAGTTGCGCATCCCGGGTATCCCCGAAGCGCGTCTTTCGACCGGGGCCAATGTGGTTTCGGGTGCGGCCTACGATGTGATTGATGCCGATATGGTCGATATGGAAAGCTTTGCCATCCTGCGGGCATGTCACAAGTTTGATGTGCCGCTGATCGGGCTTCGCGGCATTTCAGATGGCAAGGAAGAGCTTAAGAAGCTTTCCGACTGGACGGCCTATCTGCATGTGATTGATGAAAAGTTGGCCGTTGCGGTCGATGCCCGGAAGACCGGGCTTGAAAATGGCGAGATCAGCATTCCCAAACGCTGATCCCGCCTGTTTTTCAACAATTCATATTTTCGTTTCGATTACGAACCGGACCGGATCTGATCAAGGGTCTTGATCGGGGTCAGGGCCTGCGGGTCGACCTGGACCTCGATGATGGCGGGTTTGCCACTGGCCACCGCGCGGTCAAAGGCCGGACCGAAATCCTCGGTCCGTGTGACGGTTTCGCCGTGTCCGCCAAAGGCAACGGCGTAGGCCGCGAAATCCGGATTATGCAGTTCGGTGCCCGAAACTCGACCCGGATAGTTGCGTTCCTGATGCATGCGGATGGTGCCGAACATGCCGTTATTGACCACAATCGTGATGATATTGGCCCCGTATTGCACGGCGGTGGCAAATTCCTGTCCATGCATCAAAAAGCATCCGTCACCGGCAAGGCAGACAACAGTGCGATCCGGATGGGCAAGCTTGGCCGATACCGATGCCGGAAGGCCATAGCCCATTGAGCCCGACGTTGGCGCCAGTTCGGTGCGATACTCGCGATAACGGAAGAACCGGTGCAGGAAGGCGGCGTAATTGCCAGCCCCGTTGGTAACAATGGCATTATCGGGCAGTTTTTCGCGAAGTTCGGCAACCACATGGGCCATTTTTACGTCGCCCGGCGTATCAAGCGGGGTGGAAAAGGCGATGTAATGGGCGTGTGCGGTTTCAATCATCTCATCGCGTGCCGATCCGTCAACCGGCTCCATCATGGCGATGGCACGCAGGAAGGATCGTTGGGATGCATTGATCGCGATATCGGGGCGGTAAACCCGGCCCAGTTCATCGGGTCCGGCATAGACATGGACCAGTTTCTGTTTCGGACAGGGGATATCAAGCAGGCTATAGCCGCTGCTGGTCATTTCCCCCATGCGCGACCCGACCAAAATCACCAGATCGCTGTCGCGGATAAATTCGGCCAGTTTGGGATTAATCCCGATGCCGACATCGCCGACAAAATGGCTGTGCGTGTTGGGGATATAGTCCTGACAGCGGAAAGACGTCGCGATCGCAACATTGTTACGAAGTGCAAACGATTTAAGGTTTTCAGTCGCCTCACGGGTCCAGCCGCCACCTCCAACGATCATGATCGGCTGTTTGGCCTTTGACAGGGCATCGCGGAAACGCGCGACATCTTCGGGGGCGGTTTTGGCCTCGATCGGGACATAGGGTTTGGCGTCCGCGACATCGGCACTTGAAGACAGCATGTCTTCGGGCAGGGCCAGAACAACCGGGCCGGGGCGACCCGATGTCGCGATGTGATAGGCGTGGCTGATATATTCCGGGATGCGGTTGATGTCATCAATCTGGCCGACCCATTTGGCAAGCGGTTCGAACATCTTGCGATAATCGACTTCCTGGAACGCTTCGCGATCGACCATGTCACGCCCGATCTGCCCGACCAGCAGGATCATCGGTGTGCTGTCCTGATGGGCGACATGCACGCCCGCCGATGCATTGGTGGCACCGGGGCCGCGCGTGACCATGCAGATGCCGGGTTTTCCGGTCAGTTTGCCATAGGCCTCTGCCATGATGGCGGCACCGCCTTCCTGACGGCAGATGACGGGATCAATGGCGGGATGATCCACCAGACCATCCAGAACCGCCAGATAGCTTTCGCCAGGCACCAGAAAGACGCGTTCCGCGCCATGCAGGGCCAATTGATCAACCAGAATACGACCGCCGTGACGCTGTTGGCGATTTTCCGTTTTCCCGGACATGTATGAAGAACTCCGTATGGTGGGGCAAAATACGTGATTTGCGTTGTTCATTTTTGGCGCGGTGGATGCGCAAACGCGATTTCATCACGAATTCAGGGCCAAGGTAAAGGTGTCAGCGCGATCAATTGGCGGAAAATCGAACATCGGGTTTAACGGTTCTAAAAGCTGGCTTTTTTGCCAGCACGGGCACAGCATGATGTTCTGCGGGAATGCGGCATTGCAGCATTAGATTTGCAAAAACTGAAACTCCCGTTTGACAAGTTGGAAATTATTGTTACCGTTATGTTGTCCTTCGGGGCGGAATTTATCAAATAGCGGCAACAAATCGCCGCATGCCAATCAAGGCCTGCTGTTTCTTTGCACTGCAAAGAAGCGCGGGTTTTTTTTGTTTTAGGGGCTTTTAGTTTTGGGCGAGACGCATTCCAACCCGGTTTACCGGGTCGGCTTTCTGTATTCCGTGACCGGACCGTACCGGACCATCGCGCAGGATCTTTATGATGGCGCGCGCATGGCCCTGGACGAGGTTAATAACGACTCTGCCTTTGCATTTCGCCTGGTGCCGGAATTTCGCGATCCGGCCGGTGTGCCTGAACGTTATACCGAATTTTGCGACAGTCTGATCCGGCGCGACGGGTGCAAACATATCATCGGCACCATCACGTCACTGGCGCGCAAGGAAGTGCTGCCCACTGTCGAAAAATTTGACGCCTTGCTGTGGTATCCGTGCCCGTATGAAGGCTTCGAATGCAGCGAAAATGTCATCTATACCGGGGCCAATCCCAATCAGCATATCCTGCCGCTGTTTGAACATGTTGTTCCGAAATTCGGGCGGCGGGTCTATCTGACCGGGTCGAACTATATCTGGGGCTGGGAAACCAACCGCATCGGGCGCGAACTGATTCAGGCCTGCAATGGTGAAGTGCTCGGCGAAAAGTACCTGCCGATCGACAGTGTCGATGTCGACCACATCATCGAAGATATCAAGGCCAAGAAGCCCGACTTCATCCTTAATAACCTGATTGGCAATTCAAGCTATGCGCTGTTTCGCGCCTATCAGAAACTGGGTCAGGAAGATCCGGAATTTGCCGCTGCCAAACGCCCGATCGTCAGTTGCAATCTGACGGAATGCGAGTTGGGCCAGCTTGGCGAAGCGGGGATCGGGCATCTGAGTACAGCGATCTATTTCGCCAACCAGACCGATGCCGAAAACACCGAATGGCTGGCCAGATTCCATGAATTTGCCGGGGCTGATCGTATTCCGTCGGCCTTTGTCGCCCAGGGATATGCCACGGTCAAAATGCTGGCCCAGTCGATCCGGCGGGCCGGGAATGATGATGTTCCTGCGGTGCGCCATCACCTGATGCGCAAGCCGGTACAGACACCGTTTGGCATGGTTCAGATCGATGCAACCAACAATCATGCCGCCCTGACTCCGCTGATTGGCGAGATCGGCGAAGCGGGCTGGTTCAAGATCGTGTCGCGCGCGGATCATGCGGTCGTGCCCGATCCCTATCTTGTGCATTTTGATGCCGATGATTTCCGGCGCAAGGTCGGCAAACCCGGTGCAGGCAATTTGCGGGTGGTCAGCTGATGAAACGCACCAATCGTATTCCGAACTTCCGAGGTTGGCATGTCTGGGTCCTGCACCGTCCAAGTGCGGCGATCGATCCGTTATTGCGCCATCTGGAACGTCTCGGGATGACGGTTGACCGCTATTGGCCGGAATTGCCGCGCGGCGATGATGCCAATCTGAAGGCGGCCGATATCCTGTTTTTCGATGCCGATATGGGGATGGATGAACAGTTCCCCTGGACGCCCGATCAGACCCCGATGCCAAGTGTCGCCCTGATCGGGTCGGAAGCACCGGGGCGTCTTGAATGGGTTCTTAGCCGTCAAAGCGGGGCCCATTTGCAAAAGCCGGTTTCAACAGCCGGTGTTTTCAGTGCGGCGGTTCTGGCGGTTCATGCCTTTGAACAGCAACAGAAATTGCGGGCTGAGATTTGTGAATTGCGCAGGCGGCTGAAACTGCGTCCGGTCGTGGCCAAGGTGCTGATGACCGTGATGCTCAGCCACAATATCGACGAGCACGGCGCCCTTAAGGCGATCCGCGCCGAAGCGATGAAAAAACAACAAACGATCGAAGACTATTGCGCGGCAATCGTTGCGTCGGGCCGGACCGGTTCGGGCGACGGTGCACCGATTGTCACGAACTAACGAGACAGGGTGGGTATGCTTGTTCTTGCCGAACTGGCCAAAAGAAAACTGGCGCTTCTGGGGCTGATTATCATCGTGGTGATCGCGGGTTCAGCCCTGCTTGCGCCGTGGATCGCGCCATATGATCCGCAAAACCAGATGTTTGACGGCCTGACCATCGAAGGCGCGCCGATGCCGCCCGGCGGGCAGTTCTTGCTGGGAACCGATTTGCTGGGCCGTGATTTGCTGTCCCGTCTGATGTATGGGGCACAGACATCGCTGATCATCGGGATTGTCGCAAACGGGGCCGCGGTCCTGATCGGTGCCCTTGTAGGTGTCACGGCCGGGTTTTTCCGGGGCTGGATCGGAACCATCCTGATGCGGGCAACCGATCTGATGATGGCGTTTCCCGCCCTGTTGCTGGCGATTGTGCTGGCGGCAATTTTCAAACCCAGCCTGTGGATTGTTGCGATGGTGATTGCCATGGTCAACTGGGTCCAGGTTGCACGCGTGATCTATACCGAAACCCGGTCCCTGTCCGAGCGCGAATTCATCGAGGCCGAATGGGGCATCGGGGCCAGCCGGTTCCGTATTCTTTTCAAACATATGTTGCCGCATCTGTTGTCGACCATGGTGGTGTGGGCAACCCTTGGAATTGCGACCACGGTGCTGCTTGAAGCGACCCTTTCCTATCTTGGTGTCGGGGTGCAGCCGCCAACGCCAAGCTGGGGCAACATCATCTTTGAAAACCAGACTTATTTTACCTCGGCCCCGTGGCTGGTGTTCTTCCCGGGTATTGCGATCATTCTTCTGGCACTGGCCTTCAATCTGGTGGGTGACGCCCTTCGTGACATTCTTGATCCGACTCAGAAGGGGCGCCACTGATGATTGCCTATATTCTTCGCCGTCTTGTCCAGGCCATCCTGATCCTTCTGGGCGTCAGTATCGTGACCTATGCGTTGCTTTACATGCTGCCGGCCGATCCGGCGCGCCAGATTGCCGGGCGTTCGGCAACCGCGGAAACGGTTGCCAATATCCGCGAGCAGCTTGGCCTTAACCTGCCATTCTATGAGCAATATCTGCGCTATCTGGGCAATCTTCTGACCGGTGATTTCGGTCGGTCCTATCTGCAAAAGACCGAGGTTGGTGAACTGATTGCGGCCCGTCTTCCAGCGACCCTTTTGCTGATGGCCGGTGCGATTTTCTGTGAACTTCTGTTCGGGCTGACGGCCGGTGCAATCGGGGCGATCAAGCGCAATACACCGCTTGATCGCGGTCTGATGGTGGCATCCTTTGTCGGGGTATCGGCACCGCAATTCGTGGTCGGCATTCTGATGCTGTATCTGTTTGCGGTGGTGCTCGGCTGGTTCCCGATTGGCGGGTACGGCACGTTTGCGCATCTGGTGTTGCCATCGGTCTCGATGGGGTTCCTCGGGGCGGGGTGGTATTCGCGCATGATGCGGTCATCAATGCTTGATGTTCTGCGTCAGGATTACGTGCGCACCGCGCGCGCCAAGGGCCTTGGACGTGCCCGGGTATTCTTTGTTCATGCATTCCCCAACGCGCTTTTGCCGATCATCGCAATGATTGGCATCGATATCGGCATGTTCATGAGCGGCATTGTCGTTGTCGAGTCCGTATTCGGCTGGCCTGGCATCGGTCAGCTGGCCTGGCAGGCCATTCAGCGGGTCGACATTCCGATCATCATGGGTGTGACGCTGGTGTCGGCCTGCGCCATCGTGCTGGGCAATCTATTGGCGGATTTGGTGGCGCCGTTCATCGACCCGCGCATCAAGCTGCGCTGATGCAAGACCAAAAGACGCAGCAAAATCAGGAAGGAAACTTATGGAAGTTTATATTCACAGGGAGAATATCAACAATGTTTAGCAAAGCACTGAAAGGTGTTGCACTGGCAGCACTGATTACCGGTGCCGGCATGACGACGGCGCACAACGCCGCTGCTGGCGAAGGCAACATCACCGTGACCTACAAGGACGATGTTTCGACCCTTGATCCGGCGATTGGCTATGACTGGCAGAACTGGTCGATGATCAAAAGCCTGTTTGACGGCCTGATGGATTACGAGCCGGGCACCACGACGCTCAAGCCTGATCTGGCAACCGGCTATACGGTTTCTGATGATGGTCTGACCTATACCTTTACGCTGCGCAAAGGGGTCAAATTTCACAATGGCCGCGAATTCAAGGCATCTGATGTCAAATACACCCTTGAACGCGTTGTAAATCCGAAAACCCAAAGCCCGGGTGCCGGTTTCTTTGAAACCATCAAGGGCTTTGCCGAAGAATCCGCGGGTGAAACCGAAAGCCTTTCGGGTGTTGAAGTTGTCGATGATTACACCGTCAAATTCACACTGAGCCAGCCTGATGCGGCCTTCCTGCATAAAATGGCGCTTAACTTTGCGCATATCGTGCCCAAGGAAGAAGTCGAAAAATGGGGTCAGGATTTCGGCAAACATCCGGTTGGTACTGGCGCCTTTGCCCTTGAAGACTGGACCCTTGGCCAGCATCTGATTTTCAAGGCCAACCCGGACTATCACATTGCGGGTATCCCGAAGCTTGATACCATTACGGTCGAAGTCGGTCAGGAACCGGTGGTCGCACTTCTGCGCTTGCAGCGTGGCGAAGTTGACATTGCCGGTGACGGCATTCCGCCGGCAAAGTTCCTCGAAGTCATGAATGACCCGGAATACAAGGATCTGGTTGTATCGGGTGAACAGCTTCATACCGGCTATATCACCCTGAATACCAACATTCCGCCATTCGACAATGTCAAGGTCCGTCAGGCCGTCAACATGGCGGTCAACAAGGATCGTATCGTTCGCGTAATCAATGGTCGTGCCGTTCCGGCCAACCAGCCATTGCCGCCGCTGATGCCCGGTTACAATACCGATTACAAGGGCTATGCCTTTGATCCGGAAAAGGCCAAGTCCCTTCTGGCCGAAGCCGGTTTTGCTGATGGCGTTGAAACCACCCTGTTTGTTGCCAACACCGATCCGCAGCCGCGTATCGCCCAGGCCATCCAGCAGGATCTTTCGGCAATCGGCATGAAAGTCGAAATCAAGTCGCTGGCACAGGCAAACGTGATTGCCGCTGGTGGTGAAGCCGATCAGGCCCCGATGATCTGGTCGGGTGGCATGGCCTGGATTGCGGACTTCCCGGATCCGTCGAACTTCTATGGCCCGATTCTGGGTTGTGGCGGTGCGGTGCCGGGTGGCTGGAACTGGTCGTGGTATTGCAACGAGGAACTTGATGCCGAAGCATCAAAGGCCGATGCGCTTGCCGATCCGTCCCAGGCCGATACCCGCATTGATATGTGGCGCGACATCTTTACCAAAGTCATGGCCGACGCACCGTGGGTACCGGTGTTCAATGAACAGCGTTACACCATTCGTTCGCCGCGCCTTGTGGCCGATGACGCGATCCTCGTCGATCCGGTCCACATTCCTGTTCACTATGACTACATTGCGGTGAAATAAACATGTGCAAATGTGCGGATTACACGATCCACTCCGCGCACTGTCATCACGGGTGGGATCATTCGATTCCGCCCGCATTGACGGTCGCGCCCGGTACCACCATTGAATTTGAATGCGTCGACAGTGCCGCAGGCCAGTTCAATGCAAACAGTACGGTTGCGGATGTAACCGCACTGGATTTTTCCAAAATCAATCCGGTGTCCGGTCCTGTCTTTATTGACGGGGCAGAACCCGGTGACGCGGTCAAAATCACCATCGAAGGTTTCAAACCGTCGGGCTTTGGCTGGACGGCAAATATTCCGGGATTTGGTCTTTTGGCCGATCAGTTCGAAGACCCGGCCCTGCATATCTGGAAATATGATCCCGATACGCTGGCCCCGTCGCTGTTTTCCAAATACGGCAAAGTGCCGCTGAAACCGTTTGCCGGTACCATCGGCCTTGCACTGGCTGAACCGGGCCTGCATTCGGTCGTGCCGCCAAGGCGGGTTGGTGGCAACCTTGATATTCGCGATCTTGCCGCAGGGACTACACTTTATCTTCCGGTCGAGGTTGCCGGTGGCCTGTTTTCGATCGGCGATACCCATGCCGCACAGGGCGATGGCGAAGTTTGCGGAACGGCGATTGAAAGCCCGATGAACGCAACCGTGACCCTTGATCTGGTCAAGAATGCGCAGCTTGAATCGCCGCATTTCACCACACCGGGTCCGGTGACCAGCCATCTCGACAGCAAGGGCTATGAATGCACAACCGGGATCGGAAGTGATCTTATGACCGGTGCGCGTGATGCCGTACGTCGCATGGTGGACTGGCTGTGCAAGACACAGGGCATGTCGGCGGTCGACGCCTATATGCTGTGTTCGGTCTGTGGGGATCTGCGCATCAGTGAAATCGTTGATCAGCCCAACTGGGTTGTCTCGTTCTATTTCCCGCGCATCGTATTTGACTAAGGCGGCTTTTCGGGGCGGAGCGATCGAATTGTTCTGCCCCGGATTTTAAAATCAATAAATTACAGACTTTCTCAGGGTTGGCAGTATGATCGAACAGGGCAGTAAAGCGGTGGAAAAGATCCTTGAAGTACGCGATCTGGTGACACAGGTGGCAACACCAAGCGGCCCGAAAACCGTTGTCGATGGATTAAGCTTTGACCTTTGCCGTGGCGAGACGCTTTGTATTGCCGGGGAATCGGGCAGTGGTAAATCCATGACGTCACTGTCGATCATGGGGCTTCTGCCCGAACCGATGGCACGGGTTGCCAGCGGGGAAATCCGCCTGAACGGCACCGATCTTGTGACCCTGTCTGAACGGGCCATGCGCGACATTCGCGGCAATAAAATCGCGATGATCTTTCAGGAACCGATGACATCGCTTAATCCGGTTCTGACGATCGGACGCCAGTTGGGCGAAGCAATTTCAACCCATAATCCGATGCCCGGATCCCGGGTTCGGGCGCGTGCGCTTGAGGTACTCAAACAGGTTCGCATTTCCGAGCCGGAAAAGCGGCTTTCGCAATATCCACATGAATTGTCGGGCGGCATGCGCCAGCGGGTAATGATCGCCATGGCACTTGCCTGTAATCCCGATGTTCTGATTGCGGATGAGCCGACCACGGCCCTTGATGTCACCATCCAGGCCCAGATTCTGGGACTGATGCGCGATCTGCAACGCGAAACCGGAACCGCGATCATTCTGATTACCCATGACATGGGGGTTGTTGCCGAAATGGCGGACCGCGTCATTGTCATGAACCAGGGCAAGGTGGTCGAAAGCGGCACTGTGACCGATGTGTTTGAAAAACCCGATGATCCCTATACCCGCGGGCTTCTGGCCGCTGTGCCGCGACTTGGCGCCATGACCGGCACAGAAGGCCCGGCCAGCAGTGATGGCAAGGCGCTTGAACGCGGTTTGGCCAAGCCCCTGGTATCGGTCAGGGACCTTACCGTGCGTTTCGATATTCGCGGCGGTCTTTTGCAGCGCGTGCAGAAACGCGTGCATGCGGTCGAACAGGTCAGTTTCGATATCTTTGCCGGTGAAACATTGTCGATTGTCGGTGAAAGCGGCTGTGGCAAATCGACAACCGGCCGGGCGTTGATGAACCTTATTCCCTGGCAGGGCGAAGTGGTGATTGACGGGCGCGAGATCGATGCCAATTCCCGCATCCAGACCCGTGAAGTTCGCCGCAATATCCAGATGATTTTTCAGGATCCCTATGCGTCCCTTGATCCGCGCATGACGGTCGGGGAACTGGTGGCCGAACCGTTGGTAATCCATGGTCTGGCATCGGGGTCGGAACTTGATGACCGGGTCGAATATCTGTTCAGGCGGGTCGGACTCCCAGCAGATGCAGCCAAACGGCATCCGCACGAATTTTCCGGCGGTCAGCGTCAGCGCATCTGTATTGCGCGCGCGCTCAGCCTGTCGCCCAAGGTGATCATTGCCGACGAATCGGTTTCGGCACTTGATGTATCGGTGCAGGCCCAGGTTCTTGATCTTCTCGGGGAATTGCAGGCCGAAAGCGGGCTTTCATATCTGTTTATTTCGCACGATATGGCCGTGGTCGAACAGATCAGCCACCGGGTAGCCGTCATGTATATGGGGCAGATTGTTGAAATCGGGCCGCGTCAGGCGGTTTTTGAAAATCCGCAGCATCCCTATACCAAAAAACTGATGGCCGCAGTCCCGATCCCCGATCCGCGCAAACGTCGTCAGGATTTCAGCCTGATCACCGGCGAAGTTCCAAGTCCGGTTCACGGGCTGGATTACCAGCCGGAACTTGCCGACCTGCAACAGATCGCAGCCCATCATTTTGTCGCGAAATCAGCAATGGAAACCGCGGCATAGGAACAATCGCGGCAGCGGCATGGAATTCGGCGGGCGGATCAGAAATACCGTTCGGCGATCCGCACGATGTCCCCGGGCATGACAATGGTTGCCAGATTGGCCGGGATCGAAACCCGCGCTGTGTCATTACCGCGCAGGATTTCGATATCGTCCTCGTCCCCGCGATAGGTCATGCCCCCGCCAACCGCAATCGCATTTAAAACATTCATGCCCGGGACAAAGCTGTATGACCCGGGCTGATTGACTTCGCCAACGATGAAGAACGGGCGAAAGGCAACGACATCGACCGCAATATCGGGATGGCGCAAATAGCCGTCGAGATAGGCGTCATGAATGGCGGTGCGAGCCTGGCTGGTTGTCATGCCCCTTACAAAAACCGGCCCGATCAGTGCAAGGTTCAGTTTGCCCTGTGCATCGATGCTGAATTCACCCGACAGGTCCGGCTCACCAAATACCGTGACCCTGACCAGATCGCCGCTATCAAGCGAATAGATGGTTTGGGCAGTTCCGGAACGCGAAAGTGCGACGATCCCGAAAAACATGATCAGCACAATCGGAAGCAATCGGGTTCTGGCTGTGACGGATGTGACAATGCCGGTCATTTACATCTCCAGCTTCAGGCTGATCTGGCTTTTCAGGCGGGCGTAATCTTCGCCGTTGCTGGTTGATTGGCGAATTTCGTGGCCAACGGTGCTGTTGATCCTGGCAAAGCGATTCAGCTGATAATCAAGGTCAAGGCCGATCGAACGTACCCTGTCGGTGCGTGTGGTTTGTTGAAAGGCATCATTGCGATAACGGGCATTGGCGCCGATCTGCAACGTGCGCAGCAATTCATGGGTTACTCCGATGCCGGTTTCTAATGCCAGAATGCCGCTGGCACCTTGGACGGTGGTTTCGCGCACCGCCCGCGCAGCGTTAAATGAAAGGCTGGTCAGCCGGGTAACGGACCAGTCGATATCGGCCCGCAGCGTATAGTCGTTGATATTGCCAAATGCCGGATCGACGTAGCTTTGGCTCATCCAGCCGGCCGCAATATCCGCCCGGATCAGGTCGGTCACATCAAACCGCAGGCCACCATAAATCTGGTATCCGGCAGAATCGCGAACCCGCCCGCTATCATCGGGGGTTCTGTCATATTGCCGTTGATTAAGCGTGATTTCGCCATACGCTTCGCGTCCCGGATCAAATGGCATCACAGCGCGCAGGGTTTCACGGGTTTCAAGGCGGTCGCGATCGTCATTGCGGATCGCATTGCCATTGATGGCGGTACTGTCTTCGAAATCAAGACGACGCAAAGACAACCGCGATTCATATTGCAAGCTGCTGGTGGCATATCGCCCGCCAATATGGGCGCGGACATCGCGATAAATCACGGGTTCCCGTGCGCCAGTCGGGACATCATTGCTTCCGCGCGGATCATGCTGACGATGCCATTCGATTGCGCCATCAACCGATGACGGGCCAAGATCAATGCTTCCGGCGGCCTTGGCCTCGGCATCCTGATAATTGTCCTGATCGGATTTGGCAAAAAAGCCAAGCTCCCCGCCGATCGTCATATGCATACGAAAGAACGGCCAGTCGCCGCTCAGATGAAGGCGCGGGGCGATCGTGGTGATGACATCCGATTGCGCATTGTCATCAGATAAAAAGATGTTGTCGTCATGGGTTGCGCGGTTGGTGATTTCCGGGGCCAGAACAAACCGTCCAAGGCGCATATGGGGGGCATCTTGTGACCGGGTGTGTTTCGGACCGGATGACGCGGCAGGTTGGGCAACAGAACGCGTTGGGGCCCAAAGCCCGGTCAGGAATATCGCACAACACAACATGACGGGGACTTTGCCGTGACCGGTGACGGTCCTGGCGACTGTTTGGGTGATTGTGCAGAAATGCCTGATCATCAAACAAGCCGCTGGTCATGACGAAAAACGTGACCCTGTCCCGGCCTCTGCCCTTTATGGTCCGCTTGACGGGGTGGCAGTCGCGATGTCGATGATCTGCGCAACGGCAAAAGAACGGTTGCAAGCAGAATGAGCCCGTCACGCAGCGGATTTTGATCAGCGATATAATCCAGATCGCATCCCGTGCGCGCCCGAAGATGATGATGGCAATCAACCGGGCCCCGCCACCCACGAATTTGCGCCAATCCTGTGATGCCCGGACGCATGGCCAGGCGGGCGTCATAGCCGGGTAGGGATGCGGCAAACAGGGCATGATCGGCGACACTGTGCGGGCGCGGTCCCACCAGCGACATCTCGCCGCGTATCACATTGATCAATTGTGGCAATTCATCCAGCCCGCTTATGCGCAGCCACCCGGTGAATTGATCTGAAAGCCGGATAATCCGGCCTGATGACCGCCGACAGGTCCGGTCACGCAAGGTGCGGAATTTGAAAATGGTGAACACCGTTGCATGTCTGCCGACACGTTTCTGACGGAAAATCGGGTGGTGGAATCCAAGTCCGATCAGGACTATGGAAATCACAATCATCACTGGTGCCAAGACGATGATCGCCAGCAATGAAATCAACAGATCACAAAGGCGTTTGAGGCCGTAATGGCGATCGGCATTCACCCGGGAAAAGTCGGACAGGATTTCTGGTTTGTGATTTTCCCCGGTCAACCGCGATGCCCCCACATCTGGATGGTTATGTCAGCTCACATAACTCAGGGTAGATGTATTTTGCCGCTGATCAAGTAAATATATTATGGCCTTTGGTTGGTAGGGGGTTGTTTCTATTGGTTTTCCCGTCGCTTATCGCAAAGACGGTATTGATGAAAGGACCGTCTTCATCAATTGCGGCTGGCGGTTGACGCCGGTCTTGGAAAAAATGGTTTTCAAATAGGTTCTGGCCGAACTGTGCGAGATGCCGACAAGTTCCGCTGCCTGATCAAGGGCAAGACCTTCTGCCAGTTTCTGGGTCAGTTTTGCCTCGGACCGGGTCAGACCGAACAGATCCATCAGATCGTCAATCGCGGGTGGCTTTTGCTGTGCGGGATCAACAAGGATCACCATAAAGGTTGATTTGCCATCGGTCTTTTTGGGCACACGCCGGATCAGAACAGACAGTTTTTCGCCGTCACGTTCGATCGCATAGCTTTGATGTTTGCGCGGCGCCATCTTTGCTGGCGGGTTCAGGAAACTTTCCAACCCCTCCGGAACGGGTTCAATGATCAGGCGCCCCTGACTGCCCGAATGAACAAGTGATGATCCGCGCATCAATTCGGCTGCCTGGGCGTTCATATGCAAAATCGAAAGGTCGGCATCAACGGCAATCACGCCAAGCTCGAACAGATCAAGGAAATCGGTGGGAAGGGTATCTTCCGCCTGTCCCTGACGGGCTTCGATTTCTGTTTCCAGTCCTTCAAGAATGGTCTGAAGATTGGTCGGCTTGGGATAGAACCGAAATACCCCCAGCTCGTTAACGGCAAGCAAGGCCGACTGCAAATCGGCATATCCGGTCAGGATCACAATCAGCAGATCATGGCGAACGGTGCGCAATTCCGCAGCCAGTTCCAGCCCCGACATGCCCGGCATATGGATATCCAGAACAGCAGCCCCGATTGACGGGTCAGCGGCAATGGCATCGCGTGCCGTTATCGGATCATTGAAATAGACCGCCCCCCA
This sequence comes from Thalassospira sp. GO-4, assembly GCF_023588965.1. Taxonomy (NCBI): domain Bacteria; kingdom Pseudomonadati; phylum Pseudomonadota; class Alphaproteobacteria; order Rhodospirillales; family Thalassospiraceae; genus Thalassospira; species Thalassospira sp. GO-4. The sequence continues at coordinate 3,181,741 of NZ_CP097807.1, forward strand.
TTGGGGCCGCAAGCGCGCAAAGTTGCGCCGATGTGATGACAATAGATGTTCGTCATCATCGACAAAGGCAATCCGCACCGGCGTTTTTTCGGTCATCAAAAGTGCCCTCCACAAATGGGGATATTGGACAATGGCAGTCTGACACTATTCTGCAATCGTTCAAAGCCCCGCCTTTCGTCATATGCGCAAACTCGCCGGGCCAAATAACAAGAATTTCAGGACTTAGAGTAATTCCGGAGTTGCCCATTAATGGATGTGGTCAATACAAAACGCCCCGTCATTCTGATGGTAGATGATGATGAAAAACTGTTGGCAGCGGTGCGGCGTACCCTTGCGACCAGTTTTGAATTTGTCACATTTTCCGACGGGCAAATGGCACTTGACTGGTTGTCGCACAATCGCGAACGCACCGATCTTGTCATTGCCGATCTGATCATGCCGACTCTTGATGGTATCTCGTTCCTGAAACAGGCCGCCCGCATCGCGCCGATGGTCAGCCGCATGATGTTGTCTGGCAATATTTCGACCATTTCCCTGCGCGAAGCCATCAGTCAGGCCATGGTCACGCGTGTATTGGCCAAGCCGGTTTCGGTTTCTGTTTTGAAAGACGCCATTGACCGTGTCATCCAGACCAACAAACCGGCCGAAAAGCCGACATCACGCGTGACGCCGATGATGGTTAATTCGACGATTGATCAGGCCAGATTTTCCACGGTTCTTCAGCCACGATTTGCGGCAAGTGACCTGGGTCTGTGCGGTGTGGAGGTTCTGTGCCGCATGCCGTCGCTTGAAAAGGATTTCGGTGTTGATGAAATCTTTGAGGCATGCCGCGATCATCCGGTAATCAACCGGCTGACCAGCCAGCTGATGGCGGTGATGATTGATCAGGCACCGCGATATCGTGCCTTGCTGGGCGATTCCAGCAACCTTGCGGTCAATATTTCTGCCTATTCGCTCAAAACGCCGGAATTCCTCGATCTTTTGATCCGCTTCTATGAAAAGATGCGCATGCGCGGTGTCGTCGTGACATATGAAATTCCCGAACGTCAGCTGGTTCCGGATGATCAGGAATTGCTGGGCAGTGTTTCACGCCTTCGTGAACGCGGCATTGCGGTACTGATTGATGATTTCGGGTCGGGCAACAATTCGCTTGAACTGTTGCGCCACGAAGTCTTTGCCGGGATCAAGCTGGACCGTGAGCTTGTCCGCGGGATCATGACCGATTTCCTTGATGATGCCTTTGTCGAATGGATCGCGCAGGTCTGCTGGAAAATGGGGCTGTCGATTTCGGCCAAGGGCATCGAAAGCGGTGCGGTTGTCGAAAAACTGCAAGTCTATGGCATCACCGAATTGCAGGGATTCTATCTTGGCAGCCCGGAGCCGCTTGATGTCTGGGAAGAAAAGACAGCAACAGCCATGAGCGCGTAAAAGTGCTTGTGTCTTTGACTAAATTCACCTGTTAGTTATTGTTAAATCAACATGCTGTGACCACTCTTTAAGGCATGGTAGGGAGCATGGATATGAATATGAAAAGCTTTGCAAAGGTGTTGGCCCTTGTGGTCGCCATGGTGGGCTTCGTTTCTGCGGGGGCATCGGCCGGCGGGTCATTGAAGCTGACAAAACCCGATGGCGAGGTGGTAACGGTTTCCATGGAAAAGCTCATGGAAATGCCTGCGGTCGAGTTTTACACATCGACCCCCTGGACAAACGGGGTGCAGAAATTTCAGGGCGTTTCCTTTGACCTGCTGCTTGAGACCTATGGCCTTGACGCCGATATGGTGCGTGTCGCGGCCCTGAATGATTACAGCGTCATTGTCCCGACCAACGTATTGCGAAATGACGGTGCCATTCTGGCCTATCACCTTAATGACGCGGAAATGTCGGTGCGTGAAAAAGGCCCGTTCTGGGTTGTCTTCCCCTATGACAGGGACGTGCGTTTCCAGACAGATACCTATTGGGCATATTCGGTCTGGCAGGTAAAATCTGTTGATGCAAAGAATTAAGGCGTTTTTTTTCAACCGTTCAGGCCGTGCCATGTTCTTTGGACTGGTGCTGTTTGTCGGTTTGTATGCGGTTCTGTCCGGGGCGATCATTCGCCAGCTTGAAGACGAGCGGTTTACCTATCGGGAAAATTTCGTCTGGGCGGTGTTTCAGATCCAGCGCCAGCTTTTCATCATTCAACGCGACATAGAAGCCGCCTTTGGCCGTGCCGGTCTTGATGACCAGGCGGTCGAAGACATCATGCTTGAATATGAAATCATGGTCAGCCGCGTATTTCTGTTGCGCGATGGCGAAGGTTTCCGCGTGCTGTTTTCCGTGCCCGAAGTGGCGGCATCCATAGACGCTCTGCAAAACCGGATCGATGAAGTCGATATCGCGCTGGAAAATGCCCCGGATCCAAGGTCAAAATTACAGGAACTCTATCGGTTGCTTGAACCGATGGGCGAACCGTTGCAACAGGCGGTGGTGCGGACCACGAATTTTGTGTCGGTCTATAACGCCCAGAATATTCAGACCGTGAAGCGCAATATTGAATTTCTGACCTATTTGTTCTTTGTCGGTGTTGTTGCAATGGCGGTGCTGGGGGCATTCATGATCCGTCAGCGCCAGCGTGTTTTTGCCGCGGATATTGCCGCCCAGAAAGCCCGACAGGAACAGGAAGTCATCGAAGAGGCCGCCGATTACGCCAAGCTGCATGCTTTGGGGACGCTGGCAGGCGGGGTTGCGCATGAAATCAACACCCCGGCGCAATATATCCAGAACAATCTTGAATTTCTTTCTGACAGCTTTTCGGGTCTGGTCGATGCAGTGCGCCGCCAACAGGCCGACCCGACGGCAAAGATCGACTTTGACCAAAGCAAAATCGATTTCCTGGTGCAGGAAGTGCCGCTTGCGATCGATGAAAGTATCCAGGGACTTGAACGGATTGCCGAAATTGTCCGGGGGATTCGCAAATTTGCCCATCCGGCCAATGATGCAATCGAACTGATTTCAATTCCCGAAGAAATCGAAACGGCGGTTACCCTTACCCGCAACCAGGTCAAACATGTTGCCGATCTTGATGTTCATATCCAGTCGGATGTCACCGAGGTCAATGGACGACGCAACCATCTGTCACAGGCGCTGATCAACCTGATCGTCAATGCATCGCAGGCCATCAAGGAAACCGGCCAGCGGCGCGGCCGCATCGATCTGACGGTGACATCGGACGACGACAATGTGTTTATCCGTCTGCGCGACAACGGGTCGGGTGTGCCGGAAGACCTGCGCGATCGCATCTTTGATTATTTCTTTACCACCAAGGAACGCGGTGTCGGCACCGGTCAGGGGCTTCCGATTTGTCGCAAGCTTATCCAGGATGATTTCGGTGGTGATCTGACCCTGTCAGAGGACTATGTCGACGGGGCCGAATTCGTTATCCGTCTGCCCAAAATCAATCCGTCCTATAACGCACATTCGCAAAATGATGCCATGCAGGGGCCAAGCGATCTTGGTGCGCTGCTGCGTTAGCCTGCCGAATGGAACATCTGGCCGGGATATGGTTTTTCGATACCGTGCGGCAGGTGGTTTTCGATGCAGCTGCGTTCCCAGACCGGCCAGATGTCATCGGCACCGCATCGTGAAATGAACCCGCTGGCAAGGTCATATTTGGCGGCGCGTTTCATACCGTCCTTGCCAACGATGCGGGCAAAATATTGCGCAGCATAGACAATCAGCAGAGTCCTGGAATTCGGGGTCGGTGCAACTTCGGGCCTGTGATGGAACGCGATCTGTTCAACAACTTCGTGCGGGAATCCCCAATAGGCACAAATTGATGCCGATACCGCCGGATGGGCAAATCCCATTTCGGCAACTTCGGCGGAAATAATATCGCATTCATCGCGATCGGCCCGATCACGGCTGGCCTTGTAGCCATCGGGCATCACCCGTTTGATGATGATTTCCCCGATATGACACAAAAGGGCCGCCGCACGGACCTGATCAACCGTTTCAAAGGGCAGGTTTTGCAACCGGGCAATATTGGCGGCCATCTGTCCAAGAACCAGTGGTCGGTGCAGTTCGATGGCTGGCACGTTCGGGTCAAATTTGGCGGGCTGACCCAGTTCTGACCATAGAATGCACAATGCCTTGATCGTCTCGATGCCAAGCAGTTTCACAAGACCGATCAGGCCGGTCTGGCTATCGGCGGCGACAAGCTTTTCCCGTCGCGCCAGATCCCGTGCCAGAAATGTCAGTGCGGGATGATCGGCGGCAAATTCATTAAGCTCATCGCGGCTTTTGGGGCCGGTGAGCTGCAATATCGTGTGCAGGCGTTCAAAGGTTGCCGGCCATGCCAGTTCCCTGGGAATCCGTGCCAGAAGATCAACCAGCATCGGATCATGCAAATAACGCCGCATGACCAGACCGCGCTCAACCGCGTGAATGATGTCGGTATCCTTGCAGGGCTTGGTCAAAAAGTGCTGGGTTGCGGTGGTGCCGTTTTGAATGGGGATTTCGTCGGCATAGCCGGAAAGCAATATGCGGGATGTCTGGGGATAACGATTGGCAACAATCCGCAGGAATTCGGCCCCGTCCATTTCGGGCATCCGCATGTCGGAAATAACCACATCTGCCTGTTCTTCTGCAAGGCCGATCAGCGCACTTTCAGCACTTTCAAAAAACCGCAGCGACCAGTTCGGGCGTTGGCTCATCATACGGCGACGCAATCCGCGCAACACGTTGGGATCGTCATCAACAAATATGATCGAAATATCTTCGTACATGGTTCGGTCAGACAGATCTGGCTTGGGTTATCATAAAGAACCAACAAACCGCATCTTCGGGATGCAGCCTGTCGGGCCATTCAGTGCAACCTTACTTTGGCTGTTTTATCTGATCTCCAATATCCTCATATGAGGAGCCATAAAAAAACGGGCTGCTGTTGTATCAGCAACCCGTTTGATCGGTGCGCTTAAGGGCGTCGGATCAGAATTCGTAGCCGATCTTGCGATCGACCGAGAATTTACCACCACCCTGGATCAGAACCGTCAGGGCAAGCAGACCCCACATCAACGGCATTTCAAAGCCGCCATTGTTCCAGAAATAGCCAGCCGGGATATGGGTTGAAACGGCAACAGCCATGAAAACCAGAACAGCGGCGGCAACCGGACGGGTCAAAAGACCGACTGTCAGCATCAAACCGCCAACAAATTCAAGAAGGCCGATCAGAAGGGCAAAGACAAAGCCCGGGGCAAAGCCGATGCTTTCAAGCCAGCCGGCCGTTCCTTCAAGGCCATAACCGCCAAAGGCACCAAACAGTTTCTGTGCACCATGCGGAACCATCAAAAGGCCGGTGGTAACACGAATGATCACCGGGGCAAGCGGTTGCAGGGCGGACGTAACATTGCCAATGGCAGGGATGATCGAACGGGGTTTGTCACTGGTAAGCGAGGTCATGATTTTTCTCCTCGGGATGGGGGAGTGCGGTTTTCGCAGCTCAGGCCACCATGTCAAAAACAAGGGCTTCGGCATTGTCGGCATCAGAGAAGACAAGTTCGTCTTCATCCCGGATTGCCGCACCGTCACCGGCAGTAAGGGTTTCGCCATTCACTTTGACCGACCCGCGGGCCACCTGGATCCAGGCAATGCGGCCTTTTTCGATGCTGTGCTGTGCAGTTTCGCCATCGTTAAGGTGCGCAACATACAGATCGACATTCTGGTGAATGGTGATCGAATTCTCGCGGCCATCGCGGCTGCCGATCAGGGTAAGTCCCGATCCCGTATCGCGGCGTGCGATTTCCTTTTCTTCGTAACCCGGTTCCAGTCCGGCGGCTTCCGGAATGATCCAGATTTGCAGGAAGTGAACCGGATCGGATTTCGAATGGTTGTATTCCGAATGACGGATGCCGGTGCCAGCCGTCATGCGTTGCAGGCGGCCCGGACGGATCACAGATCCGTTTCCGATGCTGTCCTTGTGTTCAAGGGCGCCATCAAGAACATAGGAAATGATTTCCATATCCTTGTGGCCATGGGTGTCAAAACCGGCACCGGGAATGACACGGTCTTCGTTAATGACGCGAAGCGGTCCCCAGCCCATCCGGTTGGGATCGTAATAATGACCGAACGAAAAAGTGTGGTTGGAATCAAGCCAGCCAAACTGTGCGCGGCCACGGGTGTCTGCATCTACTTTGATCAGCATTTGTCTGTACCTCCATGAGGATGTCTTCTGTTGGAGACAGAATACGCTTTTCATGAAATGAGACAATTATCGCAATAATGCCCACAGTGTTGCGTTTAATGCGACAATAAGCCTATCATCGCGTCATATGACGCATCCCAGGGATATTGCCCGTGGATAAAATGGCCAGTTTGCAAAGTTTCATCCGTGTGGTCGAAGAAGGCAGCTTTGCCGCCGCGGCCCGGGCCATCGGGCAGTCGCGATCGCAGGTCAACCGTGCGGTGGTCGCGCTTGAAGATGATCTGGGTGTGCAATTGCTGAACCGCACAACACGCACTGTTTCGGTAACGCCAAGCGGGCAGGCGTTTTATCAGCGGGCCAAGGCCATTCTGACGGATCTGACGGATGCCGAAGACTCCATTCGCGAGAATCCGGAAAAGCCGGCTGGTGACATTCGCATCAATGCACCAATGTCATTTGGCACCCTGCATCTTGGCCCGGCACTTGTCGATTTTGCCCGCATGTATCCCGATATCAGGATCGAATTGGCCTTGAATGATCATTTCATCGATCCGGTTGCCGATGGTTTTGACATGACGGTGCGCATCAGCCGCCCGACCGAAACCCTGGCGCTGATTGATCATGAAATTATTCCGATCCGGCGCGTGATTTGCGCGGCACCCGATTTCTTGCAGAAACATGGTGAACCAACAGATATCCGGGATCTGGCGACTTTGCCCTGTCTGCATTATGGCAATCTTCCGTCGGGTTCGACCTGGAAGCTGACCGGCCCGAACGGGCCGGTTTCGGTTCAGGTCAATGGCGTGTTTTGCTGTAACAATGCCGAAGTTCTGCGTGATGCGGCGGTGGCCGGTCTGGGCTTGGCAGAAATGCCGACTTTCATTGCCGGGCCGGAATTGCAAACCGGTCGTCTGGTGACGGTGTTATGTGATTATACCCCGCCCGAGATTTTTCTTTATTTGCTCTATCCGCCCAGTCGGCAGCTTTCATCGCGTATCCGGCTTCTGGTTGATTTCATGCATGACCGGTTTGGCGGCCAGCCGCGCTGGGATCTGGTGCAATAAAACCCAAATCAGAACCGGATTGTTGCGATCCAAAACCTTGCATCCTGCGTACTGGTTACTAGGTCTTTGCATGAACGCATAACGGGACTGGTCGCAATGTCTGATTTCGAAATGCCAACATTGATGATGGTGTCGCATGGTAATAGCGGCAATGGCGGGGACCCGGCAGGGGATCTTGCCCGGTCCGTTGCGGCTGACTGGAACGGGCCGGTGTCGCATGGCTATATGCGAAGCAACCCGTCACTGCCCGATCAGCTCGCTTCCCTCAAACGGTCGGGACATGCCGAACGTCTGATCATTTTCCCGCTGTTTTTCAGTGAAGGGTATCTCGTATTCGAAGAACTGCCGCGCGATCTTGAACGTGCCGGATTGGGTGATGCAGTTGTTCTGCCCCCGGCCCTTAATCTTCCGGGCTTTGATGACCTTGTCGCCAGCAAAATCCGGGCAGCCGCCGCCAATCGGCGGTGGCGACTGGATGAAATGTCGGTATTTCTGGTGCCGCATGGCTTGAAAACCCTGACCGCACCTTTGCCGGAAACGGTCCGTTTTGCCCGCCAGGTTCAGGGGCTTTGCGCCGGGCCTGAAATCTGCATTGGCAATATCGAAGGCAAACCATCGCTTGCCGATTGGCGCGACCTTTCCACGCACAAGAAAACCCTGATCATTCCGATGCTGGCCGGTGGTGGCACGCATGCGCGTGAAGACCTGCCCGAATTGATCAATGCCCGCGACGGTGAAGAGATCGAAATTCTGGATCCAATCGGACAATGGCCGGAACTTCCCGGTCTGGTACTTGATGAGGCCGGGCGTCATGTTGCCCGTCTTGCCGGGATGGCGGTGCCGCTGGGGCCGACAGGCGGTGATATCTGGGCCGAACGGATGGCAAGATCCGCCTGACCGCAACGGTCGCCAGATTAGCCCAGAACAGGTTTGAAGCTTGTTTCCGATGATTTCTTGAGAAGATAGTCGCGAAACAGACGTGCGGCACTGGTCAGGTTGGCATCACCATCATGGGCGATCAGCAACTGGCGCTTGGCCCAGTCATCGGCAATCGGTGCGCCGGCAATATTCATATGGCCGATATACCCCGCAACCGAACTTTTCCGCAAAAAGCCGATCCCAAGTCCTGCGGCAATCATCTGGCGTAGGGACCCGAAACGCACGACCTTGATATGGGGATGCATATCAAGCTTCATTTTCGATGCGGCTTCGGAAATCAGGTCATCAATCACCCCGCCTTCATGCAGGGAAATGATGTCATATTTGGCGGCTTCGGAAAATTTGACCGGTTTGGGGGTGTCTGCATTGGGGATCAGCGGATGGCCTTTGGGCGTCACCACCCAGATCGGGTCATCGCAAAACACATCATGGGCCAGATCGCCAAGCGGACTGTTATCGGCCAGGATCGCCAGATCAGCACGCCCTTCGCGGACGGCTTCGGCACTTTCGCGCGATGTCAATTCGCGGACATCAACAGTGATGTGGGGAAAATCGCGTTCAAAATCGGCCAGAAATGACGGCAAGCCGGTCAGAATCGCAGACGTCACCGCGGCAAGATAAATCTTGCCCTTTTCCCCGGCATTGAAATCGCGAAGCTCGTTGGAAAGATGGTTCAGATCGCCCAGAAGCTTTTCGCCATAGCGGGCAAATATCGTGCCTTCTTCGGTCGGTTCGACCCCGCGCGGCAGGCGGCGAAGCAGTTTGACACCCAGCATGGCTTCAAGTTCGCCAATGCGGCGTGACACGGCCGAGGTCGCGATATGTTCGCGCCTTGCGGCTTCATTGATGCTCCCGGCGCGCACGATGGCGACGAAAAGCCGGATGGTCACGATATCAAACTTTTGCATGGAACCGTTGTCGGTGGTTCAGCCCGAAGCGTCAAGAAGTTTGAGGGTGCGGCAGATGTGCAGATCGTCGCACCAACCTCAAACGAAGGCGGCGGATGCCTTAACCTTCAACCTGACGCCATGCCTTGTTCCAGTCCGCAGTCAGTTCTGCGTGGGTTTTGGCCTGGGATGCTTTCATGATTACGGCAACCTGAAGGGCACGAACAAAACTGGTGAACCAGCCGGTGCGGACTTCACGTTCGATGCTGGTTGCGTCTTTGTAAGCAATCGTCGTCATGGCTCTAATCCTTTGCGACATCATCTGTCTTTGCGATGAATTCAGAGATACCAGACACCCTGCTTTGCGACTATTCTCCTTTCACCGCTATCCCGTTCTTGTTTGGAGAACGGTACAATTAACTAATTGAAAATAAACATTTATTCTATGTTGCGATGCGCAATAAGTCTTGGGGTTCGTGTGATTTTCGGCTTGGCGCGGGGGTTTTGTGCGCCAAGGTCGCTGCGACTCAGGCAAATCCGTGATCGGCGGTCCTGTGTGTTTTTCGGGGTGGCAAATATCTGCTATAGCTTGGGAAATTTTCACAATCAGGGTCGCTGATATGACCGATACAATCGATAATCTTGCCTATGAACAGGCCCATGGCAGCGCGGTTCAGGACCATCTCGGATACAGGTTGGTGGAATGGGCAGACGGCCACGCGGTCGTCGAGCTGGAGATGAAGGATTTTCACCGCAACCGTGTCGGGATCCTGCATGGCGGGATCTTGACCACGCTGATGGATACGGCATCTGGCTATGCGGTGTGTTTTTGCCCGGTTGCGGGGAATGTGCGCAAAACCATGACGCTTTCACTGACCACCAATTTCATTGGTATGGCCAAGGATGGGTTGGTGCGTGTGGTTGCCCGCAAACAGGGCCGGGGACGCAAGATCGTCTTTACCGAGGCAGTGGCCTATAACGCCGATGGCGAAGTGATCGGGACGGCAACCGGGACATTCAAATATCATCGCGGCAGTGATGACCCCGATGGTGTGCCGCGTGATGCCTGATCGCGATTCCGATCGGTCCATATCATGCAAAAGGGCGCGACCGGTTGATCGCGCCCTTTGTGTTTGTTTGAAACCCGAAGATCCTAGTTCGGCATCTGCCACTTGCCATTGACCAGACGCGGGATATTGAGCGGGTTGGCATCCTTGATCGGGGCCGGAAGCAATGCATCCGGGAAGGCCTGATAGGAAACGGGACGGACAAAACGCTTGATGGCGAGTGACCCGACCGAGGTCGAACGCGAATCCGTACTGGCCGGATAAGGACCGCCATGCACCATGGAATGGCAGACCTCAACCCCGGTCGGCCAGCCATTGATCAGAATACGGCCTGCACATTTTTCAAGCGCCGGACGCAGGGCATTTGCCAGATCGGCATCGCCATCGACCATGTGGATGGTTGCGGTCAATTGTCCGATCAGTGTCGATGACAGCGCTAACATCTCATCAATGCTGTCGCACTCGACAATGATCCCGGCCGGGCCGAACATTTCCTCAGCCAGTTCCGGGTTGGCTTTCCAGTCGGCGGCCGTGGTGCGGAAGATGGCCGGGCTGCCTTCGAATTTGCCATCAGAGTCGCGACGTTTCAGCGGGCAGGTCACCTTGGCATGTTTGCTCATGGCGTTGGTGACGTCGTGATAGGCGCTTGATACGCGATCAGTCAGCATGGCGGCACCGCCAACCTGGCCAAGCTCGCTTGCGGCAGTTTCCACAAAGGTATCAAGATCGGCCCCCTTAAGCGCGATCAGAAGACCCGGATTGGTGCAAAACTGGCCCACACCCATGGTCAGCGATCCGACCCAGCCCTTGGCAATATCGGCGGCCTTTTCGTTCATTGCCTTGGGCAGCAGGAAGACCGGGTTGTTTGAACCAAGTTCGCCATAGAACGGGATCGGCTCCGGGCGCGAAACCGCAATGTCAAACAGCGCACGTCCGCCACCGGTCGAACCGGTAAAGCCAACTGCCTTGATCAGCGGATGGGCTACCAGTGCCTGGCCAACCTTGCGCGTGCCACCATGGATCAGGCTGAAGACGCCCTTGGGCATGCCGGTTTTGATGATGGCGGCTTCAATTGCCCGGGCAACCAGTTCGGACGTGCCGGGGTGGGCGGCATGGCCCTTGAAGACCACCGGGCAACCCGCGGCCAGTGCCGATGCGGTATCGCCACCCGCGGTCGAAAAGGCCAGCGGGAAGTTGGATGCCCCAAATACGCCAACCGGACCGAGCGCCTTGTTCATCACGCGGATGTCGGGTTTTGGCAGCGGCTGACGGTCCGGCTGTGCGGTTTCAATGCGGGCTTCGAACCATGACCCTTCTTCGATCCAGTCAGCAAAGAAGCGCAGCTGACCAACCGTGCGGCCGCGCTCACCAGTCAGGCGTGCAGCAGGCAGGGCAGATTCAAGGTTGCCGATTTCGGTAATTGCATCGCCGCGCGCATCGATTTCATCCGCAATGGCGCGCAGGAATTCCGCACGTTTGGCCGGCAGCATGGCGGCGAACTCTTCGGCACAGGCCTGGGCTGCTTCGACCGCCTGATTGACGATTTCCTCGGTGCCGTGCTGGAACTTGGTCGGGAGCTTTTCACCGGTTGACGGATTGTCGGCCTGAAACACGTCCGGGCCATTCAGCCACTCGCCTGCGATGTAATGCTGTCCACTAAGCATGTGGGTCTCCTGTGGGGTTATGTCCTGTGCCGGATGGGCCAGCGCAATGCTTTTTGATCGATCCGATCCGATCCGATCCGCATGTGTCATGTGCAAACAATTGCGCATGGTTCAAGCCGGTCGGAACGCCCAAATGGCGCAGCCCTGATAAACTGTGCGCAGCTTAGAGTCCGGGTCGGCAGATGTAAACATCATACAATATGATAATACTGCGACGGTGCCCGATAAATTGGTATGCGAACCCTAACAGCTCTGCTCTGCGCCGTCGAATATTTTATACAATATGGTTTTCTGGCTTAACAAGGTGCCAAATCAGCAGGTAGAAACAGTAAAAGGCGGGGAATTTCCCCGCCTTTTTAAATAGTCTGATGATTGTCAGGCTTAGAATTTGCCAGTGACACTCAGGAAGAAGTTACGCGGTGCGCCGTAATAGTTGAAGGTGCTCGTGGTGCCTGGACGTTCGTAATATTCTTCGTCCAGGATGTTGTTCACATTAAGAGCAACCTCAAGGTTCTGGTTAACTTCGTATCCGATACGGCCATCAACAAGATAGTAGCTGTCAGAGACTACGTTCCGGTCGCTAACCCAGTAGTCATCGGACCAGGAAACGCCACCGCCGATGCTCAGGCCGTCAAGAACGCCCTGATCAAAGCCGTAATCGAGCCATGATGTGACACGATGGCGCGGCGCGTAATTTACACGGATGGTTGCATCATCGTCTTTGGTCTGGTCGGTGACATACAGGAAAGTATAGCCAACAAATGCCTGCAGGTTTTCAACGACTTCACCGCTGAGTTCTGCTTCGATACCGCGCGAACGCTGCTCGCCCGAGGCAATTTTAGCGCTACCGCCATCATTCGGATCGTCAGCAGCACGGTTAACGTCATCAATCTGGAAGGCGGCAAGATGACTGTTCAGCAGGCCGCCGAAATGTTCGCCCTTTACGCCAACTTCGAACTGCTGACCTGTGCGGGGATCAAGCTGGGAACCAGATACATCTTGTGCATCCTGCGGTTCAAAGATCGAGGTGTAGCTGAAGTAGGTCGAGAAATCGTCGGTTACGTCATAGACCACACCGGCGAAGGGTGTGAAAACAGCATCTTCGGTCAGATCACTTTCGGAATTTGTCCGACGGTTTTCCGTTACCGAATTGTACCAGCTGGTTCGGCCACCAAACGAGAAGGTGATGTCGTCAAACGTTTGCAGTTTGAGTTTGGTGTAAACACCAGACTGGATTGCCGTAACCTTGGTGTCCGAGTTCAGGGGCTGCTGAACATATGGAAGATCCGGGCTCGAAATGGTGTATCTGCCAGCATAGGTGGTTCCCCGATACATTTGGGAATCCGTCATAACGCGGTTTGCATCTGCACCGATGGTCAGGGTCTGTTCATATCCAAGCAGATCAAAGTTGTGATTCACATGCGCATCTGCAGCGAATGCTTGCTGGTCTGCATGTGATTCGTAACCGGTATATGTAGCAGTACCAGCAGCATCAACAGCAGAGTTTGTGTAGGCATAGTTCGCATCAATATTGCGATCACTATAGCGGAGTCCGACGCTGCCATCGGTACGTGAGCTGAACTGGTGTTTCAGGTCGAAGTAAACGTCGCTGGAGGTGTTTTCAAAAGTGTTCCAGCTTGCCCCGGCATAGGTTGAGCGTGACACATCAAGTTGGGTGCCATCGGAATTGGCAGGCAAGCCATTGTGAGGCACCTGATCTTTGCGTTCGTGCGACAGGCCAAGGGAAATGAATGTATCGTCGGTGACATCGGCATCAAGGGTTACATAGCCGAGTTCGTTATTGTTCTCTTCAACATCGACGAAGCTTTCGCGATAGTCGGTCGATACAACACCACGTACACGGACGCTGCCGTCTTCGGTCAAAGGCGTGGAAACGTCACCCAGTGCGCTATAATGTTCCCACGAACCGTAGCCGAGGGTGGCCGAGCCGGTGAACTCGTCTTTGGCCTGCTTACGCACCATGTTGATCGTGGCGCCGGGAAAGCCCGATCCGCCATACAAGCCAGCGGCGCCACGCAGGACCTCAATACGGTCATACATGGCTAGGTTGGGTATGGTACCTTCGCGGCTTGAGATCGGCACAGACAAGCCGTTTGTTTGTGCCGTAGTTGTTTCATAGCCACGTGATGCAATGGAGGATCGACCGGCAGTGTTTGCGAGAACCTGAACGCCGGTGGTATAGCGCATGGCATCGTCAAGATACTGGAAGTTCTGCTCTTCCATGCGGGCTGAGGTGATTACGCTGACTGACTGTGGCAATTCGCGGATGGTTTCGTTGCTTTTGGAACCAACACCCGCGACCGTTGTGGTGAAGCTGCCTGTTCCTTCGGTGGCTGCCGGGTCTCCAGGATTGGTGCCCTGGGCTTCGACAACAACCGGGTCGAGCATGGCGTCGCCGCCGGCAACCAGGGTGACGGAATTGTCGTCGGTGAAGCTGTATTTGACGTCGCTGCCTTCAAGCAATTTTCCAAGTGCTTCGGCTGCGGTCATTTTGCCGTTTACCGCGGTGCTGGTCAGGTTTTCGACCTGCGCGGTATCATAGAAAATCTGAATGCCGGTCTGCTGGGCAAACGCCAGAAGCGCATCATTGAGGTTTTGAGATGCAATGGCGAAGTCGAAGGTCGCACTTGCCTGGGCAATTTCGGTCTTGCTGCCGTTCTGTGCGTTCTGTGCGGCTTGTGCAGCCTGTGCATCAACCGGTGCAAACAGCATCATCGCCCCAAGCGACATTGCGGTACCGGCCAGAAGTTGTTTGGCGATGCTGCGCTGTGATGCGCGCATATTACGATGATCGGCAACACGCGTTGCCGAGGTTCCCCTTTTGGAGGCCATTTAGCCATCTCCCCTAGGTCTTCACATTAATTGATAATGCAAGTAGGTCGCATTATCTCTATCCTACAGGAGAAGACGCGCCGGTTTTCCGATCCGGTAAAAATATCCGAAATTTTTTTTGAAAATTTTCAGATACAGAATTTCCGGTACCGGATCCCGTCAGGAAATGGCGGTTTTCTTGGGGTTATTCGACAAGGAATGTCGCAACATGCGGTATGCTGTAGCTTGAAGCACCAAGGCCCTTGCTGATGACATCGACCGCCTGATCAATCTTGTCGATCCGGAACATGCCGCTGACTTCGCGATTGGCAAGATCGCCGCTGGCAATCAGGATCGGACCGCTGGCATAACGATTAAGCGTTCGCGTGACGTCCGAAAGGCGGGCATGGTCAAAAATCAGGAAGCCGTTTTGCCAGCTGGTGCTGGTTGCCAGATTGATCTGTTGTACCGCGATATCCGAAGCCCCGGCGCGGATTGAAATGCGTTCACCCGGTGACAGAACCAGACTGGTATCGGCCTGTGCGACATCGGGGGTTACCATGATCTGATGTTCGATAGCCGTCACGGTCAGATCATGACCGTCATCGTCATCGCCAAATTCAACATCAAATTTGGTCCCGAGTGCGCGTGTGGTGCTGTTTCCGGCATGGACGACAAAGGGCGGAACCGTGTCGCTTGCAGGGGCGACATCAAAGCTTGCCCGCCCGGAAATCAGGGTGACGGCGCGTTCGGTGTCGCTAAATGCAACATCGATTGCCGATGCGGAATCAAGAAGCACGCGACTGCCATCAGACAGCGTCAGCGTGGTGATTTCCCCATGTGCGGAGCTGTGATCGGCAAAGGATCGCGCCATCAGGTCGGGCAATTCAATACCGCCAATCACCGCAAGCAAAATGGTCGCGGCGATCGCAACAATATGCCAGCCGCGTTTGGCGGGGCCGGTGTTGGCATCGTTTGCGGCCGGGCCGGGTTGTTTCAGGTCTTCCGGATCAATCAGGGCAAGGTCATCCCAGACCGATTGTGCGTTTTCATAGGCCTCGGCATGGGCCGGGGTGCTTTGGATCCATTCGCGACTTGATGCGTGGCCGGATTGCCGGGCGGCATCGGATGGCGACTGTTTGCCGGTCGTGGCCACAGCATGATCATGGATCACCCACGCGGCTGCGTGTTGGTCCATTTCATCAATTTCGGGTTTGTTTTTGCCCTGTGCCACGAACTGCTTCCTGAATTTCGGTCTGTTTATTATGACGTTTCACATCGTGAAAAACGTACATCTTTTTCATTCGGCCTGATGTTTTTTGAGTTTGGTTACCGCATGGGCCAGCGCAGTTGCCAGATGTTTCTGGACCGTGCTTTCCGAAACCGACAGTTTCTGTGCGATTGCGCCATAACTGTAACCTTCAATCCGTCCGAGTACAAAAATTTCCCGGGTGCGCGGCGGCAATTCGGCAATCGCCTGTTGAAGGATTTTCAATCTTCGCCGGTCACCGGTCTGGGTTTCAGCATTCGGGCGATCATCGGCAATCAGCGCCATGGTGTCGTGATCTGTGGGATCGGTACGCCGCCGGCGTTGCGCCCGGATATGGTCGATCGCCAGATTGTTGGCTGTTTTGTAGATAAAGGCGCGGCCATCCTCGATGATGATGTCGCTATCGATCCGGAGCAAACGCGCAAAAGTTTCCTGAGTCAGATCTTCGGCAGTATCCGCACATGACAATTTGCGGGCAAGGAAGCGTCGGACTTCTTCGCCATATTGCCGGAATAATTGCTGGGTATCGGGCTTGCTCGCCATGGGATCAGTAGCTGTTCAGGGTGATTTCCATGATAATCATTGTGATAATCAATCGCAACTATATTGATCAGGAGATCAAAAACATGGCTGCGTGCCTGTTGCGTCCCGGCCACTAAATCTGGCCCGTTTGGGGGCGACTGTGTTGATGACAGGTCGCACCAATAAATTCGCAGCAGTGTTTCGGGCATGTCTTGTGGTGCGTCGCCCCAGGTGTGCGGTGATTGGGTCCGGTCTGGCCCGGTCTTGGTTGGCGTGGGGTGGGTATACTCCCGACGGTACTGGTTGCCCCGGGTTGCCTCGGGCACCGGTCAGCTTGCAGCTGATTTTGGTGTGCGGCCAAAGATGCTGGCAAAGTCCGTCTTGCCGGGTTTGGGGCGCTGAAGTTGCAGTCGGTCGCGAATGGCATCGAGATGGCGCGACATTTCGGCTGCTGCAATATCCGGATCGCCGCTTGTCAGTGCTTTTAGAAGATCGTCATGTTCGGTATGTGAGCAATCGACAGGTTGCGGACTTTCATACATGGCAATGATCAGCGATGTGCGCAGGATCAGGCGTTCCAGAAATTCTTCGATCACCAGATTGCCGGTCAGGCGGGCCAGAAGCAGATGAAACTCGCCCGACAGGATGATGGCAGCACGATGATCGCCGCGATGATGGGCATCATGTTCCCGGTCCAGATGGCTTTTGATCTGGGCGGCACGCGCGTCCGTCATGGAAACCGCAACCTTGCGGGCAACGCCGTCTTCGATCATGCGGCGGGCTGAAAAGACTTCGATGGCCTCGTCGATGGTCGGTTCGGCAACAAAAGCCCCGCGATTGGGCACAAGGTTGATCAGCTTGTCATGGGCCAGTTGCAGGAACGTGGCGCGAATGCGTGCGCGGCTGACGCCAAAGGTCTTGGCCAGGTCTTCTTCGACCAGTTTCATGCCCGGTTCAAGACGGCGATCAAGGATCGCGTCGAGCATTTCCTGATAGATCATTTCCTCCGGGCGCAGCTTGCCGCTGCCTTTATAGCTGCCGGTTTCTTCGGCCTTGGCCATCTTGACGATGCTTTCCGTCGTTTATGTTTTCGCGCGATATATTCTTTCTACAAAATTGTTGACGATTTGGACAATAAAAAATCACCCGCTCAAATGAAGGCCATGCGCAGAGATTGCATTTAAATTGACCACATAAACCATGGTGCGCAAAAAATGCACAATGCGTGAGCATAAAACAAGCAGCATTCCCGCCATGCTGGTGCGGATAGGCCGGGAGTCCCGCACGAAACCGCCAATAAAAACAAGTGGCACGCATTTTGCCTGCAATCGACAACAGGATTGTTAACAATTTTGCATGCAGTGACGGGTGAGCGGATGAAGGGCAACGGAGCCATCGAACTAATTGCTGTCAGTAAGTTTTATGGCAGCACGCAGGCGGTCAAGTCCATTGACCTGCAAATTCCCGCAGGGGCGTATTGCTGTTTGATTGGCCCGTCGGGCTGTGGCAAGTCGACGACATTGCGCATGATCGCCGGTCACGAAGTGATCAGCGAAGGCGATCTTCTGATCGGGGATCGCAATGTGACCGAATTGCCGCCGGTCAAGCGTGGCACGGCGATGATGTTCCAGAATTACGCGCTTTTCCCGCATATGACCTGTGCGGAAAATGTCGCCTTTGGCCTGAAAATGCAGGGCGTGTCGCCAGCCGATCGCAAGGAGCGGGCGATGGAAATGCTGACGCGGGTGCAGATGGCCCAGTTTGCCGATCGCAAACCCGATCAGCTTTCCGGTGGCCAGCAGCAACGCATTGCCCTGGCCCGTTCATTGATTACCGAACCATCCGTTCTGTTGCTTGACGAGCCGCTTTCAGCACTTGATCCGTTTTTGCGTGCACGCATGCGCGACGAGCTGCGCCGTTTGCAGCAGGAGCTCGGCATTACCTTTGTCCATGTGACCCACGCCCAGGACGAGGCATTGGCGCTTTCGGACATGGTGGTGGTGATGGAAGACGGCATCATCCGTCAAAAAGGCACGCCGCAGGAAATCTTCAACCAGCCAAAATCGCGTTTCATCGCCAATTTCATGGGCGGTCAGAACATTTTCAAAGGCACGGTTTCGGAATCCGGTCCTGCGGGCACGTTGCTTGCGCGGGGGCCGGACAGCTTTTTCCTGCCGGGCTTTGCGGAAGGAAAGGCGGGCGAAGAACTGGAATTCACCATTCGGACCGATCTGATCGGTCTGGATGAAACGGCCCCGCAGGAGGCCCAAAACGGGCAAATCCCTGTCGAGATTACCACGGTCGAATATCTCGGCCTGTGGGTAAGGATCGTCGCGACCACAAGCGACGGCAAGGAAATAACCCTGATGAAGACCGAAAGCGAATTTCGGCAGGCGCCAGTAAGGCGGCAGGACAAATACATCGCCTATTGGAAGCCCGAACATGCTCATGTTCTGGCGTGAATAACCAACCAAACCAAAACAATCTATCAGGAGTGCTTCACATGACGATCGAGACCAAGAAGTCAAAGAATTTGCTGAGCGATGCCGGTGTATCGCGCCGCGGTTTTGTCAAAGGTGCGGCTGCCGTAACCGGTGCCGCGATTGGTTCTGGTGCCATCACCGGGTTCCCGACCATCTGGGCGCAGAACATCAAGAATGTGACGCTGCGACAGTTCGGTACCGGTGTTTCGAACATCAATGCGGTTGCTGACAAGGTCAAAGAAGATCTTGGCTTTACCCTTCAGATGACGGCCCTTGATTCCGATGCGGTTGCCCAGCGCGCCGTGACCCAGCCGAACTCGTTCGATATTGCCGATATCGAATACTGGATCTGTAAGAAAGTCTTCCCGGCCGGCACCATGCAGCCGATGGATACGACCAAGCTCAAGAATTATCAGTATATTTCCAAGCTGTTCATCGATGGCAAGCTGACGCCTGATTCCGAAATTGCACAGGGCACTGCACCGCATACGGTCGGCTTTGTTGAGGGTGCGGACAGCACCACATTTGCATCGGCACCGACCCAGTGGATGACTCTGATTCCGACCATTTATAACGCCGATACCCTTGGTATCCGCCCCGACCTGATCAGCCGTCCGATCACCAGCTGGGCCGATCTGCTTGATCCGGAATTCAAAGGCAAGGCATCGATCCTGAACATCCCGTCGATCGGCATCATGGATGCGGCGATGGTTTGTGAAGCCATGGGCGAAGTTACCTATGGCGACAAGGGCAACATGACCCAGGAAGAAATCGACAAGACCATCGCGGTGATGATTGATGCCAAAAAAGCCGGCCAGTTCCGTGCCTTCTGGAAAAGCTTCGATGAGTCGGTCAACCTGATGGCATCGGGTGAAGTTGTCATTCAGTCCATGTGGTCACCGGCGGTTGCGGCCGTTCGTTCCAAGGGCATCGCATGTACCTATCAGCCGCTTAAGGAAGGCTATCGTGCATGGGGTGGCGGTATCGGCCTTGCCAAGCATCTTTCGGGTCTCGAGCTTGAAGCGGCTTATGAATATATCGACTGGTACCTGTCGGGCTGGGTTGGCGCGTATCTTAACCGTCAGGGTTACTACAGTGCGGCACCGGAAACCGCGAAGAAGTTCATGTCCGAAGACGAATGGGGCTTCTGGATGGAAGGCAAGGAAGCCCAGGGCGATATCCTTAGCCCGGACGGCAAGGTCATGGAAAAAGCCGGTGCGGTTCGCGATGGCGGTTCCTACGAAGAGCGCATGGGCTCGGTCGCTTGCTGGAACTCTGTCATGGACCAGAACAAGCACATGGTCCGCAAGTGGAACGAATTCATCGCGGCCTAAGCGTGGGTTCAAAGATTTTGATCGGGCGCGGTTTTGGCCGCGCCCGGCACCCCGGTTTAATAATTTCAGTTGTCCGGTTGATCCGTGTGTGCGGCAGTTTTTGCGCCAGACAGCAATGTCAAAGCACCGCGGCCAGAGCTTTTAGGGACAGATAATGGCTTTTGATACGTCCAAACGATCGTCCTATTTTCTGATCACGCCGATGGCGGCGATCTTTGCGGTCTTTCTTGTCATTCCGCTTCTGACCATCGTGATTGTCAGTTTCTGGGACTATGACGAATACCGGATCCTGCCCGATTTTATTTTGGAAAATTACAGCTATTTGCTCGGGTCATCGGTGACCTGGAAAATTTATCTCAATACGTTGAAATATGCAGCACTGACCTGGGTCTTTACCTTGTCGATCGGCTTTACGGTTGCCTATTTCCTGGCGTTTCATGTGCGCAGTCTGACCTGGCAGATCGTGCTTTTCATGCTGTGTACGATCCCGTTCTGGACGTCAAATATCATCCGGATGATTTCGTGGATTCCATTCCTTGGTCGCAACGGTCTTTTGAATTCGGCACTGATCAATCTGGGAATTGTCGATCAACCGCTTGAGTTCCTTCTGTTTTCCGATTTCGCAGTCGTGCTGGCAGATGTGCATCTCTATACGCTTTTCATGGTGGTGCCGATTTTCAACTCCATGATGCGGATTGATCGTTCCCTGATTGAGGCGGCGCGTGATGCCGGGGCCAGCGGGTTTGAAACCCTGAAATCGGTCATCGTGCCGTTGTCAAAGCCGGGCATTGCCATTGGTTCGATCTTTGTCATCACCGTGGTGATGGGGGATTTCATCACGGTGCGTTTGATGAGTGGCGGGCAGAGTGCGTCGGTCGGTTTGCAGATTTCAAACGAGATCGGGCTTTTGCAATACCCGGCCGCGGCGGCAAGTGCGGTGGTGCTTCTGATCACGGTGTTGCTGATTGTGACCGGGCTTTTGCGCCTTGTCGATATCCGGAAGGAGCTGTGATCATGGCAATCACGCGTGAACGGCGTCCGACAAGCTTTTACATCCTTGCGGCCTTTTTCACCCTGTTCGTTCTGTTCCTGTACGGGCCGATGCTAACCATCTTTATCCTGTCATTCCAGGGGGAAAATGGGGGCCTGACCTTTCCGATGAACGGGTTTTCGTTCCACTGGTTTGGCAATCTGTTTGAACAGCAGGCCGTGGGTGATTTTGGCGGATCATTTACCCGGTCACTGAAGCTTGGCCTGATTGTCATGGTCGTGACTGTGGTGGTTTCGTTCATGGCGGGTTTGGCATTCCGTCGCCGCTTCCGTGGCGACAGTGTGATTTTCTATCTGGCGATTGCCAGTCTGATTGTGCCGTCGATCCTGATTTCACTGGGGATCGGGTTGCTGTTCAATATCATCGAATGGCAGCCGCAATGGTTCACATCCGCCCTTGGTGCGCATCTGACATGGACCTTCCCGTTTGGTCTTTTGATCATGTTTGCGGTGTTTAACCGGTTTGATCCGTCTTACGAGGAAGCCGCACGTGATTTGGGGGCGAGCAACTGGCAGACGATCCAGTATGTGGTTCTGCCAATGGTGGGGCCGAGCCTGATCGGGGTTGCGATGTTTTCCTTTACCCTGTCTTACGATGAATTTGCCCGCACCCTGATGACGGCCGGGGCGCTTAATACCTTGCCGCTTGAGATTTATGGCATGACAACCAATGTCACGACGCCGGTTCTATATGCGCTTGGAACAGTAACCACCGGTTTCTCGTTCCTGGTGATCGGCATTGCCTTGGGATCGGTCATGATCCTTCGGCGTCGCAAGGGGCAAAAAGCATGAGCCGGATTGCTGTCATCAATCCCAACCTGTCGACGGGATTCACCAAAAAGGTCGGTGATCAGGCAAAACGGATTGTGGCGGACGGTACCGCCGTGCTTGCCCTTAATCCGCAATTTGGTCCGGACAGCATCGAAGGTTATTACGACGAGGCCTTTGCCAGTGTCGGGTTGCTGTCAGTTATTCGTGATCTTGAAGCAGCGCCCGAACAGCTTGCCGATCCGGTTGGCGGTTATGTGGTGGCGTGTTTTGATGATACGGGGGTTGATGCGGCACGCTGTTTGACCGCGGCCCCGGTGATGGGGTTGTGTGAAGCAGCCCTTCGCATGGCAGCGGTTGTTGCGTCGCGCTTTGCAATCGTGACACCGATGCCGGTTTCGGTGCGTCCGCTTGAACATCTGGTGTCGAAATACGGGGCTTCATCGCAATGCGTGGTGCGTGCCGCAGGTGTGCGGACCCTTGATTTCGAGGGTGAAAATGCCGCCATGGCCTATGGCGCGTTAAAGAAACAGGCCGAGATTTGCCTTGCCAATGACCATGCCGAGGCAATTGTTCTGGGCTGTGCGGGCATGACCGATATTGCGCAGCGTCTTCAGGCGGAACTTGGCGTGCCGGTGATTGACGGGGTCAGTGCGGCGGTCAAAATGATCGAAGCTCTGGCAATGCTGGGCATTCGCACCAGCAAGGCCGGGGCCTATGCCGTGCCGCCATCAAAGGCCTATCACGGGGTGTTCGCGGGGTTTGCGCCGCAAGGCTGATTGGGTGTTTCCGCCTGCAACAACCAACAAAGGCCCGCACAGTGACGGGCCTTTGTTGTGTTTGGGCAAAGCCGATATTCTGTCAGTCAGCTTTGTTTCAGGGCCTGTTCGACCTGTGCGAGGTGGCGGCGCATGGCTTCTTCGGCGCGTTTGGGGTCGCGCTGTTCAATGGCATTGACGATGTCGCGGTGCTGGGCGCTGAGATCATTGATCAGACTGTCGGAATGGCTGCTTTCGCGCATGCGGGCCCAGGCGGCGTCACGGCGAACGGCATTTACAGCTTCGAACACGGCAAGAAACAGGGTGTTCTTGACCGATTCGGCCAGTTTCTGATGAAAGGCCGCATCCCATTTTTCATATTCGCCCTGGGTAGTGGCACGTGCGGCATTTTCGACCATGGTTCGCATGGCATCAATGTCGCCCTGGGATGCGCGCAGGGCCGCGAACCGTGCCATGGACGGTTCGATTTCCTGACGGACTTCCATGATTTCGAACGGGCTTGTTTTGGTGGCGATGCCTTCAAGCTTGCGCAGGCGTGGTGTCGGGGGCGTGCCGACAAAGGTTCCCTGACCCTGACGGCGCCATATCAGGCCTTCTGCTTCAAGCAGATCAAGTGCCTTGCGCAATGCCCTGCGTCCGACATCAAGCTGTTCGGCAAGGTTGCGTTCGGCAATGACACGGCCGTCTTTGACAAATTCGCCGCGGGCAAATCCGGATTTGAGCTTTTCAGCCAATCCGTTGGTCACAAGGTCATTCATGGTCTTTGTTCTTTATTATGGCGTTCCCTGTATCCGAACCAATCTGCACCGGTTTTTTGTGGTGCCATCTCCCAGAAGACTGGTTCGGATCGCAAGTCTTTGTTTCTGATATCAGTTAATCAGATCATAGAACATTCGCAATGATGTGATGGCCAGAAACAGGCCGAAACACATGCGCAATGCGCGTCGCGGTATGGTGTGGGCAATGCGTGCCCCGATCGGTGCGCAAAGAACTGTCATCGGGATCAGAAGGGCTGCCGCCAGAACATTGACATAGCCAATCGAAAATGGCGGACGACCGTCAACACCGATCCCCGACATCGCATAGCCAATGGTCCCGGGAAGGGCGATGATCAGACCGATCGCAGCGGCCGTTCCGACCGCACGGCGAATGTCATATCCCAGGAAATTGAGTACCGGAACACAGATGGTTCCCCCGCCAATTCCCATCATTGCCGACAGGCTTCCGGCCAGGACGCCCAGAACCGCCCAGACCGATTTCGGCGGGTTTTTGGCCTCGTCCGTTTCGCGGTCCTTGACCAGCATCATGTTTGCAGCAACCAGAATTGCCACCACGGCAAAGACGATGGTCAGAACGCGACCATCGGCAAGGCCGCCAATCGCGGTGCCGATAATCACCCCGACGACAATTGCCGGACCCCAGTGTTTGAGAAGGGCAATATCGACCGAACCTTTTTTATAGTGGCTGCGAGTCGACGAGATCGCGGTTGCAATGATTGTCGTGAGCGAGGTGGCCACGGCGACCTGCATGCGCAACGATTCATCAACGCCCATGGTGGTCAGAAAATGGTAGAGCACCGGGACAATCACGATCCCGCCACCCACGCCCAGCAGGCCAGCCATAATGCCGCCGACAACGCCGGCAAACAGCATTGCAGCGCCCCAGATCAGATAAAGGCTCATGGTGCCTTCGATTTCAATCATCTTGAACCAATCCAAACCAATTTTTACGGTTATATGTTATTGGTAGTAACGCCAGTCCTATCCATTTGGCAATGATTTTGCGCCTGAAATCCATAAATATGGCGAAAAATACGTAGTTTCGCGTTTTTGGGGTTGCGGATGCCAAGTTACGATGACAACAATATGTCGACAAAATGAACGAACCAAAAAATAATTGGTTTTAATTGATCCAGTAGATTTATCAGGAGGCATTGACATGTTCCGCAAGATTGCTGTTGCCGCTGGTCTGATGGCGGCTGCCATTGCAGGACCTGCACAGGCGCAGGACTATCCCGAAAAACCGATTGAATTCATCGTTCCCTGGGGTCCGGGTGGCGGCAGTGACACGCTGATGCGTCTGGTCGCACAGGGTCTTGCCGAAGAAACCGGTCAGGCTGTTCCGGTCATCAACATGCCGGGCGTTGGCGGCAATGTTGGTCTGGCAGAATTCGCAAAGCGTCCGGCTGACGGTTACACCATCTCGCAGATCCACGAAGGCCTGCTGATTTCCAATGGTACGGGCATCACCGACCTGAACTGGAACAGCTTCATGCCGATCGCGCTGGTGACGTCGTCGCCGCAATATCTGACCTTCTCGAAGAACGAGAACTTCTCGACCTTTGAAGAAATGGTTGCCTTTGCCAAGGATCATCCGGGTGCGGTTCGCGCCGGTGTTACCCTTGCTGGTGTTCCGCACCTTCATATGGCGATGATTGAAGACGCATTTGGTATCCAGTTCTCCTATGTCGGTTACGAAGGTACCGGTCAGCGTATCCGTGCCCTGGTTGGCGGCAATATCGACGTTGCCATTGGTGATGTTTCCTCGGCTGGTCAGTTTGTTGAAAACGGCGATCTGATCTTTGCTGCTGTCGGCATGCCGGAACGTACCGCCGATGAGCCTGATGTTCGGACCTTTGCCGAACTTGGTCATGATCTTGATCTGGCTGTGACCCGCGGTGTTGTTCTGCCCAAAGGCACCCCGCAGGATGTTGCAGATGCGCTTGAAGCACATTTGGAAAAAGTCATGCAGAACGAAGACGTTCGCGCAAAAATCAAGAATGTCGGTTCCGAGCCGGTCTTCCTTGGCCAGGATGCCTACAAGGCATATCTCGGCAAGCTGTCTGACACGGTTAACCGTCTGGTCGGCAAGCTCGCAGGATGACGAACGGGGCTGAGAAATCAGCAGCAGCGGATGCATCGGCACCCGCTGCTTCTCGTGCAAGAACAGAATTTGCGCGGCTGGTTTCCTATATCGTTTTCGGAACTGGTTCGGTTTATTTGTCCCTGCGGGCAGGTGAGTTGCCGACCTCGCGCTGGGAACCGCTGGGTGCCGGGTCTTTCCCGCAGCTGGTCTTTGGCGTTCTTGCAGGTCTTTGCCTGATTGCAGCCATCCGGGCGATTATTGATATCCGCAAGGCCGGTCAGCTTGACGCGCTTGGCGAAGCGTTGTGCAGCTGGGTCAAGGTCCGCCGGATATCCTTTGCGCTGTTTGGCTTGCTGGTTGTCTATCTTGGCGCATTGCCCTTTGCCGGCTTTTCGCTGGCGACCTTTGTTTTTCTGCTGATCAGCCAGCTTATGATCGCAGGCATTTCGAAAAAGACCGTCATACAGTCCGTGATCGCCGCCCTGATCTTCTCGGTTGGCTTGAATCTGCTGTTTGCCGAAGTCTTTAACGTGTTTCTCCCGCGCGGCATGCTGTTCGCGGGCTAACAGAAGTTTACGATCATGTTGGATGCATTTCTTGCCGGTGCCCATCAGGTTTTCGCATTCGATACCCTGATTTACATGCTGATCGGTTCCGTTGCCGGGATCGTTGCAGCAGCCATTCCCGGTTTTACCGTGACCATGGCCATCATTCTGACCTTGCCGCTGACCTTTACCATGGAACCGCTTCAGGGGGTTTCGGTGATGTTGTCAGTATATGTCGGTGGTTATACCGGCGGTCTGATCAGTGCAGCGTTGCTTGGTATTCCCGGAACGCCAAGTTCGGTGGCCACCACTTTTGATGCCTTTCCGATGGCGCGTGGGGGCGAACCCGGACGTGCATTGTCGCTTGGTGTCTGGGCGTCGTTCTTTGGCACGGTGATTTCCACAATCATTCTGATTGTTGCAGCCCCGCCACTTGCGCTGATTGCGGTCAAGCTTGGCCCCTGGGAATATTTTTCGCTGATCGTGTTTGCCCTGACGATTGTCGCAAGCCTGGTCGGCAATTCATTGATGCGCGGCCTGATTGCCGGTGTCATCGGTCTTGGTCTGGCAACGATCGGTCCGGACCCGATGATGGGGCGCCCGCGTCTGACCTTTGAGTCGGATATTCTGATGCCGGGCTTGCCGTTCCTGATTGTCCTGATCGGTATTTTTGCCATCAGTCAGCTGATGGGCGAAGTCGAGGACCATGGGAAGAATGACAACAAGGGCGCGCTGATCCCTGATGTGATTGAATTCAAGACCTGGGCTGTGATGCGCGAAGTTCTGATGCATCCGGTCAATCTGGTGCGCTCATCGCTGATCGGTGTGTTTATTGGCGCACTGCCCGGTGCGGGCGGGTCGATTGCCAACCTTTTGGCCTATGACCAGGCAAAGCGCAGCTCCAAAACCCCGGAAGAATTCGGTAAGGGCACGCCAAATGGTGTGATCGCGTCCGAAGCCGGGAACTCTGCCACGGCGGGTGGCGGTTTGATCCCGATGATTGCGCTGGGTATTCCGGGGTCGGCGGTTGATGCGATCCTGATGGCGGCCCTTATGGTGCATGGCATTTCGGTTGGTCCGCGCCTGATCATGGATCATGCCGATCTGGCCTATGGCATGTTCGTTGCCATGGTTGTTGCATCATTGATGATGCTGGTGGTTTGCGTTCTGTCGATGCGCCTGTTCCTGCGGGTGACCGACATTCCCAAACAGTTCATTGTTCCGACCGTGATGATCTGTTGTGTGATCGGGGCCTTTGCACTCAATAACCGGGTAACCGATCTTTATCTGCTTGGTGCGATCGGGCTTGTCGGATACGGGCTGAAATCGCTCGATTATCCGTTGGCGCCGCTGGTTCTGGGTGTGATCCTTGGACCGATTGCCGAAACCAACCTGCGCCGTGCATTGATGAGTGACGGGGACTGGACGGTATTCTTTACCCGTCCGATTTCGGCGGTATTGCTGGCGGCTGCTGTTCTGTCTGTTATTTTCAGCGTCCGTTCGGTTCTCAAGATGCGCCGAAAAGACCGTCCTGCCACCGATGAACAAGATGGCGACTAGGCCACTGCTTTGAGGAGACTTCTATGAAACTTCGTCATGACGCGCTTTATGCCTCACGCCGGTCACCGGTTCTGGCGCGCAACATGGTTTCCACATCCCAGCCATTGGCCGCACAGGCAGGCCTGCGCATGTTGCTGGCAGGTGGCAATGCCGCCGATGCGGCCTTGGCGTCGGCCATCGCCCTTACCGTGGTTGAGCCGACCGGTAACGGACTTGGTTCGGATGCCTATGCCATCATCTGGGATGGCAAGGAACTGCACGGGCTGAATGCATCGGGTCGCGCACCGGCGGCCTGGAACCCCGAACGGTTTGCCGGCGCAGACAAGATGCCCCAGCGTGGTTGGGAATCCGTAACCACCCCGGGGGCGGTTTCCGCATGGCAGGAAATTTCCACCAAATTTGGCAAATTGCCGTTCGAAAAGCTGTTTGAGCCGGCCATCGAATATGCATCGCGCGGATTTGCGGTGTCGCCGATCATTGCCACCCTTTGGGAAAAGGGTGGGGAATTGCTGGGCAAGCAGCCGGGCTTTGCCGAGGCATTCCTTCCGAATGGCAAGGCCCCCAAAGCGGGCGAGCTGTTTGTAAACAAGGCCGCTGCCGACAGCCTGATCGACATTGCCGAAACCAAAGGTGAAAGTTTCTATCGTGGCAAGCTTGCCGCAAAGATCGCAGCTTTTGCCAAGGAACATGGCGCGGCCCTGTCCGAGGATGACCTTGGCAATCACAAGGCCGATTGGGTCGGCACGATTTCACAAAGCTTCGGCAAGGTGAAACTGCATGAAATCCCGCCGAATGGTCAGGGGATTTCAGCCCTGATCGCGCTGGGCATTCTGCGTCATACCAATATCACTGATTATCAGCCCGATTCGGCCGAGGCCCTGCATCTTGAGATCGAGGCCATGAAACTGGCCTTTGCCGATATGCGGGCCTATGTCGCCGATCTTGATTACATGACCGATGTTACGGTCGAAAATCTTCTGTCCGATGATTATCTGAAATCCCGTGCGGCATTGATCGATGCCAACAAGGCACAGGATTTCAAGGCCGGTGCGCCAAAGCATGGCGGGACGGTTTATGTGACCGCAGCCGACGAAAACGGCATGATGGTATCGTTCATCCAGTCGAACTATATGGGCTTCGGGTCCGGTGTCGTGGTGCCGGGAACTTCGATCAGCCTGCAAAACCGTGGTCACGGTTTCAGCCTGAAAGACGGTCATCCCAACCTTGTCAAAGGTGGAAAACGTCCGTTCCAGACCATCATTCCGGCATTCCTGATGAGCGATACCGGCAACCCGATCATGAGCTTTGGCGTGATGGGCGGCCCGATGCAGGCCCAGGGACATCTGCAAATGACCCTGCGTACCCAGCTTTGGGACCAGGATCCGCAAACTGCGGTGGATGCACCGCGCTGGCAGGCACTGTCGGGGCTTGATGTTGCGGTTGAAGCATCGCTTGGCCATGAGGTCATTGATGCGCTCAAGGCCAAGGGCCATGCGATCAAGGTCGAAACGCCAGACAGCACCAATTTCGGTTTTGGTGGCGCCCAGCTGATTGCCAAGGCCGAGGCCGGATATGTCGCCGGTTCCGATCCGCGCAAGGACGGATGTGCCGTCGGCTATTGATGAAAGAACAGATTTTCGGATCGGCATTCGCAGTCATCTGAAAGCAGGGTCGGCCCAGTAATGGGTCGGCCTTTTTCTTTGCGCAGGGGTGGGACGACTCAACATACGGGGCCCCTTGGGATTTCCGGCATCTGTCAAGATGGAAAGTGCCGCATTTCAGGGGGATAGCCCATGCAAAAATGACGCTTCGTACAGGCCATCGACAGGTATAAAGCGATCAGTTATGGCAGGGGGCCTTGTCAGGTTTTGCGGATTCTTTCCCTGATGGCGACACATTCCTGCCCTGTTTTTTGTGCACAAGCACACTGAACAAATCGAAAAAATCCAATGGTTGGTAGCGTATAGAGGCATGACGCATCATTTTCCGCGGCGCACGGCGCTGGTTTTAAAGCATGTCCTTCTGGTTGCAATCGCGACCGGAACAGTCGTGTTTGGCACCCCGTTACTGGCACAGGCACAGTCAAATGACCCGGCAGCGGCACAGCCCGCCAATACGGATGTTGCGCCCGCGCCCGCATCAGAGGCACAGGTCAAACCCGTTGCGCCGGTGGCAACCCCCGACGCGCAGCCTGCGACCGACAATGACGCAACCGCCGCGTCCGAACAGACATCCGAAGAACAGGCCGACAATGCCGATCAGGCAGACAGCCAGAAACCGGCAGTCAGCGCACCGGTCATGTTTGATCCTGCCATGGTGATTGAACGGGCACGTGCACTTGCGAATGCGCCGTTTGAAAACCCGCATCGTGAATTGCCCGATGCACTGGCCAATCTGAGCTCGGATGCGTATGACCAGATCCGCTTCAAGTCGCAGCGCGCCTTCTTCAATCCGGATAATTCGGACTTCTCGCTTGAGCTGTTTCACCCGGGCAACATGTATGATGTGCCGGTCGCCATCAATCTGGTGCGCGACGGTGAAATCCAGGTCATTCCGTTTTCTGCCGGTCTTTTTGATTTCGGCAAGACCGGACTTTCGGGCAATGATTTCTCGACCCAGGGCTATGCTGGGTTCCGGTTGCGCTATCCGTTGTCGAATGTCGGCAGCAGCGATGAGCTGACCCGCTTCCTCGGGGCGTCCTATTTCCGTCTTCAGGGCGAAGGACAATCGATTGGCCAGATGGCACGTGGACTTGCCATTGACCTTGCCGGCCCGACGGGCGAAGAAATCCCGGTATTTCGCGAATTCTGGATTGTTGAGCCGAAAAAGGGCGATCAGACGATTACGGTCTATGGTCTGCTTGACAGTGCGCGGGTAACCGGTGCCTTCCGGTTCGAAATCAATCCGGGCACGCGCAGTCAGGCCGATGTCAAAGCCAATCTGTTTTTCCGTGATGGTGTCGAAAAAATCGGTATCGCGCCGCTGAACGGCATGTTCCTGTTTGGTGAACAGCGTCGCCGGTCCTTTGACGATTATCGTGGCGAAGTACATTCCAGTGACGGGCTTCTGATCAATAATGGACGTGGCGAATGGCTGTGGCGGCCGCTTGATAACCCGGTTCACCTACAGATGAGCTCGTTTCTGGATGAAAATCCGATCGGCTTCGGGCTTTTGCAGCGGGATCGCAATTTCGATCATTACCAGGATCTTGAACGCCGGTTTGATCGCCAGCCCGGTTACTGGGTCACTCCCAAAGGCAATTGGGGCAAGGGCCATGTCGAACTGGTGGAAATTCCAAGCCCGTCTGAAACCAATGACAATATCGTTGCCTATTGGGTGCCGGAAACCAAACCGGTGGCCGGTGGCGAGATGGAAATTGAATACAGCATCACAGCGACCCGTGATGGCGGCGGTTTGCACGATCTGGCCCAGGCGACCGATACGCGGATCATGCGCATCGCATCCCAGGGCGATGATGATGCCGGTCGTACCCGGTTTGTCTTGAACTTTGCCGGTGGTGATCTGGATTATTTCATTGGCGATGCCAAAAATATGCGGGCAGATGTCAGTGCGTCCGAAGGCAAGATTGAAAACATCCGTGTGATGCCGGATTCGGAAAACGGCGGTGTGCGCGTGTTCTTTGATCTGGTCAATGATGGCGAGGCGCGTTCAAGCAACCTTCGGGTATTTCTTCTTCACAAGGATAAGGTCCTTAGTGAAACCTGGACCATGCCGTGGGTTTTTTGATCCCGGATTTTCCGGACCGTGCCGTTCACACAGATGCGACATTCAGGTAGATGCAGATGAGTCAGAAGTCTGACCATAGAAACGAAAACATTTCAGAGACCCAGTATGATCCGACGGTCCAGTTACGTGGCCCCGGTGTTGGTCAGCGGCGGCTGTTTTTGTTCGGAGCGTCGATTGCTGCCACGGCCTATGCCGCATGGCTGATGACAGATGTTCTGGGTGCCGATCAGCTGACCATCATGGAAATGGTGGTGGTGGCATTCTTTACCATCAACTTTGCCTGGATTTCGCTCTCGTTCTTTACCGGGATTGTCGGGTTGATCCTGCGCGGGCTCAAGCTTGATGCCATCACGTTAAAGCGCCTGAAACCGATCGTGCGCAAGGGACCGCTGCGTTCCAAAAACGTTGTTGTGATTCCGGTTTATAACGAGGACCCCAACCGGGTCTTTGCCGGTCTTCGGGCCAGCTATGAAAGCCTTGCCAAAACCGGCGAGCTTGATGCCTTTGACTTTTTTGTTTTGTCTGATACCCGCGATCCCGATATCTGGATCGCCGAGGAACTGGCATGGGCAAAGGCCTGTACGGATTTGAATGCGCGCGGGAAAATCTTCTTCCGCCGTCGTCCGGAAAACACCGAACGCAAATCGGGCAACCTCAAGGAATTCTGCGAAACCTATGCGGCCAATTATGATCACATGATCGTTTTTGATGCCGATAGTGTGATGTCGGGCGAGGCCATGGTGAATATGGCCTATCTGATGGAAAACAATCCGGATGCCGGCATTATCCAGAGCCCGCCGCAACCGACCGGTCGCCAAACGCTGTTTGCCCGAATCTTGCAGTTCATTTCGCGTGTGCATGGTCCGACCATGTCGGCCGGTTTGTCATTCTGGTGCATGGGCAGTTCGAACTATTGGGGCCATAACGCGATCATTCGCACCAAGGCGTTCATCGAATGTTGCGGGCTTCCGGTTCTGTCGGGCAAACCGCCGATGGGTGGTCATATCCTGAGCCATGATTTCGTCGAGGCCGCCTTCATGCGCAAGGCAGGCTGGCGGTGCTGGTTGATCCCACAGCTGGAAGGCAGCTGGGAAGAATTGCCGCCCAACCTGATCGATTTTGCCATCCGTGACCGTCGCTGGTGCCAGGGCAATATGCAGCATGCCCGCCTGATGGTCGCACCGGGTTTCAAACCGCTTAGTCGTTTGCACTTCTTTATGGGGGTGATGAGTTTTGTCTCATCGCCGCTTTGGCTGTTGCTGTTGCTGAGTTCGACCATTGCGACGCTGCAAAACACGCAGCTGACCTACAGCTTCTTTCCGGGGCATTTCACCATGTTCCCGCAATGGCCGGTGGACCGGTCGTTCGAGATGCTGGTTTTGCTGATCTTTACCATCGGGATGCTGGTTTTGCCGAAAATCATCTCGATCCTGATGGTGTGTCTGGGCCGTGACCGCAAGAAGTATGGCGGGGTCATGGTTTTGTTCAGTGGCTTGTTCGAAACGATCTATTCGGCCTTGCAGGCCCCGATCATGATGATGCTGCATTCCCAGTTCGTGTTTTCGGTTTTGACCGGCAATCAGGTTGGCTGGGATGCGCAGGAACGTGACGATGCCGGGGTGCCGTTCAAGGCGGCGCTTAAAACCCATCGTACGATCATTGTCATCGGTCTGGTCTGGGGGGCGGTTGCCGTCTTTGTCGATACGGCGTTCTTCTGGTGGCTGTCGCCGATTCTGGCTGGTCTGGTTCTGTCGCCGTGGCTGACCCATTATTCGAGCAGTCTTGCAATCGGCAAGGCCGCACGCCGGATGAAGCTTTTCCTGACACCGGAAGAATATGACAGCCCCGATGAACTGCGCGGTCTGGCCCGGATCAGTGCCGAGCTGGCCGACGGGGACGTCAAGGATGGCCTGATGCGGCTGATCGAGGACCCGTATGCCAATGCCCTGCATTCGGCATTGCTTCCGGTCCGCAAACCCGATGCGCGGACCACGATCGAGATCGGCATCATCTATGAAAAGCTTGCCCGGCTGGGCATTGAAAGTCTGACACGTGATGAAAAAATCCTGATCCTGTCCTGGCCGGTCAAACCGCTTGACCAGATCATGGCGGGCCGGGATGTCAACGGGTCCTGATTTTCAAAAGCGCTTTGTCTAACCAATTGTTTTAAAAGAATCTTGTGCGCCACAAAAACGCCCAGATTCGAGCAAATTATCCCGCGTTTTTTCAGCGATGATTATCCTTAACGAAGCGTTAATCGCCGATGATCGTTTACTGCCCGGAGGGCCAAACACATGACTGATATGACCGTTGCATCACAGGGTTTTTCCTATGCCGCATTTGAGTCGGCCGCAATGACCCGTCTGATCGAAGACACAGCACGCGCCTGGCTTCGGTCATTTGGAATCATGTCCGATGCACAGGCCAATCAGCGTCTGATCAATGCCCTGCGCGATGCGCTGGCCGCAGACAGTGTCGCAAGTCATGACCGGGCAAGCATGCAGGATATCCTCGATCAGGCCGCACATGATGCGATTGCCGGATGGCTTGCCCGTGTAACCGGTCAGCAGGATTGCTATGGATCGGCGTCATTTTCCATGTTGCGCTGCGCTTTCCTGTCGGCAAACCGTGACGGCATCTGGTCGAGCCGGTTCCTTGATCAGGATGGTGATCATCGTGATCTTGCCATGGCACTTTCGGTTCAGATGATGCTGCCGACACCCAGCCTTAAGGCCTGTGAGATGCCGCGCCAGACACTGGAAAAACGGGCACTCGAACGCCGGGCATCGTAACCCGGTAAATCCTTCGCCCACGCTTTTTCATCTTTACCCTCAACGTTAATGCGTTTTGCGAAGGTAGACACCGCCAGCAATTTGGCGGTGTCTTTATGAGTATCGGCCAAAGATTTTCAAAAAAAGAACCCGCCCCGAAAGGGCGGGTTTAGTTCAGCGGGCGAGAGAGCCCGATTTTCCGTGTGGGGTTTCCACGCTCGTCAAATCAGGCCCCTACCAGACGCCGGGACACACACTTCCCCGACGCCAAATCGTCAGGCTGCTTTGTGAAAGCGGCCCAGTTTTTCAAGAAGCCCTGCAACCGCGGGATCGTTCTTTCCGTTGCGATCAAGCTCAAGGAAGAAATCCGGATAGGGCGCCTTGCCCGGTGTCAGGTTGTAGGGTTCGAAATCGGTAATTCCGATGGCTTCAAGCACGGATTCATCGGTAAAGAAGCCGCCGGTCACTTCGCGTGCGGGCGCGGTCAGGATGGCGTGCGCGGCATCGGCCAGAATTTGCGGGGTGCGCGCGCGGCCCTGTTCCAGACCCGGGATCATATTAAGGGCGGCGGTTTCAATCACGGTGACCGGCCAAAGCGAATTGACGGCCACCCCGTCATCAGCAAATTCGGCCGCCAGACCAAGGGTCACCAGGCTCATGCCGTATTTCGAAATGGTATAGGCCGTGTGATTGGCAAACCATTGTGGTGACAGGTTGGGCGGTGGCGACATGGTCAGGATATGCGGGTTATCCGACTTCAAAAGATGCGGCAGGCAAGCCTGTGCGCAGGCAAAAGTCGCCCGTGTATTGACCTGATGCATCAAATCAAACCGCTTCATGGGCGTTTGCAAGGTCGGGGTCAGATTGATCGCGCTGGCATTGTTGATCAGGATATCGATGCCACCGAATGTTTCGACCGTTTTGGCAACAGCGTCGGCAATCTGTTCTTCGTCGCGAATGTCTGTCTTAAGGGCCAGGGCCTTGCCACCCGCTTCCTCGATCTCGGCAGCAGCTGAATGGATCGTGCCGGGGAGTTTGGGGTGGGGTTCATCGGTTTTGGCGATGATCGCGACATTGGCACCGTCGCGGGCTGCGCGAAGGGCAATTTCCTTGCCGATACCACGCGATGCACCGGTGATGAACAGTGTTTTGCCTTTAAGACTAGTCATCGTTTATTTCCCTGGGTTCTTTTTATGATTTGCCAAAGCGCGGATTGCGTTTTTCAACAAAGGCGGTAACGCCTTCGCGGAAATCGGCACTGACGGCGCATTCGGCAAATGATTTGGCTTCGGCTGTCAGTTGTTCTGTCAGGGTTGCCTGGGGGGCGGCATTCAGAAGTGCCTTGGTACGTGCAATGGCACCGCGCGGACCGGATGCCAGACGGGCTGCATAATTCGTCGTCGCCGATGCCAGTTGATCGGCGGGCACAACCTTGTTGATCAGGCCGCAATCATGGGCTTCGTCCGCGCCGAAACGATCACCGAACAGGGCAATTTCCTTGGCCTTTTTCATGCCGACCAACCGGGTAAGCGAATGGGTCGAACCGCCATCGGGCGAGGTGCCGATATGGATATAGGCCAGGGTGAAAACGGTTTCTTCCGCAGCGATGGCAAGATCGCAGGCATTCATCAGGCTGACACCAAACCCGGCAACCGCACCTTCAAGCTTGGCAATCACCGGACAGGGAAGGGCAGTCAGGCGGATGACAATGTCGTGCACGCGGCTGATCATGGCATCAATCACCGAACGGGTTTCCTCGGCAGATGATTGCGTCATCTCATAGAAGAATTTGACATCGCCGCCTGCCATAAAGGTACCACCCGATCCTTCAAGGATCACAGCACCGATCTGGCTGCTTTGAGCTTCGATCTTGTCAAGCGCATCGGAGAAACCGGCGATCATTGCGTGATCCAGTGCATTCATCCGGTCTGGCCGGTTTAGCGTGATCGTCGCGATGTCATCGGTGATGTTCAGCAATACGGCGTCGGTCGATGTCATGTGGTTTCCTCCCGCGGGGTTGCCGCTTTTTTTTGTTCCCGCTATCGGGGATTGGGCCGGTATTAAATCGCAAGCCGGGCTTCTATTGCGCTTTCCATATCGGGCCAGCCCGATAGCCAGTCGGGCATGACAGGCGAATTCTGGTCCGCCCCGACCAGACGACAGACTTCTTGCGGGGTGACGATACCTTCCGGACCGACAAACACGGCCTTGACCACGCCAAGTGCCAGGGTTTTGCCACCAGAAACAAAGCGTTGTTCAAGATAAAACCCCTTGTCATCCCAATAGAGTGCCTGGGTTTCGAGGGCGAATTTCTGGAACGGCTTGATCGCGCGCTTGAACCGCATTGTTGATCCCGACACCACCGGTTGCCATTTGCGTTTCAACATCTGTTTGGCGATGCCATTGCGGACAATAAGTTCGGTGCGGCCCAGATCCATAAGCGCGAAATAGCGCGAATTGGTCATATGGACATTGATATCAAGATCCAGTGGCCATGCCCGGAAATGCAGGCAGGATGGATCAAGCGGATGCAGGCGGGGCCGCAACAGCGACAGGATCACCACACGGATCAGCCGGAAAATCAGGTTCACGACATGTCTCCGTTTTCTGATGTGGTCTGACGATTTATGCGGCCCGCAGCCATGATCAGAACAGCTCCTCGTCGAGTGCCATCATGGTCGAAGACCCTGACATCATCTGACTGAAAAGGGCACCTGATTGCGGCAGGATACGTTCCATATAGAACTTTGCCGTGATCAGTTTGGCCTTATAGAAGCCGTCCGGGTCGTCATCCTGTTTTGCCAATGCGACTTCGGCCATCCGGGCCCACATGAAGCCAACTGCCACCAGACCGAACAGACGCAGGAATTCGGTTGCAGCGGCACCGGCTTCGTTCGGGTTTTTCATGCCGCGCTGCGCCAATTCACCCGTGGCCTGTTGCAGGCGCATGAACGCCTTTGCCAGCGGCTGGACATAGTCGCCAAGGCCTTCTTTGGAGACATTGGCTTCGATATATTCCTGAACTGGGTGGAAGAACCGGCGAAGATAACGGCCGGCCTTGGTCGGCATTTTACGACCGACAAGGTCAAGGGCCTGAATACCGTTTGTGCCTTCGTAAATCTGGGCGATACGGGCGTCACGGACATATTGTTCCATGCCCCATTCGCGGATGTAACCGTGACCGCCAAAGACCTGCACACCAAGGTTGGTGTTGTCAAAGCCCCAATCGGTGAACAGTGCCTTGACGATCGGGGTCATCAACTGAACGAATTCGTCGGCTTCTTCGCGTTTGACCGGGTCTTCATGATGTTTGGCGGTATCAAGGGCACGGGCAACCCACATACCCATCGCACGGCAGCCTTCATTGGTGGCCTTCGCGGTCAGGAGCATACGGCGCACATCGGGGTGCACGATGATGGAATCGGCGGCCTTGTCGGGCGATTTCGCACCGGTCAGAGCACGGCCCTGAAGACGGTCCTTGGCATAGGCACGCGCACCCTGATAGGCGGCTTCGCCAAGACCAAGTCCCTGAATGCCGACCGAAAGGCGTTCCTGGTTCATCATGGTGAACATGGCGGGCATGCCCTGATGGGGTTCACCGACCAGATAGCCGATCGCGCCGTCAAAATTCATGACACAGGTGGCCGATGCCTTAATGCCCATCTTGTGTTCGATGGAACCGCATTTTACCGCATTACGATCCCCAAGCGATCCGTCATCATTGACCATGAATTTCGGAACAAGGAAAAGCGAGATACCCTTGGTGCCCTTGGGCGCATCGGGAAGCTTTGCCAGAACCAGATGGATAATGTTTTCCGTCAGGTCATGCTCACCTGCCGAGATGAAAATCTTGGTTCCCGTGATGGCATAGGACCCGTCATCGAGCGGTTCGGCCTTGGACTTGATGATGCCAAGGTCGGTACCGCAATGCGGTTCGGTCAGGCACATCGTCCCGGACCAGGTGCCTTCGACCATTTTCGGAAGGTATTTTTCCTTAAGTTCGTCCGATGCATGGGCATGCATGGCGGCATAGGCGCCAAAGGACAGACCCGGATACATCCCGAATGACAGGTTGGTCGAACAAATCATTTCCTCGACCAGGGCATTGATCGATTTCGGCGCGCCCTGACCACCATAGGACGGATCGCAGGCAATGCCCGTCCATCCGCCTTCGGCAAAGGTCTGATAGGCTTCCTTGAAACCCTTGGGGGTGGTGACAACACCGTCATCCCAGGTGCAGCCTTCCTCATCGCCCGACCGGTTGATCGGGAACAGGATTTCTTCACAGACTTTGGCGGCTTCTTCGAGAACGGCGTCAACGACGTCGGGGGTGAAATCCTCGCAACCGGGCAACTGATTGATATCGTTGTAATCAAACAGCTCGGTCAGGACGAAGCGCATGTCGCGCAGGGGTGCTTTATATTCAGCCATTTTACTTTTCCTCCCGGACCGGTTAGTTGCGCAACGGCTTGCCGGTCAGAAGCATATGCTCCACCCGGGCCATGGTGCCTTCGTTGCGGACCAGACGCATGAAGCCTTCGCGTTCCAGTTCAAGAATGTCGTCTTCGGACAGTTCCTCGGTCACGTCGGTGTCACCACCGGCCAGAACCTTGGCCAATTCACCGGCCACCACGCGGTCATAATCGGTTGCCTTGCCAAGACGGTGGAAACCATCGACAGCCATTTCAAAGGCAACCCGTGCAGACTCGCCCGGCAGGCGATAGGTGAATTCTTCGGGGGCCTCATAACCATCGACCATCGAAAGTGCGCGTTCCTTGGCATCTGCCAGCAAACGGTTACGGTTCATGGTGATGCCATCCGTTTCGCGGAAGAACAGGTTTTCCTTGGCTTCCATTGCTGATTTGGCAACGGTCGCGACCGAGATAATCTCGAACGCCTTGGCACTCGGGGCCATCGGGCCTTTGACGAATTTCGGATTTTCCGCCCAGCGACGGATCATTTCCTTACACCCGCCCCAGGCCGGGATCAGACCAACACCGGGTTCAACCAGCCCGATATAGGTTTCCCCATGGGCCTGAACCGCATCGCAATGAAGCAGAACTTCACAGCCGCCCCCAAGGGCAAGGCCACTTGGCGCACCAACAACAGGGAAAGGCGAATATTTCAGCGCCTTGTAGGTTTCCTGACCGGTTTCAACAAGGTTTTCGATTTCCGGCCATGCGGCGATATTGGCGGCAAACAGGGCAAGGCCAAGGTTCGCACCGGCCGAGAAATTGCTGGCTTCGTTATAGATCACCATTGCCTTGAACTGCTTTTTCACAGTCCGGATCGATGTCTTGATGGCACCAAGAACGTCTGCATCAAGTGCATTCATCTTGGTATGGAATTCAAGACAGGCGACACCATCGCCAATATCCCAAAGCGATGCCGCACGGTTACCGGCAACCGGTTCGGATTTGCGTTTGATGTCTTCAAGCAAAAGAACGCCGTCCGGGCGGGTAACCTTGGTGTAGCCGCCATCAAAGCCGAGGTAATAAAGTTCACCGTCTTCGACCTTGTAGAACGATTTGCCAGCAGCCTTTTTCAGCAGGGCAGGAACTTCAATGCCGTCTTCTTCGAGCATCGAAATCAGGACATCAACGCCAATCGCGTCAATCAGTTCGAAGGGGCCGGTTTTCCATGCATAGCCGAGCTTCATCGCATCATCGACATCAAGGATGGAGTTTGCCGCGGACTCGGCAATGAAGGCAGCATAGGCAAGGGTTTTACCCATAACGGCACGGCCATATTGACCGCCCTTGTCGGTTGCTTCCATCATCTTGCGCGGGTCCTTGCCAGCGGTGCGAACACTGCTGATGCGGGCCTTTTCAGATTTGGAAAATTCGCCGGTTTGCAGATCAACCGATTCCTTGATCTTTTCACCGCCATCACGGTTCAGGCGATAGAACCCGCCTTTGCCCTTGCGACCGGTATAACCATCGGCAATCAGTTTGCCGACCAGTTCACTTTCGCGGTAAATGGCATGGAACGGATCGGATTTATCGAGAAGCCCCGCCATGCTCGACTGCACATGGGGCATCAGATCCAGACCAACCAGATCCATCAGGCCAAACACACCGGTTTTGGGAATGCCAAACGGGCGGCCAATGACGCTGTCGGCTTCCTCGACGGTCAGTTTGCGATCCATGGCTTCGACCATGGCAGCCTGAATCCAGTAGACACCCAGACGGTTGGCAATAAAGCCCGGTTCATCATGGCAGGTGACACAAGTCTTGCCCAGTTTGCGATCAGCAAAATCGGCAACCATGTCAATAACGCCATCACGGGTGACACCCGATCCAACCAGCTCAAGCAAACGCATATAGCGCGGCGGGTTGAAGAAATGGGTGATGATGAAGTCCTGGGCAAAGCTTTCATCCATGCCGCCAATCAGGGTGGCAAGCGGAATGGTCGATGTGTTGGATGACACGACCGATCCCTTGGCGCGGACGGCATCAATCTTGCGATACAGATCCTGCTTGATATCAAGGCGTTCGATGACGGCCTCGATGATCCAGTCACATTTGGCGATTTTATCAAGATCATCCTCGATATTGCCGCATGTGATCAGCTTGGCGACCCGTTTGGACATGAACGGGGCCGGATCGGTTTTCAGCATTTTGGCAACCGCGCCCTCGGCAACCGCGTTGCGGTTTTTTGCCCCGTCGGGAACGATATCAAGCAGCAGGACCGGGGTCCCGGAATTGGCGATATGGGCAGCGATCCCCGCGCCCATCACACCGGCGCCGATAACGGCAACCTGTTTGATGGTGGTCATTACATCGCCTCCAGAATGGTCGCGATCCCTTGACCCCCGCCAATGCATTGCGAGGCCAGCGCATATTTGCCGCCGTCACGTTTCAGGATGCTTGCCGCCTTGCCGACGATACGGGCACCGGTCGCCCCCAGCGGATGACCGATGGCCAATGCACCGCCATCGATATTGACCTTGGCACCATCAAGTCCGAGATCGGAAATGCTTGCCATTGCCTGGGACGAAAACGCTTCGTTCAGTTCGGTAACGTCAATATCCGCCGATGTCAGGCCGGCACGTGCCAATGCCTTTTTCGACGCGCCAACCGGACCAATGCCCATGATTTCGGGCAGGCAACCGTCAACCGCAACCGATTTGATGCGGGCAAGCGGGGTCAGACCGTTTTTGGCTGCAAATTCTTCGGAACATACCAGAACCGCAGATGCACCATCGGTCAGTGGCGATGAGGTACCGGCAGTCACCACACCATCAGCGCGGAAGGCCGGTTTCAGGTCTGCGAGACCTTCGGCCGTTGTGTCACCACGAATGCAGCCATCTTCGGAAACGACGCCATCTTTGGTCTGGATCGGGATGATTTCATCAACGAACTTGCCCGCAGCCTGCGCGCTCGCCGCGCGTTTGTGGCTTTCGACCGCAAAAGCTTCCTGATCGGCACGGCTTAGGCTGTATTTGGCGGCAACGTTTTCGGCGGTATCGCCCATGCCCATATAGGCTTCGGGCATGGCCTTATAAAGTTCCGGGTTGGGAAGCGGGTTAAAGCCCATCATCGGGACACGGGTCATGCTTTCAACACCGGCACAGATAAATGCTTCGCCTGCACCAATGGCAATTGCGCCGGCAGCCTGATGGATCGATTGCATCGACGATCCACAGAACCGGTTGACAGTGACACCGGCAACAGAGCGCGGAAGACCTGCAAGGAAGGTGACCAGCCGGGCAACGTTGAAGCCCTGTTCGCCTTCCGGAAAGGCGCAGCCAAGAATCAAATCTTCGATTGCTTTGGGATCAATGCCGGTCTTTTCGACCAGACCTTTTACGACCTGTGCCGCCAGGTCATCAGGACGGACCTTGGCAAGGGCCCCTTTGCGGGCCGGGGTGAATGGCGACCGGACATATCCGGCAATAACGGCGTTGGTCATGGCTATGTCTTCCTTCCTGAGCTGTCCTCTGATCCGGGGATCTTGTTACGAGTCCGGATTGATTCCTTTTTCTTCAAGCGCATCAATCGATTGTTGTTCAATGTCGCGCAATTCATCCAACGTGACGTCCAGTGCCTGGCGCTGTTCCTCCAGATCGGAAATCCGTCCCCGGACACGACGCAGCAACATTTTGATCTGTTCTGCCTGTGTGGGATCCGCGCCATAAAGATCCAGATAATCTGCAATCTCGTTCAGGCTGAACCCCAATCGTTTGCCGCGCAAAATGATCAGAAGCTTCGCACGGTCCTGGCGGGTATAGACCCGGGTGGTGCCGGCACGCTGCGGATTTACAAGGCCCTTTTGCTCGTAAAACCGGATGGTGCGCGGCGTGATCCCCAAATCCTTGGCCAGTTCGGGAACGGTGTAAAACCGGTCGTCAAGTTTGGTCATGTTTCGCCCCTAATCGTATATATTTTTATCTTAACGTCAATTAGTTTACGTTAACGTCACTTGGATTTTTTCCAGTGTGTGTTTGATGACGCTAACGCACTGAAACTAAGACGTTTTTCCCTCTCGCTTCAGGCGTTCTTCCTCGACCAGTTCTTTTTTCGACAGTTTGCCGACCATGGTTTTTGGAAGTTCCTCGCGAATTTCGATTTCGCGGGGCATCTCGATTCTTGAAATCTTGTCATCCAGAAAGGCACGCAAATCATCAGGGGTCACATCGGTGACACCGTCTTTCAGCCGGACAAAGGCTTTCGGGGCCTGACCGCGATATTGGTCGGGAACACCGATACAGGTGACTTCGGCGATCTGTTCATGCAGATACAGTGCTTCCTCAATCGCACGAGGATATACGTTATAGCCGCTGCACAGAATGACATCCTTCAGGCGATCAACAAGGAAAGTATATCCCTGATCATCCTGATATCCGACATCACCGGTTCGGAGCCATCCATCGATGAAGGCATCTTGCGTTGCGGCGTTGTTCTGCCAGTAACCCGGCATGACCTGTGCACCGCGAATGCAGACTTCGCCTTTCTCGCCGACCGGCATGGTCTGGGACGGGTTGGCAAGTGACCTTATTTCGATTTCGGTACCCGGCAATGGCAAGCCGATGGACCCTTCCTTGTTTTCGCCTTTGACCGGGTTGCAGGTGCAAACCGGGCTGGCTTCGGTAAGTCCGTATCCTTCAACCACTTTCGAGCCGGTGATGTCTTCAAAGCGGTGCTTGACCTCGACCGGCAAGGGGGCACCACCGGAAATGCAGCACCGGATATGTGACAGATCGTGTTTGGGTGTTTC
Organism: Thalassospira sp. GO-4; assembly: GCF_023588965.1. Classification (NCBI taxonomy): domain Bacteria; kingdom Pseudomonadati; phylum Pseudomonadota; class Alphaproteobacteria; order Rhodospirillales; family Thalassospiraceae; genus Thalassospira; species Thalassospira sp. GO-4. The sequence goes on from NZ_CP097807.1 coordinate 3,225,285, forward strand.
AGGCGAATTGTTGATCGCCGTATAGATGGTCGGAACCCCCGGGAAGATGGTGACCTTTTTCTTGTCGAGCGACTTCAAAAGCGCGCCGAGTTCAAACCTTGGATGCAGTACAAGTTCTGCTCCAAGATTGATTGAAGTATTAAGTGCCACCGTCATTGCGAACACGTGGAAAAACGGCAGAACACAAAGCGTGACTTCGTGTCCGGGATGGGCATCGGGCATCCAGCGGGTTAGCTGATCGACATTGGCGCTCAGATTGGCGTGGGTCAGCATTGCCCCTTTGGGGCGACCGGTGGTTCCGCCGGTATATTGCAGAACGGCAAGATCTTCGACCGATACATCGGCAACAGTTTCAACCGGCTTGCAGCCAATGACCCGCGCATAGGCAATATGACGCAGATCATTCGGGACTTCAGCCAGTTCGCTGCGTTTGAACAGCGAAAACAGAACACTTTTGACCGGCGGAAGGATGTCGCTCATCTCGCAAACAACAATGCGTTTGAGACAGGTTTCATCCAGACAGGCAGCAACCTTGGGGTAAATCTGTTTGAGGTTCAGCGTCACCATCATGCGACAGCCGGAATCCTCGATCTGATAGGCAATTTCGCGCTTGGCATAAAGCGGGTTGAAATTGACCACCACGCCGCCGCATTTCAAAATCGCGTAATAACATACGACATAATAAGGCGTGTTTGGCAGGCAAAGGCCGACCTTGTCGCCTTTGCGCACGCCCAGTTGTTTGAACCCTTCGGCGGCACGATCAACCTGCTCGGCGATGGTTTTGTAATCATAGATCCGTCCCAGAAAATCCAGACACGGGCGTTGCGGAAACCGCTTGGCCGCGGAATCAAAAATCTCGTGGACCAGGCGCGTCTGAACGGGCGTGCTGACATCAACGCCGTTTATCAGGATAGGGGATTCTTGAACGTTTACTTTGTTCACTTGCGTTAACTCCATTACGTTAACGTCACTTTGCGGGCAAAAAAAAGCAACCCGGTCGGGGCGTCTATCGCCGCCCCATGCCAGGCATTATAGCAGATCAGAACTTGAAATTCGCCTGCAGAGCGATGATGTCGACTTTTGCATCATAGTCTGCTGCATAGTTACCAAGTGCTGCAGAGGTGTGATCTACCCGTGCAGACTTAGCGAAAATGTGGGTGTATCCAAGATTCACATCTACCCAGTCAGCAACCTTGTAGGTGGTGCCAAACGATACCCAATAACGATCGGAATCGGGTAAGCGCACATTACGGTTGCGGGTTTTGATCGGGGTCTCGTCATAAGCAATACCCCCGGTGAAGGCCCAGTTTTCATCATGCTGGTAACGTGCACCGAGTGCCCCGAACCATGACGATCCCCAGTTGTAATATTCGGTTGTGCTGCTGCTGGTGGACAGGTTGCTGTTGATTAGGCCGTCATAGTTAAAGACCAGCTCACTCACCGAGTTCCAGTTCGTCCATTGGACGTCGCCCATAATTGTCCATTGATCGTCGATATCGTGGGACATCCCGAATGCAATGGCTTCTGGGGTTGTGATCTTTGCCGAAGCATTGCGATCAGTATAAGGGGTCAGAAGGCCTTTTGCAGCGCTGTCAAACTTGATCTTGCCTTCGAGTTTGTGATCGACTTCGGAATTGTAGGACAGACCAAGGCGGGTTGCGTCGGTAAGCTCCCAGTTAAGGCCAGCTGTCCAGCCATACCCGATATCATCGCCTGTAAGCGATGAGTTCCCTTCCGTCTTGGCACCCGCCAAAGATGGAACAGCTTTGTCCAATCTTGCTTCAAAACGCTGAATTTGCGGCCCAGCTCCGATGCTCAGGCCGTTGTCAAAGCGATACGCCATCACGGGCTTGATATTGACGGTTTTGATTTTGGATGTTGTACCAAAGAAACGCCCTGCGAAATCTGAGTCGTTATCTGTTACCAGACCCCAAGGGGCAGTGATTGATACACCGAGATTAATTTGTTCGTTGAGTTTCCAGACTGCATGGGCGTTCGGAACAGCAGCATCTTCTGCCATATCCTTATAGCCGCCGCCAGTTTGGGCAATGGTTGTACGTGCACCATCTGTTGCGACAGTATTGGTCGCTTTTGCGACTGGCCGAATCACGGTGACGCCGGCACTGTATGTTGTCTCGGTGTATTGTCCGACCGAACCGGGGTTGTAGGACATTGTGGAAGCATCGGTGGTCAGTGTCGACATCCCTGCAAAGCTTGACCCTTGCAGTGTGCCGCTGGTTTCGCGGACTTGGAAACCCGAAGCGTGTGCAGTGCCAATGGTTGCCAATGCACACAGAATTGCAGTACCCGAAGCTGCCCCCCAGAGGCAGCTCATCTTGAGCTTTGACATCAGTTTCTCCCTTAATCTTAAACGCTTCAAATTCTTAATTCGAAACGCCCGCTTTTATTTGTGAAGGCTCATCGCATCAACCCGAATGAAGTCGATGTCGTAACCCTTTCGTTTGAAGCTGGTTTTCAGCAGTTTTTTGTCAGGACCGTACCAAAGGTCGCGCTGGACATCCCCTGACATGATGTAATGTGTCGCCGGTGTTTCCCGGTTTTCGATCATTACATTTTCTGTGCCGACCTTCCGGATTTCTACGCCATAAGGTTCGGCATCAATGACGCTATAGAGGCTGGTTTTGGTTGTGACGTCTTCGGACCACAAACTCAGGGGCCAGGCACCGTCACAGGCGTCGCGTTTTCCGACACCCTTGCCGACAAGCTGGTAACAATCACCATCATAGCTTGCCTGCCAGCTATAGTGTGTGCCGTCATCATTGGTGGTGGTTTCGACCGAAGCCAGCGCGTCGTTTTGCCAAATCTCGGTGCGCTGATGGTCGTAATGGAACTTCAGGAACAGCACGCTGACATCGGTCAGGGTTTCTATCCTGACGGTATGTCCCGTATCTGTCGGTGTGATTTCGACTGTCTCGTGACCAATCGGTTCGCCGTCCTTGAGGACGCGAAAATTAAGGGTCTCGCCTGCTGATGCCATTGAAACAATGGCGGATTGGGCGAGTATGCCTGCTATCAACCCCGATACGGTGCGCTTCCAGTTGTGTTGGCGCATGTTTCCCCCGCAGAACGGATCATCCGGCCGCGTCAATCCAGCATGGATGACAATTTTGCCGCTATTCCCATGGATCCCTTGATTTTGAGTTTGCCAAGCGTGAAGGCAAGCATCGGGTCAAGTTTTCCGGCGATCAGTTTTTCGAGGTTGGCTTTTTTGATTTTCAAGATGCAATCCGCATCCGAAAGATCATCATCGCTGATGACCGGCTCGTCACCAGTGGCATCGACAACAATATGGCCGTCATCCCCGCAATCAAATGCGACAACGGCATTAAGTCCGCGAAGCTGCGGCAGCTTTTCTTTTACGGTTTCGAGGATGTCATCCACGAACGCCTCCCTCATTAGGACGTATTTTTCTTATGATTGTGATCAGACTGTAATACAAAGTGACGTTAACGTAAATCAAATTACGATATGGACACTTTGTCAACGAATAAGGCATTGATTTCAAGTGATTTTAAGATGCGTATTTTCAAGGGTTGAATATAAAAAAAGACCCGGAAATACCGGGTCTTTGCATGTTTGGTGATCAGGTTTTTAGAAGACGGATGCGCCGCACATTCAGGAAACAATTTGCCAGGATCCGTCAGCCTGACGGCATGCGGTGCCATAGGTTTCGTGCGGTGTTCCGCCAATATCTGCGGTTGCAGTATATTCACGGCAATAGCGGCCATCGCTGTTTTGCCAGCTTCTTGTCGGCACAACGTTATAGCTGTTCCCCGACTCCGGATTAAGCCACCGCACCGGCCGCCCATCGGGCACAGTTTGCAAGGTATACCCGGTACAGGCCACATCGCTTTGATCAAGGGTTTGACCAATATTATAGCCGCCGAGCATTCCCAGAATAGCCCCGCCAATCATCGCAGCAGTACGACCGTCACCCTTGCCGATGGTTGAGCCAAGTGCCGCACCGGACCCGGCCCCGATCACCGCACCGATCATGTCGCGGTTGCAGCGCAGATAGCTGCCATTGGACACAAAGATGTCCTGATCGGGTCTTTGTTTGGGGTGATGTTTGTCGCCACGGCCATCATGGTGTTTGGCACGATAACCATGCGCCGGGGCCCATGGCGGTGGATCGGCCCGGGCGATGTCGGCAAAACCGACCGGTATCGCAAGGCCCAGTGCCGCAGCGATCATGATGGATTTTCCGATCATTTCCGGGCCTGTTCGTTTTCATGCATGATGTAACCGACACCGGTACCTACCGCGCCGCCGATCACGGCACCACAGGTGACGCATCCACCAGTGATAACGGTGCCGACTGCACCAACACCGGCACCGATGGCGGCACCACTTAGCATTTTCTGATTTCGGTCATTCAATCCGCTACAAGCTGAAAGCCCCAATGCGCTTGCAACGGCCAAGACGATGGCTGCCTGTCGCATTTCCCGTGTCCTTTCCGTCAATTTGGAACAGATCGTTTGAAAGCCTGTCTCCTGACTGGATCGTGACCGACAATTGCGAGAGAGGTTTGACCTTATTGGGGGATAATTCGGGCAGATATGACAATAAAAAGGCATCAAACCCCGGTAACGCGGCGGTTTGATGCCTTTTAAGGTCGGTTTTCTCAAAAGTCGGGGACTTATCGCTCAAAAGTACCACGCAACAGCCGTTCCTTGCCGATCATTGCCACTTTGCCGCGCGCAATAACCGTTTCAGGTGCCAGTGCGTCATCAAGAACCAGAATATCGGCATCATGCCCGCACCCAAGGTACCCTTTTGACCCGTCAAGCCCCAGCATCCTTGCCGGATTGCAGGTGATCGGGGCAAGTGCGGTAGGGATATCAAGCTTTTCGGATTCGACAAGATCGGCAAATTCACGCCCGACAGTGTCAAATCCGGCCACCGAAAGCCCGATCATTTTGCCGTTCTCGTCGAAATCAGGCAAAGAACCGTTTCCGTCCGATGTCATGGAAATACGATCAAGTGGCACGCCATCCGCCAGGCATTCTGCAATGCCGGTTGATGTCTTGACCGACCCGGTTGGGTCGCTTTCGGCATCAATCCCGGTTGTGAAATCGATATTGCCACCACGTTTGGCCCAATCCTTTGCGGCATCGAGCAGGGCGCGTTTGCGGTTTACGTGGGTTGGAATGAACTGGCCAATCGGGATTTCAGTATTTTCAACCACCCCGATCAAGGGATCAAAGTGTCCGTCGCCATCGCCAAGATGAACGACCACGGCGCCGGATTTTCCCGATGTCATGCCGCCAATACGTGATTGGGATGCGATGCGGGCCAGTTCGTCAACGGTGCTTTGACTGCTGCGATGGTCCGAAATTGCGGTCTTAAGGCCGATACAGGCATCAAGGAATGTGACGTCATCGCCAATATTTCCGGTCAGCGTTGGCGATGGAACACGATACCCGCCGGTAAAGAACCAGGCCGAAAGGCCTTCGGTGCGCAGAGCTTTGGTTTTGGCATAAAGGGACGCGATATGGCGGGTTGCGGCATCGGTGCCCAGCAACCCGCAAATTGATGTGATACCGGCTTCGATCAAGTCGCCAATCGCCACTTCGGGGGTGCGGGTGGCAAATCCGCCTTCACCGCCACCGCCAATCAGATGTGCATGACCGTCAATGAAGCCCGGTACTGTCGTTTTTCCCCGAAGGTCAATCGTCCTGATTTCGGCCGGAACCGAGACCACAAGATCAGGGGCAATGGCGATAATCTTTTCACCACAGATCAGGATGTCATTAATCCCGAGTGCGGCAGGGGCGAACAGATTGGCGTTTTTAAGCAGCAGAAACATCGTTTGAAACCGTCTTTTGCGGGGAATTCCCGGTCATGTGCAGGGTGGCGCAGTCGGGCATCATAGCGACACTTCATTTCCGTTGAAACGGTTCTGCCAAGTATATAGCTTTGCAGGCAAACAAGGCGGGACCCAAGCCCGCGCCACCAAAAGGAAACGTCATGAGTTTTGCCGCCTGGTTGTCTGTGGCAACCATTTGTGTTCTGGGGGCGATGACCCCGGGGCCGAGCTTGGCTGTTGTTCTGCGCTATTCGGTCGGGCAGTCCCGTCAGGCAGGTTTCGCCTGTGCATTGGCGCATGGTCTTGGTATCGGCTTTTATGCCGTGATCACCATGACCGGGCTTGGTATCCTGTTTCAGACCGTACCGGTATTTCACAATGCAGTCAGCATTCTGGGGGCGCTTTATCTGATCTGGCTTGCGATCAAGGCATGGCGTGCGGCGGGATCTGGGGAAAAGTTCAATGTTGACGGCACAGCCAAGCTTTCCGGATCAATCGGGCAGGCGGCGCGTGACGGGTTTATGATTGCGTTTCTCAACCCCAAGATCGCGCTGTTTTTCCTGGCCTTGTTTAGCCAGTTTGTATCCCCCGAATTCGAATGGAGCGGCAAGTTCCTGTTGGCATTTACCGCAGCGGCAATTGATGCGGGCTGGTATTGCCTGGTGGCGATCGGTTTGTCCCATGGTGCGGTATTGCCATGGCTGCGCGATCATGCTGCCTGGATTGAACGAATTATCGCCATTCTGTTTGTGCTGATCGCCCTTCGGGTTTTGTGGGGAGTTACCGCATTTGGATAAAGAACGGGTTCTGTCGACCTGTAATCAATATGACCAGATCGTGCCACCATCACGACGTAACGCGGATCGTGTGTGATCCAGACGGAGTTTTCCGATGACTGACAAGACTGCCCCGACCACCGATCCAGCCCATGATGCGGGACGCGGGTTTAACCGCCTTGGTGCGCATATCGGCTTTTTGCTGGCTGTATTGCTTTTGGCGGCCAACATGCGTGGAAGCATCGTCGGGCTTGGCCCGCTCGCCGAAATTATCGGCACCGATTTGTCTCTTTCGGGAACGGAGCTTGGCCTGTTGACCACATTGCCGGTTCTGAGCTTCGGTGTTTTGTCGATCTTTGCGCCGCGTCTGGGTCAAAAATTCGGTCTTGAGGCAACCTTGATGACCATGTTGCTGTTCATTGCGGTGGGGCAGGGGCTTCGGGCCAGCGGGGCCTATGACATCATGGTGATCGGGACCATCATTCTGGGTGCGGCGATCGCGGTGATGAATGTTCTCACCCCGTCACTGGTGCGGCGAAGCTTTCCGACCCATGTGGCTTTTGTGACAGCCCTTTATACCTTCACCATGTCGACCGGGGCCACCGTCGCTGCATTCATTTCTATTCCGATCCGCAATGCAGCAGGCGGGGATTGGCGCTGGTCGCTTGGCGTTTGGGCGGTGTTTGCGGCAATCGCCTTTGTGTGCTGGTTGCCGATGCTGCGATACCGGCACAAGGCTGCTGCACCGGCATTGACGGCCAAAATATCGCTTTGGAAAAATGTAGAAGCCTGGTGGCTTGCCCTGTTCTTTGGTTGTCAGTCCCTGATGTTTTACACAGGGGTCGCATGGCTTGCGAAGGTCTTTATTGATCACGGGATCACCGAGGCCGAGGCCGCGACACTTTTGTCGATCTTTAACGTATTTGGCATTCCCGCAGCCTTTGCTGCACCGCTGATCTATTCGAAAATTGCCAACAAGAAGCTGGCAATGTTGGTGTTGCATATCCCCTTGATCATCGCCATTCCCGGGTTCGTTTTTGCCACAACCGAACTTCCCTATGTATGGGCGGTATGTCTTGGTCTGGGGCAGGGCAGCATGATCAGTATTGCACTCACCCTGGTGGGGATGCGCGGCGCGGACCCGCAAACATCGGCACGTTTGTCGGGCATGGCGCAATCGGTCGGATATCTGTTTGCGGCGATTGGCCCGGTATTGTTTGGGGCCCTTCACGACCTGCTTGGGGATTGGCAGGTCGCGCTTTATTTCCTGTTTGTTGTCGTGGCGATTCAGCTTGTGGCATCGATGCGTGCCGGGTCACCGGACAAAATCGGCGAAGCCTGAGCGCGCAAATCAAACGACCAAAAAGACCCTGATCCCGATCATGAGGCTGCATTTCCTGTGTGGAAATGTGGCCTTTTTCACATTCAGCCGGTTTTGGGGATGTAAGTTGCGAATTCGACGCAATTGCGCAGTTGACTTGCTTTCGCAAAATTCTATAAGAATGCAACTCATTATCAATTAAGGTGTCATTTGGACAAGGAGTTTGCGATGCCTGACATCGCAGCCAAATCAGAAAAGCCGGGAAAAACCGGTCAGGCAAGACAGATCCAGGTGGAAGATCTGATGGGAATGGATCGCGAGATCATCATTCTTCATCAGGGGGATGAATACCGCCTGCGCATGACGTCAAACAACAAACTTATTCTTACGAAGTAGGCGTCGCCCGACGCCCGACAATCAAATCACCAGATTTGCCAGCCAGCGCGCCAGTGCCCTGCACAAGCCAGCCAGCCAGCCGAAATCGGAAAAAAAAAGCTGCCTTAGGGGAAGATCATGGCTCTTAGCAATTCTGCGCGCCTGCTTATGGCGACAGTATCCACATTTGCGCTTGCAACAGCGGCCCAGGCCCAGGACGCGGCATCGCCAACAATCGGCCAACCGGCCGAAACCGAAACGACAGCGGAAACTTCCGGGCAAACCGGAACAGTCGCCGTCGTCGCACTTGATGCCATCACGATTATCGCCAACAAACTGGAAACGTCGGTTATTGATGCCCCGGCATCCATTTCTGTGGTCGATGAAGAAGAACTTGAACGTCGTCAGGCATCTGATCTTTCCGATATTTTACGCGGAATGCCGGGGGTTGAAATTCATGGTGGCCCGCGCAGCACCGTACAGGAACCGATCATTCGCGGATTGACCGGTGACCGGGTTGTTGTGCGCGTGGATGGTGCACGCGCCAATATGAGTGTCGGTCACAAGGGGCGGTTCTTCTTTGATCCGGAAGTTCTGAAATCGGTCGAGGTGTATCGTGGTGCGGCATCGACCATGCAGGGCACCGGGGCACTGGGGGGTGTGATCGCTCTGACCACCAAAGATGCCAACGATCTTCTTGATCCCGGTCAGACATTGGGTGCGCGGGTAAAGGTTGGCTACGCATCGGTTGATCACGGCCTTACGACCAATGGCATGGCGTATGGCCGTCCAACTGACAACACCGATCTGCTTGTCAGCGTGACCCGCGAAAGTACGGGCAATTTTGAATCCGGTGATGGCGACAAGCAACCCTACACCGATGATGACTACATTAACGGGATGCTCAAAGGTGGTATCGACATCAATGATGCCAGCCGGCTGACCCTGACCGTGCAGCGTTATAACGATGACCATCGCCTGCCGTCGGCACCCGATAGCGGTGCGGCACTGAGTACCAGCAACTATCTTGTGAATCGCGAAAGCGAAGAAACATCAATGGTGCTTGGCTATCGTTACCATGACTCCGCAAATGACTGGATTGATGCCAATGTGAATGCCTATGGCATGCGCACGGATCTGGATGAAAAACGGGTCAGTGACGGTCGTCACGATGAACGCACCCTTGATACCATTGGTCTGGATGGCAGCAACACATCGCGCTTTGATCTGGCTGGACGCGATCTGGCGGTGACTGTCGGTGGTGAAATCTATCAGGATTCCCAGGAAGGCCGTCGTAACGGTGTCGCCGTTTCCAACCTGTTTCCTGATGCCGAAATGACCATTTATGGCGTCTATGTCGATAATGCATTGGCGCTGACCGATGCGCTTGATGTGACCGCCGGGGTTCGTTTTGATTCCTATGATCTTTCCGCGGACGGGCAGCGTGCCCGCGAAGACAGCGCCATTTCACCGCGCTTTTCGGCAAGCTATCGCCTGACATCCTGGATGCAGCCCTATGTCAGTTATGCCGAGGCGTTCCGCGCGCCGGCTATGACTGAAATGTATGCAAGCGGCTATCACTTCCCGGGGAACAACTTTGTCGCCAACCCCGATCTCGAAGCCGAAAAGGCCAAAACGTGGGAATTCGGGACGAACTTCAAATCCGACAATCTGTTGACGCATGGTGATGCGTTCCGCGCCAAGGTCGCCTATTTCCACAACGAAATCGAAGACTATATCGAACAGCAAGGTGCGACGTTTGGCAGTTCGGAAACCAAAAGCGTCAACGTTCCCGAAGCCGAGATTCAAGGGTTCGAAGCAGAGCTGACTTACGATACCGGTGTGATCTTTGGCGGATTGGCTGCATCGCGCATCCGCGGGGAAAATACCCGCACGGGTGCAAATCTTTCCGACATTCCTGCTGACAAGGTTGCGTTGTCAGGCGGCTATCGTTTCCAAGATCATGGTGTCGAGCTTGGTGGACGGGCCAATCTGGTTGATCGTTTGACCCGGATCGCATCGGGCAGCGAGGTTCCGGGATATGCAACCTTTGACGTTTTTGTCAGCTGGGATGCGCATGAAACAGTGCCCGGCCTGACCGTCAATGCCGGGATCGATAACATCCTTGATCACAATTATCAGACAGCTGATCAGGGCCTCTATGAGCCGGGCCGCAATCTGAAAATTTCCGCAAGCATGAAATTCTGATGTCAAGGGATCAGACGATGCAGCTTTTGCATCGTCTGATCTTTGAGGAGGTATTTAAACGCCATGAGTGAAAACAATTTCAAAACACCGCTTGAAGCCTGGTCGGCCTTTTCTGCCGGGGAGGCAAAGGGCTATGCGGTGGATATCGCAGCCGAGCTTGGCCTGACCGAAGGTGAGCTGGTGGCAGCGGGTACTGGCAACAATGTCGTGCGTCTGGATGCTGATTGGGGGGATCTGATCAAGCGCCTTGAAGAACTGGGCGAGGTCAAGATCCTGACCCGCAATCCCAGTGTTGTTCATGAAAAGATCGGAACCTTTGGCAAGGTCAGCATCAATGGCGAAATGGGCCTGGTCCTGAACGGGGATGTGGACCTTCGCCTGTTTTTGGGGCGTTGGGGGCACGGATTTGCGGTTGAAACCAACAATCCGCGCGCAGGACGTCGCCGCAGCTTGCAGTTCTTCGATCATGAAGGCAAAGCGATCCACAAGATTTTCCTGACCGACAATTCAAACGCTGCGGGTTACGAGGCGCTGGTTGCCGAATTCCGTGCGCGGAATCAGCAACCGGGTATCGAGACCCTGCCGCCATTGCCCAAGGCCGTGACCCGCAAGGATGAAGATGTCGATGTCGAGAACCTGCGCGCCCACTGGCGCAAAATGACCGATGTGCATCAGTTCCACGGTCTGCTTAAGGATTTCAATGTCGGGCGTCAGCAGGGCATGCGTCTTGTCGGCACCGAGTTTGCCGAACGACTGACCAACGATTCGCTAAAAATCATGCTGGAATCGGCATCCGAAAGCGGTTTGCCGATCATGGTGTTTGTCGGCAATGCCGGTGCGATCCAGATTCACACCGGCCCCGTGAACACCATCCGTGAAATGGGGGACTGGATCAATGTCATGGACCCGCGTTTCACCCTGCATCTGCGCATGGATATGATCGCCGAAGCCTGGATCGTGCGCAAACCGATCCGCGAAGGTGTGGTGACCACTGTTGAGTTGTATGACGCGGACCTTAACAACTTCGCGATCTTCTGTGGTGAACGCGCACCAAAAGAACCCGAAAACCCTGCCTGGCAGAAACTGGCGGAAGGACTTCCGCGATTTGATGCCGCTAAACAAGCTGTTGCGGAGTAACTGATGCGTCGTTTTATCGCATTCCTGATTGTCCTGACGGCCGGTACCGGTCTTGCTGTGCCAAGCCATGCCGACGAGCGTCCGGCGCGTGTCATTACTGTCGGTGCGCCGGCAACTGAAATCGTCTTTGCACTTGGTGCCGGGGACAGCGTGGTTGCAACCGACACCACCAGTACCCGACCCGATCCCGTGCCGACTTTGCCCAAGGTTGGCTATATGCGGCAACTGGCATCAGAAGGGATCATCAGCCTGAAGCCCGACCTTGTTGTTGCTGTTGAAAAATCCGGACCCGAAAACGTGTTGCAGGAACTTGGCAATCTGGGAATACCGGTTGTCAAATTGCCGTCTTTGGACGAGATCAACAACCTGCCAGATGCAATCGCGGTTGCGGGCAAGGCTCTTGGGCGCGACGAAGATGCGAAGTCACTGATCCAGAAAGTCCGTGACGATATTTCAGGTCTTGCTGCACGCGATGAAGCCGGACGTCCAAGCATCATCTTTCTGATGGCGGTTGGTCATGGCAAACCGCTTTCGGCAGGAAGCCACACGACGGCTTCACAAATCATCGATCTGATTGGCGGGACCAATCCGATGGCAAGTTTTGACGGGTTCAAGCCGGTTTCACCGGAAATCATTGCTGCCGATCAGTCTGATTATGTGCTGGTGCCGCAGTCGACGGTTGACCATTTCGGTGGCCTGGACGGTTTGAAAACCGACCCGGTTCTTGGTCTGAACAAGGCGGTTGCCAATGGCAAGGTTTTGACGGTTTCGTCTTCGACCATTCTTGGTTTCGGACCGGAATCGGCGTCAGAAATCCGTGATGTGGCGAAATCCCTTCATCAACAAGAACACGGTCAATGAAGTCTGTGAAGCAGGTGGAAACATCGCTTCGGCAATACTGGCAAATCAATCGGCCGGTGATGGTTCTTGTTCTTTTGATGGTTGCGCTGCTGGTCCTGGTGGTCATTTCGCTGGGCACCGGCGGGGCACGCATCGAACTTGGTGATGTGGTTGCACATATCGCGCACCGGATTGGTGTCGCGGGTGTCGGCATTGATGCATTTGATGCGCGTGTCCTTGATACCTTGCGGTTGCCCCGGATTGCGCGCGCGATTGTGATTGGTGCGGGACTTGGTCTTGCCGGGGCGGTGATGCAAAGTCTGTTTCGCAATCCGATCGCGGATCCGGGCATCATCGGGGTATCTGCCAGTGCGGCCCTGGGGGCGGTTGCAATGATCGTGACCGGCCATATCATTCTGGGCAGTTATTATCCGGTTGTCGGGCCTTATGGTGTTCCGGTCGCAGCCTTTGGCGGGGCGGTGATCGCAACCGCCTTCATCCGGATTCTATCACGTCAGGATGGCCAGACAGATGCCGCAATCATGTTGCTGATCGGGGTTGCCATCAATGCGATGGCCTTTGCCGGTGTCGGTGTCTTTACCTATATGGCCGATGACGCTCAGTTACGCAGCCTGACCTTCTGGCAGATGGGGGCACTTGCCGGGAACGGCCCGACCGATACACCGGCCCTGATCATCATGGGAATTGGTATTGCCTATCTGATGACGCTGGGAACCCCGCTTAACCTGTTTTTGCTGGGCGAGGCCGAAGCACGCCATCTTGGCGTCGAGGTCGAACATCTCAAACGTCGGGCAACGGTTGTGACGGCACTTGTCGTCGGGGCAGCGGTTGCGGTTTCGGGCATTATCGGATTTGTCGGGCTGGTGGCGCCGCATCTTGTGCGGCTGGTTACCGGGCCTGATAACCGTTATGTCCTGCCGGCATCGGCAATTTGCGGGGCGATCATGCTGACCGGGGCCGATGCGGTGGCACGGATCATTGTTCTTCCGGCCGAACTGCCGATCGGTCTTGTGACCGGGATTGTCGGCGGGCCGTTTTTCCTTGGATTGCTGATGCGCGAAAAGAAAAGGCGTCGCCTATGAGTTTGGTGGCACAAGACGTTAGCTTTGTGGCACGTGGCCGTTATTTGCTGCGTGATATTTCGCTTGAAGTCACACCGGGCGAGGTACTGGCCGTGCTGGGGCCAAACGGGGCGGGCAAATCGACCCTGCTTAGGGTATTGGCCGGTGAATATCGGGCAACCAAGGGGGCCATACGGCAAAGTGGTCAGGACATCACGGCAACCACGGCATTGGCGCTGGCCCAGTCGCGCGCCGTGATGCCACAGGCCGCCTCGATGACCTTTCCGTTTGCGGTGCGCGATGTGGTTGCGCTGGGTCGTGCACCATTTCGCAAGATATCAACCAGGCAACTTGATCAGAAGCTGGTCCGTCATGCGATCAGGCTTGCCGATATTGATCACCTTGCCGACCGTGCCTATCCGGCATTGTCGGGCGGGGAAAAACAGCGCGTGCATCTGGCCCGTGCCTTGGTTCAGGTCTGGGGAATGGATGGGCCGGAACGCAATATGGTTCCCAAAACCGGTCATGAGGATCGTGACCGGTTTTTGTTGCTTGATGAGCCGACATCGGGTCTGGATGTTTCCCATCAGCATGCGTTGCTTGGCGTTGCCCGGCGCGAAGCCCATCAAAACAAGGTTGGTGTTCTGATGATCTTGCATGATTTCAATCAGGTCACGGCCTATGCCGACCGGGTTGTTGTTTTGCAAAACGGGGAAATGGTTGCAAAGGGTGCGGTTGACGATGTCATGCGCCCGGATTTGTTGTCGGCCGTGTTTAAAAGCCCGATCCGTGCCATCCCTGATCCCGAAGGCGGTAGCGTTCTGGTCAGTCAGCCCGGTTGACCGGTTTTTCCGTCAGGTGCTGCTTTTTGAAACTGTTTGCGATGCTTCATCGGCAAGCTGCTTAAGGGCTGCAAGCACATCGGTCGTTGCGGCCTCCATCCTGGCAAAGGCCGCTTCGGCAGCCGGAATGTCATTATTGGCATAGGCCGCAATTGCGTCATGCCCGGCTTTGTGCTGATTTTCATGAGGTTGGCGCACGGCGGCAAATCCCGGCAGGTCCCGGAAGGGTTTGCTGGCGTCGCTGTCATACCATTTGCCAAACCGGCAACTGGTGGCGGCACCGATTTCAACATTGGCAGGATCGGCAAGCCCGGCCAGAACTTCGGCGACGGCCTTGAAATAGACGGCGTGCTCGGCCCGGGCACTTCGGATCGTGCGGTTGGGAATGTCATACCGCACAAGTTCGGAAACCTGTTGTTCGATCAGTTGTTCGACTTCACCAACGGTTGCGATTGCCGATTTGATTGCCGTAACCTGTCCGCCGGTCTGGTTGGCAATGCCACTGATGCCGGTGCGTACGGCATCGGTTGCGCGGTTTTGTTCATCAAGAATGTTTGAAATGTCGGCAATGCGTTGGGTGGTGTCTTCCATTTTGTTGCCGATTTCACTGATGTCATGGGCGACCTCACCCATGACTTCCTGCCCGCGCGATACTGCTTCGGTCCCAAGATTCATCGCATCGACAATGCCGCGCGTTTCGTCCTGAAGGTTGGTGATACGGGTTCGGATTTCCTCGGTCGCACGTGCGGTTTGCTGGCTCAGTGCTTTGACCTCGTTGGCGACGACGGCAAATCCCTTGCCGGCTTCGCCAGCACGGGCGGCTTCAATGGTGGCATTAAGCGCCAAAAGATTGGTTTCCGATGCAATGGCTTCGATCGATTGGACAATTTCCCCGATCTTTGCCGATGCATCGGCCAGAATATCGACCCGGCGCGACGCATCCTGAACCGCGTTGGCAATGGCATTCATGCTGTCGACTGCGCCATTGACGGTTTCCTGACCGTTGCGGGTGACATTGATGGCGTCTTCGGCATTGTCGGCAGCAACCCGACCGTTTTCCGCAATGTGACTGATGCCTGATACCATCTGATCTACCGCTGCTGAAATCGACTGGGCTTGTCGGTCGACATCGCTGATCACGTTCATCATCCGTGCATTTGAAATTGCACTTTCATTGATCGCGACTGACAAATCCATCGTGCGGTCAAGCTGTTGATCGGCAAACGCGTTTTCCGATGCCTTGTGCCGGTTTTCGGCACTGGCATCGCAATAGGCCGTCAGGGTCAATTCGATATCAAGCAGCATGACCGATGTCAGGGCCGTGACGATTTTCCCGGCTTCGCCGGCACGCCAGCGGAATTTGACAATAATGGTTTCGATCAGCGCATCGGTAACCGCGTTATAAGCGGAAATATAAAGTTTGGGGGTGATGGCGTATTCTTCGTGGCGTTTCCCGATGGCAATGGATTGCCGCACAAAATCATCATCGATCTTGCCATCAAACAGCTTTTGCCAGTGGGATTGAAGGGCGTCGGTCAGCTGTGCTGTAACGCTATCGGAAAGGGAAGGCTGATCAGGACCGGCTTTTTGGGCGATGATCTTGTAAAATGTCCTGGCGCGTTTGGCCGCCCCATCGTGAATTTCCTTGGATGCCTTGCGCAAAATGCCAAATGTGGCCGGCAAGACGTCGTAGCGTTCCAGGCGGTCTTCAAGTAACGACACGGATTGAATTCCCTTCTCCCACCCCCGGCCAGCTTGCCGGACTGCTCCCGAATATGCTTTTGAAAGCATTTTTCTATATGGGGATTGCGCGCAAAAATGCGGCCCCGACCCCCGGATGCGGAAACTTTAGGGATCGCTGGTTCAATCGGCAATCAATTTTCTGTCCACAAGAATAGTATCTGGGTTTTGTTCGGGTGGGGTCAGCCCGGGCGAGCTTCCTGTTCGGTTTTGCAGGTCGCGATCAGCCAGTCCCGAAAAGCCCGCACCGCAAAGTTGTTTTCCTTTTCCTTGGGATAGACAACGTAATAGGCGTGCTGATTGGGGATCGAGACATCAAAGGGTGCAACCAGACGACCGCTTTCGAGTTCTTCGCGCACCAGAAATTCCGGCAATAATGCCAGACCCAGTCCAGCGACTGCGGCCTGGATGACCATGTGGAAATGCTCAAATCGTGGCCCGGCCAATTCATCGACCACAGCCACCCCGGTTGCGGCCAGCCAATCCTGCCAGGCGCGCGGGCGGGTGGAATGTTGCAACAGCGTGCAGTTGCGCACCCGTTCGCGCGCAATCGGCAGATCGTCATTTTCCTTAAGCAGTTTGGGGGCACAAACCGCAATAAGCGTTTCACCCATCAGGCGATGGGACACACAGCCGGGCAGATTGTCATCCCCGAAATGGATGGCAATATCGATGCCTTCGCGGTCGAAATTGAACTCGCGCGTCTGGGTGATCAGATTAAGCTGGATATCAGGCCAGGTTGCCTTGAAATCCCCAAGGCGCGGCACAAGCCAGCGCGCGCCAAATGTCGGCAAAGTCCCGACATTCAGCATCCCGCCGGCATCGGAATAGGCCATGACCTGAAGGGTGGCGGCTTCTGCCCGGTCCAGAAGATCGCGAACCTGTGCGGCATAGGCTTCGCCCGCAGCAGTCAGTTTCAGGCGTTTTTTCACCCGGCGAAACAGATCACGACCCAGATATTCCTCAAGCGCACGGATCTGGCGGCTGATTGCGCTTTGCGTGACGTTCAGTTCTTCGGCAGCGCGGGTAAAGGACAGATGACGGGCCGAACTTTCAAAGAATTGCAGGGCAGTCAGCGATGGCAGGACGCGACGCATAAAGGATCCAGTTCATAACAAAATGGAATGATGTGGTGCGAATATATCGTTTGTTTGCTGTGCAGCCAAGGCGTAACGTTTTAAACGGTTCCAAGCCTCCTCGCGCCACCATATGAAGCGTTCAGGCCAAGAGCCATCGCGCTGGATTGCCGTCAGTTTGTAATGTTTCGGAAGGATGTCTCCCCCGTTTCGGACATGGATGGCATCCAGCGCATAAAACAAAAATGTCCGGGAAGAAGGCGTTCGGCCATTGGCCAGAGCTTCAACAATTTATCGGGTAGAAGGCAAGAATGGGTTCTGTTGACGCAAATTATGATGTGATCATTGTCGGTGGGGCGGTTATTGGCAGCTCCATCGCGTGGCATTTGACCGGCCGGGATGATTTCACGGGCCGGGTTCTGGTGATTGAAAAAGATCCCAATTACGAATTCTGTTCAACGGCCCTGTCGGCGGCATCAATCCGTCAGCAATTCTCGACCCCGGTGAATATCGAAATGTCGGCCTATGGCATCGATTTCCTGCGCAATCTGAAACGTGACCTTGATCCCGATGTCGACATTGCCCTGCATGAAAAGGGCTATCTGATTCTGGCAACCGATCAGGGGCGCGATATCCTGAAACAGAACCACGCGACCCAGATCGAATTCGGCGCGGATATCGTCTGGATGGAGCCCGATGAACTGGCCGCCAAATATCCGTGGATGAATACATCTGATTTGTCGGCGGGGTGCTGGGGCCGCACGGGTGAAGGCTGGTTTGATGCCTATTGCCTGATGCAGTCATTCCGCAAACAGGCCCGCCGGCGCGGTGCAGAATATATTGACGGCGAAGTTGTCGAACTTACCCGTCAAGGCGATCAGATTACCGGGGTTGTCCTGAAAGACGGGCGCAGGTTTGGCTGTGGGACGCTGATCAATGCGGCGGGAACCGGTTGTTCGAAACTTGCCGCAATGGCAGGTCTTGAAATCCCGGTCGAGCCGCGCAAACGCTGCATCTTTGTCTTCAATTGCCGGGATGCCGAAGATATCAGTGCGTCCTGTCCGATGCTGATTGATCCAAGCGGGCTTTATGTCCGTCCCGAAGGCGAATTCTTTATCACCGGGATCGCCCCGCCCAAGGACCGCGACCCGGAATGCTGGGATTTCGAAGTTGATCACAGCCTGTTTGACGACATCATCTGGCCGGGCCTGTACGAGCGCTGCGAACGGTTTGAGGCGATCAAGGTCGTCAATGCCTGGGCTGGTCACTATTCCTATAACCTGCTCGATCAAAACGCGATCCTGGGGCGCCATACCGATGTGAAGAACTTCGTCTTTGCCAACGGGTTCTCGGGCCACGGCTTGCAGCAAAGCCCCGCCGTTGGTCGCGGGATTGCCGAACTTGTCACCACGGGCAGTTATCAGACCCTTGATCTGTCGGTATTCGGGTATGAGCGCATCCGCGATAACGCCCCGGTTTTCGAGCTGAATGTTATTTAATTCGATTTCGTAACGATAATGCGAAATCAACATGTTAAACCAATTGTCGGAGCAGGCCCCAATGCCCCGTGATGATGCCAACAAAACTGCTGAAACGCTTGGTGCTTCCATTCGTGACCGTCAGGCCGTCTCGGTTTCAAGCGGGGTGCGCAATGTGCACCCTGTCTATCTTGACCGGGCGCTGAATGCCGAAGCCTGGGACAGTGATGGCAATCGCTATATCGATTTCGTTGGCGGGATCGGTGTTTTGACTGTCGGCCATCGCAACCCGGTTGTGATGGATCGGGTGATTGCCCAGTGCGACCGTTTTACCCACAGCTGTTTTAACGCGCTGCCCCATGAACCCTATGTCGCGGTGACCGACTGGCTGGCGGCGAACTGCCCGATTGAAGGTCCGGCAAAATCGATGCTGACCAATTCCGGGGCCGAGGCAATGGAAAACGCCCTGAAACTGGCCCGCGCCTTTACCGGCCGAACCGGGGTGATTGCATTCGAAGGGGCCTTTCATGGCAGAACGCTTGCGACCCTGGCACTGACCGGGAAAACCAAGCCCTATAAAACCGGTCTTGGGCCGCTTCCGGGGCCGGTCTGGCATCTGCCATATCCTTGCCCGGAAACAGGTATATCGGTTGAGGATGCAATGGCGGCTATTGCCAAGCTGTTTTCGGTATCTGCCGATCCGAAATCGGTTGGCGCCATCGTGATCGAACCGGTTCAGGGCGAGGGCGGTTTTCGTGCCTGTGACGGTGAATTCCTTGTCGCATTGCGCCGCCTTTGTGATGAAAACGGCATGGTTCTGATTGCCGATGAAATCCAGTCGGGCTTTGCGCGCACGGCCAAGATGTTTGCCATCGAACATGCCGGTGTTGCACCTGATATCCTTGTCATGGGCAAGGGGATCGGCGGTGGGTTTCCGCTGGCCGCGATCACCGGGGCAGAGGATGTGATGAGCGCGCTGGCACCCGGTGGCCTTGGCGGGACCTATTCGGGCAATCCGGTTGCCTGTGCGGCGGCAACCGGTGTGTTCGAGGTTCTGGAAAAAGACAACATTCTTGGTCGTGCCAAGCAGCTTGGCGAGAAATATGCGACCCATATCGCATGGTTGCGTGATCTGCCCGGCGGGCATGTGATCGGCAATATGCGCGGAATTGGCGCCATGCGCGCGTTCGAGGTGATTGCAGATGATGGCAAACCGTCACCCAAACGTCTGCAAAGCTTGTTGCAACTGGCCCGTGAAAGCGGGCTATTGTTAATGCCAAGTGGTGAACACGCCAATGTGGTGCGCCTGCTGGCACCTTTGACCATTCCGTTTGATCAGGTTGATGAGGCCTTTGCCATCATCGCCAGGCTTCTGCCCAAAGTGGCGCAGGTAACGCAATAGGTATCACGGGAATTGCCGGTGGGATCACCGGAAAGTTTAAAAAGAAGGGAGTTTTACTGTGAGTTTCAAATCCATCCTGACCGAGCTTGGTCTGTCTGACGCCGAGATCGCCAATGGCACGCTTAAGGTCCAGACCCCGGTTGACGGTTCGGAAATCGCAACTGTTGCCGAAACCGATCCGGCTGCAATGACCGACATCATCGGCAATGCCAAAAAGGCATTCGGTGCATGGCGTCAGGTTCCGGGTCCGCGTCGCGGTGAACTGGCCCGTCTTCTGGGCGAAGAATTGCGCGCAGCGAAGGAACCGCTGGGTCGTCTGGTGTCGCTTGAATGCGGCAAGATCTATCAGGAAGGCCTTGGCGAAGTTCAGGAAATGATCGATATCTGCGACTTTGCAGTCGGTCTGTCGCGTCAGCTTTACGGTCTGACCATCGCATCAGAACGCCCGGGCCACAAAATGATGGAAACCTGGCATCCGCTGGGCGTTGTTGGCGTGATTTCCGCGTTCAACTTCCCGGTTGCTGTCTGGTCCTGGAACACCGCGCTTGCGCTTGTGTGCGGTAACTCCGTGATCTGGAAGCCGTCGGAAAAGACCCCGCTGACCGCCCTTGCCTGCCAGAAAATCTTTGAAAAGGCACTGGCGAAATTCGGTGATGCACCCGAAGGCCTGCATCAGGTCGTGATCGGCGATCGCAAGATCGGCGAAGCCATGACCGACAGCCACGACGTGGCACTGGTTTCGGCAACCGGTTCGACCCGTATGGGCCGCGAAGTTGCCCCGCGTGTTGCCGAACGTTTCGGGCGTACCATTCTGGAACTTGGCGGCAACAACGCCATGATCGTGACCCCGTCGGCCGATCTTGATATGACCGTTCGTGCGGTCGTGTTCTCGGCTGTTGGTACCTGTGGTCAGCGTTGTACCTCGCTTCGTCGCCTGATCGTCCATAAAGACGTCAAGGATCAGTTGCTTCCGAAAATCATTGCCGCTTACAAGTCGGTCAAAATCGGTGATCCGCTTGCCGATGGCACCCTTGTTGGTCCGCTGATCGATGAAGACAGCTTCAACAACATGCAGACCGCCCTTGCCAATGCCAAAAAGGATGGCGGCGTTGTTCATGGTGGCGAACGTGTGCTGGAATCCGAATATCCGAACGCCTTCTATGTTACCCCGTCGGTCGTTGAAATGCCGGGTCAGACCGATACCGTGCGCAACGAAACCTTCGCACCTATCCTGTATGTCATGACCTATGAAACCCTTGAAGAAGCCATCGCGCTTCAGAACGGCGTGCCGCAAGGGTTGTCTTCGTGCATCTTCTCGACCGATGTGCGCGAAACCGAACTGTTCCTGTCGGCTGTCGGTTCCGATTGCGGTATTGCCAACGTCAATATCGGCCCGTCCGGTGCAGAAATCGGCGGCGCGTTCGGCGGCGAGAAAGAAACCGGCGGCGGTCGTGAATCCGGTTCGGACGCCTGGAAGGCCTATATGCGCCGCGCGACCAACACCATCAACTATTCCCGCGAGCTGCCTTTGGCTCAGGGCATCAAATTCGATATCTGATCTCTCGCCCGATCAGGTTCGATCCAAACCCCGTCGGTTCGCCGGCGGGGTTTTTATTTGTCTCTGATTGCGATAGAATACGTTGTATTACGTCGCAATCAGAAGGTCGGTCATGAGCAAAGATACAATGGCGGTGCGCGTTGATGCAGATCTGCGCAAGCGGCTTGATAAACTTGCTGAAGCCTTCGGGCAGACACGTTCAAGCATCATCAATGATGCCCTTCGCCAGTATGCTGATCATCAGGAATGGCAAGTGAACCTTATTGCGGACCGCTCGCGCAGCATTGCCGAGGGTCGCGCAACACTGATTGATCATGAAGATGTGCTTGCCACGTTTGAGCAACGTTTTGCTGACAAGCACTCCTGATGCGTATTCGCTGGGACAGTAGGGCTATCGATGACCTGCGCGATATCCTTGATTACATAGAGGACCGCAACCCAACAGCAGCCCTTAGAACCTATCAGCTGATATCAGGTTCTGTTTCCCAGCTTGCCAGCCATCCCTTTATCGGTCGCACCGGGCGGGTGGAACAAACACGCGAAATGATTGTGAATGGCACGCCCTATCTTGTTGCCTATAGCCTTCAAGAAGATACGGTGACCATCATTGCGGTATTGCATGCCGCACGACGCTGGCCTGACGAGTTTTAAAAAAAAAAGCGGCCCCCGAAGGGACCGCTTTCATTAATCTTGTCTCAAAGCAGGGATGATTAGCCAGCTTTGGAGAAGCGCTCTGCGACATATTCCCAGTTAACCAGGCTGTCGAGGAAGGCTTTGACATAGTCCGGGCGCGCGTTGCGGTAATCGATGTAGTAGGAGTGTTCCCAAACATCACAACCGAGCAGCGGGGTCTGACCGTGAACAAGCGGGTTTTCCGCGTTCGGGGTCTTGGTGACAACCAGTTTGCCGGATTTGTCGAGTGCCAGCCAGCACCAGCCCGAACCGAACTGGGTAACGCCAGCCTGAATGAAGGCTTCTTTGAAGGCATCAACAGAGCCGAAATCTTCGACGATTTTCTTTTCCAGTTCACCCGGAATGGCACCGCCGCCGTTGCCTTTCATCATCTGCCAGAACTCGATGTGGTTCCAGTGCTGGGCAGCGTTGTTGAACAGGCCGGCTTTGGATGCGTCGCCGTAAGATGCAACAACGATTTCTTCAAGCGACTTGCCTTCAAGGCCCGAACCTTCGAGCAGCTTGTTGCCGTTCACAACATAGGCGTTGTGGTGTTTGTCATGGTGAAACTCAAGAGTTTCAGCCGACATGACCGGCGCAAGTGCGTCATATGCATACGGAAGTGCTGGGAGTTCAAATGCCATGATACAGTTCCTCGACTTTCATTATTGGTCTGTGCGGTAACGCAACATATCCCTTTTTCCACCTTTGGTGAAAGTGAAAATCCCGTGCAACCTGTTGGAAACCTTTGTTGCAGGGCCACTTCACCGGGCAGGGAGGGGTGCCTCTGGGCCATAATCTAGGTCGGCTGGCATTTTATGCAATGCGCCGTTTGGCAATATGATATCGCCTGGCCCTGTTCACTGAACATCCCGGCCGGGAAAACGTTCCGGGGACTCGCCAAAAAAATCGGTGTCCCCGGTTATTCCTTATACAGGCCGGTGCGATGTTCGATATCCGTCCCGTTACGGATCATGACGTCATATTCGCCCTTTGGCAGGGACGAAATATCCAGTTTGCACGGGAAGGTATGACAGTCACGATCAAGCGCAATGGTACCGTCCTGGTGCGTCAGAATGACTTCACCAGCCGGCTTTTCAGAGCTGATAGTAACACTGTCGGTCGTCGGTTTCGGGGCAATCCGGATGGCTGCCACAGCCGCGGTCGTTCCGGTCAGGATACAGATCAGGGCGATGGCGACCGGTTTGCTGCGCATAGATTTCAACATGATATCCCTCGCGCTTGTGTGCATCGATCTCATGGAAACAAGATGCACCCCGAAGCCGGAGAATTAGCGGCGCAATTGCGGCATTTCCGTGCGGTTTGCTGCGCGGGGCGGGGAACAGCCATGCGTCACTGCCATCAAAACCCCCGCCAGACCGGAAAATCGGGCGGGGGTTTTGACGATGAATTTCGGGCCAGGTATCTGATTTAACCGGTTATTTCCGGGCTTTGATGGCATCAGAAATCTTGCGGGTGGCGCCTTCGGGGTCGGGTTGTCCGCAAATTGCCGATACAACCGCAATGCCGTTCGCACCGGTTTCAAATACCGGGTCGACGTGATCGCGTTTCAATCCGCCGATCGCAACGGATGGCAAACCGGCGATCCGGACCAGACTGGCAAGGCCATCAAACCCGATGGCCGGTTTGTGATCGGGTTTGGTCGGTGTGGCAAAGACCGGTCCAATGCCGACATAATCGACAATCGACCGATCAACCTTGCGGGCGACAGTTTCGTCTTCGATCGACAGACCAATGATCTTGTCCGGGCCAAGCCGGTCGCGCGCAGTTTTTGTCGGCAGGTCATCCTGACCGACATGCAATCCATCAGCACCGATGGCGATGGCGGCGTCGATATCGTCATTCACAATCAGCGGCACACCGGTACCACGCATCGCATCCATCAGTTCGCGCCCGATGCGTATCAGACCTTCGGTACCGGCCCTTTTGTCGCGCAACTGGACGATGGTTGCCCCTCCAGCAATCGCTGCCTGGGTGGTTTCGACCATCGAATGCGTTCGGCACAGCTCGGGATCAAGTACCAGATAAAGGGACAGATCAAAGGATGTCATAGGGCCTCGATACGCGCAGTGCCGGCAAAGGTGGCAGCATCAAGATTATGCAGCCCGTCAACAAAGGCCGTCATGAAGGATGCCGGACCGTTGGCTGATTTTGCCGCGATGCTTCCCGCAACGGCAAAATTGGTCAGGGCCGCGATGGTGGCTTCAAATGCCTGATCTTTGGCGATTGCGGTATAGGCGCCAACAAGTGCGGTCAGCGAACAGCCCATGGCCGTGATTTTCGGCATCAGGTCCGAACCACCGGCAATGCGGACATTGCGTGTTCCATCTGTGACAAAATCAACCTCGCCCGTGACGGCAACAATGGCCTTCTGCGCGGTGGCAAGGGTGCGGGCGGCTTCTTCGGCCTGTTCGACCGGATCGCCACTGTCTACGCCCTGACCGGCACTTTGGCCGCCGCCAAGGGCGATGATTTCGGATGCGTTACCGCGAATAACGGTCGGGTTCAGTTTCAGCAACCGAGCAACCGTATCGCGGCGATATGTGGTTGCGAAATGTGCCACGGGATCAAGAACCCATGGCTTGCCCGCATCATTTGCCGATTTGGCCGCGGCAATCATGCCTTCGACCCAATGGGGCGACAGGGTGCCGATATTGACGGTCAGTGCGCCTGCGATTGCGGCAAATTCGCCGGATTCTTCGGGGGTATGGACCATTGCCGGTGATGCGCCCGCCGCCAGAAGGACATTGGCAGCATAATTCATCGCAACATAGTTGGTGATGCAATGGACCAGCGGATTGGTCGCACGCATTTTTTCAAACAGCCCGGTCGCGGTGGTGGAAAGATCAGTCGTCATGTCGAGGCTCCAATGCAGCAAACTCAAGTGCGTTTGGAGACCCAGTTCGAAGTCGGAAAGATGGAGAACGCCAAGGATTTCGCGTTCACACCGTCCCTACGCCAGTATGAACTGGATCAGGTTCAAAGGGTCACTGCGCGGCAGTTTCTCAGCCCCCTGACGGGGCTCCCCTTGGTGAATGCCCAAAATGGGTTTTAATGCGCTTTCTGTCAATTCATCCTGTCGGTCACAGCATGATCACCGATCAGAATGCAAACGGCGGGGCAGCTTTCGCCATCCCGCCGTTTGAAAATGTCGTTGGTTCGTCGTGATTATTTGCGACGTTCCATCGCAGCCTTAAGGGCGGCAGCCATCGCACCGCCGTCGCCGCCGGAATTACCGCGATTCCCGCCACCAGATGTGTGTTGCGGGCGACCGCCATGACCACCGCGGGGGGCCTGCCCACGGTTATCGGACCGTTTTTCACGCACAGCTTCGTAATCCGGGGCCGATTTCATTGAAAGCCCGATACGTTTGCGTGGTGCGTCGACTTCCATCACCGTCACCGAAACGATTTGGCCGGCCTTGACCACCTGGCGCGGATCTTCGACGAATTTGTCAGCCAACTGGGAAATGTGAACCAGACCGTCCTGATGGACGCCGATATCGACAAATGCCCCGAAATTGGTGACGTTGGTCACCGTTCCTTCAAGCTTCATGCCGGTGCGAAGGTCTTTGATTTCATTCACACCATCGGCAAATTTCGCGGTTTTGAATTCCGGGCGCGGATCCCGGCCGGGCTTGTCAAGTTCGGCCAGAATGTCGCGGATGGTCGGGACACCAAACGTGTCGTCAGCGAAATCTTCGGCGCGCAGGGTCTTGATAAAGGCCGAGTCGCCAATCAGGGTCGCCAGCGGTTTTGATGCCTTTGCACTGATTTTTTCGACCAGCGGATAGGCTTCGGGGTGCACGGCCGATGCATCAAGCGGGTTCTGGGCGCCACGAATACGCAAGAAGCCGGCACATTGTTCAAACGCCTTTGGTCCCAGACGTTCGACCTTTTTAAGGTCGGCACGGGACTGGAACGCACCGTTTGAATCGCGATAGCTGACAATATTGCGCGCCAGCGTTTCGGTCAGACCGGCAACACGGGTCAAAAGCGGAATGGATGCAGTATTCAGGTCAACACCAACACCGTTCACGCAATCCTCAACCACGGCATCAAGGGACCGCGCCAGTTTGGTTTCCGATACATCGTGCTGATACTGCCCGACACCAATGGATTTCGGTTCGATTTTGACCAGTTCCGCCAGCGGGTCCTGCAAACGCCGGGCAATTGATGCTGCTCCGCGCAGGGATACGTCCAGATCGGGGAATTCTTCGGCTGCGAATTGCGACGCCGAATAGACCGATGCGCCGGCTTCGTTAACGATGACCTTGGTGGCCTTAAGGGCCGGGAAGCGTTTGAGAAGCTGACCGGCAAGTTCATCCGTCTCGCGCGAGAAGGTGCCATTGCCAATCGCGATCAGTTCGATCTTGTGACGTGCGGCAAGGGCGGCAAGGGTATTAAGCGCCCCTTCGACGTCATTGCGCGGCTGGAACGGGTAAACTGTTGCGGTATCGACCAGTTTGCCGGTGGCATCGACAACCGCGACCTTAACCCCGGTACGAACCCCCGGATCAAGACCCATGGTGGCCTTTTGCCCGGCCGGTGCGGCCAGCAGAAGATCCTTGAGGTTATCGGCAAAGACCTTGATTGCGCCTTCTTCGGCGCTGTCGCGCAGGGTGCCAAACAGATCAAGCTCGATCGACAGCGACAGTTTGACGCGCCAGGTCCAGCGTACCGTATCAAGCAGCCATTTGTCGGCTGCCCGCCCCTTATCGGCAATGCCGACATGGGCCGCGATCATGATTTCGGCCCGGCCCGGCTGACTACGCGGACGGTCTTCGTCCTCTTTTCCAAGGGTCAGCTTCAGCTGAAGGATATCTTCGTTGCGACCACGGAAAAGTGCGAGCGCACGGTGCGACGGGCAGGTTTTGATTTTTTCGGAATGTTCGAAATAGTCGGAGAATTTCGCGCCTTCGGCCTGTTTGCCTTCGACCACGGTTGCGGTGATTTCGCCTTCGTTCCACAAATGGTCACGCAGTTTGGCGACAAGGTCGGCATCCTCGGCAAAGCGTTCCATCAGGATCTGACGGGCGCCATCAAGGGCGGCCTTGGTATCTTCGACGCCCTTTTCGGCATCAACAAACTTGGCGGCCTCGGTTTCCGGATCAAGGGTCGGATCATTGAACAGGCCATCTGCCAGCGGCTCCAACCCTGCTTCGCGGGCGATCTGGGCCTTGGTGCGACGCTTTTTCTTATAGGGCAGATAAAGATCTTCCAGACGCGTCTTGGTATCGGCTTCGTTGATCTGGGCTTCAAGTTCCGGGGTCAGTTTTTCCTGTTCACGGATGCTTTCAAGCACCGATGCGCGCCGTTCTTCAAGCTCGGTCAGATAGCGAAGGCGTTCTTCCAGCGTACGCAATTGGGTGTCATCAAGCCCACCAGTCTTTTCTTTGCGGTAACGGGCGATAAACGGAACGGTAGAGCCTTCGTTAAGCATCTCGATGGTGGCAATGACCTGTTCCGGACGAACCGAAAGTTCTTCGGCGATACGCTGGGGAATTGGACGCATGGTTTCTCCTTGTTTTGCTCGTATGCCTGAAATAGCGGCTTTGGCCGTGATCGAAAAGAGCCAGTTTTTCCAAATTTTTCCCAAACTCCGGATCAGGATTCCGTGTTTGATTCCAAAGGACTGAAATCCAATGTCTTTTGACCGGTTCGATCGCCCGGCGCCAAGGGTTGCGAGTGGTGGCCGATGACGTTATTTCTTTGGCAAATGTGATTTCAGGGGCAACGCGCCCAAGCAGGAGAATTCGGATGGCCGGCAAATTCCGCGAGACCGTCATTCATAACGTAGAGCCAAAAGAAAAAGCCGAACCGCAAACCGATGCGGCAGCAGAAAGCGCAGCCGACGAAATCGCAGGTGCCGACACAGCCCCGCAACTGTCGCAAGATGCGATCAATGCGCTGGCCGAAGCAAAGGCCTTCAAGGAAGCGGCTGCCAAGGCCCGGGAAATCGGTGGCCCCAAAGGCCCGGAACCGACCCGCTTTGGTGATTGGGAAAACAAGGGCCGCTGCATCGATTTCTGACGCGCGACCTTACCCAGCCGGGCTGTGGGGCGGTAGGTCCGCGTTGTCTGGGCGTGCACGGCCGGTTGTCGGTAGATAATGGGTACGCAACGTGCGTGCATCGCGCTTGGTCACGGTTAACAGATCGCCTGACTGCACAAGCGCATTGAGTTCCCGCAATACAATGGCATGCGCCATCCCGAAAAGCCGGGCAAAGGTCCGGCTGTCACGTGCGATATCTTCACGTGCGGCGACAAGAATGCCCGCTTGAACAGGGGTTAGTTCCGGCTGCGTTGCCATCAGGCGTTCGACCAGATGCAGAAACATCGCTGCATCCGGTGCAAGATCGCCATCCACGGGATTTCGGGCGTGGTTGTTCAAACCCGGTTTTCCGGGCGGAACGAAACCATCACCGATTTGGATGTCGGTGTATCGCTTTGTTCACCAGCACTGCCAAGCGGCACCAGAACGTTCAGTTCCGGGTAATAGCCGGCAACACTGCCACGCGGAATGTCATAGGAAACGAACCGGAAATCATTGGCGATCCGTTCGATCCCGTCATCATATTCACAAATGACATCAACGCGATCACCGGCCTTGGCACCCAGATTGGCAAGATCATCTGGATGGATGAAAATGACCTTTCGTTCGCCGTAAACCCCGCGATACCGGTCATCAAGACCATAGACGGTCGTGTTGTACTGATCGTGGGAGCGGAATGTCTGCAAGGCAAACCGCGATTGTGCGGCAGATGCGGGGCGGGTCTGGCGTGCCTGCTGGTGGACGGTTTGCTTGGGAAGCGGCGCATTGGAAAATGTCGCCTTGCCAGCGGGGGTATTCCATTCCCGGTGTGCTGCATCATTGCGCAGATGGAAGCCGCGCGGTTTGCGCAGACGGGTATTATAATCGGTAAAGCCCGGAACGGTCGCCTCGATATGGCTGCGGATCAGCTCGTAATCATCGGCAAGTGCCGCCCAGGATACGATGTCGCTGCCAACCGTTGCTTCGGCAATTCCGGCAATGATGCCAACTTCGGACAGAAGATGCGGTGAAGCAGGACGGTTGATACCAGCCGAACCGTGCACCATGCTCATGGAATCTTCGACGCTGACCACCTGGGACTGACCACGGGAATTCAGGTCAATCTCGGTCCGGCCCAGACAGGGTAGGATAAAGGCGATTTCGCCGGGCATAAGATGCGAATGGTTGGGCTTGGTTGCGATGTGAACCGTCAGTTTGAGGTTCTTCATCGCCTTTTCAACAAGGGCGCTGTCGGGCGTGGCCCGGGCAAAATTCCCGCCCAACCCGATAAAGGCCTTGGCGCTGCCATCAAGCATCGCACCGATCGCGCCAAGAACATTGTGCCCGTGTTTGCGCGGTACCTTGAAACCGAATTCCTTTTCCAGCGCATCGAGAAAGGCCGCGGGCGGCTTTTCATTGATTCCGACCGTACGGTCGCCCTGAACGTTGGAATGTCCGCGGACCGGGCACAGACCGGCACCCGGTTTGCCGATATTGCCGCGCAGGAACATGAAATTGGCAATTTCACGAATGGTCGGCACGGAATGAAGGTGCTGGGTGATGCCCATTGCCCATGTGCAAATGACCCGCTCAGCCGACAGATAGACATTGGCGGCCTGTTCGATTTCCTGGCGGCTCAGCCCCGACTGATCTTCGATTTCCGACCAGCTGGTGGCGTCAACCACAGCACGGTAATCGGCAAGTCCGGCGCAATGTTCATCAAGGAACGCGTGATCAAGAACAGAAGGTTCGCCCTTGGCAATCGCGGCATCGTCGGCGGCAAAGACCGCTTTGCTCATGCCGCGAACGGCGGCCATGTCACCGCCAAGGCAGGGCTGGAAATAATGGCTGGCAATCTCGGTGGAGCCGCCATGCAACATTTCAAGCTTGTCCTGCGGGTCGGAAAACCGTTCAAGTCCGCGTTCACGGATCGGGTTGAAGACCACGATCTTTGCGCCACGCATTGCCGCTCGGCGCAAATCGCCCAGCATGCGCGGGTGGTTGGTGCCCGGGTTCTGTCCAAGGACGAAAATGGCATCCGCCTTTTCGAAATCTTCAAGAAGAACCGTTCCCTTGCCCACGCCAATTGCCTGACGCAGACCAACGCCACTGGCTTCGTGGCACATGTTCGAACAATCAGGGAAATTGTTGGTGCCAAAGATGCGTACAAACAGCTGATAGAGATAGGCTGCTTCGTTGCTTGCGCGGCCTGACGTATAAAACTCGGCCTCATCGGGGGTATTTAACCCCTTAAGGATGCTACCGATTTCAGCAAAGGCATCTTCCCACGCGACAGGTTGATAGGTATCGCTTTGCCGATCGTAGCGCATCGGGTGGGTGATGCGCCCGTTCAATTCCAGTTCGTAATCGCTCAGTTTGCTCAGTTCGGTTACGGTATGCTTGGCAAAAAATGCCGGCGTCGCACGCTTTTCGGTTGCTTCCCATGAGACGGCTTTGACCCCGTTTTCACAGAATTCAAAAGATGACCCGTGCTCGGGATCACCCCATGCACAACCCGGGCAATCAAAACCGTCAGGTTGATTGGCCTTAAGCATCGTGCGTGCGCCGTTAAACGGGCTGCCGCTTTGCAACAGTTGCTTGCCGCAACTTTTCAGCGCACCCCAGCCACCGGCTGCCGACGATTTTTTTCCAATAAAGCTTTCATTCATGCAGGCATCTATTTGCCAGAACCGAAATTAGGTCAAGTATGCATACCTAATCGGTCGATAGAAAAAATTTATCAAAGAGTTCCGGCAATGATTTGAATGTGTTCAAAATGCAATCGGGGCCGGAACCCTGTGGTGTTTCCGACCCCGAACAATCATTGATGCTGCCTTTAACGCAGATTACGCGCCGCGAATAGCCTTGATATTGTTGGCATATTCCGACGGGCCGCCTTTGAAGGTCGCAGAACCGGCAACCAGAACATTGGCGCCTGCTTCGATGACCTGCGGGGCGATTTCCGGGTTTACGCCACCATCGACTTCAAGATCGATATTGCGGCCGGTCGCATCGATCATCTTGCGGATGCGTTTGATCTTCTCAAGCTGGCTTGGGATGAATTTCTGGCCGCCAAAGCCCGGGTTCACGGTCATGACCAGAACCAGATCAACCAGATCCATGACATATTCAATGACACTTTCCGGAGTCGACGGGTTCAGCGACACACCGGCTTTTTTACCCAGTGATTTGATCAGTTGAAGCGAACGATGCAGATGCGGGCCTGCTTCGGCATGGATGGTGATGATGTCGGAACCGGCATTGGCGAAAGCTTCGATATACGGATCGACCGGTGCGATCATCAGATGCACGTCAAACACCTTGTCGGAATGCGGGCGCAGTGCTTTGACCACATCCGGTCCGATGGTGATGTTGGGCACGTAATGGCCGTCCATCACATCAATGTGGATATAGTCGGCGCCTGCTGCGTCAACAGCGCGGACATCAACGCCCAACTGGGCGAAATCGGCCGAAAGGATCGAAGGTGCGATTTTAATGTTCGACGTGGTCATGCGTCACGGGTCCTGAAGCAATGCGGGATATGGCAAATTCGCGCATCTCATAACGTAAAAAGGCAGCCCTGTCACCCGAATGGGGCTCATGGCTGCCTTGTTTGCAGGTTTGACGGCTATCCTGACGTGAAATCAGGACTTTTTGACAAGCCGGGCGCAGAAAAAACCATCCATGCCGCCGAAATCGGCCATATGGATCGGCAGAACCCGCAATTCACCATCCTTGTTGATGGCTTCATCCCAGCCACCAAGTTCGTCCGCAGTGATCGGTTTGCGTTTGTAATTGGGATGGTCGGCCAGGAACGATTTGACCTGATGTTCGCCTTCTTCGGGCTGCAGGGAACAGGTGCAATAGATCAGCTCGCCACCAACATTCAAAAGCTTGTCAGCCTGATTAAGCAGTTTGGTCTGGATCGGCAGCAGCGACCGCATCAATTTGTCATTTTGACGCAGCAGAATATCGGGATGACGACGAATGGTACCGGTTGCTGAACAGGGTGCATCAAGAAGGACCGCATCCGCACGCGGGGTATCGGGTGCAAGATCGGTGGCATCCCCGGTGACAACTGCGGCACCAAGGGAAACGCGCTCAAGATTCTCAAACACGCGTTTCAGGCGGCCTTCGGATTTATCAACGGCGATCGCACTGGCACCAAGGGACGCCAATTGCATGGTCTTG
This sequence comes from Thalassospira sp. GO-4, assembly GCF_023588965.1. NCBI lineage: Bacteria > Pseudomonadati > Pseudomonadota > Alphaproteobacteria > Rhodospirillales > Thalassospiraceae > Thalassospira > Thalassospira sp. GO-4. The sequence goes on from NZ_CP097807.1 coordinate 3,257,866, forward strand.
CCACCGGGGGCAGCACAAAGGTCATAGATCGTTTTGCCCTGATAGGCGGAAAACAGGGTTGCCGGAATGGCCGCGGCTGCGTCCTGAACCCACCAGTCACCATCGCGATAGCCCGGAAGATCACGAATGCGACGACCACTTTCAAGGCGGACCGAACCGGTCGGCAGGACAAGGCCATCCATCTTTTCCGCCCAGTCGGCTGATGTGCTGCGATCCTTGATCGAAAGGTCGAGCATAGCATGGCCAAGGCATGCCTCGGCAATGGCTTGGCTGATTTCCGCCCCATAGGCCTTTTTCCACGACCCGCGCAGCCATGCCGGGATGTTAAGCTGCCAGTCTTCGACACCTTCGGGCCATTCAAATCCATCACGCTGCAATCCACGCAGCACGGCGTTGATCAGTTTGGTATATTTATGCAGGCCTGCGTCGCGGGCCAGGTTGACCGTGCTGTCGACCGCACCGTAATCGGATGTGTCCATGAAGAACAGCTGTGCGACGCCAAGGCGCAGAATATTGGTCAGGCGGGCGGCAACGCGGTCTTGCGGTGGCTGATAACGCGGGGCCAAAACCGCATCGATTTCACCCAAGTGGCGCAATGTGGTGCCAAGCAGCTGACGCAGGAAATTGCGATCAAGCGATGGCAGGCCATAGCCATGTTTTGACAGAAGTTCGTCCAGAGTCACTTCACCGCCGCGCAGTTCCTGCAAGGTTTTGAGCGCAAGCATCCGCGGATCGGGTGTCTCGACCGGCTGTTTGCGCGGGGCGTTGCGATGTGCTGGACGGGAACGGCGTTCTGTCAAAGGGATATCTCCGGTTTCGTGTTATGAAGGTTAGTTAAGCGTCGCGTGGCAAAGTGTAAAGCACCAAGCACCCGAATAGGTGGCATGGCTGCCTTGTGTTATCGGGCAGATGAGGGGGCAGATTACCTTGCTTAGGGTTTGAAAAACCTTGCGATGGATGTGCGGTCCGGCTAATCCAGACGGATCATTTGACGTCGATAGTGACAGGAACGCCAAAACCATGACTTTCACCGGCCTTGCGACCTTTTCGAGCATCTTTCTGATTGGCTCGATGTTGCTGACCTGGGTGGTTTTGAACTATCTGCGACGCAAGGCGATCCTTGATATGCCCAATCACCGGTCCAGCCATGCGGTGCCGACGCCGCGCGGTGGCGGGCTTGCGGTCACACCGCTTTTGATCCTTTTGGTTGCGGTTGTGTTTATCCATACCGGGGTCACTTCGGTCAGTCATTGGTTGATGCTGGCAGCAGCAGCCGGGCTTGGATTGCTCAGCTGGCTTGATGATCGTCACGATCTTTCGGCTGCCATACGTTTTGCCATGCAATTTGTTGCGGTGATTGTCGGCGTGTTTGCCATCGACAAGCCGGTTTTGGGTGGTCTGGTGCCTCTGTGGCTCGATCACGTTCTTGTGGTATTTGCCTGGGTCTGGTTTATCAATCTGTTCAACTTTATGGATGGGATTGACGGCATTTCCGGGGTCGAAGCCGGTTCGATCGGGCTGGGCATCTTTATTCTGGCGCTTCTGATGCCATTGCCGCAATTCATCGGGCTTGGCTATATCGGGCTTGGTATTCTGGCCATCATGATCGGCTTTCTGATCTGGAACTGGCATCCGGCGAAACTGTTTCTGGGTGATGTCGGATCCGTGCCGCTTGGCTTTGTTCTGGGCTGGGTTTTGCTTAAGACAGCGTCAGAAGGGGCATGGGTCGTCGCGCTGATCCTGCCATCCTATTATCTTTTTGATGCGACCTTTACCCTGGTCAAACGTGCGCTTCGTCGTGAAAAAATCTGGCAGGCCCACCGAGAACATTTCTATCAGTTGGCAACCCAGCGCGGCTTTTCCCATGCGCGGGTTTCGACCATGATTGCAATCAGCAATCTGATCCTGATTGCGGTGTGTTTTGCACAAAGCGAAACGCCCGGCTGGATGCGGGTATTTGCCGCCCTGATTGTGGTGTTGTCACTGGTCGGAATGATGGTGCGGATGCCGGTCAAGGGACGCACGGACAGTTAAGTATCGCACGGAAGTTGCGCATTGCTTGACTTGTGCCCGTACGGGCGCGAAAAGAATGCCTTGTCCGTTTTTTGGGCAGACAGGTATATCCTTTTAAAAACAGAAAACTGCCACTAGGGACCGCATGTCGCGCATTTTACAGCGAAGCCATATTGCCTTTGTCCATGATGTCTTCATGGCTGCGATTTCGTTCCCGTTGGCCCTTTATCTTCGGGTTGGCGATGGTGTGCGGTTTTATCAGGCTGACAACATCCTGTTTTCGGCTGCCTTATTTACACTGATTGCAGCGGCATCATTCTGGTATTTCGGGCTTTACCGCGGCATCTGGCGTTATGCGTCGCTTAATGATCTGACCCGTATTGCCAAGGCGGTTTCGGTTGCCGTGGCTGTTTTGTTCCTTGTGCTGTTTCTGACCACGCGTCTGGACTGGATGCCCCGTTCGGCACCGATAATCCAGTGGTTCCTGCTGATGGCGTTGCTGGGGGGATCGCGGCTGACCTACCGGATTGCCAAGGATAAATCCACCGCACGCGCACTGATCCGTCAGGGAACAACGCGTCTGCCTGTGTTGCTGATTGGTGCCGGTGACGAGGCCGAGGCCTTTATTCGTGAAACCGAACGATCGGCAGATACCCCGTTCAAGGTTGTCGGCATTGTGTCCCTGACCGAAGGACGGGTCGGACGCAACATGCATGGCGTCGATGTGCTTGCGACTGTTGATAAACTTGAAGACGTCATCAAAAAACTGGAAATGAGCCGCCTTGGCCTTCCGCGCCGTCTTGTTCTGACCGGTGATGCGCTGCGCCATGAAGACAATGTCAAATGGGTGGAAATTGCTGATCGTTACGGCATGACGCTGGCGCGTTTGCCGAAACTCGGTGATCTGCGCGAAGGTCTTGCCGATCCGCTGCAAATTCGCCCGGTCGCCATCGAAGATTTGCTGGGTCGGCCACAAGCGCGTCTGGATCGTGATCGTGTGCGTGAAATGATCGGGGGCAAGCGGGTTCTGGTAACCGGTGCGGGGGGCTCGATCGGGTCGGAACTGGTGCGCCAGATTGCTTCTTATGGTCCGGCCAGCCTGACCCTGGTCGATGCAGGGGAATATAATCTCTATGCCATCGACATGGAAATGGCGGAAAAATTCCCTGATATGCCACGTGAAAGCATTCTGGGTGATGTTCGTGATCGTGTCCGGATCGGTCAGGTATTTGATCATGTGGCACCTGAAATCGTGTTTCATGCAGCGGCCTACAAGCATGTCCCGCTGGTCGAACACAATCCCAATGAAGGTATTCTGACCAATACCCTTGGCACCCGAAATGTTGCCGAGGCCTGCCGTGCAGCCGGTGTTGCGACCATGGTTCTGATTTCGACGGACAAGGCGGTAAACCCGGCCAATGTCATGGGGGCGTCCAAGCGTCTGGCAGAATGTTATTGTCAGGCGTTGGAGACATTGCCGCTTGATCAGCGCGGTCCGACCCGTTTTGTCACTGTGCGGTTTGGGAATGTTCTGGGATCGACCGGATCGGTTGTACCATTGTTCCGTCGTCAGCTTGAAGCCGGTGGGCCGCTGACCGTAACGCACGAAGGCATCACCCGGTATTTCATGACCATTGCCGAGGCTGTCGAGCTGGTCTTGCAATCCGCGGAACTTGGTCGCCATGGCGTGACCGATGGCGGAAAGATCTTCGTTCTCGATATGGGGCGTCCGGTCAAGATCATTGACCTCGCCCGTCAGATGATCCTGCTTTCGGGACTTCGTCCGGGCAAGGATGTCGAGATCAAGGTTACTGGACTTCGCCCGGGTGAAAAGCTGTATGAAGAATTGTTCCATGACAGCGAACCGCCGGTTCCCACCGAAACCGATGGCGTTATGCTGGCAAGTCCGCGTGTGGTTGATTATGCCGAAATCAAACAGGTTTTCGATGCGCTTGAAGACAGTGCAACCAACCGCAATACCCACCAGACACTCGAATTGATCAGCAAGCTGGTGCCGGAATTCCAGCCGCCCGAAATTGGTGTCAAATCGATCTTTGCCGACACCCCGGCGGAAACGGCCAATCAAGTGACCGGTGATACGGCCTAGTTATCGGGCCATTTCAATCACGCATAGCCGAGCAATGGCGACGCATGTTCATTCATTGAAGGAATGAACTCGTGCGGAATTGTCGTTTGTCATTGCCAAATGCGGGCCATATCTTGCGCTCAGAATGACAAATCGGAATGACCTTGTTGATGGTTCACCGATTTTCCTGACGATCCGTCTATTGGAGGCCCCGCATGTCGGCAGATGCTTTTGTCCACCCTGATGAAATCCGTTCGATGTTTTCCGGCGCGATGTCGGACATGTACCGTGCCGAAGTGCCGCAATACGGCACCCTGATGGAACTCGTTTCGGACATCAATCAGGAAAGACTTGCTGCTGATCCCGTGCTTCGTGACGGACTTGTACGCAGTGATGACCTTGATCGTATTGATCTTGAACGTCATGGCGCAATCCGGCTGGGCAAGCCCGAAGAACTGTTCAATATGCGCCGCCTGTTTGCGGTGATGGGCATGCATCCGGTCGGGTATTACGATCTGTCGGTTGCCGGTGTGCCAGTGCATTCAACTGCATTTCGCCCGATTGATGACGATGCCCTGCGCCGCAATCCGTTCCGTGTTTTCACGTCGCTCCTGCGCCTTGAACTGATCGAGGATGCGCAACTGCGCACAGAGGCCGAAGCTATCCTGGCAAAACGTGAAATCTTTACCCCAGATGCGCTGAAACTGATTTATCTGGCCGAAAAGAACGGCGGGCTTGACCGTGTTCAGGCCGAACAATTTGTGGCCGAGGCACTGGAAACTTTCCGCTGGCACAGTGATGCGACGGTGTCACTTGAAACCTATCAGAAGCTTCATGATGCGCACCGCCTGATTGCCGATGTTGTTTGCTTCAAGGGACCGCATATCAACCATCTGACGCCGCGGACCCTTGATATTGATGCGGTTCAGCGTGCCATGCCCGAACGCGGCATTTCGCCCAAGGCCATTGTCGAAGGTCCGCCGTCACGCAAATGTCCGATCCTTTTGCGCCAAACCAGCTTCAAGGCGCTCGAAGAGCAGGTCTATTTCGTCGGGAGCAATCCGAAGGGAACGGCGGGCACCCACACCGCACGCTTTGGCGAGATCGAGCAGCGTGGTATTGCCCTGACCGCCGAGGGGCGCAAACTTTACGACACGCTTCTGGCATCGGTGCGCCACGCGGTCCAGGTCAGTGCGGGCGGATCAAACGCACGCGATTATGAAACCGAATTGGCCGAACGTTTTGCCGCCTTCCCCGATGATTACGAGACGCTCCGTGTCGAAAAGCTGGCATTCTTCCGTTACAGCGTGACGGACGCTGGTCGCGATGCGGCGGGTAAGGTTGATCGTGATGTTTCGGTAGACGAGCTGGTTGATCAGGGATACCTGCATGCAGACCCGATCATCTATGAAGATTTCCTGCCGGTCAGTGCGGCAGGCATCTTCCAGTCGAATCTTGGCAGTGACGAACAGAAAAACTACGCCGAACAGTCCAATCAGGATGTGTTCGAGAAATGCCTTGGCGCATCTGTTGCCGATGAATTGGCGCTTTATGCCGCCCATCAACAGGCATCTATTGATCAGGCGTTCGAAACATTGGGTATTCGGAAAAACGTCGCCTGATCCGATAGTTGGCAAAACCGATACGGGGTGGTCATTGGACCGCCCCGTTTTCAGTATCGGATGCCCGGACAGTTGGCGGGTTTGCAAAAGTCCGCCATGCAAGAATTCGGGGTCCACATTTTGCGCCGCACATGATAAAGCTCCGCGCGAAACATGGTTCGGACTCATTGATCATGTGTCGGCCCGGATCGAAATGATGTCATTTCTGTCCCGTTAAAAGGCCGGTCTTGCCCGCAACACTGTCACATCGCATGCACGAGCAGCCATGCGCATTTCTGATATTGTGGGCCGATATATCATCAATGGGTCCGCAACCTTCATCACATTGATGCATGAAAGCGAACCCAATGACTGCTCGTATTGCGCGCGCGCTTATTTCCGTTTCCGACAAGACCGGTCTGGTCGAATTTGCCAAATCCCTTCACGCCCAGGGTGTTGAAATCCTGTCCACTGGTGGTTCCGCCAAGGCGATCGAAGCTGCCGGTATTCCGGTCAAGGAAGTTGCCGATCACACCGGTTTTCCCGAAATCATGGACGGTCGTGTCAAGACTCTTCATCCGAAGATTCACGGCGGCCTTCTGGGCCGCCGTTCTCTTTCCAGCCACATGCAGGCGATGGAAGATAACGACATTTCCCCGATCGATCTGGTATGTGTGAACCTCTATCCGTTCGAAGAAACCGTTGCCAAGGGTGCCGATTTCGACACCTGCATCGAAAATATCGATATCGGCGGACCAAGCATGATCCGTTCGGCGGCGAAAAACCATGAATCGGTTACCGTGGTTGTCGATCCGTCCGATTATGACCGTGTTGTCGCCGAAATGAATGACAATGCCGGTGCCACCACCGCTGAAACTCGTCGCGTTTTGGGCGCCAAGGCCTTTGCCCGCACCGGCGCTTATGACTCGGCGATTTCAAGCTGGTTTGCCGGTCAGCTTGGTGAAACCTTCCCGCAGCGCCTGAATGTTTCGGCCGAACTGAAACAGACCCTGCGTTATGGCGAAAACCCGCACCAGCAGGCCGCGTTCTACACCAACGGTAAAAACCGTCCAGGTGTGGCAACCGCGACCCAGCTTCAGGGCAAGGAACTGTCGTTCAACAACCTCAATGACACCGACGCTGCGTTTGAACTGGTATCCGAGTTTGACGAAAAGCCGGCTGTTGCGATCATCAAGCACGCCAACCCGTGCGGCGTTGCCGAGGGTGCAACCCTGATCGAAGCCTATAACAAGGCGCTGTCTTGTGATCCGGTTTCGGCATTTGGTGGCATCATTGCGGTCAACCGTACCCTTGATAAAGAAACCGCCGAAGAAATCGCCAAACTGTTTGCCGAAGTCGTGATTTGCCCGGAAGCAGACGATGCTGCCAAGGAAGTTCTGGCAGCCAAGAAAAACCTGCGTCTGCTGGTAACCGGCGGCATGGCCGACCCGGAAGGCGAAGACATGACGCTTCGTTCGCTGGCGGGTGGTTATCTGCTTCAGAACCGTGATGCGGGTCGTGTGAAACGCGAAGAACTGAAAGTCGTCACCAAGCGCAAGCCGACTGATGCCGAACTTGATGATCTTCTGTTTGCGTTCCGCGTTGGCAAACATGTCAAATCAAACGCCATTGTCTATGTCAAAGACGGCAAGACCGTTGGTGTTGGTGCCGGTCAGATGAGCCGCGTTGACAGCTCGCGCATTGCCGCCTGGAAAGCAGAAGAAGCTGGCAAAAATGCCGGTGAAGCCGAACTGCGTACCAAGGGTTCGGTCGTATCGTCTGATGCGTTCTTCCCGTTTGCCGATGGTCTTCTGGCCGCAGTCAAGGCCGGTGCAACGGCTGTGATCCAGCCGGGTGGCTCCATGCGTGACGAAGAAGTCATTGCCGCAGCCGACGAACATGACATTGCCATGGTCTTTACCGGCATGCGTCACTTCCGCCACTAAGCGCGGTCGGGATCAAATCGTGATCAAATTGAAAAACCCCGGGAACTTCCCCGGGGTTTTTTGTTGGCTATTTGATGCCAAGATGATCGGCAAGGGTATGACCGGAATATTCGGTGCGAAACAGTCCGCGTTCCTGCAAACCCGGAACCACTTGATCAAGAAACAACTCAACCGACTGATGTGAACCGCTGGGTAAGGCAATGATGCCGTCACCGGCATTGATATCAGCCCAAGCCGCAATTTCGTTAACCGCATCCTCGGGCGTGCCGACCACGATCCAGTGCGAGGACCCCATGACTTCTGGACGGGTCAGAAGATCCTTGACCGTTGGTTGATCACGTTCAATCAGACGACGGACAAGGTCGCCATGGGTCTTGCTGCGCACCACCGTATCCGCGGGGGGCAACATTTCGGCAGTGACACGGGCCTCCATTGGATGATCTGTCAGATCAAGGGCAATCAGTTCCTTGACCTTGGCAATCATGCGGCGTGGGTCCATGCGGGCGTGGGTTTGGGCGAAAATTTCGCGTGCTTCTTCGCGGGTCGGGGCCAGATACATGTTAAGTCCGGGCAAGATGCGAATATCATCGGGGTTGCGGCCTTTGCTTGCCGCGCGTTCACGCAGGTCACTGCGCAATTCACGCGCAACTTCCGGATCCGGGGTGGCGGCAAAGATTGCATGGGCAACGGACGCAGCAAAGTCACGTCCGGCCGGCGATGCCCCGGCCTGGAACAACGGGACTTTGCCATTGCCAAAGGCCGGTGTGTTCAGCGGCCCGGCAACATCATAAAACTCCCCGTGATGATCAATCCGTGTCAGGGCGTCCGGGGTGCCATAAGTCCCACTTTCGCGGTCCGCAACGATGGCATTGGAAGGATAGCTTGCCCAAAGTTTGTGGACCACATCGCTAAATTCGGCTGCCTGTCGATAGCGATCCTCGCTTGATGGCATTTCCGAAATTCCGAAATTCTCGTTGCCATCAAGGGATGTGACGATGTTCCAGCCAACCCGCCCCTTGGACAGGATATTAAGCGACTGGATCTGGCGGGCGACGATATAGGGCGGATAAAAGGTCGTGGATGCCGTCGTGACCAGTCCGATCTTGCTGGTGTGTTCGGCCAGTGCCGCAAGCTGGATCGTTGGATCGAGACTGGAAAACCCGGGGGAACCGGCAATCATTTCCGGTTTCATGAAAAGCGTGTCAGGACGAAACAGGAAGTCGATCTTGGCCTTTTCCGCGCGTTTGGCAATCTCGACAAAAAAGTCTGTGGAAAAGACATTTTCGACATTGCTGTCACCACGGCGCCAGGCATCATTCATCAACCAGGTCGGGGCGACGGACAAACCGATATGGATGTGCTTGCGGGTCGTCATGGCGGGCAGAATTCCTTTGATCGTCGTCTGTTGCATGCTTGATAATATGAATGAATATCATTTGCAGCATAAAACGCCTTGATCTATGTTCTGGTCAGGATTGAAAAACCGGACCTTTGAACGTGCTGTCTGCCCAAAATCTTGTTGTTTCCTATGGAAAATCACCGGTCCTGAACGGACTTTCGGTGCAGTTCGACACAGGCGGTGTGACGGCACTGGTCGGGCCAAACGGATGCGGGAAATCCACACTGCTCAAGGCGATCCTTGGTCTTTTGCCAAAATCAGCCGGGACCATCACCCTTGATGATGTTCCGATCGACGATATTCCGCGGCGAACCCTGGCACGGCGCATCGCCTATTTGCCACAGGAAAACCATTGCCCGGATTATATCGTTCTGGGTGAGCTGATCGAACTTGCCGGATATGCACGCTATTCCCTGTTTGGCGGGCCAAGTGCACAGGACCGGGCATTGTTTGCAGACGTTCTTCGCACCGTTGGGCTGTCCGATATGGCCCATGTGCCGGTCAATTCACTTTCGGGTGGGCAACGTCAGCGGGCCTGGATCGCCATGGTTCTGGCACAGGATGCCGACATCATTCTGATGGACGAGCCGGTCAATCATCTGGATATGAAATACCAGTATGCCGTGCTTGATCTGGTGCGCCGTCTGGGTCAGGAGCACGGCAAAACAATCATCACGGTTTTGCACGACCTTAATCTGGCATCAGCATTTGCCGACCATGTGGTGATGATCCGTCAGGGCAAAGCAGGCGTTTCCGGCCCGACCAAACAGGTCATCACACCGGAAAACATCCGCATGGTCTTTGATTTCGATGCCGATGTTTTCATGCGCGAAGATCGTCTTGTCTGTTTGCCGCGTCAGGACGAACAGATGCGGGCACGCGCAGAATGACCGGTCGTGCAAAGGTCTTTTCGGCCTTCATTCTGATCCTGATGGCAGCATTTTTTGCCAATCTGTCACTTGGGGCGACCAATATTGCACCTGAAGACATCCTTTTGGCGTTTTTCAGCTTTGATGCGGATAATTACGACCATTTTGTCGTGATCTATCAACGTCTTCCACGGGTATTGATTGCCGTTTTTGTCGGTTCGGTGATGGCATGCAGCGGTGCTGTGCTTCAGGGATTGATGCGCAATCCCCTCGCATCACCAGCGCTTTTGGGGATCAATGCCGGTGCGACCCTGTTTGTGGTTGGCGGGGTGATATTTTTCGGGATTTCATCCGCATTTCAGGGAATTGCGGCGCTGATTGGCGGGATTTGCGGATTTGGCGCCTGTCTGATGGTTGCACGTATGTCGGGCATGGATAGCAACCCGCGGGGGTTGTCGCTTATTCTGTCCGGGGCGGTGGTTTCAATGCTGTTTATCGGCATTGCCAATGCCTTGCTGTTATCGACGCCGGAACTGCGAAACGAGTTTCTTGGCTGGGTAACGGGCGATATCAACCATGTCTATATCGACCGCCTTCATCAGATGTGGCCGGTTGGTGTCGGTGGTGTGGTCGTGCTTCTGATCTTGTCACGCGCGCTGACCCTTATTGCCCTTGGCCCGGAAAAGGCGGCATCGGCCGGTGTTAATATTGTCCTTGTGTCGCGTCTGGCAATTGCATCCGTGGTTCTTTCAAGCAGTGCGGCGGTCGCAATTTGCGGCCCGATCGGGTTTGTCGGTCTGGTTGTGCCCCATATCGTGCGACCACTGGTCGGTGCAAAGCAGACAGTGATCATTCCGGGCTGCATTCTGGTCGGGGCCAGCATTTGTCTGATTGCCGACATGGTTGCACGACTGGCCTTCAGCCCGTTTGTTCTTCATACCGGCGTGATGATGGACCTGTTCGGTGGCGTTGTTTTTGCCTTTGTCGTGCGGCGCTATTACCTGACCCCCGGATTGCGGAGGTCATTGTAATGCGTTTGACGACCGGTCTTCATGGATATGTTGTTCTCAGATTTTCCGGTGGTTTGGAAATCCGTCTGCATAATCTGATCTGTGCGGTGATCCTGATGATGGTTGCTGTGGTCGGTGGTGTGGCGCTTTTGACCACAGGATCAACCGACAGCACATTTTCCGACCTTGTCGGATTGTTTGATGGCAATGCTGTCTCTGGTGATGTCGCATTTGCAATTGCAGATGTCCGTCTGCCCCGCATTCTGATGGGGTTCATGGCAGGCTGGTGCGTTGCGCTGACCGGGGCGATGTTGCAATCACTTGCCCAAAATCCGCTGGCGGATCCGGGGCTGCTTGGGCTGAGCCAGGGGTCGCTTGTGGTCATCATGCTTGTGCTGGTTCTTTTTCCCGGATTGCCGTTGATCTTTACTCCCCTTGCCGGATTTGCCGGTGGGTTGGCGGTGGCCGCGCTGTTGATGGTACTGGTCGGGCGTCATCATTCCGGGGGGCTTGGCATTTTGCTGATGGGGATTGCGGTTGAAACCACTTTGTCATCGGTGACATCGATCCTGATCCTTTATGCGCCGCCCGAACAGTCACACGCGATTTCAAGCTGGCTTGCCGGGTCACTTTTCCATTCTGACTGGGCGGCTGTTGGCAGTTTTGCGACATGGTTTGTTATCTCCATCCCGGCAATTCTGGTGATTGGTCGCAAATTGCGCAGTCTTGACCTTGGTGACCATATGGCGCTGGCCCTAGGGGAGGCCGTTCATATCACCAAGCCGGCCATTCTGATTGTTGCCGTCCTGTTGACGGCCGCGGCGACGGCTGCGGTCGGTCCATTGGTGTTTCTGGGTGTGATGGCCCCGCATCTTGCCGGTTTCATATCCCCGGCAAAGGGGCGGGCGCGACTGTTTCTGGCGGCGATGACCGGGGGTGTTCTTGTGGTGGCGGCCGATGGATTGACGCGTCTTGGCTCTGATCAGGTGACACTGCCGACCGGGCTTGCCATCATGATGATCGGCGCCCCGATTTTTATCATTTCCCTGCGTCTTCGGACCATTTCACAAGCCCGAACAGGTTGATACCCGATTGATTGGAGTTCCCATGCACAAGCTGTTTTTGACCCTGGCGCTGATTGTTGCGAGCGGACTGGCACAAGCACAAAGTCACGATGTGCAGGATGATCGCGGGCGTACCGTGCCCATGCCCGATACGCCCGAACGTATTGTTGTCTTGCAAGAACCGCTATTGGGGATTCCGATCCTTGAACTTGGGCTTGATATTGTCGGGTCTTACGGGCGCAACGATGATGGCAGTTCGATGTTGCGGGTCGATTTCATCAAGACCGTTCTGGGCAAGGATGGCGCTGATCTGGGGATTTCTGGTATCGGTCCGCTGGGGAATATTGACCTTGAAAAACTGAGTGCCCTGAAACCGGACCTGATCATTGGCGGGGAAAGTGACGCGGATAAGGCCGATATCCTGTCATCTGTCGCACCGGTTTATCTCAAAAACATCCGGACCCCGGATATCACCGGGTTCAGCACCCAGCAAAAACTGGCAGATCTTCTGGGCGTATCGGATCATTTCGATGCCCTGATGGCCGACTATAAAAGCCAACTTGATGATGTGCGTGCCAAATTGCCCGAAGCCCCGGACGGAAAGACGTATCTGGCGGTGATCATTTATGACCAGATCAATGTCGTCAGCAACATGTCCGGTGTCATTCAGGCGATCGAGGATCTGGGATATCGTCGTGCAGACCTTCAAGGCAGTGGCAAGGCATCGGGCTATGGCCAAGGCTTCGCCGTGCCCCTGAGTTCCGAACAGTTCGCCCGCCTTAATCCTGATATTCTGATTATTATGAACAGTTATGTCAGCGCGGATCGTGGTCAGGCTGCCATTCGTGACCGGTTGAATGCCATTGTGCCCGGATGGGATCGTTTCCTGCGCCCCCACAAGGAAGGCCGGGTTCTTTATCTTGATTCGGTTGCCGTAACCACGCCAACGGTCGCCAGTGCGCGGCACACGCTTGATGCAATCGAAGCCTGGGCGACATCGAAATAGCATGGCTGATATAAACCAAACCCCCGCAACATGGTTGCAGGGGTTTGTTTCTTTGTCCGGGCCAGCACGATTTTAAATCGCGGGCTGGTTGCCTTTTGACGGCTGATCGGTCGGGGACGGGGCATCGTCATTATCATGGTCAATGACGGTGCCATCCTGTTCCAGTGCGACCGGATCTTTTGCACGGGTGTCAGGTGATTTGGCTGTGTTGTCCTGATGGACGCGCAGCGGGGCACGCCAATCTACGCTGCCAAATGAATGGCAGGACGGGCAGGATACGACCCAGCGATCAGTTTCCGCACCACACGCCCCGCAACGCCAATCCGGATCAGGATTGGCGTGGCTGGCCTTGATCAACAGATCGCGGGCCTTTGCGCCATCCTGATTTTCACGCAATTCCAGATCGGCCAGAAGCCGGTAATGGCGTGCCTCGGCTTTTGATGCCATCGCCTTTTCAAGGTTGCTGCGCGCAACCCCCCAAAGGTCCGCTTCAAGGGCGGCTTCGGCAAGGACGATCTGGCTTTCAACATGTTCGGGATTGGTTGCCACCAGCTTCTCAACCGATTTGACTTGTAGCAGCGGGTCGCCGGTCAGGGTTTCACGATAAATGGTGCCCAGTGCTGCTGACGGCGCAACACGCCAGCTTTGCATGACAACGTCACGGGCCTTGGCATCCTGTTTGAGGTCACGATAAAGACCCGCCAGCAGGACGGCCGCGCCGGTGAATTCGGCGGATGCGCTTAATGCCTTGCGCAGGAGTTTGATCGCCTCGGCATTTTCACCAGCCGCAATGGCGTCTTCGGCCTTGGCTGTGATCAAAAGGGCGCGACGACGTGTCAGTTCCTGTTCATCGAACACCGATGCCTTTTGCGCATCCACCAGCAGGCTTAATGCACGGTCCCAGCGTCGCGACGTCAGCAACAAGTCAAACAGGGTCACGATTACCGCCGGGTTGCGCGGACGCAAACGGTGGGCCCGTTCGGCGTAATCAAGTGCCGCTTCGCGGTCATCGGCCTTAAGGGCCAATTGCAACAGTCCACGCAGGCCGAAAAATGCCGAGTCCGGCTTTTCAAGCATCGCTTCGAACTGGCGTTTGGCAGCGTCGTTATTGCCATCCAGTTCGGCGGCCTGTGCTGTCAGAAGACGGGTCAGGGTGTCATCTTCAAGATAACGGTCAACCGCACGGGTATGTTTAAGGGCCTGACGCACATCGCCCGATGCCAGTTCAAGCAACCCCATGGTCAATGCCTGTTGGCCCTTTTTGCGGCGACGACTGCCAAGCAAACGCCCGATCCAGCCCGGCGAATTTGCAATCATTGTCCAGCCACGCCAGACCAGGACCAGCACCACGGTCAAGGCCAGAAGGCCAAGTGCAACCATGCCGATCGATCCGTCAAACCGGTATCCCAGCCAGACAATCGTCATATTGCCCGGATTTTCGGCAAACCAGACGGTGCAGAAAACCAGAACAGCCGTGATCAGAATAAAGGTCAGAAGACGGATCATTGGCTGTCCTCCGCCCCGGTCAGAAGGCCGATGGCGTGGGCGCTAAGGGTTGCAATCGACGCGTTAAGGGTCTGACGGCGTTTAGCTGCATCGAGCCAGTCACTTACAGCAGCCTGTGCATGTTCACCTTCGACGCCGTTAAGTGCGGCGACTGCGCCATCAAGGTCATCTTGTGCCAGGGCGTTTTCTGCCAGAACAAGACGTCCCTCAAGGGATTCTTCGCCTGCGGCATCGACACGGCGGATCGGAACCAGCTTTTTGATGTTGGCCCAGGTGGCATCAAGGACACTCCCTGAATGATCGTCGGTCGCTGCGGCAACGGCCTCTTGCGCCATGACGGGGAACGACTGACGCAGTTTTTCGATGGTCGGTGCACCCTGTTCGGCAAGCGGTTTAAGGGTTTCGATCTGATCAAGGATCACGGCGTCATCGCCGGCACTGCGTTCAAGCTGATTAAGGGCAATCATGAACGGTCCACCCCGCTGAAGCGCATCACGCAGGATGGTAACGGCCATGGCGATGGCCTGACCACGGCTTTCGACGCGAAGGCCGGTGGTGGCACGAACTTCTTCTTCCATGGTCGACAGGCGGGCGGACAGTTCGCGCATTTCATTGGCCACACCGGCCAGTTCGCTTTCGACGCGTGCCAGTTCCTCGATCGGGGCGGTACGGGTCTCGATCTCGGCCATGCGGCGGGCAACCGTATTGTTAAGTGTGTCGCCACGTTCGCTGTTCAGTCGTTCACGCAGCGCATTGATCGTTCCTTCAAGACGCGAAAGTCGTTCGGTCAAATCGGGATCGACCACAACCGCCCCGTCCGGGATCGGTGCTGCGTCGGCTGTTTCGCTGTCCATGCCGGTTACGGTCGGACGGGATTCTTCGTCGGTTTTGACTTCGGCGTCATCCTTTTCGGCCATTGCGGCATCTTCGCTTGGTGCCGGAATGGTGTTTTCTTCTGATCCGCCTGCGGCTTCCGGCGCGTTGGTGACTGTGATTTCACCATTTTGCGGATTGTCTGCGTCAAAGCCGTCCGGCGCAATTTCAGCCAGAATATCGTTGGGGACAAACTGTGCCAGATGCGGCTGGGCATCGCGCCACCAGATTGCGCGGGTCAACCAGCCAGCTGCCAGGCCGCCAACAATGATCAGGACAAAGATGACAATTGCCTTGCCACCGGCACCCTTGCGGGCTGCTGTGCTTGCCGGTTTTTCGTCCTGTTGCTTTGCACCTGTCGATGTGGAACCAGGCTTGGTGGCATCCGCCTTTGCCGGATTTTCGGCCTTGGGACTGCTATCGGGTTTCTTTGCCGAATTGTCGGAAGAGCCGGGTTTTGATGCGGGGGTTGCATCTGCTTTTTTGGGGTCCGGGCTGGCATTGCCCTTGCTGTCAACGGAAATGGTTTCAGTTGGCTTTTCCGTATCGGTCGACTTTGCGGAAGCGTTGGTTTTTGGCGTTTCTGGTGTTTTCACGATCGGACCATTGCAGTTTGCGGTTATTCCCAAAACGGCGTCAGGTACGGCAAGCCGTTACGACGGACCCTAATAAGGAAAGAAGGTATTCTTGTGTCGGTTGTGATGCAACGTGCGTTCTATGCCATGTAAGGTCTGAGATCTTCGATTGCACTGCCGGGCTGAGGCAAATTGCATTCACCCCGGCTAGGTCACCTTCAAGTTTATAGCTTTGAACAAGCTTAACAAAGGTTTCCGCAGTGCGGGGAGAGAAAAATAAAACTGCATCAATGTGATGACGGCGAATGGCCGTCAGTACATCTTCGGGCAGTTCATCACTTGCGATTGCTTCATAAACTGTCTGGCGATCGATTTCATACCCGTCATTGCGCAACATCGTGCCCAGATCGCCGGCTGTTTTACGTGCCGCAGGATGAAAAAGCGGCCCATCAGATGCCATGACTTTCTGACGAATAAGGGTAGCAAGGTCATGAATGTCGCCATTTGCCGAATGAACGGAATTGAAACCCGCCTCCTGGCACATGCGTGCCGTGGCATCGCCGACACAAAATGCCGGTAAAGTGCGCTCGCTGCTAAGACCGATAAAGGCACGTACACCATTGGCAGATGTGAAAATCAGCCCCTGATAGTGGCTGATATCAAGTGGATTTTGTCGTGCCGGGAACGAGATATGCAGCATCGGAGCAGACAGGTGGCGGTAGCCGCGCGCATCAAGCGCGGCCACAAGGTCGGCAGAATCGGTTTCGGGCCGGGTATTTAACACCAAGGGTCCCATCTGCGTTCCCGTCCATTTATGGGATCAGGCCGAAATAAAGTCGGGCCCGCCACGTTGCTTCAATTCTTCACCGGCGTCTGTGCCGGCTGCCGCGGCGGATGCCATATCGGGTTTGGCAATCAGGCGTTCGGTATCAAGTCGTTCACTGCCATCCGGGCGCACAATGCTGACACGCAAGCGCATGCTGCCATCGTCGTTGAATTCTGCCAGTGCGGCAATCGGGGTGCGGCATGAACCGTCCAGTGCCTTGAGTGCGGCACGTTCTGCCGCCACGCGAATGGCCGATTTTTCACAATGAAGGGCGGCAAGCCAATCTTTGGTCTGTTGGTCTTCTTCGCGGATGGTAATGCCAATCGCACCCTGTGCGACTGCGGGCAACATGTCATCTTCGGCGATTGGTGCGGTTGCGATCTCCGGCTGACCCAACCGGTTAAGTCCGGCCATCGCAAGCAGGGTGGCGTCAACCTGTTCCTCGCCCAGCTTGCGCAGGCGGGTCTGAACATTGCCACGGAATGTCACGACTTTCAGGTTCGGATATTTGTTCAGGATCATTGCCTGACGGCGCAGGGACGCCGATCCGATGACAGACCCCGCCGGCATTTCGGCAAAGCTTTTATATTTCAGCGAAATAAACGCATCGCGGACGTCTTCGCGCGGCAAAATGGTCGGCAGGATCATGCCATCAGGCAGGACTGTCGGCACATCCTTCATGCTATGAACGGCAAGGTCAATTTCGCCCCCCATCAGGGCGTCATCGATTTCCTTGGTGAAAAGGCCCTTGCCGCCAATTTCGGACAAGGCACGATCAAGGATCTTGTCGCCGGTCGTGGTAATCACGGTAATGGCGATTGCACCGTCTTCTGCAAGTTCGGGATGCGCTTTTGCCAGTTTGTCACGGACCTCATGTGCCTGGGCAAGAGCCAAGGGTGAACCACGGGTACCGATGCGAAGTTTTGCTGTATCTGTCATGGCAGGAGTCTTAGTCGTAAAATCGTTTGGAAACAAGGTTCGCCAGCGGAAATCGGGTGCGAATTTTCCGGTCTGTCTATGGTGATGATAGCAACTGATTAGTTGCGCGCATTGACTTATATCGCGCGTGCTGTGGTGTTGGCGATGCGGAGGATTTGGATGAAAATTGCCGAAGTTGGGCGTGAAGCGCGATAACTGCATATGGCAAATGCGCCCGTCGGGGGTGGAAAGCAGGCAAACTTTCCGCTACATCATCGCCAGGCGTATTATTGTATTCCGATTGCCGACTGTTTGGCACACCCTGACCGGATCAGACCCATGATCGTACTTGGTATCGAAACAAGCTGTGATGAAACGGCCGCTGCTGTCGTCAATGACAAGCGCGAAATTCTGGCAAACCGTGTTTTGTCCCAGCTTGACGATCATCGTCCCTATGGCGGGGTTGTGCCCGAAATTGCCGCGCGCGCCCATCTCGAACATCTTGACCGGCTGGTCGCCGAGGCCATGGATGATGCCGGTGTCGATTTCGATGATCTTGATGCGGTTGCCTGCACCGGCGGGCCGGGGCTTATCGGCGGGGTGATGGTTGGCACCATGACGGCCAAGGCCATTGCCTTTGCCGCCAACAAGCCGTTTCTGGCGGTCAATCATCTTGAAGGTCATGCGCTTACCGTGCGTCTGACCGATGATGTTGCATTTCCCTATTTGCTGTTGCTGGTCTCTGGTGGTCATTGTCAGGTTCTGATTGTTGAAGGTGTTGGAAAATACAAACGGATTGGCACAACAATTGATGATGCGGTCGGCGAAGCTTTTGACAAGACTGCCAAAATGATGGGTCTTGGCTATCCGGGCGGTCCCGCCCTGGAAAAGATCGCGGTAAAGGGCGATCCGGATCGTTTTGGCCTGCCGCGCCCGTTGCGCGGCCGTCCGGGCTGTGATTTTTCGTTTTCCGGGCTCAAGACCGCTGTTCGCACATATATGGACGGTTTTCCGGTCGATCAGCAAACAGACGAAGTCAAAGCCGATCTTGCCGCATCTTTCCAGCGCGCTGTCGGTGATACGCTGATTGATCGGGCGCGCAATGCAGTGTTTGAATTCATGCGCGATTACCCGACGGGCAAAACGCTGGTTCTTGCCGGCGGGGTTGCCGCCAACAAATATCTGCGCGGCCGTTTGACGGAATTGACAGATCAGGCGGGGATGCAGCTTGTTGCGCCGCCACTTGATCTTTGCACCGATAATGCCGCGATGATCGCCTGGGCCGGGTTGGAACGGTTCCGGCTTGGCGAACGCGATGATCTTGATTTCAAGCCGCGTCCGCGTTGGCCACTCGACCCCGAAGCCCCCAAAAGACCCGGTGCTGGCGTCAAGGCCTAGTGGCTTTCAGGGCAGGTTACCACGATACGAAACGACTTTATTTTTGCCGGAACAATGAACATGAAAAAGCGCATTACAGTTGTTGGTGGCGGTGCCTGGGGAACGGCTCTTGCGGTGCAGGCGGTGCGTGCGGGCGAAGATGTCGAACTGATCTTGCGCAATCCCGACCTTGCGGACCGGATCAACAATAACGGCGAGAATGACTTTTACCTGCCCGGTATTTCGTTGCCAGGTGCGCTTCGCGCGACAACAAACTATGACGGTATTCGCGATTCAGATGCTGTGCTTCTGGTTACGCCAGCACAGCATTTGCGTGAAACCCTGACCCGGTTTGCCGCGCACTGGACGGATAATCTTCCGGCGGTGATTTGCTGCAAGGGAATTGAAAAGGAAACCGGTGCCCTGATGGCGCAGGTGGTCAATGAGACCCTTGGCAATGTGCCGGTTGCGGTGCTTTCCGGGCCAACATTTGCACAGGAAGTCGCGGTTGGCCTGCCCGCTGCGATCACGCTTGCCTGCGAAGACCGGGTGCTTGGAAAACGACTGGTCGATCTTATCGGGACCCCGGAATTCCGTCCTTATTTCAGTACCGATGTTGCCGGTGTCGAAGTTGCAGGCGCAATCAAGAACGTCCTTGCGATTGCAAGCGGTGTGGTTGCCGGGCTCAAGCTTGGTGACAATGCGCGCGCAGCCCTGATTACACGGGGAATTGCCGAAATGTCGCGCCTTGCTGTTGCGATGGGCGGACGGGTTGAAACCATGATGGGGCTGGCGGGTCTTGGTGATTTGACCCTGACCTGTACCGGTACGCTTTCGCGCAATTACACCTTTGGCGTTGCCCTTGGCGAAGGCCGCAAGGCCAAGGATATTCTTGCAGAACGTCGTTCCGTGACCGAGGGCGTTCATACCGCTGCGTCCATTACGGCGGTTGCGGCAAAATACGGTGTTGAAATGCCGATCTGTGCCGCGGTCGATCAGGTCGCAAACCATAATGCCGATCTGCGCAGCACGATTAACGCCCTGTTACAGCGTCCGTTCCGCGATGAACTGGAAAGTGCCGGCTGACGTCGGGCTGCTGTTTGTGCAAGCCTTGTAGTTCCGATTGGTTCGGCTTGAGAATGTCGGGTGGTTCTGTCACTTTATGGCCATTGATCCCATAAAGAAGCAGGAAACAGTCCATGCATTTCTATATCCGTTGCGTTGATAAGCCCGGTCATCTTGATGTCCGCAAGGCCAATCGTGATGACCATCTTGCCTATATCAAGGGTGGCTTTGCTGATCGTATCGTTGCGGCTGGTCCGACCCTTGATCCCGATCTTGAGGGCATGAACGGTTCGGTCTTTATCATCGAGTTCGATAAAATCGAAGATGCCCGCGAGTTTGCGGCCAATGACCCCTATGCCAAGGCCGGGCTTTTTGAATCGGTTGTAATCCGCCCGTTCAAGAAGGTGTTCTGATCCATGGCATATTGGCTGGTCAAAACCGAACCGGGAAGCTGGTCGTGGGACGACCAGGTCAAGAAAGATGTCGAAGGCTGGGATGGTGTGCGTAACCATCAGGCCGCGAAGAATTTGCGCACCATGAAAATCGGTGACAAGGCGTTCTTTTATCATTCGGTGAATGAAAAACGCATTGTTGGCATTGTTGAAGTGGTGCGCGAATTCTATCCAGATCCGACCGATGCGACTGGCAAGTTCGTGCAGGTTGATTTCAAGACGGTCAAGCCGTTCAAAACTCCGGTGACCCTTGCCGATATCAAGGCTGATCCGCGCTTTGCCGAGCTGTCATTGCTTAAACAGTCGCGCCTGTCTGTGATGCCGATTGATGATGCCTCTTGGGCGGCGATCTGTGAAATGGGCGGGGTGACACCGTGATCAGTCTTCCGGAATCCGGGACCGTTTTATGCGCACTTTCTGATCTTGATGCGACCGGTGCCAAAGGCATCAATCTTGCCGACACCGGTATCTTTGTCGTTCGAAGCGGTGGTGATGTGTTTGGGTATGTAAACAGCTGCCCGCATATCGGTGTGCCGCTTGAAATGGAACCGGACGAATTCATCAGTGATTTTGGTGAAGAAATCATCTGTTCAACCCACGGCGCACGGTTCCGCATCGAAGACGGGGAATGTGTTTCGGGTCCTTGCACCGGTGATGTTCTTGAACCGGTCGCAGTAAAGATCAAAGGCGAGAACGTGGTTCTCGCCTGATCGGAAAGTTGATGTTTTCGGATGATCGAAACGGCGATTCTAGGTTCCCTGGGACGCCGTTTTTGCAATCAGATCATCCAGGTGACCGGTAATGACATCAAGCTGATCGGGTTCCGACAAGCGATGATCACCGGTCTTGATAAGATCAACCCGAACATCATCGCCGACCAGTGCCTCGGTCAGGCGAATGGCGGTTTGCCAGGGCACATCGGGGTCTTGCATGCCTTGTACCAGCCGGACCGGACAGCAAAGATCAATCGGCTTGCGCAGCAAAAGCTGGTTGCGGCCATCCTCGATCAGATCACGCGTGATGGTATAGGGATCATCTCCGTATTCCGTGGGTTCGATCAGCGCACCATCCTCAAGGATCGCTTTTTTCTGTTCTTCACTGAATTGTGCCCACATCAGATCTTCTGTGAAGTCCGGCGCTGCTGCAATCCCGACCAGACCTGCGACCCGTTCCTTGCGTGCTAGCGCGGTCAGAAGCATGATCCATCCACCCATTGACGATCCGACCAATATCTGCGGGCCAGTTGTGATTTCATCAAGAATGGCAATGGCATCGCTGGTCCATTTGCCGATCGTCCCGTCTGCGAATTTCCCCGACGATTGTCCGTGACCGGAATAGTCAAAGCGGGTATAAGCCACCCCCTGCCGAACGCAGTGTGCCTCAAGGTGCGTGGCCTTGGTGCCGGTCATGTCCGACATGAAGCCGCCAAGGAACATCACGCCGGGAGTATTGGGGGCCTGTACGTCAGATGGCTTGCCCGGCACGTGATGGTATGCGATTTTTAACCCGTCAGGCCGGTCAAGAAATTGGGGCTTTTCACGCTGTGGCGTCGGCATGTCATGTGTCATCCGGGGCGGGATCCTTGGGTGTTGATGGTTGGAGTTGCATGAGCGCGTCAGAAGTAATGACAGAAACAGTCTATCGAACCGAGCCCCGAGTGCAAGACGGGGACTATCGTCCTGCCGTGATTCTGCAAGTGCTGCCCGAACTTGATGCCGGCGGGGTGGAGCGCGGTACCGTCGATATTGCGCGTGCCATCGTCGATGGTGGTGGCAAGGCTCTTGTCGCATCGCAAGGCGGGCGCCTTGAGCGTGAACTGGCCCGTTTTGGCGCCAAACACATCAACCTGCCGCTCAAATCCAAAAACATTCTGGTGATGCGCAGAAATATTGACGCGCTG
The DNA here is from genome assembly GCF_023588965.1 of Thalassospira sp. GO-4. Lineage (NCBI taxonomy): Bacteria > Pseudomonadati > Pseudomonadota > Alphaproteobacteria > Rhodospirillales > Thalassospiraceae > Thalassospira > Thalassospira sp. GO-4. The sequence continues at coordinate 3,280,352 of NZ_CP097807.1, forward strand.
GTCAAGATGATCCGGGAAGAAGGGGTTGATATCATTCACGCCCGGTCACGGGCGCCTGCCTGGAGCGCGTATTTCGCGGCACGCAAGGCCGGCATTCCCTTTGTCACGACGTTCCACGGTACCTATTCCGGCTATACCAATCCGTTCAAGCGCCGTTACAACGCGATCATGACCATGGGCGATCAGGTGATTGCGATTTCCAAGCATATCGCCAATCACATCAACAAATATTACAAGGTTGATCCGGATCGGCTGAACATTGTGCCACGTGGTACGAATGTTGATCTGTTTAATCCGGAAAATGTCAGTCAGGAACGCCTGATTGCGCTCTCGACCCAATGGCGTCTGAATGGTGAAGAATATGTCATCATGATGCCAGGTCGGATCACGCGCTGGAAAGGGCACAGTTTCCTGATTCGTGCCCTGCCGGCCGTCCTTGAAGAGCTGGGCCACCGAAAGGTGCGTTGCCTGATTGTCGGATCGGACCAGGGGCGAACAGCCTACCGCGAGGAAATCCTGCAATTGACCCGCAAGCTGGGTGTTGAGGACGTGGTGCATATCGTCGACCATTGTGCCGATATGCCTGCTGCTTACATGTTGGCAGATGTTGTTGCGTGTCCGTCAGTAGAACCTGAGGCTTTCGGTCGTATTCCATCCGAGGCCCAGGCCATGGGGCGGCCGGTTGTTTCAACAGCCCATGGTGGCGCGATGGAGACGGTCTTGCCTGGCGAAACCGGTTGGCTGGTCAGTCCGAACGAGGTCGATCAGCTATCCCGTGCATTGATTCAGGTCCTGAGCCTGACGCCGGAAAAACGGGCAATTCTGGCGAGCAAAGGACGCAATCACGTGATTGCGGAATATTCGCTTGAACAGATGGCTGAGCGGACCTTGCGGGTATACGCCAAGGCGCTCAAGCGCGTTACCAGGAACGCAGTATGACCGATCAAAAAATTGAAACCGGCCAGGATCCTGCGATTTCTCTCGCGGTTGACGATGGTGCTGTGTCTGCAACAGAACCGCATCGCGAGCGGATTCTTGTTATCAAGCTGTCGGCGCTTGGGGATGTCATTCTTGCCTTGGGGCCGTTTGAGGCCATTCGGGCAGCACATCCCGATGCGCATATCACCGTTTTGACCACCCGTCCCTATGTCGATCTGATGAAGGCAAGTGGTCATTTTGACTCCATCGCCATTGATCGCCGCCCCAAACTGAGCCAGCCGCGTGAAGTTCTGGCACTGCGCCGTTTTCTGCGCAATGGCAGGTTCGATCGGGTGTATGATCTTCAGACATCAGATCGCAGCGGTTTTTATTACAAGCTGTTCTGGCCGGGCCCGAAACCGGAATGGTCGGGGATCGCCAGAGGCTGTTCGCATCCTCACGCCAATCCGCATCGGGATTCGATGCATTCAATTGATCGTATGGCCGAACAACTGCATGACGCGGGCATTTCCGATGTGCCGCTTCCTTATATTCAGGGGCCGGATATTGATCTTGAACGGTTCGGGATTCGAAGCCCGTTTGTCCTGATTTGTCCGGGCGGGGCGCCACATCGTCCGGCAAAGCGCTGGCCTGCTGAACGATTTGGTCTGTTGGCCAAGAAGCTTGCAGACTACCGTTTGACGCCGGTCCTGATCGGAACGGACAAGGAAAGTGACGTCCTTAAAAAGATTGATCAGATGTGTCCCAAGGCCAGAAACCTTATGGGACGGACCGATTTCCTTGAAATTGCATCGCTTGCCGCGCGTTCGGTGCTGACGATTGGGAATGACACTGGGCCGATGCATATCGCGGCTGCTGCGGGGGCACCGTCCATTGTGCTGTTTTCCCGCGAATCTGATCCGAAACTCAGTGCGCCGCGCGGACTTTCAAAGGATGCTGTGAGTATTATCCGCGAGAGTGATCTGCGTCAGTTGACCGTCAACCGGGTGATGGATGAAGTACGTCATCGTCTCGATCTGACAGATTAGGTGTCTTGCGCAAATGCCGTTACAGGGGCTTGTGAATAAAAGGCGCAGAAAATGGCGCTTTGCGTCCGGTTTAATTGCCTAAAAACATTGCTTTCTGAACGCACGCGGATATGCTAGGTGAGGTCGGAACGAAAACACTGTCGGATCAAGCGGTGTTTTTAGTCGTTTCTGTTTCTGACCGATTTGTTTGATTACCATAGGAGATTATCCATAGCACGACCACGCAAACCGATGCAGCCGACCAAGGAAGGTCCGCGCGTCAATGAGGATATCAAAGCCCGTTCCATCTGTGTTGTCGATGCCGAAGGCAATATGTCGGAGCCGATGACGGTGCGTGAAGGCATTGAAATGGCAGCGGAAGTTGGACTCGACCTCGTCGAAGTCGCGCCGAATGCTGAACCGCCTGTGTGCAAGCTGATCGACTACGGCAAGTTCAAATACGAACAAAGCAAGAAGCAGAACGAGGCCAAGAAGAAACAGAAGGTGATCGAGGTCAAGGAGATCAAACTCCGTCCGAACATCGACACCCATGACTACAATGTCAAACTGCGCGCCGCGCAGAAGTTTCTTGGCGGTGGAGACAAGGTGAAAGTCACGCTGCGGTTCCGCGGACGTGAAATGGCTCACCAGGATCTCGGTCTTGGCATGCTGCAACGTTTTTCGGGGGATCTCGATGATCTCGCAAAAGCGGAAATGATGCCAAAGATGGAAGGCCGTGTTATGATTATGGTGCTGGCGCCGCGTTAAGACGCGGCGTTTTGCCGTTTTGCCCCAAAGGTCCAAGCCAAAGAGGGAATGCCATGCCAGCTGGAAATGATCTTCTGATCGTTGGTGTCGATGACGATCCCAAGAGTCTGGTTCTGCTCAAACGAATCGTCGAAAGCGGCGGTTTCTCGTTTGTCGGTGTTTCCTCTGGCGCGGAGCTTCTCAAGCTTCTGAAGACCAAGCGCCCCCGTATCATTCTGATGGATATCATGATGCCGGACATGAACGGGTTTGAAACCGCGCTGAATGTGCGTACCCAGTTCCCGGATCTGGCCTGTGCCATCATTTATGTAACAGCCCGTCAGGGCGAAGAAGATCTGCGCGGCGGTGTTGCTGCGGGGGGCAATGATTTTGTTCTCAAGCCGGTCAATCGTGAAAAGCTGATGAGCCGAATCGACAAGTGGATCGGCCGCGCCCACACCATCAAAACCGCTGTTTGATCCCATAACCCCGGATCAGGCTGCAAACTTTCCTGTTAAAGTCCGTTTCGCGAAAATCAGATCGCAATGCACGTGACGTTGCCCCGTTTAAAGTCGGACGGGGGCTAGGGTGCTATGTGTTCAAGCACGCCAATGATCGGATCGATATAGAACGAAAAGATCGAAAACGTAATCACGCCCAATGCTGTCGTTACCAGCACAATCGATGAGCTGCGGACGATATATCGGTCATAGGTCGTCGCCACGACAAAAACATTGCCCGCAGTCGGCAATGCGGCCAGCAGAAATACAGCCTTTGCTTCAAGTGCACTAACGGTCCCCACCAGATAAAAGCCGACAAAAACGATCAGTGGATGGACCACCAGTTTGGCGATCGACATGGCCGCAAGCTCGGCACGTTTTTCGGCAATCGGCCGACCGACAAGGGCAACGCCAATTGCAAACAGGGCGGCCGGCCCTGCACTTCGTCCAAGCAATTCAAGCAGATAGTCAACACCATCGGGCCAGCGAATATCCATCAGGCTGGCAAACACGCCAGCCATGATCGCCAGGACAACCGGGTTGGTCAGCGTCCCGCGAATGATTTTGCCAACCGATTTGCTGCCATTGGCATGCTTGGCCCCTTCCAGTAGCAAAAGGGATAGCGACAACATCACGATCAAATCAAAGGCAAGGGCGACGATCAGCGGAACAGTGGCCTCGGGCCCCAATAACCCGATAATAAGCGGCAATCCCATAAAGCCGACATTGGACATCGTTCCGGCAAAGGCAAACAGGGTTTGGCTGGTCGGATCGAGATCAAAGATTTTGGCCGCCATCAGACGGATAAGCCCATAAACCACAAGTGTCCCCCCGCCATAAGCCAGCAGAATGTCTGGTTGCCAGATTTCTGTCGGCGTGCGGGTTGCAAGCGCGCGGAACAAAAGGGCAGGCAAGGCAAAATAAAAGACAAACCCGTTAATGCCGCGCATGCCTTCAGGCGTGACAATTTTGAACTTGCCGCCAATCCAGCCCAGACCGATCAGGGCAAAGAACGGCAAAATGATAGACGTGATTTGTGACATATGATCAGTCAGATAGCTGAAATCAGGACGCTTGCTGAGTGGATAAACAAACAAGCCTGCGCACAATGGCGGGTCAGAGCCGCAAAAAGCAAGGGGAAAGGGGCGAATTGGCCCTTGAAAAAGGCAATCCCGGAGTCTATAACCACCCGTCCCCAAAACAGGTGGTGAGGCTGGAAGGTCTGTAATGGTCCTTCAGGGCATGCCCAGCCGCCGAAGGGGATTTCGTTTTCATTGCTTATGCAAGGATAGAAAAATGCCCAAGATGAAGACCAAATCGAGTGCGAAAAAACGCTTTCGCCTGACTGCAAGCGGGAAGGTTCGTCACAACGTGGCAAACAAGCGCCACCTTCTGACTGCAAAACCGACCAAGATGAAGCGCCAGGCTCGTGGCACAGAGATCCTCTGTGACGCAGATGCCCGCATCGTCAAAAAATTCCTGCCGTACGGTTAAGGTTGAAGGAGAGTTAAATGGCTCGTGTAAAAGGGGGCGTGTCTTCACACGCTCGTCACCGCAAGGTTATTAAGGCTGCCAAGGGTTACCGCGGTCGCCGCAACAATACTTTCCGCACCGCCGTTCAGGCTGTGGAAAAAGGTCTGCAGTATGCATACCGCGATCGTCGCGTTAAGAAACGCCAGTTCCGTTCGCTCTGGATCCAGCGTATCAACGCTGGCGCACGTGAGAACGGCCTGAGCTACTCGCAGTTCATGAACGGCCTGAAGAAGGCTGGTGTTGAACTGGACCGCAAGGTGCTCGCCGACATCGCAGTGCGTGAACCGGAAGCTTTCAAAGCTCTGGTCACCCAGGCGCAGGCTGCACTCGGCTAATAAACCTTTGTCAAAAGGTTTAATCGGCACTTGCCTGATTTGATCGGGGGCGGCCATATTGGCCGTCCCCTTTCTTTTTCTTTATGTACTTTTTTAAACCCAAGCCAAAGCGTCGGAAGTTATGGAAAACATCGAAGCATTGCGCGAAGAGGTTCTGGCGGAAGTCGAAAAGGCAGTTGATCTTGCTGCTCTTGAAGAAGTCCGCATCAGCGCCCTTGGCAAGAAAGGCCGCATTACCGGCCTGATGAAAAACCTTGGCAAGATGGACCCGGATCAGCGTCGTGAATTTGGTCAGACGCTGAACCTTGTCAAAGACCAGGTAGCAGGCGCAATCGACACCCGCAAAACCGCCCTCGAAGATGCAGCCCTTGAGGCGCGTCTTGCCGGCGAACGGATCGACGTCACCCTGTCGTCACGCCCGGATGAAACCGCAGGCCGCATTCACCCGATCAGCCAGACGATTGATGAAATTGTCTCGATCTTTGGCGAGATGGGCTTTGCCCTGGCCGAGGGGCCGGACGTCGAAGACGACTTCCATAACTTTACCGCATTGAACATTCCGCCGGAACATCCGGCGCGTGAAATGCAGGACACCTTCTATCTGCCTGAACAGGAAGATGGATCGCGCCTTGTGCTGCGGACCCATACATCCCCGGTTCAGATCAGAACCATGCAGAGCAAAACCCCGCCGATCCGCATCATTGCGCCGGGTCGTACCTATCGTTCCGATAGCGATATGACCCATACGCCGATGTTCCATCAGGTCGAAGGTCTGGTCATCGACAAGAAAACCCATATGGGTCATCTGAAGGGCTGCCTGCTTGAGTTCGTCAAAACCTATTTCGAACTTGATGATGTGCCGGTCCGTTACCGTCCGAGCTTCTTCCCGTTCACCGAACCGAGTGCCGAAATGGATATCGGTTGTTCGCGCAAAGGCGGCGAGCTGAAAATCGGTGAAGGCGATGACTGGCTGGAAATTCTCGGCTGTGGCATGGTTCACCCGCGCGTTCTCGCAGCTTGTGGTCTTGACCCGAATGAATATCAGGGCTTTGCCTTTGGCATGGGGATCGAACGTATCGCCATGCTGAAATACGGCATTCCCGATCTTCGCACCTTCTTCGATACCGATCTGCGCTGGCTGAAACATTATGGTTTCGTGCCGCTGGATGTACCGAACATGGTAAGGGGCTGAGATTATGAAATTCACACTGAATTGGCTGAAACAGCACCTTGATACCGATGCATCGATCGAGGTGGTTGCCGAAAAACTGACCGATATCGGTCTGGAAATTGAAAGCGTCACCGACCGCGCAGCAGCCCTTGCTGACATTCGTGTCGCCTATATCGAAGAAGCAGGTCAGCATCCCGATGCCGACCGTTTGAAACTGTGCCGGGTCAATACCGGTGACAAGATGATCCAGGTCGTCTGTGGTGCGCCGAATGCCCGAACGGGCCTCAAGGTTGCACTGGCTCAGCCGGGCGCGATCATTCCGATCGACGGTTCCAAGCTGAAACCGGGCAAAATCCGTGGTGTCGAAAGCCAGGGCATGATGTGCTCCACCCGCGAGCTGTGCCTGGGCGAAGATCATGACGGTATCATCGAACTTCCCGAAGACGCCGAAATCGGTGCACCGGTTGCGGCTGTTCTGGGGGCGGATGATCCAATCATTGAAATCGGTCTGACCCCGAACCGCCCCGATTGTACGGGTGTGCGTGGTATTGCCCGTGATCTGGCGGCTGCCGGTATCGGCACCCTTAAGGCGGATCCGCGTCAGGAAGCGGTTGCAGGTTCGTTTGATAGCCCGATTGGCGTGACCATTTCTGGCGAGATCGCAGCAAACAACGCGGTCCCGGCATTTTATGGGCGTTATATCCGTGGCGTGAAAAACGGTGAAAGCCCGGACTGGCTCAAAGCCCGTCTTGAGGCCATCGGTCTGCGTCCGATTTCGGCACTGGTCGACATCACCAACCTTGTGACCCACGATCTTGGCCGTCCGTTGCACGTCTTTGATGCCGACAAACTGTCGGGCGATATCAATGTCCGCTATGCGACCAATGGCGAAAAGATTGCTGCCCTTGATAACAAGGAATACGAGCTTTCAGACTCCATGGTTGTCATTGCCGATCAGGCAAAGGCACTGGGCATTGGTGGCATCATCGGTGGTGAAGAGACCGGCTGCCTTGATGAAACCGTCAATGTGTTTGTCGAATGCGCGCTGTTTGACCCGATCAGCATCGCCAAGACCGGCCGTAAGCTTCAGATCAATTCCGATGCCCGTTATCGGTTCGAGCGCGGCGTTGATCCGCAGTCGATCGGTTGGGGGATGGAAGTTGCCACCCACCTGATCACCGAAATCTGTGGTGGTGAAGTTTCCCACGTTGTTAAGGCGGGCGAAGTTCCCAATCCGCGCAATGCCTTTGATCTGCGCATTGACCGGATTCTTGAGCTTGGCGGTGTTGCGGTTGAGGCCGACCGTGCAATTGAAATCCTGACCGCACTTGGCTTTGAAGTCAGCGGATCGGCCCCGGTTATTACCGCGGTTGCACCGACCTGGCGTCCGGACATCATTGGTGAAGCCGATCTGGTCGAGGAAGTCCTGCGTATTGTCGGCTATGACAAGATCCCGACTGTTGCGCTGGAACGTGAAACCAGCCTTCCGGTTCCGGCCCTGTCGCCGATGCAAAAGCGTGTCGGTCTGACCCGTCGTGTTCTGGCGTCGCGTGGTCTTTATGAAACCGTGACCTGGTCCTTTACCGACTCGCGCTGGGCAAAGCTGTTTGGCGAACTCAAAGAAGGTCTGTATCTGGCAAATCCGATCAGCTCCGATCTCGATGTCATGCGTCCGAACGCATTGATCAACATGATCGCCGCCGCGGGACGCAACCAGGCGCGCGGCTTTGCCGATCTGTCGCTGTTTGAAGTTGGTCCGGAATTCTTTGGCGATCAGCCCGGTGATCAGCGTCTGGTCGCAGCGGGTCTTCGTGCCGGTTCAACAACCCCGCGCAGCTGGACCGGTTCGCGTCGTGATGTCGATGTCTTTGATGTCAAAGCCGATGTCGAAGCATTGGTGGATGCCCTTGGTACCAATGCGGCCAACCTTCAGGTAAATACCGAAGGCGCACCGGCATGGTATCATCCGGGTCGATCGGCTGCCTTGCAGCTGGGGCCGAAAAACGTGCTTGGCTATTTCGGCGAACTGCACCCCAAAGTGCTCAAAGCACTTGGTGTCAAAGGCCGCGTCGTGGCGTTCGAACTGTTTGTTGAAAACATTCCGATGCCCAAGAAAAAAGGCACCGCACGCCCGGCACTGAACGCATCGAGCTTCCAGTCGGTCGAGCGTGACTTTGCCTTCCTGCTTGATGACGATGTCAAAGCCGAAGCCATCGTCAAGGCAGCACGCAGTGCCGACCGTGCTTTGATCACGGATGTGACGATCTTTGACCTTTATGCGGGCAAGGGCATTGAAGACGGCAAGAAGTCACTTGCCTTCTCGATTACCTTGCAGCCGACCAAGGCAACCCTGACCGAAGAAGAGATTGAAGCGGTCAGTAAAAAGGTTGTCGAAGCCGTTCAAAAGGCAACTGGTGGATCGCTGCGCGCTTAAGTGCCGCAGACCATGTAAAATCAAAACGGGCCGCGCATTGGAAAATGGGCGGCCCGTTTTCTTTTGGAAATTCCGACGGTGTGATAAACGCCTACCGGACAATATTTACCGACCAGGCCGTTTGCGCAGGATGGCATATTCTTCCTCGTCCAGATCAAGCGCAATCAAATCGGGACCGTTGGTATAGACATGCCATTCCATATCGGTGTCGTCGCATTCGATCGTCAACTGATCCATCATGGTGTTCCAGGCGCACCGTTCGCGATCATCGTCGGCTTCAAGGCGGCCTTCGCCATTGTCATAAAGATGCATGACCAAAAGCTGTTCATCTTCATCAATTGAGTAGATGGCATATGTTTCGTTTGCGAAACGGTAATTGATTTCCCGGCCGTCCAATCGTCTCCAGCCACGGGGCAACGGTTCACCCGGTTCATGTTCGGCAAAGAAATAGGCCAGTTTTTGCATGTGGCTGTTATTCATGGTGCGCATGTCCGAGCCACAGGCGCTTATGGTCAATGTACCGAGCATCACAAACAGGATGCCAAGACGGGGGCGGGACGGGGCCGAAAATCTGAACATGCGTCACTCCATTGCCACAACAGGGCAGCTTTTTCCCGGCAGCCCCGATACCCTGATATCAAAGCAATATGCTTGCCATCCGGTGTGAGGTTCTGGCGATGCGACGTATTTCTGGAGCCTTCGGGATGCCCCGGCGGGCAATTTCCCGATCAGTCCGGCCGGTTGACCCGTAATGTAAAGATGATCGTCGTGCCCGGGTCGCTGACCGGACGGCTGGTATCAAGCCAGATACGACCGCCATGCTGTTCCACGATTTTCCGGCATAATGACAAACCCAGTCCCGTCCCGGAAAATTCATCCTTATGAAGGCGCTGGAACAGCCGGAAGATGCGCTGTGCATGTTCGGGATGAATGCCAATCCCGTTATCGCGGATCGAGAACCGCCAGAAATCGCCCATGACCGGGTCCGGTTCGACGGTGATTTCGATATGCGGCGGCACGCCCTGACGGCGGTATTTGATGGCGTTCGACAACAAATTCTGGAACAGCCGCGACAATGCGATCCGGTCGCCCTTGATGATCGGCAAATCGTCATGGGTAATGGTGGCATGTTCCTGACTGATCACGGCTTTCAGGTCGGCCTGTGCTTCGTTCAGAACAAGATTGCAGTCGATTTCGGTGAAATCTTCGCTGGTGCCGGTTTTGGCATATTCAAGCAGATGACTGATCAGCTTGTGCATCCGTTTGGCACCATCAACGGCATAATCGATATATTCGTCGGCTTCCTGATCAAGGGTTCCGCCATAACGGCGTTTAAGCAACTGGGTATAGCTTGCCACCATGCGCAATGGCTGTTGCAGATCATGGGATGCCACATAGGCAAACTGTTCAAGATCCTCGTTGCTGCGCTTAAGTTGATCAAGGGTATCACGCAACTTGTTGGCGTTTTCGACAAACTCAGTCACGTCGCGCGCGCTGGCAAAGATCATACCGTCGATCGGCCGCGTACCGCGCCAGGCCAGCCAGCGCACCTGATTGTGATGGTCACGCACGCGCAGTATGGAATTGCCATCCCCGATCATATGTGCCGGGCCGCGGTCACGAAACGCGGTCATGGCAGATTGCTGATCATCCGGCTCAAAGATCTTGAAGAAATGTTTGCCGATCACTTCGTGCAATTGCAATCCGACAAGCTCTTCGAGTGCCGGACTAAAGCCGCGTAAAATCCCGTCCTGATCAATTGCGATGGATGGTTCGGGCGTGTGGCGCAAATAGGTTTCAAACGGATGGCAAAGTTCCTGATGGCTTGCCGTTTCAAGCAGCAAAACCGAAATGGTTTCGTGATCATCTTCCTGAACGCGTTGCGCCATCAGATAAAAACGCTGCAACTGGCTCCCCGAAACCCGCAGATCGACCATCGCGCCAATCCGCTCGTCGGGCCATTTGTTCTGAATAAGGGGGCCCTGCAATTTGGCCCTTGATGCCGGCGACAGCCGATCAAGAAAATCGGTCATGAACGGGCCAACTGTTTCGTCGGTGGGGCCAAGGATTTCCGGCCAGTTCAATTGCGTGGAAAGCCTGCCATCATTGCTTTCGACCGGCCAGCTGATGACAGCACATCCGCATTCCGAAAGCGTGTTTTCCGTTTCGCTGAAATGCTCCGTCAGGTTGATCGCCCGCAGATGCTGGCGTTTAAGGCGCTGCCAAAGCCAGATCGACAATCCGCACATGATAACCAGTGCCATGACAAACATCAGGGCATGCAGGATGATGGCTTCGCGCCAGCTTTCCATCAGGATGCTGCGCGGCGTATAAGCCACCACAATGCGGTCAAGTTCGAGCAATTTGCTGTATGCCAGAACCATGACCTGCTGACCATGCACGCAAATCAGCGAATCACGATCATTGTTCTGATGGCTGATATAGTCCGCGAGATCACCGATCAGATGCGGCGGGATAAACCCCTTGATCTGATTAAGGTCCTGATCAAGAACACCGACGGTGATGGTGGAATTGTCATTCACGATCTGTTGCAGATCGACATCGTCATGTTGCAACAACATCGACCCCAGCCGGTAGGCCGTTGCTTCAAGCTGGGCGCTGGCATGTTCAACCGCACTGTCATAAAGCGTCTTCTGGATAAAGAAGAACGAAAACAGCAAGACAAACACACCGGTAAGGGTCAGGGCTGCCAGCCTTTTGCGCAATTTTACCAGGCTGCGCCGTGACAGGGACGGCTCGATCGACGTCATGAACATGTTCTTCGCGTATCCCCGGCTGTCCCTGTCAGGAAGGTTGTTGTTTTTACTCTTTAAAACCTATGTTCTTTTCATGCGGTTGAAAAGATGACAAACAGATGAATTCATAGGTACTGCAAAAGAAAAAGCCTTCAACTGTGCCTGTTTGCGTGATCGGGCGATGCTTTGGCACCCGGTTGCGGTGTTCTGTTGATATGGGGTGCGTGTCTGGCATGTGAATTCGTTGGGCCGCAAACACAACACAACGCTTCTAATTGCGGGCAAAAACCCCTATAAACCCGCTGGTGATTGATCCGGAAAATTGAAAATGCGGTTTTCTGACGGATACGACGATCACGCAAGGCGGGTTTTCCTGTTTATGCCAGTCCGGTAACCGGATGTGATCCTACCTTTGAGTCGCCGCCACACAGGCGTGCAGACCGGGATGGATCGCAATGGGAAAGCTTGTTGATTGCGTGGATCGTAACCGTCCGGTTCGGGGGATCACGCCAAATCGAAACACATGTGCCACGCGGCGAAATGCCAGCCAATTTTAGTGCCAGAAGCAGCCAAAATGACTGACCTTAAGAACATTCGTAACTTTTCGATCATTGCGCATATCGACCACGGGAAATCGACCCTGGCCGATCGTCTGATCCAGTTGACCGGTGGCCTGACCGAACGTGAAATGGCCGATCAGGTTCTCGATTCGATGGATATCGAACGTGAACGCGGCATCACGATCAAATCACAGGCCGTGCGTTTGAAATACACCGCCAAGGATGGGCAGGAATATACGCTCAACCTGATGGATACGCCGGGCCACGTGGACTTTGCCTATGAAGTGTCGCGGTCGCTTGCGGCGTGTGAAGGATCGCTTCTGGTGGTGGATGCCGCCCAGGGTGTGGAAGCACAGACCCTTGCCAACGTGTATCAGGCAATTGAAAACAACCACGAAATCGTTCCGGTTTTGAACAAGGTCGATCTTCCGGCTGCCGAGCCCGACCGCGTAAAGGAACAGATCGAAGAAGTCATTGGCATTGATGCATCCGAAGCCGTGATGATTTCGGCCAAGACCGGCATGGGTGTTCCCGACGTGCTTGAAGCACTGGTGCATCGTCTTCCGGCACCGACCGGTGATGCGGATGCCCCGCTTGAAGTCCTTCTGGTGGACAGCTGGTATGACACCTATCTTGGTGTGATGATTCTGGTGCGTGTGAAGGAAGGGACGCTCAAAAAAGGGCAGAAAGTCCGCTTCATGAACGCCAAGGTCACCCATCAGATCGAACGTGTCGGCGTCTTCACGCCAAAACCGCTTGCCCTTGATGAACTGGGCCCGGGTGAAGTCGGCTTTATCAATTGCGGCATGAAAACCGTGGCCGAATGCGAAGTCGGTGACACCATTACCGAAGAAAAGCGCCCCTGCGCCAAACCGCTGGCCGGTTTCAAACCGTCCATCCCGGTTGTGTTCTGTGGCATCTTCCCGGTCGATACCAGCGAATATGAAGTGCTGCGTGATGCGCTTGAAAAGCTGCATCTAAATGACGCATCCTTCCAGTTCGAACCGGAAAACTCGACCGCACTTGGTCTTGGTTTCCGCTGTGGCTTCCTGGGTTTGCTTCATCTCGAAATCATCCAGGAACGTCTGGAACGCGAGTTCGAGCTTGATCTGATCACGACCGCCCCGTCGGTGTCCTACAAGATCACCATGAGCAAGGGCGAAGAAATCCTGCTTCATAACCCGGCAGATTTCCCGGACGTCACCAAGATCAAGGCGATTGAAGAACCGTGGATCAAGGCATCGATCATGGTGCCCGATGATTATCTTGGCGGCATCCTGACCCTGTGTACCGAACGCCGTGGTGTGCAGCTTGACCTGACCTATGTCGGGAACCGTGCGATGGTGGTCTACAAGCTGCCGCTTAACGAAGTGGTGTTTGACTTCTATGACCGCCTGAAATCGATCTCGCGCGGCTATGCAAGCTTCGACTACGAGATCGCCGGCTATGACGAAAGCGATCTGGTCAAGGTGTCGATCCTTGTGAACGAAGAACCGGTCGATGCGCTGGCATTGATGGTGCACCGTTCGGCTGCTGAATATCGTGGCCGCGAGATTTGTAAACGTCTAAAGGACCTTATCCCGCGCCAGATGTTCCGCATCGCCATTCAGGCTGCCATCGGTGGCAAGGTGATTGCCCGTGAAACCGTATCTGCCCTGCGCAAGGACGTGACGGCAAAATGTTACGGCGGTGACGTTTCGCGTAAACGTAAACTTCTGGAAAAACAGAAGGCCGGTAAGAAAAAGATGCGTCAGTTCGGCAAGGTCGAAATTCCGCAATCGGCCTTTATCAATGCGCTCAAGATGGGCGACGATAAATAAGCTGAAATTACGATATCGAAACAAAGGCTGTATCCCGTTATGGGTGCAGCCTTTTTTCGTTGTAGTTGTTTATTGTGTTATGATGAATCTGCCATGTGTTATCCGCATCCAAGGAGGGTGGCGTGTCTACGAAAGATCTTACTGACTATTTAGATCACTATTTATCCACGGATGAGCGGTCTGCTGTTTTGATTACCGGCGCATGGGGGGTTGGTAAGACCCATTTCATTAAGCAATATCTTGAAAAAAGGCATGCCCAGCTGCGCAGTGCGGATCCGTTGATCGAAAGATCTTACTTGTACGTTAGCCTGAATGGTGTTTCGAAGGTTTCAGGGATCAGTGATCAGTTTTTTGCTCAGCTTAACCCTGTGCTGAATTCTACTGCTGCTAGGTTGGTAGGGGCTGCTGGATCAACGGCTCTGCAGGGATACGCGGGAATATCTCTATTTGGCGGTGGTCTCAGTAAGGTGGCGAAAGAATTGCTAGTGCGCGTCAAAAACCAGATTCTGGTTTTTGACGATTTAGAGAGAAGCGAACTTCCTGTAGAGGAAATGATTGGGTACATTAATAATTACGTCGAGCATGATGGATTAAAAGTAATACTCTTGGCGGAAGAAATCTATATTTCTAAAAAGAATGAAAAATATAATGATATTAAAGAGAAAGTTGTTGGTAAGACGATAGAATTTGTTCCAAATGTTAGGGAGGTTGTTTTTTCTATAATAAACTCAATAAAAGAAAATAAATCAAAAGAAGTTCAGTTGGAGTTATTGGGCGATATTTCAAATATTATGTTAAAATCAGGAATTTTAAACTTTAGAAGTTTAAGATCTTTGTTGATGGATTTCGATCGAATTTTTCAACTTCTAGATGAGAAAGTTTGTTCTTCAAAGTCCGCATTAAAGGAAATTTTGTTATATTTTATATCTATTGGTTTGGAGTATCGGGCGAATAATATTTCTGGAAAAGATATAAAAAACATGCCAAGTGGCGCGTATTTTTACAGCTTTAGGTTTCTAAAAAAAGAAGATGAACGGGATTCAGAAGAAGGAATGGGGCTGGAGAATTACTTTAATAAACATGAAATATTTGACTTTAGTAATCCAATATTGTCAGGAGAAATAATTTCAGATTTATTAGATAAAGGAAGGTGTGATCGTGAGGTGTTGAATAATTACTTGCTGATGCATCCTATGGTTGTTGATTCGAAATTTATTCCAGTTTGGCGTAAGCTATGGAGTTTTTATAATTTAAATCGAAAAGAATATGAACTGTGTATTCAGGATCTGTACGCAAGTTTCTTGCAGAAAAATATTAGAAGTCCTGGTCCGCTATTGTTGGCAGCAGGGTCTATGATTGAGATTGAAAAAGCTCAGGGAAACGTTCGAAGTCCCTTCTGCAGTGTATTTAAGTTTTTTGAAAATCATGCCCATAATCTTTTGAAAGCCGGAAAGTTCGAATATGACGACGAAGTTTTTGGGGTGGGTGCTGGTTCAGGCTATGATGGATTGGGTTATAGAAGTGTAGAAAGCCCAGAGTTTAAAGAGATATATAATCTGATTAACTATTCCAATATGCGCGCGCTAAAGCAGAAAATGCGAGATTTCGCAAATATTTACATAGATAAATACCATCAAGATGATAGCAAATATGATTCGCTTTATGAATGCGATTTCAACGCGGAGAAGTTTGGAAACATCGCGTTCTTGCACTTTATTGATCCAAAGGCGTTTGCAGCATTGATGGTCCAAGACGAAAAGGCAGATCGTTTACTGCTTTCTGCACTCGGTCAGCGTTACCAGAATGCACAGGGGCATGAAATTTGTAGTCTTCATCAGGAACGTGAGTGGCTAATTGACCTTTTATACGAAGTTCTATTTTTGGTTGAGGGAGCAAAGCCGCCTCATAAAAATATACTCATGCTTCAGGTGAAGTCGGCTTTCCAGAAATTTTCTCAGTTTCTCGGGTTCTCTCTTGTTTTGCTCAAAGATAAGGGAGGTGAAATTGAAGACGGAAGATGAATTTCTTATGGATATTGTCAACCTGAGGGCTCAAGAAGAAAAGCTGGTCTTTGATCGCTTT
Organism: Thalassospira sp. GO-4; assembly: GCF_023588965.1. Taxonomy (NCBI): domain Bacteria; kingdom Pseudomonadati; phylum Pseudomonadota; class Alphaproteobacteria; order Rhodospirillales; family Thalassospiraceae; genus Thalassospira; species Thalassospira sp. GO-4. The sequence continues at coordinate 3,296,236 of NZ_CP097807.1, forward strand.
GACGAGGATACGGCATGGACCATCGGCTCAAATCTGGTTGCGGTCGCGCGTGCCCAGAATGCGCCTGTGGTGGTTGATATCCGAACCCCTGACCGCACACTGTTTCATGTATCCTTGCCCGGTGCCAAACCGGCCAATGACGCCTGGGCGCGTCGCAAAAGCAACCTGACCTTGCGCGAACATGAAAGTTCAATGCGTTTTGGCATGGCGCTTAAGGCCAAGGGCAAGACGCTGGCCGATCACGGGATTGATTTTGCCGATTTCGCCGATCATGGCGGCAGTTTCCCGATCCGGGTTGCCGGTGTCGGCGTGATTGGTGCGATTACGGTATCTGGACTGGCATCTCACGAAGATCACGGCATGATTGTTGATGTTCTGGCAGCCTATCTGAAAACAGACCCCGGCCTCTGACCCGCGGTGCAGACCCGTTCTGCCAAGGACAAGCTGTCAGCTTTCTGCTTCTGCTTCCGCTGGGGCCGGGCGTGCTTCTGCCCATTTCAAAAGTGCATCCAGTGCCGGGCACAATGATTGTCCCCAGTCGGTCATGCTGTATTCCACCTTGGGCGGGACTTGCGGGTACACCTTGCGCTTTATGATGCCGTCGGCTTCAAGTTGTCGTAATTGCTGCGCCAGCATTTTTTGTGAAATCGCCGGAATAAGACGTTCAAGGTCGGAATAACGCTGTGTCTTGCCACCAAACAGGTGAAACAGGATCACCAGTTTCCATCGACCTTCGAGCATCCGCAGAATGGCCTCGACATCAGATGCCGCACTATCGGGTGTGTATTGTTTCCCCATTTCCTACCTTATGCTCACTAACTTACTTTTAAGTGCGTACTTCACAAAAAGTAAGTTAAGGCAAAATATAGCGGTCTGACAATCATCCAATCAGGAGTCCAGACCATGAAACCGATCCTTCCATCACCGGTCGATCGATATTTTTCCGGAAAGCATGACGGGTCCTTTGATCTGCGGGCGTTTTCCCGTGATGCGGTCGTTCATGACGAAAGCAACACACATCGTGGCCATGCGGAAATCAACGCCTGGCAGGCCGCAGCGCGACAGAAATACGACTTTCACGCCGAACCCCAAGAACTGACCAAAGATGCAGACGACGTCATTGTGCGCGCCAAGGTGTCGGGAAACTTTCCCGGCAGTCCAGTGATGCTTGATTACCGTTTCACGCTTTGTGACGGGCTTATTCACCGTCTTTCAATTTCATAGTCACATCTGCCAACAGTTTTAACGAGTTGATGAAAGCGATGAACATGACCAAGCATCAATCGGGTTTCGACCAAGAATTCGCCGGCAAAACAGTTGTCCTGACCGGCGGAACCCAAGGGGCAGGCAAGGCCATTTACGACCGGCTTAAAACAGCGGGTGCCGACATTTTGACTGCGGGTCGGTCGTCAAAGCCCGATGATCTGGAACACGGGGCATATATACAGGCCGACCTGACCGATCCGGCCGATGTCAAAAGGTTCGGTGAGGCCGCATTATCGCACTTTGGGCATGTGGATATTCTTATTCATGTTGTTGGGGGCTCTACCGCGCCGTCGGGCGGATTTGCGGTCATTGATGATGATATCTGGATGCAGGAATTAAACCTGAACCTGCTTTCTGCTGTCAGGCTGGATCGCATCATCTTGCCCGCAATGATCAGGAACGGGCGGGGCGTTGTTTTGCACACGTCATCTATTCAACGCCAACTGCCACTTCATGACGCAACCACGGCTTATGCCGCGGCCAAGGCGGCTTTGACGACATACAGCAAGTCTGTGTCAAAGGAAGTTGGTCCCAAAGGCATCCGCGTCAACAGCATCGCCCCGGGCTGGATATATACCGATGCGGCCAAGGCGATGGTATCGCGCATCGCAAAGGGCGGAAACATGACCGAAGATGCCGCCAGGCAATCTATTCTTGATGCTTTGGGGGGTATTTCGCTGGGGCGGCCGGCTGTTCCGGATGAAATTGCCGAACTGGTGGCATTTCTGGTGTCACAACGCGCATCGGCCATTCATGGTGCGGAATATACGATCGATTGCGGCACGATCCCGACCGTTTGAATTGAATATCAGTCGATATGGTCGATATCGGGATCAATTCCGGCAAAGCTTTCAAGGGCGTTACGCATCCACAAATGTTTGCGGGCCTTGAACGGGCGTGGATCGTCAAAGCTGCCAAGCCGGATGTCGATGGTGCTGTCATTGACGCCATTCCGCCAGGTGATGCTTGATCCGCATTTCGGGCAAAATCCGCGAAACTTGCCAGGCGAGCTTTCATAATCGGTGGGCTTCCCATCCCACGTCACAGAACCGGTCGCAAAGGTGACAAAGGTCGAAACCCCCGAACCGCTGTCTTTCCGGCACATGTCGCAATGGCAATGATTGCCGCCAACCGGATCACCAGAAGCAACAAAGCGCACCGCGCCACACAGACATCCACCGGAATGGGTTGGATTATGCGTGGTCATGGTGCGCTTTCCTGAAATGGTGGTTTTGGACCGGCTTCGATTATTCGTTGGGAACACCCGTGGTGGTCGAATATTCGAAGTGGAATTCCTTGTCCGGGAACAGATAGGAACGTGCCGCGTGGATTGCGCTGGCACCCTCGGCAAAGCCCGAAAGGATCAGTTTCAGTTTATGTTCGTAGGTCGCGATATCACCGATGGCAAAGATGCCCGGAACCGATGTCTGCATCGTACCCTGGGTTACGCCGATATGGCTTTTATCAAGGTTAAGGCCCCAGTCGGCAATCGGACCAAGTTCCATGGCAAGGCCAAAGAATGGCAGAAGGTGATCGGCTTCGAGTTCGCGCTCTTCGCCCTTAAGCGTCGCGACAACCACATGTGACAGATTGCCGTTTTCACCCTTAAGGCCCTTAAGCTGATAGGGGATGACCATTTCGATCTTGCCGGCTTCTGCCAGTGCCTGAAGCTTTGCACTGCTATCAGGGGCGGCGCGGAATTTCGGGCGACGGTGGACAACCATCACTTTCTCAGCCACGTCATGAAGCGACAATGCCCAGTCAACGGCCGAATCACCGCCACCGGCAATCACAACCTTCTTGCCGGCGAAATCGGCACGACGTTTGACGTAATACTGAACGCCACCGGAACCCTCGTAATCTTCAAGGCCATCCATCGGCGGCTTGTTCGGGCCAAAGGCACCGCAACCAGCGGCAATCACGACCGCACCGGCATCAATCACCGTGCCGGTATTGGTTTCAAGCGTGAAGCGGCCATCGTCGCGTTTTTCAAGTTTGATGACCTGCTGGCCCAGGTGATAGGTCGGTTCGAACGGTTCGGCCTGTTTGGCCAGCTGATCAATAAGGTCCTGACCGGCAATCTGCGGATGGGCCGGGATGTCGAAAATCGGCTTTTCCGGGTAAAGGGCGCTGCACTGGCCGCCAACCATTTCAAGCGCATCAATCACATGGGATTTAAGCCCCAGCATACCGGCTTCGAAAACCGCAAAAAGCCCGACCGGGCCTGCGCCAATAATGGCAATATCAGTGCTGTTTGATGCGTCTGACATACTTATTCCATCCAACTAAAATCAAGTTTGGGCCAGGTCGCGACCTTTGCCCGACGATCTGCGGGAAAACTGTTAGCTGCGAAATAGCATCTGGGGGCATTTATCGCAACGTAAACCGGGCAAATTTGCCATGTGCGGCCTGTTTTGCTGTGCGTGCAATCGTGATTTTGTAAAATCATTGCGAAGGGACGGTCAGTCACCCTACAACAGAACAAACAGATCCCATTCAATGAACGGATATCATGAGCAAGACAGTCACTGTCAGTGATCAAACCGGGACCGAAGCCCTTGCCGCGCGCCTTGCCGCCATCGCCAAGCCGGGTGATGTGATTTTGATGCATGGTACATTGGGCATGGGCAAAAGTGCGTTTTGCCGCGCCTTCATTCGGGCTGTTGCCGATAATCCGCATGAAGAAGTCCCAAGTCCGACCTTCACGCTGGTTCAGATTTACGAACTTGATCGTCTGCCGGTCTGGCACTTTGATCTCTATCGCCTGTCTGATCCCGAAGAAATTCACGAACTCGATATCGAGGACGCCTTTGCCGATGCCGTCAGCCTGATTGAATGGCCAGATCGTCTGGAATATCTGACCCCGGAAAACCGTCTTGATATTCATATCGAACCCGGATCAACCCCCGATGGGCGGGTGTTCATCCTTGAACCAAGCGGGGATGACTGGGTGACACGCATTGATCAGCTGGCAGGGGACGGGGTATGAGCCGCGCGACCCCCGATCAGGAACGCCGCAATTTCGAACGCCAGGATTTTCTGGTGTCGTGTGGCTGGCAAAATGCACAGGTTTCCCCGCTGGTCGATGATGCATCAGCACGGCAATATTTCCGGCTTGAACGTCGTCATGACACAGCCCTTTTGATGGATTTCCCGCCCAGTGCGATCCATGTCGATCCGCATGGCATTTACGATGATCCCGAACGCCCGGCATCGGTTGCCCCGGTCCTTCATACGACGCCGCTGTTTGAACGTGCCGGCTGGCGGGTGCCGCACATCCAGGCGTCCGATGAAAAACGCGGTCTTGTCCTGATCGAGGATTTTGGCGATATCACCTTTACCCGTGCGCTTCAGGCCGGGGCGATGATGGACGGGACAGGCAAGGACGGGCTTTATCTTCGCGCGGTCGAACAACTGATCATTCTGCATCGCTTCTGCGATGCTGGTGGCATGCAAGACAGTGGCCTTGTCCAGTATGGCCCGGATAACTTCCGCAAGATGCTGGCGAGTTTCAAGAATGACTATCTGCCACTGATCATTGACGACGAAGCCAGGCGTGCCGACGCAATTGCCGCATTTGACCGGCTACTGGATGACGTATTGCCGATGTGCTGGCAGGCGGGCGAGGTGATTATTCACCGTGATTATCATGTCGACAACCTGATGCTGGTCGAAAACGGCGATGGCGGCGATGATTGCGGCATCATTGATTTTCAGGATGCCGCAATTGCCACGCGCCCCTATGACCTTGCGTCGCTTTTGCGCGATGTGCGCCATGATATCGGCCCTGATCTTGAAAACCGGATGAAGCAGTTTTATCTGGCGGCCTTTCCGAATGTCAATCATTCCGATTTCGAAACGTCATATGTGGCGACATCGATGGTTCGTAATTTCCGTATTCTTGGCCGGTTTGGCTGGCTTGCCGTCAAGGCCGGGAAAACACGATATTTTGACTATATCCCGCGCTGTTGGGATCTGATCCTGCGCGGGGCGGCTGACCATTTGCCAGCCCTTGAAGACTGGGTCCAAACCCATATCCCCGAACCGGCACGCAAGGCACCCGATCTTGCGACAAATGCGGCCACCACCCCGACCCGAAAGGCGCATCCATGACCAGTAACAATCATCGCGCACAGGCAATTGTACTGGCCGCCGGTCTTGGCAAACGGATGCGCCCGATTACCGATACCATGCCCAAACCGCTGGTGCCGGTGGCAGGCAAGCCGATGCTTGATCATGTGCTTGATAAGCTGGCGGCAGCCGGCTTCGATCAGGCGGTGGTCAATTGCCACTACCTTGGCCAGATGATTGTCGATCATGTTGCAACACGGGCGGCACCGATGGTCGTGACCTCGCCGGAGGTTGACCTTCTGGAAACCGGGGGCGGGGTGAAAAAGGCCCTGCCGTTGCTGGACCGTGAGGCGATCCTGATTGCCAATGCCGATGTCTTCTGGACCGAGGGACGGGAAGCCTTGTTTGATCGCCTGATCAGTGCCTTTGATCCCGACCATATGGATGCACTTTTGGCGATCTATCCGGTGGCGGACGGATATGGCTATGATGGCGCCGGTGATTTCTTCTGGCAGGTTGATGGGCGGTTGAAACGTCGCGGCGATGCGCCAAGCGCGCCTTATTTCTTTACCGGGGTTCAGGTCCTGTCTCCGCGGCTGTTTGAAAATACCCCGGACGGGGCCTTTTCGCTGAACGTCGTTTATGACAAGGCGCTGGCAAAAGGGCGGTGTTACGGGCTTGTCCATGATGGCGGGCATTTTCATATCGGAACCCCCGAAGCCCTTTCGGACTCCGAACCTGTCATTGCCAGGGCGCTTGAAATCGAACGCGACAAACAAGCCACAGCCGGGGGCAAGTAATGGCGGACCTGTTTGATTACATGGACGCACCCGAATATCCCGACGATGGCGCGGACCCGTTTGGCGGTGAAGACGCACTTGCGCAAAACCTGTTCTTTATCCCGCCGGGCGAAGCTTTTGCCGATCTGATTGCCAGGCAACTGATCGCAGAAACTGCTGATCAGCCAGTCGCCTTGCCCGATTACGTGTTGATGGTGCCCAACCGCCGATCGGCCAAGGTGATGCGCGATGCTTTTCTGCGCCAATCGAATGGCGCGGTCACCCTGCTTCCGACCATTCGGCCATTGGGCGAGGCCGACGAAGATGAACTGGCGATCTATGGTGCGGGTGGCGAGCAGGCAGCCCTTGATCTTCCGCCAGCCATTCCGGACCTGCAACGAAAACTGCTTTTGACCCGGTTGATCATGAACCGGCCCGATCACCGCGGTGAAAAACCAACTGCGGATCAGGCCGCCCGTCTTGCCGGGGAACTGGCCCGTTTCCTGGATCAGGTACAGACCGAAAACTGCGCCTTTGATGATCTTGAAGGCTTGGTGCCCGAGGAATTTGCCGAGCATTGGCAACTGACGCTTGAATTCCTGCAAATCCTGACTCTGCATTGGCCGGGTATTCTGGCCTCCCAGGATGTCAGTGACCGGGCGATGCGCCGTAATGCCCTGATCAAGGCGCAAATTGATCTTTGGGATGCCAATCCGCCACAAAACCCGGTTTTGATCGTCGGGTCGACCGGGCCGTTTCCGGCATTGCGTGATCTGATGCGTGCAGTTCTTGGGATGCCCAAGGGGCGCGTGGTTCTGCCCGGTCTGATGAAGGGGCTCAATCACGAAGACTGGGTCGCGATCAATGAGGACGCCACCCATCCCCAGCATTTGCTGGGCAAGACATTGCGCCATATCGGACGTCATGCCGACAGTGTGCTGCCATGGCCCGCACTAGGCGAAGAGTCGGATGCCACCATCGAACGCCGTCGTCTGGCCCGCGAAGCCCTGCGTCCGGCCAAAACCACCCATCACTGGCGGCATATCACGGGCTTTGCGCCCGATGTGCTTGATGGGGTGTTGCGTGTTGACTGTTCGGGTGCTCGGGAAGAGGCAACGACAATCGCATTGATGATGCGCGAGGCCCTTGAACATCCCGGCAAGACCTGTGCGCTGGTTACCCCCGATCGTGGCTTGGCACGCCGTGTTGCAACCGAGCTTCGCCGGTGGGAAGTTGAAATTGATGATTCGGCGGGTATTCCGCTTCATGACACGGCACCTGCCATTTACCTGCGCCTTGTCGTGCGTGCGGTTCAGGAAGAATTCGCACCGGTTCCGTTGCTGGAGCTTCTCAAACATCCGTTATCGGCTGCCGGTTTGTCGCCGGAAACATTCCGTGTTCTGACCCGACTTCTGGAAAAGGAAGTGTTGCGCGGGGCGCGTCCGGGCCCCGGACTGGATGGTTTGCAAACCGCCCTTGATGGTTGGCGTGACGAGGCGATCGAACGCCTGACGGCGAGCGGATCGGACAGGGCCCCGGCCCGGATTGAACGGATACGCGATGATCATGATCGGCTGTCTGATCTGGTGGCCCGCTGTGCGGCCTGCCTTGAAAGTCTGTCGGATCTGAATGCGGAAAAGGCCCTGTCGCCGGTTCATGCCCTGCGTTGTCATATCACCGCAGCCGAGGCATTGGCGGCAAGCGACACCCAATCGGGTGCAGATCGCTTGTGGCGCGGCGAGGCGGGCGAGGCACTGGCCGATTTTGTCCATGAATTGCTGAATGCCCTGGGCGAGTTTGTGCCGATGCCGGGCAATCGTTATGGCGCGTTTCTCGATGCATTGATGGCTGATCGTGCGGTACGCCCGCGTTATGGAAAACATCCGCGTCTGTTTATCTGGGGCACGGTCGAAGCCCAGATGCAGCAGGCTGATCTGACCATTCTGGGGGGACTGAACGAAGGCGTCTGGCCGCCAGAAGCCGGGGCCGACCCGTGGATGAGCCGCCCGATGCGTCGTAATTTCGGTCTTCCGGCCCCCGAACACCGGGTCGGGCAATCGGCCCATGATTTCCAGCAATTGTTTTGTTCGCCAGATGTGGTGATGACCCGCGCATTGCGTATCGAAGGCACGCCGACAGTGCCGTCGCGGTGGTTGTTGCGGATTGAAAACATTCTGCGGAAATCGGGTGTTTCGATGGAAAAACCCGATGCGGCCGACTGGCGTGCCTTGGCCGAAACCCTTGACGAGCCGACCGACGAAATGCGGATCAGGATCGGGCGTCCGGCCCCCAAACCACCGGTATCGGCCCGTCCGCAACGTTTGTCGGTAACCCAGATCGAAACATGGATGCGCGATCCTTATGCGATTTATGCCCGCCATATTCTGGGTTTGCGCAAACTTGACGGGGTTGATGAAGATCCCGGCGCGGCGGATTACGGCAATCTGATCCATGATGCCCTTGATCAATTCATTGCCCGCCATCCCGATCATTTGCCACCCGACGGCGAACAGGAATTGCTGATTATCGGGCGCGAAGTCTTCCGGCCGCTGGCAGCACGCCCGGGGCTTTGGGCATTCTGGTGGCCGCGTTTTGAACGCATTGCCAAATGGTTCATCCAGACCGAAGCCACAAGGCGTGATGCGGTGCGCCGGTCCTATACCGAACAGGCCGGAACCCTCGATACCAGCAGCGGTTTTCAGGTCTATGCCCGGGCTGACCGTATTGATCAGCTTCGTGATGGTGGCATTGCGATCATTGATTATAAAACCGGTGCTCCGCCCAGTCAGGGGGACGTTGCCAACGGCTTTGCCCCGCAATTGCCGCTTGAAGCCGCGATTGCCGAAAAGGGCGGATTTGGGGATGTACCCGCCGGGCCACCGGCCAGCATGGCATTCTGGAAACTTTCGGGCGGTGATCCGGCCGGTGAAATTGTCGAGATTAATACCGCCCGCATGAAAACCACGCCCGCCGCCCTGGCACACGAGGCCGTGGATGGTGTGAATGGTCTGGCCGCGGCCTTCGCCGATCCCGACACGCCGTATCTGAGTGTCCCGCACCCGGATCACGCGCCGAAATATTCCGATTATGTGCATCTGTCGCGCCTGCGCGAATGGATGGGCAGTGAGGATATCGACGCCCAAACGGATGGCCCGGACAATGGTGATGTTAGCGCTAACATCGCTGCGAATCCTGATGCGGGCAAAGGGGAAAAGTCATGACCGAAATGCGCGGTACGGATCCCAATGTCCTGCAACGTAATGCGTCCGATCCCAATGCATCGGTCTGGGTGTCGGCATCGGCGGGTGCAGGCAAAACCAAGGTGCTGTCTGACCGGGTATTGCGGTTGATGCTGTCGGGCACCGAACCCCATCGCATTTTGTGTCTGACCTTTACCAAGGCAGCCGCCGCCGAGATGGCCAACCGTGTCAATGAACGGCTCGGCCGCTGGGCGACGATGGAAGACCGCGACCTTCAGGCTGATCTGGCCAATCTGGCCGGATCGGCGCCCAGTGCCGATGAAACCATCCGTGCGCGTCAGCTCTTTGCCCGTGTTCTTGATGCGCCGGGCGGGATGAAAATCCAGACCATCCACGCATTCTGCCAGTCACTGCTGCGTCGTTTCCCGCTTGAAGCGGGCCTTGCCCCGCATTTCGAAATCATGGATGACCGCACGGCCGCCGAAACCATGGCCGATGTGCAGGAAGAAGTTTTGGCCTTTGCCCGTACGGGGCGCGACGAAGATCTGGCCAAGGCACTTTCCGTTGTCACCGGACAGGTCCGCGAAGGTGCATTTGGCGAAGTCATGGGCGAACTGGCCCGCGAACGTGGCCGTCTTAAACGGATGCTGGCCAATCTGGGTGGGGCCAATCGCATGCGCGATGCGGTTTATAAGGCACTTGGCGTGCCGGTCGGCGTTAACGAGGAAGCCATTCTTGCCAAGGCGCTATCCGATGATGCCTTTGACCGTGACGGATTGATGCGCGGTCTTGCCGCCCTTGAAGCCGGAACCAAAACCGATAAGGCCCGTGTGCCGGCATTGGCGCAATTTTTGGAAAAGACCACGGTCGAAGACCGCTTGGCGGTGTTTAATGATTATCGCAGCGTGTTCTTTACGACCGCTGGTGAACCGCGCGCCAAACTGATCACCAAGGGGGCGGCTGAAAACCACCCGATGGGGGCCGATGCCCTTGAACAGGAATGTGCGCGTCTGATCGAAATTGACCGTCAGCGCAAGGCGGCTGCCATGGCCGGGGCGACATCGGCGCTAATTACCATCGGCAATGCGATGCTTGATCGCTATGCCACCAAAAAGGCGCTGCATGCGCGGCTTGATTACGATGATCTGATCCTGACCAGCTTGCAGCTTTTGCAACGGCAGGCCGGGATTGCCGGTTGGGTGTTGTTCAAACTCGACGAGGGGCTTGACCACGTCCTGATTGACGAGGCGCAGGATACCAACCCCGAACAGTGGGAAGTGGTGCGCATCCTGGCCGAGGAATTCTTTATCGATGCCGGTCGGCATGCCGATAAGCCCCGCACCATCTTTGCCGTTGGGGATGCGAAACAATCGATTTACAGCTTCCAGCGTGCCGACCCGGAAAAGTTTGCCGAAATGCGCCGTTATTTCCGCGAACGGGCAAATGAAATTGCTGCTGACTGGCGCGAAGTGCCGATGAACATTTCCTTCCGTTCTACCGATGCGGTGTTGGGCACGGTGGACCGTGTCTTTGCCGGACCGGTGGCCAAGCAAGGGGTCGGTGATGATGGTGCGGATGTCGCCCATAGTCCGTTTCGCGTCGGGCAGGCAGGCCGCATTGAACTTTGGCCTGCGGTCGAGCCACAGGAACGTGCCCCCGAAGACCCGTGGACACCACCGACCCGGATTGTGCGTCTTGAAGACCCGGAAATCCGTCTGGCACGGGTGATTGCCGGGCGCATTCGCCATGCAATCGATGCAAAGGAAATCCTGACATCCCGCGGCCGTCCGGTGCGCGCCGGTGATTTCATGATCCTTGTGCGCCGTCGTACCGCGTTCGTTGACGAAGTCGTCAAGGCACTGAAAGAACGCAATGTTCCGGTCGCCGGTGTTGACCGTATGCAGATCACCGATCAGCTTGCGGTGATGGATCTTGTGGCATTCGGGCGGTTCCTGTTGATGCCCGAAGATGACCTGACACTGGCCGAGGTGCTTAAAAGCCCGTTGATCGGCTTGAATGATGACCAGTTGTTTGAAATTGCCCATAACCGCCCAAGAACGCTTTGGCATGCCTTGCGTGAAAAGGCAGGGGCGGTGGATGACGGATCGATCTTTGCCCGTGCCTATGCGTTTTTGTTCAAATGGCTGGGCCGGGTTGATTACGAACGGCCGTTTGAACTTTATGCCGAATTGCTGGGCGGGCGCGGTGACGATGCGCGCGGTGTTCGGGCCCGTCTGGTCGGGCGGCTCGGGATCGAGGCCAATGATCCGATTGACGAATTCCTGAACCTTGCCATGGGTTATGAGGCCGATCACGCCCCGACCTTGCAGGGTTTCCTGCACTGGCTGATGGCCGGGGATGCCGAAATCAAGCGTGACCTTGAACAAAGCGGCCGCGATGAAGTTCGCATCATGACCGTACACGGGGCCAAGGGCCTTCAGGCACCGATCGTGTTTCTGCCCGATACCATGCAGGTACCGACCCAAGCCCCCAACCTGTTCTGGCAGGAAGATAAAAACCTGATGTTTTGGTTGCCGCGCGTGGCACTGGAAACCGATGTGGTGTCGCGTCTGCGCGATGCCATCGCCGTGAAGCGCGATCAGGAATATAACCGGCTGCTGTATGTTGCCCTGACCCGTGCCGAAGACCGGCTTTACATTTGCGGTTGGCAAGGGCGGCGCAAGGCGCCTGAACATTGCTGGTACAATCTGTGCCAACAGGCGATGGAAGGTTATGCCAAACCGGCCCAGATTGATCTTGGTGCCTATTCCGGTTCCGGCTGGTCGGGTGAAGGATGGATTTGGGAAACCGATCAGTCCGAACAACCCAAACCCGACCGGGTTGAAACCGGTACGGCAACTCGACAAACTGCCGCGCGCAGCCTTATTCGGGCGGTCGCACCACAAGAATCCTTCCCGCCCAAACCATTGGCCCCCAGTCGGCCGCTCGAAGAAGAACCAGCCGTTCAATCGCCCTTGGGCGGGGATCAGGGGCAAAGCTTCAAGCGCGGCATTTTGATTCACAAGCTTCTGGAACTGTTGCCTGATCTGCCCGCAGATATGCGTCGCGGGGCGGCGGAACGCTTCCTGGCACAGCCTGTTCACGCGCTTGAACCGGATCAGCAGGCGGAAATTGCCGATGAAACCATCGCCATTTTCAATAATCCCGATTTTGCCCCGGTCTTTGCACCGGGATCACGGGCCGAGGTGCCCTTGGTCGGTACTGTTGGCGGCGATGTGGTTTCGGCCCAGATTGACCGTCTGGTCGTGCGCGATGACGATGTCATGATCGTTGATTACAAGACCAACCGCCCGCCGCCACGTGATGTTGAAGGCACGCCAAAGGCATACCGTCGACAGATGTCGATTTACCGGGCGGCCCTTGCGCAAATGTATCCGGGCAAAAAGGTCCGTTGTTTCATTTTGTGGACCAACGGGCCATGGATGGTGGAGCTTCCCGACCATATTCTGACATTTGGCTGATCGGGATAAAAGGGGCCTTGGCCGACTCTGCAAAACACGGGGTTTGGCGTGGGTGACATGGCCGCTAGTCGCCCAATGAGCTTGACGTTTGCGTCAGTGCTGCCTACCTTGGCCTCATACAGCGGATCGAGGTTAACGGGGAAACCCTTTGCCTCGTAACAACTAGGATCTGAAAGTATGACCACGATTAAAGTCTCCGACGGTTCGTTCGATTCCGACGTTCTGGGTTCCAACGACCCGGTTCTGGTCGATTTCTGGGCTGAGTGGTGCGGTCCGTGTAAGCAGATTGCGCCTTACCTCGATGAAATTGCCGGTGAACTGGGCGGCAAGCTCAAGATCGCCAAGGTAAATATCGACGAAAACCCGAACACCCCGGCGAAATACGGTGTTCGTGGCATCCCGACCCTGATGATCTTCAAGGGCGGCGAAGTTGCGGCAATGAAAGTTGGCGCCCTTCCGAAAAGCGCACTTGTTGACTGGATCAACCAGTCGATCTGATCTTCGGGTCAAAGAATTCAAAGAGGCGGGCCAATCTGGCCCGCCTTTTTTCATGGCATGATGATTTGTACGACAAAGATCAATGCTGTTTCGTGCGCAGCCCCATGACCCCGGGAACGGCCGCGTACCGTGCTTTTGTCTTTCGGGATTTGGGGTATCCGGTCTAAAAGTAAGGGCCATTCACCCCGGAACTGTTGCGGACTTCCCATGAACCTCAAAGCGCTACGCCTATTTCGTTTGACAGTCTTGCAAGGGACCCTGTCGGGAGCAGCGGCAAGCGCAAATCTTAGCCAGTCTTCGGCAAGCCGGATGATTGCGACCCTTGAGGCGGAACTCAAAATCAAGCTGTTTGAGCGGATCAACCAGCGCCTTGTCCTGACAGCAGAAGGCGAACGCTTTTTTCAGGAAGCCGAGCATATCCTTAACGGGGTAGAGGAAATTCCGAAAATTGCCCGCGACATTCGTGCCGAAATTGATGAAACCCTGCGGATCATTACGGTCGGGCCGATCGGGGCGTCACTTTTGCCGCCGGTCATAGATATCCTGCGTGACGAAAATCCCGGTTTGAAATGCAAGATCGATATCGGAACCCGTTCTGACGTCGAAAGCCAGGTCGGGTCGCGGCGCTATAATCTTGGATTGCTGTCGCTGCCGGTCAAAAACAACGTGGTCGAACTCGGAATCGAACCGATTCTTGAGGCCCGCACACAGGTTTTATTGCCGATTTCCCATCCGCTGGCGGCACTTGATATTGTCCCGGCAGAAGCCTTTGCCGATGAACCGTTTGTATCCTTGCGCGCCAATCAGATCTGGCGACAGCGCCTTGATCGTGTGTTTGAAAGCATCGGAAAGCTCCCCAATATCAGCCTTGAAATCGGATCGAGCCTTCTGGTGCCGAAATTCGTCGAAAGCGGCTATGGGCTTGGCGTGATGGATATGATCAACAGCGCATTCAGTGATTCAACCAAGACCGTTCTGCGCCCGATCGCACCGGAATTCTGGTTGCCTTATGCCTGCGTCATGCCGCCAGCCGGCCGCAACCGGTTGGCGATGCATTTCGTGGAATTGTTAAGACAGTATGTGACCCGCCGATGCGAAGATGATCCGGTCTATGGTCAGGCTGTGCGCCCGGTTCAGATGTCCTGACCAGACAGTTTTCTGGCATGTTTGGCGACCATTTCGGCGCTTTCTGCACCTGCATTTGCAAGTTTTGCTGCAATTTCGGCACTGCATCCGGTGTAGGTTGCAGGATCAAGCAGACCGGCGAGCGCGGTCTTGTCCTTGAAATGGCTGGAAACTTCCTTTTCCTGCCACAGGGCATCGGCAAAACTGATGGCATCACGTTCCGAGACAACAATCGCATGATGGACGACGTCATGTGCGTTCTGACGTCCGGTTGATTTTGCCAGTTCCAGCATGATTTTTTCCGACATCAATGGTGCCGGATTGATCATCAAATTGCGATACATGGCGGCTTTGTCGCATTCAAGATGGGTCAAAAGCGTCTCAAGACGGGTGACAACGCCGTACGCCGATACGCCCGCCGCATCAAGCAGGTCATAAAGCCGGAAATTGAATGCCGCATCGCCTTCGTGGCTAGGGCGGCATGCTTCAAGTGCCGGGGCGACCATGTTGCGCAAATGTGCACTTTCGGCAAGCAAGGCGACGACATATTTCGGATTGGTCTTGTGGGGCATCGTGCTGCTGCCAACCACATTTTCGCTTTGTCTTTCAAAAACTTCGCCAAATTCATTGGCCATAAGGGTGTAAAGCTCATTACCCATGCGTTCGCAGGCAACGGCCAGCAAACCCAACACCGCGACATATTCGCCAAGCCCGTCATTGGTAGCACGGGAATGCACCGCTGATACTTCCAGTCCCAAAATGTTGGCCAGTTTCGCAGACAATGCAAACCCGTCCGGGCCATAGCTGTGCATGGCACCGCTTGCCCCGCCGAATGTCAGAACAAAGGTCCGCTTTTCGACTTCGATCAGTCGTTCGACACAGCGTTGAAATTCATCAATCCAACCTGCAACCTTGTATCCGAATGTGATGGGCAGGGCCTGACGACGGTTGGTACGCGAAATTGTCGGCCAGTCGGCTGTTTTGCGGGCCAGACCCGATAACAGGGTCAAACAACGGCCAAGACGCTCCAGCGTCAGGGTATGGGCCTTGCGCAACTGTAACATCTTGCCGGTAATGATGATGTTCTGGGTGGTTGCGCCCCAATGCACATATCCGCCGGCATCGCCGTCACAGCGTACGGCCATTGCACGGACGATTGCCATAACCGGTGACATGCTTTGGGTGATTTCGGCCTCAAGCGCATCAAGGTCATAATCCTCAATGCGCATATGGCGCCGAATTTCAGTGGAAGCGGCAAGGGGGATCATGCCTGTTTCCCCCTGTGCCTGTGCAAGTGCCCCTTCTACCATTAGCCATGATTGCCAGGTTGCCTGCTTTGAAAACAGGCCCTTGGTGTCATTTGGCAATGTGGTCAGCTTGGTCATTTTGTTTACTCGTGTCCGTGGATCGAAGAGGCAGATGGAAGAAGTTACGAGGCTGACAGGAACAGCACATTGTAGGTGAACAGCACGATCAGCGCGCCACCCAGCGGGATTGCCGTTCGTTTCACGATATCAATTGGCGAACATCCGGCAACTTCGGATACTGCAATGATAACCCCGGAGACCGGTGACAATGACCGCGCAATACCCGCGGTGAATTGCAGCGGCAGCAAAAGCGATACCGCCCCGGCACTCGAACTGGCGGTAAGCTGCGGTGCCAGATTGGCAAACGAGAAGAATGCCGCATTGCCCGAGCCTGTCAGAATGGCTGTTACCGCGACAAGGATACAGGCAACAAACATCATGCCGACCAGACCAAAGCCCGCGCTTTCGGCCGTGACAATCATGAAGTCGATGGCACCAATTGCCTTGAGGCCGCCGGCAAAGAATTCCGCACAGATGATCAGCGAAATAATGCCCGAGAACATCGTTCCCATGCCCTTGAAGAAGACCATAAAGCCCTTGAAAACTTCACGAAGGTCATGGCGCAGGCGGATCATTTCACAGAAAAGACCCAGCAGCGCCCCCATGATCATTGCGGTTACCACACTGATTTCGATATGGGCGATGAACAGCTTGCTGAAAATCAGGATCATGGTCAGTGGCAAAATCGGCAGCAATGCATAGAAGCCCGGTGCCGATTGTGCCACCGGTTCCGGATCCATTGTTCCGACCGGCGCGGAATGGCTAGCGACAACAACGTGACCATCGCGGCTGTCGAAATATTTGGCACTGAAATAGGTCAGAACACAGATCGTCGGAATGATGAATACCGCAAGCGGGATCTGATATTGGGTAAAGAAGATTGCAACATCGATATTGGCGGTATTGGCCGCAAGGTTTGCGGTGCCCGAAGCCGGACCAAGATCAAGAACAGATGTGGTGCCAATCATTGCTGCTGCCGCGGCCTTGCTGACGCCAAGGCGCACAAGTGTCGGATACAGCGTTACCAGCAACAGCATGGCAAGCCCGGCCGCACTGGGGATAAAGATATTAAGGACCTGACCAACCGCATAGCCGATTGCCAGAACAAGATAAGGCGCGTGAATGCGCGAAAGCGGCTTGATGCTGATATCGACCATGGCGTTGGTTGCACCGATATGGTCCATATATTTGGCAAAACCGCCAGCTGCCATAATGATCAGGCCAAGCCCGGCCAGCCGGTATGACATGATGCCGTGAATATGTTCAAAGATGTCAAATCCGGTCCAGCCGGTCGGATCGGTTTTGCGGAAAATGACACTTTGTTCAGGGAAAAACAGTGCGGTTGCCGCAAACAGCGTCAAACCTGACAGCAGAAGAACAGTATGCGGCTGATATCTTTTGATTATGAGTGTTGCTGCAATCACCGTGACGGCGATTGCAATTATTAATGCGATCATTGGTTTCCTCCCAGACGTTTCCGCGCACACGTTATGGGCGGAGCAGCCCGGGTGTATATTGCTATAACGCGATAAGTTGATCGCATTTTTGCATAAACTATAACGCAAACCAGCAACAAAAAAGGCAGGTCACATGGACCTGCCTTCGGGTTTGTACCGGTTTGATAATCGGTAGCTGTTGCGTCAGGCCGCCCGGATATCGACCAGGAATTGCTTGATCTGACCAAGAAGCGCCTGCGACTTGTCGCCAAGGCTGTTGGATGCATCAAGAACATCGGTGGATGAATGACGTTCTTCCTCGGCCGATTTGCGCAGGCCAACGACATTGCGGGCGACTTCCTTGGTGCCGGATGCTGCTTCGGAAACGTTTCGGGCAATTTCCCCGGTTGCGGCATCCTGTTCACTGACCGCAGCAGCAATGCCACCCGCGACTTCGTTCAATTCCTTCATCCGTGCCGAAAGATGTTCGATCGCGCCCAGTGCCCCCTGGGTGCTGTCCTGAATGCCGCTGATATGTCCGGCAATGTCTTCGGTTGCACGGGTGGTCTGGTTGGCAAGGTTTTTGACCTCGGCGGCAACCACGGCAAACCCTTTGCCTGCTTCGCCAGCCCGTGCGGCTTCGATGGTGGCATTAAGCGCCAGAAGGTTGGTCTGTTCGGCGATGGACTGGATCAGTTCGACAACCTCGCCGATCCTGTCCGAAGCATTTGCCAGTTCGGCAAAGATCGTGCTGGCATCGTCGGCCTCGTTTGCGCCCGATTGTGCGATGTCGGAACTGCGCGCAACCTGAAGGGTGATTTCATCAATCGCGCTTGCAAGTTGCTGGGCGGCCGATGCGACCGTGTCGACATTGGTGGCGGCCTGTTCGGTTGCCGCAGCGACATTGGCGGCCTGAACGGTGGTTTGATCCGATTGCGTGGCCATGCTGGTCGCCGTGCTGCGCAATTGCGCAAGGGCGGCATTGACTGTCGTCAGGTTGCTTTCGACTTCCTGTTCGAACCGGGCAATGCGGTCATTGACGTTTTTGGCACGGGCAAGTTCGGCGGCATTGGCGGCTTCCTGCTGCTGATGCAGGCGATCGGCTTCTTCGCGGTTGGCGCGGAAAACCTCAAGTGCCCGGGCCAGATCACCGATTTCGTCCTTGCGGTCGATGGCATTGTTTTCAACCGACTTGTCACCATTTGCCAGACGCGAAAGCGCATCGGTGATGCTGCGCATCGGCCCGGTCGTGCTGCGTTCAACCGCAAGACCAAGTCCGCCAATAACCATCATCATGGCAATCAGGGTAAAGATATCGACCTGGGCCCGTGACCAGAAGGTTGCCTCGACATCATCGGTATAGACACCGGCTGCAACCACAAGGCCCCAATTCTGTGTGCGTTTGGCAAAGGCCAGCTTGGGTTCGTTTTCCTTGCTGCCCGGATGGGGCCAGACATAGCTGACATAGCCGCCATCGGGATTGCGTGCCGCCGTGGCAAGATCGGCAATCGGGGTTGCACCGGTCGGGTCCTTGACCGATGCGGCACTTTTGCCATTCAGGGCAGGGGACATCGGGTGCATGACCATGGTGCCGTCATGATCGGTGACAAAGACATAGTTGTGGTTGTCAAAACGCTGTGCCGCAACCAGTTCAAGTGCCTGCTTTTTCGCGTCTTCTTCTGAAAGAAGGCCCGATCTGGCGCGCTTGGCAAATTCGTCAATGATGCTTGCCGACTGATCGACCACATATCGCAGGGTGACCTCGCGGTCATTGAGCATGGTGTTGTATAACGACAAAAGATTGATCGCGGCCATCGCAGCCAGCGCAATCGCCACCACAATATTGACGCCGCGCAACTTCCACGCGAACGAATAGTCAGAAAGCTTCATATAGCACCCATTTGATAGCGGTGTGGCGCATTTCAGGTGAAATGCCCTGAAAGACAGTGAACAGTTGTGCACTGTTTCGCGCATTCGCGCGCCGGGTGCTCTGATCTATGGCAAACAATTCAAATTATATTTGCCAAGTTCATGATAAATCACATCTTCCCGTTCAAACGTGCCAATCGCGTGGTAATTGCCATTATCCGTGGCGGAATGTCGCGGGCCCGACATGAAAAAAGGCGGACCCGATCAGGTCCGCCTTTTTTGAGTATTTGGGGCCACAGCACCCGGTTGTACTGGCCCGTCTTGGTGATCAGTATTCGTACGGGCTGCCATCCATGTTTTCCATCAGCACTTCGCGCTTGCCGACATGGTTGGCAGCAGACACCACGCCGTTTTCTTCCATCTGTTCGATGATGCGGGCAGCACGGTTATAACCGATCGACAATTTGCGCTGGATGAAGCTGGTAGATGCCTTTTTCTCGCGAAGGACAATGCCGACCGCCTGATTATAAAGATCATCATCCGAACCATTCCCGCCGGCACCGGCATTGCCGCCACCCATATAGGCGGCCATCGGATCTTCTTCGGGTTCTTCGGTAACGGTTTCAAGATAGGCCGGATCGCCCTGATCGCGCAGATGCTTGACGATGCTTTCGACTTCTTCATCCGATACAAACGGGCCATGAACACGCTGCAAACGGCCACCCTGACCCATGTAAAGCATGTCGCCTTGCCCCAGAAGCTGTTCGGCACCCATTTCACCAAGGATGGTGCGCGAATCAATTTTCGAGGTCACGGAATAGGAAATACGCGTCGGGAAGTTCGCCTTGATCGTCCCGGTGATCACGTCCACCGACGGGCGCTGTGTCGCCATGATCAGGTGCAGACCCGCCGCACGGGCCATCTGTGCCAGACGCTGGATCGATGCTTCGACATCCTTGCCCGCCACCAGCATCAGGTCGGCCATCTCGTCAACGATGATGACGATAAAGGGCAGCGGCTCCATCGGCAGTTCCTGATCTTCAAAGATCGGTTTGCCGGTTTCCGGATCAAAGCCGGTCTGAACCCGACGGGTAAGCTGTTCGCCCTTGGCGGCCGCTTCCTTGATGCGTTTGTTGTACCCGGCAATGTTACGCACGCCCACCTGGCTCATGGCGCGATAACGGTCTTCCATTTCGCGCACCGCCCATTTAAGGGCGACGACTGCCTTGTGCGGGTCGGTGACCACCGGGGTCAGAAGATGCGGGATGCCGTCATAGATCGACAGTTCCAGCATTTTCGGGTCAATCATGATAAAGCGGCATTCTTCGGGCTTCAGGCGATAAAGCAATGACAGGATCATTGCGTTCACCCCGACCGATTTACCCGAACCGGTCGTACCGGCAATCAGCAAGTGCGGCATTTTCGCAAGGTCGGCAATCACCGGGGTGCCGCCGATATCCTTGCCCAGGCTCATATTGAGCTTGCCGGTATTCTTGTCAAAGTCGCTTGATGCCAGAATTTCATGCAGATGCACGGTTTCGCGACGTGCATTTGGCAATTCGATACCAATCACGTTGCGGCCCGGCACCACGGCAACACGGGCGGCAATCGCACTCATGGACCGCGCAATATCATCGGCAAGGCCGATCACGCGCGATGACTTTACACCTGCGGCCGGTTCGAGTTCATAAAGGGTCACAACCGGACCCGGGCGGACCTGAACGATTTCACCCTTGACGCCAAAGTCCTGAAGAACGGTTTCAAGCAGACGGGCATTCTGTGCCAGGGCTTCCTGATCGATCTGGGCGGCATCGGCCGGGTCGGGCTCGTGCAGCAGATCAAGTGGCGGGAAGCGATATTCATCCGATCCCAGATCAAAGGATGCCTGACGCTGGGCGGCGGCCTTCTGGCTTGGTTGCAGCTTGGCAGCCGGTGCTGCGACGATATGGACCGGTGGTTCGTTATCGACGCTGTCATCATCAAAATCGTCGTCATCACTGTCATCGGGGGCCAGTTTCGGTTCCGACTTGCGGGTCGAAATGGCCGAACCCAGCTTGGATTTTGATTTATCAAGTGACGGTTCCTGACGCGAACCGGGGGCGCGTTTGGAAATCGGTTCGTCATTGCTGCCATGCGGGATGACGGCGCGAATGCCGGCAATCACCTTGCCCGCGGCATAGGACAGAACCCCGCCCAGACGTTCCCAGTCCGACAGGGAATAAGCCATGCAATAGATCGTCAGAACAAAACCAAGGATCATGGATGTCAGCGCAATCAGCGCACGCGCCCCGGGAACGCCAATCATGGCAAATCCGGATTGAAGCTTTGCCAGCAACAGATCCCCGGCAAACCCGCCAAGACCCACGGTCAGCGGCCAATGCATGCCCGGCTGGATCGCGGCTGCTGAAATGGCAACCAGCAACAGTGCAAGCGGCAGAACCAGAAACCGCACCCACATCCAGCTGAACGGTTTGACCGCAATCAGGCGCAACCCCCAGCCCAGCATCAGAACCGTCAGAAGGGCCGATGCAAGACCAAGCGTGCGGAGCATCAGATCCGCCCCATAGGCGCCGACAATTCCCAGCGGGTTGAAAATCGGTCCGCGGTCTGTGGCATGGTTAAAGGACGGATCGCCCGGATGGAACCCGATCAGCATGATGAACAGGGCAATGGCAATGAAAACCAGACCAAGGCCGCAAATCCGCAAACCGCTACGCTTCAGCAAAGTCACGAGACTGCCGGGCATAAACGCGGTTCCAAGAGTGTTCGACTGACTGCTCATCTGGGTATCCGTTCTGGTTAAGTCCTGTTTGGGGTGAATGATGGCAAGGGCGCGACAGGCTTAGCTTTCAAGCGCCCCGGCAATCCGCGTCAGCCCGTCGCGTGTGGTTGCAAGATCATGGACAAGGGCAATGCGGATAAACTGTTTGCCCGGATTGTGGCCATTCTTGTCGGTTATCGAAAGGTAACTGCCCGGGATGACCTTAACCCCGGCTTCCTTCCAGATCTTTTTGGTCGCTGCTTCGTCATCGCCGACATCAAGCCACAGGAAAAATCCCCCGGGCGGTCGGTAGAAGCCAAACCGGTTGCCGAAAACTTCGGCCGCGACATCGATCTTGGCGCGATACAGATCCCGGTTTGCCTCGGCATGGGCATCGTCATTCCACAAATCCACCGATGCGGCCATGATCGGCATCGGAATGGTCGCCGAACAATAGCTGCGCAAGGCGGTAAAGCGTTTGACGATTTTGGCATCCCCGGCGACAAAACCGGATCGCAGCCCCGGTGCGCTGGATCGTTTCGACAGACTATGGAACACAAGGACATTGTCCATGTTTCCGCCCTGTTTGGCACAGATTTCAAGAGCGCCGACCGGGGCTTCGCGGTCATAGATATCGGCGTAGCATTCATCCATCGCCAGAACGAAATCATGCTTGCGCGCCAGATTGATCATGCGTTCGATATAGTCGGCCGATGCGATCGCGCCTTGCGGATTGGCGGGCGAACACAGGAAAAACAGCCGACAGGCATCAAGTGTCGCCTCATCAATCAGATCAAGATCAGGCAGAAAACCGGTCTCAGGACCGGCTGCCAGCGGCACCATTTCCGCGTCATTCAGAACCGCTGCGCCGCAATAGACCTGATAAAACGGGTTGGGCAGCAGCACCTTGGGCTTTTGGCCCGGCTGATCTTGCGGAATGACGGTGGTGGCAATCAGATAAAGGGCTTCACGTGTGCCAGCGACGGGCAATACATGGTCATCGCGATGGATCATGCCGGCCGGCAGGTTATAGCGGCGATCAAGCCAGTTCTTGATGGCGTCGCGCAATTCGGGTGTGCCGGAACCGGGCGGATATTTGTGCCAAAGCGATGCGTGTTTGACCATCGCCTCGGTGATCATTGCCGGGGGTTCATGTTGCGGTTCGCCAATCGACATCACCAGCGGGGATTGCCCGGGTTCGATCCCGTCAAGCAGGGCCGCCAGTCGCGGAAACGGATAGGCAGGCAATTGATCCAGGCGTTCGTTAAACATGGTCGTCGTCAATCCAGCTTGATCTGTGCCCCGTCACACTGAACGCGGCCGTTATGCAGAATATGGGTAAATTCCCCTGACTTTACCCCTATGCCAAAAGTGCAAAGAAAGATTTAAGAGACTGGCGACAAAGGTGCAAAAAGCCCGGAAAGGCTGGCTTTCCGGGCTTCGAAAAATCTTCTCGGGATGTCGGGGCGGTCTTAGCTTGCCCGCAGGTCATCCTCGGGATAGGCGCCGATTTTATGAATCGAAATATCCGCGCCATCAAATTCGTCTTCTTCGGAAAGACGGAACCCGACGGTTTTCTTGATCGCGCCATACACGACAAAGCCGGCAATCGTGGCAAAGGCAACCCCGATCAACGATCCGGCAAGCTGCGCACCAAGCGACACGCCGCCCATGCCGCCAAGGGCCTCAAGACCAAAGATACCGCATGCAATGCCCCCCAGCAGGCCACACATGCCATGCAACGGCCAGACACCCAGAACATCATCGATTTTCCATTTGGCCTGACACTGGTTAAAGCCCCAGACAAACAGAACCCCGGCAAGCCCGCCGGTCACCAGCGCCCCGATCGGATGCATGACATCGGACCCGGCGCAAACCGCGACAAGCCCGGCAAGCGCACCGTTATGGACAAAGCCCGGATCGTTGCGCCCGGCAATCAGCGCGGTCAGAATGCCGCCAACCATCGCCATCAGCGAATTCACGGCAACAAGACCGGTAATACCCGAAACCGATTGTGCGGACATGACGTTAAAGCCGAACCAGCCCACGCACAGAACCCACGATCCCAGTGCCAGGAACGGAATATTGGACGGCGGAATACCGATCAATCCGCCGGTTTTGCTGTAACGGCCGCGCCGAACGCCAAGGCTGATGACAGCCCCAAGTGCGATCCAGCCCCCGACCGCATGCACGACGATGGATCCTGCAAAATCATGGAACGGCGCGCCAAATGTGGCTTCGATCATGTCCTGGAAACCGAAATTGTTGTTCCAGACCATGCCTTCAAACAGCGGATAGCACACACCGACCAGAATGGCCGTTGCAAGAAGCTGCGGATAGAAACGTGCGCGTTCCGCGATGCCACCTGAAATGATGGCCGGGATTGCTGCGGCGAATGTCAGCAGGAAGAAGAATTTGACAAGATCATAACCGCTTGAGGCAAAAACAGGCACGCCGTCGCTGCCCGCATGGCCGCTCAATACAGCAGCACTTGTAAGGAAATCAACACCATAGGCGATGCTGTATCCGACAAAGAAATAGGCGATTGTCGAAACGGCAAAATCGACAATGATCTTAACCAGAGCATTGACCTGGTTCTTTTTTCGCACGGTGCCGACTTCAAGAAAGGCAAAACCGGCATGCATCGCAAGCACCATAATGGCGCCCATCAGGACGAAAAACACGTCCGAGGCAGTCTGGAAGGCCTCCATAAGGCATCCCCCTTTATAGCGTTTCCTCTCGGTCCGGTCTTTTCGGGGTAGCCGGACTCTGGTTCGGAGCTGCCAAGATCAATTTTCGTGCCAGAAATGGTTCGAACCGCCATCAGGCCAGCAGCATCAACGGTCTGGCGTCGAAATCGTCGCTTGGGGTGGGGGATGTGCGACTGCTGTGAAAAACGGGTTTTGCCTTCGCAGTGACCAAATCGCTGCCCAAAAAGGCAGCACTGCATACAAAAAGCCCGCCTGGGATGCATCCCGGGCGGGCCAGTTGGTCTGACAGGCAGGGTATCGGGCGAACCCGATACCCGTCAGGAAATCTGTTTGCTTAGAAGCGCTGGGAACCCTTACCGAATTCCGGGTATGCTTCCAGACCAAGTTCAGCAGCATCCGAACCCATTGCCTCGTCTTCTTCAGACAGGCGGATACCGATGGTGAACTTCAGGATGAGCCAGACGATCGCCGAAGCAACGATGGTGAAGGCACCCATTGCAACGATACCGGTCAGCTGAACACCGAACGATGCACCGTCATTGGTGAACGGAACAGCAAGCGTGCCCCAGATACCGCAAACAAGGTGAACCGAAACTGCGCCAACGACGTCGTCGATTTTCAGTTTGTCGAGCAGCGGAACCGCGATGACAACCAGGATGCCGCCGATTGCGCCAATGATGATGGCAGAACCGATGGTCGGGGTGTCCGGACCAGCCGTGATCGAAACCAGACCAGCCAGCGCACCGTTAAGTGCCATGGTCAGGTCGACCTTTTTGTAAAGGATCTGGGTCAGGATCGCAGCGGCAACAACACCACCAGCAGCAGCCATCGAGGTGTTGCCATAGATGTTGGCAATCGCGATGACATCAGCGCCGGAACCCATAGCAAGCTGGGAACCACCGTTGAAGCCGAACCAGCCGAGCCACAGGACAAAGGTACCAAGGGTCGCAAGCGGAAGGTTGGAGCCCGGCATCGGGTGAACCGAACCGTCTGCACCGAATTTGCCTTTACGTGCACCGAGGATGATCGCACCGGTCAGAGCAGCCCAGCCGCCAACCGAGTGAACGATGGTCGAACCGGCGAAGTCAGCAAAGCCCATTTCAGAGAGCCAGCCGCCACCCCATGTCCATGCACCGGTGATCGGATACAGAACGCCGGTAAGTACGACGACGAAGATCATGAACGGCCACAGTTTGATGCGCTCGGCAACAGTACCGGAAACGATCGAAGCTGCGGTTGCAACGAACACCATCTGGAAGAACCAGTCAGAGGTTGCAGAATAACCGCCAGAGAAGTCACCACCCAGAGCTGCTGCATCATCAGCACTCCAGAGGCTGAGCGAGCCGATCCAGCCCGTAACATCCATATACATCAGGTTGTAGCCGATGAGGTAATACATGATACCTGCAACAGCAAACAGCGCGATGTTCTTGAACAGAATGGTCGAAACGTTCTTGGTACGAACGAGGCCGGATTCAAGCATCGCAAAACCAGCAGCCATCCACATGACCAGCGCGCCGCTGAACAGGAAGCTGAAGGTGTTAAGAATGTATTGGGTCTCAGCCGAAACGCCAGCGTCCTGAGCAAAGGCCGGAGAAGCGATTGCCAGAAGGGCGGTAGCTGCAACAGCAGCAAGGCCGGTTTTCTTCATGGAAATAGTCATAATGTCTCCCCTTGTCTCTGGACTTACAGGGCGTCGTCGCCGGTTTCACCAGTACGGATACGGACCGCCTGGCTCACATCAAGAACGAAAATCTTACCGTCCCCGATTTTCCCGGTTTGAGCAGTTTTGGTGATGGCTTCGACAACCTGATCGACCAGATTATCCGTGATGGCGACTTCCAGCTTCACCTTCGGCAGGAAGCTGACCATGTATTCAGCACCACGATAAATTTCGGTCTGGCCTTTCTGACGGCCAAAACCTTTAACTTCGGTGACCGTCAGACCCTGAACGCCAAGCGCGCTGAGCGCTTCGCGGACTTCATCGAGTTTGAACGGCTTAATGACAGCAGTAACAAGTTTCATAATATTGCGACCTCCCGGCATATCCGTTGAGTACCAACGTGGTAATCACGATTTCGCAGTCGCAGTTTCCAAACCAAGAATCGTGCCAGACTCAAAATAAAACTGTTAAACAATTGATTTGTAATGAAAAATTCAAAGATCGTTTGAGTTGAGCCAGAACATTCCAATGGAATTGGTGGATTAAAATATGCACAGAATCTGTTTCTGTTTAAAAAATGTGCATATTTTTTAATCAAAGAAATACAACAGCAAAAACCTGTTGTAGCTCAAGGCGATGGCAGGTCGCGGATTGCGCAGATATTGGCGCTTTTTCGGGGATGGGTGGTCTGTGCGGTGGCGGGATTCCGCCATTATTTAATCGGAGCCTGTCGCGGATCTGGCCGGTGATCCGGGCGTGGGCAGACCGCCGTAAATATCATCACATGACAATTCCCGGGCCAGAGTGACCGGGGCGGGTTGTGGGGGCGTTCCGGGCGGGGTAAATATGGGCTGTAATCAATTGCGGTTATGAATATTGCGTCAGGTCAACGCCGTCCTGTGATCAAAGGCCGTAAGACAGCGGGATCGACGGAGCCGACTGAAACAGGATATTTCGAGATGCATGATCAACAGGCACTTCATACCGATGTCGTCATTCTGGGCGGTGGTCTGAACGGGGCGGCGATGGCGCTTGCTTTGGCCCACGGAGGCATGAAGTCGGTTGTGATCGATTACGCAGATCCCAAAACGATCCTGAGTGCAAATTACGATGGTCGCACCTGTGCAATCGCGGCGGCGTCCAAATCGGTGCTTGATGTGGTCGGGGCCTGGAAACATATGGCTGACGAGGCCGAGCCGATCCTTGATATCCGGATCGCGGATGGTCAAAGCCCGCTTTTCCTGCATTACGACCATCACGATATTGGTGACGAGCCGCTGGGTTATATTGTTGAAAACCTTGTGACCCGCGGGGCGCTTTATCGTGCAATTGCCAAAAACGATCTGGTGGAAATGATTGCACCGGCCCGTGTTTCTGAAATTGCCCGCGACCAGGGCGGCATGACCATCACCCTTGATGATGGCCGTTCCGTGCGCGCACCACTGGCTGTCGGGGCCGAAGGTCGCAATTCGATGCTGCGCAAATGGGCAGGCATCAAAACCTATCAGTGGAGTTACAAGCAAAGTGCGGTGGTCTGCACGGTCAAGCACAAGCAGCCCCATAATGGTCTGGCGGTCGAGCATTTCCTGCCGGCCGGTCCGTTTGCGATCCTGCCAATGACCGATAACCGCTGTTCAATCGTCTGGACCGAGGGGACTGACCTTGCCAATTATCTGGTCAATCTTGACGAAGAAACCTTTGTTGATGAATTGCATCGTCGTTTCGACGGCTATCTTGGTGATCTGGAAGTTGTCGGGCCGCGCTTCTGTTATCCGCTCGGGCTTCAGCATGCCTATCACTATACCCAGGATCGCATTGCCCTGATCGGGGACGCGGCACATGGCATGCATCCGATTGCCGGTCAGGGCCTGAATATGGGAATCCGCGATGTCGCGGTTCTTGCCGAAATCCTGGTCAATGCGCGCCGTCTGGGCCGTGATATCGGCAGTGCCGATGTGCTGGCCGATTATGAACAATGGCGCCGGTTCGACAATACGGTGATGCTGGCGGTGACCGATCTGACCAACCGGCTGTTTTCCAATGACATTGCCCCGATACGCTGGGCACGCGATATCGGTCTGGCAGTGGTTCAGAAAATCCCGCCGCTTAAAAAGACCTTCATGTCCCATGCCATGGGCTATGCCGGAACACTGCCGAAATTGATGCAGGGTAAGTCGCTTTAATGGTCATTACTGATCAAGGTTCATTTAAAACCATTCAAAACACTGTCGTTTTTAGTCAATGACTGTTGATATGTGTCAACAAGTCATCAATCAGAAAGGCGCAATGTCCCCTTCGATCTGAACTACGGAAAAAGGGGACAGACAATGTCATTCTTGAAGAAAACGATGGGCGCGACTGCATTGGGTGGCCTGATGGCAGCGGCCTTGCTTACCGGCAATGTGGCCTATGCACAGTCCGCAGAATTCAAAACCAAACAGGCTGGTGACATTGTTATTCGTGCTCGCGGTATTGCGATGGTACCGGATGAAGACACTTATGACGATACGATTGGCAGCGGTGAAGGTAAGCTGAGCAATGACGTCGTGCCGGAAGTCGATTTTTCATACTTCCTGACCAACAACCTGGTGCTTGAGCTGATTGCAGCAACGACCAAGCATGATCTTGACTGGCAGAACCCTAATCTGGACGCCGGCTCGGTTCGCCTGTTACCGCCGACCTTGACTCTGCAATATCACTTCATGCCGGAAAGCCGTTGGAGCCCGTATGTCGGTGCAGGTATCAACTATACCTTCTTCTACGATTCCAAGCCGGGTCAGTTCAACTCGGTCAAATATGACGATGGTTTCGGTTACGCGTTCCAGGCCGGTTTTGACTATGCCATTTCCGGTCCGTGGTCGGTTAACTTCGATGTGAAGAAAATCTTCCTTGATACCGATGTCAGCATCAATAACGGTGCCAATACCTCCAAAGCACATCTTGACCCATGGGTCTTCGGCGTTGGTGTTGGCTATCGCTTCTGATTTCTATCTGTGACACAAAGTGTCACGGTCTGAAGACGCAAAAACGGTCCTGCCGCTGGCAGGGCCGTTTTTTATTGGTCATGAATGACGGGAAAGTTTGCAGGTTAGCGCTTCGGGTCGCGTGACAGGCCGCGTGCTTCAAGGGCGGCAAGGTAATCCGACCAAAGTTTGTCCTGCTTGTCATGAAGCTCGCGCAAATAATGCCAGCTATAAAGTCCGCTATCATGCAGGTCATCAAAGCCGATGCGCACGGCATAATTGCCGACTGGCACAATATCGATGATCCCGACATGTCGACGTCCGGCGATGATCTTTTTCTCGGACGGGTGATGGCCCTGCACTTCGGCGGACGGGCTTTCAACACGCAGAAGCTCTGCGCTTAGACGTGTCGATACGCCGTCATCCCAGATGACCTCAAGAATGCGGTCATCGCGCAGATAATTGATCTCGACGGGGGTGAATTCCGGTGTGAAGCCGTCCTGTGACATGATGGCCTGATCTGATCAGTCTTCGATCGGGCGGGCTTCGTCGGGCAACATGATCGGAATGCCGTCACGGATCGGATAGGCCAGACCGGCCTTCGGGCTGATCAGTTCGTTGTTTTCACGATCATATTCAAGCGCCTGCTTGGTTACCGGGCAGACAAGGATTTCAAGCAGTTTCGGGTCTACCGGGCTGTGGGTCGCAGTCATGAATTCGGCCTTTGGGTTCGGGTGCCATCACAAAGAATGGCATGGACAATCAATTGGCGCTGCCATGTACCTGTTTGGGGCCGGCATGGACCGCCATTTCAAGCAGCGTGGTCAGCATATCGCCCCGATCATACAAGGTTGTGCATTCGAGCAAAGCCTGTTTTTCAAGCGGGCTGAGCCGACACCCCATCGAAATGGT
This sequence comes from Thalassospira sp. GO-4, assembly GCF_023588965.1. Taxonomy (NCBI): domain Bacteria; kingdom Pseudomonadati; phylum Pseudomonadota; class Alphaproteobacteria; order Rhodospirillales; family Thalassospiraceae; genus Thalassospira; species Thalassospira sp. GO-4. The sequence continues at coordinate 3,326,339 of NZ_CP097807.1, forward strand.
CGTAATCAGCATTTCATCATCGCTGTCGGCCAGTGTATCCCAGCATGATCGCAGGGAATGCTGGGCAAAATAGGCCTCAAGTGCGATGCGCAGCCGGTCGCGATTGATCGGGGTGTCATCGGCCGGGATATCCAGATCGTCTTTCCACGGGGAAAAATCGCCGCGGACCATGCGATATCCGCCATCGGTACAAGGCAATTCCTCAATCACGTTAAAGCGGCATACGCCGGTCAGCGTGATCAGAAACCGGCCATCGTCGGTTTCGCTGAAGGCGGTAATGCGCCCGGCACATCCGGTCGAAAAGATTTCCGGATGGTCCGGGTCCATGAAATAGTTTTTATGCTGGTCGGGGCGCGGTTGAATCATCCCGAAAATGCGGTCCTGTCCCAATGCGTCGGCCACCATATTCATGTAGCGTGGCTCAAATATATTCAGCGGCAAATGCCCGCGCGGCAGTAAAAGCGCACCACTAAGCGGGAAAACCGGCATGACATCAGGAAGATCCGAAAAGGCCGGATCAAATGGACCGCATATGCTCATGAAAACAGTACCGTCGATAGGGCCCGGCGTCCGGCAACACTGGCAGGATCCATCGGGCCCCAGGCTTCAAAAAACTTCAGGAGCTGTGTGCGTCCTGCATCCTCGTTCCATTGCCGGTCGGTGCGAATGATCCTGATCATGGCATCGACGGCGGCATCGCGCTGATTGGCAGCAAAGCACGCCATGCCGTAATCAAACTGTGCCTGCAAATCATCGGGGTTGGCTTCGGCCCGCGCGCGGGCTTCTTCAAGGTCATCCCCCGACACGCCGGTCTCGGCCAGTTCAAGCGCGCTGATGGCTTCGCTGACCGGGCCTTTCAGGCGCAGCTGTTCTGGCATGTCATCGACATACTGGCGCGCTGCTTCAAGTTCTTCCATCGCGACCAGACAACGGATCACGCCACCTGTGGCCTGTTCGTTTTCGCCTTCGCCATCCCGTTCAAGAACGGCACCGTAAAGGCCATAGGCCGACTGGATGTCATCATTGGCAAGGGCGGTGGCCGCCTGTTCAAGAAGTGCTTCGACCGGGCTTTCGATCGGGCCACCGGCAAGGCGTTCGTAAAAGGCGCGCACTTCGCTTTCGGGCTGACCACCCTGAAAACCGTCAACCGGGCGACCGCCCTTGAAGGCATAGACAGTCGGAACCGACTGGATGCGCAGCTGCATCGCCAGTTCCTGGTTTTCATCAATGTTGATTTTGACGAGCTTTACGCGACCGCCAGCTTCGCGGGTGACTTTTTCAATCACCGGCGTCAGGTTTTTGCACGGACCGCACCACGGTGCCCAGAAATCGACCACCACGGGAACTTCCATGGAAGGCTCGATCACGTCCTGGACAAACGTTTCTACACTGCTGTCCTTGATCAGGTCAGAAGCCTGATTCTGATTGGTGGCGGTCTCAGGCGCATTCGCGTCAAGAATAATCGACATAGTAGGTCACTCGCTAATTCTGAAATTCTAGATGATGCCGCAGTGCCCGGACGACAAGAGGCAGGCATGTGAAATAGGTGTATTACTATAGTTAAATATAAGTATTTATAATGGTTTACCTTAGGTGTCCGCCATTCAGTTAGGGGGCTGCCGGTTCCGGTTCTGCATCGAAATCAATGACCAGGGCTTCGTAGCCCAGGGAGTCGATGAATTTCAACAGGTCTTGGGACGAAATTGTCGTGGTGCGGTCATTTCGCAAGGGGTGAAAATTCAAAACATCGCCCCTGGCAAGCTTCGCATCCAGCGCCAGATTGACCTGTCGTTCCCGGTCATTGATCAGCGCAAAGGGTGTGACAGAGCCCGGTTTGACCCCCAATGTTTCGATCAGCAATTCCGGTTTGCCAAAAGACAGGCGTGCACAGCCCAGCCGTTTGTGCAGGTGGTTCATGCGGATTTCGGTTTCTTCCTCGGCCACAACCAGCCACATCGCCCCTTTCTTGTCTTTGACAAAAAGGTTCTTGGAATGAAGGCCCGGCAGATCCCCGCGCAGCTTTTGCGAATCCTCGACCGTAAAAAGCGGAACATGCTCGTGAGTCGTCGTTTCGATTCCCAATTTTGCCAGTTGATCGAAAAGTACGGTTGATGGATCGCTCATGCTCTTTCCCTTACGGATGTAGTGCGCGAAGATAGCCAAGTTCGGAACGGGACGCAAATTTGCGTCGGCACGGTCGGATTTCGGCAATTGGACCTCGTAAAGTCAAGGAAAACCGCCAAAATTTGCAATGTTACGATTTCGCGGAAAAAAGGGTTGCAATCGCTCTTTGTTGGGCTATTATCCGCGCCGCTCCACAGGGGCAGGAAACAAACTGATGAATGCGGGCGTAGCTCAGGGGTAGAGCATAACCTTGCCAAGGTTAGGGTCGAGAGTTCGAATCTCTTCGCCCGCTCCATCAGACGGTTTCCACAAGCATCGCTTTCATGATGATGCGGGCGTAGCTCAGGGGTAGAGCATAACCTTGCCAAGGTTAGGGTCGAGAGTTCGAATCTCTTCGCCCGCTCCATGATGAAAGTTCAAAGGCCGTCCTTCGGGGCGGCCTTTTGCTTTTTGCGATTGCGTGACGGAGTCACCATCAATCTTGCAGCTTGGGTCGAATTATCGTTTCTTGGCCCTATGCAACATCAAGCTTCGACCACTTCGCATAATCCAGATCGCATCATCTTTACTGTCGGCTATGCCGGGCATGACCGCGACAGTTTGCTTGCGCTTTTCAAGGCGCAGGGCATCACGGCAGTTGCTGATATCAGGACATTCAAGCGATCCAGTTACTGGACGGCTTTTGATGCGGACAGTTTCGGGCCGTTTTTGCGCGAAAACGGCATTGCCTATGTCTTTATGGGCGATGTCATGGGTGGCAAGCCCCAGACCCCCGCGCTGTATCCGGACGGGCAGCTTGATTATGGCCTGATGGCGCAAACGCCTGCTTTCCGGTCGGGGATCGCGCGGCTTGTCAGCGGGGCGGAAAAGTACCGTATTTGCCTGATGTGTGCGGAAAAGGACCCGCTTGATTGTCATCGGACCTTGCTGATCGCACCGGCATTGAAGGAAGCCGGGTTTGATTTGCGCCATCTGGTCGAAGGCCGCATCGAAAGCCAGACGGAAACCGAACAGCGGATGCTTCAGATCAATGGCGGGGATGCCCCCGATCTGTTTGCCGCGGCCGAACCCGACCCGGATGCGGATTACAAACTGGCATTGGCCCGTCAGATCAAACGGGTCGCGCCAATGGCCGACGACGCCATCAAGCGCCGCTAGGAAGCTTCTTGGCGCATGCTAGGGGTGGGTAATCGGGGTCTTGGCGATGCGGGCGGGGCGCCTGATTGCGGATCTAGCCCATGATGTTGTAACCGCCATCAATATGGACGACATCGCCTGTCAGTGACTTTGCACGGTCACTGACCAGAAAAGCTGCCAGTTCACCGATCTCGTCAATGGTGACAAGGCGCTTTGACGGGGCGCGTTGGGCGGTTTCATCCATAAGATGCTGAAATTCGGCGATGCCCGATGCCGCACGGGTCAAAAGCGGGCCGGGCGATATGGCATGGCACCTGATGCCTTTGGCGCCAAGCTCGGCTGCCATATAGCGAGTCGTGCTTTCAAGTGCGGCCTTTACCGGGCCCATCACCCCGTAATGATCCACAACCCGTTCCGATCCCATATAGGTCACCGTCAAAAGTGTCCCGCCATCGCCCATAAGCGGTTCGGCCCGTTTGGCGAGCCTGGCAAAGGAATGGCACGATATGTCCATGGCGGCCAAAAATCCGTCGCGCGAGCAATCAACGACCCGCCCGTGCAGGGCATCTGCCGGGGCAAAAGCGATGGAATGCAACAGAAAATCAAGCTTTCCCCATTGTTTTTCGATCTGCGCAAACAACATGTCAGATTGTTGTTCATCTCTGACATCAAGTTTGGTGATGATCGCGGCATCGACCTTTTGGGCCAGGGGGCGAACATGGGGTTCGGCCTTGTCATTGAGGTAGGTGACCGCAAGATCGGCACCTTCGCGTCGGAAAATGCGCGCACACCCCCAGGCAATGGACAGGTCATTGGCAATTCCAACGATTAATCCCTTTTTGCCTTCCAGCATGGCGTGTCTCCGGCAATGTGGTGTGCGGTTGCGAAAGAATCGGCTGTGTGTGGCAGAAGGAAACAGTTTAGGTGATTTTGCGTCGCAGCAAATAACAAAATTCTGTGACAATACTGCCTAACAGTTAATCAGATGGGTGATGCCTAGCTTGTTGGTTAAATGAATTTTTTTTGTGCAGAAGCATAGTTTTTAGGCAATTGATCGGCTATGTGTAGCCTTGGAAGGATCCTTCGGAAATCCGTGTCATCCAATAGCGGTTTTCCCCCGGTTTCTTTCGGGTTTCGGCCCAAAAATAAAATGTGACATCCGTGGTGTGTGATGCCGGCCGCAAAGGTCGGTGTTTCGGTTCTGGCAAACAGAACTGAGAAAAAGGGAAATTGGACATGAAAGCCCGAAAAGACGACCCGAAACGGGAAGTCATCGACAAAGTTGTCGAACAAATCAAGCAACGCATAAAAGGCAAGACGGCGAAGGATGCAGAAGCATTCGTTCGCCTTTTTTATAAGGATGTTCCGCCTGACGACATGGCGGGTCGATCGGTCGACTCGCTTTATGGCGCGGCGTTGACGCTTTATAAATTCGCGCAAAAGCGCCCGTCCGCCGATGCTGCCAAGATCCGGGTCTATAACCCCGATCTTGAAGAGCACGGCTGGAAATCCGATCACACCGTGATCGAAATCAGCAATACCGACATGCCGTTTCTGGTCGATTCCGTAACATCGGCCCTGCATGAACTTGATCTGACCGTGCATCTTGTCATTCACCCGATCATGCGCATTGCCCGTGATGACAGTGGTGAATTGCTGTCGGTGGCCGGGGTGGACGAGTCAAAAGACCCGCGTGAATCGGTAATGCATGTCGAGATTGACGAACAGACCGATCAGGCCGTTCTGACCAAAATTCACGACCGTCTGGAAAACGCGCTGACCGATGTTGCGCTGGCGGTGCGTGACTGGCAGCCGATGCTTAAAAAGGTCACCGAGGTTCTTGATGAAATCGGTGAAAGCACCGGTGGCGTTGCCGAGGAAGACCGCCAGGAGGTCAAGGATTTCCTTGGCTGGCTGCATAATGATCACTTCACCTTCCTTGGGTATCGCGAATACCGCTTCAAAACCGGCGGCAAAAAGGGTGCTGTCGATGTCGAGGTGAAAAACCAGCTGGGCATTCTGTCGCGTGAAGGAACGCATGTTTTTGATGAACTGCGCCAGATCGGCAATCTGTCGCCCGAAGTTCAGGATTTCGTCACCAGCCCCAACCTTCTGATGGTGACCAAGGCCAACAAGCAATCCACCGTTCATCGTCCGGTGCATCTTGATACCATCGTCGTCAAACAGTTCGACGCCAAGGGCAAGGTCGTTGGTCAGCATCTGTTTGTCGGTCTGTTTACTTCGGTCGCCTATAACCTCAGCCCGCGTCTGATCCCGCTTCTGCGCATGAAACTTGCCGAAACGGTCAAGCGTGCCGGCTTCCCGCCAGCCAGCCATGATGGCAAGGCGCTGGTCAATATTCTTGAAACTTTCCCGCGCGATGAGCTGTTCCAGGTCGAACTCGATGACCTGTATCATACTTGCATGGGCATCCTGCATTTGCAGGAACGTCAACGCATTGCCCTGTTTGTCCGTCGCGATGCGTTTGAACGGTTTGTATCCTGTCAGCTGTTCTGTCCGCGTGATCGGTTCTCGACCAAGTTGCGCTTCAAGTTCCAGAAAGTCATCGAGGATGCCTTTGATGGCAAGGTAACCGCGCATTACACCCTGATCGGGGACAGCCCGCTTGCGCGTCTGCATTTGCTGGTCAAAACCAATCCGGGTGAGCTGCCGGAATATGACGTTGCCGAAATCGAACGCCAGCTGGTGGAAGTTGCCCGCGACTGGACCGACACATTGCGTCAGGTTCTTGTCCGTGAAATGGGCGAAGAACGTGGTCTGGCGCTGTATCGTCGCTATGGTGAAAGTTTCTCAAGCGACTATCGCGAACGTTTCACCGTCGAAAGTGCGGCCCTTGATATTGAACGCATCGAAGATGTGATCAAGGCCAATGACCTGCGGGTGAACCTGTATCGCCCGATCGAGGCTGCCGAAAACGAACTGCGCTTCAAGATTTACAATCCCGGTGCGCCGGTTCCGCTGTCTGATGTTCTGCCCATGCTTGAAAATATGGGGCTTAAGGTCATCACCGAGAACCCGTTTACCGTAAGCCCGCGCGATGTTGAAACCAACGTGCGGATCCATGATTTCGGTGTGGTTGTCGATGGTGAGTTCAATCTGCATGACGTCCGTGACAAGTTCCAGGAACTGTTCGTGCGCATGTGGCATGGCGAGGTCGAAAATGACGCCTTTAACCGTCTGGTTCTGCTGGGGAATCTGAACTGGCGTGAAGTCGTCATCCTGCGGGCTTATGCCCGCTATACCCGTCAGATGGGCTCGGCCTTCTCGCAGAACTATATGGCGCGTACCCTTGCCAATAACCCGGCCCTGGCATCGGCGATTGTGTCGCTGTTCATTGCCAAGTTTGATCCGGATCGCGATCCGGGTCTGGCCGCCGAAGTCGACGTGATCGAGGCCGATATCATCACCCGTCTTGAAGACGTGATGAACCCGGACGAAGACCGCATTTTGCGCGCCTTCCTCAATCTGGTTCAGTCGACATTGCGCACCAACTTCTTCCAGTATGGTGCGGATGGAAATCCGAAACCGTATCTGTCGGTCAAATTCAATTCCGGCATGATCGAAGATTTACCCCTGCCGCGTCCGTGGCGGGAAATCTTTGTCTATTCCCCGCGGGTCGAAGCTGTCCATCTGCGCGGTGGGCCGGTTGCCCGTGGCGGCATCCGCTGGTCCGACCGTCAGGAAGATTTTCGCACCGAAATTCTTGGTCTGGTCAAAGCTCAGATGGTCAAGAACGCGGTGATCGTGCCCGTCGGGTCCAAGGGCGGGTTCGTGGTCAAGCGTCCACCTGCGGACGGGTCGCGCGAAGCATTCCTTGAAGAAGGCATTGCCTGCTACAAAACATTGATGAGCGGCATGCTCGATATCACCGACAACATTGTTGGCGGCGAAATCATTCCGCCGGAACGGGTCCGTCGTCTTGATGATGATGATCCCTATCTGGTTGTTGCCGCCGACAAGGGCACGGCGACATTTTCCGATATCGCCAATGGTGTCGCCCGTGATTATGGCTTCTGGCTTGACGATGCCTTTGCATCGGGCGGGTCGCAGGGCTATGACCACAAAAAAATGGGCATCACGGCGCGCGGTGCCTGGGAATCGGTCAAACGCCACTTCCGCGAAATGGGCAAGGATATCCAGACCACGCCATTCACCGTCGCCGGTGTTGGTGACATGTCCGGTGACGTGTTTGGCAATGGCATGTTGTTGTCCGAACAGATCAAACTGGTCGCGGCCTTCAACCACATGCATATCTTTGTCGATCCGGACCCGGATCCGGCAAAAAGCTTTGCCGAACGCAAACGCCTGTTCGATCTGCCGCGTTCAAGCTGGACCGACTATGACAAAAAGGTCCTGTCAAAAGGCGGCGACATCTTTGACCGCAAGGCCAAAACCCTTGATCCGTCCCCCGAAGTCCGCAAGCTTCTGGGTCTTGATGGCGGCAAGGTAACCCCGGCCGACATGATGAAGGCCATTCTGAAGGCCGATGTCGAATTGCTGTGGTTCGGTGGTATCGGGACCTATATCAAGTCCAGTCACGAAACCAATGCCGATGCCGGGGACCGTGCCAATGATGCCATCCGCATCAATGGTCGCGAAGTCCGGGCCAAGGTGGTGGGCGAAGGCGCAAACCTTGGTGCGACCCAGCGTGGCCGTATTGAATATGCCCATGCCGGTGGTCGTCTGAATACCGATGCGATCGACAACGCAGCGGGTGTGAACTGCTCGGATCATGAGGTCAATATCAAGATCCTGCTGGGCGAAGTCGTTTCGGCCGGTGATATGACCGAAAAGCAGCGTAACAAGCTTCTGGTCGAAATGACCGACGAGGTCGGCGATCTGGTTCTGCGCGACAACTATCTGCAAAGTCAGGCCATTTCGAATGCCCACGCGGCAAATTCGGAATTGCTTGATGCGCAGGTGCGCCTGATCCGGATGCTGGAACGCGAAGGCCGTCTGAACCGGGAAATCGAATATCTTCCCGATGATGAAGAACTCGCACGTCGTGCCAATGCGCATGAAGGTCTGACCCGCCCCGAAGTTTCGGTGCTGATGCCCTATGCCAAACTTTGGCTTTATGACGAAGTGCTGGAATCCGATCTTCCTGATGATCCGATTCTGGTCGAAGAACTGGTGCGCTATTTCCCGACACCGCTTCGCAAGAAATATACGGATGCGATTTCGGGCCATCGTCTGAAACGTGAAATCATTGCCACGGTGGCGACCAACAGTCTGGTCAACCGGGTTGGTGGCACGTTCGTGCATGACATGATGGAAGCAACCGGTCTTTCGGCCGTTGATGTATCACGCGGTTATCTGATCACCCGTGCGGTGTTTGGTCTGCGTGATCTTTGGGCCGGGATCGAAGCCCTTGATAACGTGGTGCTGGCCAAATTGCAGACCAGCATGTTCCGCGACATCAACCGCATGGTCAATGACGTCACCCAATGGTTCCTGCGCAATTGCGAAGACCTGAATGTCGGTGCCAAGATCGAAATGTTCCGTCCGGCAGTATCCAAGGTGATTTCGGCCTTTGATGAAATCGTTCCTGCCGATGCTGCATTCCGGACTGCACTGGAACAGAAAACCCAGTCGCTGACCGCACAGGGCGTTCCGGAAGAACTTGCGCGCCGCATCGCATCGGTTGCTCAGATGGTCGCGATTTGTGATGTGGTCCGGATTGCCGAGGCAACTGGTCGTGACGTCATCGAAGTTGCATCGACCTATTTCGCGGTCGGAACCCGCTTCCAGCTTGGTCTGATGCGGGCCGCAGCAGAATCGATCGAAGCCGAAACCCATTGGCAGAAACTGGCACGTGCAGCAGTGATTGATGACCTGTTTGGTCATCAGCGCGAACTGACCCGTGCTGTTCTGGCCGAAGGCAAAAAAGGCAGCTCGGGTAGCGAGCTTGTTGATAAATGGGTTGCTGCCCATCAGCGTGGTTGTGCGCGCTGTGACGAACTGATCAACGAGTTGCGCGCCGCGGGCCAGATCGATCTGTCGATGATCACGGTGGCAAACCGCCAGATGCGGGCGCTGATCGGGGCCTGATCCGGATCGGGCATCAAACATCTCAGTGCAAAGAGGGCGCCTTGTGCGCCCTCTTTTGTCGTTTCGGGGCCGGATTTCGTCATTGAAACGGGGCGGGATGAAAAAAAATACCGCTTTGATGGCTGTTATGTGCATCACGCACATCGCGAGTTAAATCTTTGAATTTCTGAACATTCCTGTCATCCTCCTGCCATGTTTACATGATGATCTTGGAATGTGTCGGCTGGGTTTCCTTGAAAAATACCAACCGGTACGTATATCTGATCCATAATCAATATACAGGTCAAAGCCATGAGGAACGCCGAAGAAACCCGGACCAAGCTTCTGGAAACCGCGATCGAGTTGCTGTCAACGCGCAGCTATCACGATATCGGTGTCAGTGATGTCTGCAAGCATGCCGGCGTGACAAAGGGCGCGTTCTATCATCACTTTGACAGCAAGGCGGCCCTGTTTGCGGCCTCTGCCCGCCATCACTGGGAAAAGGGCAAGGATGAGCTTCGCGCCATCTTTTCCCCCGAAGTTCCGCCGGTCGAACAGCTTAACCGCTATATCGAACTGGTTTGTGACAAGCAGGAACGCTATGCCGTGCCCGGCGAAAGCGAAGTCTGTGTCTGTCCGATCTTTACTGCTGGCGGCCAGGTCGGCCCCGAAGATATGGAAATCCAGAATTGTTCGCGCGAACTGGCTGACGAACAGATCAAATATCTGGCCTCGATGGTGCGCGGTCTGAAGGGCGAAGGCATGCTGGGTGAAGATGGTGACGTCACCACCCTGGCACGGCTTGTTTTCCAGTATGTCCATGGTCTGCTGACCTATGGCAAGGTTTTTAACGATCTTGATACTGTTCGGTCTGATCTGCGCGAAGGGATCTATCGCATCCTTAATTTGCAATGTAAATTCAGATAGTTATCAGAATATTTTCCTGATTTCATTCCTGTCACAAAACAATAAAAATTAAAAAAACGCCATTTTTTTGCCTTCTTCCCCTTGCGAACAAACCGATTGGTATGCATCTAAGCTCCAAACGGGCCGCGTGTGTGCGGCGCAACCCATTTGGAAGATCAAAAGATGCAGTCTCGATCAAAACGCAAAATTTTGCTGCCAGTTGCCGCATTGGCACTGATTGCTGCTGCCGGTGGATATGGCTTGCATATCTCTGGCTCATCTGCCGACGAAGTGGCGGTTCAGACCGCCCCGATGGCAACCCCTGTTACCGTTTCCAACGTCAAAAGCAGTTCCGTCCGTCTTTGGAACAATTTTTCCGGCCGTCTGAGCGCGGTTGAAGAAGTGCAGCTGCGCCCGCAGGTCAGCGGTGCGATCGTCGAAATCCGGTTTGAAGACGGCCAGCTTGTTCAAAAGGGCGATGTGCTTGCCGTGATTGATCCGCGCAGCTATCAGGCCGCCGTGAACGAAGCCCGTGCCGAACTGGCCGCAGCCGAACAGAATCTGTCGCTGGCGGCCAAGGAAAAGGCACGCGCGGAAAAGCTGGTGTCGAACGGCACGGTTTCCAAGCGCGTCTATGACGAACGCCTGAATGCCCATCGCGTGGCACAAAGTCAGGTCACCCGCGCCAAGGCCAATCTTGAACTGGCTGAAATCGAACTGGATCATGCCTTTGTCAAAGCCCCGATCAGCGGGCGTGTCAGCCGGGTCGAACTGACCGTTGGCAACCAGGTCAATGCCGGCCCGAATGCCCCGGTTCTGACCACCATTGTCTCGACCGGTAAAATCTATGCCGATTTCGATCTCGACGAGCAGACCTTCTTTGCCAGCATTGGGGATAACGGCAAAATCGACGAAGCTGCCCATAACATCCCGGTCAACATGACCCTGTCAAACGGGCGTCAGGTGTCGGGCTATGTGCACAGTTTCGATAACCGGATTGATGCGCGCACCGGGACCATCCGCACCCGCGCACTGTTTGACAATCTCGATGGCAACCTTCTGCCGGGCACCTTTGCCGCCCTTCAGGTCGGAACGCTTGCCAAGCAGGATGTCATCACGGTTTCGCCCGAAGCAATCAGCACCGATCAGGACCGCAAATTCGTCTATGTGGTCGAACCGGACAATACGGTTGCCTATCGCCAGGTCACCCTGGGGGCGGAAATCAACGGTATGCGCATTGTGACCTCTGGCCTGAACGAAGGTGATCTTGTCATCGTCAACGGCATCATGAAGGTCCGCCCCGGCATGCCGGTGGCCCCCGAAATTCTGCAGGCCGCCGCATCCTGAGGGATGCGGATGGCGCGCTAAGCAAGGCTTACTATCATGCAGAACCTCTCAAGATTTTTTGTCGACCGCCCGATCTTTGCCGGCGTTTTGTCGGTGCTGATGTTGCTGGCCGGTCTGATTGCGATGTGGCGTTTGCCGATTTCGGAATATCCCGAAGTCGTGCCGCCTTCGATCGTGGTCGAAGCCAAGTTTCCCGGCGCGAACCCCGCCGAGATTGCCGAAACTGTTGCATCCCCGCTTGAAGAACAGATCAACGGGGTCGAAGGGATGCTTTATGTCAACTCACTGGCCACCACGGACGGCAACCTGTCGCTGACCGTGACCTTTGAAATTGGCACCGATCCCGATCTGGCCCAGCAAAAGGTCCAGAACCGCGTATCACAGGCCGAGCCGCGCCTGCCTGATATCGTGCGTCAGCTTGGTGTGACCGTTTCCAAACGATCCCCTGATCTGACCATGGTCGTGCATTTGCGTTCGCCCAATGAACGCTATGACATGCTGTATCTGCGCAATTATGCGACGCTCAATGTCCGTGACCGTCTGGCACGTATCAGTGGCGTCGGGCAGGTTGGCCTGTTCGGATCGGGCGATTATGCCATGCGTGTCTGGCTGAACCCCGACAAGGTTGCCGAACGTAACCTGACCGCGGGCGAAGTGGTTGCCGCCATCCAAAGCCAGAACGTCCAGGTCGCAGCCGGCATCATCGGTGGTGCACCCTATGACAGTGGTGTGCAGTTCCAGTTGCCGATCAATATCAGTGGCCGTCTGGAATCCCCTGAAGAATTCCAGAACATCATCATCAAACGCGAAGCCGATGGCACGATTACGCGTCTTGGCGATGTGGCGCGTGTCGAAATGGAAGCCCAGCAATATGCGCTGCGTTCCCTGCTTGATAACAAGCCCGCGGTCGCCATTCCGATCTTTGCATCCCCGGGGTCAAACGCGCTTGATATTTCAAGCAATGTGCGCGCGACCATGGAAGAACTCAAACAGAACTTCCCCGACGATCTCGATTACTCGATTGTTTATGACCCGACCGTATTTGTGCGCGGCTCGATCAAATCGGTGATCAAGACGTTGTTGGAGGCCATCGCCCTTGTGGTGATCGTGGTGACGATCTTCCTGCAAACCTGGCGGGCATCAATCATTCCGTTGCTGGCTGTGCCGGTATCGATCATCGGGACCTTTGCCCTGATGCTTCTGATGGGCTTTTCGATCAACGTGCTGTCGCTGTTCGGATTGATCCTGGCGATCGGGATCGTGGTTGATGACGCGATTGTTGTGGTCGAAAACGTTGAACGTAACATCGAACGGGGTCTTTCTCCGCGCGATGCAACGGTTGCGGCCATGCGCGAAGTGACCGGTCCGATCATCGCAACCTCGCTTGTGATTACCGGTGTGTTTGTGCCGATTGCCTTTATTTCCGGCCTGACCGGCCAGTTCTATCAGCAATTTGCCCTGACCATCGCCATTGCGACGATCATTTCAACCATCAACTCGCTGACGCTGAGCCCGGCTTTGTCGGCGGTCCTTCTGCGTGGTCATGATGCGCCGAAAGACTGGCTGACGCGTGGCATGGACTTTGTCTTTGGCTGGTTCTTCCGCGGCTTTAACCGCTTCTTTAACCGCAGCACGGAAATGTATGCCGGCGGGGTCAAGCGTCTGCTGGGTGTAAAGGCCATCATGATGGCGCTTTATGCCGGGTTGCTGGTTCTGACCTGGCAGGGTTTCCAGATTCTGCCCACGGGTTTCGTTCCCCTTCAGGACAAGCAATATCTGGTCAGTTTCGCCCAGCTCCCGCAGGGCGCGACACTGGACCGGACCGAAGATGTCATTCGTGAAATGTCTGACATCGCGCTTAAGGAACCCGGTGTTGAAAGTGCCGTGGCCTTCCCGGGGCTTTCGATCAACGGCTTTGTGAACAGTTCAAGTGCCGGCATCGTGTTTGTCACGCTGACCGACTTTGACGAACGCAAAAGCGATGATCTGTCGGGCCTTGCCATTGCGGGCAAGCTGCAACAGAAATTTGCCGCCATTGACGAGGCCTTTGTTGCCATCTTCCCGGCACCGCCGGTTCAGGGACTTGGGACTGTTGGTGGCTTCAAGCTTCAGGTTCAGGATCGCTCCGATCAGGGCTATCGCGCCCTTGATGATGCCATGAAACAGGTCCTTGCCAAGGCATGGGCGGCACCGGAACTGACCGGTGTGTTTTCAAGCTATAACATCAATGTGCCGCAGCTTCAGGCGACCCTTGACCGCACCAAGGTTCAGCAGCTTGGCGTGCCGGTTGATGAAATCTTCCGGACCATGCAGGTCTATCTTGGGTCGATGTATGTCAATGACTTCAACGCCTTTGGCCGCACCTATCAGGTGATCGCACAGGCCGACAAGCCATATCGTTCAAGCCCGGAGGACATCCTGCGTCTGCAAACGCGCAATTCGGATGGCGACATGGTGCCGCTGGGCTCTGTTTTGTCGGTATCTGAAACATTCGGACCGGACACGGCAATGCGCTACAACGCGTTCCGGTCGGCCGATCTGAATGGCAACGCCGCCCCGGGCTATTCCAGCGGCGAGGCACAGGCTGCGATCAGCAAGATTCTGGATGAAACATTGCCGCCCGGCATGTCCTATGAATGGACGGAACTGACCTATCAGCAGATACTGGCGGGCAATACGGCGATCTTCATCTTCCCGATCTGTATCCTTCTGGTGTTCCTGGTTCTGGCCGCGCAGTATGAAAGCCTGACCATGCCACTGGCCGTGATCCTGATCGTCCCGATGAGCATCCTGTCTGCTGTGTTTGGTGTCTATCTGTTCGGGGGTGACAACAATATCTTCACCCAGATCAGCCTGTTTGTGCTGGCCGGGCTGGCATCGAAAAACGCCATCCTGATTGTCGAGTTCGCCCGCGAACTTGAACATCAGGGACGCAGCACCGTTCAAGCCGCGATCGAGGCCAGCCGTCTGCGCCTGCGCCCGATCCTTATGACCTCTTTGGCCTTCATCATGGGCGTCGTGCCGCTGGTTCTGTCCAGTGGTGCCGGTGCCGAGATGCGCCACGCGATTGGTATTGCCGTGTTCTCGGGGATGCTAGGCGTGACGATATTTGGCCTGATCCTGACCCCGGTCTTTTATGTTCTTGTACGCATGATTGGCCGGCGCAACGAAGTTCGTTCACTTGATGAGGCTGACGCACACCAGCCTGCGGAGTAACCGACATCGTTGCAGAAACAGCCGGACCGTCTTTTTCCCCCGACCCCGCCGGTCCGGCTGTTTTACTTATCCTACTGCGTCTCAAGTCTCATGGTGCGGATGTCGAGAAATGCCTGGGTATCAATCAGGGCCACTGGTCCTTGCCAAGTGCCTGCCTGTGCCGGTGATGGCGCATCCCAGTCAATTTCGCGCATTGGCGGCATGTTTTCTTCTGATGGCCATCGATCCCCGCCAAACAGTTCCTCGCGATAATCTGCCAGCGTGCCAAGTGTCCCGGCGGGGCCTTCCTTGACCGTCAATCGGTCGCCATATTCGCGACGCAACGCGAACTCGATACGGTTTTCAACATATCGGGTTAACTGATCCCCGGAATATCCAAGATCCTCGCCATCGCTTTGTGCATAGCGATACTCCATGGCGTAATTCATGCCATTGGATACATTGACGTTATCCTCGCCAAACACGGCAACCAGTTCATCATCAAGATAGTAGGCGCGTGTGATCTCTGCGTCGCTGTTATCATCAAGCCAGCTGTTCAGATGGTTTTCGGCATTGGCCTGATAGGTTTCGAATTGTTCCTTGCGCTTGGCCTGGATGTCTTTCCATTCATCAAGCGAAAACTTGGTGCTGTATTCACCGGTTTGCGGATCAATCGGTCTGGGCATGGTCAGGTACCGCGCACCGACGATGGACATCTTTCCTTGAAACTCGACCATAGAACACCTCCTTGAGTGATATCTTAAATTGTGCATGCAATTAAAAGACCACTTATCGGTGTGTGTGCCGGGCGCCTTTGATATCTGCGGTATTTGTTCTGTGATGTTGGTCACGCAGATAAAAAAGCCATAATCATTTTGCTTGTTCAAAGGGTTGGCGGGAATAATCTTCCCACACCAAGGAATAAGTTTTCGATGCGGAGGCAAACAGGCAGGACAAGTTTGCCGGGCGCTTGCCATTGGCAAACTTTGCCTTATCTGTCGTTCGAAAGGGTTGTCGAAAAGGGTGTTCGACCATGAACTATGTGCGTACAGGTTTGTTGCTGGCGGGGTTGACCGCGCTGTTTGGTGCCGTTGGCATGATGATTGGCGGGCAACAGGGCATGATCATTGCGCTGTTGTTTGCCGGGGCGATGAATGTGTTCGCCTATTGGAATTCCGATGCCATGCTGCTTCGGATGCGCAGTGCAAAACAGGTTGATGATCGCACCGCGCCGGAACTGGTTTCCATGGTGCGCGATCTGGCGCGTAATGCCGGTCTGCCAATGCCCAAGGTCTATGTGATTGAAAACCCGCAACCCAATGCCTTTGCCACCGGGCGCAATCCGGAAAATGCGGCGGTGGCGGCAACAACGGGTTTGCTGAAACTGCTTGATCGCAACGAGATCGCCGGTGTCATGGCCCATGAACTGGCCCATGTCAAAAACCGCGATACCCTGACCATGACGATTACGGCAACCATCGCCGGTGCGATTTCGGCCCTTGCCAATTTTGCGATGTTTGCCGGCATGTTCGGCGGCAATCGCAGCGAAAACAACAATCCGTTGGGCGGGATCGGCATGATCCTGATTGCCATTCTGGCCCCGATGGGGGCGATGATTGTGCAGATGGCAATTTCGCGCACCCGGGAATATGACGCGGACCGTATCGGGGCTGAAATTTGCGGACATCCCCTGTGGCTGGCCAGTGCACTGGCCAAGCTTGATAAAGGTGTGCACGCCATCCCGAACATGGAAGCCGAGCGCAACCCGGCAACCGCACATATGTATATCGCCAATCCGCTGTCGGGGAAGGGTGTCGACAATCTGTTTTCCACCCACCCCAACATGGCCAACCGCATCGCCAAGCTTCAGGAAATGGCCAGTGGCCTGAGCGGGCAGGGTAGTGGTGGACATGGTGCGGCCGCGCGGCCTGCGTCTGCGCGTCCGGCATCACAAAAAGGGCCCTGGGGCGGATCGCAACCGGCATCGCGCCCGACGCAACCGGCAACCAAACCACGGCGCCGCACCCGTCCCTGGAACTGAAAACTGTTCGTGCGACATTCCTGATGACCTGTTTTCAAGGCACCGGATCGTTATGGTCCGGTGCCTTTTGCCTGCCCGATCATGTGGATGTCATATGGATGATTTTCTTTCTGCAACCCGCCCGGGAACGCAGGTCATTCCCGTAACGGTTTCAAAAAGGTCACCGATTTGCGATGACCGCGCAGAACCCTAAAATCTAGTTGATCGACTGGGGGGTTCGGTATTTGAAGGGTAGGTTTTCTATACTTCGGTATGGCGTTAAAGCCGCGCTCCAGCATTGACCAGCCGGGTCGCGCGGATGACAATGGACCCTTAATGAATTCAAGTATCTATAGAAGCTGCGTGTCAGTTTTTCGTGGATGCAATAAGGGCAGGAATGGCTGGGTTCTGGTCAATGGTTGGCCTGGTGATCAAGTCACTGATTACCGGCAACGATACATCAGGGGAGTTGGTTGAGACTGCGGGGGATGATACTGCCTCGGCTGCGGAACCGCTGTGCCTGTATGCCATTGCCCGCTTCAATCGTCCCGATGCAAATGCCCAGGGCGGTGTCCGCCCGCCAGATCCGCTAAGCGATATGATCGCGCGCAGTCTGGCCGATATGCCCGAAAGCAGCCAGATCAGACTGGATCAGTATTTTGCCCCCAATTCGGATGCGGTTGATGCATTCCAGGCAATGCGCGAAGCCCAGCTCAATGTTTTGAATATGGGGCGCCGGGTTGATGCGGATGCGGTTTTCTGGGGACAGGAAAACCACAATACCGGCGGTTTCGATCTGCATCTGGTCAGTGATGCTTTGACCTCGTCGCTTTATGATCTGATGTTGCCGCTTACTCACAGTTTCCGGCAAACCGATCATCCCGATGTCGCCCAGGCCTTGCGCATTTTGCTGGCGGCCCAGCTGATTTTCAAATCGCGGGGCGGCGAGCAGCGGTTGCTGCAAATTTCACGTCTGACCACCCATCTCGAAGAATTTCAGGAACGCATCAATCGCGGCGAACATTTCGAAATGGCCGGGCAGGGGGTGGCGACCGCCTATGCCTTTGGGGCGTTTGTCCTGACCGAAACCGGGGATCGCACCTATTGCGCCAGTGCCTTGCGCGTGCTTGAACCCCATATTCGCAAAACCCTTGGTGCGGCGGGCGAAACCGTATCCGAACCGGCCAAACCCAAGGCCCGTACATCATCGGGATTGCTGGGTGAAACATCACGGCCCCAGCAAAAAGAAGAAGTCGTACGTGAATTGCGCACCGAAGATCTGGTAGCGCAAATCAGCGACTTTTCAAAAATCGACGCCCGATCGGCCGCCCTTCTTGCGCTGTATGCGGGGCTTGTGAACTGGTCACTGATCGCCAGTCTCAAGGCGCGCTCGGGTGCGCTGGCCATCGGCATCTGGAAAATGCTTGAACGGCGGTTCGAACTGTCGATGGGATCGCCGGTTGATCGTGCACTGGCAATCTGCAAACTGGCCGAGGCAATGGTCGCAACCGGCAAGGATGCCGAGGACGCCAAACTTGTCGAACAGGGGGCATCGCAATATCGCCGTGCCCTTGGCATGATCAACAGTCGGGCACATGCGCCGCTTTATGCGATTACCGCCTATGGGCTGGCGGAATCGATTGTGTCTGCGGCCATCATCAATGATGTCAGCATCCCCGATGCGCAGGTCGTTCCTGTCTTTCAGGCCGCCCTTAAAATCTGTGGCCGGCGTGATGATCCCTATATCTGGGGCAGGACAATGTTTGCCCTGGCGACGGTCTATCTGACCAATGGTACCCAGGATCAGGATGTCACCATGCTGTCCAATGCCAGAATGGGCTTCTCGCAATCCTATGAGGCCTTTGTCGATGCCGGGGCCAAGGGGGCGGCGCGCGCGGCTTCCGGGGGCTATACCCGTGCTGAAAACATCATTTCGCAAATGGGCCATCGCAAGGCCGTGATGGAAGCCACCGGCGGCGACGGATCGGCAAAGGCCGCGGCCTCCTGATTGCCAGCTGGCGAGCTTTCCGAACTGGGCGTCCAGGGGACACCGGAAGCACGTCAGGCATCACGAAGTGATCCGAACAAAAAGAAACCCCCGCAGCAGACGCTGCGGGGGTTTTGACTGCGACTGCCCGGGGGCAGCATACAACGTCACTTCTATTCGCGATTACCGAAGAAGTGCAGAAGCATGATGAACAGGTTCACGAAGTCGAGATAAAGCTGCAGCGCACCGAACAGGGCTTTTTTGCCTGCGGTGGTTGCGTCATCATGCTCGTGATACGCTTCCTTGATGCGCTGGGTGTCATAGGCGGTAAGGCCCGTGAAGATCAGAACACCAGCCGCCGAAATGACGAACTGCAGCATGCTGCTGCCAAGGAAGATGTTGACCACGCTGGCAATGATGATGCCGATCAGGCCCATGAACAGGAAGCTGCCCCAACCCGACAGGTCCTTCTTGGTGGTGTAGCCATAAAGGCTCATCGCACCAAAGGTACCAGCGGTGATGAAGAAGGTACGTGCGATCGATTCACCGGTATAAACCAGGAAGATCGAAGCAAGGGACAAGCCCATCAGCCCGGCATATACCCAGAATGTCGCCTGTGCTGCGCCGAAGCTCATTTTATGAATTCGTGCGCTCAGGAAGAAGACAAGCCCGATCGGGGCCAGCATGACAATCCAGTGCAGTCCGGTGCCAAAAATAGCCTGCATCAGGGCCGGGCTGGTCGACACAGCCATTGCCACGATACCGGTCAGGGCAAGTGCGGATGCCATGTAGTTATAGACACGCAGCATATAGGCGCGGAGACCTTCATCGATCTCGGCCGCCGACCGGCCAACCGAGACGTCATAGCCGCGTTGACGCGTTTCAAAAGCCATTGAAATCCCTCTTTGATCCAATTGTGGGCAGAATCGTTTATACAATTCTGCGATGGTCAAAATATGGCAGGATTTCCGTGAAAAGCAACGGTTTGGCGGAAACGGCAATCCCCCGGCGCGCCCGAATGTGATCTTGTTCACCCGACATCTGACAAGAATGTGAAATTCCACATTAAGGACAGCCCGCCCAAACAGGTTTATGATGGCGCCACGGCGTAAAGCATGATGTGCAGCGCGATACATCAAAGGTACCAACAGGCATGTCAGAAACCATCGTGGCACCACCATTTTCGATGCGCAAACTTGGCATTGCCCTGTGTCTGATGCCGGTGATGTTGGCGATACCGTCTGCCACGCTGGCCCAGAATGCGAAATTCACCGCCAATGCCGAACGTGGGGATATCCCGGTCTTTGTTGAAAAATACGATGACGGTGAATTCTGTGCCGACGGTTCGGGCGCGGAACCCTGTGCGATTGCGCCCGTCGATGTGCCGGAATTTGATGCCAGTTTCGTCTACCGGTTTCTGGCCTATCATGCGCAACGTCCGTTTGACCGCTTCTCCTGGCAGGCTTTTACCGCCCTGATGGCCCCGGGTGATGCCGTACATGATGCCGCACATGATGTCGCACGTGATGCCGATCTTGATATCCCGGGCAGCAAAGCCGCCTGGCAAGACTTCCCGACCCGACGGGATCTGTTTTCCGAAGTCGCCTTTCCCAACCCGTCCTGTGCCGATGATCTGCCCGACGGTTCCCTGCTGCTGGCAAGCTATGTGCAATCGACCGGCGATATCCTGATCGATCAGGCCGGGAATTTTGTGCTGTATGAAACCCGGATCAATCAGGTTGCAGCGGATTATATCCGCGAGAACGGCCTTGATCAGAAGTCCGGGCGTCTGGCCTTTGCCAACGGGCAAAACCCCATAAGCTTTCCTGTCGGGCACATGACGCCACCAATCACTGCGACGGCCATAGCAGACAGCACATCATCCCGATCAACCGATGATACGCGCAACGCTGTAAGGAATGGTGCATCCGTCGGCGATGCGCCGCGCATTCCGCCAAGCGCACCCGGGGTTATGGGCGCGCAATTATTGAAATTTGCCTGGCGCATTTTACCGGGCAATGACGGCACCAAAACGCTGGTCGATCATGGCTATTACACCCGTCCGGCCCGCATATCGCTGGGGCCATCGCAAACGGTCGACGGGCGGGCGAAATGTCTTGATGTCACGGTCGGACTGGTGGGCTTGCATCTGGTACAGCGGGTGCAAAGTGGCAATGGGGATCGCTGGATCTGGTCAAGTTTCGAGCATATCGACAATGTGCCCTTGGCGTCGAATGCCCGTCGCCCCAACAGCATCATCACCGATACCCCGTTTGCCAACGGATGTCTGGCGCCAACTGATATCGATCGGCCCTATGCATTTTACGGCGGGCATGGCGTTGGCGGGACGGCGGCCAATAATCCGGTTTCGGGGGATGTGAAATGGGCGGACAGCGCACCCTATGCGCGGCGCCTGTCCGGGGAACCGGTCGGGGGATCCGATATCGTTCGCTGCTGGCGACTGTTTTCGGGCACGGCGGAGTCCAATTTCATCTGGCAACGCAAACTGGCCGGTACCGTTTGGCAGAATTACATGCTGCTTGGCACACAATGGATCGGAAATCCGGGCGGGGCGACATTCGGCGTCGGCGAAGTTCCCCGTTATCTGACCAACAGTGCGCTTGAAAGCTTCATGCAGCACCAAGCCGATGCCACCTGTCTGGGCTGCCACAGCCGGGCTACAACCGATGCCGGGCAGTCTGCGAATTTCACTTTCCTGCTTGATCCGTCACCCTGAATCAGGATCGGCAACTTATCTGCAAATAACCCCGGGTCAGACAAGGCCGGTTTATGGTTTGAATGATGCACTGCATCGTTCTGATGGGGCTTTCTTGCCATTCAGATCGCCAACGACAAACAAAATCGGTGCAATCCGAATGCAAAAGGCACTATCATGTCGCCAATATTTGCCGCAGCCAAAAACAAATAACAGCGGTAAATTCAGGGAGGAAATATGCTGACCAGTCGTGATGACTACGCGACGGTATGCTCGGATTTTGTCTGGGATGTACCGACTCATTTCAATATTGGTGTTGATGTTTGCGACAAATGGGCCGATGACCCGGATCGTTTGGCGCTGATGCACCGTCGGCGCGACGGATCGCGCCGTGATTACACATTTGCCCAGTTCAAACGTTTGTCGAATCGCTTTGCCAATGTCATGCGCCGCCATGGCATCCGGCGTGGGGACCGGGTGGGTATTCTGTTGCCGCAAAGCCCCGAAACCGCGATTGCCCATATCGCGACCTACAAGATGGGCGGAGTTGCGGTTCCGCTCTTTACCCTTTTCGGGGTCGATGCGCTGGAATACCGGTTGGGCAACTGTGCCGCCAAGGCGCTGGTGACCGACAAGGAAGGGGCGGCAAAAATTGCTGAAATCCGCGATCTTTTGCCGGCACTTGAATATGTCTATGTCATTGATGGCGCGCCGGATGGCTGCTTTGATTTCAAGGCCCTGTCAGCCGAGGCCAGCGACCAGTTTGATGTTGTCAAAACCCGTGCCGATGAACCGGCCCTGATCATTTACACATCCGGTACCACCGGCCAGCCCAAAGGCGCGCTTCATGCCCATCGGGTTCTGCTGGGCCATTTGCCCGGTGTTGAAATGTCCCATGATTTCTTCCCCAAGGACGGGGATGTGATGTGGACGCCTGCGGATTGGGCCTGGATCGGCGGGCTGCTTGATGTCTTGCTGCCGGCCTGGCATCACGGGGTGCCGGTGGTTGCGCACCGTTTTGAAAAATTCACACCCGAAGCCGCCTTTGGCCTGATTGCCGAATATGGTGTGCGCAATACCTTCCTGCCGCCAACTGCATTAAAGATGATGCGGGCGGCGGGCGATGAAATGGCGCAAAAATTCAACTGCAACCTACGTTCTATTGCAAGTGGTGGCGAAACACTTGGTGCGGAACTTCTTGATTGGGGGCGTCGGGTGTTCGGTGTCACCATCAATGAATTTTACGGTCAGACCGAATGCAATATGGTCGTCAGTTCCTGTCAGTCGATCATGGCCCCCAAGCCCGGCGTCATGGGCCGTCCGGTGCCGGGCCATAATGTTGCGGTGATTGATCTGGGCGGGAATGTCGTGGCCCCCGGTGAGATGGGGCGCATTGCAGTGCGGGCACCCGATCCGGTGATGTTTCTGGAATATTGGCGCAATCCCGAAGCCACCCGTGACAAATTTGTCGGCGAATGGCTTTTGACCGGCGATATGGGCTGTGTCGATGCGGATGGCTATATCCGCTTTGTCGGGCGCGATGATGATGTCATCAGTTCGGCCGGATATCGCATCGGCCCGGGCGAGATCGAAGATTGCCTGATTGCCCATCCGGCCATTCGCATGGCCGGGGTGATTGGCAAACCCGATGACCAGCGCGGACAGATCGTAAAGGCCTTTGTGGTTCTGGCTGATGGTTATGCGCAAAGCCCCGAACTTGAAAGCGATATCAAGGATTTCGTCAAAACCCGCCTTGCCGCGCATGAATATCCGCGTGAAATCGCGTTTCTCGATCAGTTGCCAATGACCACGACCGGCAAGGTCGTCAGGCGTGCTTTGCGTGATCTGGCGTAATGCCATTACCAGCCGAACCGGTCTTTCCGGTTTGATATCGAAATGATCTGAAACAGAAAACAGGGCCGGTCAAATGTGACCGGCCCTGTTTTTTCAAGATATCGGGAAATGGCCTATTCGTTGCGCAACATCGGTGCGGCGGGACTGCGCAGCGCCTGCCAGGTGCCAACGAAGCCGGCCGAAAGCGTTGCCAGAAGACCGATGGCAATCGGACCGAAAATGGTCATCGGCAAGAAGACCCAATGTGCCTCCATCACCAGAACCAGCACCGACCATGCCGCGACCGAGCCGACAAAGGCGGCAATCACCCCGGTCGCAAGACCCAAAATCCCGTATTCCAGCGCATAGGCATAAAGGATATTGGCCCGTGTCGCGCCAAGCGTCTTGAGCACCACGGCATCATAGATCCGCTTGCGGCGGCCTGCGGCAACTGCGCCGGCAAGGACAAGCACCCCGGCAACAATCGCAATCATGCTTGTCGCATTAAGTGCGGTTCCAATCCCGGCCAGAATGGCGTTGGCGGCTTCCAGTGCCTCGCGCACACGGATGGCGGATACATTCGGGAAGTCGAGACCGATCATGCGATCAACCGGTTCTTCCATTTCGCGCGGCATATGGGCGGTGGCAATCAGGCTATAGGGGGCCTTGTCGATCAGGCCGGGTGAAAACACCATGGCAAAATTCATGCGCAGGCTTTGCCATTCGACCTCGCGCCAGTTGGCGATCTCGGCCGTGATGTCGCGGCCCAGAATATTGACCGTAATCGTATCACCGGGTTCAAGTTCAAAGGCATTGCCGATATCGGCACTGATCGATACCAGCGGCTTGGACACATCATCATAATCAGACGGCCACCATTCCCCGCGCACCAGTTTGGTTTCGGGCGGCGGGGCGGCGGCAAAGGTCAGGCCACGGTCACCACGCAGGAACCAGCGATCATCGCCCGGGCCCACATCATTGGCATCAACCCCGTCAATCGCGGTGACACGTCCGCGTAGCATCGGTGTTTGTTCGATATCCGAAACATTTTCCTGCGCCAGAAGCTGGCTTCGGAACTGATCCATCTGATCCGGACGTATATCAAGGAAGAAGAAGGCCGGGGCAGATTCAGGAAGGTTTTCATTGATCTCGTTATCAAGATTGCCCTCGATCCCGGAAATCGTGACCAGCAGGGTCAGGCCAAGCCCAAGTGACAGGGCGACCGGAACCGTGCTTGCCCCCGGACGATGCAGGTTGGCCAGGGCAAGACGCGAAAAGGCATCCCGACCGGTGATAAACCGTTTCGAAAGAGATACAATTCCCCGTCCGGCATAGGTGAAAATCACCACGGCCGCGGCAGATCCGGCAATAAAGCCCAGTGCAATTGCCCGGTCGGTTGCCGTCAAAACCGTCAGGACCAGCAACAGCACAAGGGGGATGCCTATATAGGGCAGGTCGCGCCGGCGCACCGGACTGCCGTTAAACAGACCCGCACTGGCCCGGAAAAGCCGGGCGGCGGGAATTTCACGCGCACGCAACAGGGACGGCAATGCAAAGACCAGTGTGGTCAGCAGCCCGAAGCTGGTGGCAATGATCAGGGATGGCAATGCCGGGCCAAGGGTCACATCGATCGGCAACCGCCCGGCCAGAAGCGGGGCGACAATTGCCGGGGTTACAGCCCCGATCAAAAGCCCGACCCCGATCCCGATCAGCGCAAGCACCAGGATTTGCAGGAAGTAAATCCGCAACACCAGTCCATGTGACGCCCCGATCGATTTCAGGGTGGCGATAACAGATGTTTTGCTTTCGATATGGCTGCGCACTGCATTGGCGACCCCGATGCCGCCCACCAGAAGGGCGGACAGACCAACCAGGGTCAGAAACAGGGTCAAACGTTCAATAAAACGGCGCAAACCGGGATTGGCGTTCGATGTGTCGCGGATGCGCCAACCGGCATCTTCAAACTGGTTTTCAAGCCGTTCACGAAACGCGGTTGGCGTTTCATTACCCATCAGATCCAATGCGTAATAATAGCGGATCAGGCTGCCGGGCTGAACAAGGCCGGTGTCCATCAGGGCGGCTTTTGACACCATCAGGCGCGGGCCAAAGTTAAAGAACCCGACCGCCTTGTCAGGTTCCGTGGCAATGACGCCACGGATCTGGACATCGATATCGCCAAGTTTGACCGTATCTCCGATCGCGATGTTAAGGCGTTCCAGAAGGCCGGCCTCGGTCACCGCACCCCAAAGGCCGTCTTTCCGATCAAGGATACCGGCAAACGGAATGTTATCGGCAAGCTCCATCTCGCCAAATAGCGGATAGATATCATCAACCGCCTTGAGTTCCACCAGCCGCCGCTGTTCCGGGCCATAGGCCGTGGTGCGCATGGTTGCCAGTTCGCCCATGCGTTCGGTATTGGCGCGCAGCCAGTCAAGTTGCTCGGCTGTGGCTTCCATATGGGTCAGGCGCAGTTCGACATCGCCGCCCAAAAGCTTGCGCCCGTCGCGCTCCAGCGCGGAAAGAACGGATTCCGAAACGTTTCCGACAGCGGCAATCGCCCCGACGCCCAGCGCCAGGCAGGCCAGGAAAATCCGGAAACCCGAAAGACCGCCGCGCAATTCCCGGCGGCACACCCGCCAGGCAATCGACCACAGGCGGTCATCGCTTGGGGATAAAGACAAACCGTTGCTCATGACCGCGATTCCAGTTGCGAAACGATTTCGCCGTCGCGCAGCATCACGGTACGGTCGCACCGCTCGGCAAGGCCCGGATCATGGGTGATCAAAAGCAACGTGGAACCGCGCCGTTTGGTCAGATCAAACAGCAATTCGATAATCGTTTCACCGGTCGCACCATCAAGGTTGCCGGTCGGCTCATCGGCCAGCAAAAGTTCCGGATCGGTGGCAAGCGCCCGGGCAAGGGCGACGCGTTGCTGTTCGCCACCCGACAATTGGCCGGGATAATGATCGGTGCGATGGCCAAGCCCGACCAGTTCAAGTTCGGCACGGGCCTTTTCGAATGCATCCTTGCGTCCGGCGAACTCCATCGGAAGTGCAACGTTTTCAAGCGCGCTCATGGTCGGGATCAGATGGAAGTCCTGAAACACGATGCCGACATGGTGGCGGCGATAAAGTGCCAAGCCATCCTCATCAAGGGCGCGCAGGTCATTGCCACAGACATTGACCACACCTTCCTGGGCTTGTTCCAACCCCGCAATAACCATCAAAAGCGATGTTTTGCCCGATCCGGACGGGCCAACCAGACTGACCCGTTCCCCGGCATAAAGTGACAGATCAACACCTTTGAGAATCTCGACAATGCCGGCGGGGCCTTGCAGTCTGAGCTTCAGGTTGCGGACATCAATTGTCTGTTCGGCTTTCTTGCCCGCAGAAGCATCAGTTTGTTCCGCGACGGCGGTGGTTTCGGTCACACTCATTTGGGGTCCTATCGGGCTTGTCCGTTGCAAGATCATCAAAGCAGGTTACATAAGCTTACGGATCAGGACGTTTCTGGTTCAGATAATATTTCTAATGATCTGAATGCGCTGTCGCAGGGTAACCGCTTGGTAACCATCCCGGCAAGATGACAGCATATGGGGTGAGATTTGTTATGAATTTGGCGATCGGGCAAGACCGCACTGTAATCGAGTTCACTGCACTGCGCACTGCGATCAGGCGGCTTTCACGCGGGCTTGTGGTGGCGATGGTCGCACTCTTTGGCCTGTTTGGCGCAGTTTTACCGGTTCAGGCTGCGGATAAATCGCCGCAAACCATTGTTTTGTTTGGCGATAGTTTGATGGCCGGATATGGCCTTGCCCATGATGACGGCTTTGCCCCGAAGCTCCAAAGCGCCCTGAAACAAGCCGGTCACGATGTGCGGGTGATTAACAGTTCGGTATCGGGTGATACCTCTGCTGCCGGTTTGGCCCGCCTTGACTGGGCGCTTGTGGATAAACCCGATGCGGTGTTGCTTGAACTTGGTGCCAACGATGCCTTGCGCGGGGTCGAACCGGCCCAGACGCGCGACAATCTGGCCAAAATCATCGAAAAACTGCGCGCACAGGATGTCGATGTCCTGTTGGCCGGGATGATGGCACCGCCCAATATGGGCAAGGCATATGGCGATGAATTCAACAGCATCTATCCCGACCTTGCCGGCCGCTATGAAATTGATTTCTATCCATTTTTCCTGGATGGCGTTGCGGCCGAACCCGACCTTAACCAGGATGACGGCATGCATCCCAATGCGGACGGGGTCGCGGTTATTGTTGAACGCATTTTGCCCGATGTGATCAATCTGCTCGATGATGCATCCTGATCCTGCCTGATTAATCTTTTCCCTGCCAAAAGCCCCGATTGCCGTGTGGTATCGGGGTTTTTTGCTGTTTGCGGACCATGGTTTGGGTTTTGTGGATCGGGGTGGATTAGCCGATGGCGGCAATTTTGGCGCAATCTGTGACCGGTTATCGTTGGTGCGGTGCGACTGCCTCATGCGGGCAAGCTGTGCAGTGCAGCAGTTTCTGAATTTTGCCGCTTGTCGGGTGTTGGTTTGAAAAACAACCGTTTTCCAATGGGTTATCGGTCATGAAATCCGACGGAAAATGTCGTCTGGCGATGGAATTGCGACATTTTCGGACTGGGGGTGGCGAAAAAACTGCAAATGTAGATAGAAAACATCAACAACCCGAAACGATTTCTCCCTCTGTGAGGGGGAAGGTCGGAAACTTGGCGTAGATGTTATGATAATCGTTTAAAATCAATTGATTAATCATAGGTTCGGAATGTGCCATGAGTGGCTGAAGCACCCGAAAACACCCGGATTTGGCCCCAAAACACAGGCTTTACTGTAAAATTAACAGACCATTTACTTTCGGATATGTTCCGAATTGTCAGTCCGTTAACTGCGTATGTTGTTTTAAAGGTGCGGTAGGTGTTTTTGAACGCGCCCGATCTTCAATCGCGGAACTGCAGGCTGCGCAGGGTGGGGAAATGTCATAACCGCTGATTCATATAA
The DNA here is from genome assembly GCF_023588965.1 of Thalassospira sp. GO-4. Taxonomy (NCBI): domain Bacteria; kingdom Pseudomonadati; phylum Pseudomonadota; class Alphaproteobacteria; order Rhodospirillales; family Thalassospiraceae; genus Thalassospira; species Thalassospira sp. GO-4. The sequence continues at coordinate 3,354,668 of NZ_CP097807.1, forward strand.
AGAATCCATATGATTCAATAATTTAGGTAAATTTACCCGTAAAATGCCAATCCGGGCCTGTGGATAAGTTTGTTGAATAACTTTTTACCGAGTCGCAGCTTGGAATCCCTGGTGATTCGGCGGGAATGGCGCAATATCAGGGCTTTGGATGTCATTTGGCGACTCCAAGGATTCATCCCGAGTCGCAATTTTCCCTGTGGATGAATCGGAAGCGATTCGATTTTGACTGCAAATGCAGTTGCAGCTGCCGGAATCACCCGATACACTTCCATCCGGGAACAGAAAAAGCCCGCGCGATTGGGCGGTTAAAGTTACCCGGGACGTAATAATTATTAAATTAAATCAATAATTTAACAGAGGCATCGGGCGTGTCCGCATCATCTGGCGTCAAACAATCCTACACCATCCCCTGTTCGTCGACATTTCGTGACACCGTTTTGCAATTGGCCGAACGGCGCGGCGTCAATGCCGCGGATCTGGCGCGATCAGTAATGTTGATCGTGCCGGAAAAAACGATCGAGGATTACGAAGATCCCGGTGATCCGCCCAAAGGGGACCGTGAAACCATTGTTCTGAAATCAGGTCCGGCCGAAGGTCGCCCGTGGCGGCGCAAACCGCGCCTGCAATTGCGTCTGCCACCGGGATTTGCGGTGGTCACCGTGCGCAAGGCCTTGAAAATGGCCATCGATTTTGATGCGGGGGACGTCAATATGCGGGTTGAAAAGTCCGATGTCCTTGCCGCAGAACGCGCCGCCCTTGAAGAAGCGCGCGCCATCAAAAAGCGTCAGGCCGAACCCCCGGTCGAACTTTTGCAATCGCGCGAGGAACTCGAACGTCTGCGCCAGATTGTGGATAACCTTGCCTTTGATCCGCTTGATCGTGGTGTGACCACCTTTAACGAGGCCCTGCATGTCATGGGGTTTGCGCCCAGTGCCCGGCCCGATATGCGCACGATACGCGCCAAATACCGGGTGCTTGCCGCGATCCATCATCCCGACAGCAATTACGGGTCCCATCAACGCATGACACAGCTGAATGCCGCCATGGACCTGTTGCGCAAACATATTTCCTGACCGCAAGCGCGCATCGGACCCTGCTTTTTCGATGGCCCTTGTCGAAAACCGGACCCGATGCTTAGATATAATGTAAGTGAGCTATCCGGATGGCCGCACGCTGTCGTGTCGGGATGTTCGGACAAAGGCGGGCGCAAGACCCGGATCGTGTGATCAGTCAAAATCGGGAGAATGCATGACGGCGGAATTTCGGGCTGCACATGCCAGCGGGGAAAACTGGGCGTCTGTCGCCTCCGAGCTGGCGGAACTGTTGGAAAAAGAACCGCTCCCCTCCCAGGCTTTGGCGTTTCTCTATGTTTCCGAAGCCCTTGCCGAAGATATCGGCAGCATCCTGACCTTTTTGCGATCGCGCCTGTCGATTGAACACTGGATCGGCACATCGGGTGTTGGTGTCTGTGGATCGGGCCGCGCCTATTTCGGGGTTCCGGCGGCTTCTGTCATGGTGGCCCCGTTTGCCAGTGACGACTTTCATATTTTCGAACCGCTGAAAACCGATGCCGATCTTGATGCACCGGAACTGCAAAAGGCGATTGATCGTCTGCAACCGATTTTCGGTCTGGTCCATGGCGATCCCGGTGCACCGCAAAGTCTTGCGACCCTGTCGGAACTGGCGCGCATGGGATCAACCTATCTGGTCGGCGGGATTGCATCGGGCGAACGAAGCGCGCCACAGATTGCCGATCGCGTGGTCAATGGCGGTCTTTCAGGCGTACTGTTTGACAGCAAAACCACCGTTCAGGTCGGCATCAGCCAGGCCTGCACGCCAATCGGCCCGGTCCATCGCGTGACCGAAGGCCGCGAAGGCATCGTTTCCACCCTTGATGACCGTCCAGCTCTTTCGGTGCTTAAGGAAGAACTCGACGCCGATGGAAGTGAACATTCCATGGCATCCGGGCGTTATCACGCGGCCCTGATGGTGCCCGGTTCCGATACCGGTGATTTTGTCGTGCGCAATCTGATGGGGGTTGATCCCCACAACAACATGATCGCCATTAGTGGCGATGTGCAAGCCGGTGACGCCATCCGCTTTGTTCGCCGGGACGGGGCCGCCGCCGAACAGGATTTGCGCCGGATGCTATCGGAATTGCAAAAACGTCTGCCCGGTAAACCGCGCGGGGCGCTTTATTGCAGCTGTGTCGCCCGTGGCCCGCATCTGTTTGGCACCGAAAGCCGTGAAATGATGATCATCCGCGACGAATTGGGGGATTTGCCCCTGACCGGATTTTACGGCAATGGTGAAATCTGCAATGACCGTTTCTATGGCTATACCGGGGTTCTGACCCTGTTTGTCTAGGGCCGGCACTTGATGCGTGTTAGCGCTAACATCCCCGGAAATTGTTGGCTAAATCCGTGATCGCATAAGATTTTTTGCCGCGGGCGGTTTCATCACGCCCGTCACGGGATATATTCATACCATTGTGAAAAGTCGCATCCTTTCAGGAGCCGCTTGGCGGCGGGATGCAAAAGGGGATTGTTATATGGAATATCGTCGATTGGGACGTACTGACATTGATGTCAGTGTTATCTGCCTGGGCACCATGACCTGGGGACAGCAGAATACGCAGGACGAAGCGTTCGAACAGCTCGACTATGCGACTGCAAACGAAGTCAATTTCATCGATACCGCCGAAATGTATCCGGTCCCGGCAATGGAAGAAACCTTTACCGCGACCGAAACCATCATCGGCAACTGGCTTGAAAAGCGCGGCCGTCGTGATGATCTGGTGATCGCGACCAAGATTGTTGGCCCGGCTGAACGTTTTGCCTATGTCCGCAACGGGCCGCGTCTGACCCGTGCCCAAATTCACGAGGCAATCGACGGATCGCTCAAACGTCTCAAGACCGATTATGTCGATCTTTATCAGCTCCATTGGCCGGACCGGAATTCCAACTTCTTTGGCAAGCTGGGCTATGTCCATGACGAGAACGAGGATTTCACCCCGATCAAGGAAAGCCTTGAGGCCCTTGATGAACTGGTAAAGGCCGGCAAGGTCCGCCATATCGGGCTGTCGAACGAAAACCCGTGGGGACTGATGAAGTTCCTTGAGTTGGCCGAAAAAAATGGCTGGCCGCGCGTGGTTTCGGTTCAGAATCCCTATAGCCTTCTGACCCGCCAATACGAAGTCGGCATGGCTGAATGTTCGATCCGCGAAGATGCCGGTCTTTTGGCCTATTCGCCGCTGGGCGGCGGGGCGCTTTCGGGCAAATATCTGGGCGGTGCCCGTCCCGAAGGATCGCGGGTTGCCAAATGGCCGCAATATTTCGGCCGTTACCAGACCGAAAACGGCATCAAATCGACCGAGGCCTATGTGAAACTGGCCAAGGACAATGGTCTTGATCCGTGCCAGATGGCGCTGGCCTATGTCAATTCGCGTCCGTTCCTGACTGCAAACATCATTGGCGCGACCAGCATGGAACAGCTCAAAACCAATATCGGATCGGCCAACATTACCCTGTCCGACGATGTTCTGGCCGAGATCGAGGCGATCCATCAGAAATGGCCGTTCCCGTGCCCGTAATCGGGATGGTCATCACGCATTCGTAAATCGGCGCAGCCCGCATCGGGCTGTGTCCGACCCACATATATAAGGAGGCGGCGCATGGTTAAGCTTATCACTGGCAAGGAAGCCGATCTTGGGGCTTTTTCCGTGCGCCGCGTTCTGCCCCATCGCGAAGTGCGGTCTGTCGGGCCGTTCGTCTTTTTCGATCATATGGGCCCGGCCGAATTCCAACCTGGTCAGGGCATTGACGTGCCCCCGCATCCCCATATCTGTCTGGCAACCGTGACCTATCTGTTCAAGGGGGCGGTGCTTCATCGTGACAGTCTGGGCAGCAATCTGGAAATCACGCCCGGTGATCTCAACTGGATGAATGCCGGACATGGCATTACCCATTCCGAACGCGAAACACCCGAAGTCCGCAATTCGGTTCACGAACTTGACGGTTTGCAGCTTTGGGTCGCCCTTCCCGAAGAAGCCGAAGAATCCGATCCCGCCTTTTATCATGTGCCCAAGCATGACCTTCCGATCATTGAAGATGCCGGTCTTCACATGCGCCTGATCGCGGGCGAGGCATTTGGCAAAACCGCACCCGTTCCGGTCAAATCCAAGCTGTATTATCTTGATGTTCACATGGATGAAGGCGCGCAATTGCTGCTTCCCGGTGAAAATCAGGAAGGCGCGATTTATGTGGTCTCGGGCAGTGTCGCCATTGATGGCGATGCCTTTGGCCCGGAAAGCTTCGTCTATGTCGCGCCCGAAGAAATCCCCGATATTGTTGCTGCCACCGAAAGCCGCGTGATGTTGCTGGGCGGTTTGCCGCTGGGCCATCGGCATTTGTGGTGGAATTTCGTTGCGTCTTCAAAGGAACGCATCGAAAAGGCCAAGGCCGACTGGGCATCGGGTAACTTTCCGCAGATTGATGGCGAGGACGATGTCCTTCCGCTGCCCGGACGTTCCACCGGCTAGGCGATATTTCCAAAAGCCACCCTGCCACCAGAATAGAATTGGATACCCCCAGTCATGCGTTTGTTTGTCGGCGTGGAAATTCCCGGCGATATCGCAGCCGATCTTTATCCGCTTGCGCGCGGGATCAAGGGGCTGGATGCCCAGACCCCGGAAAACATGCATATCACCCTTAAATTCATCGGCAATGTCGATCCCGGTCTGGCGGCCGAGATCGATCACGCCCTTGCCCAGGTATCGTTCGAACCCTTTGATCTTCAGGTTCAGGGACTGCATGTCTTTGCCTCCAGCCGCAAGATCCGCATCTTCTGGGCCGGGATAAAGGACCAGCCGGCTCTGCACCGCCTGGCGCACCGGGTTGAAAACGCGCTTCTGGCACTTGATGAATGCCCGGATATGGATATGCGCAAATTCACCCCGCATATCACGCTCGGCCGGAACCGCGATGCTGCGCGTGCCACCATCGAACAAACGGTTGCCGATCATGTTGATCTGACTTCGCGGGTTTTCACCATTGATCGGTTCTGTCTTTATGAAAGCCATTCGACCTCGGACGGGCCGGAATTCCGGGTCATTGCCGCCTATGATGGCAGCGATGCGGTCACGCGATCATCTGATCGGACCGATGCGTTTGCGCCACAGGATATGTTTGGCGAGATGCCAGACGATAGGGCAAAGGATATGACAGGGGACTTTAAATGAAGCTTGGCTTTATCGGCACGGGCGCCATCAGTGATGCGGTGATCCGTGGATTGGCTTCATCGGATTATCCGGTGTCCGAATTCATTGTTTCGCGGCGCAGTGATGCGGTCTCGCGCAAGCTTGCCGCTGATTTTGAAAATGTCCGTATCTGCGATGACAATCAGGCGATTATTGATCAGTCCGATATGATCTTCCTTGCCGTTTTGCCGCAAATTGCCCGTGATGTGCTTGAACCGCTTGATGTGCCCGATGACAAAAAACTCGTCAGCCTGATCGCCACCATCCCGATTGCTGAACTTAAATCCTGGCTTGGCACCAATGCGCAATATGACCGTGCCATTCCCCTGCCATCGGTCGAACATCATGCCTGCGTGACCGCAATCTATCCCGGATCGGACGATGTGATGGCTCTGTTTGACAAACTTGGCGGGGCGGTTGCCGCCAAAACCATTGATGCCTTCGATGGTTATGCAGCGGGAAGTGCGCTGATGGCGACCTATTTCACGGTGCTTGAAAGTGCGGCGGACTGGATGGTCAAACAGGGGTCGGATGCGGCCGATGCCAGGCGTTACCTTGCCGCCCTGTTTTCGGGGCTCGCGCAAAATACGGCCAAGTCACCGGATAAAAGCTTTGCCGAACTGGTTGATGGCCATTCCACACCGGGTGGCCTGAATGAACAGGTCGCCAAGGCTTTTGTCCGTGAAAACGGCGCATCTGCACTCCATACCGCCCTTGATGAAGTCTTTGCCCGGATCAAGGCCGCATCCGGGGCCGACTGATCAGAATTGAAAACGGGCGGCTTTATCCGGTTTTGTCGCGCCGCCCGTTTTGCACTCATATCTATATATGTGTTGTTTATGGCGGATCAGGCCGCCGCGACCTGTGACCGATAGCCAACCGTCAAGCGTTGCGGGTTGCGGGTAACGGTCTCAAAACCGGCATCGACAAGATCCACCATCGCCACACCGAAATCGGCAAAGGAAATCCGGGCAACGCCATCGTGATCGGTAACCAGCGTATCGGTGCCGCGCACATAATTACGGGTTTTCTCGCCGGGGATCAGCATGGCCGGCGGGCGCAGGCAGGTCCATCGCACATCGTCATATTGATCAAACAGGATATCGACCTGTTCGCAGGCCTCGGCAATCGGGCGCACACTATCGGGCAGGAAGTCCGGCGCGCTCAGAACCGTATGGCCGCTACCATCGGCGAGTTTCAGGGTTGCCGCCCCGCCGGTGACCAATATTGGCGTCTTGCTTTGCCGGGCCGCATCCAGCAGCACCCTGGTCATTTCCGGTAACAGCGTTTCCTGTCCGGTCGCCGGGCGAAGTGCGCTGACCGCAACGTCATGGTCGGCAAGGACTTCTGCGACAATCTCGGGATTGGCAAGGATATCGATGCTTTGGCGGGCGACAATGTCCGGAAGAGCCGACAGTTTTGCAATGTCGCGGGCAACCGCTGTGACCTGATATCCGCGCAAAAGTGCTTCGGTCGCAACTTCGCGGCCGACATCGCCGGTGGCGCCAAAAACAACGATTTTACGATTATGCGGGGCGGTATTGGTCATGGGGCGTTCCTTTTCTGAATTGTGTTTGGTGGTGCGTTACGGTTTTGGGGTGGCAGCAAGGGGGCTGTTATCGGCGGTCATGTCGGGGGCAAGGGCCGGTTTGGGTCGTGCGGCACGTTGTCCCAGCCAGATACTGATCAGGACAACGACAACACCGGCGATCTGAAGTGGCGATAACTGTTCGCCCAGAATGACCCAGCCCAAAAGAACCGCACTGGTCGGGCTTAAGAAGCCAAAGCTTGTCACCGTGGTCGGGCCAAGCCGCGCAATACCCCGAAACCACAGGAAATAGGTAAGCGCCGCACCGATCAGTCCCAACCAGATCAGCCCGGCAAGATTGGTGAGGGTTGGCATCGGAAAGCCCGGCTCGACAATCAGGGCAACCGGGATCAAAAGGATGCCGCCCGCGGTCAATTGCCATGCGGTAAAGGTCAGGGGGGATACCGGTGGTTGCCATTTGCGGGTCAGGACCGTACCCGCCGCCATGGAAGCTGCGCCAAACAGGGCCGCGGCAATGCCAATCGGATCAAGGCTTGCCGATGGGCCAAGAACAAGCATCGCAACCCCGATCAGTCCCGAAATGGCGGCAAAAATGCCAAGCAGGGTGATGGTGTTTCCCAAGGCAAAACGTGCCAGAAACAGCACAAGCAACGGCTGGATCGCGCCAAGCGTTGCCGCCACCCCGCCCGGCAGGCGATAGGCCGCGACAAACAGCATGGCCCAGAATATCGCGAAGTTAAGCGCGCCCAGGATGAAAACCCGGCCACGCCACCCGGCACCGGGAAGCTGGCGCACCACCAGCAACAGGATCAATCCGGCAGGCAAGGCGCGCAAAAGCGATACGGTCAGTGGGTAGCCGTGCGGCAACAATTCGGTCGCCACGATATAGCTGCTGCCCCAGATCACCGGGGCAATTGCTGTCAGGAATAAGTCGGTCGTTCGGTTCATGATGGTGGCTCCATTTATCTTGACGTCAAGATATAATCAGAAATCTTGACGTCAAGATAAATTTTCGGCATATCCTCAAGCCATGGAAAACAGCACAGACAAAATCGATCGCATTCTGGCGCAATGGCGCAGCGAACGTCCCGATCTTGATGTTGCCCAGATGGGGGTGATTGGCCGGGTCGGGCGATTGCGCGCCATTCTGATGGCGGAAATGGATCGTGTCTTCAAACAGCACGATCTGAACGGGGCCAGCTTTGACGTATTGGCGACACTCCGCCGGTCGGGGCCACCCTATGCGCTAAGCCCGTCGCAATTGATCGAATGGACGATGGTGACATCGGGCACCATGACCAACCGGCTTGATAAACTCGAAGAAGCCGGCCTGATCACCCGTCAGCGCAACCCCGAAGACGGCCGCGGCTTTGTTGTCGCTCTGACCCCGCACGGGTTTGAGTTGATCGATGCCGCCGTCACCGACCACGTCGCCAATCAGCACCGGTTGCTTGATGGCCTTAATGCCGATGAGCTGGATCAGCTTGATGGATTGTTGCGCAAATGGCTTGGTGCCGTTTCCGCCCGAACCGGATCGGATAAATAGGCAAACGCATTTCGTCACACAGTGAGAACTGTGTGGCGTCTGATCTGTCATTTTTCGGGAATTTGGTCAGTGGCAGAGAGGAGGGGATGTTCTGAATAGAAATTTTTGCCCCGCAGTTCCTTGCGAAATAAGGGATTTTTCACTATAGCGTTGGTGGAAAACGTTGGTGGAAAAGGTCTTTGATGTACGTTCAGAAGCGCCGCAAACTTTATTATGCTTTGCATGATTTGCCTGCTGATTTGCACGAGGTGTTTGGCAAAAAACGTTTCACCGCGAGCTTGAAAACGGAAGACCCCAAAGAGGCCAGAAGAAGAGCTGCCGTGCTGGAGCAAAGATGGCTCCATCAGATTGAGCGAGCTCGAAGTCAGTCTGGGGATGCAATCGAACGAGATGCGCTGTTTTGGCGAGAGCAAATCAAAGAAGCTGACGAGGAACAGAAGAGCATTCTTGAATATCTTCTCGTAGAAGAAGCTTTCGACCGAGTAACTCGTGCGGCACGTAAGGCCGGGATAACGGATGATCGAGACCCGCGCTTTGAGCAGTTGCCGGAGTTCGAAGACAGCAAGCGCTTCTATCAACTTGCTACTGGCCAGATGGTGAAGACCAGCGAACATGTTTCGGAGTACTTATCTACGTTGGATAATATCCCGAAAACCGTCGACATGAAGCGATCTGACCTCGCCAGAATGAGTAAGAAGTTCCCGTATCTTGCAGATATTTCTAAGAGGGAAGTTACGCGTTGGGTTGGGGAGCTACAAACTAACGAGGGTCTTAAGCGAAAGACCGTCGCTCGGATTATCTCCAGTGCGCGAGGCTACTGGGCATATCTCCAAAAGATCGAAATTGCCGCCGAGGACGCTGAGCCGTTCAAGCAGGCGGTAACAGGCACGAAAAGCAAACACAGCAAAACGAGTGCCCAAGACAAACGAATGCACTTTGAGCCTAATGATGTGTCGAGGCTTTTGGCTGCTGCAATCGACAAAGGCGATCAGAGTTTGGCCGATTTGATTGTATTGGGGATGTGGACAGGGTGCCGCATTGATGAGCTGTGTGCTTTATCTACTGCGAATGTAGGAATAGATCAGGACGGTATTCGCTTCATCGAGATTGCAGACGCAAAAACGGAAGCTGGATGGCGCAGAGTTCCTGTGCACTCTCAGCTCGAAGACGCTCTGGACCGTCTCTGTGAGGACAGTAAAGACGGTTATGTTTTATCAGGGCTGCCCGAGAACAAGTACGGCAGCCGGTCGAATGCCATTGGTAAGCGATTTGGTAATCTGCGAACTCGTCTCGGGTATTCGAACCGATATGTTTTCCATTCAATCAGAAAAGGTGTTTCCACGCAGCTTGAGAGAGCAGGGGTTCAGGAAAATGTGACCGCCGATATCTTGGGTCATGAAAAGCCTAGAATGACTTACGGCCTGTATTCTGGTGGTAACGTATTGTCTGGTTTGAAGGAAGCGATTGAAAAGCTGGACTATCCACAATCTTGAGGACGTCAATGCATCTGTACTTATATAACGGGTGCAGTTACGATCATCTTTAAGTTGTTGCTCCAGTGCTCGAAAACCTATTCAGATATGGAAGAACATGGTGAAACCTTGGAGATGTCCACACTGCGAAACGAACGCAGTTGTTGGCCCGGATGATCAGTTCAACACAAATATGCGGCTTTTTGACGACTCATATTGGGGACGCATTAGTTACCAAGTACAAGCGACGCTCTGCCCAAATCCTATATGTCGTAAACCAACACTCGAGGTAACATTGAGGCGCAATCGGACACCTCATGTTACCCAGCAAGTGAAGTACTGGAAGCTTCTACCCGAGTCGAGAGCTATGTCGCTTCCTGAATATATTCCCGATGCACTTCGCGAAGACTATGAAGAAGCCTGTAAAACAGTAGACGTGAGCCCAAAAGCATCAGCCACACTTGCACGACGCTGCCTGCAAGGCATGATAAGAGATTACTGGGGTATCAAAAAAAGTCGTCTCGTGGACGAGATTAAAGCATTGGAAGACAAGGTTGACCCGGACACATGGCAAGCGATTGACGCTGTAAGGGGGCTGGGAAATATCGGCGCTCACATGGAGAAGGATATCAATTTAATCCTCTCTGTAGAACCGGAAGAAGCTGTGGCACTTATCGAGTTGATCGAGGATTTGTTTCAAACTTGGTATGTACAGCGCCACGAGAGACAACAAAGACGAAAACGTGTCGTTGAAATTGCTGATGCCAAGCGGCAGGAAAAAGAAGAAAACAAAAGTGTATCTGGGCACCACGCTAAGGAAGAAAGCCAAGGGCCTGCAGCCATATCGTAAAACCTACAATTTGGTAACACTTTCGATTTCGTAAGCATTTGATGTAATTATATTTTCCAGAAAGAAAAAGAAACATCAAGTCTGGTTTTTTGTAACCTATCGAATCACCTTCATAACCCTCGATAACAATCTTCAAGAAGGGTTACTAAGTGTTACTTGATCATCTTCGATGCTGGAGCTTCCGAATTCCATTCACCCGCATAGAGCTTGACTTGGTGCCGTCAGCGCCCAAGGGGTTCGAGCTCCTGCCGCGTTTTGATGCTTACAGGAACGAGACAGGTTTTCAATTCGTGTTCAGGGGGCGAAATGGATTGTTGGAGTTCTTTGTTTGCAACACCAAACGCTCCCGAAATCCGAACATGCTGCCTGCTTCTCGGTGATGACGGAAGTGATGCCCTGCCCGCTTTGGCGGGGCTTACTTCTGATATGACCAGAGCTCAATAGCAATTGTTGCCCTTGTAGCTCCAGCTTTTGATGTAACCATTTTCAACAGTGAAGGTTTGTTGGCATGACAGATTAATGGTTGTCGGTGCCGTACCGCCATAGGAGTTAGTGTATATTTGGTTCCCGATGACTGTTGACTGATATGTAGGCTGCGTTCCCGGAATAGTCATGCTGCCTTGGCTTGAATAGGTCAAATACTTGGTATTGCCAGATATATAGTGGCTGCTAGGCGGGCCCCAAGATTCAATCAAACTCTGCTCTGAGCTGCCGACCCATGAGTTAAGTATTTCCTCGTACTGCGATGCGGTCATACATCCAGACAATGACAAGATTCCAGCACCGGCGAATACCATCATTAACAACTGCCGCATTTTCCAAGCTCCCCACACTTAAACAACCTCCATGATTTCTCGCTTATTTTGGTTCCCAATGAAACACTCTCGCTAGGGTAGTCATTGTTATCCATTGGCATTGTTTCTGCTGCTGCCTCACGTAATTGGGTTGCACTATGTGACGAACCACAATCCTCGAAAGGAACGCAGAAGATGGCAAAGAGTCAGAAACAACCAATCGCAATCCACACAGACGGCGCGTGCATCGGAAACCCTGGCCCCGGTGGTTGGGCAGCTCAGATAAGCCAAGGCAAGCGTGTGAAAGTTTTCAAAGGCGGTCAAGCCGAGGCAACCAACAATCAGATGGAGTTGTTGGCAGCAATCAAGGCGCTGGAAGCCTTGAAGCGGCCCCTAGCAGTTACCGTGTTTACTGACAGCGAATACGTTCAGAAGGGAATTAGCGGGTGGATTGAGAATTGGAAGGCGAATGGCTGGCGGACTTCAGGAAGAAAGCCAGTAAAGAATGTTGAGCTTTGGAAGCGTCTTGACTCTCTTTGCCAAATCCATGATGTCGCATGGCGATGGGTCAAGGGTCATGCTGGAAACAAGGGCAATGAGCGTGTTGATAAGCTTGCTTACCTTGAAGCAAAGCGCTTCATGGAGGCAGCGTAGGTCGGGCATATAGCTCGGCCTTGTCCCCGTGTGAACTGATCACCACCCCTATCGTCACCATCAAGAACAACGAAGTGTTCGCCAATAGTCGAGACGTTGCGGCTTACTTTGGGAAAAAGCATTTCAATGTCTTACAGGATATCGACAAGACGATAGGTGCCTTGGAATCTCAAGCCTCCCCCTCAGACCTGTTTCAAGAGGGTTCCTATTATAGTCCAGCCAATGAACGTCTTCATCGTTGTTATGACATGACCAAGGATGGCTTCACGCTGCTGGCCATGAGTTACACCGGGAAGAAAGCCATGCAGTTCAAACTCCGGTACATGGCAGAGTTCAATCGCATGGAGGCACAGCTCAAAGCTCAAGCCCCGGCGCTTCCAGACTTCTCAAACCCCGCAGAGGCTGCTCGTGTATAACGTCAATTGAGAATATCCGCAGGAGTCCAAAATCAGGCGCTGGAGAGTCTCTGGCGCTCTGCTGGCTGGGATAGGTGCTGACATGAGCAGTTGCTCTGTACGACTCAAAAATGCCCCTTATCGTCGACCTGAATTAGGTTGCACTAATTGAGGGATGCCAAGACCAATAACATAAAGATATCATAGAGATAGCTCTGGATATTATCTTCTTAATGGTAAAAATCTTAATAGATGTTTCATAGAGATATAACTCAATGGAAGCCTGATGAAGAACTCTATGCTGGTCATAATGATCTACCATCAGGGTGACATTGAGGACCAAAGACGCCTCCCTATTGACCTAGAATATTTTGGTTAAAAATTTTTGAGAGGGTATTGATGTATGAAGACCCTGCACTCTTTCCCCCCTTACCCCGTCAAAGCAGGCCCTAGATAGGGGCTTTGGTGGTTTCTCTGAGCGTTGATTTATTTCGACGTCTTTCCTTCATAGTCATGGCTTTACTCAAGCTCTGCGCGTTCGAGTGTCTTGTTTAATCATGGTCATACAGGACGTCTCATGTCATAGCGTTAGTGTGTCTCTTTTATATTGTTAATTGACTTATGAGACATTCTCTGCCAGACGTCTTAGACGTAAATAGGACACATTGGTGGGAGAGGTACGCTATGCTAATCGGCTATGCTCGTGCATCAACGCTAGACCAGAAGGCCAGCATGGAGGCTCAGGTCAGGGAGCTTAATGCTCTTAGCTGTGAGAAGATATTCACTGAGCAGGTTTCATCTGTCGACTTGAAGGCAAGGGAGCAGCTTGCATCGGCGCTAGACTTCATGCGCGAAGGCGACACGTTGGTTGTTACCAAGCTTGACCGTCTTGCTCGCTCCACCGCTCACTTGCTGGAGTTGATGGAAATTATCGAAGGTAAGGGTGCAGCGCTGCGCATCATTGATCTGAGCATCGACACCGCGACAGCAACAGGCCGAATGATGCTTACAGTTGTTTCTGCCATAGCCCAGTTCGAACGCGAGATCATGCTTGAGCGACAGCGTGAGGGTATCGAGAAAGCAAGGCGCGAAGGCAAGTACAAGGGCAGGCCTTCGGAGATTGACCCCACCGCGATCAAGCGCATGCTTGGTGAGGGCAAGGGGGCGACGATCATTGCCAAGGAACTCGGTATTGCCAGGTCTTCTGTATACAGGGTCATGCAGGCAATCAAAGGCTCAGTAGCTTGACCGGCGTTGAGTGAAGCCGAAAATTTGCTTGAGTTAGAATGTAAGACTGATCAGTTCTTTTTATATTTTACGATTTTGAAATGTTATATTTTGGGCGTCTGTTTGCTGGGGTGTATCAATGTTTTTCATCTTCATACATTATGGGCAAGATACACTCTTGGAGCTTGTCAGGGATAACGTATGCAGCACTGTGTCGTGAGCGTGTTGCTGCAACGTAAACTTTCGCAAGGCTTCCCCTAATGTGTTCAAGGTTACCGTCGCATAAGTATTTCTGGAGAGGGCCGTGCGGATATACCAGAGTCCGGTTAAACGTCTGGCCTTTTGCCTCGCCAAAGTTAATTGAGTCTGTTGGGGCTTGCTTGCTTTTTCTGTCATATCTCAACGGTTGTGGGGCATAAGTTTCACAGTAGCGAGCTACATCGCTCAGACGAACGGCGAAGACCCCATCATGACCCGTGTTGGTTTCATTGCGTGAGTTCGCCGGTGGAAATAGTTCGCGCTCGTTTGCATACAAGCGATCTGCAAAATCGCAGATGTCTTGGTTGCAACGATAGCTGTGTGTTTGGCGGGCTATTTCACACAGACCTGCTTCTTCCCACTCAGCAAACTTGTTAACGATATTTCGCCCTGCGTACGCTGGGTGTCGGTTGCTGTTGTTGGTCGAATATGTGGCCTGACGTGGGTCTCCCACTAGTGTTACGTTAAAGTCTGTCCTGAAGAATGCTTCTATCAGGTCAAGGTCATATCCTTGTAAGTCCTGACATTCATCAATCATCACATGATCGAAGCACTTTGCTAACCGTTCCATTGGGAGAAGGTTTGTGTGTCGATTAAGTTTGACAGAAAATTTTGACACTTTGTCTGAATAAATACAGCCTGCTCTGCTGAAGTAATGTTCTCCCAAATTGGCTTCTCGACTGCGAGGCGCCGACCTGCCTTGAACGAATACCATTTCAGATATGCGGTGTGGATACAGCGCTCTGCTGTATGGGCGAACACAGTGTTCCAGCAAAAAAGAGAACCAAGTGTAAATGGTCAAATTTGGTAACGGGGTTCCAGCTAGCTCGTATTGCTTGGACACGAGTTCTGCAGCGTTTGCTTTGGTGTATGTTACAATTGCAATTCGATTTTCTGGGTTGTCGATTGCATGCTGGATTAGCGATGTGCTTTTCCCAGAGCCTGCGGTGGCGACGATTACGGAGTTAGCGAACGGCATTTAGTATGTACTCCGGTATCTCAATCGTCTCGTCGCTGTCGAAGATTCTGAGAGCAGCCTCTGTTTTGTTTTTTAACATCCAATCACGTGCGGCGTCTTTATCCTGAAACTCCTTGCCAAGGGCTCTGTTCAAAACCTCTAGGGTGTTTATTGCGCAAATCTGTGGCTCTAAGGTGTTCAGGTGGGCCTCTGGTGGGAAATGAACATGGATGTTGGGGGATTTCATAAAGTCTGCGTAGAGGGCTGCAACGCGAGCAGGGTCGCCGTCGTTGTCTGTTATAACGTGTGTTTCTGATTCCATTAGTTGGGCTATCTCCATAAACCTTTTGAAGGCAAGGCTTCGGACAGAGATGATTTCAACTCCGCGGTCTGCTGGAAGCGCATCGTGAACTTGGAAATAAGCTTTTTGAATGATCAGCTCGTCAGATGGACCTTCAACCAAGATTGTCTTTGTGGCTAAGATTATCCGCAGCGTGTCTTGTCCCGGCAGTTTGCGAAAATAGTTCTCTGTACTGGGACTTAGGTTCTCCAGTGAGCTGTGATTTGCTCTGTTGAACATGATCGTATTGTCTACGCCAAGTTTGTTCAGGACAAAACTACTGTGTGTGGAGATAATAAATTGTCGACCGTTTGCGCGTTCCCGAAGCTGGCTTAGAAGCGTGTGAAGGCGCGTGTGTGATAGGTGGTTCTCAGGCTCTTCGATTAAAATGACACCGGTTGCATTGGCTGCTTCTACCGCAAGGCGAATCTTGATGTTGCTTTGCTCTCCCTTGCCAATAAGGCTGATTGGAATGCCTTCAATGTGCGGCTGAACCGTGTTCTCCCAGCTAGCTTTTGAGGTTGTATCAAGGCCAACTGTTAAAGACTTGTTTCCGAGTAAGTGTCGTCTGTTACGCTCTAACTGCTCGTTTACTTCAAGGACCTCGTCTTGAGCTAAAAACTTGTCTTTGAGTTCACGATAAGAGAGAGACAAGCTAACCCGTTGTTGATCGGATAACTGATCTTCGACGAGCTCCAGTAGATACTTGTTCGCATGATGTGTGTTTGAAATCTCACTAGGGTCAATTAGTGCGCATCGAACAGGTGGTAGATTTTGGTTGACTTGCTTGTCACTGAATGTCCAACGCTCTACCTTGTACAGCTCGACTGGAATCGAAGTGAGTTTATCTGGCTCACGAATAAAATCGCGGTATTCCGCTGCGAAGTTCTCTTCATCGAGTGAAATGCGTAATCTGAGGCCTGCGCTGTTTGTTCCTTTGCTATTAGCTATTCCCTCGAGGTGCTGGAGGTCTGGCGGGCAACCAGTGAAGTAAGTTTCAATCAGTATCTCGGGTGGTCGCGGATTGTTTCCGGCCCGCAGTTGCTCCAAGTAGTCCGCAACTGTGTCAACGTTGAACAAGAATGGATGAAGCTCATAGCGGATGGGTCTTCGATTGAGTTGACCGCGCAAACAGAGGTTAATCGCTTCTAAAAGTGACGACTTGCCTGTTTCATTGTCCCCAACGATTAGATTAAAGCCGTCTTGGAGTTGCATATCCAGATTTCGGATTGCTCGATAATTCTGAATGACAATACGTTCAATGTGCATTGCATTTCCATTCTGCCAATATCTTAGAGGTTGTAGTCTTGCAGATGGTCGTATTAGTGTCACGTATTAGAATAAGCGGAAGGAAGAAGATTCGATCTGGCCGCTTTGCGTTCTGCTGAACCCAATCAAAGCGTTGGTGGAAAACGTTGGTGGAATATCTTTCGGACTACGCTTCAAGCGATTGTTTTTGCTGAATTTTTTGGCTTGAAAAGTCAGTGGCAGAGAGGAGGGGATTCGAACCCCTGAGGGGCTTACACCCCAACACGCTTTCCAGGCGTGCGCCTTAAACCACTCGGCCACCTCTCCACATGCGATCTTGTATATATCGCGAAAGCGGGCGGACATTAGCCGACCCGACCTTGCTTGACAAGGCCCAATAAGCCTCTTTTTTCACTTTCATGAAATCAGCGGGATTTCATCGGTCAAACAGGGTGCCAAAGCCCGGTTTAACCGGCTGAAACCCTTGATAAACCGTGGCTTGGCGTGATCTTTACTTCTTCTTGATGCTTGATCCGTAAGGTTTCACGTTAGGATTTCCGATCGCTATGTCTTTGCACGCGCTTTTCCTGCCCCTTTACCTTGGCAGGGCAGAGCCGTTAGGGTGCGATCAGGGTTCGCTAATATAAGCCGCCCGTGACGGGTAGTCTGGAGAAGATAATGTGGGTTCTAAGGGCCTTGGGATGGATTTTACTGTTTGCCAGCATCGCGGTGCTGGTCGACGATTCCATTACCGCACTTCAAACAGGCAGTTTTCGACTGGTTGCCGCCGGTGAGCTTTGGTATCGACTGGATGCCGGAAGCCTGAACCTGTTGCAGTCTTTCATCCAGCGTTATGTGTCCTCCTGGGCATGGGACACGCTTTTTGTCCCGGTCTTGCTGGCACCGGCCCTTGTGGTTTTGCTTGTGCCGTCACTGGTTCTGCTGGTGCTGACCCGCAAGCGCAAGCGTCAGCGCATTTTCTGATTGTTCCTTGTGCCGGTTCCGGCCTGTCTTTTTCCTTTCTGATTTCCAATCTGATCTGCTTTCCGATCCGGTCTGACCCGGTCTGATCCGGCCGTCATGCTGCTGATCGGGTGTGTTTAGTCGAATGTCGGCTTGTCTGGGGCGGGCTTGGTCGGCAAACTCGTATCACTTGGACAGATGATCGCAGGGGACGGGTATGAAGGCGTGGATTTGCAAGGCATTTGGCGAAACACCGGCACTGGTTGACTGGGCTGATCCCCAACCCGGTCCGGATCAGGTGGTGATTGATATTGCCGCCTGTGGCGTGAATTTCGCCGACACCCTGATCTTGCAAGGCAAATATCAAAAGCGCCCTGATGGTCCCTTTTCCCCCGGCTTTGAAGTCAGTGGCACTGTTCATGCGGTCGGCGAAAATGTCGATGATATTCAAATTGGTGACCGGGTGATGGCGATGCCCGACTGGGGCGGATTTGCCCAAAAGGTGGTTGTTCCGGCATCCGGTGTTGTTGCCTTGCCCGACGGGGTTGATATGGATGGCGCAGCGGCCTTTCAGATCGCATATGGCACAAGCTGGTTCGGGTTGAAATATCGCGCCGGTGTGGTGGCTGGTGACATCGTTCTGGTGCACGGGGCGGCTGGCGGTGTCGGGCTGACGGCGGTGGAATGTGCCAAGCTTTTGGGGGCAACGGTCATTGCCACGGCCGGCGGGGCTGACAAATGCCGGATCGCGCGCGATCACGGGGCCGATTACACCATTGATTACAAGGTCGAAAATATCCGCGACCGGGTACGCGAAATTGCCACCGGCCTTGGCAGGTCAGCCGGGGTTGATGTGGTTTATGATCCGGTGGGCGGGGATGTGTTTGATCAAAGCCTGCGCTGTGTTGCGCCGGGCGCGCGGATATTGCTGATCGGCTTTGCCAGCGGCACCGTGCCGCAAATCCCGGCCAATATTCTTCTGGTCAAAAACGTTGCCGCGATCGGATTTTATTTCGGCGCCTATCTGGCACAAAATCCCGATATCGCCCGACAGGGCATGGGCGAGCTTCTTGATCTGCTGCGCGATGGCCGGATCACGCCGATGATTTCAGCAACCTATCCCCTGGATGACGCGATGGTCGCCCTTGATGCCATCCGCAATCGCACCGCGACCGGCAAACTTGTGATCCGGATGGATTGAGTTGTCATGAACTGCTGGATTTTATTAATTAATTCGTTGGTATAGGATGTTTCCGTCCCAATCACTTCTCTGCTGGAAAACTCGGTAATGCCCGACAACAAAAAAAGTGCCGATGCTGTGCAATCGTCTGAAAAGACACGCGACCAGTACGAGACATATCCCTATCCGGCCCGCAATCCCGAGGATGAGGATAAAAGACTTGTCACCGGATCGCCGGGCAACTGGGACGAAGTGGTGCATTTCGTTTTTGGCGGGCGTGATCCGTCCGCACAAACCAAAAGCGGCAAGATCAAAATTCTGGTCGCCGGGGGTGGGACGGGCGATGCGCTCGTCATGCTGGCCCAGCAGGCCCGCGACCGCAAGGCCAAGGCCGATATCGTCTATATCGACCTGTCCGAAAGTTCCCGCGAGATCGCCGAAGCCCGTATCAAGCGCCGCAATCTTGAAAAGAACGTGACCTTTGTCACCGGTTCGTTCGTTGATCTGGCATCCGAATACGGGCCGTTTGATTACATTGACTGTTGCGGGGTGCTGCATCATCTGCCTGATCCCGATGCGGGATTGCGCGCGCTTTCTGATGCGCTCAAACCCAATGGTGGCATGGGGTTGATGGTTTATGGCGAACTGGGTCGCCAGGGCGTCTATCACATGCAGGAAATGATGGAACGCCTCAATGCCGAGGCCGGCGGGGCGCGCCGCCTTAATTTCGGCAAGGCGCTGTTCAATTCCCTGCCCGGGACCAACTGGCTCAAGCGCAATCCGTTTGTCGGCGATCATATTCATGGCGGCGATGCCGGGTTTTATGACCTGCTTTTGCATCAGCAGGATCGGGCCTATCGCGTCGATGAAGTGTTTGATTTCGTTGAAAAGGCCGGTCTGCGCCTGCAAAGCTTTATCGAACCGATGCGTTATGACCCGACCACCTATTGTTCGCGCCATGATGTTCTGGAAAAGGCGGTTCATGTGCCGTTCCGTGAACGGGCCGCGCTGGCCGAACTGATGGCGGGCAATATTACCAAGCACATCTTTTATGTGGTAAAGGCCAAGAACAAGACCAAACCACCGGTCCCGGCCGAAGACGCCATTCCGTTCTTTACCCGGGTTGATGGTGCGGCCCTTGCCCGGTCGGTGGCCAAGTCGGGCAATATCAAGATCACCTTTACCGGTCTGTCCGTTACCCGCACCATGCCCGCCGCATCACCGGCCATCCTGTCGCGGATTGATGGTAAACGCAGCATTCGTGAAATTTACGAAATGTTCGATCCGAAACCGGAAAAATTTGAATTTAATGCGCAGTTTGCCGTGATGTATTCGGTTTTGAATGCCGCAAACCTGATGTATTTGCGCCAGCCGGCAAAGAAATAGCGACTTTTAACAGACGGGAATCACGCAAAAGAAATGCCGGTCACCAGGGGAAGTGACCGGCAATCTCATACGCATGTGCCAACGGGGGGATGCTGGCATCTGCGTTCAGGGAGAAGAAGAATGCCAAACCTTATTTAAGGCTCGGGATCTTCAATATGCTCAAAAGAGCATCAAGCACCTGCAGGGGGAATGAAAGGGACCCCTGCAAGCGAAACATCGGGGCAGACATGATACATACTCTGTTGTGCGCAATAGCGCGGGTTTTGTCCGGAAATCAGGCTTTCCAGAACGGTTTTGCAGCTTCGCGACGGGCGTCATAGACGTTCCAGCCGATATCGCGCAGCATACGGGCATCCATCAGGCCAAGTCTCTTGCGCAGATCGTGGCGTTTGTACCATTCGCGCGGCAGATCCATCAGGCTGACGGTGTTATGGGGGCGGGTTGCAACAAATGCGCCTGCATCTTTGGTGATCGCGACCATGATTCTCATCCTTGTAATCTGAGGCCTGCTCTCAATACATCAGCGGCCCGGCATCTGTGATGCGTGTGTCTCGTTTCGATAAACCCAGAGTTACGCCGAAAAACACTTGCGCTCAAACCATCTTTTGTCATCATGGCATGAGTTTTAGTCATGCAAAGTCATCGCGATGAAACGCCGTCCATTGCCATTAAATGCGCTTCGTGCCTTTGAAGTAGCCGGTCGTCTTGAAAGTTTCACCAAAGCGTCACATGAGCTTAACGTGACCCAAGGTGCCGTGAGCCGACAGGTGCAGCATCTTGAAGAAGTTTTGGGCCGTAAACTTTTTGAGCGACAGCACAGAAGTCTCAAGCTCACCCGCGCGGGGCGTAATCTTCTGGTTGGGTTGACCCCGGCCTTTGATGCGATCGAACATGCGGTGGCCCGGGTCGAAGACCGTGCTGATGACACCCAGCTTTCGGTTCTGGCGCCGCTGACCTTTTCCATGCGCTGGATCGTGCCACGACTTGGCCGCTTTCAGATGGAGCATCCCGATCTTCAGGTGCAACTGGGCACCTATAATGATGACAAGGCCCCGGTCGATTTCAACGAGGTCGATATCGCCGTGCGTTTCGCCGATACCCAGGATGAACAGCTTGTGCATGAATTTCTGACCGGGGAACGGTTATTGCCGGTCTGTCATCCCGATCTTGCCAAAAAGCTCAAAACCCCCGAAGACCTTGCCGGGGTGACGCTTTTGCATTGCTCGGCCCAGCGCGAAGACTGGCGCATCTGGCTGAGCGGTACGGGGATCAAGGGCGTTGATGCCGATCGCGGCCCGGTCTTTGCCACCCTTGATATGGCGATGGAGGCCGCGGCAAGTGGTTTTGGCGTGGTGATCTCCGATCCGGCGATGATTGGGGAATATGTCGTGACCAATCGTCTGACCGTGCCTTTTGATCTGCCGGTCGACAGTCCCTACGCCTATTCGCTTTGTTATCCCGAAGGTCGGCTTGAACGGCGCAAGGTCCGGGCGTTCCGCAACTGGTTGATGGGTGAAATCAAAATTGAAACCGAACGGCGAAAACTGGCGCAAAAGGCACCGGGGCCGTCATGATGCCTTGAAATTGAACCATTTTATTCTTCATTATGATCCGCAGATAAAAGACCGCAGCCGGGCGATGACCGTGTATCGAATATTATGTCCGGGAAACCCGGCCTGCTGCGTCCCAATTCGTGACAAGACTCGCAACCAGTTTGCATCAGGGGAAAGACGATAAGTCACATGATCGCGTATGTCGCCAATATGAAACTGTCGGGCAAGCAACTTGTGCGCAAGGCGGTGTCATCCGCATGTCTTGCGCTTGGTGTGACGGTTTTCGCATCGCTATTGCCCGTCACCGCCCCCCGGGCACAGGACAGTGACAAACCGGTGATCAAGCCGGCCCCGACCGTCGCCGTCGAAGAAGCCGAACTTGCCCCCCTGACCACTACATCCCATGGCATATCGCTTTATGGTGATCTGAAATACGGCCCGGATTTCACCCATTTCGATTATGTTAATCCCGACGCGCCCAAGGGCGGAACCCTGATCCAGTCATCGATTGTCGCCTTTGACACCCTCAACCCCTTCACGCTCAAGGGGACATCGGCCGCCGGGCTTGGTCTGATCTATGACAGCCTTATGGTCGCCAGTTCCGATGAACCCTATGCGATGTATGGCCTGATTGCGCGCAGCATCGAAGTCCCCGATGACCGGTCCTTTGCCATCTTCCATCTGGACCCGCGCGCCCGTTTTCAGGACGGATCGGAAATCACCGCCGAAGATGTGGTGTTTTCCTATGAAGTGCTGGTCGAAAAAGGAAGTCCGGTCTACCGGCAATATTTCTCCCAGATCGAAGGGGCCGAAGCGATTGACGATCTGACCGTCAAATTCACCTTCAAGCCCGGCAATAACCGCGAAACGCCAATGACGGCGGCGGGCATTTCGATCATGCCCAAGAAATTCTGGGACGGTAAGGATTTCTCGAAAACCACCTTTGAAATCCCGGTCGGCAGCGGCGCCTATCGCATTGCCAGCATCGAGGCGGGCCGACGCATCACCTATGAACGGGTCAAGGATTACTGGGCCGAAGATCTGCCGGTCAATCGCGGCCAGAACAATTTCGATATCATCCGTTACGACACCTATCTCGATCCGGAAGTCCAGCGCCAGGCATTCCTTGCCGGCGAATATATGGTGCGCTCCGAACATTCGTCGCGCGACTGGAGCACGGCCTACAACACCCCGGCAGTTGAACGCGGCGACATTCAAAAAGAATTCCTGCCCGATAACCTTCCGGTGGGCATGCAGGCCTATGTGATGAATAACCGTCTGCCGCTTTTTGCCGATTGGCGGGTGCGCAAGGCGTTGCAATACGGCTTTGATTTCCAGTGGCTCAACCGTGCTATGTTCTATGGGGCCTATAAGCGCACGGACAGCTATTTCGTGAATTCCGAATTGGCGTCAAGCGGCATTCCAACCGGCGATGAGCTGGCCTTGCTTGAACCCTATCGCGATCAATTACCGCCGGAACTGTTTACCCAGCCTTTCAGGCTGCCGAATTTTGACGAACCCGATGGCCGTCGCAAGGCGCTTAGGGAATCCATGACCCTTCTGAACGAAGCGGGTTGGGAACTGCGCGACAAGATTCTGGTCAATAAGGAAACCGGCGAACCGTTCCGCTTCGAGCTGATCATTCGCCAGCCCGGACTGGAAAAAATCGCGCTGGTCTTCAAGGCCCGCCTCAAACAGCTTGGCGTTGAGATGGACATCCGCCTGATCGATACCGGCCAGTGGGTCAACCGTATTCAGGCCTTTGATTTTGACGTTACAACCTTCTGGTGGACGCAGGCCCTGACCCCGGGCAATGAACAGCGCGTCTTCTGGTCAAGCGAGGCCGCCGACCAACCCGGCAGCCGCAATTTTGCCGGCATCAAAAACCCGGTCGTCGATGCGATGGTCGATAAGGTCGCAACCGCTGACAGCTGGCACGAACTGGTCACCGCGACCCATGCGCTCGATCGGGTGTTGCTGTGGGGCTATTACGTGATCCCGCAATATTACCTTGGCGGGGACAGGCTGGCCTGGTGGAACATCTTTGGTCGGCCCGATACCGTCCCGCTGAAGGGCGAGTCGGTCATGCGCTGGTGGATTGATCCGCAAAAAGCCGCAAAACTGCCGATGGGGGGGAACTAGACCATGCTGAACTATATCCTGCGGCGTCTTCTTCTGATCCCGGTCACGCTGTTTGGCATCATGTTGCTGAACTTCGTGATTATCCAGTTCGCACCTGGCGGCCCGGTCGAACAGGTCATCGCCCAACTTCAGGGCACCGACGTTTCATCGACCGCGCGCATCACCAATCAGGGGGGCGACAGCGGTGGGTCATCCTCATCCGGGGCAGGGAACAATTTCTCCTCGACCTCCAGCTACCGCGGTGCTCAGGGGCTTGATCCCGAAATCATCAAACAGCTCGAAGTCCAGTTCGGTTTTGACAAACCGGCCCATGAACGGTTCTGGATGATGATGAAGAACTATCTGACCTTCGATTTCGGCCAAAGCTATTTTCAGGATCGCGATGTTGTCGATATCGTGCTCGATAAAATGCCGGTGTCGATATCACTCGGGCTTTGGTCGACCTTGATCATCTATATCATTTCCGTGCCGCTTGGCGTTGCCAAGGCGGTGCGTGACGGATCAAGTTTCGATATCTGGACATCGGCGGCCATCATTGTCGGCTATGCCATTCCGGGTTTCCTGTTTGCGGTGATGCTGATTGTCGTCTTTGCCGGGGGGACCTATTTCGACTGGTTCCCGTTGCGCGGTTTGACGTCATCGAACTTTGATGAATTGTCGCTTCTGGGCAAGATCGGCGATTATTTCTGGCATCTGACGCTGCCGATCATTGCCCTGACCATCGGGGGCTTTACGACCCTGACCATGCTGACCAAAAACTCGTTCCTTGATGAAATCAACAAGCAATATGTCGTCACCGCGCGGGCCAAGGGCCTGACAGAACGGCGTGTGCTGTATGGTCACGTCTTTCGCAATGCCATGTTGCTGGTCATTGCCGGTTTCCCGAGTGCCCTGGTCGGGTTGCTGTTTACCGGATCGGTCCTGATCGAAGTGATCTTCTCGCTCGACGGGTTGGGCCTGCTTGGCTTTAACGCCGTGATGACGCGTGACTATCCGGTGATGTTTGCGACCCTGTATTTCTTCACGCTGTTCGGGTTGGTGCTGAACCTGATCAGCGACCTGAGTTATCATTTCGTCGATCCGCGCATCGACTTTGAAGCGCGGGAGAATTGATCATGACATTGATGGCCCTCTCTCCACTTAACAAACGTCGTCTTGCGAATTTCAAGGCCAACAAGCGCGGCTACTGGTCGCTTGTGATCTTTACGATCCTGTTTGTGATCTGCCTGTTTGCCGAACTGCTTGCCAATGATAAGCCGATCTTCGTCAAATATGACGATAACTGGTATATGCCGATCTTCTCCGACCATCCGGAAACCACCTATGGCGGGGATTTCGATGTCGAGACCGATTTCTATGATCCCTATATTCAGGGCAAGATCGACCATCACGGCTTTGCCATCTGGCCGCTGATCCCGTTTTCCTATTCGACCATCGATTTCGAAATGCGTGAACCGCAACCCGCACCGCCATCTTCGCGCCACTTGCTGGGCACCGATGAATTGGGGCGCGATGTTCTTGCGCGGCTGATTTACGGTTTTCGGATTTCGATCCTGTTTGGCCTGGCGCTGACCGCGGTCAGTTCGGTCATCGGGATCGCCGCCGGCGCGGTGCAGGGCTATTTTGGCGGCTGGGTCGATCTTGGGTTCCAGCGTGTGATCGAAATCTGGTCGGGCCTGCCTCAGCTGTTCATCCTGATCATCCTGGCCAGCCTGTTTGCACCGGGCTTCTGGACGCTTTTGTTCATCCTTGTACTGTTTAGCTGGATGAGTTTGACCGGACTTGTCCGTGCCGAATTCCTGCGGGCGCGCAACTTTGAATATGTTCGCGCGGCCAAGGCACTTGGCATGACCGATTACCGGATCATGTATCGCCATGTCCTGCCCAACGCCATGGTGGCGACCATTACCTTCCTGCCCTTTGTGCTTAACGGGTCGATTGTCGCGCTGACGTCACTCGACTTCCTGTCGCTGGGCATGCCGCCGGGATCGCCGTCGCTGGGTGAATTGCTGTCACAGGGCAAAAACAACCTGCAGGCACCCTGGCTTGGCATGACGGCCTTCTTTGCGATTGCCATCATGCTCAGTCTTCTGATTTTCATCGGCGAAGCAGTCCGCGACGCCTTTGATCCGCGCAAGACATTTTAGGGGACCTGAACCATGACAGATCAATCCGTCCATCAGCCGCTCCTTGATGTCAGCAACCTTTCGGTCAATTTCGGCAATGTGCAGGCCGTCAAGGGCGTGTCCTTTTCCATGGCGCGCGGCGAAACCATGGCACTGGTCGGCGAAAGCGGATCGGGTAAATCGGTAACCGCGCTTTCGATCCTGCAATTGCTGCCTTATCCGCGTGCCAGCCACCCGTCCGGCTCCATCACCTTTGACGGGCATGAACTGGTCGGGGCCGACAAGCGGACCCTGCGCGAAATCCGGGGCAACCGGATTTCGATGATCTTTCAGGAGCCGATGACATCTCTTAATCCGCTCCATAACATCGAAAAGCAGATCGGCGAGGTGCTGTTGCTCCATAAGGGATTGCGCGGTGCAAAGGCGCGTGCGCGCATTCTCGAACTGCTTGATCTGGTGGGCATTCCCGATCCGAAATCACGGCTCAAGGCCCTTCCGCATGAACTTTCCGGCGGTCAGCGCCAGCGCGTTATGATCGCCATGGCGCTTGCCAATGAACCGGAACTGCTGATTGCCGATGAACCGACCACGGCCCTGGACGTTACCATTCAGGCCCAGATCCTTGAACTGCTTCAGGATTTGCAAAACAAGCTTGGCATGGCGCTGTTGCTGATTACCCATGATCTGCAAATCGTGCAGAAAATGGCCAAAAGCATCTGTGTCATGAAGGATGGTGAAATTGTCGAACGCGGGGTCGGGCACAGCCTGTTTGACAATCCCAAGCATCCCTATACCAAAAAGCTGCTTTCGGCGGTGCCAAGCGGTTCGGCACCACCCTTGCCCGAAAATGCCGCCGATCTTCTGGAAACCAGCAACATTCACGTGCGGTTCCCGATTGGGCGCAAGGGTATTCTGGGGCGTCCGGAACGCTATCTTGATGCGGTCGATCAGATATCCCTGACCCTTAAACAGGGTGAAACACTTGGCATTGTCGGGGAAAGCGGATCGGGCAAGACCACCCTTGCCATGGCGATCCTGCGTCTTTTGAAATCGGATGGCGATATCCGGTTTGGCGGACAGGATATCCGCAAATATGCCGGTGCGGATTTGCGCAAATTGCGCCGTGACATGCAGGTGGTGTTTCAGGACCCGTTCGGATCGCTCAGCCCGCGCATGTCGATTGCCCAGATCGTTGGCGAGGGGCTTGAAATTCACGAGCCCGATCTGACAATTGCCGAACGCGAAGCCCGCATTGCCGAAGCCCTGCAAGAAGTCGATCTGCCGCAAAATGCGATGGATCGTTATCCCCATGAATTCTCCGGCGGACAGCGCCAGCGCATTTCGATTGCACGCGCATTGGTCCTAAAACCGCGTTTCATCGTACTTGATGAACCGACATCGGCACTTGATATGTCAGTACAGGCCCAGATTGTCGAATTGCTGCGGGACCTGCAGGCGCGCCACAAAATGGCTTATCTGTTTATCAGCCATGATTTGCGCGTGGTTCGCGCCCTGTCACACCGTGTGATGGTCATGCAAGGCGGCAAACTGGTCGAAAGCGGGGCGGCGGCGGATGTGTTTGATCATCCGCAAAAGCCCTATACCAAGGCATTGTTGGCCGCGGCACTCGATCTTAAGGCTGCCGGGGCAGAATTTGTCAGTAAGTGATCGCGACATTTCGCCATCAGACATGTTACAACAGTGTCAGAAAAGGGAATGATAACAGGGTGGTAAGTCATCATGCTTGCGCGCAGGAGCAACCGGTCAAACGTTAATCGCCTATGGGATACGGCCTTTTGGGCAATGATATCCCTTGCGCTGTTTGCGTTTGTTTCCCTGTCGGGCCCGGCACTTGCCAGCAGTGAAAAGACCGACGCCAAGGAATCCGAAGAACCGGCCAATGCCGAACCGGAAATCCCCGAAACCGTGATTGTACCCGATCCGGTTTCATTGACGGTTTTGCTGCCCAAAAGCGGTGCGATCCGTCAGATCGTTTTCCATATCTGGCTGGAAGCCCAAAGCAGGGAAGCCGTGCCGCTGATCGAACATAACCTGCCAAAGATCATCAATGGCTTCCTCGTTGATCTGCAACGCCTGATGTATCGCGATACCAAGCAACGGTTTGAAACCCGTCCGGCCGGCAAGCGGTCCTTCAAATATAGCGGCCCGGCATTGCTGCCCCCGCCGCCACCCAAAACCGAAGAAGAACTTGCCGCCGAGGCCGACGCAATCGAAGCCGCCAAGGAAAAGGGCGAGGAAATCGTTCCCGAGCCGCCCTTCAGCCCGTTTGCGCCGGTCACCAACCGCTATTTCGCAGCCCTTCAGAACAAGCTTCTGCGTACCGGGCAAAGCTTCCTGCCGCCCGATACCCTGCGTTCGGTGCAGGTCCGGATGTTCTATGATCACTGGCCGGGGGACGCCCAAAAACGCTAGGCGGGGGCTGTCCTGTGATGTGCCTGCCTTGCCCGTCACCGCCATCAAAGGGGTTGAGGCAACGCCCCGGCCTGTTTCATCTCGCCTGCCAGATACGTGTCTCTGCCGCCGGTGTGCCCCGATCCTGATCACTGATGCTGTGGGATGGAATAAGGCACGGCTCGTACCTGCATGATGCTCATCTGGTTGCGACGTTACGCCATTACCCTTGATCGCAATCCGCCCCGACTGTGACTGCGTGTCGACCTGTGCCGGGCGGCGCCGGCATTACTGTGTCGGCCGACTTCCCCGCATACCGGAACAGGAAGCGGTCGATCATCGTGTAACCGTGATTTGCAAAACATCGCCCATATGCCTCCCTCCACCGTCCCGTCCACCGTCCCGTTCATCGTCCAATTTCCGCCTCCCGCCTCCCGCTTCAGGCCTCAGGCCTCAGGCCTTAAAGCTTCCCCCTCTTCCTCCTTCACGACTTTCCAGGACGCCTCAAGCACCCCGCATTGGCCCTTCGCGGTATTTCCGAGGAAGACCCCGGAGGTGTCTGTCGCAGCGCATGTTGTCCGCCACATCTGACGTGCGCCGACGGACGCATGGGGCGATTGCGTAGGATGCAATTGTGTGACCGGCCCGCTGTGCTATTCCGGTGCAAGCAATTTAGCGGAGCCCCACCATGTCGTTCGAAATCTGGCTGAGTTTTACTGTCCTTGTCTTTCTGATGGTCCTGACACCGGGCCCCAGCATTCTGATCGGCATGTCTCACGCCTTGCGCTATGGCGCGCGTCCGACCCTGATGACCGCCCTTGGGGATGTCAGTGCCAACATGATCCAGATGGTGATTGCGGCTGTCGGGTTGGGGGCGGTTCTTGCAACATCGGCAGCCGCCTTTGCGGTGGTGAAATGGTGCGGTGTTGCCTTCCTGCTGGTCATCGGTTTGATGTCATTCTTTCGCAAGTCTCCGAAAAACAAGGACCAAACCGGTATCGAAATAAAAAATACCGGTGTCTATGAGCCGGTCAGTCGGCGCAAGCTGTTCCGCGAAGGCTTCCTTGTTGCCGCTGGCAATCCCAAGGCAATTGCCTTTTTCGGGGCATTGTTCCCGCAATTTGTCGACCCGACGGCACCGCTTGCACCACAATTGCTGATCCTGGGGGCAACCTTTGTGGTTCTTGATTACACTTTCGTAATGATTTATGCGATGGGGGCTGCGCGGATCATGCCCTGGCTGATCAGACGCGGCGGCACAAATGTCATTGCGCGTGTTTCTGGTGGCATTTTGATCATCGCAGCCGGGCTTTTATCGCTGATCGAGATGCCCGAAAGTGTCGCGGGCACCCGTCACTGATCATTGGCAGTGTGATCTGTGTGTGCGGGCATTTGCGATGTGCGGGATGAGTTCCGCCTGACCGATCTGCCGTCAACAATCTGTTATCATTGATAAAAACGCGCCGCGTCAATATCACGTAAATGGACGTCATACAAACCGACTGGTCTGTATATAGCGCGGTTTCGCCATATCAGATGATGCGTATGTAAAATGGGGAAGGGATCTTGTCCTAAATGCCGGTTCTTGGTTCCGGCGACCCCGAATGTCATTCATGATCTAGCATGATCGGGGTTTTTGATCGACGATCTGGCGGTGTTTTACCGGCCAGTGTGATCAGGTCATTCGGTTTCCTTGCCCGCCGAAACGATGATATCACCAAATTCACGCAGGAAAACCGATCCCTTGACGGTCCGCTGGATCAGGACAGAACGGCGATCTTCTTCGTCGACCTTGCGTTTGACCATGCCAAGCGAACTCAGGCGGTCAAGAGCACGGGTAATTGCGGGTTTGGAGATGTTCAGTGCTTCTGACAGGCCGCGCACCGTATGTGGCGCCGGGGTCAGGTAAACATTAAGCAACAAGGCCATTTGCCGGGCAGAAAGATCGGGTGAATCCCGACGCACACTTTCTACAATCGCGATACGCCAAAGGTCGAGCGCCTGAGACGGTTTGATCTCGATCGACATGCTTGTGCCTAACAATTAATTTGTTACGAATACGTAATCTGTCTACCTGACGGTTGCGCATATGTCAAAGGTCTTATTGGGAAATATGCAGGCCGATGCTTTTTTGCTCTGGGTTGAAACGGTCGCGCAGCCATCCGTTTTCGGGCTGTAAGCCAGGGATCACAAAGCATGAAGGTAATATGCCCGTGATCCCTGATCCGTGCGGTGGCAACAATCGTTGCCGATGGTTTTTATGATTGTTTACTTACCGAAACGATCTTCGATCAGCTTGAAAGCAGCGCGAATTCCCTGGGCTTCGCCACCGGTCGGGCGGCCCGGACGGTCGGTCGGGTTCCAGGCCATCAGATCAATATGCGCCCAGCTTTTTGCGCCTTCGGCAAAGCGGTCCAGGAACAGGGCGGCAATGATCGCCCCGCCAAACGGTGATCCGGAAATATTGTTCATGTCGGCGGCCTTGCTATCAAGCTGGCTGCGGTAATCATCCCACAGCGGCAGACGCCACAACGGATCATTCAGCGCCAACCCGTTTTCCATAAGCCCGTTGGCCAGATCATCATCATTGGAAAACAGTGCCGGCAGGCCAAGACCAAGTGCAACGCGCGCCGCCCCGGTCAGGGTGGCAAAATCAAGCAGCATTTCCGGATCTTCTGCCGCGGCAAGGGTCAGTGCATCGGACAGGACAAGACGGCCTTCGGCGTCGGTATTGCCGACCTCGACCGTGATGCCCTTGCGGGTTTGCAAAATGTCACTCGGGCGATAGGCGCGACCCGAAACCATGTTTTCGACTGCCGGGATCAGAACGCGCAAACGCACCGGAAGCTTGGCCGCCATGATCATTCGCGCAAGGCCAAGAACCTGTGCCGAGCCCCCCATATCCTTTTTCATTAAAAGCATGTTGCTGGACGGCTTAAGGTCATAGCCACCGGTGTCAAAGCACACGCCCTTGCCAACCAGGGTGATTTTCGGCGCATTCTCATCGCCCCAGACAAGATCAATCAGGCGCGGTTCGCGGTCGCTGCCATGACCGACCGTGTGAATGGCCGGGAAGTTCTGTTTCAAAAGCTCTTCACCGACAATCGCGCTGACCTTGGCGCCGAACTCATCGCCCAGTGTCCGTGCTGCGGTTTCAAGTTCGGCCGGGCCCATGTCATTGGCCGGAACATTGATCAGATCACGGGCAAGCCCGATGCCACGTGCAACATTTTCCGCGCGCTTGGTGGCGTCATTGTCGTGCAGGGCGATTTTGGCGCGTTTGTCCTTTTTGCCGTCATCCTTGCGATACCGGTCAAAGCGATATCCGCCAAGATAAAGACCAAGGGCTGCCTTTTCATAAAGGGCGGCATTGTCTGAAATGCTGGCCGAAAGGCCATAAACACCTTCGGGAAGACTGGCCGGAAGCCCGGCAAAATCCCAGATTGCCTTGGCATCATCGACATAACCGATCAGGACCGATCCAAACGCCCCGTTGGTACCGGGCAGGGCAAGCTGCGTACCGCGCTTTGCCTCATAGCCGTTTGCCGCCACCCAGGCCTTGGTGGTTTCGGACTGATCCGAAAGCCAGCTTTGGAAATCGCCCTCGGCAATCGGGGTGATGGTGATCGGGTTTGTGGAATGATCGCGTGCGATAATGTGGTCGAACAATTTCAGACTTCCCTGCTGGTGACATGCGACGGGTGATGGCTGACAGATTTGCGGGCACGGCCCGGCTGTCAGAACAAGATATGTGTCGCGATCTTAAGGCTGCCACCGTCACAGGGCAATTCCAGAAAACAAAACCCCGCCCGCATTGGACCCATCAGGTCCGTCAGGTCCATCAGGCCCATCGGTCATATCGGGCGCGGGGGTGCGGCGATGAAAATCATGGTTGCCTGCACAAAGTGAACCTTCGGCGGTTGGGCGGTCACGGCGTAATGCCACAATGCCGTAATGCGGCCACGCTGCAACACCGGAATACGGCCCCGCGGTCATGCAGCCCCCAGTCCACCGGCATCCGCCACGCCTCTCGCGCCCGCCGCGCGGCTGAGCTTCTCACGCCTCTCGAGCTCCCCGCGCTTTTCACACCGGTTGAGCTTCTGGCGTCCGATGCACCTCTCGCGCCGCTTGCGCTTGCCGATGCCTGTTACGGGGCCTCGCGCGGGGTCATGGCCATTTCGATTGCCCGATACATCGTGATGGGCTTGGCGGTATGGTGATTGGTGCGATCAAGCACCGAGAAATCCAGATCGATCTTGGTACTGCCATCACGCGCGATCAGGGCCGCCAATGCGCGGGCATTATCGACCATGGCATTGATCTTTTTCCATTTAAGGCGCCGTTCCTGATGATCAGAGGGAAGGCGCATCTTGTCCCATGCTGTCAGGTCCGACTCATCGGCCCCGACCGTGATCATGACCGGGACTGGCCGGGCCGGTGCAAAATCGGGATTGGCAATCAGATCGCGGATTTCGTCAAACCGTTGCGGCCAGTTAAACCAAAGCGACGGGCTGACCGCGACATAGGCGTCGAACGCATCGGGCCGGGTGGCAAGCGTGTGCAACACCATCATCCCGCCCAGTGAATGCCCAAACAGGGTTTCGCGATCCGGATCAATGGCATATTGCGCGGCGATGAACGGTTTGAATTCCGTCATCACCGCATCAAGGTAAATATCCCCGCCGCCCAGTTTCGGCCATTCAAGCATATTGGGCCGTTCATGAAGCTCATAGGTTTCGGCAAACGGGGTGAAATCATACATGCGCTGGTCATTGCTGTGCGCGCCGGGCATTTCGGCAAAGGCAACAATCATCGGGGCGCTGAGTTTGTATCGTGCGCCAAGAACACCGGCCTGTGCGGCAAATTCGGCAAAGGCCGTGATCGATGTTTCGCCGTCAAAGCTGTAAATCACCGGAAACCCGGCTTTGGGCGCATCATGATCGGGTTTCCAGACCAGAAGCCGCATGTCACGGCCCAAAAGATCCGAATGCACCACATGTTCATAAATCACCTCGGTCGGGGCCATGATGGTTGGTGCTTTGGGCTGGTCATCGGCAATTGCCGTACTTGCATGGACAACACCAAACAGCGACGCGGCGGCAAAGACAAATCGACGAAGTGATACCGGCATAAAGCCCCCTGAACCAGATGATGCATGCGGGGCAAACTGAAATAATGCCGCCTCTGATCTTTACGACGTCCGGGGCATCAAAAACGGTAAATCAAATTCCCGAGATGGGCTTGAACCCGAAATCCAAACACCCGATAGTTCCGGTGTCCCGGCCACGGGATCATCGTCCCCGAACAGAAAGAAACCATCATGGAAACGCGCCCCGTTCTTTATATAGGCAACAAGAATTACTCATCCTGGTCGCTGCGCGCATGGCTTGGCCTCAAAGTGGCCGGGATCGATTTCGAAGAACGGCTGGTGCCGCTGCGAACCGATGAATGGGCGGCAAAGGCCCCGGTCTTTTCGCCGACGGCCAAAGTCCCGGCATTTTATGATGGCACCAAAACCATCTGGGAGGCCCTGGGCATTCTTGAATATATCGCCGATAGCCGCCCGGACACCCTGCTATGGCCGCTTGATATCGATGTGCGCGCGATTGCGCGGGCGGTGTCGCTTGAAATGCATGGCGGGTTTTCTGCCCTTCGCACCCATATGCCGATGAATTGCCGTCAAAGCCTGCCGGGACTGGGCCGGGCAGATGGCGTGGACAAGGACATCGCCCGCATCGCCGGGATTTTCAAAATGTGCCGCACGCAATATGGGCAGGGTGGGGATTTCCTGTTTGGCGATTTTTCGATTGCCGATGCGATGTATGCCCCGGTGATAACACGGTTCAAAACCTATGGCGTCGATCTTGACCCGGTTGGCAATGCCTATATGCAGGCGATCTTTGATCTGCCTGCGATGAAGGAATGGTACGCCGATGCCGCCGCCGAGGAATGGGTGATCCAAGAGTCCGAGGTCAAATAACCCATGCCCGGTCTGCGTGGTGATTTACCTGAAATTGACCCGCCGGGCGGGGATCGGGCACTTGATGCGCTGTTGTCCGATGTGCGCGCATGTCGCATCTGTGCCGAAGCATTACCGCTGGGGCCGCGTCCGGTGGTGCGCATGGCAAAGGGGGCCCGTATTCTGATCATCGGGCAGGCCCCGGGCACCCGGGTTCATGAAACCGGTCTGCCCTGGAATGATGCATCGGGGGATCGGTTGCGTGACTGGCTTGATCTGTCGGTCGATGATTTTTATGACCCGGCAAAGCTTGCGATCATGCCGATGGGCTTTTGTTATCCCGGCCGGTTTGAGCGCGGCGGGGATTTGCCACCGCGGCCCGAATGTGCACCGGCCTGGCATCGTGCCTTGCTTGATCATATGCCTGATATCGAATTGACCCTGCTGATCGGGCAATATGCGCAAGGCTACTATCTGGGGCGACGGCGGGCCAAAACCATGACCGAAACCGTGCATCGCTTTGCCGATTATCTGCCCGACAATCTGTTGCCGATGCCACATCCAAGCTGGCGCAACACTGCCTGGATGAAAAAGAACCCGTGGTTCGAAGCCGATCTTTTGCCGGTCTTGCGTGACCGTGTGCATCACCTGTTGGGTTAGATGGTCTTTTATGGTCTGATACCGCAACGTTTTACCGGTCACCATGCCGGAAAACAGTCAGGAGGCAACGATATGAAAAAACTTGAAAAATCCGCCATCGAAACGGCGCTGAAATCCCTTAAGGACTGGCAGCTTGCCAAAGACGGGCTGTCAATCGAACGGACCTTCAAATTTGGCGATTTCAATGCGGCCTTCGGTTTCATGACCCGGGTCGCCCTGATGGCTGACAAGATGGATCACCATCCCGAATGGTTCAATGTCTATAACAAGGTCGCGGTAACCCTGACCACCCATGATGCCGGCGGTGTCACGCAAAAGGACATTGATCTGGCAAGTTTCTGTGACAAGGCATCGGGCCAATAGGCCGCCTGAAAACGAAAACACCCTGCCGGTGGGGGACGGCAGGGTGCATGTGGCTGCGGTGATTGGAGCATATCCGGAACCGGTTATGCGGGACTATTTCGGTTCCAGTCGTACCGCGCCATCAATCCGGATGGTCTCGCCATTGATCATTTCATTTTCACAGATATGCATCGCCAACCGGCCATATTCCGCCGGATCGCCCAGGCGTTTGGGGAACGGTGTATTGGCTGCAAGGCTTTCCTGAACCTCGTCGGGAAGTCCCATCAACATCGGCGTGCCAAACAGGCCGGGCGCAATCGATGCGACCCGAATGCCGTGGCGGGCAAGTTCGCGTGCCGCCGGCAAGGTCAGGGACGCCACCCCGCCCTTCGATGCGGCATAGGCCGCCTGTCCGATCTGCCCTTCAAAGGCGGCGATGGATGCGGTGTTGATGATCACGCCACGTTCGCCACTGGCCGACGGGTCATTGTTGCTCATGGCGTTTGCCACAACCCGCATCATGTTGAATGTGCCAATCAGATTGACATTGATCACGCGCGCAAAGGCCGCAAGATCGGCCGGGCCTTCGCGTCCGACAATGCGTTCGCCATGCACGATCCCGGCGCAATTGACCAGAATGGACGGTGTGCCGACCGACGCAACCACATCAGACACCGCCTTTTCGACACTGACGGCATCGGACACATCAACGCCAAATCCGGCACCATCAAGCTTTTCTGCGGTGGCCTTCGCCCCGGCTTCGTTCAGATCAAAGGCAACAATTTTCGCCCCGGCCCCGGCCAAAACGGCCGCCGTCGCCGCACCAAGCCCCGATGCCGCGCCGGTTACAATGGCGATGGAACCCTTGATCTGCATGGCGTGAAGCCTCCCGCATTTTTTGATGATTTCACTTAATCTGGTATTTCTATACCAAATTATATCTTTAACGGGCAAGGCTATTCTGTCACCCCATTTTAACGGTGCGGGAATCGTGTGAAACCGGATTATTTGCGCGGGATTGTTCCGCCCTGCGGGTCCTGGGCCGGGATGGTCACGCTGTTGTCGTTGGCAGTTTCACGCGCAAGTTTGCGTTCACGCAGGGCAACATAAATTGCCGCCCCGATAATCATCGCCCCGCCCGGAATGATCCAGATATCGGGCACTTCGCCAAACAGGATCAGGGCAAGGATGGCGATAATCGGCAATCGCAAATAGGAAAACCCGACAAAGAAGCTGTAATCGGCAAGCTGCAATGCCTTGACGTTACAGATCTGCATCACATTCATCATCAGGGCTGCTACCGCCATCAGGCCGATGGCGGTCCAGCTTGGCGTCTGCCAGACAAAAAGTGCCGGGATCAGGGACACCGGGGTCGTAATCACCATCAGGTAAAACAACAGCGACGTGGTGCTTTCGGTGCTGACCAGTTGCTTGGTGATCATCCCGGCACAGGCCATGCACATGGCCGCCGCAATCGGAAAAAGACTGGCCGGTTGCATGGCATCGGTTCCGGGCTGAATGATCAGTCCCACCCCGACAAAACCGATCACAACCGCAAGCCAGCGGTGAATACGCACCGTCTCGCGCAGGACAAGGGCCGCCAGAATGGTGCCAAAAAGCGGCACGGTGAAATTAAGCGTCGTCGCCTCGGCCAGCGGCAGATACAGCACGGCCATGAACCACAAACACATCTCGGCGGCTGACAGAACCCCGCGCACCCCGAATAAGGGCAGGCGCCTGGTGACAAGGGTTGCGACCCCGGCTTTCATCACCATCGGCACCATCAATAAAAGCCCGAAGGCAAAACGCAGAAACACCGCCTGATAGGGATGGATTTCCGCGGTGGCAAACCGGATGGTCAGGGTAAAACAGGCCGCAAGGACGGCCGCGGCAAGCGCAAAGAAACTGGCCCGGATCGATGCAGGCTGGCCTTCAAACCATGTTGTCACTGAACCGGGCATCATCGGGGAACCTTTGCGTTGTGGGGCGATCAGGGTTTGGCTGGCGGCGGGTCAAGATCGCTTGCGGTTGATGACGGGCCACGCTTTATCCGGTTGGCTTCGCGATTGAGCTTGGCCTCGCGGCGCGCAATGAACAGGGCCGCACCGATAATCAGTCCCGCACCGGGCACAAGCCAGATTTCGGGCACTTCGCCAAACATCACCAATGCAATCACCAGCACAAAGGGCAGGCGCAAATAATTGAACCCGATGACAAAGCCGTAATCATAAACCCGGAATGCGTTGGTGTTGCAAATCTGGGTGATGTTGGCCATGAACGCCCCCGCCGCCATCAGGCCGATCGCCGTCCAGCTTGGCGTTTGCCAGACAAACAAGGCCGGGATCAGGGTCATCGGCGTGGTCAGGGCCATCATGTAAAGAATGATCGTCGTCGGATTTTCGGTGCGTGACAGTGATTTGATCGTCAATCCCGCACTGGCCATGCAAATTGCTGCTGCAATCGGAAGCAGGCTGGCGACCTGCATGGTTTCGCTGCCCGGGCGGATGATGATCAGGACCCCGCAAAAACCGGCCAGAAGGGCCGCAACCCGGTATCTTCGGATCTGCTCACCCAGAAAAATCGCCGCCAGAACCGTTCCGAACAGCGGCACGGTAAAGTTCAATGTCGTTGCCTCGGCCAGCGGCATCACCGCAATCGCGGAAAACCAGAAACTCATTGCCCCCATCGACAGCACGGCGCGCAACACAAACATCGGCAGACGCCGGGTCTTGAGCGGCGCCAGACCGCTTCGAAAAGCCAGCGGCGCAATCAGGATCAGTCCGAACAGATTGCGGAAAAACACCGCCTGAAGCGGATCGATATGTTCGGTGGCAAGTCGGACAAACACCGAAAAGATCGCTGCACTGATCGACGCCATCACCCCAAAGACGGATGCCTGCAAATAAGGGGGAAGGGCGTTGAACCGATCACGCATCGGGTGTTCTTTCCTGTCTGTTGTCGCCGGTATTACTCTGCTGATCGGCATCAGCCGGGCCTTGTTTGGGGCGATCCGGTCTGGTTGCCGGAATGGCTTGCGGATCGGCCGGGGCCGTGGTTGGGACGCGGGCGGCCATCTTGGCGCGCTTGGCCAAAACCGCTTCGCGCCTTGCGATATAAAGGGCCGATCCGATAATCAATGCCGCCCCGGCCCAGGTCCAAAGATCAACCACTTCGCCAAACATCACAAAGGCCATGGCCGCGACAAAGGGCAGGCGCAGGAAGTCGAAAATCATCACATAGGACTGATCGGCCGTGCGATAGGCCCGCACCAGAAGCTGCTGGCCAGCCGTTCCCGTGACCGCAATCAGCAACATGATGAACAATTGCCACAGGCTCGGCGTCTGCCAGAAATAGATCGCAGGCGGCAGCGACAGGGGCGTCATGACCAGCCCCATCCATGTCACGATGGCATTGGCACTATCGGTACGCGACAGCATTTTGACCGTCGTCATCGCGCATGCCATGAACAGGGTCGCAAAAAGTGCCAGAATCGCACCGGTTTCAAAATCCTGTCCGAACGGGCGGATAATCACCATGGCCCCGACAAAGCCGATGGCAACCGCACTCCAGCGTCGTGCGCGTACTGTTTCGCGTACAATGATCGCAGCCAGCACCGTGGTCAGGATCGGCAGGGTAAAGTTGATCGCAATCACCTGGGCGGCCGGCGTGATCGCAAGCGCGGTAAACAGGCACGACATCGCGCCAAACCCCAATGCCCCGCGCAGGAAATGCAACTTGAACCGTTCGGTCTTCAATCCGCCAAGGCCATTACCGATCAGCCAGGGCACCATCGGCAACAGGCCGAAAAAGTTGCGGAAAAATGCCGCCTCGAACGGATGAACATCGCGCGTGACATACCGGATAAGCACCGCCATCGCCGCAAAACACAGCGCGGCAGTGATCATCAGCAGGGCGCCCTTAAGGGCTGTGTTGTCGGTGGTGACGCGTGAAAAAACCATTATCCTCAACGAATAAGCGTGATTTTGGAAAAAATCCAGTCTGCACGGCGCGATTTATCATACTAATTGCGCATGGCAGCCCCACCGATTTTGGCGAACAGTTCGCGCAAGCCGGCTTTTCGTGTAAGATCAGGGCCGTCGACAATAATCCATCAGGGGGAAGATAAATGGATGCTATTGATCGCAAATTGATCGACATCCTGCAGGAAGACGCATCGCTGTCCTATTCGGTTTTGGGGACCAAGGTGGGATTGTCGGTTTCTGCGGTGAATGATCGGGTGCGCAAACTGCGCGAACAGGGGGTCATTCAGGCCTATCGCATTGCGGTTGATCCGCAGGCAATCGGTCGCGCACTGACCGCCATGGTCTGGCTTCGCACCGACCCGGCCAAGGGCAACAAGAAACTGGTCAAATCGCTGATCAAGGCTGATGAGGTACTTGAATGTCATCACATGACCGGACGGTTTGATTTTCTGGTCAAATTGCGTTTGCGCGATACCGCCCATCTCGAAAGCTTTGTTTCCGACACGATCAAGGAAATGCCCGGCGTTGTCGAAGTGCTTCCGGAAATTGCCCTGTCGACGGCAAAGGAAACCATGTTTGTTCCGGCTCAACTGGAAAATGACTGATCGGCTTTCATAATTCGGACGAAATTCGGAACTATCTGCTGTAGTGGCATTTCCGGTCATCATTTCCTAAGTATCTGATGCGATATTGCGATGCGAATTGCCGACTGATCCCGTTCTGACATTCCCGACAGAGGAGCCCCAACATGATTGAATCGATGAATCTGGTAATCCTGATTGCATCGATTCTGGTTGTGGTCGCGGTTTTCACAAGCCTTGTCAGTTTCCGGGTCGGCGCGCCATTGCTGCTGGTGTTTCTGTTTGTCGGCCTTGGTGCCGGTGAAGACGGCATTGGCGGCATCATGTTTGACAATGCGCCGCTGGCCTATTTTATCGGCTCGATCGCGCTTGCCCTGATCTTGTTTGACAGCGGCTTTGAAACCCAGCTTCGAACATTGAAAATTGCCGCTGCCCCGTCACTGGTGCTGGCCACGATCGGGGTGATGATCACGACTTTTGTGATTGGCGGTGTGACCTGGCTGGTGCTCGATGTGCCATGGCTGGTGGCATTGCTGTTCGGGGCGATTGTCAGTTCGACGGATGCTGCGGCGGTGTTCTTCCTGTTGCGGGTCGGCGGGATCAATCTGCGTGACCGTACGCGCAGCACGCTGGAAGTTGAATCGGGTTCGAACGACCCGATGGCGGTGTTTCTGACCATTTCGCTGGTGGAACTGATCATTCTGGGCGGTGGCGACAATATCGCTGTTGAATTGTTGCAACGCTTCATCCTGCAAATCGGGCTTGGCACGGTGTTTGGTGTGGCGGGCGGCTATGCGCTGGTTCAGATGATCAACCGTGTAAAACTTGAACCGGGTCTGGTGCCGATCATTACCATGGCCTGTGCGCTGGCCCTGTTTGGTGCGACCAGTATTCTGGGCGGCAGCGGATTTCTTGCTGTCTATGTCGCCGGTCTGTTTGCCGGCAACAGCAAGATGCATATGAGTGTCGGTGTCCGGCGTTTTCAGCATGTTACCACCTGGCTTGCCCAGATCGCGATGTTTGTCACGCTCGGTCTTCTGGCAACACCATCCGAATTCGGGGCGGTGATTGTTCCGGGTGTGATCCTGGCACTGGTGCTGGTCTTTGTCGCGCGGCCGGTCGCGGTGTGGCTGTGCCTGATGTTCTTTAATTTCTCGCGCAATGATACCGCCTTTATTTCGTGGGTCGGTTTGCGCGGGGCGGTGTCGATCCTGCTTGCCATCGTACCGATGGTCGAAGGCATCCCCGAAGGCCAGCTTCTGTTCAATACCGCCTTCATCGTCGTCATCACGTCGCTTCTGTTGCAGGGCTGGACGATCCGGCGGGTTGCGAAATGGTTGGGCATTATCGTGCCGCCCCGTCACGGGCCGGTCGATCGTATCGATCTGGAATTGCCGGGCAATGCCAATCAGGAAATCGTGGTCTATCGCGTGCACGAAGCCAGTGCCGTTGCCACCGGTCAGCGCATTCCGCGCTGGGCCCGACCCAGCCTGATTTTGCGCGATGGTGCTTCTTTGCGCCCGCATTCGGCCGGTCATATCCAGGCGGGTGATCAGGTCTATATCATCACCCCGCCGCGCCATGTCGAACTGCTTGATCAGCTGTTTGCCGGCCCGGCCGAGGGGGCCAATGACATCGACCTGTTTGGCGATTTCAGCTTCCCGCCCGATACCCATATTGCCGATATCGGCCGTCTTTACGGCTTTGCCGTGGACGAAGACGATGCCGAACTGACGGTGGCCGATATCCTCAAACGCGATCTGTCTGGTGATGTCGAACTCGGCGACCGTGTGCCTTACGGAACGGTTGAGCTGATCGTGCGCCGGACCGATGATGAACATGGCGTGATCGAAGTCGGCCTTGCCGTTGAACAGCAAAAAGCCAAACCCAAACGCCGCATCCCGATCTTCCAGTCGCGCGCCGAATTGCTTGAAATCTGGAAAGACTGGCAGAAACGCAAACGCGCGGAAAAGAATGCGGCTTTGACTGCCGGAACCCCGGCCACGGCGCTGCCGACAGATGATCCTGACAGTGGCAGCGATGATGAACGCACCGGTGATCCGTCCGAAAACCCGGTTACGGATCCGGATCAGGATGCAAATCCCGACCCGGACCGCGCGTCAAGCCCATCCGACCCCTCGGCACCCGATGACAATTCCACCGACGCTGCGAAAACACCCGCCCCGACGGCGGAAAAAGATGTTGCAGACACATCATCGACGACCAAGGCACCAGGCAAAAAAGCCTGACACCGGCCATAAATCACCTTGATCAGTCAGGTGCAGGGAATAGACAAACCTGCACCTGCACCTGCACCTGCACCTGCACCTGCACCTGCACCTGCACCTGCACCTGCACCCCGGACCTACACCCGGAACCGGAACCAACCCAACCCGCGCCTCCCCCAACCCACGCCCCATTCAGTGCACCGCCAAACCTCGATGCCTGATGCATTAGATTGGGCGGATTGGCATTAGTTGGACTAATGCATGGATCAAAAATGCTGGTTTGGTGCGGGGTGGGTTCTGGCTTAAATTGCTGCTTCAATTCTTTTGGAGCACCCCGACCATGTTCGGTCTTTATGCCGCTGTCGTTTTAATCTGGGGATCGACCTGGATCGCCATTCAGTATCAGCTTACCGTTGCGCCGGAAGTCGCCGTGGTCCTGCGTTTTGCGCTGGCGACTTTTATTTTGATGGCCTGGTGTGTGGTGCGTCGTTTGCCGATGCGGTTTGGTATGCGCGATCATTTCTTCATGGCGGCACTCGGGGTGTGCCTGTTTTCGCTGAACTATGTTCTGATCTATGTTGCCAGTGCGCATTTGACATCAGGTCTGCTGGCGGTGGTGTTTTCGACCATCGTGATCATGAACATGGTCAATGGCGTGATCTTTTTCCGCCGTCGTCCCGAAACCCGCACCCTGATCGGGGCGGCGATCGGGCTTTCGGGCATTGCGATGGTATTTGCCGATGATCTTGCGGCATTCGATCTGGCAACCGGGGGCAGCATCGGCCTTCTGGTGTCGCTTGCCGGAAGCTATATCGCATCGCTTGGCAATATGGCTTCGGCGCGCAACCATGCGCGCGGCATTCCGGTGTTGCAGGCCAATGCCTTTGGCATGCTCTATGGCTCGGTTCTGCTGTTTGCCTATATCGGGCTTGCCGGGATTCCGGTGACCTTCGATACCAGCCCAAGCTTTATTGCCGCCCTTGTGTATCTGTCGCTGTTTGGATCGGTGCTGGCATTCGGCTTCTATCTGACCCTTCTGGGCAAGATCGGGCCGGATCGGGCGGCCTACAGTTCGGTGATGTTTCCGGTGGTGGCACTGTTGCTGTCGACCTGGTTTGAGGATTTCCACTGGACCAGCCACGTCATCTGGGGTGTGGGCCTGACTTTGGTGGGCAATGTGGTTATTCTGACCAAACGTGTTCCCAAACCGGCCGCGGCCGTGCTTGAACAGGTTGCCGGTAGTCCGACCGGGCTCAAGCCCTGAGCACTGCGGTCGCGCAACCGCCTGTCAACGGAGATCAGAATGAACAGTGTGGCCTATTTCAAGCGTCTGGCAGATTACAATGCCTGGGCCAACCGGCATGTCTATGATGCCTGTGCCGCCCTGCCGCCAGCTGCACTTGATGCGCCGCGCCGGGCGTTCTTTCCGTCGATCATGCGTACCCTGAACCATCTTCTGGTCGCTGATCGCTTGTGGTTGTCGCGGCTCAGTGGCGCACCGGTTGCCATGGCGCTTGATACCATTCTGTTTTCCGATTTTGATGAT
Source organism: Thalassospira sp. GO-4 (assembly GCF_023588965.1). Taxonomy (NCBI): domain Bacteria; kingdom Pseudomonadati; phylum Pseudomonadota; class Alphaproteobacteria; order Rhodospirillales; family Thalassospiraceae; genus Thalassospira; species Thalassospira sp. GO-4. Next base: position 3,398,277 of record NZ_CP097807.1, read on the forward strand.
TTGCGTGCTGCGCGCATCGCACAGGATCAGGACATTACCGATTTCATCGCAACCCTGACTGACGATGTAATTGCATCGGATCTGACCTATCAGTCGGTCACCGCCGGGGCCTATACCATGCCGCGTGATCTGGTGCTGGGTCATATGTTCAATCATCAGACCCACCATCGCGGACAGGTTTCCAGCATGGTGCTTGAGGCCGGTGGCAAGGCGCTTGAAATCGATCTGATCTATTATGGCCGCGAGCAGCTTTGATGTTCGATCTTCTGGTGCAATATGGCCCGTTTCTGATGGCGGCCTTTTTGCTCAATATCTCGCCGGGGCCTGATATGGCCTATATCGTTGGCCAAACCGCCGTGCATGGCCGCAAGATCGGACTGTTTTCGAGTTTTGGCGTGGTGTCGGGCGCCTTTGTGCATGTCTTGGCTGCGGCTCTTGGTCTATCGGCGATCCTTGCGACGTCGGCCCTTGCCTTTGCCATCGTCAAATGGGTCGGGGTGGCCTATCTGGTGTGGCTGGGCATCGGGGCGTTGCGCGCAAGCTTTGCAGGTAAACCGGGCCGTGATGGGAATGATGACAGTACCCCGGCCATTGCCATTTCCACCAGGCCGATGACGGTCTTTCAGGCATGGCGACAGGGCGTGATGATTGATGTGCTTAACCCCAAGGTCGCGATCTTTTTCATGGCGTTTCTGCCGCAATTTGTTGATCCGCAAAGCGGTGATGGCGCGATGCAGTTTCTGGTGCTGGGATCTGTCGTCAATTTGATCGGGCTTGTGGTTGAAAGCAGCCTTGTCCTGATGGTCGCGGCGGCAGCCGTTCGGATCAGGGGCCACAGAAAACTTGGCGCATGGTTGCAGCGCGCCCTTGGTGCCATGTTCATTGCCCTTGGCGCACGGCTGGCCATCAGCCAGCAATAGTCCGGCCTTGCACCCCGGAAGGCCTCCTTCGCCCTCCGTCGTAATCCGGCGCCATTTGCCCCCCCTGCGCCATCACCATCCTGAGCCATCCGGCATCTCGCGGGGCCATGCTGTGCCGTGATTTGTCGTGCGCGCCCGGTATGTATTGGCGGGCCGGGCAGGGGACGTATTGGCCTCAGGTGTTGGAGGGTGGCATCGGCTACAAGCACCGGCCACATGCATCAGGCACGAGCATCAGTCATGAAGGTCCGGTCACATGCCTGGTATGGGATGCTGGCGAAAGGCATGCCAATTCTCCACCCCGGCTCCCATCCCAGCCCCCCATCCCGGCCCGGTGGCCAATGATGGCGGCTCAATCCTTGGCGGATCTTTTTGCCAGATAGCGCACAAGGGCGCGCGATGCCGGGGCGGCACTGATGCCGTGGGCGACGATGCTGATGCAGATGATCATGGTTCCGGCGGCAAAAAGCGGCATGAATTCGCCCGGATCAATCAGGGTCGCCATGATCAGCATATAGATCACCGAGGCAATCCCGCGCGGTCCGAACCACCCGATATAAAGCTTTTCCCCCGGGCTGTAGGGCGACCCGATCATGCAGATCCACACACAAAGCGGGCGCAGGATCACAAGGCTTGCAACCGAGAATGCCAGCATCTCCCAAGTCCAGCTTTCATACACCGCCGGCACGACAATCATCCCGAACACAAAGAATGTCAGCATGGTCAGAAGTTCTGCCTCTGCCTCGCCGAAACTTTCGATGGTGTCGCGCACCCGGTCACTGGAAATATTAAGCGACAGCCCCCCGGCAAAGGCCGCGACAAAACCGTTGCCGCCAAGCTGTTCGGCCAAAAGATAAATCAGGATCGCGGCAAGCACACCAAGCAGCCGTTCAAACCGGTCAACAATCATGTCGCGGGTCACCACATGATTGACGATCTTGCCCAGCACGAACCCGCATCCGATGCCAATCCCGGCACCTGCCGAAATTTCAAGCAACGCTTCCTTGATCCAGCCCTGATGCCCATTGCTTAGAAGATTGGCTTCAAGCAAAACCGCCGTGGTAAACACCGGCAAGACCAGCCCGTCATTAAGCCCGCTTTCGATATTGATGCCCTGGCGCACCGGGTCGGGCACGTCCCGATTCTCAAGAACCGGACGGCCAAGGGCGGCATCGGTCGGGCTGACAATCAGTGCAAGAATAAGTGCCGGGATCAGCCGCACACTGTCATCAAGCCCGACAATAAAGCCCCAGGTCGCCAAAATGGTCAGCGGCAATCCAATCAGAAGCAGCCGCAAGGCAATGTTCTTGGCCGCCTGTTCCTTGCGATAATTCAGAACGGCAGCATCAAGAAACAGAATGATCGCAAGCGTCATCTCGGCAAAACGGGTGGCGAAATGAAGCCCGCCACTCAGCGCCCGAAGCGGCGCCTCATGCCAGATGCCAAGCGGCAACGCAATCAGCGCCCCGCTTAGAACCATCATCATCGGTGATGAAATATTACGCCGTTGCAGGCGGCGGGAAAACAGCCCGTAAACCAGCCCCGATCCCAGAAAAAGAATGATCACCCATTCAAACATCACCCGACCCGACTGGTTGTTTCCCCGACTGGTTGTTTCATCGCAAAAGTGTGCCCGAAAAACCGTGAAATAACAATTGCGCCGACGGATCGGGACGGGCCGAAGCCAAGGGAGTTAACAGTGGAGCCAACAATGGAGCCGCCCAGCGATCGGGCAGGGCGGGTCGTTGATTGTTTGGCGGGTCGCGAACCGCGCGCGATTACGCCATCGCGCCCTTGATGACGGCAAGAACATCGGCATGGCAGCGCGCATCACCGCTTGCGACAACATCACCGGCACTGTTGATGCCAAGTTCCTTGCCCGACCAGTCGGTCATCACCCCGCCGGCCCCTTCGACGACCGGCACCAGCGCACAGAAATCATAGGCCTGAAGCCCGCATTCAACCACCGTGTCGGCAAGGCCAAGCGCGGTCAGCCCATAGGCATAGGCATCAACCCCGTACATCGGAACCCGGCACTGTTTGGAAACCGCCTGATAGGCGGCAAACGTCTTGTCGCGGAAAAGTTCGGGCGCGGTGGTAAAGAAGGTCGCACTTGCCAGGTCTTCGCATTCGCGCGCACTGATTTCAGCACCGTTCATGGTGCTGGGCTTGCCCATCACTCCGACCCAGCGTTCATCGGTGATCGCCTGGTCGATAATGCCCATCACCGGTTTGCCCCGGTGGCAAAGCGCAATCAGGGTGGCAAAGCTCGGCTTGCCGGAAATGAATGATTTGGTGCCGTCAATCGGATCAAGAACCCAGACATATTCGGCATCGATATTTTCGCGCCCGTGTTCTTCGCCAAGGATGCCGTGATCGGGCAATTCGGCATTCAGGATATCGCGCATGGTGCGTTCGACTTCGCGATCGGCAATGGTGACCGGGCTGTCATCTGCTTTCACGTCCACGGCAACCGGGGTGCGGTAATATTTGCGCACAACCGGGCGGGCCGCATCGGCCAGTTTGTGGGCGATCTCTAAAAAGCGGTCGAGATTTTCCATGAAAGCACATTCCTGAATGAAGTTGGCATCAAAGGGCCTGCCAGAACACCCGATATCGGGCCGGCAAATAACATCTGCCTGCTGGTCCCGGCAAAAACGCGACCACCAAACGCAAACAGGGGACAGTTACCTGTCCCCTGTGAAAAATCAATGTCTGATCAGAAAAATCTGACGACGTCACATCCGCTTACTGCGCAGCAGCTTCACCTTCTGCCGGTGCAGCAGCTTCTTCGGCGGCACCCTGTTCGGCCGCAGCAGCTTCTGCCGGATCGGGCAGCGGCAGCGGATTGTCGGATTTGGTATTAAGCCATGCAATGACAGCAGCACGATCAGATGCCTTTTTCAGGCCGCCGAAGCTCATTTTCGTGCCATCGATGTAATCGCGCGGCTTGTAAAGGAATTCGTTCAGCTCCTCAAAGCCCCAATTGCTGCCATGGTTGGCCATGCCATCGGAATAGGAGAAGTCGCTTTTATGCGCAAAGGCCGCACCAACGATTCCATAAAGGTTCGGGCCGGTCTTGTTCGGGCCGCCTTTTTCGACATCGTGGCAGGATGCGCACTTCTTGAAGACTTTTTCGCCTTCGGCAAGATCAGCCGATGCCAGCATCGCAAGAATCGGTTCCGGGCCGGCCGGCGCAGCCGGTGCTGCTGCGGTCGTGGCACTCGCACCCGCCATCAGATCCTCGGAGAAGGGATAAACCGGTGCTTCCAGTTCATCGGGATGAACCAGTGCGCCACCAATTTTGCCGACAACCACTACCAGAAGTACGGCGCAGATGACTCCGGCGACGATCTTGTTGATTTCCATCGTGTTCATGACGGGACCCCGTTACAGCCTAATCACTCTCAGGTTTCTCATTATAGTCAGTTCATCCATGCGCCCCCCTGGCAATCCTCGTAGTTGAGAAACACACATGTTACCGCAGGCAAAACTGTTCGGTGGGAAACTATACGTTTCAGCGATTTGCATCAACCTTTCTTAAACACCAAGGCGAAAACGGATGCTCTAGAACTTTCGTCTAGTAGCATCTGAAAAACATTTCCGTCTTTCGTAAACTCCCCAAAACCGGCTAATGTCGCGCCGATTCACACCCGTGTTTTGCCATCGCGTTGATCGAACACGCATTGCGCGAGATCAAACACAGGGAATTTATGCCTGACCGGAGTTCCAAAATGTCGACGCCGCGCAATCCTGTTGTTGTAATTCCTGCCCGCATGGCCTCTACCCGCCTGCCCAACAAACCGTTGGCTGATATTTGCGGGGAACCCATGATCGTTCAGGTCTGGCGACGCGCGAACGAGGCCGCGATTGGCCCGGTTCTGGTGGCCTGTGCCGAACAGGAAATTGCCGATGCGGTCGAAGCCGCGGGCGGCATCGCGGTTCTGACCGACCCGGATCTGCCCAGCGGATCGGATCGTGTTCATCAGGCGCTGCAAACTTTCGATCCCGACGGCAAATATGATGCGGTCGTCAATGTGCAGGGCGATCTGCCGACCATTGATGCCGCCGATATCCGCGCCGTGTTTGAACCGCTCAATGATCCGGCGGTCGATATTGCAACGCTGGCTGCTGAAATCACCCGCATTGAAGAACGCACCAACCCCAACGTGGTCAAGGCGGTCGCCGCCTTTGGCAAGGGGCGTGTTGCCCGTGCGCTTTATTTCACGCGCGCGACCGCGCCATATGGTGACGGGCCGCTTTATCATCATATCGGGCTTTATACCTATCGCCGTGCGGCACTCGACCGCTTTGTTGCCCTGCCACCGGCCGAACTTGAAAGCCGTGAAAAGCTCGAACAGTTGCGTGCGCTTGAAAACGGCATGGTGATTGCGGTGGCGCTGGTGGATGGCGTGCCGCTTGGCGTGGACACGCCCGAAGATCTTGAACGGGCCCGTCAGGTTCTCGGGGCCTGATTTCCAAACATTGGATTGAGTTCGCGCCCCAATTGGGGTTTTCTATCAGGCCGCCTGTTCGGGGCGGTTGATACAAGTCCGTCTAAACTATCAGGAAACAGCCAGATGACTGCGCAACAAAGGATCGCTTTTCAGGGAATGCACGGTGCCTATTCAGATCAGGCAGCCCGTCGCGCCTTTCCGGGTGCAACGACAGTACCCTACAGGACCTTTGAAGGCGCCTTTAGTGCATTGGAAGAAGGCGAAGTCGAACTGGCGGTGATCCCGATTGATAACACCCTTGCCGGGCGTGTCGCCGATGTGCACCACATCCTGCCGGAATCGGGTGTGCATATCATCGGAGAAACCTTCCTGCGCATTAACCATGCGCTGGTCGCCGTACCGGGCACAAAGATCGAAGACATCAAGGAAATCCACAGCCACGTGCACGCCCTCGGCCAATGCCGCAAACTGCGCAAGGAACTCGGTGTCAATGCGGTGGTCGGTCCCGATACGGCCGGCTGTGCCAAGGAAGTCGCCGATCGCGGCGATAAATCCATTGCCGCGATTGCCCCGGTTCTGGCGGCTGAAATTTACGGCCTTGATGTGCTGCGTACCGAGGTCGAAGACGCCGCCCACAACACCACGCGTTTTATCATTCTCGCCCGGGAGCCGCTTGATATCGCCAATGACGGCACCCCGGTTGTCACCAGTTTTGTCTTCCGGGTACGCAACGTTGCCGCCGCCCTTTACAAGGCACTGGGCGGTTTTGCCACCAACGGCATCAACATGACCAAGCTTGAAAGCTACATGGTCGAAGGCCACTTCACCGCGACCCAGTTCTTTGCCGAAGTCGAAGCCCATCCCGAACAGCTTGGCCTGCGCCACGCGCTCGAAGAACTGCAATTCTTCTCGCACGAAGTTCGCATTTTGGGCGTTTATCCGGCCCACCCGTTCCGCAAGGAAAATGACCTTCCCGCGGAATGATCATCGGCGCGGTGCGTTTGGCACCCTTGACGTCAGACATGAAAAAAGGGCCGAACGAAATTGTTCGGCCCTTTCTTGTTTAATGTCGTTCAAAGTCGTTTGATCGGGTCGGGATCAATCCCCGGCCTGTTTCAAAAGATCGCCCGAGAACCGATGAATGATCTGGGTCAGCTCGGCCGAACGGTTCGAAAGTTCGGCCGATGCCGATTTCAGTTCGTCGGCATCATCGGTGGTGCTTTGTGCGTTCTTCATGGTTTCATCAACGCTATAGGAAATCTGTTTCACGCCATCCGCACTGCGGTTTGCGTTGCCCGAAATTTCCTGGGTCGCTGCACCCTGTTCTTCGATGGCCGCGGCAATTGCGGTGGATGCACTGCGCACCTGTTCGATGGTTTCCGAAACCCGTGAGATGCCGGTTACGGCACGTTCGGTTCCATCCACAATGGCATTGATCTGGGCGGCAATTTCATCGGTTGCCTTGGCGGTCTGGGTCGCAAGGTTCTTGACCTCGTTTGCCACCACGGCAAAGCCTTTGCCGGCTTCACCCGCACGGGCCGCCTCGATGGTTGCGTTAAGGGCCAGAAGGTTGGTCTGACCGGCAATGTCATTGATCAGGCCGATGATTTCCTTGATCTTCTCGACTGTTTCCGACAGGCCGGCAACATCGTTCGATGCGCTTTGGCTTTCATCGGTTGCCCGTTCAACAGTGTGCGACATCTGGGAAATCTGAACGTTGATTTCCGTGATCGAGGATGAAAGTTCTTCGGTCGCGGCGGCAACCGCATCGACATTCTGCGATACTTCACCGGCGGCCGATGCCACCTGCTGGCTTTGACCCAGGATGCCGTCGGCATTGTGGGCCATGCTGATCGCAAGATCGTTGCTGCGCTGGATCGAACGGTCAAGTGCCCCGGCAATGCCGCCAACTTCGCTTTCAAGTTTCTGGGCGATTGACCGGATATTGCTGCGACGTTCTTCTTCGGCTTTCTGCTTCTGAACGGCTGCATCGGATTCAAGTTTCTGCGCCTGTGCGGATTTGTCACGCAACGCCAGAACGCCCTGCGCCATATCGCCGATTTCAACGAAACGCGATTCGACTTCGACCGGGGCATCGTAATTGCCTTCGGCGATTGTGCGGATTGAACTGTTCAAACCGACGATGCTGCGCGTGATTCGCGTGCCGACAACCCAGGACAGGGACCCTGCAATGACAATGGCAATGATCGAAATGACCGCGATATGCTGGATGATCGACATGAATTCCGACTGCACGTCATCCATATAGACACCCGCACCCAGCGCCCAGCCCCATTCCTTGATCGGGCGGACATAGGCTGCCTTTTCAATCAGCTTGTCGCCTTCGCCGGGTTTCTTGGTTTCATAGGTGATGATGCCACCGCCGGCCTTGGCGGTATTGACGATCATGTTGCGAACCTTGCTGTCGGGGTTGCATTTGCCGACATCTTCGGGGCTTAACGGATCAAGCACCATGCAATGGCTGTAATCGGACGCATAGATATAGTTCGCGCCGTCAAACCGATAGGCATTCAGGATTGCCAATGCCGCAGCCTTGGCTTCGTCCTCGCTCATATCGCCGCTTTTGGCTTTGGCGACATAGCTGTTGACGATGGTCACAGCGCCTTCGGTCAGATGGGAAATCTGTTCGAATTTCCCGTTACGAAGGCTGGTTTGGTAATTCAGTGCGACCGTTGCGATGATGGCAAGCAGCACAAGTAAACAAATGGCGGGAATGGAAAATATCCCCGTAACAACCCGGAACCGCATAACTTTCCCCTTACAAGCGATTGTGGCGATTGAATTATTTACCGCAAATCGTAAACGAAACCGTAAATCGCCTTGGTTGAATGTGTCATCTGCGCGTTTTTGCATGGCTGCCCGGCGCAGGCATTTGATTGACTTATGCGCAAGACATCTGTATCACCCGGCTCATTCCTTCGCTTGCAAAGACAGAATGAGCTGTCAGGAACTGTATGAACAAGGCGAGGGCGGTTTCGACGTGATGACGTCGTAACCTCACATCATTTGCCTCTCATGCAGGGTCCGACGCAGTGGCTGCTTTGCCATGCACCGGTCTCGACTGCGTTTGAGCAGGCACCATTGGCGTGAACATGGCGCCGACCGGATAAACGAAGGGCTATCCTTTATGACGAATTTTGATGGGCTCAACCTGATCGAGCCCCTGCTGCGCAATGTTGAAGCTGCTGGTTTCTCCGCGCCGACCGAAATCCAGGCTGCGACGATCCCGGCACTTCTCGAAGGGCGTGACCTTATGGGTATTTCCCATACGGGTGGCGGCAAAACTGCCGCTTTCTGCCTGCCGTTGCTGCAGCGTCTTGCTGAAAACCCGCAGCGCCCGAAACCGGGTCAGCCGCGCGCCGTTATTCTTGCGCCGACCCGCGAACTGGCGACCCAGATCGGCCAGTGCCTGCGTGACTTCAAAAAAGGCATCCGCCTGTTTTCTTCTGTTGTCTATGGCGGCTCGCCGATGGGCCCGCAGATTCAGGAACTGCGCCGTGGCGTTGATATCCTGGTTGCGACCCCGGGTCGTCTGCTTGACCATATGTCGCGCAACACGGTTCGCTTTGACGATGTCGAAGTCTTCATCCTTGATGAAGCCGACCGTATGCTTGACATGGGCTTCTCCGAAGATGTTCTGACCGTTGCCGAACTGCTGCCGAACAACCACCAGACGGTGATGTTCTCGGCAACCATGCCGGCCGAAGTCAAACATCTGACCGACCGTCTGCTCAAAGACCCGGTCAAGGTCGAAACTGCCCCGCAATCAAGCGTGACCGAACGTGTGACCCAGCGTGGCATGTTCGTGAAACGCCATGACAAGATGTCGCTTCTGGTTCAGCTGCTGAACCGTGACGAAGTCGAACGCGTTCTGGTCTTCACCAAAACCAAGGCCGATGCGGACGAACTGTCGTTCCAGCTGCGCGATGAAGGTGTCGACAGTGATGCGATCCATGGCGACAAACAGCAGCGCATCCGTCAGAAAATCCTGCGCAACTTCCGCAATGGCCGTTTCCCGGTTCTGATTGCGACCGACGTTGCCGCACGTGGTATTGACGTTCCGGGCATCACGCATGTCATCAACTATGACCTGCCGCACGATCCGGAAAGCTATGTCCACCGTATCGGCCGTACCGGTCGTGGTGGCGCCGAAGGTACCGCGATTTCGTTCTGCGAACCGCGTGACATTCGTCTGCTGCGCAACATCGAACGCATCATCAAGCAGGATGTCGATATCGACGAAGATCACGAATTCCATGCTCCGCCCCCGCCGCCGCGTTCCGGTGGTGGTCGTGGTGGCCGTGAAGGCGCTGGTCGTGGCTTTGGTGGTCGCGGTCGTGGCGGCTTTGGCGGCGGTCGCGATGGTGGCCGTGGTCGTGGTTTCGGCGGTGGCCGTGACGGTGGTCGTGGTCGCGGCTTTGGCGGCGGTCGTGATGCCGGTCGCGATGGTGCTCGTGAAGGTGGTCGCGAAGGCGGCTTCCAGGGTGAACGCGCAGCGCGCGGTTTCGGTGGCCGTGATGGCGGTCGTGATGGTGCCCGTGACGGTGGCCGTCGTGATTTCGCCGATCGTCCGCGTCGTGATGACCGCGAATTCCGCAATGATCGCAAGCCGCGCTTTGACAATGATGATCGTGCACCGCGCGGTGATCGTGAAGAACGCGGTGGCAATCGCGGTGGCAACTTCCGCCCCCGTGGTGAAGGTCGCGGCGAAGGCGGCAACCGTGACGAACGTCGTTTTGCCGACAAGCCGCGTGGTGATCGTGGTGGCAATTTCCGCGGTCGCGATGGTGGCCGTGATGCCGGTCGTGACGGCGGACGCCGTGATTTCTCTGATCGCCCGCGCCGCTCCGAAGGCCGTGGTGGCAATCAGGGCATGAAGCGTCGTTCGGCCTGATTACAGGCTGATCTCGCACGATCGCATACGGATATAACGTTCCACAGCACAGCTTCTGCGCTTCGGAACGTCCGGAAATCAAAGAAAAAGTCGGCTGTTATGGCCGGCTTTTTCGTTTTCGATTCCTGGTTGAAAACAAAAGCTGTAAATTCCAACCCAAACACCTATCCTTTATAGGGGGATGGTCGGCGATTTACGGATGGTTTGCAGCCGGGTTGCAGTCAGGTTGCGATCAGATTGCAGATGGCTTGATGGCGACTTGACTGAAAACCGGTCTGGTGTGCGGATTTGCTGCCATGGTTTTGATGTTCGATGCCGATTCCCGGACCAAGTTTCGGGTCAGTGATTTGAACCAGTGATACGGGCTCTGGCGCGGTTTGGTGGAACGGATCGGCACGGCGGATGGCTGGCAGGTCAAAATAATCGACCGGCCCCTCGGGAAATTCCGGTGGTGTCTCACCACATATGGGGAATGTCGGCGTGCCATGGCTGAGGTAACAAGGAGTTGGCTCTGCATGAAAAGGATGTTGGTCGTCCTGGCTGCGGCGATGGCCTGTGCATTTGGTGCAGATATCGCATTTGCAGATGAGCGAACCGGGCATTTCAAACGGAATGCTGACGGATCGCGCGATTGCGGCCATCTTCTGGCATCGGGCAATCCGGACTACCCGCCTTATCTATGGCAATCGGCTGATGGTCAGTATCTCGAAGGGGCGGCGGCCGACTTTCTCAAACAGGTTGGTGAACTGGCCGGGGTGCGGATCGAAGTCCTGCATGCCGGCAGTTGGGGCCGTGTGCAGCAAAGCATGCGTGACGGCACCCTTGATATGATTGCCGGGGCCTTCCTGACACTGCCGAGGCTCGAATATATGGATTACTTCTATCCGGCGTTTCAGGGGACGCGCACCGTCATCTGGACCCGCGATAATCTTGATCTCAATTATCAGCACTGGTCTGATTTGCGCGGGCTCGAAGGTCTGACCGTGATCAATAACAGCTTCGGTCAGGATTTTGATACCTATGCGGCGCAAAATCTCAGCATCACCGAAGTGCCCAGCCTCGAACAGGGCTTGCGCATGCTGTCCTATAATCGCGGTGAATATCTGATTTACGAAGAATTCCCCGGCAAGGCCGTGGCAGCGCGCGAACATATCACCAATATCCGCAGCTACGAGACCCCGGTCAGTACCGAAAATCTCTATCTGACCATGTCGCATCGCTCCGAATGCAATACCGGCGCATTGCGCGGCCGCATCACCCAGGCGATTCTCAAACTGCTTGCCGATGACGCCATGCAAAACATGCTCGAAGCCAGCATCCGCCGCTGGGGCGAAAACACCAATTAACGCAAAGCTAACGGTTGACCTGCGTGCTGGTTCGTCACATGCCCACCAGCCACCAGCCACCAGCCACCAGCCACCAGCCACCAGCCACCAGCCACCAGCCACCAGCCACCAGCCACCAGCCACCAGCCACCAGCCACCAGCCACCAGCCTGCGACCTCTGACCATCACGCACCTGCGGCCATCAGCCACCGGCGGCCAACGCCCTCTGAGCACCATACGCCGTCGGCCATCGCCCTCCGACACACACCGGCGACCATTGCCCTCCGGCCACCAAGCCACCCTCGACCAACGCTCTCCGGCATCTGTTCACCGTTCAAAGATCCGCGGCCTCGGTCCTCGGTCCTCGACCCTCGACCCTCGTGCAACGGCGCAAAAGCCCGCATCACCCGCCTGCCGTCCCCGGCAGCTCTCCGATGCCCGCCGCATGAAATGCACCTGGAACGCCTTTCATCGGGCACCCAAACCATCCGTTTCCCCGCGCCACCCAAAACACGTGACACCATCCAACACCACGCGGCATCACACGACATCACGCGGCGTCACCCAAGGCTACCCGGCACCAGTCGTTGCCTTGCAGAAACGACGCCTCAGCAAACTGGCGCCAAATCCGTCGCCCCCAAACCCATGGCCACAAACACGCGCCCGCAAACCCATGGCCCCGCACCCGCACCCGCACCCACACCCACACCCACACCCACACCTACGCCGCAAGCCATTACTCCCCAAACCATTGCTCACCCGCCAATTGCTTGTCCCGGAATTGCATGCCCGGGGAACCGCCTGTCCCACCCCGCCCGATACGACGCCCTGCGCATCAAACCGGATGCCTGTTGTCGCTGGGACAGCGTGATCGGGGGAGTTGGAGTTTGCGGATCGCGAAAAATCCGTTGCGCACAAACCCATGGCCGCAAAACCATGGCCTCACACCCGCACCCCAAGCCGTTACTCGCCAAACCATTGCTCACCCAGCAATTGCTTGTCCCGGCATTGCATGCCCGGGGAACCGTCTGTCCCACCCCGCCCGATACGACGCCTCGCGCATCAAACCGGATGCCTGTTGTCGTCGGGATTGCGTGATCCGGTGAGTTGGAGTTTGAGAGCCGCGAAACGGCCCGTTTTCCGGTTGATAGGGGCTCAGGAATGCTGGTAAGGGCGGGTTTTGAGATAAAGTGGTAGAGCTATGCGGATTTGATTTGACGTTAACGTTAACGTCAACTACAAGGGAGTCGCATTCTCCCGCGATGCCCGTAACGGGTATCTGCCTTCTTCTCAGGACCGTGACTTCTTAGGACCGCGATATGGCACAGTTCGAACCGCAAAATCCCGATTTTGATGCTGAAGTCCGCAAACGCTTTGCGCAGCAGCCCTATAATCTGTCGATCGGGGCCGAAGTCGCCGACGTTAAACCGGGCCGCGTTGAAGTCATCGTGCCGTCGCGGGCTGATCTGATCCAGCATAACGGCTATTTCCATGGCGGACTGATCGCAGGGCTTGCCGATATTGCCGGTGGTTTTGCCGGATGGAGCCTGATTGAAGCTGATCAGGGGATGCTGACGATTGAATACAAGCTCAATATCGTTGCCCCGGGGCAGGGTGATCGTCTGCGTGCCGTCGGCGAGGTTGTCTCGCGCGGGCGATCGATCATCGTCACCCGCATCGATATCTTTGGTATGAGGAATAGCGAGCCGGTTCTGTGCGCGACCTCGCTTCAGACACTCAAGGTCATGAAGCTGCCGCCGGAACTATTAGATAGCGCTGCATAATTCCATCAATTGATAAAATTTACCTAATAATCAAACCCAGTCAGGCAGGAACGTCATCATGGCATTTTTCGAATTTCCCGGATTGAAATTTGATCTTGGCGAAACCGCGGACGCGATCCGCGAAACTGTTTCATCCTTTGCCGAGGCCGAAATCGCCCCGCGCGCGGCAGAAATCGATGAAACCAACCAGTTCCCCAACGATCTGTGGCGCAAATTCGGGGATCTGGGCCTTTTGGGCATGACCGTTCCCGAAGAAGATGGCGGTACGGGTCTAGGCTATCTTGAACATGTGATTGCGATGGAAGAAATCAGCCGGGCTTCGGCCTCGGTCGCGCTTTCATATGGTGCGCATTCCAACCTGTGCGTCAACCAGATCAAACGCAACGCCAATGCCGAACAAAAGGCAAAATACCTGCCCAAACTGATCAGCGGCGAACATATCGGCGCCCTTGCCATGAGTGAGCCGGGCGCTGGTTCGGACGTGGTATCGATGAAGCTTCGCGCCGAGAAAAAGGGCGATCGTTTCATCCTCAATGGCAACAAGATGTGGATCACCAACGGCCCGGATGCCGATACGCTGGTGGTTTACGCCAAAACCGATCTCGATGCCGGACCCAAGGGCATTACCGCCTTTATCATCGAAAAAACCTTCAAGGGGTTCTCGACTGCGCAAAAGCTCGACAAACTGGGTATGCGCGGTTCGAACACCTGTGAGCTGGTGTTTGAAGATTGCGAAGTGCCCGAAGAAAACATTCTCGGTCAGCTCAATGGCGGTGTCCGCGTGTTGATGAGCGGCCTTGATTATGAACGTGCGGTTCTGGCGGCGGGCCCCACCGGGATCATGCGGGCCTGCATGGATGTGGTTGTGCCCTATATCCATGAACGCATACAGTTCGGTAAGGCGATCGGCGAATTCCAGCTGATGCAGGGTAAAATCGCCGATATGTACACGACCATGAATGCCTGCCGTGCCTATGTCTATGAGGTCGCCAAGGCCTGTGATCGCGGTGAAACATCGCGCAAGGATGCGGCCGGTGTGATCCTGTATGCCGCAGAAAAGGCCACCTGGATGGCGCTTGAAGCCATTCAGACCCTTGGTGGCAACGGCTATATCAATGAATATCCGACCGGTCGGTTGCTGCGCGATGCCAAGCTTTACGAAATCGGGGCAGGTACGAGCGAAATCCGTCGTATGCTGATTGGCCGTGAACTGTTTGGTGAAACCGCATAATTGCGGTTTCCCGTTAACTGATCCCCCAGAAAGACCACAAGGACCCACATCATGACCAGTTCCGATCCGGTTGTTATCGTATCGTGCGCCCGTACCGCCATGGGCGGTTTGCAGGGCGATTTTGCCACCGTTACCGCCGCCGAGCTTGGCGGTGTCGCCATCAAGGCAGCACTTGAGCGCGGTGGTGTTGCGCCAGATGACATTGACGAAGTCATCATGGGTAATGTTCTTCCCGCTGGGCAGGGGCAGGCCCCGGCACGCCAGGCAGCCTGGAATGCCGGTATCCCGCGTTCGGCCGGGGCGACCACGATCAACAAGATGTGCGGATCAGGCATGAAGGCCGTGATGTTTGCCCATGATACGCTGGTTGCCGGCGGGGCCGATGTCATGGTGGTCGGCGGTATGGAAAGCATGACCAATGCGCCGTTCCTTCTGCCGAAAATGCGGTCGGGCCACAAATACGGTCATGACATGGTCTATGACCATATGGCGCTGGATGGTCTTGAGGATGCCTATGACAAGGGCCGGGCCATGGGCACCTTTGCCGAGGCAACGGCGGAGAAATACGGTTTTAGCCGCGAGGCGCAGGATGACTACGCCATCACGTCCCTGACCCGTGCGCAGAATGCGGCCAACGCCGGTCATTTCAAGGATGAAATCACCCCGGTAACCTTCAGTACCCGCAAGGGCGAGGTCACCATTGATGCCGATGAGCAGCCGCCAAAAGCCAAACCGGAAAAAATCCCGACCCTGCGTCCGGCCTTTGCCAAGGATGGCACGGTGACCGCCGCTCATTCGGCATCGATTTCCGATGGGGCGGCTGCCCTTGTGATGATGCGTGCGTCCGAGGCCAAAAAGCGCGGGCTGACGCCGCTTGCCAAGATTGTTGGTCAGGCCACCCACGCCCAGGAACCGTGCTGGTTCACGACAGCGCCGATTGACTCGATCAAAAAGGTTTTGGCCAAGGCAGGCTGGAGCAAGGATGACGTCGATCTTTGGGAAATCAACGAGGCTTTTGCCGTTGTTGCCATGGCCGCCATGCGCGATCTTGAGCTTGATCACGGCAAGGTCAATGTCCATGGCGGTGCCTGTGCACTTGGCCATCCGATTGGCGCAACCGGTGCGCGTTTGCTGGTGACCCTGATCCATGCGCTGAAAACCCATGGCGGGTCAAAGGGCGTGGCATCACTTTGCATCGGTGGGGGCGAGGCAACGGCGGTTGCGATCGAGCTGATCTGAACGCCGTTGTGATTTAGTTTAAACCGGTTCTAAAAAGTCTGAGATTGGGGGCTACCAACTTGCGCGAATTCACCTTATTTTGTCGCCAGACATAACGATGGAATAGAGGAATTCGCGCGATGACAAAGTCGACTGTGGATCGGATGCTTGCCGGCTTTAAAAGCTTCAAGGCGATGTATTACGAACAGCGCCCTGAACGCGTTGAAGATCTGGTGAATATGGGCCAGAAGCCCGAAGTGCTTCTGATTGCATGTTCGGACTCCCGGGTTGATCCGGCCATCCTGACCAATGCCGAACCGGGCGAAATGTTTGTTATCCGAAATGTGGCAAACCTTGTTCCGCCCTATGAGCCCGATGAAAACTATCACGGCACCTCCTCGGCGATCGAATTTGCGGTCCGCGACCTTAAGGTCAAGGATATCGTGATTCTCGGTCATTCGGCCTGTGGGGGCATGGCGGCACTGGTCGAACATGGCGAGGCCGGCAAAGTGCCGGACCGCGACTTTATCGGTGAATGGGTCAGTATTGCAAAATGCTGCCTGCATCATGGCCCTGATGTCGACAAGGTTTCGCGTCATTCAATTCGCAATTCGTTGCAAAACCTGATGTCGTTCCCGTTCATCAAGGAACGGGTCGAAGCCGGCGATCTTAACCTTCATGGTTGGTGGTACGGCATGAAAGAAGGCATCCTGTGGCGTTTCGACGCCGAACAGGACAAGTTTATCAAGGGCGAAGAATAAGCCCGGTCTGATCTGCGGGTGGCCCACGGGGTCACAGCCTGTTTTGATCGCATGGCCGGTGCGTCGCCCAACCGGGAGGGGCACCGCCATGCGGTTGGAAGAACATCAGATCATGGTGCGCGATACCGCGCGCGAGTTCGCCGAAAATGAACTCAAACCCAATGCTGCAAAATGGGATACCCATCACACTTTCCCGGCCGAGGCGATAGCCGGTCTGGGCGAGTTGGGCTTTCTTGGCATGCTGGTGCCCGACGAATATGGCGGGGCGGGCATGGACCATGTCGCATATGCGCTGGCGCTCGAAGAAATTGCTGCGGGCGATGGTGCAACATCGACCATCATGTCGGTGCATAATTCGGTTGGCTGCATGCCGATCCTGAAATTCGGCACCGAAGAACAGAAACAGAAATTCCTGGTCCCGATGGCGCAGGGCGAAAAGATCGGTGCATTCTGCCTGACCGAACCACAGGCCGGGTCCGATGCCAGCGCGCTTAAAACCCGTGCGGTGCGCGATGGCGATCACTGGATCATCAGCGGGGCAAAGCAATTTATCACATCCGGCTCCGAAGGTGACATTGCCATCGTCTTTGCGGTGACCGACCCGGCCGCAGGCAAACGCGGCATTTCAGCCTTTATCGTGCCGACCGATACACCGGGCTATGTGGTGTCGCGGGTCGAGGAAAAGCTGGGTCAGAATGCATCCGATACCTGCCAGATCACCTTTGTTGAATGCCGGGTGCCCGATGAAAATATGCTGGGCGAGGAAGGGCAGGGCTATAAAATCGCACTGGCCAATCTTGAAGGCGGGCGCATCGGCATTGCCGCCCAGTCGGTTGGCATGGCGCGTGCGGCATTTGAAGCGGCCCGTGATTACGCCAATGAGCGCGAAACATTCGGCAAAAAGATCATTGAACATCAGGCAGTGGCATTCCGTCTTGCCGATATGGCGACCAAGATCGATGCCGCAAGGCTTCTGGTTCATCGTGCCGCCGAATTGCGCGATGATCACAAACCCTGTCTGACCGAGGCCTGCATGGCCAAGATGTTTGCATCCGAAATCGCCGAGGAAGTCTGTTCAGCCGCGATCCAGATCCATGGCGGATATGGCTATCTTAAAGACTTCCCGGTCGAGCGCATCTATCGCGATGTCCGCGTTTGCCAGATCTATGAAGGCACATCCGATATCCAGCGCATGGTGATTGCGCGATCACTGGCCGACTAGGGGCGATCAGGCGTCACCGGTTATCCGGTGACGCGGTATCATCACTTCACCCTGCATCAGGCGGCGGGCGGATCGGAAGACGGTGACGGAATTGACCGTAAAGTCATCGGCCGTGGTGCCGGTGATATCGGCATCAAGCACCAGTGTGCCCGATGGATGGGCAATGGTCAGTGGTTGATCGGTGGCGCTGTTGTGACGTGCTATTTGATGGGCGACCGATCCGGTTAGTCGCATGGTTGCGGCAAGGCACATGCCGCCAGTGATCGGACTTGATGCATGGGCCTGTCCGGTCGAAATCATCCGCAAAACGATATTGGCGCCGTGATTGGCGTCGAGGTTGGCATCGGGGCTGTCCTGATCGGTCGGGGCTGAGACGATGGCGATTTGTGGCAGGTTGCGTACGCTGGTCTGGGCTTCTTCGCGGCTGCAAATCCCCATGCGGACGGCAGCGGCAATTCGGATGGTTTCGATTTTATTGAGCAGGTCCGGCGTTTCGGTAATCCCGGCCGGGCTTTCGCGGCCTGTCAGGCCCAGATTGGATGCGCGCACGCAGGCAATCGGGTTGCTGACATCAATCAGGGATACTTCAATCGCGCCAAATCCGTCGGTTTCCAGAAGCTCCGATGCCTTGCCGGTCGGCAGTGTCTTGCCGGTGCTGGAACCGCCCGGTTCAAGGAAGGAAAGCGCGATCGGCGCATGGGTGCCGCCGACCCCATCAAGGGCGAAATCGCCATCGACCATCGGCAAGCTATCCTGAAGCGCAAAGGTTGCGACGATAATCTTGCCGGTATTGGTGTTGTGGATGCGCACAATGGCCTGATCACCCGTGGTTTTGACCAGACCTTCCTCAACCGCATAGGGGCCGACAGCCGAGGAGATGTTGCCGCAATTGCCCTTATAGCTGATCACCGATGCATCGATCGAAACCTGCCCGAATGTGTAATCAATATCGGCATCTTCGCGCGATGATTTGGCGATGATGGCGATTTTTGACGTCGACGATGTTCCGGCCCCCATGCCATCGAGCTGGCGCTTGTTGGGATCGGGGCTGCCCATGGCCGCCAGGATCATGGAATCGCGCGTCGATCCGGCTTGCGGCAGGTCTTCGGCCCGGAAAACCAGTGCCCGGCTTGTCCCGCCACGCATGAAAACGGCACGGAGCGGGATTTGCGGCGAAAGTTTATCTGAGGGCATGGGGACTCCTTAAAGCGGCGGGCGGGCCCGAGGTGGTTTGGTTGCAAATTGCCAAAACAAAACACCCCGAACCGCGAGAGTATCGTGGTCCGGGGTGTCTGCATAGATCAGGTGATTTCAGGATGTCGCCGTTTGGCGTGATCAGAACTGATATTGCAGGCCCAGCATGACTTCGTGCGCATGGAGATCATAGCGTAGTTCCTGCGTTAGTCTGCCGTTTGGGACGGAGCCTGATGTAAAATGTTTGCTGGCGCGCGCTTCGCCCATATTGATATAGCGATAGGAAAAATCGATCTTCCAGTGATCGGTTAGCGCGTAATTCAGGCCAGCGCCTGCTTGCCAGGCGACATCATCATGTTGCGCCCCATCAATTGTATTGGTGGTGCCCCCAATACCCGTCGATTTCGTGCTGTTGTGGGCCCAGCCAATGCCAGCTTGGATGTAGGGCGAAAAGGCCCCGGTATTGATGCCATAAGCTGCAAGCGGATCGATATATCCAGTCAACATGGTTGTGACATTAGACGTGTTGTGGCGACCTCCGGTAGCCTGACGCGTTGAACCGGTGTTGTTGTTGAAGGTGAAAGAATCCATATTTGCCATGTTATCGCGATATGAAATCGTAAGATCGGTTCGAAGGTAATTGTTGAGCTTCAATCCGGCGCCAGCTTGATATCGCGTGCCTGTATGTGGGTCGGTGTCCCATGTATCGCGGATCGCATCAGCCGAATCAGCATCATCATCAATCGTACTTGAATAGCCCAGATCGGCGCGGAGGTACGGGGTAAGCAGCCATTCTTTCGCGGTTGCTGTTGTGGTTAGTGCGAAAACGCCAAGTGTCGCGAAAACAGGAATCCGAGCAGCTTTCCGACCGGGTTTGTGTGTTTTCGGCAACTGCAAAAACGGCAACATCAAACAAATCTCATATAAGTAGTTGAATTATTTGATGTAATTAAACCTATAAGTGTTTTGCTGTGCAATAAAAATCCGAAATTCTCCGATAGCGGTGGAATTGCACAGATTGTGGTGCTTAGCCGCGAGGGGAAAGCCCGTGTTTTTCCAGAAGCCTGCGGAACTGATGGTAATTCAGATTGAGCAGCTTTGCGGCTTCGGTCTGGTTGTTGGCGGTTTGGGCGAGGGCCTGTTCGAGCAGTCTGATTTCGAAGTCTGCGACCTGTGATTTGAAATCAATCGCTTCGTGTGTGCTGGGGGTGACCGGTGGGCTTACCTGTTTTTCAGGGGCGCGCGCGGTTTCAGACCAGATGTCCTCAAACGGATCGAGTTTGATGGTGGCAAGCGGTGCGTCTTCATCATCGGCAAGATAGATGCTGCGTTCAACCGCATTGCGTAATTCGCGGATATTGCCCGGCCAGTCATGATGCAAAAGCTGATGGGTGGCATGGGTGGAAAAGCCCGCAAAAACCGTGCGGCCAAGGCGCTTGGTCATATCGAGCGCGAACTGTTCGGCCAGCAAAAGGATATCATCAGACCTTTGACGGAGTGGTGGTACAGCGATGACGTCAAAAGCCAGGCGATCCAGAAGATCGGCGCGGAACTTCCCGGTTTTGGCCAGTTCGCGCAGGTTTTCATTTGTCACACCAATGACGCGGGTATCGACATCAATGGTGTCCGACCCGCCAACGCGTTCGATTTCACCATATTCGACAACCCGCAGAAGCTTTTCCTGAACCACGGGGCTGGCGGTGGCGATTTCATCAAGGATGATGGTGCCGCCATGGGCACGCTCGAACCGTCCGATATGACGTTTGGTTGCCCCGGTAAAGGCGCCGGCTTCGTGGCCGAACAGTTCGGTATCAAGCAGGCTTTCGGACAGGGCAGCGCAATTGACCTTGACCAGCGGGCCGCCCCAGCGGCGTGACAGGTAATGCAGGCGGGCGGCAATCAGTTCCTTGCCCGATCCGCGTTCGCCAATGACAAGGCACGGCCGATCAATCGGCGCCAGACGCGAAACATGTTCGAGGGCGGCCAGAAATACGGGGTCTTCGCCCAATATCGGTTGCAAGCTATCCATTTCGCGAAAAACGTTATCGGAAAACGACAATAATGTCGCGATAAATGTAATGTCCTGATGTGGGGAATTTGTAAGTCATTGATTTTGTTCACTTCCAAAACTGGCACGGCATTTGAAATAGAGAGTGCAGAAGTTTTACCGTCCCCCGATGAAGTAAGGAGATCAGACAATGGGCGTGTTTTCGCGTTTGTCCGATATCGTAAATGCCAACATCAACGCGCTTCTGGATCGTGCAGAAGATCCGGAGAAAATGGTGCGCCTGATGATTCAGGAAATGGAAGATACGCTGGTTGAAGTCCGGTCCGCTGCCGTCAAGGCGATCGCCGACAAGAAGGAAGTCGAGCGCAAGCTTAAAAAACTGCATGACGGTCAGCTTGAATGGGAAACCAAAGCCGAGTTTGCCGTTTCCAAAGGCCGCGATGATCTGGCCAAGGGGGCGCTAATGGCGCGCCGCCGTCTGGCCGATCAGAGCGTTGTGCTTGAGCGCGAGCTTGAAGTGATCGAGGAAACCCTTGGCAAATTTGACGAGGATCTCAACAAGTTGCAGAACAAGCTCAATGAAGCAAAAGGCAAGCAGCGTGCGGTGGAAATCCGTATGCAGACCGCTGAAAAGCGTGTCAAAATGAAAGAAAAGCTTCATTCCGGTCAGATTGACGAAGCGCTTTTGCGTTATGAGCAGATGGAACGCCGGATTGACGAGCTTGAAGCCAATGCGGACTCCTGGGACCTTGGTCGCGGGCAGAGCCTTGAAGAGCAGTTCGAGGATCTTGAAGCCGAGCTCGGGATCGAAGATGATCTCAAAGAGCTTAAGGCGCGCGTAAAGAAAGATAAATAATCATTGGTTTGTGTGTTTCGGCACGTAGGCCAGCACAAGGAAGAAGCTGTCAGATATGTGGGCGATTGCCGTACCCTTGATTGTATTCGTTGCCGTTGTTGGCCCGGTCTGGGTGGTGTTTCATTACATCACCGTCTGGAAACGGATGAAGGCAGAGCAACGCGCACAGAACCCCGAACAAACCGCCCGTGAACAGGAAATGGTGGCGGGGCTCAAAAAGCGGGCAGCGAAGCTTGAATCCCGTGTCGAAACACTTGAACGCCTGTTAGATGCCGAGGTTGCCGAATGGAGGAACAGGATATGACTGCCCAGCAAGCTGCTGCCGGAAACGGATTTGGGCGCGGTCACACGAAAAACGCGCGTCACGGATGCCGGTTTGCCAATCACGGTCACGATGGCAAGAAATGCCACGGGGTGATCGGGCGGACCACGCGGGGAATTTCCCAGGCCTTTGGCATTCCGCGCAAAGGGGTTCTGGTTGCTTTCATTCTGATCCTGATTTTCAGTTTCCCGGTCGGTGTGATGTTGTTTGGTCTTGCATGGGCCTATGTGCATCATCCGGAATGGTTTGACGGATTGCGCGGCAAGTTGCGCGGATCATCACGCCGTGCCCAGGCCAAAGCCCAGGCCCGTGCGAGCAAAACCGATGACACGCATGACAACCCGACCGTGGGTGTCGATTACGAAGAAAGCTGGATGGAAGAACTGCGCGAGCAGTTTGACGATCTGGAACGCCGCACCGGATCGATGGAAAGCTTTGTGGCGTCCGGCGATTATCAGGTCGCATCCGAACTTGAGAAAATGAAAAAAGACGACGCATCGCACGCCGCCAAAAAGGACGGTGATGATGCCAATAAACCCGAAGAACCAAAGGCATAAGTCTTTGGCCTGACGGTCCAGAAGATTGACGGCGGTTTCAGCTTTCCCCAATCCCCTCTCGCGTTTTAACGCAATGAGGTCGCCGTCAAACATAAAACCGGATCACATGTGTGGTCCGGTTTTTCTTTTTATTCGCAGTTCCTTGCGGAAAAATTCCCAAATAGCGTTTATCACTATACCTAATTTAAAGGTTTTACCGGCAAAGTCGGCGAAAAGGCCCATATATGGGATGCTGCTTTTGGGGAATTATGCATGGCGACCATGATTGAACATCCCGGCGAACAGGATTTCCTGCACCGGTTGCTGCTGGATAATCCGTGGTGGGACGGGGTCACCGATGATGTGGTGCAGGGATTGCCCCAGCGCGCCTTTTTCAAGCGGTTCTGGTCGGCCATTGAAAAGCATGACGGGCAAAAGGCCGTGGTTCTGACCGGGCCGCGCGGGGTTGGCAAAACCGTGATGTTGCGCCAGGCGGTGGCCGAACTTTTGAATGCCGATACGCCAAGGCGCCATGTTTGCTATATCTCGCTTGAACATCCGCTGTTTCTGGAAATTGATCTGCCGCGTTTGCCAAAATTACTGCGATCGATGCGCGGTATTTCGGCTGATCATCCGTTATGGCTTTTTATCGACGAGGTTTCCTATCAGCGTGATTGGGAGGACCGGCTTGCACGGTTGATCGTTGCCGATCCGATGCTGCGCGTGGTGGCGGTCAGTGCGCTCGCCCCCGGTGCCGACAGTGCCGGGCATATTCAAAGTCTGTTTTTACCCCCGTTCAGCTTTGCCGAATATCTTGAGCAAAAGGGCATTGCCCCAAGTGACGTTTTGCCCGAAACGCCAAATGTCGGGCGTTATACCGCCGATGTGCCGGACGGTCTGGTTGCGCTCAATGATCTGTTTGAAGATTACATCAATGAAGGCGGCTTCCACGATGCCAATGGCGAAGCCGGGGCCATTCACCGATCTCTTCATTCCGATCTGCCGGGGCTGCACGGGATTTCAAGCCCGTCGGACCTGCATCGCCTGTTTGCGCTTCTGGCCTATAATACCGGGTCGGAATTCTCGATCGAGACATTGGCGCGCGAACTTGATATCGCCAAAAACACGCTGCGCCGGTATCTGGAATATCTTGAAAGTGCCTGGCTTGTGCGCCGTCTGGAACGTGTTGATCAGGATGCCAAACCGTTCCAGCGTGCGGTGGCGTTCAAGGTCCATCTGATCCATCCGGGATTGCGCAGTGGTCTGATTGGCGGGCGGGCATCTGATAGTGCGACGATCACGCGACTGGCCGAAACCGCGATCCAGACCCAGTTTCTGACATCGAGTGTCGGGATGGAAAGCCTGTATTATGCGCGCTGGGGACATTACGAGGTGCCGTTTGTGTTCCTTGATCGCCGGTCGGGCACGCCGTTATTTGCCTATCATTGTCTGTGGCGCGATGAGGCGATCCGCAAGCCCAAGGAAATCCGGGCACTGGTCAATTTCCGGGGCAGTCATGCCTTGCCGTTGGGGGCGTTTGTTCTGACCAAGGCGCAATGGCATGGCGGAAAACTGGGTGGTGTGCCGATGCGGTTTGAGCCGGCCAGTGTTCTGGCACTGCGGATCGGGCTCGAATTTTCACAGCTTTAACCTTGCCGATCAGGAGGCGTTCCGTTGGGCATGTTCGGGTCTCGGATGATGGTACGGGTCTCAATGATCTCGCAGATCTTGCAGATCGGGGCGGTGTCGTGCGTTCTGATGCTGTCGGGGATTGCTCGGGCTGATCAGATTTGCCCGGCCAAACCGCATTGGAGCAATACCGAGCCTGCGATCAATCTGGCGCATGTGTTTTGTGGCGAAGTGAAATCCAATGGCCGTGCCGCCGGGTTTCATGCCCGGCCGGGCGGGATTAATCCGGGATCGGTCAAATCAGTCGACATCACCCAGCCCGCCAATGCGAACGGGGTGTATGCCGGGATGGTGACTTTTGCCAATCCCGATACCAAGTCCGGCGGATCGGGTGGGCGTGATCCGGTAAAGTTTTCAAGCATCTTTCCTGACAGCTGTGATGATGATCAGATCGTGGCATCGATCCTTTATGCCTATGAAAATCGTATGGACTGTCCTGCGGGATCGCCCGGTTGGTGGCAATGCGGACTGAACCGGCCGATGGATGCCGCGTCATCGGTCGGGCTTTGTGTTGGGGATGATTCGGACGGGGTTTTCATGATTGCGATCGGGTTGCTGCGTGACGGGCGGATCAACACCGCCTTTCCGCTGCGCTAGGTTCAGGATCAGGGGGACGGGTGATGTGCGCAAACAGGACGGGTGACCTTATGGTTCCCGATTGGCCGGGTCGGCGGGCGGATGATCCGGGCCATGACCGGATTGCCGCGATGCTGGTTCTTGATATTGGCAATGCACCGCAATGGGCGGGCCGGGTCGCGCGCGAGATCGAGGATGTTGTTACGGGGACATCAAGTGGTTGGGAAATGGTGATGAATGCCCATATCCTTACTGTGGGCAAAGACAAATCGGGCATATCATCAGCCGATGACGCCATGGGGGATGATCCGGTCGAGGTTGCGACCGCGGACCTGATGGCGGCATTGGCAGCCTGGATTGAGCGGATTGAGCAGGGCGCATCGTAAAATGGCGTGTTTGTCAGGTCGGATCGGACCGGAAAAGGAATGCGGGCGGCAGATGGGGCTGTTTTTCACAAAGGCACAAGGCGGTATCGGGCGACTGGCAACGCGGATCTGTGTTGTCGGGCTGATGGCTGTGATGGTGGTTGGTGCGGGCTTCGGGACGGCCAGCGCCCAGGGGAATGGCAAGGATCCGGGTGATCCGCTTGAGATCTTTTTGCATCAATATCTTGAACATGCGGGGCTTCCGGGCGGGGTGATCGGCATTGGGTATGGCACGGGACAGGTGCGCTATGCCGCCAGCGGATATGCAACGGTTGGTCCCGATGTCGGCATGACGGCAGATCGGCAGTTTTATATCGGGTCGCTGACCAAAATGATGACGGCGGTTGTGACCCTGCAACTGGCATCGGAAAAACGGATCAATCTGTCCGATCCGATTGCCAAATATTTGCCCGAAGAATTCGAAGGCCGGATTGCCAATGCCCGAAATGCGACCATTCGTGACCTTTTGCGCAACAGTTCAGGCATTCCCGACTATCTTGACGGGGAATTCTTTTTCCAGCTTGTCGGGCGTGATCCGCAGCATGGCTGGCGAAATGTCGAGTTGCTGCCATTGATTGCCGATCGGGACGCCTATTTCGAAGCGGGGAAAAGTTATGCCCCGTCAAACAGCAATTTCATCCTGCTGGGCGTGATGATCGAAGCGGTCGAGGGCGATCATATCGAAAAGGTATTTAACCGCCGCATTTTCGAACCGGCCGAAATGGCCAATACATCGTTTGGCCGCTATCCGCGACCGGATCTTTTGGCCCATGGCTTTGATGATGCGGACGGGGACGGGCAGCTTGAAGATGTCACGGATTTCGATGTCGGCGATCAGCTTGCCGATGGCGGGGTGATTTCAACGGCCGAGGATATGGTAAAGTTCGCGCGTGCCCTGTTTGTTGACGGGGTGTTGCTGGGTCCCAATGCGATCAAGCGTGCGACTTCTGATGCGGCCTTTGCCGGTGAAGGGTCTTATGGCTATGGGCTTATGATCGGGTCAAGTGACTGGGGGCCGGTTTGGGGGCATGACGGGATCTATTTCGGCTATTCCGCCGAATTTTCATGGTTCCCCGATCAGGATACGGTGGTGGTATTTCTGGCAAATGGCCGCGCCCTTAACGAGGTCCCCAATGTCACGGGGATGCTGATGACCGGGATATTTGGCAAGCCGCAATAGCCATATGTGCGAAATGTGCGAAGGCCATTGCGGTGCCGATCAAATGGATGGTCACATTGGCGGTTGGCTTTCCTGATTAAGAAGCGCGCTGCTTTGGCGGACCTGAAGGGCGGGTTCTTCGGCAATCACGACATTCTGCCCCAGTGCATAATTGCGCAATTGGCGGTAAACCAGTTCTCCGATCCGATAAAAATCAATGGCGACATAACCGTCAATCGTGCCATTGGCAGTCAATTCTTCCTGCTCGTCGGTCGGGCTGCCGGTTGCCATGAACAGTTTGGGCGCGCGCGGGCTCGATGCGGTGATGATTTTGCTCAGCCGTTGGGTGTCGCCCAGAAGCCAGTCACCGACCGGCACAATGAAATCAAGTGTCGGGTTCTGAATTGCCTGGGATAATTGTGCAAGGCCGAGTTCCTCGTCACCGCGATTGAAAAGCGGACAGCGTTCATCTTCGCGCCAGCCATTTTCCCCCTTAAGGGCTGCTGGCGGATGAAGGGGGGCTGGCATGTCATCGGGAACCGGAAGTGTCCCGCGCAAGGTATGGCGAATGCCGGCAATCCGTTCATTGAGATTGGGGTCAAAGCGGCCGCCGCTGATGATGCAGATCCGTGCGCCATCAGGGCGGACAGATTTAAGCAATTCGGCAAGCCGGATGCCGATTTCAAAATTGTCGGGCCCGATATAGGTCCGGCGCAAATGGCGGTCCGGATTTTCAAGATCGGAATCAAACGTGATGACGGGGATTTTGTTGGCGTGTGCTTTTGGCAGGCCGTCCTGGGCGATGAAGGATGAATTGGTTACCGAAATCGCAATACCGTCGACATTCATGTCGATGGCCTTGTGAATGGCATCGCGCTGTCCGCGGAAATAGCCGATCTGTGTGTCGCCCATATGCAGGCATTCGTCACCGTTGCGCAGGGCCGCATCATGGCAGCCGCGCCAGGCGGTGATGAAATTGACATCTTCGATATCCTTGGAAATCAGGCTGAATTTAAGGGATCTGGCCGATGCCATCTGTGCGCACAGGCACAGCATGAACAGGGTCAGGATCGCGGCTTTCATTCCAGATCGCGTGATGGGTAGTGATGCGAACATTTTGGCTCCGGTGATGGAGCCAGGCTATTCTCCCACCCGGCATTTTTACCGGCTTTTTCTGATGATACGGGCATGCGGCGATGCCGGATCGTTTCTGCGCTTATATGTGGTGACGGGGGATCTGTTTGACCACCATTAGTGGTTGCTAAATTTCATCATGCATTCGGCGCATAACTGATAGAATGATAATAGTTAGAATCCTAACTAATTTTCTGGTATCATCAGGGCCATGGAAAACATTGACCTTGAAACCCCTTATCTGACCCTTGGCAGTGCGCTGATGCGCGTCGCCCGGTGCTGGCAGCGCGAAGTCAATCGCACCCTTGCCGCGCATGGTCTTTCACAAACCATGGTGATGCCGCTGATTGTTTTGCATCGCAGCCGCGGTGCGGTCCGGCAGGGCGTGATTGCCGACGAAATCGGTGTTGAAGGCCCGTCACTTGTGCGGGTCATCGATCAGCTTGAGCGGGACGGGTTGATTTCGCGGGTCTGTGACCCGACGGACCGCCGGGCCAAGATGGTGGCGCTTACCGATGCGGGCAAAGACAAGGCATCCGAGATCGAGGTTTTGCTGGGTGCGTTGCGCGGGGAAATTACGGCCGATATTCCAACCGAAAAACTCAACATTACCCTTGAAGTCATGCGCGCCCTGCTTGACCAGTTGGCGCAGCGTGACAAGGCCGAGTAGGAGGATGTGGCATGTTAAGCACAATCCTTTCATTGCGCCCCAAAGCGACCGACTGGCTGTTTTCCGTTAAAACATTTGCCGCATCGATCCTGGCACTTTTCATTGCGCTTGCGTTTGATCTGGACCGCCCGGTCTGGGCCATGGCGACGGTATATATCGTCGCCCACCCGTTATCGGGCGTTCTGGCATCAAAGGCAGTTTATCGCGTTCTTGGCACCATTCTGGGCGGGGTGGCTGCGGTCATTTTTGTGCCCAATCTTGTCAGTGCGCCGGTTTTGCTGTCGCTGGTGCTGGCGATCTGGGTGGGGGGATGTTTGTTCCTGTCGCGCCTTGATCGTACGCCGCGCAGTTATCTTTTCATGTTGGCGGGCTATACAGCCGCCATTGTCGGGTTTCCGTGCGTTGGCGATCCGACCGCGGTTTTCACGACCGCGATTGCACGTTGCCAGGAAATCAGTCTTGGCATTATCTGTGCGACGCTGGTCAGCCATATCGTTTTTCCCCGTCATATCGGTCCGGTGATTGCCGCACGTATTGATGGCTGGATGGGTGATATCGCCAAGCTGGCCGATCAAAGCTTTGATCCCGATACCGATGCGGACAGCCTGCATAATGAACGCGCGCGTATTGCGGCTGATCTTGGGGAATTGCACGGGCTTGCCTTGCATCTGGGATATGAAAAATCCGGTTTTGCCGGGCGGACCCGACAGTTGCATGCCTTGCAAAGTGTGGTCGCGGCCTTGCTTCCGGTTTTGTATGGCATTCACGACCGGCTGATTGCGATCAAGGGTGAACTTGGCACCCTGCCAGATGATGTGACCGCCATCCTTGAAAAGGTTACGGCCCACATCAAGGCCCCCAGCCACGATCAGGGGCGGTTAGGTGCACTTCACCACGATATTGATGTCTTTGCCGCGCGGGTTGCACAGGAGCGCGACTGGGCAGGGCTGCTTCAGATCAATCTGGCCAACCGGCTGCACCGTTTTCTTGATTTCCATGATGATTGCCGCACCCTTTGGGACGGTATCCGTGCTGGCGAGGTGCCGGCAGATGTTCTTGATCGCTGGCAGGAAGGGGCCAGGGCATCGGCCCTGCATCGCGATTATGGTGCCGCCTTTCGCAGCGGGCTGACCGCATTGATTGCCACAGTCATCGTGTGCGGTTTCTGGATCGCATCAGGTTGGCCAAGCGGATCGACAGCAGCCATGATGGCCGCCGTCGGGGCGAGCATCATGTCGTTTCTGGATAACCCGGTGCCGGCCCTTAAGGGGTTCATTCGCTATACCGCGCTGTCGGTGGCGGTGGTGCTGGTTTACAGTCTGGCAATCCTGCCCGGGATTGACGGGTTTGCGTTGCTGGTCATGGCCTTTGCGCCCTATTTCATCTTGCTTGGTGTGTTGATGGCAACGCCGCAGACCTATGGGTTTGGACTGGCGATGCTGGTCAATGTGGTGATGATCCTGAATGTTGATACGGCTTATAGCAGCAATGTGTCTGCCTTGCTGGGCGGGGGGATTGCGTCACTGGCGGGGTTTGGGGTGGCAGCGATTGTCACGGCCTTTGTCCGGGTGGTGCCCGTCGACAGTTTTATCCGCGGACTGGTGCAGGCCAACTGGCGTGACATTGCCGGGATCGCGCGGGGCACGTTGAACATAGCCCGTATGGTGATGATCCGCCGGCTTCTGGATCGTCAGGGATTGATTTTGCCGCGCCTTGCCATGGCGACACGTCATCGTGAAACCCTGATCCGGGTGATGCCCGAAGTTTCGATTGCGGCAAGTTTGTATGACCTGCGCCGGATCAGGCTGTTTGTTGATCGCGATATCAGCGCGCGTATCGATGTTCTGTTGCGCAATATCGCCCGGCATTTCGAAGCCCGCCTTGATGATTTTGACCGTGCCCCGGATCCCAAAATCCTGGCCGAGGTCGATAACATCCTTCGACTGGTTACCGTCATGCGGGATGACGAGCAGCGGCAAAAACTTCTGATCCCGCTTGTGGCATTGCGCCGGACACTTTCGAAAACCGATGCGCCGAAACTTGATCGCGCCGGCGGGAATGCGAGCAGCCCGATGCCCTTGTCCCCCGAAATCGGAGAAATCGCATGATTGCGCCAACTCTCAATATCTATGGCCTGTTTGTTCCGGCATTGCTTGGACTGGCACTGGCAGCATGGGCATGTCTTTCGCTTGCCCGTATCGGTCTGATGCGGATCGGTTTTTACAAAATAACTGTTCATCCCGCCCTGACCGATCTTGCGCTTTATGTGCTGATCCTGACCGGACTTTCGGCGCTGTTCATTCAATAGGTGATGAAATGAAAACCGCTTTGACCAAAAGCCTGCGTATCGGATTTACGCTTTTACTTGTTGTCGCCGCCATTGCCGGTGGTGTGCATCTTTATGATTATTACATGAACGAACCCTGGACCCGTGATGGTCGGATCAGTGCCGATGTGGTGTCGATTGCGCCCGACATTGCCGGGCTTGTGGCCGAGGTAAAGGTCACAGACAACCAGCCGGTCAAGGCAGGGGACGTTTTGTTCACCATTGATGGCGCGCGCTATCAGGTGGCCGTCGATCAGGCGCGTGCAAAACTTGAAAGTGCCAAGGCCGCCCGTGATCAGGCCGCACGCGAGGTCAATCGTTATGGCGGGCTTGATAGTGCCGTGGTGTCCGCCCAGAAAAAGGAACAGGTCAAAACCGGCCTTGCAACCGCACAGGCCGCCCTTGATCTGGCCAAGGCCGATCTTGATCTGGCGGAATTGAATCTGTCGCGGACCCGTGTCGTGGCGCCGGTGGATGGTGTGGTTACCAACTTTTCGCTGCGCCCGGGCAATTATGTTGGTGCGGGAACCGCGATTGCCGCCCTTGTCGACAGCAGTTCGTTCTATGTCGCGGGCTATTTCGAAGAAAACAAATTACCGCGCATTGCGATTGGCGATCGCGTCAAGATCAGCCTGATGGGCGAAGATCGCCCGATTGACGGCCATGTCGCAAGCATCGCAAGCGGCATTCAGGATAGCGAACGGTCGGGCAGTTCTGCCGGTCTGGCACAGGTCAAACCGACCTTCAGCTGGGTCCGGCTGGCCCAGCGCGTTCCGGTTCGCGTTGCCCTTGATCACGTGCCCGAAGGTGTGAAGCTGGTCGCCGGGCGGAGTGCGGTCGTTACCATCGAACAGGAAAGTGCCCCGTCGGATGGCGGGCTGAACATCAGCAGGCTGTTCTGATCCTGTGCGGTGATTTTGGTATGATGCAGTGCAAAAAGTGACTTGCAGTGCAAAACAAGTTTGGGTAATTTTCGTAAAAATTAACGTAAAATATTGAACGAAAATTATCAAACGGGAGAAATCTGATGGCTGCTGCCCCACGTCCGCGCCGCTCTGTGCTTTATATGCCGGGATCGAATGCCCGTGCACTGGAAAAAGGCAGGAGCCTTCCGGCCGATGGCCTTATTCTTGATCTTGAGGATGCGGTTGCCCCGGATGCCAAGGAAACCGCGCGTGACCAGATCGTCGCCGCCCTTGCCGAGGGTGGATATGGCAAACGTGAAATCCAGATCAGAACCAATGGCCTGAATACCCCGTGGGGCTATGCCGATATTGTTGCGGCGTCAAAGACGGCTGCCGATGCGATCCTGCTGCCCAAGGTCGAAAGTGCCGATACGGTCCGTCAGGTCGCCAATATCATGGAGGCCGAGGGGGCGCACGCCGGCATGAGCATCTGGTGCATGATGGAAACGCCGCTTGCGATGCTGAATGCCAAGGAAATAGCAGGTGCGCACCCGCGACTGGGGGGCTTTGTCATGGGGACGTCGGATCTGGCCAAGGATCTGAACTGTGCCCATACCCCGGACCGTTTGCCAATGATCACAAGTCTTGGCCTTTGCCTGTTGGCCGCGCGGGCCTATGGGTTGGCGATCCTTGATGGTGTGCATCTTGATCTGGGGGATGATGACGGGTTTGCGGCATCCTGCAAGCAGGGGCGCGAGCTTGGCTTTGATGGCAAGACGCTTATTCATCCCAAAACCATTGCGGCAGCCAATGCGGCCTTTGCCCCGGCCCAAAGCGAAATTGACTGGGCGCGGAAAATCATTGCCGCCCACCAAGAAGCCGCAGCCGCGGGCAAGGGGGTTGTCGTGGTGGATGGCAAGTTGATTGAAAACCTGCATGTGGTGTCGGCCAAGAAGCTGGTGGCGATGGCCGATCTGATTTCCGAAATGGATGCGAGCTGAAATCGGGCCGAAACGGTCCGCGTCCGATCCCCAAAACAGGCATGAAAAGGCCGGCCGGGATCATTGCGGACCGAAATTGCAGGAACTTTGCCATTCAGGGAGGCTAGAAATGTCAAAGACCAATCCGGGTAATTATTTTGAGGATTTCCAGATCGGACAGGAAATCCGCCACGCCACACCGCGCACGATTACCAGTGGCGATGTCGCCCTTTATACCGGGCTTTACGGGCCGCGCTTTGCGGTTCAGTCATCGGACGAATTTGCCCGTTCTATCGGGTTCCAGTCGGCCCCGGTCGATGATCTTTTGGCCTTTCACATGGTGTTTGGCAAAACCGTACCGGATGTGTCGCTTAATGCGGTGGCCAATCTTGGCTATGCGGGCGGGGTGTTCGGGGTGCCGGTTTATCCGGGTGATACGGTCAGTTCGGTCTCAACCGTGATCGGCTTGAAGGAAAATTCAAACGGCAAGACCGGTGTGGTTTATGTCAATTCCGTCGGACGCAATCAGCGCGGCGAGATGGTTCTCGATTACAATCGCTGGGTCATGGTGCGCAAGCGCGATGAAAATGCCCCGGCCCCTGAAACCGTTTTGCCCGAATTGCCCGGGATGGTCGCACCCGAGGCGTTTCAGATCCCTGTCGGTCTTGCGATGACATCCTATGAAACGCAGCTGGCCGGATCGCCGCATCGCTGGGATGACTATTATGTCGGCGAGAAGATCGATCATGTTGATGGCATGACGCTTGAAGAATCCGAACATCAGATTGCGACGCGACTCTATCAAAACACCGCCAAGGTCCATTTCGATCAGGTTGCGGCCAATGAAGGCCGGTTTGGCAAGCGTTTGATTTATGGCGGACATATCATTTCACTGGCGCGCGCACTTTCATTCAACGGGCTTGGCAATGCATTCCGGATTGCCGCGATCAATGCCGGGGCCCATGCCAACCCGGCCTTTGCCGGGGATACGGTATTTGCCTGGTCCGAGGTGCTTGGAAAATTCGAGCTGCCGGGCAGGCGGGATCTGGGGGCGTTGCGTCTGCGTCTTGTTGCGGTGCGCAACCGTCAGGCCAGTGATTTTCCGCTGCGTAGCGAGGATGGCAAATATCATCCCGATGTGTTGCTTGATTTCGATTACACGGTGCTGATGCCGCGGTGATCCTTGTGCAGGTCCCTGTTCCGACTGTGTGTTGGTCCGGGGCTGTGGTCGGCTTTCCTTAACCGTTCTTTTGTGATGTCGGGGGTAATTTGACGCGGTCTGGCGTTCTGATCTTGATCAGGCGTTATCGCATCCACATGTGTTTGCAATAAATTCGGCCTGAACCAGGGGCAGTTTCCTTGCGTAAGAAGGTCTAATTGTGCAATTGCTAAATCCACGTTACGTCGTATGCGCGTCAAATGGATGACCCTGTGTTGTTCATTGAACCCTTCCCGCGGGGGTGTTTACGGCGTCTGAGAGGTCAACCTACGTAGTTAAACGGAGGCAGTTGAGGCGTTTTTGTCCTGAATTCTTTGGATTTAGAAGGGGTTCAGATTGACTCAAACCCGCTGCATGGGTAAATAAACCCTGCTTTCCCGCCAGCTACTTTGAGAAGAGGCAATTCCGCTATGAGCAAAGCCAATCGGCCGCTGTCTCCGCACTTGCAGGTGTACCGGCTTCCGATGACGGCAAAGATGTCCATCTCCTTCCGCGCGATGGGTGTCGGCCTTGCCATTGGTTTCGTATTTTTGGCGTCCTGGCTGATTGGTGCCGGCGCTGGTCGTGACGCCTTTAACGGCTATCACGCATTTTTCACCTCGTGGTTTGGTCTGCTGCTGCTGTTCGGTTGGACGGCGGCGTTTTATTACCACGCTTGCAACGGTATCCGTCACCTGATCTGGGATACCGGTCGCGGCCTGACGAATGAGGGTGCTGCCAAAGGCAACCCGATCGTCCTTGGCGCGGCAGTTGTGCTGACCATTATCACCTGGATCATCGGTCTGGCCTAAGGCCGGGCAAGAGGGGACAAACTTGTCATGAAGATGCAATCCGATCTAGGCCGTGTCCGCGGTCTCGGTTCTGCCAAAAGTGGCTCTTCGCACTGGTGGACCCAGCGCGTTACGGCTGCTGCGAACCTTCCGCTCGGTATCTGGTTCATTCTTTCGATTCTTGCAGGGCACACGGCCGATTACGATGCCGTTCACGCCTGGTTGAGCTCGTACTTCCACTCGACCATGATGATCCTTCTGATCATCAGCGTTGCTGTGCATTTCACGCACGGCCTGCAGGTCGTGATCGAAGATTATGTGCATAACCGTAAAGCAGAAGTGATTTCGCTGATGCTGATCAAAGCTGTTGCGGCGTTCCTGTCGGTTGCAGCCATCGTATCAGTCCTGCGTATCGTTTTTGCCGGAGCCTGAGCCAATGACTGAATCATATAAAATTATCGACCATAACTACGACGTCGTTGTTATGGGTGCGGGCGGCGCTGGTCTTCGCGCGACGCTGGGCACGGTTGAAGCCGGCCTGAAAACCGCATGTATCACCAAGGTCTTCCCGACCCGTTCGCACACCGTTGCTGCCCAGGGCGGTATCGGTGCATCGCTTGGCAACATGTCCGAGGATCACTGGCAGTGGCATATGTATGACACCGTCAAGGGTTCCGACTGGCTTGGTGACCAGGACGCGATCGAATATATGTGCCGTAACGCCGTTCCGGCGGTTCATGAACTTGAACATTACGGCATGCCGTTCTCGCGGACCGAAGATGGCAAAATCTATCAGCGTCCGTTCGGTGGTCACACCCGCGACCACGGCAAGGCGCCGGTTGAACGTGCCTGTGCTGCGGCTGACCGTACCGGTCACGCCATGCTGCATACGCTTTATCAGCAGTGCCTGAAGCACAAAGCCGAATTCTTTGTCGAATATATCGCCCTTGATCTGATCATGGATGACGATGGTTCGTGCAAAGGTCTGGTTGCCTGGGATCTTGATACCGGCGAACTGCACCGTTTCAACGCCAAGATGGTCATTCTGGCATCTGGCGGTTATGGCCGTGCATTCTTCAGCTGCACCTCGGCCCATACCTGTACCGGTGACGGTCATGGCATGGTGGCCCGTGCGGGTCTTGGTCTTCAGGACATGGAATTCGTTCAGTTCCACCCGACCGGCATTTACGGTTCGGGCTGCCTGATCACCGAAGGTGCCCGTGGCGAAGGTGGTTACCTGACCAACTCCGAAGGCGAACGTTTCATGGAACGTTATGCGCCGACCGTTAAGGACCTTGCATCGCGTGACGTTGTGTCGCGTGGCATGGCACAGGAAATCCGTGATGGTCGCGGTGTTGGCGAACATGGCGAATATATCCACCTGCATCTTGAACATCTTGGTTCGGAAGTACTTTGGGAACGTCTGCCGGGTATTACCGAAACCGCAAAAATCTTTGCCGGTGTTGATGCGACCAAGGAGCCGATCCCGGTTCTTCCGACGGTCCATTACAACATGGGCGGTATTCCGACCAACTATAAGGGCGAAGTTCTGCGTCCGACCGCTGATGATCCGAACGCAATCGTTCCGGGCCTGATGGCGGCAGGTGAAGCAGCTTGCGTGTCGGTCCACGGTGCAAACCGTCTGGGCACCAACTCGTTGCTCGACCTTGTTGTGTTTGGCCGTGCATGTGGTCTTCATGCCGCCGAAGTGGTCGACAGCAAAGCATCGTTCAAGGAACTCAAAACCAACGATGGCGACGAAGCGATTGCACGTTTCGACCGTCTGCGCTGGGCAAAGGGTTCGCGTCCGACTGCGGATATCCGACTGGAAATGCAGCGCGTCATGCAGGGCAACTGCGGCGTGTTCCGGACCTCGGAAATCCTCAAGGAAGGCGTTGGCAAATTGGCCGAAACCGCAAAGACGCTTCCCGACGTCGGCGTTTCGGATCGCTCCCTCATCTGGAACTCGGACCTGGTCGAGACTCTCGAGCTTGAGAACCTCATGACCTGTGCCGCAGCAACCATGAATTCGGCAGAAGCGCGTCATGAATCGCGTGGTGCACATGCCCACGAAGATTATCCGAAGCGTGATGACGAAGTCTGGATGAAGCACACGATCGCCAAGGTCGACACCGAGAAGGGCTATGGCGTTGATCTGACCTATCGTCCGGTCAATACCTTCACCCTGACCGACGAAGTGTCGTATATCGAGCCGAAAGAGCGCGTCTATTAAGGCGCGGCAAGAGAGGATTTGAGAGATGGTAGAATTCAATCTTCCCGCCAATTCGGTCGTGAAAGAGGGCAAGTCGTTCTCTGCTCCGGCTGACGCGAAGAATGTCCGTTCGTTCAAGATCTATCGTTATGATCCCGATAGCGGCGATAACCCGCGTACGGATACCTACGATATCGATCTCGACAAATGTGGTCCGATGGTTCTGGACGCGCTGATCAAGATCAAGAACGAGATCGACGCGACCCTGACTTTCCGCCGTTCATGCCGCGAAGGCATTTGCGGTTCGTGCGCGATGAATATCGATGGCCGTAACACGCTTGCGTGCTTGAAGCCGATCGAAGACATCAAGGGCGAAGTAAAGATCTATCCGCTGCCGCATATGCCGGTGGTCAAGGATCTGGTGCCTGATCTGTCGCAGCCTTATGCACAGCTTGCTTCGATCGAGCCGTGGCTTAAAGCTGACAGCCCGACCCCGCCGGATGGCGAACGTCTTCAGTCGCGTGAAGAACGTGCGAAGCTTGATGGTCTTTGGGAATGCATTCTGTGCTTCTCCTGCTCTACCGCGTGCCCGTCCTACTGGTGGAACTCCGACCGTTACCTCGGCCCGGCTGTTCTGCTTCAGGCATATCGCTGGTTGGCAGACTCGCGTGACGAATATACCGGTGAACGTCTCGATGCACTCGAAGATCCGTTCCGCCTGTATCGTTGCCACACGATCATGAACTGCACCAACACCTGCCCGAAAGGCCTGAATCCGGCGCTTGCGATCACCGAAATCAAAAAGATGATCGCAGAACGCCGCGCCTAAGCCGCAGGCTGTGTTGCCCTGATATTGGCGTTTTACGCCAGCATGTTAAAGCCGCCGGAGATCACGGATCCCGGCGGCTTTTTCGTCTGTGATCAGGATGTTAACCCTGCAATTACGCAATTGGGTTATGATGCTTCCGGCTCTTTTGCTCGAACATGGGGAATGACCGTCTTGTTTATGCGCCGCCAGTTTGAATTTGCACCTTTGCGTTCCGTTATCGGGCTTGGAATGGTTTTGGCCGTTGCGGCCTGCGGGGATACCAGTCCGAACTGGGAACCGCAGGATATGTTTGCAGCCCCCACCGAGGCCAAGCTTGATGACCGTTACCGGGCGATGATCGATTTCAAGGCGATGGCGCGCGACGAGACGGGCAAGGAATATGCCGCCGGTCCGAAGGCCACCGTCATGGGCGCCGTCGAAGAGGCCGTTGCCATGTGCAGCCAGGCCAATGCACAAGGCTGCAAGGCGGTGCGGGTCGGGCTGACATGGGTGGATGGCCTTGATCAGGCTGCCATTGAAAGCGTGATCAAGTCCTATGGCGATACCATGACGGCCGAGGCCTATCAGGCGGCAGGCCAGGGCAATATGGGGGCGGCGAACTGGCTTGCCTATCACTATGCGGTGCGCGGCGAAAACCTTGATGAGGCGGAAAGACTTTCGAAACAGGCGCTTGCGGTGGCGCCCGATGATCCCGGGGCACTTGATACCTATGGGCTGATCCTGTATCGCCAGGGCCGCTATGCCGAGGCCGAGGAAGTTTTCATTCGGGTCAACAAGGCAATGCCGACCGCAGAACATATTGCCCATTTCGCCGACAATGCCCTGGCGATGGGGAAAACCGATATGGCGCGTGCCGCCTATCAGCGTGCATTGCAGGCCGGGGCGGGCCCGGTTCTGTCGCAAACCATTCAGAAACGCCTTCTGGCGCTTGATCTTAATAGCGGTGGCAATATCCAGCCCGCGCAATGACCCGGCATATCATCTTTGATTGCGACGGTGTCCTGATTGACAGCGAGATTCTGTCTTTTGCGGTCGATGAAAGGATGCTGCCCGAATATGGCATTAGCCTTGGGGCTGCAGAACTTGCACGCACATTCGGTGGTGTTGCCTATCGCGAGATGGTGGCCGAGCTGAATGCGCGATTTGGCACCGATATTGACCCGGCTGCCTATCAGCAACAGTGCGAGGCCGAACTGGCGCGCCTGTTTGCAACCGATCTGCGGGCCATTGCCGGGATGGCTGAGCTTCTTGGGTGCCTGACCGTACCTTTTGCCCTGGCTTCGGGGAGTGACTTGGCGCGGCTTGATCACTGTCTTTCGATAACCGGACTGTCCGAATTCTTTGAGGGACGTATTTTTTCAGCCCAACAAGTGGCACATGGCAAGCCCGCGCCGGATGTTTTCCTGCTTGCTGCGAAAACTTGCGGATGGGAGCCGGAAAGCTGCCTTGTGATCGAAGACAGCCCGTCCGGAGTGATCGCAGCCGGTGCGGCGGGGATGCGGTGTGTCGGATTTCTTGGCGGGGCGCATCGCAATGCCGGGGACGAAGGGATCCTGCG
Organism: Thalassospira sp. GO-4; assembly: GCF_023588965.1. Classification (NCBI taxonomy): domain Bacteria; kingdom Pseudomonadati; phylum Pseudomonadota; class Alphaproteobacteria; order Rhodospirillales; family Thalassospiraceae; genus Thalassospira; species Thalassospira sp. GO-4. Next base: position 3,437,478 of record NZ_CP097807.1, read on the forward strand.
CGATGCCGGGGCGGAATATGTTGCAGGAAGCAGCGCGGATTTGCACTGCTACCTGCGTAAGTTGGGTCTGATCAGCCGGGATCGCGATGGTAGGGGTTAAGCCCAGTCCAGTGTGATGACTTCGCCATCGACCAGCGGCAGGTCAATTTCATTAAGGTTGTTGCCGGGACCCGAACGATCCACGATCAGAAAATCGCTGTCTTCTTCCAGCACCAGAAGCGGGTGATGCCAGATATTTTTGGCATAGGTCACCCCCTGTGTTCCGTCCGAAAGGAAGGCGCGCAGGTTTTCCGGGGCCGGATCATCTGTACCCGATGCCACGACGATCAGGAATTTCTGCCCCGACAGCGGCATGAAGGCCTGCGAGCCCAGTGGATGACGTTCCATCATCGTGATTTCAATCGGTTTTGGCCGCGGTGTGCCGCGAAAGATGCTGATGATCGGAGCCCCGCCTTCGTCGGCAACATCAACGCGCGAGATGTCGTGAAACCGGGTGGTGGTGCCCTGATTGATCTTGTAGCTGTCGCGCGCGGTGGCAATCGAAATGACTTCGCCAAACGGGGCGAAGGCATCTTGGGTCAGGTGTTCGACCGGAAGCTTCATACCTGCACAATCCTTTTGGTTGGTGGCGGTTTATCTGGTGGCCGGTTTGCCAAGGATGCGCAGACGGCTGATGCCGCCATCCGGGATCGAATTAACCCGCAAATGGGTGACCGGCCCATTGACGGTCAGGGCCGATGCGTCGAATTCATGGATGTGATCAGCCTGCATTTTGCTTTCGGGCAGGATGGTTGACCAGAACATGGACCGTGCGCGCAGCGACTTGTCCTTTTCGCCGTCCACATAGGCCCCCTGGATCGAAACGCGGTCCGGGTAGTTGCCCTTGAAGTGGCAGGTATCAACGATGATTTTTTCGATCTCGCCGGGGTGGCCAAGTTCGACGATCAGCCATTCATTACCCGGTTCGCGGCGACGACGGGTTTCCCAGCCATCCCCCATATTGACCCCGCGGCCCGGTGCCAGAATGGCGTTCGGGTTGCCGTAATGGGCATCGGACCAGCCAACAACCACGCCGCCATTGATCATGGCGGCAAGATCGACCTGTTCGCCCTTGGCGGCCATTTCCGTCCAGTCGCGGTTGGGGCGGCCATAGACACGCAGGCGCGCAACACCGCCATCGGGGTAAATATGCAGGCGAACGTGGGTATAGATGGCATCCGAGGTTACATCGGCATAGTGATGGGCACTGGCACCAAGGCCCATGGGGGCAACGATTTCATCCCATTTGGCATCATCGGCCGGATCGCCATTCGGGCAATAGCAGCCTTCAAGCGATGCGGCTGGCGGGAAGTTGCCGGTAAAGTGGCTGGTGTCGATATCAACACCGTAAATCCGCCCCGACGTCGCCAGGCGGACGACGCAGTAATCATGGCCTTCGACCCGTTTGCGGCGGCTTTCCCAGCCATCCATCCATTTGCCATGATCGTCATAGCGATCCGGATAGAACACGGCATCACCGGTTTGCAGCATCCGCTGTTTGTCGGCAAAGAAATCATCTGTCGCAAAAATGGCCTCTGCGCCAAGACGTTCATCGGCAAGGTTGACAAACTTCCGGGTAAATTCCGGTGCGTCGTGATTTTCCTGATGGCTCATGGTCATAAAATCCTGAAATGGTCGTTTATTATTCGGTGATCAATCCGGTTTGTCGGAAGTCCGGTTTACAGCGCTTCCAGCCGCAATTTCGCAATGCGATGGACCTGATTGATCGCCTCGTTAAATTCGGTTTCGACGTCGTTTTTCACCCGCCGTTCAAAGGCGGCAAGAATATCGGTGCGATGGAATCCCTTGACCGCAAAGATAAACGGAAAACCGAACTTCTGTTTGTAAAGGTCATTGAGTTCGGTAAAGCGGGCCAGTTCATCGGCGCTGCATTGATCAAGACCCGCCCCCATCTGTTCGTTCTGGGACGAGGTCGTCAGATCGGCAAGGGCCAGTTTCCCGGCAAGGTCGGGATGGGCGCGCAAAAGTGCCAGCTTGTCGGCATCAACCGCCCCGTTGACAATGGCCGCCATCGCATCGGCCAAGGCCGCCGGCGTGTTATGGGCATCGGTGATGCCGCGATCATAAAGTTGTTCGGCGATCCAGGGCGAATGTTCGTAAACCCCGCCATACAGCGAGACAAAGGCGCTTTTGGCCAATGTGCTGGGCGGGCGGGTTTCAAACAGGGATTTGGTGGATTCTGTCATGATATTGGTATTCCTGCGTCGGTCTCAGCCAGCGAACGGATGATGTTCGCGCCAGTGGCGGGCGATATCGATCCGGCGGGCAAACCAGACGTCATCGTGGCTTTGGACATAATCGACGAAACGTTTCAGCGCGGCAAAGCGGCCCGGACGCCCGACCAGTCGGCAATGCAGACCAAGTGACAGCATGCGCGGGGTATGTGCGCCTTCTTCGTAGAGGGTGTCGAAGCTGTCCTTGAGATACTGGAAATACTGTTCGCCGGAATTGAAACCCTGAAGGGCGGCAAAACGCATGTCGTTGGCATCAAGGGTATAGGGCACGATCAGATGCGGCTTTTCGGTCTGGGTGCTCCAGAACGGAAGTTCGTCACTATAGTCATCAGCGTCATAGAGGAAGCCGCCTTCCTCATTGACCAGGCGGCGGGTATTGGGGCTGGTGCGGCCGGTGTACCAGCCAAGCGGACGTTCGCCGGTGACGTCCTTGATGATATCAATCGCCTTGTGAAGATGTTCGCGTTCGATATCTTCGGGCACATACTGATAGTCAATCCAGCGATAGCCGTGCGAGCAAATCTCGTGTCCATCCTTCATCGCGACTTCGCCAACTTTTGGATGGCGGGCAAGGGCCATGGCGACGGCAAAGATGGTGATCGGGATCTGGCGTTCGCGAAACAGATTCAGGATGCGCCACACACCAACGCGCGAGCCGTATTCGTAAATCGACTCCATGCTCATATGACGCACACCTTCGCGCATGTCGGCACCGACGATTTCAGACAGGAACGCCTCGGACGCGCGGTCACCATGCAGGATGCAGTTTTCACCGCCTTCTTCGTAATTCAGGACAAACTGAACAGCCACGCGTGCGCCATTGGGCCAATTGGCCTTGGGCGGGTTTTCGCCATATCCGATCAAGTCGCGCGCATATGTCTGGTCGTTCATTTGGGCCTTCTCCTGAATTCTAATCGGTCCTGTGCCTAACGCCCGGCTTTGTTGTGGGGACCGTTTGGTGTAGCATCTTTGTGGTTACAATTAACCATAGGTCGCGGTGCAGCAAGGGATAAACCCGTGCCTGCCGGACCTGATAAGTGCCGCACTATCAAGACGGTTTTGATAATGTTCCTGGACGGAAGGTAAGTAGGGCCACGTTTTACGCGGTCTTCCAAGGCTTTTTGCCACGGTTGCATGTTATAGTGCCTTAAACTGATACATTCGTTTTTCAAAGAATTATTGATATAGTTTCACTTTATCCCCTCTTTCCCGAGGGCAGGCGGAATGCGACCCTTTTGAAGCGCTATAAAGTTCGACACAAAACCAAAGGGCCCGCCCCAAAAAGAATGTCGAACACGGGAGAAGCGACCGACCACAAAAGTAAGAATAAGAGAGAGGAGGCCCGGCATGGGACGACTGACTACCCATGTACTGGATACGGCAAAAGGCTGCCCGGCTGCTGGAATCCGCATTGAGCTGCACCGCTATGGCAATGGTCATGATGATCTGGTTGCCGAGGCCGTGACCAATGCCGATGGCCGCACCGATGCGCCGATGCTTGAAGGTGCCTCTTTCAAACCCGGTGAATATCAACTGGTGTTCCATGCCGGGGCGTATTTTGATGCGTGCGGGGAAAATCTTCCCGATCCCAAATTCCTTGATCAGGTTGTCATCCGGTTCGGTATTTCTGACGGGCAGGCGCATTATCATGTGCCGCTGTTGTTGTCGCCGTTCGGCTATTCCACCTATCGCGGAAGCTGAGGTTGATCATGGCGCACGCGACCGGTTCTTTCCGTTCTGATATCCATTTTCTTTTGGGCAATGAAGAACGCAGCCTGCGTGATGTTGATCCGCAGATGACGGTTCTTGAATATCTGCGTCTGTACGAACGCAAGTCCGGCACCAAGGAAGGCTGTGCCGAAGGCGATTGCGGTGCCTGTACCGTCGTTCTGGGGGAGCCGGACGGCAAGGGCGGCATGGCGTATCGCACGGTCAATGCCTGTATCCAGTTTGTGCCGACCCTTGATGGCAAGCAGCTTTTGACGGTCGAGCATCTTAAATCAAGTGACGGCACCCTTCATCCCGTACAGCAGGCGATGGTCGATACCCATGGATCGCAATGCGGGTTCTGCACGCCGGGCTTTGTCATGAGCCTTTATCAGCTGTGGCTTGATGGTGGCGAAGATGACCGCGGTGCGATCAATGATGCGCTGGCGGGGAACCTTTGCCGGTGCACAGGCTATGGCCCGATCATCGAGGCCGCCCGCAAGGCTGGCGGGGTTGCTGCCAACGACGCGGCTGAGCAAAAGCGTCGTTTGGATATTGCGGCCCGTCTGAGTGCGATGGTTGATGGTGCGGGTACGGTTGCGCTTGAACATCCGGCAGGGCGCTATTATGCGCCGCAAACATCTGATGAACTTGCCGCACTTCTGGTCCAGCATCCCGATGCCACGGTTCTGGCCGGCGGGACGGATGTCGGACTTTGGGTGACCAAGATGCTCAAACGTCTGGACCCGATTATTTATATTGGCGATGTCGCAGACCTGAAATCGGTCAGTGAAACCGAAGATGCCCTGATTATCGGGGCTGGTGTGACCTATAGCCGCGCCCATGATGCGCTTGGCCGGGTTGCTGCTGATGTCGGGGAATTGGTACGCCGGATCGGTTCGCGGCAAATTCGCAATGCCGGAACCGTGGGGGGCAATATCGCCAATGGCTCGCCAATTGGTGACACACCACCGGCCCTGATTGCGTTGGGGGCCAAGATTGTTTTGCGCATGGGCGATGTAAGACGCGAAGTCGCCCTTGAAGATTTCTTTGTGACCTATGGCAAACAGGACCGTCATCCGGGCGAGTTTGTGCAAAGCGTGATCGTGCCCAAACCGGCCAAAGGCGTGGTGTTCAAGGCCTACAAGATTTCCAAACGGTTTGATCAGGACATTACCGCGGTGCTTGGCGCCTTTGCGATCAAGGTCGTTGAGGGCAAGGTCGTGGAATTCCGTGCGGCGTTTGGGGGCATGGCCGGCACCCCGATGCGGGCAGCCAAATGCGAAGCGGCCATAATCGGCAAGGACTGGAATGAAGCCAGCCTGAATGCGGCCCAACTGGCACTGGCCAAGGATTTCGCACCAATGACCGATATGCGGGCATCGAAGGAATACCGCATGCTGGTGGCCCAGAACCTTTTGACCAAGCTGTTTATCGAAACCAACGCACCCGAAATTGCCACCCGCCTTGTCGGCAAGGAGGCAGCCCATGTCTGATCAGATCAGCCAAACCGAAACCGATGAAGTGATCGCCCCGACCGCCGGTCTTTCGGGTGGGGTGCGGTCCAGTTCCAAACATGATAGCGGCCCGAAACATGTGGCGGGCGAAGCGGTCTATATCGATGACATTATCGAACCTTATGGCACGCTTCATCTGGCCCCCGGCGCGGCAACGATTGCGCATGGCAAGATCAGGAAGATGGATCTGTCCAAGGTCCGGTCCGCCCCCGGTGTGGTTTGCGTTCTGACCGCGGATGATGTGCCCGGTGTGAATGACGTGTCACCCGCCCACACCCATGATGATCCGGTTTTGCCCGATGGTATCGTGCAGTTCTATGGGCAGCCGGTATTTTGCGTCGCAGCCGAAACCCGCGCACAGGCCCGCGCGGCCGCCAAGCTTGCGGAAATCGAATATGAAGAACTGCCAGCAGTTCTGTCGATCGAAGATGCACTGGAGAAGCAGCAATTCGTCGCCCCGCCACATGTGATGAAACAGGGCGATGCCAAATCGGCCCTGGCCAAGGCCAAAAATCGTCGTGCCGGGCGGATGGCAATTGGCGGGCAGGATCACTTTTACCTCGAAGGGCAGATCACCTTTGCCATCCCGCAGGAGGATGGTGATGTTCTGTTGCATTGTTCGACCCAGCATCCGTCCGAGGTCCAGCATAATATCGCCAATGTCCTTGGCCGTCCGGCCAATGCGGTGACGGTCGAGGTCCGCCGTATGGGCGGCGGTTTTGGCGGCAAGGAAACGCAGGCATCACAATGGGCGGCATTGGCGGCCATTGTGGCGGTGAAAACCGGACGTCCGGCCAAATTCCGTCTGGACCGTGATGATGACATGGTCATGACCGGCAAGCGCCATGACTTTATCGTTGATTATGACGTCGGCTTTGATGATGACGGGCGGATTTGCGGCCTTGATCTTCAATACGCGGCCAATTGCGGGTTTTCCGCCGATTTGTCTGCCGCGATTGCCGACCGCGCGATGTTCCATACCGACAATGCCTATTACCTTGGCGATGTCGAAATCAGATCATATCGCTGCAAAACCAACCTTGTGTCCAATACCGCATTCCGCGGGTTTGGCGGGCCGCAGGGGATGGTGGCAATCGAGCGCATCATTGATGAAATCGCCATGACCATAGGGCGCGATCCGATGGATGTGCGCATTGCCAACTATTACGGGACCAAGGATCGCAATACGACGCCATATCATATGGTGGTCGAAGACAATGTTCTGCCGGAACTGACCGACGATATCCTGAAAGCCAGTGACTATCGCAAGCGCCGCGCCGAGATCGAAGCATTCAATGCCGAAAGCCCGGTTCTGAAAAAGGGCCTGTCCCTGACGCCGGTGAAGTTCGGCATTTCCTTTACCACCACCTTCCTTAACCAGGCGGGCGCGCTGATCCATATTTATCAGGATGGATCAGTGCATCTGAACCATGGTGGCACGGAAATGGGGCAGGGGCTTTTCATCAAGGTGGCCCAGGTCGTTGCCGAAGAATTCCAGATCGATCTGGATCAGATCAAGATAACCGCAACCAATACCGGCAAGGTTCCCAATACATCGGCAACCGCCGCATCAAGCGGGGCGGATATGAACGGTATGGCTGCGCGTGATGCGGCGATGACGATCAAGAACCGCCTGATTGCCTTTGCGGCGGAAAAATACGGTGTTGCGGAAAGTGCCGTGCGCTTTGTGCCGGGCAAGATCATTGTAGGGGATGTGGCGGAGCTTGCCTTTGCCGATCTGATCAAGCAGGCGTATCTGGCGCGTGTGTCACTGTCGGCGACCGGCTATTACGCGACGCCGAAAATCCATTATGACCGCGAAACCGCGTCGGGTCGGCCGTTCTATTACTTTGCCTATGGCATGGCCTGTTCCGAAGTTCTGATTGATACCCTGACCGGTGAATACAAGGTGACGCGGGTCGATATCATTCATGATGTCGGGCGGTCGCTTAATCCGGCGATTGACCGTGGTCAGATCGAAGGCGGTTTCATTCAGGGCATGGGATGGCTGACTTCCGAGGAATTATGGTGGGATGACAAGGGCAACCTGCGGACCCATGCGCCATCGACCTATAAAATCCCGGCCTGTTCGGATCGTCCGGAAGATTTCCGGATGCAATTATGGTCGTCCGGACGAAACGTGGAAAAAACCATTCATCGGTCCAAGGCCGTTGGCGAGCCGCCCTTGATGCTGGCAATTTCGGTGCACCGTGCGATTGCCGATGCGGTGGCATCGGTTGCCGATCACAAGGTGGTGCCAAACCTTGATACCCCGGCAACGCCCGAGGCGGTTCTTTATGCGGTGGCCGATGTTGCCAAACGCATGATCGAACAGGCCGGGCAGCCGGTTTCGGTCGCAGGGGAATGAAACCATGACCCTGTCACTGCGTGATCATATCAGTGTTTTGTCCGGACCCGATCCGGTGGTGCTGGTGTCGGTGGCGGCGATCAAGGGATCGACCCCGCGCGAGGTCGGGGCATTCATGCTGATTACGTCTGGCAAAATAGCGGGCACGATTGGCGGCGGTAATCTTGAACATCAGGTGACCTTGCAGGTGCGCAGCGTGTTGGAAAACGGTGTTGCGAACATGCCCGTTGCCGGGATCAAACGCTTTCCGCTGGGGCCGGGTTTGGGCCAGTGTTGTGGCGGTTCTGTCGAAGTTGGTTTCCATCTGTTAAGCGATGGCGATCGTGCCGATCTGAGAACAGTATTGGCCGATATTGTTGCGTGCCCTGTTTCACAATCCGGACGCTGGGTGATGTTGCCGGTCGATGGCGGTCAGGGCCGCACCGAGTTGGTGGGGGCGGACACGACGAATGCCACGATGCTGGCATCCGGATTTGGCACAGCACGCGGCGGAATCATGGCAATCAATGGTCTGGATATGCTGTGTTTGCGCCTTGATGAAGCGCTGACACCGATGTGGATTTTCGGGGCCGGCCATGTTGGCAAGGCAATCGTACAGGCCATGGCACCCTTGCCGTTTGATGTGCATCTGGTCGATTCGCGTGATGCGTATCTTGATCTGCCAGAAAGCAAAAAACTTCATATCATTCAAAGTGATAGGCCAGAGCTGGAGGTGTCCGACATCCCGTCTGGTGCCCATGTTTTGATCCTGACCCATAACCATGCGCTGGATTTTGACATCTGTCGGGCGGCGATCATGCGCAATGACCTTGGTTTTGTCGGCATGATTGGCAGCCAAACCAAACGGGCACGTTTCATTCGACGGCTTTCAGATCGGGGGTTGGGGGCGGCTGAGATCAGCCGTTTGACATGCCCGATTGGGATTCAAGGCATTACCGGAAAACAGCCGGTGGTGATTGCGGCATCGGTTGCCGCGCAATTGTTGTCCGTGCGCGAAGCACAGATGGCACAAAATCAGACGACCAAAACCGCATCAGACGGGGTTGGCTGATTATAAAGCCTTCATTGAAGGACTTTTTAATGATAAAGGGCCGCGAAATGACGGCCCAGTCAGGTGATCTGGGGACCAGATCAGGGGTTTCGTAAAGGAGATTTTGGCTGTGTGTGACGCCAAAGGCCATATGCGCCACGCCGTGGATTTGTCGCGGCAAAAAATGGAAGAGGGATGCGGTGGTCCGTTCGGCGCAATCATTGTTCGCAATGGCGAAGTGATTGCAGAAGGGTGGAACAATGTGACCTCCAACAATGATCCGACTGCCCATGCAGAGGTCAGCGCCATTCGTGCGGCCTGTGCCAAGCTGGGGACTTTCAATCTGTCGGGTTGTGAAATTTATACCAGTTGCGAACCCTGCCCGATGTGTCTTTCGGCGATCTATTGGGCCCGTCTTGACAAGATCTATTATGCCAATGGCCGCGAGGATGCTGCTGCCATCGGTTTTGATGATCAGTTCCTGTATGATGAAGTGGCAAAGCCGATCCATGATCGTTCCTTGCCGATTGTCCATGTCGATTTGCCCGAAGCGCGCGAAGTATTTGCCGCGTGGGATGCCAAAACCGACAAGATCGAATATTGAGACCGTTTGATTGCAAACCGTTATGCGGTAAAACCGCCGGGGCCTTGTAAATCATATCGCTAAATAGGGGTGGCAACAGTGACGTCAATGACCGGTGATGCCGGGGCAGAAGCAATGAAGGGGAATGCACCTGCGCAGTTGGAAGTGCGCGGCGTGACCAAGGCCTTTCCGGGCTGTCTGGCCAATGACGATATCAGTTTCCGTATCGAGCCTGGCGAAATCCATGCGCTGCTCGGGGAAAACGGCGCAGGCAAAAGTACGCTTGTGAAGATCATTTATGGTGTGCTTCAGGCCGATCAGGGCGACCTGATCTGGGAAGGCAAACCGGTAACCATCCATAGCCCGCATGACGCGCGCGAAATGGGTGTTGGTCTGGTGTTCCAGCATTTCTCGCTGTTTGAAACCATGACGGTTCTGGAAAATATCGCGCTTGCCATGAATGATGTGCGCGATATGGCCGTCCTGCGCCAGAAAGTGATCGAAGTCGAAAAGACCTATGGCCTGCCGCTTGATCCGGATCGCCATGTCTATACGCTTTCGGTTGGCGAACGTCAGCGCATCGAGATCGTGCGGTGCCTGTTGCAGAACCCCAAGCTGCTTATTCTTGATGAGCCGACCTCGGTCCTGACACCACAAGAAGTCGAAAAGCTGTTTGAGACGCTCCGTCGTCTTGCCGATGAAGGCTGTGCGATCCTTTATATCAGCCACAAGCTGCACGAGGTCAAAGCGCTGTGTCAGCGCGCGACCGTCCTGCGCGGCGGCAAGGTGGTTGGCGGCTGTGACCCGCGCGAGGAAACCGCAAAATCCATGGCCGAAATGATGATCGGCCAGAAACTGACCGCGCCGGATCGGGGCAAGCAGCGTGAATTTGGCGATGTGCGCCTTGACGTTACCGACCTGTCGCTGATCAGTGACGAGCAGTTTGGCACCCACCTTAAGAACATCAATCTCAAGGTCCGCGGTGGCGAGATCATGGGCGTGGCCGGGGTTGCCGGGAACGGTCAGAACGAGCTGTTCCAGGCGCTTGCCGGCGAGACCGAGCATGAAGCTGCCCCCGACAGCATCAAGATTGATGGCAAATCGGTGGCCCATTTCGGCCCGCGTCGCCGTCGTCGTCTTGGGGCGGCCTTTGTGCCCGAAGAACGCAACGGCCATGGTGCCGTGCCCGATATGAGCCTGTCGGAAAACGGGTTCTTGACGGCGTTTCGACGCATGGCGCTCGCCGCGCGCGGTTTGATCCGCGAAGTCCCGACAAGGTCCTTTGCCGATAACATCATCAAGACATTTGATGTGCGCACGACCGGGGCGGGGGCCGAGGCCGGATCGCTTTCGGGCGGGAACCTTCAGAAATTCATCGTCGGGCGTGAAATCCTTCAGGATCCGGGTGTGCTGGTGATTTCGCAGCCGACCTGGGGTGTGGATGCCGGTGCCGCCAGTGCCATTCATCAGGCCTTGCTTGATCTTGCGGCCAAGGGCACGGCGGTTCTGGTGATTTCACAGGACCTGGACGAGATTTTTGCCATTTGTGATTCGGTTGTCGTGATGGCGGAAGGCAAAATGTCCAAACCGCGTCCGATGGCCGATGTCAGTATTGAAGAGATCGGTTTGTTGATGGGGGGCCTTCATGATCTTGAAGGCAACGCGACCCCGGCGAACGACATGGAAGAAACAGGAGGTCGCGTTGGTCAGGCTTGAACCCCGTCGCCAGCATTCCCAGGCGATGGTTTATCTGTCGCCGGTTCTGGCAATTTTCATGACGCTGGTGGTCGGCGGGATCATCTTTGCCTTTATGGGCAAGAACCCGTTTGATGCGCTTTACACCTTCTTCATTCTGCCGATCAATAACAGCTATGGCATTTCCGAGCTGTTTGTGAAGGCCACACCGCTTGTCATCATTGCGGTCGGTCTTGCCATGGGGTTCCGGGCCAATGTCTGGAATATCGGGGCCGAAGGCCAGCTGACCATGGGGGCGATTTTCGGCGGTGGTCTGGCGCTTTATTTCCATGACAGCGAAAGCGCACTTTTACTTCCGGCGATGTTTGTGCTGGGCGCGATTGGCGGGGCTTTCTGGGCATCGATCCCGGCCTTGCTGCGCACCAAATTCAATGCCAATGAAATTCTGACCAGTTTGATGCTGACCTATGTTGCAACACTGTTCTTGAGCTTCCTGGTGCATGGCCCGTGGCGTAACCCCGAAGGGTTCAACTTCCCGGAATCGCGTCCGTTCCCGGATGCCGGATTGCTGCCGATCATTTATGACGGCACGCGTGTGCACCTTGGCACGGCCATTGCCGTCTTTGTGGTGATTGCCGGTTGGTTGTTGTTGTCAAAATCCGTGATCGGTTTCCAGTTGCGTGTTGTCGGCAAGGCCCCGCAGGCCGCCCGCCATGTCGGTTTCCGTCAGAAACGCATGGTGTGGTTCACCCTGCTTCTGGGCGGTGCGCTTGCCGGTCTTGCCGGTCTGTTCGAAGTATCGGGTCCGATCGGCCAGTTGCAGCCGCAAATATCGCCCGGTTACGGCTTTACCGCGATTATTGTGGCCTTCCTTGGGCGGTTGCATCCGGTCGGCATTTTGTTTGGCGGTCTGATCATGGCGCTGACCTATCTGGGGGGCGAGCTTGCCCAGATCACGCTTGGTCTGCCCAATGCGGTAACGGGACTGTTTCAGGGGATCTTGCTGTTCTTCCTGCTGGCCTGTGACGTTCTGACCAAATATCGCATTCGTTTCGGTTCAATCGCGGCCAAAGGGAGAACCGCATAATGGAATGGCTTGTACCCTTTATCCTGACCGTGATTACCGCATCGACGCCGCTTTTGCTGGCGGCATCGGGCGAGCTGGTGACCGAGAAGTCCGGGGTTCTGAACCTTGGTGTCGAAGGCATGATGCTGGTCGGTGCGATTGCCGGATTTGCGGTGACCGCATCAAGTGGATCGGCCATTCTTGGCATTCTGGCCGCGGTTGTGGCAGGCGTTCTGATGTCGCTGATCTTTGCGTTTCTGACCCTGAGCCTGATGGCCAATCAGGTGGCGACAGGCTTGGCGCTGACCATTTTCGGGATCGGGTTTTCGGCCCTTGTCGGTTCGAAGTTTGTCGGCTTTGCGATTGATCCGCTGCCGGCCCTTTCGATCCCGGGCATCAGTGCCATTCCGGTGATTGGTCCGATTCTGTTCGGGCAGGATTTCCTGGTTTATCTTTCGATTGCCGTTGTGATCGGGGTTGGCTGGTTCCTGGCAAAATCGCGGGCGGGTCTTGTGCTTAAGGCAGTTGGGGATTCGCATCATTCAGCCCATGCCATCGGCTATTCCGTGATCAAGATCCGCTATCTTGCTACCATGTTTGGCGGGGCGATGGCCGGTCTTGGCGGGGCGTATCTTTCACTGTCCTATACGCCGATGTGGGCGGAAAACATGACTGCTGGTCGTGGCTGGATTGCACTGGCGCTGGTGGTGTTTGCGACCTGGCGTCCTGGCCGTTTGCTGGCAGGGGCATATATGTTCGGCCTGATTTCGGTCATGCAGCTTCATGCCCAAGGGGCCGGTATTCATGTGCCCAGCCAGTTCATGTCGATGCTGCCGTATCTGGCGACCGTGATTGTGCTGGTGATTATTTCCAGCGACCGTGCGAAAATCAGACTGAATGCGCCTGCCTGTATTGGTCAGGCGTTCCGACCGGCCCAATAAGGGCCGGTCTGCTTGCTGGACCGGAACGCGTCAAATGACGTTCCGGCCTGTCGGGAGGAAAAGCTCATACCGGACCAAAACTCACACAAGCTGATCGGGGGATCTGGCGAAAAGTGTGATCGGTTTGACTGAGTCTTGGTTTCGGTGTGAACGTGTCATTGATTGCTTAGTGGATTGTGTTTAAATCCTGATCTGCTGATTAACAGGGAGACCTAACGAATGAATGCAAGTTTCATGAAGCGCACGATTGCCGCTGTTGCAGCCGTTGGTGCGCTTGCAACCGGCATGGGTGCAGCCCAGGCTGAAGACGTCAAAGTCGGTTTTGTTTATGTTGGTCCGATTGGTGACCATGGCTGGTCCTATCGCCATGACATCGGTCGTCAGGCCATCGAAGCTGAACTCGGTGCAGAGACCAGCTATGTCGAAAGCGTTCCGGAAGGTGCGGACGCCGAACGTGTGATCCGTCAGATGGCCCAGACCGGCCACAACCTGATCTTCACCACCTCGTTCGGTTACATGAACCCGACCGAAAAAGTTGCCAAGCAGTTCCCGAACGTGAAGTTCGAACATGCGACCGGTTACAAGCGCGCCGACAACCTGTCGACCTATGCCGCACGTTTCTATGAAGGCCGTTATGTTGCTGGTGTGATCGCCGGTAAAATGACCAAGTCGAACATCGTTGGTTATGTCGGCTCCTTCCCGATTCCGGAAGTTGTTCGCGGCATCAACTCCTTCATGATGGGCGCATGGTCGGTCAACCCGGACGTCAAAGTGAAAATCGTCTGGGCAAACACCTGGTATGATCCGGGCAAGGAAGGCGATGCTGCCAAGGCGCTGATTGACCAGGGTGCAGACATCATGGTTCAGCACACCGACAGCCCGGCACCGCTTCAGGTTGCTGAAAACCGCGGCGTACTTGGTTTCGGTCAGGCTTCTGACATGATCAAGTTCGCACCGAAGGCACAGCTGACCGCGATTGTTGATAACTGGGACAGCTACTATGTCGCACGCGCCAAAGCCGTTGCTGATGGCACCTGGGAGTCGATGGACACCTGGGGCGGTATCAATACCGGCATGGTCGAACTGGCACCCTACACCAACATGCCTGACGATGTGAAAGCACTGGCAGAAGAAACTGCTGCCAAAATCGCATCGGGCGAATTCCACCCGTTCACCGGCCCGATCTATGACCAGGCTGGCGAGCTGCGTGTGAAAGAAGGCGAAGTTGCTGATGACGGCATGCTGCTTGGCATGGACTGGTACATCAAGGGCATCGATGCCGAACTGCCGAAATAAGTCAGATTTCCAGTCCATACGGATTGGCTAAATGACGAAGCCCCGTGCATTGATTTGCGCGGGGCTTTTTTTATCTGGTCTATGGCTTGGTGCGGGCGGGACGTACCGGTGTGTCATCGGATTTTTCATAAGCGACCATTTCGGTGTGCGGATGCATCAGCGCATAGAGTGCCGCGCGCAATCCCCGAAGCTTTACCTTGTGTTCGCGCGCCTTGCCTGCCCAGCGTTCGCGAAACAGGTCCATGTCATCACGGCGCGAAAAATAGATCACCATATCGACAAACGGTGCCGATTGGTCCGAGCGCGGCAGTTCGATGTTGCGAATTCCCATCGTCCACATGTCACTGCGCACATTCAGATCAAGCCAGTCCAGCACCGCCTGGGCAGAATGTTTTTCGTGTATCACCACGCGATATGGAAAATTTCGCAGGTCTTTCGTCATCTTGTTTTCCCTTGCGGGCCCGCGCCCGATGATCTGGGTGGTTCAGTACTTCTTGATATATAGTGTTTTTCCGTGTTTGACTAAAAAGATAGTTGAATATGGATAATGGCTTTATGTGGTCTGCGAAAGAACTGGACGAATATAACAAGTTCATTCCGCAATTGTACGAGGCAGCAATTTCGCCTGAACTGTGGTGTGAGAGGCTGGATTGTCTTGCCGGGATGTTGCAGACGCAAAATGCCATCATCATGCATATCGAGAACATTCGGCCCGAAATTTCCGAATATTCATTTCACGCCAACAGCTGGGTACCGGGCGAAGCAATTGCCGAATATCTCAGCCTTGGTCTGAACCAGAATGACGGGTCAGCCTATTTCCATCAGCAGGACCTTTATGATTTTTCCGTCGGTGACGAAGTCCGCCACAGCAATGGCGACACGACACCGTCACGGTTTTATCCCTGGCTTGAAAAAACCACCGGCTGCAATCAGGCGGCGGGGATGTGTGTTTCCAAGGATGCGGCGGGTTACGATATCCTGACGGTCCATTACCGCGATGACGGGCTGTTCGAACCGACCGCGGCATCGGACAAATTGCGGTTTATCGGTCCCCATCTGACCAAGGTTCTGGAAATGAACCGGCCGGTTCATCTGTTGCGTCACCGGTATGGGGCGTTTCTTGATGTGCTTGACCGGTTGCGGATCGGGGTTGCGATCCTTAATGCCAATGGTGAAATCGTCATCATCAACGAAGAATTTACCCGCATTCTTGACAGCAAGGATGCATTGACCGTCGGGGCGGGACAAAAATTGACCGCCCGTGATGATCAGGATGCCCGGCGTCTTTCCCAGGCGGTGCAAAAGCTTGGCCGTATGGCGTTTATTGAAAAGTCATCGGAAAACCTGCGTCTGAACAGCCGGATCAATGAAAGCAGTGCCTATCTGCTTGATCTTGCGCCGTTGCGCGAAAAGCACGGAACTTTTGGCGGGCAGTTTACCGGGGTGCTGGCAACGGTCGTCGATCCGTTCTGGTACACCGATATCAATACCGACCTTTTGAACCGGCATTTTGCCCTGACCCGGACCGAAACCGACGTTTTTGACGCGGTGTTGCGCGGGCTTAGCAACAGCGAAATCGCCGATCATCTGGGCAAGGGGCCGGAAACCGTCAAATCCCAACTTGCCAGTGTCTATCGCAAGACCGGGGTCAAGGACCGCCTGGAACTGGTGCGTCTGGCCGTTCAAATGATCATCCCGCTTCGCGAAGACCAGATCATTTCAGGGTAACCGGCCTTTGATGTCAGGCGGGTGGGGGCCTGATTTCCGGTCAAACCGGAAACCAGACCCGAATGGCGCCCATTTGCAGACAAGACCCCATTCACATTTCGTTGCGTCGATCAGCCGGCCTTTTGACCAAGATCGATTTCGCGCTGGTCAACAAGACCGCGCTTTTTGTGCACCTTGGTGTATTTGACCGGCCATTTGTGGCTTTGCGAATAGAACCAGGTCCGGGTGTTCGAGCCGTCCTTGCAGACAACCTCATAGGTCGGAATGGTGCCGGTGCCGATGGTGACCATCGCGGTGCCGATCACGCTGCAATCGCGCTTAAAGGACCAGGAAACCGCCCCGTCAGTGCCTTCGCCGGCATAGGAGACGGTATTGCCGACCTTAAGCGGCCAGATTTCACCGGTCTGCGTTAAGGTCTGTGTCCCGGTCGACCCATCGCAATTTTCCCATTTGACGTCCGGCGACAGGAAACCTTCGCCGTCATAGCTGCAACCAGCGCCCGGGCCTTCGGTTACCTCAAAGCTGTAAACACCATCCCCCTTGGCGGTGACGGTCGCAATTTCATGGTCGCCATTGCGGTAATAGGCATAGCGGTCACCAACGGCCAGTTCCGGCTTGGGAAGCGACAGCAGATTGACATTGGTGTTGCGGACGACATTGTCCGTGGTCTGGCATGCTGCCAAACCGGCAAGCAGCGCGCATGAAACGACGAGCTTCTTCATCTGGTTCTCCTGATATGCTGAACCCGGCAGTCATTGATGAAAGTTTGTAGGGGCCGGGATGCTTGTCAGGGGATTGAAGGTCAATTTCAGGGGGCGCGCATCCCCCGGTCGGGGGATCAGCAAAAACACCCGATGACCAGATTGGAAATATTGCAAATTTTACAAATATTTCGCCCCGAAATGCGGGGGTAAAAAGGTCGGTGCGATTAGAAGAATTCTAAAAATTATCATTGTAAATCAGCTATGAAGCATATGAAAAATTTACATTTTTCCTTCGCCGAACTATGGTTACGTGATAATCGAAATGTCAAACTTGCCTGCATGTCATAATTGTAGGGCGGGATCAGAAAAGACGGGGTATCAAGGTGAGCGAAAAGCGTCCGGGCGTCCAGCCATCCGGCAAGGAACGCCATTTCAAGCCAGAAGAGCTGATTGTTAGCAAGACCGACCTTAAGGGTCATATTACCTATGCTAACGAAGTGTTTTTGCGTTTGTCGGATTACACCGAGAAGGAAGTTCTTGGTAAACCGCATTCCCTGATCCGTCATCCGGACATGCCGCGCTGTGTTTTCAAGCTGCTGTGGGATCAGATCAGTTCGGGCAAGGAGATCTTTGCCTATGTGCTGAACATGGGAAAGAAGGGCGACCATTACTGGGTTTATGCCCATGTGACGCCGACCTTTGACGCCCAGCACAAGGTGATCGGATATCATTCGAACCGGCGTGTCGCAGATCCCGAAATTCTGAAAAACAAGATCATTCCGCTTTATGCGGAGCTTCGTAAAATCGAAGAAAGTACAAGCAACCGGAAGGACGGCATGAATGCCGCATCTGATGCGCTTGCCAAAAAATTGTCAGATGCCGGCATGGCATATGACCAGTTCATCCAAAGTCTCTAGGGTCAGGACCCAGGGTACTCCCAAATCGAAGGTTCGAGGTTCGCAATGGCGATATTTGGTGGTTCGAAAACAGGAATCAAAAAGGCGCTGGACGTGGTTCTGGCTGCGGCAGAAGGTGATTACGAAGCCCGTATCACCAATGTCGACAGTCATCCCGACATGCGCGACCTGTTTATTGCGATCAACCGTCTGATCGATCGGAATGACGCGTTCTTGCGCGAAAGTGCGGCATCGATGGGGGCGGTTTCCGAAAACCGTTATTATCGCCGTATCGTCGAAACCGGGCTGGTCGGGGAATATCTGTCTTCGGCCAAGCGCATCAATGCGGCGACAGCTGCGATCGAACAGAAACTGTCGGGCTTTGCCGAGATTCTTGATGAATTCAAAAGCGGATCGTTCGAAGCGGTTGATGATATTGCCCATGCGGCATCGGCACTGGCCGAAGCATCGGGCGAAGCCAATACCATCGCCCATGAAACCAGCTCCCGCTCGACCAATGTGGCTGCTGCTGCGCGGCAGACCGCAAGCAACGTGACCGAAGTTTCCGCGGCCTCCGAAGAACTCAGCCAGTCGATCCGTGAAGTTTCCGAACAGGCGCGTGAATCCGTTCAGATTGCCAATCGCGCCAACGGCCTTGCCCAGGAAACCGACGGTCGCATCGGCGAACTTGAAGCCGCAGCCGGCGAAATTGTCGAGGTTGTCAGCTTCATCCGTGATATCGCCGCCCAGACCAACCTTCTGGCGCTGAATGCGACCATTGAGGCCGCGCGTGCTGGCGAAGCAGGCAAAGGCTTTGCCGTGGTTGCCAACGAGGTCAAGGGCCTTGCCAACCAGACCAGCAAGGCAACCGAAAGCATCGAGGAAAAGGTTCAGGACATCCAGAATGCAATCGGTCAGTCGGTTGCGGCAATCCGCGAGATTGCCGGTGTGATTGATGATCTTGCCGCGCGGTCCGATACGATTTCGGGCAATGTTGAAACGCAGGCCAATCTGTCATCGAACATCACGCGCAATGTCGAACAGGCATCAAGCGGCGCACAGGAAGTGACCGATAACATCACGGTTGTTTCCGACATGGCCGGACGTACCGGCGAGGCCGCAGATACCACACGTGAAATGGCAGACCGTCTGGCAGAGCAGTCGGAAAATCTGCGCAAGCATCTGGGCGGGTTCCTCGATACCATCGAAAAGCTGCTTTATACCGCCAAGAAATAGCCGCTTTCACCGTGCAACACATAGACAGGGTGTCAGTGTGACACCCTGTTGTTATCTTGAAACAAGGAAACGGGGCGATGCGCGTCTTTTTCAATTCCCGCCACGATGCCCATGACGGTGCGGGCGAAATGCATCATGGACGCATGGTGCCCTGTTTTGAAAATGCCCGGCGCATTCCGATCATTCGTGATGCGGTGGCCCATGCGGTCAAGGCGCAGCTGGTTGATCCGGCCGATCACGGGATGGACCCGATCCGCGCCATTCACGATCCCGACTATCTCGATTTCGTCGAAAATGCCTGGTCGGAATGGACCAGGGCCGGCAAGACCGGCGATGCCTTTCCCTATGTCTGGCCGACAGCCGGTTTTTCGGGCGGCAATCCAAAGCATATCAGTGCGCGTCTGGGGCAGTTCGCCATTTCAAGCGATACCCCGATTACGCAAGGCACCTGGAAAGCGGCCTATTGGGGCGCGCAGACCGTAACATCGGCCGCCGATGCCACCTGGAATGATGGCGAGGCATCCTTTGCCCTGACCCGTCCGCCGGGGCATCATGCACATGGCAACCGTTATGGCGGATATTGCTTCCTGAACAATTCGGCGATTGCTGCCCAGCAGATGATCACCAAGGGCGCGAAAAAGGTCGCGATCCTGGATATCGATTACCATCATGGCAACGGCACGCAGGATATTTTCTATGAGCGTGGTGATGTTCTGACCATCTCGATCCATGCGGACCCGACCCATCAGTTCCCGTTCTTTATGGGCTATGCCAACGAAACCGGACGCAATGACGGGGCAGGTGCCAACCTGAATATCCCGCTTGCCGGGGGAAGCGATTTCGGGGCGTGGGGGCAGGGCTTTGCCAAGGCGATGCAAAAGCTTGTTACCTGGCAACCCGATGCGCTGGTCATCGCACTTGGCGTTGACGCGCACGAGGCCGAACCGATCTGTGATTTCAAACTCCAGACCGATGATTTCAACCGGATCGGTCAGATGATCGGGCGGTTGGGCCTTAAGACCGTGTTTGTGATGGAAGGCGGCTATGCCCATGATGTGATCGGGCTGAATGTCGCCGCAGTACTTTCGGGATATCTGGATCAGGCGAAGCGCTGATTTTTGAATATCATTTGAATGTCAAAACGCCCCGTGCAGTTCGCCGGGGCGTTTTGTTTTGGTGACCTAGCGTTCCCAGGGCGGGGTGCCGCCAAATTCGGATACCAGAAAATCGACAAAGGCCCGTACACGGGTCGGAAGGTAGCGGTTTTCCGGATATAGCGTATAGACCGCATGTGACGGTGGTTGGTAGTCGGGCAATACGACCTTGAGTTTGCCATCACGGATATATTCGCCGACTTCCCAGTTCGATTTCAGTGAAATGCCATGCCCGTCAAGACACCAGCGGGTCAGCACTTCGCCATTATCTGAATCCATTGATCCCGATACGGCCAGTGTGACCGGTGCATCGTCACTATTGGGGCCGGTCAGGGTCCATTGATATTGTCGCGATCCCGGAAAACGCAGCAGCAGACAATTGTGGTTCATCAGGTCGGCGGGTATTTGCGGCGTGCCGTGCTTTGCCAGATAATCGGGGCTTGCGACCAGCATGCGCCTGTTGGCGGCAAGTTTGCGGACGATCAGGGAGCTTTCCTTAAGCTCGGCAATGCGGATGGCAAGATCGACCTTGTCCTGCAACAGATCGAGAAGCCGGTCGGACAGGTGCAGCCGGATCTGCACATCCGGGTTCATTTCAACGAATTTCGGAATGATCGGGGCGATATATTTATTGCCAAACGCCACCGGGCAGGTCAGCGTTACCGGACCGCGTGTGGTGTTTTTCTGATTGGCGATGGCGTTTTCGGCTTCCTGCATTTCGCTAAGGATACGCAGGCAATGGCGGTAATAAACATCCCCCTCGGTCGTCAGGTTGACCCTGCGTGTGGTGCGATTGAGAAGCCGCACACCAAGACGTTCTTCAAGGCGCGCAATCCGGTTCGAGACGACGGCTGCGGAATGACGCAACTCGCGACCGGCAGCAGACAGGTTCCCCAGTTCGGCAACACGGACAAAAATCTGGATGTCCTCAAAATCGGACATGACGCGGGAGGCTCCTGATATGACGTTGTTTTGGCGTTTATTATCGTTTGATATTCTATTCTAGGGTCGAAACCCATGGCCGCACTGTGCCATTTTAAAGAATAGTTTGAAAGTCATTTCGATTACGCTCGATCCCTTAATAATAGAGGCGGCCGCATGCCTATGTTAGGAGAATGTAAGAGATTATTTTGAATGATTCCGGATTGTATGGGGAAATTGCAGCCGGAATCATAACTGTCAGAGGGGCGGCCCGGGCGCGGATCTTGATCATCCGCAGGCGGGCGAGACGGAGGTTTCAGACACCGTGGATATTCTGTTTCAGGACTGGATCAATCTGATCCTGCGCTGGGCGCATCTGATTACGGGCATCGCCTGGATCGGGTCTTCGTTCTATTTCGTGTGGCTGGATCTGAGTTTGCGCAAACGTCCGGGCATGGATGAAGGCGTCTATGGCGAAGCCTGGATGGTCCATGGTGGCGGGTTCTATCACGTCAATAAATGGATGGTCGCACCAAGTTCGATGCCGCCGGAACTGCACTGGTTCAAATATGAAGCCTATTTCACCTGGCTGACCGGTTTTGCGCTTTTGGTGACCATGTATTACTGGAGCGCTGAGAGCTATCTGATTGATCCGGGCGTTCTGGCATTGACCAAGATGGATGCGATCCTGATCGGGCTTGGCAGCCTGTTTGCCGGCTGGGTGATCTATGACATCATCTGCAAAAGTTCGATCGGCAAGCGGACCGATACGCTGGCGATTGCGCTGTTTATCCTGATCATGGTGGCGAGCTATCTGTTCACCCATGTCTTTAGCGGGCGTGGCGCGTTTATTCATGTCGGTGCGATGATTGGCACGATCATGGCAGCCAACGTGTTTCGCATCATCATCCCGAACCAGAAAAAGGTTGTCGCCAGCCTGATGGCCGGTGAAAAACCCGATCCCAAACTGGGGCTTCAGGCCAAGCAGCGTTCAACGCACAATAACTATCTGACGCTGCCGGTGTTGCTGATGATGATCAGCAACCATTATTCGATGCTGTTTTCCCATGATCAGTCGTGGCTGATCGTTGGTCTGATCCTGATCATCGGTGGTCTGGTGCGCCATTTCTTCAATACCCGCAATGCCGGTGGGACGGGCAAGGCAATTGTCTGGCAACTGCCCGCCGCCGGTGTCGGCATGGCGATTTTGGCGATGTTTGCATCCTATGACCCCAATGCGGTCAAGTTGGCAGACGAGGATATCATCACGGCCGATCATGCCCTGGCGATTGTACAGACCCGATGCAGCACCTGTCATTCCGCCAATCCGCGCGATGAAGGCTTTGACGAGGCCCCGGCAGGGGTGATGTTTGATGATCTGGCCCAGATCGAAGCCAATGCCCAGCGTATTCTGGCACAAGCCGTAATTGGCCGGGCCATGCCGCTTGGCAATATCACCGAAATGACGGACGAGGAACGCGCCCAGCTCGGCCAGTGGATCCGTGCGGGCATGCCTGAATAAGGGTATTTTCCCATCCCGGTTCATCAGCAGAAAGGGCGGTCGCGTGATGCGGCCGCCCTTTTGCGTTAATGTGCTGGGTGGGGGGCGTGAAGTGATCAGACGTCGGCGCGATAATTCATCGGCACCCAGTCATACATGGTCGCGTCTTCGCGGACGTGACCGATGCCCGGAAACGCAATATGGCACCCGGCAACCAGATATTTTTCCGAAACGGCCTCGGCAAAGGCTGCTTCACGCGACTTGATGGCAAGATCGGGATCGCTGTCAAAGGCGATAGCAACACCGGGTTCATCAAACTGAACAACGTCGCCATGGGTGATGTCGCCCCAATAGACAAACTTCTCGCCCTTGCTTTCGATCCAAAGCGCGCTGTGCCCCGGCGTATGGCCCGGACGGAAGGTCGTGTTGATCAGGCCGGGGATGGCCGGTGCGTTGGGGGCAAAGTTCTGAAAGGCGTTGCTGTCGATATAGGGTTTAAGGGAGGCCGCCGCCTGATCAAAGAAGTCCTTGGCATCGTCGGGGGCCGCGGCCTTGCTTTCGGCACTCAGCCAGAAATCGGCATCGGGTTGCGGGACATGGACCGTGGCATTGGCAAAGACCTTTTTGCCGCCAAGGGTCAGACCGCCGGTATGATCAGGATGGACATGGGTGATGACAACATCATCAATCTGATCGGGGTGATAGCCTGATGCGATGATGTTGGCCGGAAGTTTGCCCAGTGCCGGACCCATCAGATCGCTGGTGCCAGCATCAAGCAATACCAGGCGGTCGCCGAAATTCAGCAAGTAGGTGTTGACCGAAAGATGGGTGGGCGTGCCCTGAAACGCGTTAGCAAGGGCAAGGCGCGCCTGTTCAGGCGTGGTGTTAAGATAAAGGTCGGCAATCGGAAACAGACCAACGCCATCAGAAAGGGCGGTGACTTCGACATCACCCACCATCAGCCGGTAGTAGCCCGGTGCCTGTGTGCCGACCAAAGGGGCCTTTGCCTTGGCCGTCAGCGGCACGAAGACCGTGCTGCCAATCGCGCCGACGGCACCGGCGGCAAGCGTACCCTTAAGCAATTCGCGACGTGATAACATTTTCTTCTCCCTCAAATCGTGCCGGTGGGGAACCGGCGGGTTGTAAGCTTCTGGGGAAAAGCTATAGTGGGTTCAGTCAGTAATCAAATCGATGCCAGTCATGGATAATATTGATCATTTCAATTTACGGTCCTTTGATCTCAACCTCATGATCGCGTTTGACGCAATGATGCAAGAGATGAGTGTCACCAAGGCGGCGGAAAAGCTGCGCATTGGCCAGTCCGCGATGAGCCACAATTTATCGACCCTGCGCATGTTGCTGGCCGATGAATTGTTCGTGCGTGTGGGTCAAAAAATGCAACCGACCGCCAAGGCGCGTGCATTGGCAGGGCCGGTGCGAACCGCACTTTCACAGGCGCAGAATGCCCTTCAGGCGACCGATTGTTTTGATCCGGCCAAGGCCGAGCGGGTATTTCGTCTGGGTGTGACCGGTGAAATGGAAATGATCCTGTTGCCGGAACTGGTGCGCCATCTTCAGCGTGAAGCGCCGGGCACCAAGATTTTAAGTCGTTCGATTACGACCGATACCGTCGATACCATGATCAATAATGGCGAGATTGATCTGGCAATCGGGTGCAAGACCCAGCTGCAAACCGGTTATCATGGGGAATTGTTGTTCAATTCCGAAGTGGCATGTTGCTTTAACCCTGAGCTGACGGGGCTGAGTGCGCCGATCACCCGTGCACAATATCTGGCGTCCCGTCATGCGGTGTTGTCGCAAACCGAAAATGTCGCTGGATGTGTTGGCGCGGCTTTGCAGGGGGTGGGCATTGATCTGAATGTTGTGATGGCGGCACCAGATTTTATGCCGCTTTTGGCCGCAGCGCGTAATTCTCCGGTCGTGGCAACCGTGCCTTGCCGGATTGCGATTCAGTATGCGCCGCTATTCGGGCTTTCATTCTGTCCGATGCCGATTGATATTGGATTTCCGCCGGTGACCATGAACTGGGCGGTGTGGACGGACAAGGATGTCGGCCTGGTTTGGCTGCGTGATCAGATCCGTGGCGTGATTGACGCGATTGATCCGGACCGGATGTTCCTTGCCGCAGAATAGTCAGCAGTGAAAATTATGACGCCCCACCGGGGACCGGCGGGGCGGGAAGCTGCCCGCAAGGTGGTGGATTGTGGTGCAATAACCGCAATGAAGGCGAGGTCAGATCGTGGTCTGACCCGAAACTTCCACCTTTCAAATAAGCGGCGAAGAATGTGGCGTCAATGTGATTAAAAAGTAATCATTTTTTAATCTGTGATTGAAAAATAGCCATCAAAAATGCGGATGGCGCAAATATTATCCTTAGATCGGGTGTAAAATAGTCGCATATTGCGTGGGAATCCCTCGATTCTTGATTTTATTCTACCGCCAAAAGAATCTGGCACGGTTTTAGCAAGTATCACTGCGGTGCAATAAACTCGCAGTGGAGGCTATAAATGAATAAGAAGCTTCAGGCGCTTGTCGGCGCTGGGGCCATGGCATGGTCGGCAATGGCCATGTCAGCCGCACAGGCAGCAGATACCATCAAGGTCGGTGTGCTGCACTCTCTTTCGGGTACGATGGCGATTTCTGAAACCACGCTCAAGGACACCGTCCTGATGCTGGTGGATGATCTGAACAAGAATGGCGGTTTGCTTGGCAAACAGGTCGAAGCTGTGGTCGTTGACCCGGCATCGGACTGGCCGCTTTTCGCCGAAAAGGCACGTGAACTGATCGAAAAAGATCAGGTTTCGGTTGTTTTCGGTTGCTGGACCTCGGTTTCGCGCAAATCGGTTCTGCCGGTATTTGAAGAACTCAACAGCATGCTGTTCTATCCGGTTCAGTATGAAGGCGAGGAAAGCTCGCGCAATGTGTTCTATACCGGTGCCGCGCCGAACCAGCAGGCCATTCCGGCTGTTGATTACCTGATGAGCGAAGATGGCGGTTCTGCAGAACGTATCGTTCTTCTGGGGACGGACTATGTCTATCCGCGTACGACCAACAAAATCCTGCGTTCCTACCTGAACGGCAAGGGGATCTCCGATGAAGACATCATGGAGAACTACACCCCGTTCGGTCATTCCGACTGGCAGTCGATTGTTGCGGATGTGAAGGCATTTGCATCGGCCGGCAAGAAAACCGCCGTGGTTTCGACCATCAATGGTGACGCGAACGTTCCGTTCTACAAGGAACTGGCAAACCAGGGCATCAAGGCCGAAGACATTCCGGTTGTTGCATTCTCGGTCGGTGAAGAAGAGCTGGCCGGTATCGATACCGCGCCGCTGGTTGGTCATCTGGCTGCCTGGAACTATTTCCAGTCGGTTGAGTCTGATGCCAATACTGCCTTCATCGAAAAGTGGCATGCCTTCATCGGTGATGAAAGCCGCGTGACCAACGACCCGATGGAAGCAACCTATATCGGCTTTAACATGTGGAAACAGGCTGTCGAACAGGCTGGCACCACCGATGTCGATGCGGTTCGCCAGGCAATGTATGGCCAGAAAGTTGCCAACCTGACCGGTGGCACGGCTGTCATGAACACCAACCACCACCTGTCCAAGCCGGTTCTGATCGGTGAAGTCCAGGATGATGGCCAGTTCGACATTGTTTGGGAAACCGAAGGCACCGTCGTTGGCGATGCATGGTCGGACTTCCTGCCTGAAAGCGCAAAGCTGACCGCCGACTGGACCTATCCGTGGGTCTGCGGCAACTGTGAAAAACCGATGTACTAATTGGTTTTTGGATGGGCCGGTCGTGAACGCGCGACCGGCCCGTTCTTTATCGGGGCGGGATCAGATCCCGGATCCTGATGATTTCTTTTCTTAATTTTCCAGTTTGAATTCAAAGGTTTGGTGATCATGCGCAATGACATTTTATCAGTGCTGCGCCGTTCTCCGTTTTCAATGTGCAAGATGCATGAAATTGCCTCCCGTGTGATGGGGGTGCTGGGATTTGTTGTGGTGTTGGCGGCTTTTGTTCCCGATACCGCACAGGCCTTTAGCGACGAAGAACTTCGTAATATTGCCGAGCAGCTTGACGATAAAAGTGCGACCAAAAAGGTTGCGGTGATCGAAGAAATGGCGGCCGATGGCGACCCACGTGTTGCCCCGATCTTAAAAGCGATGCTTGACGGTGATCTTTATGTGCGTGACAGCGACGAGCATGTCGTGATCGCCACCAAAAAGGGCAAGGTTTACACCCATATCGACATTGTAAGCGGCGAAGTTGCCGGTGAAAGCAGTTCCAAGGAGCTGTCGAAGATCAAGATCAATAACCGTTTGCGCGGGGCGCTGCGCGATGCGTTGGCGACACTGAACCTGTTCAGTCCGGACTTGGCCGTGCGCAGTGCGGCGGTCGAACAGATCATGGATGCCCGTGATCCGGCGATGTTGCCATTGCTGTTGCGGGCAATTGATCGCGAAGAGGACGAAACCCTTTTGGCCCGCATGCAACTGGCCGAAGCAACCATGGCGCTGGCGGCTGGTGAAACCACAGATGAACGTCTGGCCGCGATTGCCGTTCTGGCCAGTGAGACCACCCCGCAAATTCGCGCGGTGCTGTCGCAATTTGTTTCCAGTGCCGAGGCCGAAGGATATCAGCCCGAAGTCGTCGCCGCGGCAAAAGACGCGCTTGCCTCGGTCGAACGGCGCCTGTCCACATGGCAGACGGTTGGCGATGTTTATCGGGGTATCAGCCTGGGCTCGGTCCTGTTGCTGGCGGCTGTCGGTCTTGCCATTACCTTTGGCGTGATGGGCGTGATCAATATGGCGCATGGCGAAATGATCATGATTGGTGCCTATACCACTTTTGTGGTCCAGCAGGCGCTGGCGCCATTTTTGTCATCGGGATCGGCTTGGTCACTTGCCATTTCTGTTCCGGCGGCATTTCTTGTGGCCGGGGCGGTCGGGGTTGTCATTGAACGGTGCGTGATCCGGTTCCTTTATGGCCGTCCGCTTGAAACCCTGCTGGCGACATGGGGGGTAAGTCTTGTTCTTCAGCAGGCCATCCGTTCGATTTTCGGTGCAACCAACCAGCAGGTTACCGCACCCGATTTCATGAGTGGAGCGATTGAATTTTCGACCGGTCTTGTCCTGACCTATAACCGTCTCTGGATCATCCTGTTCAGCGTGATTGTGGTGGCCGGGATTGCCGCGGTTCTGCGTTACACGGCCTTCGGGCTTCAGATGCGCGCGGTAACGCAAAACCGCCGCATGGCCGGATCGGTTGGCATTCGCACCGGTTACGTCGATGCGCTGACATTCGGACTTGGTTCGGGGATTGCCGGGATTGCCGGTGTGGCATTGAGCCAGATTTCAAACGTCAGCCCGAACCTTGGTCAGACCTATATCATCGACAGTTTCATGGTGGTGGTGTTTGGCGGGGTCGGAAACCTGTGGGGGACGGTTCTGGGCGCCTTCAGCCTTGGCATCGTCAACAAGTTCCTTGAGCCGATGGCAGGGGCGGTTCTGGCCAAGATCTTTGTCCTGATCGCGCTGATCCTGTTTATCCAGAAACGACCCAAGGGCCTGTTTGCCCTTAAAGGTCGCGCGGTGGAGGCCTGATCCATGACCGATTATCGTCAAAAATACAAAATGACGCCGGTTGTTGGCTGGCTCCTTAATGACCGGGGCGGGATGACGCTTCTGGCGATCCTGATTGCGGCGGCCATTCTGGTGCCTGTTGGCAATCTGCTGGTTCCCGAAAGTTCGGCCTTTCATGTGCCGACCTGGATGGTCAGCCTTCTGGGCAAGTATCTTTGCTATGCGCTTTTGGCGTTAAGTGTCGATCTGATCTGGGGCTTTTGTGGCATTTTGTCGCTGGGGCATGGCGCGTTCTTTGCGTTGGGCGGCTATACCATGGGCATGTATCTGATGCGTCAGATCGGCGATCGCGGGGTTTATGGCGATCCGATCCTGCCGGATTTCATGGTGTTCCTGAACTGGAAGGAACTGCCCTGGTACTGGTACGGCTTTGACATGTTCTGGTTTGCCATTGTCATGGCGATGTTTGTACCGGGGCTTTTGGCCTTTGTTTTCGGGTTCCTGGCGTTCCGGTCGCGTGTGACAGGTGTTTATCTTTCGATCATTACGCAGGCCATGACCTATGCGCTGTTGCTCGCCTTTTTCCGCAACGATATGGGCTTTGGCGGCAATAACGGCCTGACGGATTTCAAGGATTTGCTGGGCTTCTCGTTGCAGTCCGATGGCACGCGTGCCGGGTTGTTTGTAGCATCCTGTGTGTTTCTTGGTCTTTGTTATATCGTGGCGCGCGGCATTACCCAGTCACGTCTGGGCAAGGTTCTGATTGCCATTCGTGATGCCGAAAGCCGGGTGCGTTTCACCGGTTACCGGGTGGAATATTACAAGCTGTTTGTCTTTACCGTTTCTGCTGTGATGGCGGGGATTGCCGGCGCGCTTTATGTGCCGCAGGTTGGCATCATCAATCCGGGTGAATTTGCCCCGGCGCTTTCGATTGAAATCGTCATCTGGGTCGCGGTCGGCGGGCGTGGCACCCTTTATGGGGCGGTGCTTGGCGCGTTTATTGTCAACTATGCCAAGACCTTCTTTACCGGGGTGATGCCGGATTTCTGGCTGTTCTTCCTTGGTGGTTTGTTCATTGCCGTGACGCTGTTCCTACCAAAAGGGGTGATTGGTGCGGTCCCGGCATTTGGTGCAGCAGATCGCCAGTCATTCTTCACGACATGGCGCAAACGTATTGCCGAACGCCGCGCAAATGAAGGAGGTAAGGCATGAGCGAAGCTGCTGTCATGGAAAAAAGTGCCTCGATGGAGCCGCAGGTCAAATCGGCGCGGGCGGAAACCATTTTGTATGTCGACGGAGTTTCGGTGACCTTTGACGGGTTCCGGGCACTGAATAATCTGTCCTTTTATGTCGAGCCGGGCGAACTTCGCGCCATCATTGGTCCGAACGGCGCGGGCAAGACCACGATGATGGATATCATCACCGGCAAGACGCGGCCTGATACCGGCGATGTCTTGTTCAAAAGCGAGATCGATCTGACCAAAATGGACGAGGCCGAGATCGCCAATCTTGGCATCGGGCGCAAGTTCCAGAAGCCGACCGTGTTTGAAAGCCACACGGTTTTTGACAACCTGCTTCTGGCCTGTTCGGGCGGGCGCGGGGTGTTTCAGGCACTGTTCCATCGCCTGAGCGATGCCGAAAAGATCAGGATCGAAAAGACCCTGATCACCATCATGCTTGAGGACAAGCGCGATGAAATGGCCGCCAACCTGTCACACGGTCAGAAGCAGTGGCTCGAAATCGGGATGCTGTTGATGCAGGAGCCCGAATTGCTTCTGGTCGATGAGCCGGTTGCCGGGATGACCGATTCCGAAACCGAGGAAACGGCAAAGCTTTTGCGGTCGATTGCCAAGGATCGTTCGGTCGTCGTGGTCGAACATGACATGGAATTTGTCCGTGACCTTGATTGCAAGGTGACGGTTCTGCATGAAGGATCGGTTCTGGCCGAGGGCCGACTTGATCATGTGCAAAAAGACCCGCGGGTCATTGAAGTCTATCTGGGCCGCTAGGGAGGTGCTGGAACATGCTTGATGTCAGCAATATTGATCTGTTTTACGGCGCGTCCCATGCCTTGCGCAAAGTGTCGCTGAATGCCCGGACCGGCAAGGTAACCGCGGTTTTGGGGCGGAACGGAGTTGGCAAAACATCGCTGATGCGCGCCGTCGTCGGCCAGCACCCGATTGCCGACGGTAATATTAAATGGGAAGGCAAGGATATCTCGCGCGATCCGTCCTGGCGCCGGTCGGCGAACGGGATTGCCATTGTGCCCCAGGGGCGCGAGATTTTCCCGCTTCTGACCGTGAAGGAAAATCTGGAAACCGGGTTTGCCGCCCTTCCGCGTGCCTTGCGTCATATCCCTGATGAAATATTCGAACTGTTCCCGGTTTTACGCGACATGCTGGGGCGTCGTGGTGGGGATCTTTCGGGCGGGCAGCAGCAGCAGCTTGCCATCGGGCGTGCGCTTGTGACCCGTCCAAGGTTGCTGGTGCTTGATGAACCGACCGAGGGTATTCAGCCATCAATCATCAAGGATATTCAGCGCGTCATCAAACAGTTGGCCGATCGCGGCGATATGGCGATCCTGCTGGTCGAGCAATATTTCGAATTTGCCCATGAACTGGCCGACGAGATTGTCGTGCTGGAACGTGGCGAGGTCGTTTTGTCCGGGGCGAAGGAAACACTCGACCGGGAAAAAGTGCGCGCCTATCTGACTGTTTGATCAGCATTTGCCAAAAAATTGCGCAGCTTTCGCGTGATTGATCAGACCATTGCCCGCCCGATCCCCGCCAAAACCGGGGTCTGGCGGGGATCGGGCGGTTGGCCCGCATCTTGCTGTTACGGCCCTTGGAATTGCCGGAAAACGGTATCAGGTTCATCAAACGAACCGCAATGATCAGGTGGCTTTGTGCAGCTTAGCAAACTCGAAACCCCGATATCTGCGTCCCCCAATGCAGATACAGCAACGAACGGAACGCCCGCGCGCATCATTACCGATGGCCGTGCTGAGGTAACGTTCCGCCAGGGTTCCGGCCCGGCCCATCAGGGCGGGCATGCGGCACTTGATCATCTTTATTACCGTGATCCGATGAAAATCCTGTTCCCGCGTCCGGTGGCGGGGGATTTGACGACGGCGGTTCTGGTGACGACATCGGGCGGGATGGTTGGCGGCGACAAGCTTGCCTTTGCCGGCAAGGTCGAGGCGGGTACATCCGCCCTTTTCACCGCCCAAGCCGCCGAGAAAGTTTATCGATCCGTCGGGCCCGATTGTGAAATGTCGGTTGATCTGACGGTTGAAGATGGCGGTTGGCTTGAATGGTTGCCCCATGAAAGCATCCTGTTTGATCAGGCACGGTTAAAGCGCAAAACCACGATTGCAGCAGCCGGATCAGGCCGGGTTCTTGCAGGTGAGATGATGGTGTTTGGGCGCCTTGCGCGCGGCGAAGTGTTTAAAACCGGACTGGCGCGCGACGCATGGGATGTGTCGATTGACGGACGTCCGGTGTGGCGGGATGCGCTGCATCTTGAAGGCGATGTGTTGCGCATTCTTGATCATGCGGCGGCCTTTGATGGCGCACGCGCCAATGCCACGGCCATTCTGGTCGGGCACGGGGTCGAAGATCACCTTGATGATGCGCGTGAATGTCTTGAACAGGCATCAGCGGGGCTTGCAAGGGATGATGTCCTGTGTGGGGCGACTGCGATGAAGGGCATTGTGATTGCGCGTTTCATGGCGCGTGAACCGATGAAATTGCGCCGGGTATACGGTGCTTGGTGGAAACAATTCCGCCACAAGACACGGGGGCTTCCCGAACGTTTGCCGCGTTTGTGGGAGATTTAAAACGGTGGATCCAGGGAGTAGGCAGGCATGAATTTGACGCCACGCGAAAAGGACAAGCTGCTGGTTTCGGTTGCGGCGATGGTCGCACGCAATCGCCTTGAAAGGGGGGTAAAGCTTAATTACCCCGAAGCCATCGCAATCATCACCGATTATGTCGTCGAAGGGGCGCGTGATGGCAAATCTGTTGCGGCTTTGATGCGCGACGGGGCCACCGTGATTTCGCGCGATCAGGTGATGGATGGCATTGCCGAAATGATCCATGAAATCCAGGTCGAAGCAACGTTCCCGGACGGGACGAAGCTTGTGACCGTTCACGAACCGATCCGTTAAGGGGGTAAGCACATGATTCCAGGTGAAATCATTACCAAGGAAGGCACCCTTATTCTTAACGAGGGGCGCGAAACCAAAACCATCATGGTGGCCAATACCGGGGATCGTCCGGTGCAGGTCGGATCGCATTATCATTTCTATGAAACCAATCCGGGTCTTGATTTCGACCGCGAAGCCGCCCGCGGTTTCCGCCTTGATATCCCGGCCGGGACCGCAGTCCGGTTCGAGCCGGGCCAGTCGCGCGAAGTCAATCTGGTGAAATATGCCGGGTCCGGCACGGTTTACGGCTTTAACGCCAAAATCAACGGCAAGCTCTAAGCAAGGGGGAACGAGACATGGCATATGAAATTGATCGTCCATCCTATGCGGCGATGTTTGGTCCGACCGTTGGCGACAAAGTCCGTCTGGCCGATACCGACCTGATCATCGAGGTCGAAAAGGATTTCACCACCCTTGGCGAAGAAGTGAAGTTCGGCGGTGGCAAGGTTATCCGTGACGGCATGGGCCAGTCACAGGCAACCCGCGCCGAAGGGGCGGTTGATACCGTGATCACCAATGCGCTGATCCTTGATTATACCGGGATTGTCAAAGCCGATATCGGCATCACCGGTGGGCGCATTGCCGGGATCGGCAAGGCCGGAAACCCGGATGTTCAGCCCGGTGTTGATATCATTATCGGCCCGGGGACCGAGGTTATTGCCGGTGAAGGCAATATCATCACCGCGGGCGGGATTGATGCCCATATTCACTGGATTTGCCCGCAACAGGTTGAAGACGCCCTTTATTCCGGCGTCACCAGCATGCTGGGCGGTGGCACCGGCCCGGCGGCGGGTACGAACGCCACCACTTGTACGCCCGGTCCCTGGCATATTGCCCGGATGTTGCAGGCTGCCGACGGCATTCCGATGAATATCGGTTTCTTTGGCAAGGGGAATGCAACCCTTCCGGGATCGCTGATCGAACAGATCAAGGCAGGCGCCTGTGGCCTTAAGCTTCATGAAGACTGGGGCACGACACCGGCCGCCATTGATACCTGCCTTTCGGTTGCCGATGATCTTGACGTTCAGGTCATGATCCATACCGATACGCTGAATGAAAGCGGCTTTGTCGAACATACCCGCGCATCGTTCAAGGGGCGCACCATTCACACCTTCCATACCGAGGGTGCTGGTGGTGGCCATGCGCCGGATATCATCAAGCTGTGTGGCGAAGCCAACGTTCTGCCAAGCTCGACCAACCCGACACGTCCATTCACGGTCAACACGATTGACGAGCATCTGGACATGTTGATGGTCTGCCATCACCTTGATCCGAAAATCCCTGAAGATGTCGCCTTTGCCGAAAGCCGCATTCGTCGCGAAACCATCGCCGCCGAAGACATCCTGCATGACCTTGGCGCGTTTTCGATCATTTCGTCGGACAGTCAGGCCATGGGCCGTGTGGGTGAAGTCATCACCCGTACCTGGCAGACGGCAGACAAGATGAAAAAGCAGCGCGGGGCACTGCCCGAAGATGCGGGCAAGGGCAATGATAACTTCCGTGCCAAGCGTTACGTCGCCAAATACACCATCAACCCGGCAATCGCGCAGGGCATTGCATCCCATGTCGGGTCGATTGAAGTAGGCAAGATTGCCGATCTTGTGGTCTGGAAACCGATGTTCTTTGGCACCAAGCCCGACATGGTGGTCAAGGCCGGGATGATCATTGCAGCGGCGATGGGCGATCCGAATGCCTCGATCCCGACGCCACAGCCGGTTCATTACCGTCCGATGTTTGGGGCCTATGGCAATGCGCTTGCGAAATCGAGTTTCTCATTCGTATCGCAAGCCGGCATTGATGCCGGAATTGCCGCCGAGTTCGGGCTTTCCAAGGAATTGCTGGCTGTGTCGAACACGCGCGCTATCGGCAAAAAGGACATGAAGCTTAATGATGCGCTTCCGGTCATGGAAGTTGATCCGGAAACCTATCAGGTGACGGCGGATGGTGAACTTCTGACCTGTCAGCCGGTCGATGTTGTGCCGATGGCACAACGTTACTTCCTGTTCTGATCGGATCAGTTTTATGCGTCATGCCATTGAACATATCCCGGTTGATCGCACCGATACATCCGAGGTTCGCGGGACGGTGACACTGGTCTTTTCCGACCGTCACCGCCGCCGTATTCGTCTGCATGATGATGCGGGCGAGCCTTTCCTGCTTGATCTTCCGCATGCGGTGCGTCTGGCCGACGGAGATCGGTTGCGCCTTGTTGATGGCGGGGTGATTGTGGTGCGCGCCGCCGAGGAGCCGGTTCTGACCATCACGGCATCCGGCCCGATTGCCGCGGCCAAGCTGGCCTGGCATATCGGCAACCGCCATACCCCGGTCGAGGTCCTTAAAGATGGGCGGTTGCGCATCATTGATGATCATGTGATGCGAGACATGATTACCGGCCTTGGTGGCGTTGTCGAAAATGAAATCGCGCCGTTCAATCCGCTAAACGGGGCCTATCACGGCCTTAGCGGGGCGCATGGCCATAGTCACGGCAATGATCATTTCGATCATGAGGATCATGACCACAAACAGGGTCATGATCACAGTCATAGCCATTCACACAGCCACGGTGATCACAGTCATTCCCACGCCCATGCCGCAGGGAAACCGCATGACCACTGAAACCCTGACCCTTAACCCCGCGGGCCTGATGCGGTTGATGACCTGGCTTAGTCCGTCATTTCCGGTCGGTGCCTATACCTATTCCCATGGCGTGGAATATGCGGTGGAAGACGGACGGGTAAGCTCGGCCGAAAGCCTGATCAACTGGGTTGAGGGGGTACTGGAATTCGGGGCCGGGCGGATTGATGCGGTGCTGTTTTGTGCGGCATGGCGGGCGACCCTTGCCGGGGATGAGAACGCGCTTTTTGACATCGGTATCGAAGCCGATTGCTGGCGCGGGACTTCTGAAATGGCGTTGGAGGCAACGGCACAGGGACGTGCCTTTGTCTCGACGGTGGAAAAGGTCTGGGGGGACGGGATGCTGTCGCGCTGGGCCAGCCGGATGCGCGGTGATGATCGTTTGCCATCCTATCCGGTAGTGGTCGGTATTGCGGCGGCCGAGGCCAAAGTGCCGCTATGTGATGCCCTGACCGCCTATTTGCATGCCATGGCGGCAAACCTTGTTTCCAGTGCGGTACGTCTGGTGCCGCTTGGTCAGACCGATGGGGTCCGGTCCCTGTCATCCCTTGATCACGCGGTTTCTGTCGCGGTGGATCACGCGATGGCGGCCGAACTTGCCGATCTCGGGGCATCTGCCCCGTTGATCGACTGGACATCGATGAAACACGAAACCCAATATACGAGGCTATTTAGATCATGAGTTCTCCCCTTCGTATCGGAATTGGTGGGCCGGTTGGCTCGGGCAAAACCGCACTTCTGGAGCGCCTGTGCAAAGCCATGCGCGACGAGTTCAATATCGCGGCCATCACCAATGATATCTATACCCGCGAAGATGCCGAATTCATGACCCGGTCGGGCGCATTGGCCCCGGATCGGATTGCCGGTGTTGAAACGGGCGGCTGTCCGCATACCGCCATTCGCGAAGATGCCTCGATCAATCTGGCGGCGGTCGAAGATATGGCTGCCAAACATGCCGGGCTTGAGGCGATCTTTATTGAATCGGGTGGCGATAACCTGTCGGCCACGTTTTCGCCGGAGCTTGCCGACATTACTATTTACGTCATCGACGTGTCGGCCGGGGATAAAATCCCGCGCAAGGGCGGACCGGGCATTACACGATCGGATTTGCTGGTGATCAACAAGACCGATCTCGCACCGCTTGTTGGTGCCGATCTTGGCGTGATGGACCGCGATGCCAGGAAAATGCGCGGGGATCGTCCGTTCCTGTTTACCAATCTCAAGGCCATGGATGGTCTTGAAGACGTCAAGAATTTCATCATCGAGACAGGGGGGCTCCGCCAATCCGCAGCATCCTGATATGGGGATATAAGGATAGCCGCACGGGCATTGCCGGTTACATCAACACGGCATTGACCCAAGGATGACGGGAGCACGCATCGCCCGGCCGGAAACGGTCGGGCGTTTGTGCATTCGGCGATCAAATCAAATATGCAACTTTTTAGTTGCGTAACGGGATTTCTTCTGGCAGGTTAAATGCAACCAGGAGGTTGCGTTATGTCAAATAGCATTGAAAAGTCGATCGAGATCAAAGCATCGCGGTCGCGTGTCTGGAAGGCCCTGACCGATCATCGCCAGTTCGGCGCGTGGTTTGGTGTTGATATCGATGCACCGTTTGCGGTGGGCAAAGTGTCGTCGGGAAAAATCACCATCGAAGGATTCACTCACGTTCCATGGACATCGACGATCAAGGCGATGGAGGAACCGGGGTAT
This sequence comes from Thalassospira sp. GO-4, assembly GCF_023588965.1. Classification (NCBI taxonomy): domain Bacteria; kingdom Pseudomonadati; phylum Pseudomonadota; class Alphaproteobacteria; order Rhodospirillales; family Thalassospiraceae; genus Thalassospira; species Thalassospira sp. GO-4. Next base: position 3,474,281 of record NZ_CP097807.1, read on the forward strand.
TTCGCCTATACATGGCATCCATATGCGGTTGATCCCGACGTGGATTACAGCGATGAACCCGAAACGCTTGTCGAATTCTGGCTGGAAGAAACCGGTGGTCAGACATCGGTCCGGGTGCGCGAAACCGGATTTGACAATTTACCACCCCATCGCATTGCCGATGCGTTGCGGGCCAATACAAATGGCTGGGGTTTCCAGTTGGAAAACATCAAGAAACATGTCGAAAGCTGAACAAAATCCTGTGAATGGTGAACATGGCCGTGATTTTTCGGTCATGTTTGCTGCATTGGGCGATCCGACACGGTTGGCGATCTTTGATCGACTGGCCGATGGCAAGCCGCGTTCGATCTCGGTTCTGTCCGATGATGCCGATATGACGCGCCAGGCCGTGACCAAACATCTGCGGGTGCTTGAAGGCGCCGGTCTGGTGCAAAGCCACAAGGTCGGGCGTGAAAGCCAATATGCCTTTTGCCCCGAACAGCTGGCACAGGCGCGTGCCTATCTCGATCAGGTGGCGGGACGTTGGGAAATGGCCCTGATGCGGCTTAAAACCTTTGTCGAAGGCGATGACAGCTAACTTTTTGATATTCATCGCATAATTGGTGCGCTGCGATATCAGGGGCAAAAGCCCGGTGTCATTTTGCTTGGCGGGATGAAAATTTGCGGTTATCCCATAGCGCGTTGAGCCGGTCGGGCGGACCGGTTAACGAAAGCATCCTTGCGCAAGGGGTTGATGCAGGGATGCTTTATAACGGCAATGGGAACCGTTACATGAAGACCAAAGATATCGTCTATATCGCCTTGTTCGCAGCTTTGACCGCTGTTCTTGGCCTGTTTCCGCCAATCACACTTCCGATTACCGGTGTGCCGGTCACGGCCCAGTCATTGGGACCGATGCTGGCTGGTGCCATTCTGGGGGCGCGTCGTGGCGGCCTTTCGATCGTGCTGTTCCTGGTGCTGGTTGCACTTGGCCTGCCGTTACTGTCGGGTGGTCGCGGTGGTTTTGGCGTGATGATCGGGGTCACCGGCGGATTTATTTTTGGCTGGGCCGTTTCGGCCTTTGTCATCGGGCTTCTGATCGAGAAATTCTGGAACAGCCTGAATGTCATCAAGGCGGCCCTGTCGATCGCCTTTGGCGGGATTGTTGTGCTTTATGCGCTTGGCAATGCCTGGGTCGCGGTCGTGGCTGAAATCAGCTATTGGCAGGCAACCGTTGGTGCCGCACCGTTCCTGATTGGTGATGTAATCAAGGTTGCAATTGCGACTGCGGCCTGTCTTGCGGTGCGCAAGTCCTATCCCTTGATTTCCAAATCAGCCTGACGTTTGATGGGCGCAAGCAGCATTCGCCTTTGCGGTGTGCTTGCGCCCGTTTTATGACCAGACAACTGCCGATCACTTCCCGCAACAGGCCGGACCGACAACCCCATGATCCGTTTTGAAAATGTTTCCGTGCAGTTCGATCAGCGCAGGGTGCTGGAAAATATCGATCTCGCGCTTGGTGAAAAGCGGATCGGGATCATCGGGGCCAACGGATCGGGCAAAAGCACCCTTGTGCGTCTTCTGAACGGGCTTCAGACCGCGACCAGCGGACGGGTTTTGGTTGATGACCTTGATCCGGCCAAGGATGGCCGCAAGGTCCGCCGCCATGTCGGTTTTGTCTTTCAGAACCCCGATAATCAGATCGTCTATCCGGTGGTCGATGAAGACCTGGCCTTCGGGCTCAAGGCCCTGAAACTGCCCAGGGACGAGATCAATCGTCGCATTGATGAAATCCTTGCGCGGTATGATCTGTCGGATTTCAAAACCCATCCCAGTCATCTGCTTAGTGGTGGTCAGAAACAGCTTCTGGCCATTTCCGGCGTTCTGGTGATGGCGCCGCGCTACGTCGTTTTTGACGAGCCGACCACCTTGCTTGATCTGCGCAATCGCAACCGGGTTGAACGGGCCATTGCCGATCTGGATCAGACGGTGATTACGGTATCGCATGATCTTGATCTGATTGCAGAGTATGACCGCGTTCTGGTGATCGAAAATGGCCGGATTGCCGTTGATGACCGCCCGGCCATCGCCATCGCCCGATATCGCGAGATGATGGCATGATCACCGGGCTTTATATCGACGGGAATTCGGTGCTCCATCGGGCACAGGCCGGGCCAAAGATCCTTGCGATGGTTGCCCTTGGTACTGGTGTTTTCATGGTGCCGGACTGGCCGGTTGTCAGTCTTGTGCTGGCAAGTGTGATTGCGCTTTATCGGCTTTCGGGTTTTGGCTGGCGGGTTATCATCGCCCAGATCAGGCCGATGGCGTGGTTGCTGGCGATCTTTTTTGCGGTTCAGCTGTGGCTGAATGACTGGCAGGCGGGGTTGCTTGTCATTACCCGGATTGCGGCCATCGTCATGTTTGCTTCTCTGATCACGCTGACCACCAAAACATCGGACATGCTGGCTTCCCTTGAGCGCGCCCTGCGTCCGCTTAAGCCACTTGGTGTGAACCCGGAAAAGGTCAGCCTTGCCATTTCAATGGTGCTGCGCTTTATCCCGGTGATTGCCACGGTCGCATCGGAAATCCGTGATGCCCAGCGTGCGCGCGGCCTTGATCGATCCATCCTTGCGATGATCGTACCACTGATCATCCGAACCCTTAAAATGGCCGATGATGTTGCCGATGCGATTGAAGCGCGCAGCTTTGACTAGGCGATCAATCATGCATGAAAAAAGAAAAAGCCCCGACACGTCAGGGGGGTAGGGTGCATGGCGACGTGCCGGGGGAGTTCGAAGATCAGGGGTGCAATCAGCTCAGGCCAAGATGCTTGGCGTGGAAGCGGATGTGATCTTCGATAAAGCTTGAGATGAAGTAATAGCTATGGTCATAGCCATCCTGCATCCGCAGGGTCAGCGGATAGCCTGATGCCTTGGCGGCGGCTTCTAGCGCCTCTGGCTTAAGCTGTTCGGCAAGGAAACCGTCAGCATCGCCCTGATCCACCAGTGCCGGGGTTTGGGCATCGGATGCGGTGGCCGCCTTCATCAGTTCCGAACTGTCCCATGCCTTCCAGACCGATTTGTCATCGCCAAGATAATTGCCAAGCGCCTTTTGGCCCCACGGGCAATTGATCGGGTTGGTGATCGGTGAAAAGGCCGTAACCGATTTGAAGGTGCCGGGATTGCGCAGCGCAATCATCAAGGCACCATGCCCGCCCATCGAATGGCCGGAAATGACGGCATCGTCGCTGACCGGGAAATGATCCCTGATCAATTCGGGCAGTTCCTTGGTCACGTAATCATACATGCGGTAATTGCGTGCCCAGGGTTCCCGGGTGGCATTGACATAAAAGCCCGCACCCTTGCCGAAATCATAGGCTTCGTTCTCGTCATCGGGGACGTGATCGCCACGCGGGCTGGTATCCGGGGCGACAATCGCAATGCCGAGTTCGGCGGCAACGCGAAACGCACCGGCCTTTTGCATGAAGTTTTCATCGGTACAGGTCAGGCCCGAAAGCCAGTACATCACCGGAACCTTGGTGCCGTTGCCCGCCTGTGGCGGCAGGAAGATGGCAAAGCGCATGTCACAGCCCAATACCGCGGACGGGTGGGTGTATTGCTTTTGCCAGCCACCAAACACCTTGTTGCTTGACGCGTTTTCAATACCCATTTCGGGGCTCCTTCTGATCGGTCATTGCCGGACTTTTTCCGGAAATGGCGTGATAGTTCAATTAAATAATCGATGATCAGTAATGGATAACCGAACGGATGCTTTCGCCTTCATGCATCAGGTCGAAAGCCTCGTTGATGTCTTCAAGCTTCATGGTATGGGTGATGAAGTCCGACAGCTTGAACTCACCGGCAAGGTAGCGTTCAACATAATCAGGAAGCTGCGAACGGCCTTTGACACCGCCAAACGCCGTGCCGCGCCAGACGCGACCGGTGACAAGCTGGAACGGACGGGTCGAGATTTCCTGACCGGCACCGGCAACACCGATAATCACCGATTCACCCCAACCCTTGTGGCAGCATTCAAGCGCGGATCGCATGACATTGACATTGCCAATGCATTCAAACGACCAGTCGACGCCACCGTCGGTCATCTCGACAATGACTTCCTGGATCGGTTTGTCGAATTTCTTGGGGTTGATGCAATCGGTCGCGCCGAGCTGTTTGGCGAGATCGAATTTTTTCTCATTGATATCGATGGCAAGGATACGGCCGGCACCGGCCATTTGCGCGCCGATGATCGCCGAAAGACCAATGCCGCCAAGGCCAAAGACGGCCACGGAGTCACCCTTTTGCACCTTGGCGGCGTTGACCGTCGCCCCCATGCCGGTGGTGACCCCGCAGCCAAGCAGGCAAACTTCTTCAAGCGGGGCGGATTTGTTGATTTTGGCCAGCGAGATTTCCGGCAGCACGGTGTATTCCGAGAAGGTAGAGCAACCCATATAGTGATAGATCGGCTTGCCATTCTGCGAGAAACGGGTGGTGCCATCGGGCATCAGGCCCTTGCCCTGGGTGACGCGGATTTTCTGGCACAGGTTGGTTTTGCCCGATTTGCAGAATTTGCACTCGCCGCATTCCGGGGTGTAAAGCGGTATCACGTGATCGCCGACGGCAACGCTGGTCACACCTTCGCCGATGGATTCAACAATGCCGCCGCCTTCATGGCCAAGGATGGCCGGGAAAATACCTTCGGGATCGTCACCCGACAGGGTAAAGGCATCGGTATGGCAAACACCAGTGGCAACGATTTTGACGCGCACTTCGCCGGCCTTGGGCGGGGCGACCTGGACTTCTTCGATCGACAACGGTTTGCCCGCTTCCCATGCGATGGCGGCTTTGCAGGTGATGGTTTCAAGGCTCATGACGCTTCTCCGGCAGATGAATATTTGAATATGCCCAGTCTATTTATTTCTTCTGATCTGATAATCCGGTATTTTGGTAAATAACTTTTACTATTGTGTAATAGTCTGATCGGATGCGGGCATGAATACCTGGAACGGAATCAGCGAATTTATCGCGGTTGCCGAACATCAAAGCTTTACGGCGGCGGCCAAACAGCTTGGCATTTCGGTTGCCCAGGTCAGCCGTCAGGTCACCGCCCTTGAAGAAAAGCTTGGCACACAGCTTTTTTACCGGACCACGCGCAAGGTCAGTGTGACCGAAGCCGGGCAGATTTATTACCAGCATTGCCGTCAGTTGCTTGATGGTCTGGGCGAGGCGGAACGCGCCATTGGCAATCTGAGCGAGGTGCCGCGCGGCAAGCTTAAACTGACCGCGCCGACGACCTACGGGGAAACGGTGATCGCGCCGCTGGTAAATGATTTCGTCGCGCGCTATCCCGATCTTGAAGTCCAGTGCCGCTTTACCAACCAGAAGCTTGATCTGGTGCTTGAAGGCTATGACATGGCGATCCGTCTTGGCCGGTTGGAAGGCACGACCGGAAGCCTGATGACCCAGCAACTTTCGACCCGCCGTCTTTATGCCTGTGCGGGGCGCAGCTATATCGCCAAACGCGGCGAGCCATATTCCCTTTCGGAACTGACCCACCATAATTGCCTTGTCGGGACGCTTGATTACTGGCGCTTTGAAGAGGATGGCCGCGAACGCACCATCCGTATCCACGGCTCCATCCATGCCAATAGCGGGCAGGCGCTTCTCGATGCGGCGCTTAAGGGGATCGGGATTGTGCAATTGCCCGACTATTACGTCGATCCCTGGATCGCCAGCGGCGATTTGATCCCGGTCCTGACCAAATACCAGCCTTCAGACGAAGGCATCTGGGCGATCTATCCGACCAACCGCCATCTCAGCCCGAAAATCAGGATGCTGGTTGAGCATTTGGGGCGGTATTTGGGATGACGGTCTTTGATGAAGTTTGAACTCGTTCGAGGGGATTTGGACTTTCTTTTATCAGGGTTTGATTGTTTTATACTGAACTTCACGGCTTTGGATTGATGTCAAAGTCGTTACCCGATGTTTTGGTTCGGAGTGGAACAAGATTGCGAGCTGCCGTTAAAAGGTCCCTGTTTTGACGAAAACGCTGATTGTCGTTGTTGCCGCGCGCATCACAGAATGGGTTGAGAAAGGGGAGGTTTCCCCAGGGTATTTCAATCCAGACAGTAGATTTGAGCAAATTGTCGTTGTGTCGCTGGTCCAAGACGCTGCGGGGCAAGACGTGCTTCGATATTTGTGTGGTGGTGCGGAATGTTTGTTTGTGCCGCTAAATTTTCTGTCCGTTTCCGGTTTACTGCGTTCGGCAGGATTTAACGCATACCTGACGGGCTTTTATATAAAGAAGTGGGTCGCGCCGAAATTACCGACGAACCGCGAGTTTGTTGTGCGGTCATATGGTGATACATTTTCGGGCAAGTTTGCGGCAATTCTTGCGAGTTTTCTGCGGTGCCGATCTGTTGCCAGTATTCACACCACATTCACCCATTTACCATCCCAAGAGGTCCAGACACCAAAGAGCAAGATCATCAGAATTCTTGAGGGGTGGTCGCGAGAATATGCACATCGGCATATTGATGCGCTTGCTCCGGTTTATAGCCCGATCACGGCATCGATTTCAGTTTCATATCACGATAAAACCTACATTGTGCCCAACGCCGTTGACGTTAAAAAAAGCGACAGAAAAACTGACTTTTCCCGCTCGGGCGACCTGAAAATCATATGCGTGGGTCGGCTTGTTCCGGGGAAAAGTTTGCTGCCAATCCTGGAAGGACTTCTTAAGCTTGATCAGTGGCACTTGACCATTGTCGGTAGTGGGCCGTGCGAAGGAGAAATAAGAACGTGGGTCATGAAGCATGGCAAGGAAACAAATGTCACGTTCATTGCATCCATGCGCAATAAAGAACTTATTGCTTCTTTAAAGGATTTTGACTTGTTCGTAGCGCACACAAGTTACGCCGAGATCCCCAAGACAGTGATCGAAGCTGGCTTGATCGGGTTGCCAATTATTTTAAACCAGCCTGTTGCAACAGCATCCCGAGAGTACGTCGATGCGCCGATTTTTTGGGCTAATGCGAACGCAGACGGCTATTATAATGCCTTTAAGGACTTTTGGGCTTGTCGGGAAAAGTGGCAGGGAATAGGTCATAGCACGCGAAAGCATTTCGAAAGATGGTTTGAGCCTGTTTTTGCTGGAAAAATGATGGCTGATCTACTATCGCAGAGCGAGAATGATTGTCTGCGCCCGTGGAACGAGGAATAGGATTGCGTGACTGATATTGCACCGAAACAGATTGCCGTTGTTGCAGGCACGCGACCAGAGTTCATCAAGCTGGCTCCCGTTATTCGTTCTCTGCGTGCAAAATTGGGGGAAGCCCGTGTTAGGGTCTATTCAACCGGTCAACACAGAAGCCTGATGGATCAGGCAATCCACAGTCTGCATTTAAAAGTTGATGTTGATTTTGATTTGATGACGCATGCGCAGCCCGCTGCTGAGATACAGCGTCGAGTTATATCTGCTCTGGACCGCGAATTTCAGGCGAGAAAACCAGATGTTGTTGTCGTTCAAGGCGATACGATCTCTGCATTTGGTGGTGCAATGGCCGGGTTTCTTAACCATATTCCGGTTGCTCATGTTGAGGCAGGGCTGAGAAGTCATAACATAAATAATCCCTGGCCTGAGGAAGGGTTGAGGCAGATGATCGCGCGGATTGCATCGATCCATTTGGCTCCAACACCCATAGCAAAACAAAATCTTCTTACTGAGGGCATTTCTGACGATTGCATTCATGTTGTTGGGAACCCGGGTATCGATAGCCTGGTCGCGACCCAAAAAATCAACTCAACAAGTTCGCGTGTTGGCGTGGTTGAGCATTATTGCCCGGGAAACAAGCCTTTCGCGCTTGTGACAATGCATCGACGTGAGGCGCTTCAGGGTGCACTGGACGCGTTCTGTGAGAACCTCGAGCTTGCCATAAAAAGACATCCCGAAATTGACTTTGTGTGGCCCGTGCACCCGAACCCGAAGGTTCGCGATACTGTCGGGCGCCATTTCGTTGCCAAGCTCCCAAATATGTATTTTGTTGAGCCGCTGCCCTATGACGAAATGATGGCTCTGCTTCCGCAAGCTCGCATCGTCATCAGCGATTCCGGGGGAATGCAGGAAGAAGCACCATATTGTGGTGTGCCCATTATTGTGATGCGCGATGTCACCGAACGGCCCGAGATCATTGATCTGGGTTTGGGCAAGCTTGCCGGGGCGTGTGGAGCAAGTCTCCCTGATGAGCTGGAGAGATTGCTTGCTCTTGGTGTAGATGAACGGGCAGTTGAGCGCTGGCAGAGTATTCAGGGAAAAGGCAAGGCGGCAGAAGCAATATCAAAGATTCTTATTGCGCGTTTAACCGTTGCAGAACTGGTGTAAGCAAAAAACGGATTGCCCCGTACGTTGCTGCAAAAATAACAGCAGAAAACGCAATTTGGTAGAAGAGCGAAGATATCGTAAGTATTTGATGTGCAAAGAAGTATGTTGTGATTGCCGTGATACCATTAACGGTCACCAGCGTCACGAATGAGCGCATTGGCCAAGCACAACCTACAAATCCGTTTCGATTGGCGCTTATTGCGAAAAATAGCCCAAGCGTTGCCTTGCCAATCAGCATTCCAGACGCAACTCCGACCAATCCCCAGGAGGGAGCTAATTGCCAAGCGGAGCCAAAGCTCAGCAAGGAGCAAATAACCGAAGCTGTCATTAGCCTTTTTCCGGATGAAACGCAGACCAGGTAGTATTCCCAGCCGGTGGTCATCTGCGATATCAGAATTGCACAGCCGGCAAGGAGTATGACCGCCGTCATGTTGCTTACTGGGCTGTTCAATAAAAGTGAAACCGCGGGATTTACGACCAGAATGGCCAAAGCCAATATCGGTAAAGCCAATTCTGTAAACAGCATGGTGCGTTGCCTGACAGTAACCCGGCAATGCTCAGTTTCACCATTACGCACGTGGGCGGAGACGGTTGGAAAAAGCAACCACCAAATTGGTGCCCCCAATGCAGCCAGAACGGACAAAATCATGATCGATGCGCCGTAATGTGCAACGGCCTCGGGGCCAAGAAAGCGCCCCACAATCAGTCGATCGCCCAAGTTCCCCGCCCATTCTGCCAGCCCTGCCAGCATAAATGGTAATCCGCTGAGTGCGACTTGTAAAAGAGAGCTTTTGTTCTTGGTGCTGTGCTTCTTTATACGAATTAGGATCGGTATGAGTAAGTATGCAATTACTACGACCTTGGCAGCTGCAATCGACAGCAGCGTCGATCCCAAAGACAGTTTGTCAAACGTAAGAACGACACCTAAGAATGCCATTTGAAGTGCGAAACTGACAATTTGAATATAAAGAGAAAGTCGCGCTTTGATCATTGCGCGCATATATTCGCCGATTAATGCTTCGACGGCAAAAATCCATGCAAGGCTTGGCACCACTATCGTAAGCCAGCTGGGGGCTAAAATAGTGTTGAGAGATAGAAATATCAGTACGTTTTCGGCCGTGAATGCAAGAATCAGCATGAGAGATAGGCACAAAAAACTTACGATTCCTATCGCTGTCAGCAAAAGATTCGGGGCATCAGAGCTATCGGTCCGACCTGCCAGTTTGCGGATTACGGTAAATCCGAGACCGGCTGATACCAACGGTACAAATGCAAAGGCAAGGCTCATTACCTGAAGGTAACTGCCAAAAACAACAGCACCAAGAGACCATGAGAGAAGTGGGGTTAGGATAAATGCGTTTGAGCGCACAACACCTTCTGCGACAAACCTCACGCCAAGGTCGCTTTTGAAAAATGTGATCATTTTCCTTGATACGTTATCGATCAAGTTTCAAAGGCCTTTTGCAGAACGATATATTCGCGATTGGCGAAGGTGGGTATCCGTGCAGAAATTTTGCCATCAAGATCGGGAGCCTGCCGCGTGGAGTGGATCAAGCTACGCAGGCGTGTTCTGCTTTCAACAAATGGAAGATACAATAATTGGCTCAGGAAGCCTGTTGCGATGCTTTCGATTACAGTGCATCTCAAATCTCTGAAGAGTTTTCGGGTGTTACCTGCCGAGAGGGGAAAAATCCCCGGAAATCCTATCTTCTTGTAGTGATTTCGCCAATAAAGCCATCCGATGTTCCAGGGACGGGCGATATCCAGGATGATATATCCCCCTGGCTTGACGGTGCGAACAAGTTCGGCAATTGCGTTTCCCTGATCCGGCATAAGGAGAAGTGTGGCAAAACAATAAGCCATGTCTGCCGAATTGTTTGTGATCGGAAGGGACTGTGCAGCTGAAACAACAGGGATTGGACGCTGTTCTTGCGTGATTGCAAGGAATTCTTTGCGTTTACACATCTGCTTGAGCATGCCGGGACTTAGATCGACACATATAACTTTCCGCCCAAGACAGGAAAGGTCTACGGCGTGTCGGCCATTGGCGCCACCAACATCAATAACCGTCTGGCCCGTTTCTGAATATTTCTCAATAAGTTGCCATTTAAGAGCTTGAGCATACTCTTCGCCAATTTCGGTTTCGTACCCTGCTGCACGCTCATTAAAATGCTTTTGTTCTGTAGATGTCACTTTTTAGTCCTGCCCTGTCGCAGATATCTTGCAATGTTCATCAGGGATTCCGTAACAGGTCGATATATCATCTGTCCCCGGAAGTAAGGGTATAATGTTCCCCCAAATGATTTTTTGAAGTCGTTCAGGCCCTTGAGTTTGCCGTCTGCCGCGCCGGGAAATGCTTCTCCACACTCTAGGTAGTCAATTGAAGATTTTGAGAACTCGGTAATTGCATGCCATATCCCGAAATCGTTTGCGCAAAGCTTTAAAGCATCATTGCTTCCTGCTGTCGTCCAATAAAGCGCTTTGTTTTTGTAAAGCAGAAAAGTATGAATCGCCAGAATAGTAGGTCCGTTTTGAACGATGCAGCATTTGGATAGGCCTGCTTCTGCGACTTCACCAAATATGGATTCAAAATAACCTCTTGGATGCGGTGGAATGCCATTTCGGCTACAGGTTTCCAAATGCAAGGCGTAGTAGTGGTCGAGCAAAGAGGCGGCTGGTTCAACCAAGTTTGCGGATAACTGGTTTCGTTCGGCCTTTTTGATTTGTTTTCGGCAACGGTGCTCTAGGTTCGACCAAATCTCACTCTCGCTCTTGCCTGCAATGTTAACCAGCCAAGATTGTGTTGAGGTATCAGAGTAGCCGAAATGACATAATGGGTTTGGACAGGGGTGCGATGCGAGTAGGAGGTTTGGTGCCAGCGGAGGGCAAGAAAGGTCTACTCTTCTTGCTGCTGCATATAGCGCTAAATTCTTGATTTCCTGTGCTATCAGAGCACGCACTTTGTCTTGCGTTCTTCTCGGCAGTTTATCGTTAACAGCAGGGCCTCCAGTACTTTCAAGATGTGGTCCCAAAAGTAATTGTGCGCGTTGCGGTTGGACAGCGACAAGCGGAATTAAAGCCACTAGCTTTGAGCCGTTCTGTCGATCTAAGATCGCAAAGGATAAATCGTTCGTACGCGCCCAGTTGCTGCGAGCTTCCAGAAGTTCCCATCGATGCCATGCCCAAGCGTTGTCGATGTCGTCGGCAGCTTGGTTCCAAAGAGCTTTAGAGCAATGTTGGCGATTGAGAACTTCGAGCATTTTGGCCTGCTGTATTATCCTTGCTTGGATTCAGAGAGACCCATATTCCAAGCAGAGTAAAGAATATCAAGTGAATGTAGTGGAACCGGGTTACACTTAAATCAAACGCCTCTGCAACAAAAAGTCCAAATAGAACGCCTGAAATTACGTGACGATGATTTTCTTTGGGACTGCAGTTGTTTGAGGTGTAGTCGTCAGACAGTGCTGGAGCTATCCAAATCGCGATCAAGGCGAAAGTCCCTAATGCGCCAATTTCCAGAAATGAGTTGAGGAAGACTGAATGGACGGCTTGTGTGTTTGCGGCATCTCCGAACAGGTACTCGGATCCAACACCAAAACCCACACCAAACCCCCAGTTTTGCAAGGCCGCATTCCAAGCTAAGGCCCAACTATCTGCGCGTTCACGGAGTTGCAGTAACTCAAGTTTCTGGACCAATGGCATGTTTGATAGCAGCGTATTTGACGTTCCTGCAGAATATATGAGGAAAGAAATAATAAATATAGATGATGTGAGCACGAATAATTTTCTGATTTTCACTGATGGTAAGCTCATGTATGTGAAATTTGCCAGAAATAGCACTGCACCCATTCGTGAAAATGATAGAATCAATCCAGTGATTGAAATGATGCGGATAGTGTATTTAATCCGATTCGAGTATTTAAAATTATATGAAAGTCCAAAAGTAATTGCACAAACTATGGCGAATCCATTTGGGTTTGGAAATATTCCTGGAATTCTCTGGAGTAAGTATTTTGCTTCTTCAAAAAAGAAAGATCTATGCGCAACTTTTTGGGATAATTCTACTCCAAATATATTGAAATCTATTGTGTTTGTGGCTAGCCTGGAAATGTATCTCTCTGAAATGATTGCTCCAGATAATGAGTATAATACAGATATTGTTGTAATAATTATTATACCATTCATTATCCCGTTTGAGAATTCAATAGGTACTTCTTTTCTTATTAATATGTATATTAATATAATTGGTGAGACGTAGGTGATTGCAAGCCTGTAGAGGCTTGTTTCTGTGCTGTCTGATAATATAGATGATATTAGACTGAGAAATAAGTAAATAAGTGATAGGGATATTAATTGTTTTTTTTCTATGCATTCAGATCTTGGTAGGAAAGCGGTTGCTCCTATTTGAAGTGTCATGATTGTTAGTATTTGTATTAAATTTGGTGCTTTTATATCATTTCCATTTATTGTAATTGTGCAAAAAGATATCAGTGTAATAGATGATAATGAGAATCCGATAATTGTTGGTAGTGTTTTTATTTTTTTAATCATTTTTTTTACTATTTCTTTTTATTAATGATAAAAAGTTTTTCCCCACTTCGGTGGCGGCGTAGGTTTTGTCTGAGGAGTTGTGTGTGGGTGTGCGCTTGTGTTGATTTAGGATGTTAAACATTGCGGATGTTATTGAATTCACATCGTCAATATTTGCGACGTGTTGGTTTCTGGATGTCGTGATTTCTTCTACTGTTCCTTGTTTGCAGATAGCTAATATGCTGGTTCCGCTCCCAAAGTAATCAATTATCTTTGACGGCAAATAGAAGCTTTCACTCAGTTCGGTACTGTCGATGACGATTAGCAGGTCAGATTTCTGCATAATTCGCAAAGCGCTCTTGTGCGGAATTTGTCCCATATGGGCTATTTTACAGTTTGCATGCGTTTGATTGAACTGCTCGAACTCGCGATATTTCTCGTGAAAAGCCCCATATATTTCAATTTGTAGTTTCTTGTTGTTGGGGACTTGCAAAAGCGATAGTGCGCGTATGAGTATGTCGGGCTGTCTATTCCCATAGAAGGATCCGAAAATTCGCCATTGAAGTTCTGTCTGGTCAACTTTGGCGTTAGAGGCGATCGAAGCTTCACGTTCACCGTAAAGCTCAACGTCATAGCAGTGTGGGATTACAGTAGATTTTTTTGTTAAATCTTTTGTTCCTTTGGTCATGTGCTGTAGTAATCCCGCTGTCGGGAAAACCAAGAAATCAGCATTCTTCAGGACCCGGTTTTCTTGAAGTTTACTGTAGCGCGAAAATAGCGGCACGCTTTGTTGGTGGTCTGATCCTGACCAAGGGTCGGAAAAGCATGCGATCCAAGGTAGATGAGGAAATTTTCTCTTAAGAGACAGGCCAACCAAGTGCGCGGAATGATATTGCGATCTTGTGACAATGCAGTCATAGCTTGCAGGATCAAGTTTTAGAGCTTGTTTTTTCGTTATTCTATTTGCAAGTAACCATCTGTCTGGTCGTAGTGGAAGGCGTGGAATGCGGCATAACTTTTTGGTTAGCCAAGAGGGGGTTACTTTAATAACTTTACCATTAATGCCTTCTGCATACCTCCCCATTTCCAAGTCACAATAGTCACTCACGAGGCCGTCTTCAAGTGTAAGGACGTCAATTTCACATTCTGGTATATTGCGTAATAATTTCGCGGTTACAAATGCTTCTGGGCTAGCGGTGGGGGGATAGCAGTAGCCTATGACAAGAATCCGCGGGCTTTTGGTCATATGTGCTTACTCAGTTAACCTGACAAGGAAATGAAACGTTATAGCCCGGCAGGCAATACGGCTTAAACTTCACGAGCAAATCTAATATTTCTTGATCTTCTGAAATGTCGGCGGGGTCAAAGTAAATGTTCATCACGAGATTTGAGCCTAATGATAAGGTTGAAAGGTAATCTTTTAGTGCGTCAATTAAGCTCTGTCTGCCTAGAGCGTCTGGAGCTGAAATGAAGCCCCAGCTGTCGATTAGTTGTGCTGGTCTTGTCAGGCAGCCGCTAAGCGGAATTTCGATTATACTATGCTTTTGCCGATGTATTGGGCCGAGAATGTGTCCCAATATTGGCGTCGAAGACGTTGAGATTTGGTAGTTAAGGGTGGTAAGGAAATCATACAGGCGCTCGAGTTGTTCCGGCTTGTCGAATTCACCAAAATGGGGAGTCCGGAAAATTGTTGGGGCCTTACCAGTTAAGGCTTTAATCGTATTGTGACCATCGATAATGTCTTGTTGCCAGACATGATCTTCTACGTCTCGGTATGTGAAAGTTGAATACGGACGCCCGCTTATCGGATCTATGGCAGCGTGTTCGCGATAGCCGTGGTTTATAAAATAGCCCCCCAAGGAAATAAGTTCCTTGTAGCTGTCCCAATGTTTTTCCAGTAACTGCCCTGGTATGGCATAAGCTGCGTTCATTCCGGCGCTGTGAAGTTGCCTTTGGATTTTCAATGAGGCTGACGCATCACGGCTGGTATCGCAATCAAAAGACAGAAAAAAAACGGCATTATCCGCGATGTGGTCTTTTGCCCATCGGATTGCTTTGCGTCGGTACAGGTTGGGTAATAGCCGTAGCGCTGCCTTGTTAAGGAAAATTTGGGTCGCGCTTATCATGGGTCGAACGTTTTCGCATGTATTTGGCCAACTGGTAGTTCCTAGCATGAGAGATCTAATATGCATAGGAAAATACGTGCTTTCCGCCAAGTGTAAGGTGTTCTGCGCGGGTTGGTTAGCTGGCAAGTGGTGGTTCGAGTAACCCGCGCAAAGATTTTTATTGCGCGGTCCAGCCGCCATCAACTGAAAGATGCGTGCCGGTCATTTGCGATGCGGCGTCAGAGCACAGGAAGAGTGCGGTCTGGCCGATCTGTTCGGGGCTGACAAACTGTTTGGACGGGTGTTTGTCCGAGACCAGGCGGGTTGCGGATTCCTCAATCGAAATGTTGGCTTCCTTGGCGCGCGCTTCGATCTGGCGTTCGACCAGTTCGGTGCGGACCCAGCCCGGGCAGATTGCATTTGCCGTGATGCCGGTTTCGGCCGTTTCAAGGGCCGTGACCTTGGTCAATCCGATTACGCCATGTTTGGCCGCGACATAGGCCGCCTTCTGGACCGAGGCGACAAGGCCGTGGGCAGAGGCGGTATTGATGATCCGGCCCCAGTTTTTCTTGCGCATATAGGGAACGGCAAGGCGGGTGGTGTGGAAAACCGATGACAGGTTGATCGCGATCACGGCATCCCATTTTTCGGGCGGGAAATCTTCGACATTGGCGGTATACTGAATGCCGGCATTGTTGATCAGGATATCAATGCCGCCAAATTTGGCCTCGGCATCCTTCATCATGGCTTCGATCTCGTCGGGTTTGGACAGGTCGGCACCGTTATAGTGCGCGGTGACGCCATAATCGGTTTCAAGGCTCTTGCGGGTTGCCTCGATTTCATCCGCGTCGCCAAAGCCATTGAGCATCACATCAGCGCCAGCACCTGCGAGCGCCTTTGCCATGGCAAGGCCGATCCCGCTGGTCGAGCCGGTCACGAGTGCGCGTTTTCCTGTCAGCATATTTCTTCTCCCTGTTTTCGGGGCTTTCCACCCCTTGATTTAGGAAGATCATGCCGCACTGCAACCAAGCTGGCAAGAAGTGGCGTGACCAATCGCCATAAACTTGATCATGGCGGGGTATCCGGGCGGTTTACTGTCCAATGCCGTATTTGCGCAGTTTATTGGCGATCGATGTGTGCGAAACGCCCAGTCGTTCTGCCAATTTGCGCGAACTTGGATAATCCGGATAAAGCCGCATCAGCATTTCACGTTCAAGCAGGTCAAGGCCGGCATTGAAATCGTCTTGTGCCAGGGCGGCTGTAATCGGGTCCGCACTGGTCGCAATATTGTTGTGGCGGTTTGCAGGCAGGCTGGGGGGATTGTCGGATGGGGGTGTGTCAGCTGACGTCATGGTGCCGGTGGCCGCACTGGTCAGATCGCCCGCACCAAGAACATCCCCATCCAGCAGGGCGACGGCACGAAACAGGGTGTTTTCCAGTTCGCGGACATTGCCCGGCCAGTCATGGGCGCGCAGCCAGTCAAGCCCGTCCCTGGCAAGATAGGGTGCCGGGCGTTCGGTTTGCTGGGCGGTGCGGTCGATAAAGAACCTTGCCAGTTCCGCGATGTCTTCGATCCGGTCGCGCAGCGGCGGCAGGGTGATGGCCAGAACATTGAGGCGGAAATAAAGATCTTCGCGGAATGTGCCATCATGCGACATGGCTTCAAGGTCCCGGTTGGTGGCGCTGATGATCCGGACATCGACGGCAATCTCGTCCGTGCCGCCAACGCGGCGGAACCGGCCGTCTTGCAGGACGCGCAAAAGTTTGGCCTGCAGATAGGGGGTCAATTCACCGATTTCATCAAGAAACAGGGTGCCGCCATCGGCAAGCTCCAGAAGGCCGGGCTTGCCGCCGCGCCGTGCCGATGTAAAGGCGCCCGCCGCATAGCCAAACAGTTCGCTTTCAGCCAGACCTTCGGGCATGGCGGCACAGTTGAGCGCCAGAAACGGCTGATCGGCGCGTGTGCTGGCGCGGTGGCAGGCGCGGGCAAAAAGCTCCTTGCCGGTTCCGGTTTCGCCAAGGATCAGAAGCGGTGCATCAATCGCGGCAAGTCTTTGTGCCTGTGACTTTACCCGCGTCATTGCACGGCTGGTACCGATGATGTCGTCAAAACCGGTATGGCTGCGATCCTGAAGGGCGGTCATGACCCGCCCCAGTCGTGCAGCCCGGTGAAAGACCATGACCCCGCCCCACGGTGCATCGTCGGCCGCGTCCGAGCCATCATCAACATGACCGATCGGTTCGACCTGCAACAGATATGTCTGCCCGCCCAGGATTACTTCATGTTCGGGCATGCGAAAGCCGCTTTGGCGCAAATCTTCAATGCTTGGTTCGGCAAGGATTGTGGAAATATCCTGATCGCGAAGCGGTTTTTCACTGGTGCCTGCGATCGATTGGGCCGCCGGATTGGCCTGGGCGATCTGGCCATTGGCATCAACCGCAATCACCGGATCGCCAAGGGCGGCAAGGGTGGCGTGAAGCTGTGCGCGTCTGCGTTCGGTGGGCAGGCGGTCAATTTCGCGAATGTCGGAAATGCCCGGGATTTGTTTCAGGGCATGGGCCAAAAGCGGAAAGCGACCGGGGCGAATGGCCGGAATATCGGCATAGATGTGATGGGTTGTGACCTCAAATGCGCGGATATCAAGCCCCTGATCGGTCAGAACATTGACCACGTCGCGCGTAATGCCGACCCTGTTTTCACCGCGAATTTCAAACCGCATGTCTGTACCGAAAAGTTTACACTGTACCGAAAAGTGTACATTCACATGCCGCTGATTTCCAGGGATTTTGTGGTAAATGCAAAATCCGAGCGAATAAGTGTAAATAAATATTTACACTAAAAGGCGACCAGATTTGTCCAAATCCCGGAAAACCGGGGCTTTTGTGATCTGGCACGGGGTTTGCGGTTATCGAGGCAGAATAAACGCATTTTCAGGAGCCTCACATGTCTGCCAATGACAGCCGCAACAGCAATGTCGCCAAAACCGGTTTCGCCACCCGTGCGATCCATCACGGATATGATCCGCAAAGCCATAATGGCGCGCTGAACCCGCCGGTTTACATGTCTTCGACCTTTGCGTTCGAAACGGCCGAGCAGGGCGGGCGGTTCTTTGCCGGTGACGAGCAGGGCTTTATCTATTCGCGTATTGCCAACCCGACGCTTGATCTTCTCGAAAAGCGTCTGGCGGTGCTTGAAGGCGGTGAAGCAGCCCTTGCGACGGCGTCGGGCATGGGGGCGATTACATCGGTCTGCTGGACCTTTATCGAGCCGGGTGACGAGATCATTGTGGATCGCACCCTTTATGGCTGCACATTTGCCTATTTCCGTCATGGTCTGGAAAAGTTCGGGATCAAGCACACCCATGTCGATCTGACCGATCCGGCCGAACTGGAAAAGGCGATTTCGGACAAGACCAAGATTGTCTATTTTGAAACCCCGGCCAACCCGAATATGCGTCTGGTCGATATCAAAGCCATTTCCGACATCGCCCACAAACACGGTGCCAAGGTGGTGGTTGATAACACCTATTGTACGCCGTATTTGCAGCGCCCGATTGAACTTGGTGCCGATATCGTCGTGCATTCCGCCACCAAATATCTGGGCGGCCATGGGGACCTTATGGCCGGTGCAGTGATCGGATCGCTTGAAGATATGACGCAGGTGCGTCTGGTCGGTCTTAAGGACATGACCGGTGCGGTTCTGTCGGCACAGGATGCCAATCTTGTGATGCGCGGGCTCAAGACGCTTGAACTGCGGATGGAACGCCATTGCGACAATGCTGAAAAGATCGCGGCTTTCCTTGACTCCCATCCCAAGGTCGAGCGGGTTTATTACCCGGGTCTTGAAAGCTTTGCGCAGCATGCGCTCGCAAAGGCGCAGATGGACCGTTTCGGTGGCATGATCGCGTTCGAGCTTAAGGGCGGGATCGAAGCAGGGCGCAAATTGATGAACGGCCTTAACATGATTACCCGTGCGGTCAGCCTTGGCGATGCCGAAACCCTGATCCAGCATCCGGCGTCAATGACCCATTCGACCTATACCGCCGAAGAACGCGCCGAATATCAGATCACCGATGGGTTGATCCGCCTGTCGGCCGGTCTTGAGAGCATCGATGACATTCTGGCCGATCTGGCCAATGCGCTTGATGGTGGCGAAATGGCGATTGCCGCCGAATAACAAGTCGAACAATCAAACCAAAAATCACCCGGTGCTGTATTTGGACCCGGGGGTAACAGGGCCGGTCTGTTTTCGCAGATCGGCCTTTTGGTGTTTGGAAGATTGATTTGTCGGGATTATTCAAACAGGCCGTATTGTTTCATGATTTGGCGTGATTTTTCCGGAAGGTTTTCATTTGTGCCGTGAATGATCCGGATACTGCCGAGGTCCAGCCCGCTAAAGGACGGAGCGGTTTCCGGATGTGATTTCAGCAGTTCAAGCAACATGCCGTTGGAATAGGCCCGTTCCAGTCCGGTTTGAATGGCATCACGCAGGGCCGGTGTTGTCGGGCTGAAAAAGAAATAGATCGGTTGCGGATAATAAAGGGCAATGTCGCGTGACACGGCGATATTGGGGGCCTGGCTTTGCATCCAGGTCCATTCGCCAATGATCTGCCAGAAAGCGCGGGGATACAGATCAAACCGGTTGGCACCAAGCATCCGGTGCAATGTCTTGTAGCGACCATCGGCGACGGTAAAGCCGTTTTCGATCAGAATGGCGGAATCCGGCCAGCCAAGGCCCTGTCCCATCGAAAAGGTGCGCAGGTCGTCTATGGTTTCGACTTCACGCAGTGCTGGCAGGGTTTCGGGGCGCGCCATAAAAAGACGCAGACCGGTCGTGCCAAGATATATCGGAACATAGGCCGGCAGCAGTTTTTCTTCACGGTTTGAAGACGTCCCGAAAAAGACAGTATTGATCTGGCTTGCCGTCAGCAGCATCGAAATGCGGCGTTCTTCGGTCGGGTAATCCATGCAGACCGGGGTGATTGTGATGTCACGACCGCTTAGCCGGGCGGCAAGCCGCAACAAATCAATGTGATATTCCGAATGCTGTTCCCACGGAATTTGTCCCTGACAATAGGCCGACTGATGATCCATCGGCAGCGTGATCTCAAGATCGCTGGATGCATCCTGTGCGGTGGCCGTCGATTGTGCGGATTGCCCGATCCCCAGAAACAGCGCCAAGGCGGCAGAAGCCATGATCTTCACGGGCCTGTGCCTGAAGATCGAAATCGCCATTGGGGAAAAATGAAATCTGATCAATTAAATTCCGGGGTGAAAGAATGGGCGAAGACGCATGCTATACGAATGGTAGAATTACTACACGATTGGCGAGATTGCCTTGAATTGGTTATTGTTCCCTTAAACCCGGTTTGCGGCGAAGTTTCGCGATATGCATGACGAATCGCTGTCATAAATGTGCCAATTCGCGACCACGAAATATTGTTTCAGACGGGAAATTCGAATGTTTGACCGGGATTGTCGCAGCCGATTCCACGTTTGAGGCAAAAGTGACGAATCTTGTGTGAAATGCAGGTGGCATCCCTTGATTTCCGTCATTTCCCCTTAAAAATCGGTAATTCAATACCGGAATGTCGCGGGCCGATAAAAGTCCCGCAAAAGACCCGGAACAGCAGGCTCGAACAAGGGATCAGGAAAATGTCAGCACAGGATGCCGCACCCGAAATCGGTGAAATTATCGAAGCCACCAGCACCGGCAATGTCAAAGCCGAAGACCTTGAGATGCTGGGGCAGATCGAAAAGAAGGTGCGCTGGCTATCAAGCTGGACGATCCATAATGCCAACCATCTGCGTCCGAAGCGCGACGGCATCAAGGTTGGCGGCCATCAGGCCAGCTGTGCGTCGATGACGACCCTTATGACGGCCCTTTATTTCAATGTTCTGCGTCCGCAGGACCGGGTGGCGGTCAAGCCGCATGCAAGTCCGGTTTTCCATGCGATCAACTATCTGTTTGGACGTCAGACCAAGGAAAAGCTTGAAAACTTCCGTTCATTTGGCGGCGCGCAATCTTATCCGTCGCGGACCAAGGATGGCGATCAGGTTGATTTTTCCACCGGATCGGTCGGGCTTGGTGCGGCGGTGACCAATTTCGCAGCCCTGACACAGGATTATCTGCGCTATAAAAACATGCTGCCCAAGGGCGAGAAGCCCGGCCGCATGGTCGCCCTTGTCGGGGATGCCGAACTTGATGAAGGCAATATTTACGAAGCCCTGCTTGATACCTGGAAGCATGACATTCGCAATGTCTGGTGGGTGATCGATTATAACCGTCAAAGCCTTGATGGCATGATTGATGCGCATCTGTTCCGCGTCATCGGCCGGTTCTTCCGCGCGGTTGGCTGGAACGTCATCACCATCAAATATGGTCGCAAGCTTCATGATGCCTTTGCCAAGCCAGGCGGCAAGTCGCTTAAGAAATGGCTCAATGATGTGCCAAATGACATCTATTCGGCTCTGACCTTCCAGGGCGGGGCCGCATGGCGCAAACAGATCACATCCGATATGCCCGGCGATAATGCGCTGGCCAATCTTCTGGGGGATTATGATGATGACGCCCTGCATGATCTGATGACCAATCTGGGTGGTCATTGCATGGAGGCGGTGCTTAATGCCTTTGATGCAGTTCCCAACGATAAACCGACCGTGTTTATTGCCTATACGGTCAAGGGCTATGCCACCCCGCTTCAGGGTCACAAGGACAACCATGCCGGTTTGATGAACATCCCGCAGATGGATGCCTTCAAGCTGCAAAACAACATCGCCGACGGGCAGGAATGGGATATGGCGGCGGGCCTTGATGTCAGTGCCGAGCGTGTGCGCGACTATATTGCCAATGCACCGTTCAATGACCGTGCCCCGCGTCACAAGATGGCCGAAGTCATTACCATCCCCGAAATGCCCTATGCCCGGGTTGAGACATCAAGCACCCAGGAAGTGTTTGGCAAGATCCTCAATGAACTGGCCAAGATGAAAGACAGCGATCTTTCCGATCGCATCGTTACCACATCGCCCGACGTGACGGTTTCGACCAACCTTGGCGGATTTGTGAACCAGCGCGGCCTGTTCGGGCGCGAAGAACTGGCCGATGAATTCCGCGAACGCAAAGTTCCCTCGGCCCAGAAATGGATCAGATCGCCGGGGGGGCAGCATGTCGAGCTTGGCATTGCCGAAAACAATCTGTTCCTGAACCTGGCCGCCCTTGGCCTGTCGCACAGCCTGTTCGGGCAGCGTCTGTTCCCGATTGGCACCCTTTATGATCCGTTCATTGCGCGTGGTCTGGATGCGCTTAATTATGCCTGTTATCAGGATGCGCGGTTCATGGTCGTGGCAACGCCAAGCGGCATTACCCTTGCCCCGGAAGGGGGCGCGCATCAGTCGATCTCGACCCCGATGATCGGCATGGGGCAGCCGGGCCTGACCAGCTTTGAGCCAAGCTTTGGCGATGAACTGGCAACCATCATGGGCTGGTCGTTTGATCACATGCAGGCCCCCAAGGGCGGGTCGGTTTATTTGCGCCTGTCGACCAAACCGCTGGCACAGCCCGAACGCGAACTTTCCGATACCACCAAGGCGGAAATTGTTTCCGGTGGCTATTGGCTGCGTGAGCCGGGCAAGAATTGCAAAATGGTCATTGCCTATTGCGGGGCAATGGCGCCCGAGGCAATCGCCGCCTGGGAAAAGCTTTCCGAAACCCATCCGGGCTTGGGACTTTTGGCTGTGACCTCTACCGACCGGCTTTACAATGAATGGCAGGATCTGGAACGCGCCCGTCTTGAAGGCAAGGCAAAGGGCGAAATGTCGCATGTTGAAAACCTGCTTAAACCGCTGGCATCCGATGCGCGCCTTGTCACGGTGATTGACGGTCATCCGGCCGCCCTTGCCTGGCTTGGCTCGGTCCGTGGTCATGCGGTCGCACCGCTTGGTGTGAATGGCTTTGGCCAGTGCGGCGACAGCATCGCGCTTTATGATCACTACCAGATCGGCACCGATGCGATCCTGCGTGCAGCAAAACGTTGGGACTGATCAGCGTTCAGGTTGCGCACATCACTTGATTTGAGGGAGGGCAAATTGCCCTCCCTTTTTTGTTCGGGCAGGTTTCGGGCAGGTGTGGTGTTGCGATTGACCGCATGGTCGTTTCAACGTACGAGGGAGGAAAGTAATTTATAACAATTAAACACTTATGGCCTGTTGAATGGCAGGTCGGGTTATGAAACGTACCAATGAGACACAATTACATTCGCGGGTTAATGCCTGCGATGCCGTTCAGTTCACCTGTTGAAGCCGTCCGTGCCGGGGTTGGTGCGCTGATCGGTTTGGGGGTGGCTGGTTTTCTTCTGTCACTTTTTGATCTTCATGATGCCGGGCTTTACCTGATTGCGCCGTTCGGGGCGACGTCGGTGCTGCTGTTTGCTGTGCCCAACAGTCCATTGGCACAGCCATGGTCGGCGATCATTGGCAACAGTGTTGCGGCCCTTGCCGGGATTGCGGTTTGTTTGCTGATTGATGATCCGGTTCTGGCGGTGGCGCTTGCGGTCGGGCTTGCCATTGCAGTGATGATCCTGGTGCGTGCGGTTCATCCGCCCGGCGGCGCAGTTGCCATGGTTGCAGCACTTAGCCCCGATATCGCACGTGAACTTGGTTTTCGGTTTGCCCTAACGCCGGTGGCAGCGATTACCGCGGCCCTAGTGGTGATTGCGATGGTCTATGCGCGTGCCACCGGGCGCAAATACCCGCTTCGTCATTTTGAGGGCAAGGGCACGCATCTGACAACAGACCGCCCGGCGATTGAACGGCTGGGCCTTGATGAAGACGAGCTGAATGGCATTCTGGCCCGGTATCGCCAGTCGCTTAATCTTGGCGTCGAGGATCTGGCACGGCTGATCGGGGCCGCGGAATTGCAGGTCGCATCCCATCGCACCGGCCCGCTGACCGCAGGAGACATCATGTCGCGTGATCTGGTGACGGTCGGTGCTGATACCGCCCTTGGCGAGGTTGCCGATCTGTTTCGCCGCCACAGTTTTACATCGCTTCCGGTTGTGGATGATAACGGGCGGTATCTTGGTGTGATTTTCCAGATCCATCTCATCCGGCGGGCGGGGGATGATGCCCTGCGGCTTGATCGTGGCCTGATGGCAGCGATGGGGCGCCTGATTGACCGGAAACGCAGCGTGCCGGTGCGTGCGATTGAAATCATGTCCGTGACCGAATCGCGTGCCACGGCAAACACGCCGTTTGCGGCCCTTTTGCCCCTGATGGCGGACGGGGCCTGTGATGCAGTGCCGGTGGTGGAATATGGCAAGATCATCGGCATTGTCACGCGTACCGATCTGATTGCCGCCCTTGCCCATGCGGGGCTTGGCAGTGATCAAGCCCGCCAAATTTCATCGAATTGAACGTGTTTTAAGAAGTTGGAAGCCCCTATGACCGATACCGTCACCCTATCGATTGATCAGGCCGAGAAACTTGGTCTTGCCGTGCTTGAAGACAATGGTTTTAGCAGCGCACATGCAGGTGCCATTGTGCGCAGTGTTATGTCAGCACAAATTGACGAATGCCATTCCCACGGGCTGTATCGACTTATCGGGTGCGTACAAACCGCGCGCAATGGCGGGCTTGATACCAAGGTTCTGCCCGAAGTGATCGATCAGGCCCCGGCGATCACGCGCGTCAATGCCCATAAAGGCTGTTCACTATTGTCGTTTGAAACCGGTTTGCCCTATCTGGTGGAAAAGGCGCGCCATTGCGGGATTTCGGTTCTGGCGATCAATAACAGTTTCCATTTTTCGGCCCTGTGGCCCGAGGTTGAGCAGATTTCCGCCCATGGGCTGGTGGGGATGGCAATGACGCCGACCCATGCCTTTGTCGCACCCGCGGGCGGCACAAAGCGGCTTTTGGGAACCAACCCGATTGCCTTTTCATGGCCGCGACCGGGCAAGACGCCATACACGTTTGATTTCGCGACCAGCGTCATTGCGCGTGGAGAGATCGAACTGCATCGCCGGGCGGGCAAGGACATTCCGGAAGGCTGGGCGATCGATGCCGATGGTCAGCCGACCACCGATGCCACCAAGGCCCTTGAAGGTGCGATGCTGACATTTGGCGGGCATAAGGGGTCGGCCCTTTCGACCATGATCGGTTTGCTGGCCGGACCCTTGATCGGTGATGTGCTGGGCCATGAAACCCATGCGGCGTCCGAAGATGCACCGGGCAATCCGCATCACGGCGAGATCATTATTGCCTTCTCCCCGGAAACCTTCCTTGGCGCAGAGGCGCAACAACATCTTGATCATGCCGAAGACCTGTTTGAACGGATCATGGCACAAGGTGCCCGTCTGCCGTCGCAGCGCCGGTTCGAAGCGCGTGAACGCAGCCGTCAAAACGGGGTGACGATCCCCAAGGCCCTGCATGACGAATTGGTTGCGCTGACCATGGCGGGCTAGGGAAACTACATGGTTTGAACGGTACCTTTGGCCCTGTCGCGTTTTTTATTTTTGCGCTGTGATCTGTATTGCTTGCAAACGGGGCGGGCGTGACACACATCTCGGCGTTGCGGCCATGTGGGGGCATTTCGGACCCATCTGGGGCAAAGTCATTGGTCGGCAGATGAAAAGGCGTCGATTGTGGAATATTTGATGTTGCTGGGTGGTTTGGCGGGGCTGTTTTTCGGGGGAGAGGCCCTTGTCCGCGGCAGTGTCGGCATCGCGCGCCGGCTTTCGATGTCATCCCTGCTGATCGGATTGACTGTGGTCGGTTTCGGGACGTCAACGCCCGAACTTCTAGTATCCCTTGATGCGGCCTTGCGCGGGGTGCCCGATATTGCGCTTGGCAATGTGGTGGGATCGAATATTGCCAATATCCTGCTGATTGTCGGGGTTTCGGCACTTGTCTGGCCGATTGCGGTTTCGGGCGGGACCCTTGGTCGTGACACCGCGGTCATGCTGGCAGCAGCGATTATTCTGATACCGATATTTGCATTGGGTGACGTTGGACGCATTGCCGGATGTGTGATGTTTGCCGGGCTGGTGACGTATTTGCTGGTGGCCTATCGCCAGTCGCAAAGCCAGCCGGTGAATGAGGATGCGCCAACCGATCCGTCAGTGCCCGGCGGGGTCTTGTGGGTGTCGGTACTTTGGGTGGTTGCCGGTTTGGTTCTTTTGATGGTTGGTGCCCGTTTTCTGGTCGACGGGTCGGTCACGATTGCCCGATCGTTTGGTGTTTCAGAAGCCTTTATCGGTTTGACGATTGTTGCGGTGGGCACATCCCTGCCAGAGCTTGCGACATCATTGATCGCCGCCCTGCGCAAACAGTCCGAAATTGCCATCGGCAATATCGTCGGATCGAACATTTTCAATATTTTGGGCATACTTGGCCTGACCGCGGCAATATCCCCGATCCCGGTTGCCGCGCGTTTTCTGAGCTTTGATTTGCCGGTGATGATTGCAGTTTCGCTGTTACTGACCGTATTGCTGAGGCGCCCGTCAATCGGACGTCCGGTCGGTCTGGTGATGCTGATCGGTTACGGCGTTTATGTCTGGGCCGCGCAATAGAGTTTGAACGGCCCGGGTTTCCGGTTACTGGAAAAACGCCTGTTTGACGCCATCAATGATGAACTGAACCGCAAGGGCGGCCAGGATCATGCCAAGCAGGCGCGATACCACGGTTGCCACTGTCGGGCTGAGGCGCTTGGCAACAACGTTCGATGCCAGGAAAAAGGCAAATGCGATCAGCATGACAACAGCAACCACGCCAATCACACTGGCTTGCATGGCAATGTTGTTTTCAAACTTGCCCATCAAAAGCATGACCGAGGCAATTGCACCGGGACCTGACAGGAAGGGGATCGACATCGGGAAGATCGAGATGTCGTCGGCTTCTTCGTCAGGGATGGTATGTTCGGCTGTTTGCGGGGCGGATGTGCTGTCGGGTTTGGTCTTTTCGCCGTCGTGGTCGTCTTCAAGTTCCTGATGAACCTGTTCGGCGCGCTCATTTCGTTTCTGGCTGCGCTTTTCAAACAGCATTTCAAGTGCGATCAGGAACAGAAGCGTGCCACCGGCAATGCGGAAGGCCGGCATGTGAATACCGAAAATGCCCAGCAATCCCTCGCCAATCAGGGCAAAGGCGGCAAGGATGAAGAAGCTGGTGATACAGGCGCGGATTGCCATGCGCCGACGGTGGGCGGCACTTGTGCCTTGGGTCAGGACAATGAAAACCGGGACCAGACCCAGCGGATCAATGATCACGAAAAGCGTGACAAAGACCGGGATCAGTTCATTGAGCATGTCAAAGCTTGGCATCGGCTTTTCCTGAAAACGACAGTTACGGTGCAATCGGGCAGGATCACCATAAGCCCGGTGGGCTGGACAAGTAGCGAGCATAGTCTGGCAGGTAAATGTTTTTTTGCCAATTGTCGCCGGTCTTAACGACGTTTTCCCCGGTTCCTGCCATAACGGCCGGCACTTTCGGGCCAGTCGATGTAATCAACGGGCTTTTTGCGAACCCAAGTGATGAATTTGACGATGTCGGGATGGGTTTTCAGCCTGTCGGGGGTGTCGTAATCACGCGCAATCGTTGCTTCGTCAAACAGGCGGTGGATCATGCGATGGCACACCCGATGGAGCCACTGGGTATCGGTGCCACCCTGTGATTTGGGTCGCCAGTGATGGCGATCAACACTTGGCCCGGCAATCATCAGACGGCCGCAGATCGGGCAGGGGCCAAGGTCGGTATCGGTTTTGTCACGGTGCGACGCCATGACCCATTATTGTCCGGGCATGCGGCGGTTTTCAAAAAATTTCTGCCAGGTTTCGGGTTTGAGCGCGCGCAAGGCCTTTATCCGGGCAGTGACCGACGGGTGGGTGTCGAGAAGTGTTGGCGGCTGCGTGCTGCGATAGGGGATAAGTCCCAAGCGGCGGCGATTGATCTGATCAATATGAAGCAGGGCATCAATCATGTCTTCGGGACCGTTCAGCAAATCACTGGCCCCGTGATCGGCGGCGAATTCGCGATCACGGATGACCGCCCGTTGCAGTAAAAAGCTGATGGTTGGGACCGCGCCAAACAGAACAACCATCCATACCGGCGGATTGAAATCCCCAAAGATAAAGATCGCCAGACCAAACAGCGCAATGGTCCATGTCGCGCGATACAAAACATCCGTCATCAGCAAAATCCGCGTATCCCCATGCCAGGCATGGGCGATTTCATGGGCCAGAATGGCCCGCATCTGTCGCGGAGACAGATCATGGAGTGCGTCACTTGAAATGGCGATGGTGGTTTGCGCATCGGTGCCGGTGGTAATTGCATTCACGCCCTTGCCCGGCAGGATGAAAAGCTTGGGCGTGTGATCAAGCCCTGCGCGTTCGCACAACAGATGCATCATTTCATGGATCGCAGGATAATCTTTGGGGCGCAGCGGATTGGCGCGCAGCATCTTCATCAGAATTTCGGGCGATATCATCGGTGTCAGAAACAGCATCAGCGACACGGCAATACCGGCCGAAATCATCATCGAAAACCCGCCAAGCATCCAGGCGCATGCCGCCAGAACGCCAATCATGCAGGCCATCAGCGTACCGGCATGGGATGTGCTGCCAGGTTCGATGGCAAGAAATCGCTGGATGACGTCAGGAAGTTGCGGGGTTTCGTTTGTCATTGGCATTCCGCATGTTGCGAGTCTTTGGGGTGACATGCCCGGTGGCAGTATTTCCGGGGGCGATTACGGCACTTGGGCGTTGAGGGTGCCGATCGTGAAGTGGTCGCGATATCCGGCCCTGATCTATAGATGGGGGTTGAGACGGGGCTTGCGCAAATCGCGATCGGCTGAATTGTCAAACAAGTATGAATGACAAGGCGTTGCCGGCATTGATCTATGACATTTGTGATGGCGGAAATATCGGATGTCGTTTCGGTGCAGCCCGTGGTCAGGCAGGGTTGCCAGGCAGAGGATAGCGCAATGAAATAAAGGGATTTCGGGCAGGATTTTAACACATCCTTATATATTCAACCAGAATAGTGGCAGTATGCCATTGGCTAGGTTACCCGTCGCAGCACTGTTGCGCGGGGCGTTTGCTATGCGCAATAGGCAGATGCCAATGTGCAGCGGCATGATATGATAAGGCAGTTGCCAAAGGCGACAAAACGGAAGGAATGCATGGGCCTGCTCGATAAAATCCGGCCAACCCGCAAAGCGGATGCGGGACGCGAGGGGGATCGGACCCCGCTTGAACGGTTGTTCTGGCGGTCGATCGCGCTTGTCGGCGGATTCTCGATGGTGATCAACATGCTCAACATGGTGATCCCGATCTATTCCATGCAGGTATTTGATCGCGTCCTTTCAAGCCGCAGTGTCGATACACTGGCACTTTTGACCGTTGGTATCGGGCTTGTTCTTTTGTTCATTGCCTCGATGGAGCAATTGCGATCCCGGGTTCTGATCCGGGTGGGAACGGCCCTTGATCTGCGTCTTGGCGGGGATCTGTTTGCCCATGTCGTGCAGCAATCGGCACGCGGCGCCCAGATGCGCCAGCGTCCGTTGCGCGATTTGTACGGGCTTCGCGGGTTCCTGACCGGAAGCGGGCCCTTTGCGCTGATCGATTTCATGTGGGCGCCGGTCTATATCGGGGTTGTGTTTATCTTTGATGTCCGGCTTGGGCTTGTTGCCTGTGGCGGGGCGGTGCTGTTGATTGCCATCGCCATTGCCAACGAGGCCGCAGCCAAGATTTCCGTCGACCGGTCCGAAGAAAGCCAGAACCGCGGCATCGCGCAGGAAGAAACCTATGTCCGCAATGCCGAGGCCATGGAAGCCATGGGCATGACCCAGTCTGCCCGCCAGCGCTGGCAGGCAGACCAGTCGGACGCCCTTTACTGGGAAGGTCAGGCCAGCCGCCGGGTCGGGACATCAACCACGCTTTCGCATTTCATCCGGCTTGCCATGCAGGTGTGCTTTATCGGGGTTGGTGCCTATCTGGTTTTGTCCGAAAGCATCACGATCGGGATCATGGTGGCGTCGATGATCCTGGGCATGCGCGGGCTTGCGCCATTTGATGGTGCGGTCAGTGCCTGGCGCAGCTGGAATGCAGCGCGCAATTCGTTTGAGCGTCTGAACAAAATTTTGCTCGATAAGCGACAGACCGTTCCCGCACCGCTGCCGCGTGGTCGGGGTATGGCTGTCAGTGTGGATCGGCTGGTCTTTGCGCCGCCCAACAGTCGCAACGTCCTGTTCAAGGGGTTTTCCTTCAAGGCCGGACCGGGCCAGATCATTGCGATTGCCGGGTTTAATGGTGTTGGCAAAACTGCGCTGTTGAAGCTGATTATGGGGATCTGGCTTCCGGGGTCCGGGTCGGTCAAGCTTGACGATGTCGAAGCATCGCGTGTCGACCGTTCGGAAATCGGGGCGCAGATCGGATATCTTGCGCAGAACCCGTTCCTGTTCCCGGGTACGATTGCCGAAAATATTGCCCGCCTTGGCAATGCGGAAATGCGCGATATCATCCAGGCCGCCGAACTGGCCGGGGCGCATCAGTTTATTTTGGATCTTCCGGATGGGTATGACACGCGCGTTGATCGCGGCGGGCGTAACCTTTCGGGCGGGCAGCGCCAGTTGATTGCATTGGCCGCGGCCCTGTTTTCGCGGCCGCGCATGTTGTTGCTTGATGAGCCGACAACCGCCCTTGATGACACCGGTGTCAGCCATATCAGTGATCTGATCGACATTCTGCGCAAGAACGGCATTACGACATTTATCGTCAGTCACGAACGCGCCATTCTGGCCCGGGCGGATGCGATCCTTGCACTTGCAGACGGGCAGATTCAGGTGGTTCCGGTCAAAAACCCGGCCGGTGTCGCCACCGGCAAACCGACCGTCCAGACCGAAGATATCGCGCGCGGTCTGCCGCCTGTGGCCCGCCCGGTTGAGAATGCCGATCCGTCGGCTGTTGCCGCAGCGGGCACCACAGACGGGCAAATGCGGATCACCCCCAAGCAGATCGAGGTCCCCAACCCCGACGCACCGCGCCCGATTGTTGAAAAGAATTCCAGTGCCGGACAACACCCGGCAAGCGTGATCGAAGAACCGGAAATCGCCGATGCAATGCCCGAGATCGAGGATTTCGGGCGCAGCAGTGATGCCGGATCGGACCGCGCACGGGCCGCCAAACAGGCCGCCGGAATTGCCAAGCCGGAAATGAAACCGCAGCCGACCCCGGGTGGAACCATGATGACCATGCGCCCGGTCGTGCCAAAGGCTGAAAAGGCGGAAAAGGCGGAAAAATCCGCGCCGGTGAAAAAATCGGTCAGCTGGTCCGAAGACGAAAAATCTGAGCAGACGGCTGCAAAAGCAAAGACTGCTGCGCAAAAGCCGCGCGCCGAGCGTCAGCAACCAGGTAGCCGGAAAGCTGTACGCGAACCGGCCAAGCCGGAAGCGCCGAAACGCAAGATGAGCGAAGCCGAAGCCATCGCACGGGCACGTGAAGAGGCGGCAATGCGCATGCGAAAGGTTCGCGAAGACGCCGAACGCGCCGCCGCACAGCGCGCGGCCACCCGCAAGAAGCCGACTGCACCCGCCACATCGGGGGATGCACCGCGTCGTGGTCGCCCGCAATTGCGGGTTGTCGAAGGATCGGCTGAACGTCGACAAGGTGGGGCCTGATGTCCGGAGTAGAATTACCAACCGCACGCCAGCTTGATACCGATGTGAAGCCGCTTGTGCGGATCGGGCTGCTTATCCTGTTTCTCGGGGTTGGGTCGGTTCTGCTGTGGGCGGGCACGGCCGAGGTCAATTCGGCGGCAACCGCAAGTGGTGTCGTGGCCCCGTTTTCCGGGCGGCAAAGTGTGCAGCATCTTGAAGGCGGCATCATCCGCGAGATCCTTGTGCGTAACGGAACGCGGGTAAAGGCCGGGGACGTTCTGGTGCGTCTGGATGATACGCGGTCGCGGGCAAGTTATGATTTGCTCAATAACCGTTATCTGAATGCGCTGGCGACCCAGACGCGCCTGATTGCCGAACGGGCACAAAAAGACGAACTGACATTCCCCGATGTTCTGAACGATCCGCGATATTTTTCGATTACGGATGCGCAAACCACGCTGTTTGAAAGCCGGCGCAGTGCGTTCAAGGGCGAGGTCGAGCTGTATGACGAGCGGATCAAGGAATTGCGCCGCGAAATCGTCGGCACGCGCGAACAGAAAACAGCCGCCGAACAGCAAGTCGGGATCGTCAAGGAAGAGCTTGCGATGGTCAAGCCGATGGTCGAGCTTGGCTATGCGCGCCGCACCCGGCTTTTGCAGCTTGAAAGTCGGTTGGTCGAGACGCTGGGCAATATCGGTCGCTATTCCGCCGATATCGCCCGGATCGAGCAGCAAATTCAGCAGGTCAAGGCCAGCCAGTCACAATTGATGCGCGACCATCTGCAATCGATCAATACCGAGCTTCGCGATGTCCAGAGCGAGATTTCCGATCTGAATGAACGGTTGCGCTCGGCCGAGGATGTTTTGGTGCGCTCCGACATCAAGGCACCGCGCAACGGGACAGTGACCAACATGCAATTCACGACGGTTGGCGGGGTCATTCCGCCCGGTGCGCAGGTTCTTGAAATTGTGCCCCTTGATGACCGTCTGGTGATCGAAGCGCGTGTTTCGCCCAATGATATCGACGTGGTTTCTGTCGGGCTTGGTGTGAATATCCGTGTCACCGCCTTCAGTCAGCGCTGGTTCGCGCCGGTCAAAGGGGTTGTCACCGATGTATCGCCCGATCGCCTTACCGATTCGGAAGGCAGATCGTATTTTCAGGCCATGGTCGAGATCGATGCAGACAGTCTTGCCGAACATGAAGGCATGATCCTATCCCCTGGTATGCCTGCCCAGCTTGAGATCGTAACCGGTTCCCGGACGATTTTGGCCTATCTGTTTTCCCCGATTACCACCAGTTTCGAGCGCGCTTTCCGCGAGCAATAACGATTTTTATGCTCTGATTGGGTGCGGTGTTCGACCTATACAACCTGACAGAATCTGACAGGTTGTATTTAGAGCTTCCAAATCCCGAAAAAACATGAAAAAAAACTAAAACAGGTTGGTTTCCAGCCTTTCAGTGGTTGATGGGTTGCAGATAGTGATCTATACTAGTGTATAAATCGATTCTGCTGTCAGCGCCGCTGCATTCGAATCAGGTAAATATAATTCCCAAGTAGGGAGTAACTCTCGTGGCCTCGCCCGCCAATCAAGATGATGGTGTTGGTGTTACCGACACCGATATTGAACAGGTTCTTGATAACCGCGCAGAAGATGATTCTGCGGCGGCAAATTCCGATTCCGGAACCAGCGCGCAGGGCGGCGGCAATTCCCCGGCTTTGGCCAATCAGGTTTTCACCAATGTTCAGCACGTCATCGGCAGCGCCTATGACGATGTTCTGGTTGGGGATGGTGCAAACAACACGCTGATCGGCGGCGAAGGTGACGATATCCTCGAATCGGGCGAGGGTGAGGATGTCGTAACCGGTGGTGCCGGGCGTGATACCTTTGTGCTTGAAAGCGGGTTCGAGAAAACCACCATCACCGACTTCAATGTCGACGAAGACGAGCTGGCCTTTACCGATCTTGGCGTCGACAGTATCAACGACCTGATGTTGCTGGCGACCGATGATGGTGCGGGCAATGTGGTTGTGACCTTTGCCACCGGCGATGTTCTGGTGCTGCAAGGGGTGACCAAGGCGCAGCTTGCCAGTGCAACCATTGTCGAAGCACCGCAAATTTCCCCGGTAACCGTGGTTTCCGATGACAGCTCCGATGCCGGTGGCGATGCAGCAACCGACGAGGCGGCCAATGTCATCGATGGCACTTCGGGCGATGACACCATTGCCGGGTCTGACGGCGATGACATGATTTCGTCGGGCGGTGGGGCGGATACTATCGACGGTGGCGCGGGTGAAGACACCCTGTCGCTTGACGGTGCTGCTGATGGCATGCGGGCCGATCTCGGCGAGGGGCTGGCGACCGATGATCTTGGTGCCAACCGTGTTTCGTTCAGCAATTTTGAAAATATTCGCGGCACGTCGGGCAATGATGTGCTTGCCGGTGATTCCGGTGACAACACGCTTGTCGGCGGTGCTGGCGATGACACGTTCAAGGTCAGTGACGGCAGCGATGTCATTGACGGCGGTACGGGCGAGAACACCCTTGATTACAGCAGTTCCGAGCAGGGCGTTCGCGTTGACCTCGGTTCGGGTGCTGCGCAAGGCAATGACGTCGATGAGACGTCGGAAAATTCTGCTTCTGGCGATGCCGGCGGTTCGACCAGCGGCGACAGCACGGCTGAGTCCGGTTCATCTGAAGCCGGCACGGGTGACTCCGCATCAGGCGATGCAGGTGCAACTGATCCGGATGCCGGTGATGCGGGCGCGTCCGGCGAGGGCAGCACGGATACGGGCAATTCATCTGAAACCGATACAAGCGGCGATACGACAGGTGGCGGTTCCGCAAGCGATGATGCCAGTGGATCGGACGGCGCGGACCCGGTGGAGTCCGGCGCAGGCAGCAGCGATACGAGTTCCGATCCGGGTTCCGATGCAGGTTCCAGTAGCGGATCGGATGACACGACGCCTGATCCGACCGATGCAACGAGTGCCGGTGACAGCACAGACAGCACTGGTGGCGACGGCGCTTCTGCCGGGGCAGAGGGCAGCGGTGCGGATTCTGGCACGGAATCCGGCGCGGATGCCGGAACGCCCGGCGGTTCTGATGCATCTGGTGAAACCGGTGGCGCAGAAACTGGTGGAACAGGCGGTTCAATGGGTTCCGGTGCAGATGACGGTGCGAATGTAGCATCGGGCGGTGAGGGTGATACACCCGCCGAAACCGGAACCGGTTCAAATGATGCGACCGGTGATGGCAGTTCTTCGGACGGTGGTTCATCAGATGGCGGATCTTCTGATTCCGGTGCATCAGCCGGTGGTGCAGACGAAACTGCGTCCAGTGGTTCTGATGGCGTAAATAGCGGTTCCGGTACGGATGAAACAGCCGGTTCCGACGGTGGTGACACAGCTGGTGGCGATGCCGGCAATGACGGCGCGGGTAACGATGCGGGTTCGGGCGAGACCGCATCGGGTGACAGCGGATCAGATGCTGGCGACAGCACATCTGGAGATGGCGGTTCTGCTGACGCCGGCAGTGATGCGGGTGCAGATGCCGGTACGGATACCGGGGCAGATCAGTCTGCGGGTGATTCCGGGACCGAAAGCGGTTCGGAGCCACAAACCGGTGCCGGTGATGAAACTTCGGGCGCGGAAGGCAGCGGCACGCAAGCTGAAACCGGTAGCGGTTCGGATGGATCCGATAGCACCGATGGTACTGGCGGCTCTGATGGTGCTGATGGTGCTGACGGCAATGCCGGCGACACTGTTGATACCGGTGATACCGGCCTCGAAGGTGGCGAAGGGTCTGACGGTGCGCTGCAAACCGGTGCGCAGGATGGAACAGATCCTGTTGCCGGTGGTGACGGTTCCGATCCGCTGGGGGATGCGGGTGCAGGTGATGGCACCACCACCCAGGAAGACAACACGACCCCGGGCGCGCAGGCCGGTTCAGGCGCTGGCGGTGATGCGACCAGCGATGCCGAAGCAGGTGCACCAACTGATGGTGAAACCGAAGGTGCCGCCGAGGGCGAAGAAGCAACCGGATCGAACGAAGTCGATCCCAATACCGAAACCAACGAAGATACTGCGTCCTCTGGCGACGAAACCGAGCAGACCGGCGATACCGGTACCGGTGACGAAACCAGTGAAGAAACCGCCGATGGCGACGGGGATGCTCCGGCCTCTGGCGATGCTGGCGACGGCGACAGCACGGCAATTTCGTTTGATAACGTCCCGACCGCAGGTGATGACCTGGTACAGGGCGGCGAAGATGCAGACGTGTTTGGCGGCGGTGCGGGCAATGACACCCTTCAGGGCAATGGTGGCGACGATACCCTCTTGGGCGGTACCGGCGATGACCTTTTGCAGGGGGCGGCCGGTGATGACGTTCTGAGCGGTGAAGCTGGCAACGACATTCTTCAGGGCGGTGAAGGCAATGACAGTCTTGATGGCGGCATGGGCGACGATGTCTTGCAAGGGGGATCGGGCAACGATCAGCTGATCGGCGGGGCCGGTAATGACGTTATGGCCGGTGGATCGGGGGATGATACCCTTTCCGGTGGCGCCGGGGATGATCACATCCAGGGTGGTAGCGGCACCGATACCGTCGATTACAGCGATGCAACCGGTGCAGTGACGGTCGATCTTTCCAATGAAACGGCGACCGGTGCGGCGGGCAATGACGTTGTCCAGATGGTTGAAAATGTCGTCGGGTCGGATTTCGACGACCACATCAAGGGTGACGACGGCAACAACGTTCTTGAAGGCGGTGCGGGCATCGATACCCTGACCGGCGGGGCGGGTGATGACACGCTGAGCGGTGGCGCGGGCAAGGATGACTTCGAACTGACCGAGAATTTCGGCAGTGACACCATCACCGATTTCAACGGTTCTGAAGATATCATCGATCTGTCGCGTCTGGGCATTCAGGATTTCGCGACCCTGCAAACCATGATGTCGGACGATGGCAACGGCAATACCGTCATCGATTTCGGTGAACAGGGCGTTCTTACCCTCGAAGGGGTAAGCAGCGACAGCCTTGTTGCCGATGATTTCCGCGGTTTCGGTCGTATCTTTGAAACCGAAGATGATGACATCGAATTCGGAACCGGCGGCAATGATGCTGTTTACGGTTACGGGGGCAATGACACGCTTGGCGGTGGCGACGGCGACGACGTCATTTCCGGCGGCTTTGGCAATGACACCGTTTCGGGCGGTGCGGGCAATGATACGCTGCGCGGTCAGGAAGGCATCGACACCGTCGATTATTCCGGTGCGAATGGCAGCGTCCGCGTCGACCTTGAAGCCGGCACCGCAAGCGGTGCGGACGGGGACGATCTTCTTGATCGTATCGAAAACGTCACCGGTTCAAACCATGACGACGAAATTTACGGCGATAGTGGCGTAAACGTTCTTGCCGGCGGGGCTGGCAATGACACGATTGTCGGCCGTGACGGGAATGACACCCTTGATGGTGGCGCGGGTGATGATCTGTTTGTCGGTGAAGACGGCAATGACACCATCATCGGTGGTGACGGATCAGATACGCTTGATCTCAGTGCGCGTGACACCGCGCAAGATGTGCGTCTGAATACGGGGACCGCACGCGATTCCGAAACTGGCGAAAGCGACAGCATTTCGGGCATCGAAAACATCATCACAGGTGCGGGCCACGATACGGTCATTGGCAGTGGGGATGACAACTTCATTTCCACCGGCGCAGGTGACGATCTTGTCCGTGGTGTTGGTGGCAACGACACCCTTGATGGCGGCGAAGGAACCGACACCATTGGCTTTGGCAGCGAAAGCGGGCTGAATGTCAATCTGGAGACCGGTGTTGCGGTTACCAATTCCGGTACGTCTCAAATCTCGAATTTCGAGAACGTGGTCGGCACCGGCAATGATGACATTATTACCGGCGATGATGGTGACAACGTTCTTTCCGGTCTGGCTGGTGATGACACCCTCGCCGGTGGCGGTGGCAATGACACCCTGCTGGGTGGAGACGGAATTGACACCGTTGACTATTCAGATGTCGCAAGTCGTGTTCAGGTCGACCTTGTAAGCGGCGTTGCCCAAGGGGATGGCACCGACAGTTTGTCCGACATCGAAAATGTTGTCACAGGTGCCGGTGATGACGTTGTTGTCGGGAACAGTCAGGGCAACATTATCGATACCGGTGCCGGTGATGATACCGTTTACGGAAGTGGTGGCATCGACACCCTGATCGGTGGCGACGGCACAGACACCCTGAGCTACAACTCTGGCGCGGACAGTACCCTTGCATCTGGTGTTTCAGTTGATCTTGAGGCTGGCACGGTTACCGGGCGCAACTTTGTCGACCAGATTTCCGGTTTTGAGGAAATAGAGGGCTCCGTTGGCGCTGATACCATGTTGGGTAGCAGCGGCAATGATGTTTTCATCGGCGGTGCGGGTAATGACACCATCGATGGGCGCGGTGGTGACGATACCCTGACAGGCGGTTCAGGCGCTGATACTTTTGTTGTGTCCCCAGAAAGCGGAAACGATGTCGTCACTGACTTCAATCCGGCGGTGGACGTCATCGATATTCAAGGCATTGATGGTCTTGAACTGTTCTCGGACATCACTGATTTCATCGGCCAGGATGCTGCTGGTAATGCGACGATCACGGTTGGTGATGCGGTAATTACCCTTGAAGGTGTTGATCCCGATAGCCTGACATATGCAAACTTCCGGGGTATCCGGTCGCTGGAAGGCACGGATCAGAAAGACATTCTGGACGGTACAAGTCGCAGCGACGTCATTACGGCAAAGGCTGGTGACGATACTGTTACCGGTGGTGACGGTAATGACATCATTGACGGCGGATCGGGCAATGATCTGATATCTGGCGGCAAAGGTTCCGATACCATTACCGGCGGTGATGGGAATGACACCATCAATGGTGGATCGGGCAGTGATGTTCTGGACGGTGGCGACGGCGTTGATACGCTTGTCTACCAAGGCCAGTCATCAGGGGTCAGTGTCGATCTTGAGACCAATCAGGCCGTGTCGGGCAGTGACAGCGATACGATATCGAATTTCGAAAATGTCACAGGGTCCTCATATAACGACAACATATCGGGCGATGACAATGCCAATATCCTGAAGGGTGGCCTTGGGAACGATGTGCTTGAGGGGCGCGGCGGTGACGATGAACTGATTGGTGGTGCCGGTGCGGATACGCTTGCCGGTGGTGCAGGCAATGATATCCTCAATGGTGAAGCTGGCTTCGATACCGTTACCTACGAGGATGCAACGGGTGGCGTAAACGTTAACCTTGCGTCTGGGACCGCAACCGGTGCAGACGGTGAAGACAAACTTGTCGAAATCGAAAACCTTATCGGATCCGATTATGACGACGTTTTAACCGGGTCGTCTGTTGATAACACGATTATCGGTGGTGCCGGTGATGACACCATCAATTCCGGTGCCGGGCAGGATGTGATATCGGGCGGCGACGGGGCAGATACTTTCGTCCTGAGCAATATCAGTGACGACGTGGTGGTGACCGATTTTGACCCTGCCGAAGATCAAATTGATCTTAGTGATTTCGGCATTCCGAATTTCGAAGCACTCAAGAAGCTGATCACCAGCAACGACAATGGTGACGCGGTCATTTCGATTAATGATCGAACAATGACACTGACCGGCGTTTCCCCGGACGAGCTGAGTGCGGATAATTTTCTCGATATCGACAGCCTTGGTGCCACCGACGGTGATGATGTGCTTGAGGGTACATCCGCCGAAGAAATCATTGACGGGCTTGATGGCAACGACACGATCAGTGGTGGCGCCGGAGACGACACAATATACGGGAACAGTGGTGATGACACAATTTCCGGCGGTCAGGGCAATGACATCATTGATGGTGGCGACGGCGAAGACACCGTCGATTACAACGGTAGCGGCGGCGTAACAGTCGATCTGGCTGCGGGCACTGGCGGTGTTAATGGTGAAGATACTCTTGTCAGCATTGAAAATGTCAGCGGTTCAAACCTGAATGATGTGATTTCTGGGGATGACGGTGCCAACACCCTTAGCGGTGGTGCCGGTGATGATACGATCTCGGGCGGTGCCGGTGATGACGCCATTCTGGGCGGTGCCGGAAATGACAAGCTGGTTGGCGGTGCGGGCGACGATGCACTGGTCGGTGGCGAAGGCGTTGACCTTGCCGACTACAGTTCCGCCGATGGTGGGGTTACTGTCGATCTGGCCGCGGGCACAGCCAGCGGTGCGTCCGGGAATGATACCCTTGCAACCATCGAAAATGTTACTGGTTCCGATCACGACGACACGCTTGTCGGCGATGATGGTGCCAACACGCTTGCCGGTGGCCTTGGTGATGATGTGCTTGACGGCGGGGCTGGTGACGATCTTCTGATTGGCGGTGTCGGGAATGACACACTTGAAGGCGGTGAAGGCGTTGATACGGTCAGTTATGAAACCGGTGGTGCTGTAGATATTGACCTGTCAGAAGGTGTCGCAACCGGTGCAGATGGAACAGATCGTCTTAGTGGCGTAGAAAATGTCATCGGTTCGAACCAGGCCGACACGATTACGGGTGACGATGGGGCCAACATTATCAAAGCCGGTGGCGGGGCAGATACCATCACCGGTGGGGCGGGCGATGACACCCTGACCGGTGGTGCTGGTGCTGATGTCTATGTTGTTGGTCCAAATGACGGAACCGATACAGTAACCGATTTCGCTGTTGGTGAAGATCAGATCGATATTACCGGCCTGGGTATAGATACCTATGGCCAGTTGTTCGAACTGATGTCGGAGAACGAAAACGGTGATCTTGTCATCGATTTCGGTGAAGGCACGTCGATGATCCTTGAAGGGGTCGGTCTGGATGACATTTCTGCCGACAACTTTATCGGGGTACGTGACATTGTCGGAAGTACCGGCGCTGACACAATGTATGGTACCGACGGCCAGGACACGATGTCGGGGCTTGACGGTAATGACATCATCTATGGTCTTGAAGATGATGACAGCATCTATGGCGGCGACGGTGATGATACGCTGGTTGGCGGGGACGGAGATGACGTCCTTGATGGCGGCGATGGTGTCGATACTGCTGATTACAGCGACGAAACCGAACAGGTTACTGTCGACCTGAACGCCGGGACGGCCACGACAGATGGCGGGAATGACACGCTTCGCAACATCGAAAACATCGTTTCCGGTGCGGGCAATGATCACCTGACCGGTTCTGATGCGGACAATATTCTTGTCGGTGGCGAAGGCGACGACGTCCTTGAAGGACTGGATGGTAACGACACGCTGGTTGGTGGTGACGGGCGCGACACGGTCAGCTATGCCAATGCAGACGGCGGGGTGACGGTCAATCTTGAAGATCAGACCGCAAGCGGTGCAGCAGGCGAAGACACCCTTTCAGGGATCGAAAACATTGTCGGTTCCGGCCATGCCGACATGCTCGAAGGGGATAGCGGCGATAACAGCATCAATGCCGGGGCTGGCAACGACACCATTGTTGCAACGGGCGGCGATGACGTGCTGCGCGGTGGTGCGGGATCGGACACTGTCGATTATCGCAATGCAACCGGTGGCATCACGGCTGACCTTGAGGCCGGTCGGGTAACCGGTCTTGGCACCGATCAGCTTGAAAATATCGAGAACCTGACGGGATCGGATTACAACGATACGATCAGTGGTAACGAGCTTGACAATATTCTGTCCGGTGAAGGCGGCGACGACATTCTGTCGGGCGGCAATGGCGATGATACCCTGCTTGGCGGGGCTGGCAACGATACCCTTGTCGGTGGTAGGGGCAATGACCTGATTGATGGTGGCGATGGTATCGACACCGTCGATTATGCAGGTGAACAGCAAGGTATCGAGATCAATCTCGGGACCGGCGAAACCGACGAGAATACCGGTGACACCGTCCTGAATGTTGAAAATGTCGTCGGTAGCGGCTTTAACGATGTCATTACCGGATCCGATGCGGATAACACCCTGCTTGGCGGCGGTGGTCAGGATACCTTCAATGTCAGTGCCGGCGATGATGTGATTGACGGCGGTGCCGGTATCGACACCGTTGACTACAGTAACAGTCAGACCGGTGTGGATGTTGATCTTGGTGCGGGGACGGCTGACAAGGCCGACGGCACCGACAGTCTGAGCAACATCGAGAATGTTATTGGTTCGGATGCCAATGACAGCATTACCGGATCGGCCGACACCAATACCCTGGTAGGCGGGGCTGGCGACGATACCATTGATGGCGGTGCGGGAGACGACCTGATCGCGGGTGGTGAGGGGAACGATACCCTTGCTGGTGGTCAGGGTACGGATACACTCGATTATTCCGATGCAACGGGTGCACAGACCATTGACCTTGCGACCGGCACGGCAAGCGGCGCGGATGGCGAAGACACCATTTCCGGGTTCGAGAATGTCGTCGGGACCGAATACGGGGATACGATTACCGGGGACGATGCCGTCAACGTTATTGACGGCGGTGCGGGTAATGATCTTCTGACTGGTGGCGCTGGTAACGACACCCTGCGCGGTGGTGCAGGTGATGACAGCTTTGTCGGTGAACTTGGTGATGACACCTATTTCGGTGGCGAAGGTGCTGATACGCTTGATTATTCGGATGCCGGTTCGGGTCTGGATATCAATTTGCAGACAAATATCGCGACCGGTGCCGATACCGGGACGGATAGTTTTAGCGGCATTGAACAGGTTATCGCATCCGACCACGACGATGTGATTACCGGCGGTGCTGGCGACGATACAGTTCTGGCAGGCGACGGGAATGATACGATCACCGGCGGTGCTGGCAATGATGTGCTGTCTGGTGAAGATGGTGACGATACGATTTCGGGTGGATCCGGCCGTGACACGCTTGATGGCGGCGCGGGCGAGGATACCGTATCGTTTGCAGGTGAATCTGGTGTATCTGTTGATTTGCAAACCGGCGTGACAAGCACCGGCGACATTGTCTCCAACTTCGAAAATATTACCGGTTCGCTTGGTGATGACACCCTTCGGGGCGATGCAGGTCGCAATACCCTGAAAGGTGGACAGGGCAACGACGTTCTTGATGGTCGTGGCGGTGATGATGTTCTGTCCGGCGGGGCGGGGAATGATACCCTGCGCGGTGGTGAAGGCAGTGACACCCTTGATGGCGGTACCGGTATTGATACCCTGGATCTGTCGGATATTGATGGTGACCAGACCGTTGATTTCACCACTGGTACTGCGACGAATGGCACGGATACCGACAGCTTCAGAAATATTGAAAATGTCACGACCGGCGATGGCGATGACCTGATCACCGGCGATGGCAACGGCAACGTGATCGATGCCGGCAATGGCGACAATACCGTCAATGGCGGTGCGGGTGCCGATACCATCAGCACCGGTGACGGCGAAGACATTATTGATGGCGGCTCAGGTAATGACACCATCAATAGTGGTGCGGGTGCCGATACCGTTCTGGGCGGTGATGGCAATGATGTCATTTCGTCTGGCGCGGGGGATGACCTTGTTGAAGGCGGAGCCGGGAACGACACCATTTCGGCCGGAAGCGGAAATGACACCCTTGATGGTGGTGCAGGCAACGATACCCTGCGC
The DNA here is from genome assembly GCF_023588965.1 of Thalassospira sp. GO-4. Taxonomy (NCBI): domain Bacteria; kingdom Pseudomonadati; phylum Pseudomonadota; class Alphaproteobacteria; order Rhodospirillales; family Thalassospiraceae; genus Thalassospira; species Thalassospira sp. GO-4. Next base: position 3,517,548 of record NZ_CP097807.1, read on the forward strand.
GGCGGCGAAGGCGATGATGTCCTGATCGGTGGCGATGGCGTTGATACCGCAAGCTATATCGATTCAGAATCCGCCGTCACCGTTGACACCAGCAACAATACTGTCAGCGGCACATCAAGCGGTACTGATACCCTTGACGGGATCGAAGTGGTCCGCGGTTCGGAGTTCAACGATACCTTTATCGGCGGCGGTCAAAGCGACACCTTTATCGGTGGCGCAGGCAATGACACCTTTGATGCCGGTGCCGGTAATGACACGCTGAGCCTTGGTGGCGGTGCCGATCAGGTCATCTTCAATCCGGGTGACGGTAATGACACCATCACGGACTTCAATGTCGGTGCCGACCAGATCGATCTGACCAGTTTCAACATTGCCGGTTATGACGCGCTTGAGGAAATGTTTGGCACCAATGCCAACGGCGATCTGACCATCAATCTTGAAAGCGGCGATACCATCACGCTTAAAGGCGTGTCGGCAGCCCAGCTTAGTGCAGACAACTTCATTGGTGTCGATGTCCGTTTGGGCACCGACGATGCTGATGAAATGATCGGCGGGGACGGCGATGACATTATCAATGCGCTGGGCGGCGATGACACCGTCGAAGGCGGCATTGGCAATGACCGCCTGATCGGTGGTTCCGGCAACGATACCCTTGATGGCGGGACCGGCAACGATACGCTGGTTGGCGGTTCGGGTTCGGACGTGCTGGTCGGTGGCGAAGGCAGCGATACGGTTGATTATTCGACCGAAGGTGCCGGCATTGTCGCCGATCTTGAAAACGGCACGGTTACCGGCGGTGACGGCGACGACGTTCTTGACGGGATCGAGAATGTTACCGGCACGCTGCATGATGATACCCTGATCGGGAATGATCAGAACAACACGCTGTCTGGTCTGGACGGGGATGATACCCTTGTCGGCGGGACCGGTGATGACGTCATTGATGGCGGCGAAGGGTCCGATACCGTTGATTACAGCACCGCAACCCAAAGCGTTAATGTCGATCTGGATGCCGGAACGGCAACCGGTCAGGGCACAGACCGCCTGAACGATGTCGAAAATGTTGTCGGTTCGGACTTTAATGATGAAATCCGTGGTGATGCCGCGAACAACACCATTTCGTCGGGCGCGGGTGCTGACGCGGTGGATGGTGGTGCCGGGGATGACGTGATTGATGCCGGTGACGGTGCCGATGAAATCAGCGGCGGTGACGGCAATGACACCATCGAAGGCGGTGCCGGTGGTGACATCCTTCTGGGTGAAGCAGGCGACGACACGCTGAGCGGCGGCGATGGCGATGACATCGTCGAAGGCGGCAGCGGTGATGACTGGGTCTATGGCGATGCCGGGGATGATATCCTGGATGGCGGCGATGGCGATCTTGATACGGTCGACTATTCCAATGTCGATGGCGGCGTCACGGTTGACCTGATCAAGGAATATGCGACCGGTGCGGCCGGTGATGACATCGTGCGCAACTTCGAACGCGTGATCGGTACCGATTATGCCGATACGCTGGTCGGTAGCGACGGCATCAACACCCTTGATGGCGGATCGGGCAACGACACCCTGTTTGGTGGTGCGGGTGATGACGTCATCATCACCGGTGACGGCGAAGACATGATCGTTCTGAAGCCGGGTGGCGGCCATGACACCGCAACCGATTTCAATGTCGATGAAGACATGATCGATCTGTCATCCTATGGCATCGAAGATTACGCCACCTTGCGTGACCAGATGGCCGATGACGAAAATGGCAATGCGGTCATCACACTTGATGATGGGGACAGCATCACGCTCGAAGGCGTGTCGGTTGATGACCTGTCGCCAAAGAACTTCTTTGGCTATGACGTCATTTATGGCACCGAATTCGAAGACAACATCACCGGCAGCCAGATCAGCGATGAAATCCACGCTCTTGAAAGCGACGATATCGTCGATGGTCAGGCCGGCAATGATGACATTTACGGCAATGAAGGCAATGACACGCTGATTGGTGGCGCGGGCAATGATACCCTGCGCGGCGGCGATGGCAGCGACACGGCCGACTATTCCGACACGACCGAAGGTGTGACTGTTGATCTGGGCGCGGGGACCGCGACCGGCGAAGCAGGCAATGACACCCTTGAAAGCATCGAAAACGTTACCGGTGGCGCCGGTGATGATGTTCTTGTCGGTGATGACAATGACAACATCCTTGACGGTGGCGCAGGCAATGACACCGTTTACGGCAATGGCGGTGATGACACCCTGATCGGTGGCGACGGCGACGATGTCCTGTCCTATGAAGATGCCCAAGGCGGTGTAGATGTCGATCTCGATGCCGGAACGGCCACGGGTGGCGCAGGCAATGACGTCATTGACGGTTTCGAAACCCTGATCGGGTCGGACCATGACGATATGCTTGCCGGCAATGATGCCGATAACGTCATTGATGGCGGTGCCGGTGACGACACGCTTTCGGGTGGTGCGGGCAATGACACGCTGATCGGTGGCGATGGTGCCGACATCGTTGATTATTCCAACGATACTGACGGTGTTGCAGTCGATCTTGAAACCGGTACCGGCATTGCGACCGATGGTACCGATACCCTTGACGGTATCGAAGGTGCGACCGGTGGTGCGGGCAATGACACCCTGACCGGGTCGAGCGGCGATAACATTCTGGCTGGCGGTGCCGGTGATGACACCCTGAGTGGCGGTGCCGGCAATGACACGCTTGCCGGTGGCGAGGGTGCGGACCTTGTCGATGGCGGCGCGGGTGATGACGTTCTGTCGTTCGAGGGTGATCGCATTGGTGCGGACGGTGAAACCACCGATCATGTCGGCAGCCCGACCACGGATGGTACGGGTGACGTAGCTGATATTTCCGGCAAGAACATTTCCGATGACAGCTTTGTCGGTGGGGCAGGCAATGACACCCTGGTTGCCGGTTCCGGCGACGATGCGATTATCCTCGACCGTGATCACGCCGGTGGCGGATCGGCGAACCCGGCAATTGTCGATATTGAAAACATCGATGCCGGTGATGGCAACGACGTTGTCGATCTGACCAGCGAAACCCATTCCTATGGCGATGTGACCATTGATGGTGGCGCAGGTGACGACACCATCTGGTCCAATGATGGCAATGACGTGATTGCCGGTGGCGAAGGTGCCGATAACATCCACGGTGGTGCGGGTAACGACGTTATCGATGGCGGTGCCGATGACGACATCATTGATGGCGGCGAAGGGACCGACACCATCGACGGTGGTGCCGGGAATGACACGATCGTGGCCGGTGCCGGGGACGATGTCCTGATCGGTGGCGACGGTTCTGACACCCTTGATATGTCCGGCGCAGATGGCGCGACCATTGACCTTGCTGCGGGCACGGCAAGCAGCGATGAAACCGGCAGCGACAGCATCGACGGATTTGAAAACGTCATAGCGACCGACGGTAACGACACCATTACCGGGTCGGACGGCGACAACACGATTGATGCCGGTGCAGGCAACGATAGTGTGACGCTGGATGCCGGGAATGATGATCTCGATGGTGGCGCGGGTATCGATACCCTTGATCTGTCCGGAACGACCGGCGGGGTTACGGTTGATCTGGGCGCAGGTACGGCAAGTGGGGCCAATACCGGTTCGGACACGATTGCCAACTTTGAAAATGTTACGGGATCGGATGATGCCGATACCATTACCGGTTCGGATGATGCCAACGTCATTGATGGTGGTGCCGGCGACGATGTGATCGATGGCGGTGCTGGCGACGACATCCTGTCGGGTGGTGCTGGCAATGACACGCTTGTTGCGGGCGACGGCAACGATACGCTGTCGGGCGGTGACGGGGCGGATACCTTTGTCTTTGAAGATGGCAGTGATGCCGATCTTGTCAGTGACTTTGATCTGAATGGCGATGTGATTTCGCTGCCGGATTCCGGTGTTTCGACCTGGACCGACTTGCAGCCGCTTCTGTCAGACGGACCGGATGGCGCGGTGATCACGCTTCCGTCCGGTGGCACGGTTACCCTGTCGGGCATTTCGGTTGCCGATCTGACACCGAACCACTTTGACGGTATCGAAAATGTCGGCACGCCGGGTGAAGACACACTTGGTGGCGGCGAAGGTGATGACACGGTCGATGCCGGTGACGGTGATGATACCGTTGATGGTGGCGGCGGTGATGACACCCTTCAGGGCGGCGGCGGCAGCGATACGGTCGATGGCGGTGATGGCAACGATTCCGTTGATGGCGGCGATGGGGATGATTCTGTCGGTGGCGGCGCGGGCGATGACACGGTTGCAGGCGGTGGCGGCAACGACACCCTGAGCGGTGGCAGCGGAACCGACACCCTTGATGGTGGTGACGGTGACGATGTTCTTCAGTTCGAAGCCGATCGTACCGGTCAGGCTGGCGATAGCACCGACCACGCCGGCAGCCCGGGTGTTGATGGCACCGGGGATGTTGCCGACCTCGAAGGTCTTGGTCTGAGCGACGATCAGTTCGAAGGTGGTTCTGGTACAGATACCCTGTTGGGGACGTCCGGTGCGGATGCCATCATTCTTGATAACGATCACGTCGATGGTTCGAATACCCCGTCGATCAGCGGTATCGAAGTGATTGATACGGGCGCGGGCGACGATGTTGTCGATCTGACCAGCCAGACCGATGGATATGGTGATGTGACCGTCAATGCCGGGACCGGCAATGACACGGTCTGGACCAGTGCGGGCAATGATGAAATCAATGCCGGTGACGGTGATGACGTCATTCATGACGGTGCGGGCAATGATATCGTCAATGCCGGTGCGGGCAATGACACCATCGAAGGCAGCCAAGGCAACGACACCATTGACGGTGGCGACGGCATTGATCTTCTGGATCTGTCGGATGCCGATGGTGTGAATGTTGATCTGGATGCCGGGACGGCACAGTCCGGTGCATTTGGATCAGACACCGTTTCGAACATCGAAAATGTGACCGGTTCGGCTGGTGATGACATCATCACCGGTTCGGATGCGGCCAACGAAATTGATGGCGGTGCAGGCAATGACACCCTTGATGGTGGTGCAGGTAACGACACCGTCATCGCCGGTGCAGGTGACGATACGGTTCTGGCCGGTGCAGGCGATGATACGCTTGCCGGTGGTGAAGGTACTGACACCCTGGATATGACCGGTGCCGATGGTGCGGTGGTTGATCTGGATGCGGGCAGTGCATCTTCGAGCGCGACCGGTAATGACGCAATTTCCGGCTTTGAAAATGTAACTGGCAGTGACGGTGCAGACACCATCACAGGCAGCGATGGCGCAAACACCATTGCAACGGGTGCCGGCGACGATATCGTCGATGGTGGTGCCGGTGACGACGTGATTGACGGCGGTGCCGGGAATGACAGCCTGCTGGGCGGTGCCGGAAACGACATTCTGGACGGTGGTGCTGGCAATGACCGGATGGATGCAGGTGTTGGTGATGACACCCTGACGGGTGGTGCGGGTGCCGATACCTTTGTCTTTGCAGATGGTACGGATGATGATCTGGTCACCGACTTTACCGTTGGAACCGATCAGATCGCCCTGCCAGATAGCGGTGTGACCAGCTGGACCCAGTTGCGTGACATGCTGTCCAATGGTCCCGACGGTGCAGTGATTACATTGCCGTCCGGTGGCACGGTCACCCTTTCGGGTGTCGCGGTCGAGGATCTTGGTCCGGGCGACTTTGAAGGCATCGATAACGTTCCGACCGAAGGCAATGACAGCCTTGGTGGCACCGATGGTGATGACACCATCAATGGCGGCGGCGGCGATGACACGATTTCCGGCGGCGGCGGGAATGATACGCTCGGTGGTGGTGAAGGTGACGACACGCTTGAAGGCGGATCGGGCAATGACACCCTGACAGGTGGCAGCGGCACCGACACCCTTGACGGTGGCGATGGCGATGACGTGCTTGAATTCGGCGCGGATGGCACGGCACAGGCCGGTGACAGCACCGACCATGCCGGAAGCCCGGGTGTTGATGGTACCGGCGATGTCGCCGATCTCGAAGGTCTTGGTGTCAGCAATGATGTCTATGACGGTGGTGCGGGCACCGATACGCTGGTTGGAACCAGCGGCGGGGACGCGATCATTCTTGATGGCGATCATGAAAATGGTGCAGCAAATCCGTCCATCGTTGATGTCGAAGTTATCAATACCGGTGACGGTGACGATGTCGTCGATCTGACCAGCCAGGTTCATTCTTATGGTGATGTGACGGTTGATGCCGGTGCGGGCGATGACACTGTTTGGACCAACGCAGGCAATGACAGCATCAGTGGCGGTGACGGCAATGACCACATCAATGCCGGTGCAGGCAATGATATCGTTGATGCCGGTGCAGGGGATGACACGGTTGTCGGTGATGCCGGTAATGACACCCTGATTGGTGGTGATGGTGCCGATACCCTTGATATGTCCGGTGTCGATGCGGATATCGCGGTCAATCTTGATGATGGCACCGCCAATAGCAGCGAAACCGGATCGGACGTTGTTTCGGGCTTTGAAAACCTGATCACCGGTTCGGGCGACGATACGGTAACCGGCAGCGCATCCGATGACACGATTGCGACCGGCGAAGGTGCCGATACCATTGATGGTGGCGATGGCATTGACCTGATTGATGCGGGTGCCGGAAATGACGTGATTTCCGACGGTGCCGGCAGTGATCTTGTCATGGCGGGTGCGGGCGACGATACGGTTGTTGCCGGTTCCGGCAATGACAGCCTTGATGGTGGCGACGGTGTTGACACCCTTGATATGTCGAACGCGTCCGGTGATGCGGTTGTCGATCTGGGTGCCGGAACGGCAAGCTCGTCGGAAACCGGCAATGACCAGATTTCGAACTTCGAAAATGTAACCACCGGTGCCGGTGATGATCAGATCACCGGGTCGAACGGTGATAACGTCATCCATGCCGGTGCAGGCAATGACACCATTGATGGCGGTGCCGGTGACGACACCCTTTCGGGTGGTGCGGGTGCCGATACCTTTGTCTTTGCCGATGGCACCGATGACGATGTCGTCAGCGATTTCACCCGCGGCGAAGACAAGCTTTCGATTGATGATCTTGGCATCGAACGCTGGGCCGACCTTGTGCCGATGCTAAGTGAAAATGGCAATGGCGACGCGGTGCTGAACCTGCCGTCTGGCGGGACCGTGACCCTTGTCGGTGTCGGTCTGAGCGAACTGAGCGCAGATGACTTCACCAACATCACCGATGGCGCGACACCGTATGATGACGTTCTTGAAGGCACCGATGGTGACGACACCATCGATGCGCTGGCCGGTGATGACATCGTAACCGGTGGTGCAGGTGACGATACCCTTCTTGGCAATGACGGTTCGGACACCATTGATGGTGGAACCGGAAACGATGACATTGACGGCGGTTCGGGCAATGACACGCTGGCCGGTGGTGCCGGGAATGACGACATTGCCGGTGGCGATGGCAACGACACCCTGACCGGTGGTGCGGGCGACGATACCCTTGATGGCGGTGCTGGCGACGATGTTCTGAACTTCGAAGCCGATAGCACCGCGGACACCGGTGAAACGACCGAACATACCGGAAGCCCGGGTGTTGACGGCACCGGCGATCTGGCCGGCATCAGTGGCAAGAACATTTCCGATGATACGTTCATTGGCGGTGACGGCAACGACACCCTGAACATGACCGGTGGCAGTGATGCACTGGTTCTGGACGGTTCGAAACTGGGCGATGGTCAAACCACCACGCCAACCGTTGAAACCCGCACTCTGGGTCTGACGAATTCTGCTAGTGCGGCCGATGTTCAGGCCGCCTGGTCGGATGCCAACCTGTATGCCTATGATTTCGGGACATCTTTTGTCGACGAGAACGGCAAGCTGAACCTTGGTGCTGCGGATGATACCGTGACCTTTGATGGCAATGGTATCGGCAATAATGGTGGCAGCCCGGCAGGCAGCCAGATCAACCACGATGCTGCAACCGGCGAAAGCGAAGCAATCGTTGTCGATCTTGGTGCCGATGCAACCACCGCAACGGTTCAGGTTTCCAACCTGATGGCCGGTGAAGGCGGCGGCGAAGTTGGTTCCTGGCAGGCCTTTGATGCCGATGGCAACCTTGTTGCGTCGGGTACGCTTGATGACAGCACGATCGACTACACCAGTAACGGTGTTGGCACGGCAACCATCAGTGTGACCGATGGTGCAGGCAACCCGATCGAATTCCGTTATCTGGCATTTGAAAGCGAACCATATGCCAACGGTTCAAGCGGTTCTGACAGCAGTGACTTCTTTGTCCGGTCGATCAGCTATGACACGGTTGTTGATGAAACAATCGCTGACGGGGCGCGCCTTGACGGGGTTGAAGTCATCAATGCCGGTGACGGCAACGATGTTGTCGATCTGACCAGTGATACGATTTCCTATGGCGATGTAACCATCAATGGTGGTTCGGGTGCCGATACCCTTTGGGGTAACGCCGGCGACGATACCATTCGCGGCGAACTGGGTGATGACAACATCCATGGTGGTGCCGGTGATGATTACCTTGATGGTGGGTATGGCGATGATGTGATCAATGGCGGGGTTGGCAATGACACCCTGCTTGGCGGCACGGGCGAAGATGAACTTCGTGGTGGTGCAGGCGATGACACAATCGTTGGCGGGGCCGATGTCGATACCGTCATTTATGACGATGCGACATCCGGTGTTGATGTCGATCTGGCCAATTACACGGCCACCGGCGGTGCGGGTAACGACGCGATCTATCAGGTCGAAAACGTTACCGGTTCGGACCATGACGACACCATCAAGGGCGATCACAAAGCCAACATCCTTGACGGTGGTGCGGGCAACGACACGCTGGTCGGTGGTGCGGGCAACGATACCCTGCGCGGTGGCGAAGGTTCGGATACCGTTGATTATAGCAACGCATCCGGTGCGGTGAATGCCGACCTGTCGACGGGAACCGCCCAGATCGGCAATACCGAAACCGACAAGCTTTCAAGCATCGAAAACCTGATCGGATCAGGCGGCAATGACACGCTGACCGGATCGGACGGGGATAACACCCTGGTCGGTGGTCTTGGCAATGACACGCTTGTTGGCAATGATGGCAACGACGTTCTTGAAGGCGGTGCCGGAAACGACACCCTTGACGGTGGTGCGGGCGAAGACACCCTGTCGGGCGGCGACGGCAATGATGTGATCAATGCCGGTGCGGGCAATGACATTGTCGATGGTGGTGCGGGTGACGATACCGTCCTTGCAGGGGCCGGCGACGATACCCTTGCCGGTGGCGACGGAACCGATACCCTTGATCTGTCTGAAGCCACCAATGGTGCGACGGTTGATCTTTCGGCTGGTACGGCAAGCTCGACCGAAACCGGTAATGACAGCATTTCCGGATTTGAAAATGTTGTCGGTGGTGCCGGTTCTGACACCATTACCGGTTCTGACGGCGACAACGTGATTTCCGGCAATGGCGGGGACGATGTCCTTGACGGTGGTGCTGGCAATGACACGATTTCGGGTGGTGCTGGCAACGATACGGTGATGGCTGGTGCCGGTGATGACACCCTGTCGGGTGGTGCAGGCACCGACATGCTTGATCTGTCTGAAGCCACCAGCGGTGCAACAGTTGATCTGTCGGCGGGTACGGCAAGCTCGACCGAGACCGGCAATGACAGTATTTCCGGCTTTGAAAATCTGACGACCGGCGACGGAGATGACTCGATTACTGGATCGTCGGGCGATAACGTGATTGATGCCGGTGCTGGCAACGACACGATCGCCGCAGGCGATGGCAATGACACCATCACCGGCGGTGCTGGTGCCGATACGCTGATCTTTGAAAATGGCACCGATGACGACGTCGTCAGTGACTTCAATATCGGCGAAGACGTCATTTCATTGCCTGATCTTGGCATCGATGCCTGGACTGACCTTAAGGCGCTTCTGGCCGATGATGGCAATGGCAACACGGTAATCAATCTGCCGGCGGGCGGTACCGTGACGCTGGTGGGTGTGGCGCTTGATCAGCTTGGCCCGGATCAGTTTGAAGGTGTGTCCAACATCGGCACACCGGAAGACGACAATCTGAGCGGCACGGGCGGCGATGACAGCATTGACGGTCTTGCTGGCGATGACACGATTGCAGGCGACGGTGGCAATGACACCCTGATCGGTGGCGCGGGCGACGATACCGTTTCCGGTGGCGACGGCAATGACACGCTTTCGGGTGGCGAAGGTGACGATACGCTTGATGGCGGATCGGGTGATGACACCTTTGAATTCGATGCCGACGATGTTGCCGCGACCAATTCGGAAACCACCCATGACGGCAGCCCGGGCGTTGCAGGGACCGGTGATGTTGCCGACATCAGTGGCAAGAATATCAGTGATGACACCTTTGTCGGCGGGGATGGCAATGACACGCTGAACCTGACCGGTGGTGATGATGCGCTGGTTCTTGATGGCGCCAAACTGGGCGAAACAGACACAACGCTTGAAACCAGAACACTTGGCCTGTCGGGCAGCGGTTCGGCATCGGCTGTCGAAGCGGCCTGGTCGGATGCCAACCTGTATGCCTTTGATTTCGGAACGTCGCTTGTTGATGAAAATGGCAAGCTTGATCTGTCGGCTGCGGATGACACCGTCGGGTTCTTTGGTGCCGGTCTTGGCAATAGCGGTGGTCAGGTTGCCGGTAGCGAGATCAATCATGATGCGCCATCTGGCAACAGCGAGGCGATTGTTGTTGATCTTGGCAATGATGCCCGCAGCGCGAATGTTCAACTTTCTGCCTTCTATGGCAACGAACATGGCGGCGAGACAGCGTCCTGGCAGGCCTTTGATGCCGACGGAAACCTTGTCGGTTCGGGCGTTCTTGATGACAGCACGGTAACCTATGGCACCAACGGTGTCGGAAGCGCGACCATTTCGATCACCGACGCATCGGGTGCACCGGTTGATTTCCGCTATATTGCGTTCCAGGCCGAACCGTATGCCGATGGCACGGTTGGCAGTGACAGCAGCGATTTCTATGTCCAGTCGATTTCCTATGAAGCGGTCATTGAAACGCCGGTTACCGATGACGTGCGCCTTGAAGATGTCGAAGTCATCAATGCCGGTGATGGCAATGACGTTGTCGATCTGACCAGCCAGACCCACGCATATGGTGATGTCACCGTTGATGGTGGTGACGGCGACGATACCCTGTGGACCAGTTCGGGCAACGATACGGTGCTTGGCGGTGCGGGCAATGACGTGATCAATGACGGTGCGGGCAATGATGTTGTCGATGGCGGTGCAGGGGACGACACCGTAACGGGCAGTGCCGGTGATGACACGATCGACGGTGGCGAAGGGGCCGATACATTCGATGCATCGACCAGCAATGGCGCGACGATTGATCTGGCAGCGGGTACGGCATCCTCGGCCGAAACCGGGAATGATACCCTTGCCAATATCGAAAACGTCATCGGGTCGTCCGGTGGTGACACCATCACGGGCAATGACGCGGCGAATACGATCGCGGCGGGCGACGGTGCCGATACCATCAATGATGGTGCAGGCAACGACGTTGTCGATGCCGGTGCTGGCAATGACAGCCTGATCGCAGCAGCCGGTGATGACAGCATCGATGGCGGCGAGGGTGAAGATACCCTTGATATGGGTGCGGCCAACGGTGCAACGGTTGATCTTGATGCCGGTACGGCAAGCTCGGATGCGACCGGATCGGATGCAATCAGCAGCATCGAAAATGTCATCGGTTCGGACGGCAATGATGTTCTAAGCGGATCGGATGGCGCGAACACCCTTCTGGGTGGGGCCGGTGATGACACCATCGAAGGCGGTGCCGGTGGCGACTATCTTGATGGTGGCGACGGCCGCGATACGATCAGCTATGAAGGATCGGATGCGGGCGTCGAGGTTTATCTTGGCGAAACCGATGCCAATGCCCGCAACCCGGGTGATGGCGGTCGTGCCTTTGGCGGCGATGCCGCCGGTGACATTCTTGCCAATTTTGAAAAAGTCATCGCGTCGGCCCATGACGACTACATTTATGGCAACAGCCAGAACAACGAAGTTGATCTGGGCGATGGCAATGACACGTTTGACAATGTCGAAGCCGATGTCAGTGAAGACACCATTGATGGCGGTCTTGGCAATGACACCATCTGGACCGGTGACGGTTCGGACACCCTGTCGGGTGGTGAGGGCAATGACTATCTGAATGGTGAAAAAGGCGACGACTATCTCGATGGTGGTGCCGGTACGGACCGTCTGATTGGCGGCGAAGGCAACGATACCCTCGATGGTGGTGAAGGCAATGACACGCTGACCGGTGGTTCGGGTGCGGACCTTATTCAGGTCAGCAGCCTGATTGGTGACAAGGTGGTCACCGATTTCAACACCAGCGTTGACCAGATTTCGCTCGATGCCCTTGATATCAGCACCTGGTCGGAACTGGCGCCGCTTCTGTCGGAAGTCAATGGCAACACGGTTATCGATCTGGGTGATCAGGGATCGGTCACGCTGCTTGGTGTGCGTCTGAACGATGTTTCTTCCGACATGTTTGTCGGCATTGAAAATGATGGTGGTGCAACGCCGTTTGACGATGTTCTGATCGGTACCAGCGAAGATGATTACATCGACGCACTGGCCGGGAATGATGTTGTCGATGGCGGTGCCGGTGATGACACGATCAACGGCATGGAAGGTGATGACAACCTTTCGGGCGGTACCGGCGATGACACCATCACCGGCGGCAGTGGCAATGACGTTGTTTCGGGCGGTGACGGTGACGACACGCTTGACGGCAACGAAGGCCATGACGTGATTTCGGGTGGTGCGGGCAACGATACCCTTATCGGTGGCAGCGGCAACGACGTCATGGATGGCGGCGGCGGCGATGACCATATCGATGGCATGGATGGCGACGATACCATCACCGGCGGCGACGAAACCGACACCATTTACGGATCGGCCGGTAATGACAGCCTTGATGGCGAAGGTGGCGACGACGTCATTTCCGGCGGCGACGATAATGACAGCATTGCCGGTGGTGCGGGCAATGACCTTCTGTCCGGGGATGCCGGCGACGATACGATTGATGGCGGCACCGGGAACGATACGCTTCTGGGCGGTGACGGCAATGACACCCTGAGCGGCGGGGACGGCGATGATGTTCTGTCTGGCGGTGCGGGCAATGACCTGCTTGACGGTGGTGCCGGTAATGACACCCTGACCGGAACCGACGGGACAGATACCCTGATTGGTGGTTCGGGCAACGATACGCTTGATGGCGGTGCCGGTGATGACACCTATACCGGCGGTACCGGTGCTGATCAGATTCTTGTTTCCAATAATTCCGGCAACAAGGTTGTTACCGACTTCAACCCGCAGGAAGACCAGATCAACCTGGCATCGCTTGATGTTGATGACTGGACGGAACTGCGCGGCCTGATGAGCGAAGTCAACGGCAACACGGTCATTGATCTGAACGGTCAGGGATCGCTGACGCTGGTCGGTGTTTCGATGGGTGCACTTACCGCTGACATGTTTGTCGGTGTTGAGGCATCAAGCGGCCCGACCCCGTATGATGATGTGCTTTATGGCACCAGCAACAATGACACGATTGCGGCCCTTGCCGGTGACGATACGGTTTATGGCCTGAACGGGCAGGACACCCTGTCTGGCATGGAAGGCAATGACAGCCTGTATGGCGGTGACGGCGACGATACCCTGTCGGGTGATGCCGGAAATGACCTTGTCGAAGGTGGCAGCGGTCAGGACAAGATCACCGGTGGTACAGGCGACGATACGCTGGATGGCGGTTCGGGCGATGACAGCATTTCGGCCGGGGATGGCAATGACACGCTTCTGGGCGGTCAGGGCCAGGACAAGCTGTTTGGCGATGCCGGCAACGATACCCTGTTTGGTGGTACCGGCGACGACACCCTTAAAGGTGGCGCTGGCGATGACGTGCTTGATGGCGGCGAAAATAACGACAAGCTGTATGGCGGTGATGGCAACGACACGCTGAGCGGTGGCAACGGCGACGACAAATTGTATGGCGAAGCCGGGAATGACACGCTTGAAGGCGGCGCTGGCAATGACACGCTCAATGGCGGGTCGGGTCGTGACGCGGCAAGCTATGCCAATGCATCCTCAGCCGTTGCTGTAAGTCTTGAAAGTGGCACGGCCGTTGGCGGTGCTGGCAATGATATTCTGTCTTCGATCGAAGACCTGATCGGGTCGAACTTCAACGACTATCTGTTCGGGGATGATGGATCGAACCTGCTTTCGGGTCTGGACGGAAATGATGTTCTTGGTGGCGATGATGGTGATGACACCATCTGGGGCGGTGCCGGCAACGATACGATCAATGGCGGGTCGGGTTCGGATCTGATTGATGCGGGTGCGGGCAATGACACCATCGAATATCAGAAAGACGCAACCTGGAGCGGCAGCTATGCTGCGAAAAACGTTGGCGATCCAGGTATGGATGGCACCAACGAACAGATCAATCTTTCGGGTTACAACCGTTCGGAAGATATCTTTGACGGTGGTGACGGGACCGATACCCTGTCGATGACCAGCGGCAATGACGCGCTGTTCCTGGATGATACCTTTACCGATCCGGGCACCAGCCCGCGGATATCGAATGTCGAAGTCATTGATGCCGGTAACGGCGATGACATTATCGATCTGACCAGCGATACGCTGTCTTATGGCGATGTCACCATTCTGGGCGGCACAGGCGATGACATCGTCTGGAGCAACGCCGGTGATGACGTTATCAATGGTGGCGAAGGCAATGACACCCTGTGGGGTGGTTCGGGTGCCGATACCATCAGTGGCGGCAACGGGGTTGATATCCTTAATGGCGGCGCGGGCGATGATGTCCTGCAATACAATGCAGACGATACCTGGGGTAACAGCTGGTACGCGCTGAATGACGGCTCGCCAAGCGAGGATGGTCACAACCACGACAATGGCTGGGGTCACAACAACCATAATGGCAATGGTTGGGGACATCATGACGGTGGCGACGAAGGCACTGGCGAATATGTCAATCTGGGTGGTTACAACCAGTCCAACGACGTCTTCATCGGTGGCGAGGGTGTCGATACCCTTCAGATGACCAGTGGCGATGATGCCCTGTTCCTGCGTGACTCGGTCAGCGAAGGCAGTGCCAATGTCCGTATCAGCGGTATCGAGGTGATCGAAGCCGGTGATGGCAACGATATCGTCGATCTGACCAGCGATATTGAAAGCTATGGCAATGTCACGATTGATGGTGGCGCGGGCAACGATACCCTGTGGTCCAATGCCGGTGACGATCTGTTGCTGGGCGGTGCGGGCAATGACCATCTGTATGGCAGTGCCGGGGATGACACCCTGACCGGTGGGACCGGTTGGGATACGTTCGAAATCGGCAAGACCGATGGTCATGACATCATCACCGACTTTACGCCGGGCGAAGACATCATTGATCTGTCGGAATGGAACTACAACAACTTCAACCAGATCCAGAACGACATGCATGTCGATGTTGACGGCAATGTCGTGATCGAACTTGGCAATGATGCATCCGTGACCCTGATGGGGGTTCATGATCCGGATGACCTTGATGCCGATGATTTTGGATTTGGCAGTTAAGTGACGGCTGATCACGGAACGCAGAAGACACAAAAACGGGGTGGTCAAAGGGCACCCCGTTTTGCATTTCAGACAGAAAAAAGGCGCTGACTATTCCGCCGCAATCGGAACGTCTTGCCGCTGATTTTCCCGAAGCGTCATATCGTGGCGCAGTTTGGCACGCAGTTCGTCGATTGACCGTATCCGTTTGATTTCATCAAAACAGGTCGCCCCTTGCGCGTGGCTTTTGCGGATCAGTGCCATCCATTGTTTGATGCGCCCGGCCTGATGGTTTTCCGACGCGCCGTCTTCGTCCATCAGATCGCAATAGGCCAGCAACATGGCCAGAACATCTGCCCAGCTTTCCTTGGGCAGGCGGGATCCGCCTTCGAATGCCTTGATCCGGTTGGCAAGATCCGGGGCCGCAATCGCACCCCGGCCCAGCATGAAGCTGTCGCAGCCCGAAATATCGCGGCATTTCTCATAATCGGCGACGTCCCAGATTTCGCCATTACCGGTCATGCCGATGGAAATGGCATCCCGGATACGAGCCAGATATTCCCAATGCGCCGGTGGTTTGTAACCTTCAAGCTTGGTGCGCGCGTGAACCGTCAGATGCTGCGCGCCGCCTGCTTCGACCGCACGGGCGATATCAAGAAACAGCTCCTTGTCACTGAACCCAAGGCGAACCTTGGCGCTGACCGGAATGTCGGCCGGAACAGCACGGCGCACCGCCGAAACGATATGAAACAGATTGTCCGGACATTTCAAAAGCGATGCACCGGCTTCGCGTTTGTTGACTGTCTTGGACGGGCACCCGAAATTGATATCGATCCCCGGTGCGCCAAGTGTTGCTGCAAAGGCAGCATTTTCGCCCATCAGTTCCGGGTCATGCCCCATCAACTGGACCAGTACCGGCACACCTGAAAGGGTGTTGCCGCCATTCAGAAGTTCCGGGCAATAACGATGAAACACATGGGCGGGAAACAGGTTCTGCGACACGCGGATAAATTCGGTGACGCACAGATCAAAGCCGCCCGTCGCGGTCAGCAATTGCCGAACGCGCCAGTCAACCAGTCCTTCCATCGGTGCCAGCACCAGATGCGTCATCGCCGTTTAATCCTGTTTCCTGAAATCAGAGGGCGGCTTTTACCACAAACCGCACAAACGTGCCGTTGAAAAATCACAGAGCAGGAATGTGCGCGACCACCGAAATAAGGCGGAAAAAAGCGTATTGCTGACACCTTTCCAGCCGATTTACGAGCCACATTTAAAGTATCAAAAACAACAATGAAACGTCCGGTCAGACTCAGACATTGCTCAGACAA
Source organism: Thalassospira sp. GO-4 (assembly GCF_023588965.1). Classification (NCBI taxonomy): domain Bacteria; kingdom Pseudomonadati; phylum Pseudomonadota; class Alphaproteobacteria; order Rhodospirillales; family Thalassospiraceae; genus Thalassospira; species Thalassospira sp. GO-4. The sequence goes on from NZ_CP097807.1 coordinate 3,534,539, forward strand.
TGGTTGGTATCTGACAGGGCAGGAGCCAAAAAAGATGCTGTATATTTTTGAAAGTGCCTTTGATGAAGTCGAAGCTGTTTCGCGCGAAGCCCGTGAAAAGCTTTCCGGTCTTGAAACGGTGTTAAAGTCAACGTCTGAAAGCCTTCAGGTTCTGAAAGAACGTCTGGAACAGACCGCCTCCTGATCCGTTAAAGCCATATCGAGATGCTCCCTCAAAGACGATTACCCGGGCAAACACAAAGTGTTTCCGCAGGTTTGATCTATATCTTTGAATTGCAACACGAACAGGTACATGCTTGGTGCTATGGTCATTATGTGCCAGCCCGACACGACGCGTGTCAGTGCCAAGACGCATGAAGGAGGATTGAGAATGCTTTATATCGTTGAAAAAGCTTTGGACGAACTCGAAGCAATGCCGCGCGAAAAGCGCGAAGGCCTTGCCCATCTTGATCGCGAAATCAATGATGCCGTCGAGAAGCTTAAAATCCTCAAGGACAAGCTCAAGGCCGAGCCGGAAAACAAGTAACGCATCAGCGTTTGAAAATTCAAAGGGTCGCACATTTCTGGTGCGGCCTTTTGTTATGGCCGGTTTATGCCTATCCGGTTGTTTTGATCAGGCCCAGCAATTCCTCGACCGCGGCGGTCGGGTTGGTGGAGCCCGAAAGAACGTCGGCTTCAAGCGCGCTTAGGCGGCTTGCGACGTCATCACGATGGGTAAAGGTTTCAAGCAGCCGGTCACGCAGCATGGTCCACATCCAGTCGCGTTGCTGACGGGCGCGCTTGGCGGTGAATTCGCCTTCCTTTTCCATCACGGCACGATGCTGGTTGATCAGGTCCCAGATGGTATCAAGCCCGTCATTGATCAGGGCGGAAACCATCACTGATTGCGGGCGCCAATGTTTGCTGGTTGGCTGCAAAATTCGCAAAGCCGAGGAATACTCACGTTTGGCTTCGCGCGCCTTGGCGGGGTCGGCATCGGATTTGTTGACCGCGATCAGATCGGCGATTTCAAGCACACCTTTTTTGATGCCCTGCAATTCATCCCCGGCACCGGGCAGCATCAGCACCAGGAAGAAATCGGTCATTTGGGCTACCATGGTTTCGCTTTGTCCGGCACCCACCGTTTCGACCAGAACCACGTCAAAGCCGGCGGCTTCGCACAGAAGGATGGTTTCACGGGTCATGCGATTGACCCCGCCAAGATATCCGCTGCTGGGGGACGGGCGGATATAGGCGTTGGGATCAATGGAAAGCTCGTTCATGCGGGTTTTGTCGCCGAGAATCGAGCCACCGGATCGGGCACTGGTCGGATCGACGGCCAGAACCGCGACCTTTTTGCCCGCACCGGTCAGGTTCTTGCCGAACGCTTCGATAAAGGTGGATTTACCCACGCCGGGAACACCGGTTATGCCAATGCGTTGCGATCCGCCGGTATGGGGCATCAGGCGGGCCAGAACCGCCTGGGCCTGTTCGAAATGTTTGGGATTGCGGCTTTCGACCAAGGTGATGGCGCGTGAAAGGATGGTGCGATCACCGGCAAGCACGCCATCAACCAGTTCATCAGTTGATAGCACACGCCTGCGCACGGCCTTGCGCGGGCTGATATTGCCGCCCGTGCCTGCGGGTATGGTGCGCAGCGTTTCTTTCACCGATGGTTCCTTTGCGGATGCCGGATCACGGAGATATGCCCGCCGTCAGGTTAGGGCATGAAAGCCGGAAGAAGCAAGCCGATCAGGCTGCTTCTTCGCCAGACTGATTTAGCTTTTCTAGCAGGTCGCCCGCGGCTTCGGCAATCACCGTTCCGGGTGGGAAGATCGCCTCCGCCCCGGCTTCGAACAGTTTGTCGAAGTCCTGTGGAGGGATAACGCCACCGGCAACGATCATGATGTCTTCACGGCCAAGCTTGTCCAGTTCGGCGCGAAGCTGCGGCACCAGGGTCAGGTGGCCCGCGGCCAGGGAGCTTGCGCCGACAATATGAACGTCGTTTTCAACAGCCTGCTTTGCGGCTTCTTCCGGGGTCTGGAACAGCGGGCCGATATCAACATCAAAGCCAAGATCGGCAAAGGCGGTGGCAATGACTTTCTGACCACGGTCATGGCCATCCTGTCCCATCTTGGCGATCAGGATACGCGGACGGCGGCCTTCGGCGGCTTCGAATTCAGTGATCAGGCGATCAACCTTGGCCAGGGCCTCGTTATCAGCACCAACTTCGGTTTTGTAAACGCCGGAGATGGAACGAATAACTGCCTGATGGCGTCCATAAACCTTTTCCAGTGCATCGGAAATCTCGCCGACGGTGCATTTGGCACGTGCGGCCTGAACAGCAAGTTCAAGCAGGTTGCCCTTACCGCTGTCTGCGGCATTGGTCAGGGCCGTCAGGGCACTTTCAACCGCACCATTGTCACGTTCGGCCCGCAAGCGTTCAAGCTTGGCAATTTGTTGGCGGCGCACTTCGGCGTTATCGACCTGAAGGACGTCGACCGGGCGATCATCGGTCACGCGGTATTTGTTTACGCCAACCAATGTCTGACGGCCGCTATCGATGCGGGCCTGTGTTCTGGCGGCGGCTTCTTCGATGCGCATTTTGGGGATGCCTGCTTCAATCGCCTTGGCCATGCCGCCCTGTTCTTCGACCTCGGCAATATGGGCCCATGCCTTTTCGGCCAGATCGCGGGTCAGGCGTTCGACATAATATGAACCGCCCCACGGATCGATGACATTGGTCGTGCCGCTTTCCTGTTGCAGGAACAACTGGGTGTTACGGGCAATCCGGGCCGAGAAATCGGTCGGAAGGGCCAGTGCCTCGTCCAGTGCATTGGTATGGAGCGACTGGGTATGGCCCTGGGTTGATGCCATGGCTTCGACGCAGGTGCGGATGACGTTGTTAAACACATCCTGCGCGGTCAGAGACCAGCCTGATGTCTGGCTGTGCGTACGCAGCGACAAGGATTTGGGGTTTTGCGGATCAAACTGTTTGATCAGCTTGGCCCAGATCATGCGTGCGGCACGCATTTTGGCGATTTCCATAAAGAAATTCATGCCAATCGCCCAGAAGAACGACAGGCGCGGCGCGAATTTATCAATCGGCAACCCTGCGGCCTGACCGGCACGGGCATATTCGATACCGTCGGCCAGGGTATAGGCCAGTTCAAGATCGGCGGTCGCGCCTGCTTCTTGCATGTGATAGCCCGAAATCGAGATCGAATTGAATTTCGGCATGTTTTGCGAGGTAAAGGCAAAGATGTCGGAAATGATGCGCATCGATGGTTTGGGCGGATAGATATAGGTGTTGCGCACCATGAATTCTTTGAGAATGTCGTTCTGGATCGTGCCCGAAAGCTGTTCGTGTTTCACACCCTGTTCTTCTGCAGCCGCAATATAAAGCGCCATGACGGGTAGAACCGCGCCATTCATGGTCATGGAAACCGACATCTGATCAAGCGGAATGCCATCAAACAGGGTTCTCATGTCATAGATGCTGTCAATCGCCACACCGGCCATGCCGACATCGCCGGTTACGCGGGGATGGTCGCTGTCATAACCGCGATGGGTGGCAAGGTCGAAGGCAATCGAAAGGCCCTTTTGACCGGCTGCAAGGTTGCGGCGATAGAACGCGTTGGATTCTTCTGCGGTCGAGAAACCGGCATATTGGCGGATCGTCCAGGGGCGCTGCACATACATGGTCGGATAGGGACCGCGCAAGAAGGGCGGCATACCGGGCATGGTTGACAGATGATCAATACCGTCAAGGTCGCCGGGGCCATAAACGGGTTTGACGTCAATGCCTTCTGGCGTGGTCCATGGTTCTGACTGGAACGGGTCCTTTGCCCCGGCAGAAGCCCCGTCAAACAGCGGAAGGTCGGAGAAATCAGGAATGCGGGTCATGGTTATTTCTCCCCCCGTTTGCCAAGAAGGTGGTCAAGTGCGGTACCACAAATCGCCAGAACATCCGCCCCGACATAGATAAATTCATCAATCCCGGTGGCCTCGTAACTGTTGCGGGCCTCGCCCGGATGCCCGGCAAGGTAAACCATGCTGGCCCCGGCCGATTTCAGGGCCTTGGCAACATCACCGGCCATGTCGCCATATTGCGGATCCGATCCACAAATGACGGCGATCTTTGCGCCACTTTCGGCAAAGGCTTTTGCGGCGGCATCGGCAGTATCAAAACCGTTATTGGTAATCGCCTCGATCCCGCCGGCTTCAAAGAAGTTGCGGGCAAAGGTCGCGCGGGCGGTGTGCTGGGCAACCTTGCCAAGATTGGCCAGGAAGATTTGCGGGAAGCTGCCCGATGCGGATTTATGCGCGTCTGCACGTTTGCGCAGGGCCTCAAAGCTTTCGGACAAACGATGCGGCGTCAGCGGTGAAATACGGGCCGCGGCACTGGTGCCATAAAGGTCGGTAAAGATATGACCGATGGTGGCACCGGCACGGGCGGCTTCCATCATCGATGCCAGATCTTTGCCAACGGTGCCGTCATATTTGGTCTGACGGGATTTGGCGTCGGCCTGAATCGCATCAAGGTCAGGCATATCGCATTGAACCTTTGCCTCGGCGATATTGGGGAATTCCGAAACGCCGGTCAGCGGATCACGCCGGGTCGCCAGACGCTTTTCTCGTTCCTGCCAGACAGTTTCGATTTCCGATTTCAGGGACCCGTTGGCAAGGGCCTTAAGGATACCACCGGATGCTTCAAGCGACTGGAACTTGCCCCACGCGGTTTGGGCCAGTTCCTTGGTCAGGTTTTCGATAAACCATGACCCGCCAGCCGGGTCGATCACGCGGTGAACGTTGCTTTCTTCCTGCAAGATCAGTTGCGTGTTGCGTGCGATGCGACGGGCAAAGCCATCGGGAAGGCCAATCAGATGATCATAGGGCAGGCAGGTCACGCTATCTGCACCGCCAAGACCGGCCGCGAAGCTTGTAACCGTCGTGCGCAGCATATTGACCCATGGATCAACCTTGGTCAGGGCCATTTCAGCGGAAATCGCGTTGATCGAAATCGTTGCATCCTGTGCGCCGGATGCGGAAAGAACGCGGCTCCACATCATGCGAAGCGCACGGAGCTTGGCAATCCCGGCAAAGAAATCCGTCCCAATCGCAACGTTAAAGACAATCGCACCCGCCGCCTGATCAACGGCCATGCCCGCATCGGTCAGGGCGCGCAAATAGGTCACACCCGATGCCAGCAAGCATGCCAGTTCCTGACCGTCGGTTGCGCCCGCATTGTAATAAGGTGCGCCATTTACCGAAATTGCAGTTGCCAGCGGGAACAGATCAATCAGATCACAGGCAACAGATGCGGCATGACCAATGGCGTCTTCGGCACTACACGGCAGGGCACCCGTGGCGGCAAGGGTGCCGATCGGGTCGATATTAAAGGCCGGCGCTGCTTCATCGGCATCGTCGGAGCTTGCGATATGAGCCGCCAGAAGGGCGGCTGCGGGAACACCGGCGGCCCCGGCATCCAGCCCGATGGTGGCAAGATTGGTATAAATGTCATCAAGGACGATCTTAAGATCCGCCAGGCAATGGATCGCGATCCCGTCAACACCGACTTCGCCCGATGAAATTTCGCGCCCCTGACGGGCAGCGGCATCAAGCTTCAGCGTGATCGATGTCGCGCCATTTTCGAGATCGTCAAGAATCGCGGCATTGGTTACCTTGGGATCGGGATGGGTATGAAGTTGGCGAATATCCCAGCCGGTCACGGTTTCGCGCGGTTCGACCGTTGCGGTCAGAACTTCGTGGATCAATCGGGTTGCATCATCCTGATCATCAAGGGTGTAGATCGGCTGAACGGAGAATCCGTCGCGGGCACGGGTCACCAGTTTCTTGTCGAAAGGCGCGCCTTTAAGGGCGTCCTCGGCAAGTTTACGCCAGCTTGCGTAGTCGGCAGATGGAAATTCAGATGCAAGTTTAAGCGGGTCGGACATGGATTCTCCCGGCTTGGTGACTTCTGTCTGATCCGCGGTATATGGGGATGGTGCGCAACCGACAGAACGTTTCCAAATATTATTTTACTATGGATTCCCTGTACCCGGTACACCCCGCCCGGCCCAATTCAAACCACGGAAACAGTATCGGTATTCTGACTCGTGCATCGGCAAAATCCGCCTTTGCACATACAGTTGCGGGGGCAGTTCCGGATTTGGCGACAGCATATTTGCACCAGACCGCACCGGATTCCCGACGATATTTCCCGGTCACATTTGCGACAGGGCGGTTTATAGCACCTGACAGTAATTCCGTAAATAGGCATGGAAATACCTATTTAGGCGTAGTCGCCACGTCAGAGATGATGGTTCCGTAACGTCATGTCGTAGAAACCAGCGGATTTTCTTGCGCTGCACATAGGTGCTTGGGGGTAAGGCCGGTCAGAAAATCGTCGTGTACTTTGATGGCAGAATCCCGGTTGCCAAAGCTATGTGGCAAAAAATCGGCAGGTTTAACCAATTTGACATTTTCATCTGCCAATTTGGGGCTGTCCCAATTCTCGGAGTATCGCCATCCATGAACGCGCTTAGCGCCATGCCGTCGCAAATCAGTCCTGATGGGCTGGTTGCCTTTGCCGACGACAGTCCCAGTGCCAAGGCCGCACTTGAAACAGTGTTGCGCCGGGCAGGATATGACGTGGCCGGTTTTGATTGTGCAGATGACCTGATCGATCAGCTTGACGGGCTGTATCCCCGGGCCATCATCCTTGATATCGAAATGCCGGGCATGAGTGGCTTTGAAGCGTTTTGTGAAATTCGCCGCCGTTATCCCGATGCGGTGAATGTGCCGGTATTTTTCTTCTCGGCCCATTATGACGCCGATACCCGCGCGCAGGCAGATGCACTTGGCGCTGCTGATTTCATCAGCAAGGATGCCAGCCCGACCGTGGTGCTTGAACAGCTTAACCGTGTTCTTGGACAATCCATCAGCGCCTGCTGACCATTATCGCCGAATCATCGTAGGTGGATGTTGGACGCCCTGCTTTATGCAGGGCGTTGTTGTTTGGCGGTGATGTTGTGCGTGCTGCCTTGCGGGCCTAGGGCAATGATACCGTCTGCGTCGCCATGCAGGTGATAGAGGCGGTCGGTCGGAAGGGTGGTTTCGGGATCAATCGACGGCTGATTTACAAGGCGTTCATAGATCGGCGCCATTGATGTTTTCATGGCGTCAAACAACTGATCATAGCTTTCCAGCACGAAATAGGTCTTCTGGAAATCGTCAATCGCATAGTCGGTCGCCATCACCCGTTCTAAGTCAAAAGCCACGCGGTTTGGCGTCGGATCGGTTACCGAATAAATGGTTTCGGTTTGCGATGACAACATGCCCGCGCCATAGGCGCGCAGGCCATGTTCGGTGATGATCAGGCCGAATTCGACCATATACCAATACATCCGCGCCAGGTTTTTTAGGCCGCCCATGGCGATGGCCTCGGCCCCCTTTGCGCCATAGGCAGCAAGGTAATCGGCAAAGACCGGATCATAAAGCATCGGCACATGGCCAAAGAAGTCATGGAAAATGTCGGGTTCGACCAGATAGTCCATTTCTTCGGGTTTGCGCAGCCAGACCGTCACCGGAAAGCGCCGGTTGGCAAGATGATCAAAAAACACATCATCGGGAACAAGCCCGGGCACCGCGACAAGATGCCAACCGGTGGCGGCATGAAGCTGTTCACTGACCCGGCCGAAATGCGGAATCTGATCCGCGGCATCAAGGCGGGCAAGATTTCGAATGTAATCCGGGGCGGCATAGCCCGGCAGAATGGCCGACTGGCGGGCATAAAGCTTGCGCCATAATTCGTGTTCTGCCTCTGTGTAGGCATCCCAATCCTGCAAGATGGTGTAATCATCATTGATGTGGCTGTAATCGCCGCGCAGATTTTTTCCCTGATCCATGGCCGTCCTCATTTTGGTTCTTGTGCCGATTTATGAGAACGATTCTACATCAGTTTAAATGTCATTTTCGGGCCAATAAGATATCAAAATCGGGTGATGTTGATATAATGTGACCATGGGTTGATATTTTGGGGTGAAAAATGACCGATGTAACCTTAAGCACAACAGACATCCGCATTCTGCAAGTTCTGCAACGGGATGCCTCGATCAGTAATGTGCAACTGGCTGAAATGGTTGGTATGTCCCCGTCACCCTGTTTGCGCCGGGTCAAGCAACTTGAAGAAAGCGGGGTGATCAAACGACAGGTCGCACTGCTTGATCGCAAGAAACTGGGATTCGGGGTGTTGGCAACCATTCAGGTCCGTCTGCAAAGCCACACCGAAGCCGGGGCAGAGGAATTCGCCCGTGCGATGAACGATCTTCCGGAAGTTCTGTCCTGCTGGGCGATGACCGGCAGGCAGGATTTCCTTTTGGTTGCCGTTGCACGCGATATCGAAAGTTTCGGCGATTTCGTCACCCACCAGTTGCTTTCAATGCCCAATGTCCGTGATGTGCAGTCCAGTCTGGTTCTTAAGGAATACAAGAATCTGACCGCCATCCCGATGCCCAGACTGCCCTGAAATGGCAGGACGGCACGGTGGAAATGATCGGGGGTGCTTGGCGAGACTTGCTTTTGGCCCCATGTTTCGGGCATAGGAAGAACAGTCCCACATCTGCCGGAGCAACAAGATGTCCCAAGCCGCCAATCCGATCCTGGTTGAAGCCACCCGTGGCGAGATGGTCGAAAGTTTCCATCGTGGACGCTATGTGGTGATGAAAGCGGATGGTACGGTGATTGATCAGGGCGGGGATATCGATGAGTTGATGTATCCACGATCCGCCATCAAGCCGTTGCTGGCGATCCCGTTTCTTGAAAGCGGCGCGGTTGAGGCATTCGGGCTTGAGGACAAACATATTGCACTGGCGTGCTCGTCCCATAATGGCGAAGAAGAACATGCACAGACGGTAAAAGCCTGGCTTGAAAAGATCGGATTTTCGGTCGATACGCTTGAATGCGCGCCGCACTATTCACTTAGTGCAGCAGCCGGGATCAAGCAGGCAGCCGATCACGTGACCCTGACCAAGGCGCACAATAATTGTTCGGGCAAACATTCAGGTTTTCTCAGCACGATTGCGCATCTGGGCGAAGACCCCAAAGGATATATCGAAGAAGCCCATCCCGCCCAACAGCGCCTGATCAAGGTGCTTGAGGAAATGGGCGATTGTGATTTGTCATCGACCCCGCGCGGTATTGATGGCTGCGGCATTCCGGTGATCGGCATGCGGTTGCGTGACCTTGGACTTGCCATGGCGCGAATGGCGGACCCGGCCGGGCTTGATCCCAAGCGCGTTGATGCGATCAAACGCATCCGCAAGGGATGTGCAAATGCGCCCTTCATGGTCGCTGGTACCGGTCGTTTCTGTACCGGGATCATGGAAGAATGCGGCGAAGATGCATTGGTCAAGGTCGGGGCAGAGGGTGTCTATTGCGCGGCCTTCCCGAAACAAGGGTTGGGCGTTGCCCTTAAGATCGATGACGGGACCCAGCGCGGCGCGGAAGTCGCCATGGGCGGATTGTTGCGCAAGCATGGTGTGATCGACGATGCCAAGGCAGAAATTCTTAAAAACTATCTGACCCCGGTTTTGACCAACTGGGCGGGCAAATATGCCGGTGATTTACGTCCGGCTTTCTGATTGCGGATAAACGGAAAAGTATATGCAAAGCATTGCGGCCTATATCTTTGCAGCTATTGCTGAAATTGCCGGATGCTTTGCCTTCTGGGCCTGGCTGCGATCGGGGAAGTCGATCTGGTGGATCGTGCCGGGGGTTGCATCGCTTGTGGTGTTTGCCTGGTTGCTGACCAAGGTCGATGCCGAATTTGCCGGGCGTGCATATGCAGCCTATGGCGGGGTTTACATCACCGCATCGGTTTTATGGATGTGGGTTGTTGAACGCAGCAGTCCCGATCGATGGGATGTGACCGGGCTTATGGTATGCCTGCTTGGTGCTGGCATCATATTGTTTGCACCGCGCTGAGTGGTTGGTTGTCAGCTGCGGCGTCCTTGATCGTCGATCTGTTTATTCGCTTGCCGATTTGCCTGTGCGGTCCTCGCCCGGAAGCAGCACATGGAACGTTGTTCCCTTGCCGACCTGGGTTTCAAACCAGATCCTGCCACCATGGCGCACCGTTACGATGTCATGGGTAATCGAAAGCCCCTGACCGGTGCCCTTGCCGACTTCCTTGGTGGTGAAGAACGGGTTGAAGATTTTCGATCTGTTTTCCTTGTCGATGCCCGTGCCGTTATCGGAAATGCTGATCAGGATGCTGTCATCAAGGGATGTGGTTTTGACGACAATCTCGCCTTCGGACGGTTTGCGTCCGGCTTCCTGAATGGCCTGGACCGCATTGACAATCAGATTGAGAAAGACCTGGTTGACCTCGTTGATATAGCAGGGGATATGCGGAATTTCCGGGTCAAACTTTTCGACCACGTCGGCATAGTGTTTCCATTCATTGCGCGAAATCACAATGACGTTTGACAGTACCCGATTGATGTCGGTTGTTGTTTTTTCCGCCCCGCCGGGATGGGAGAATTCCTTCATCGACAGGACGATGCGCGCGACCTGATTGATACCGTCAAGGGATTGCTGGGTCGCATGCGGGATTTCTTCGAGCAGGAATTCCATATCTGAATTGCGCAATTGCTTGGCGAATTCTTCAAAGGTGTTGTCGGGCAGAAATGCGCGGTTTTTCCACAGTGTTTGCAATGACAGTCCAAGGACACGCGAAAGCGCACCATAGCTGTCATTAAGGAATTTCAGATTGTCGCGGATATACTGGCTTGGCGTATTGATCTCATGGGCGATACCGCCGGCAAGATGGCCAATTGCCTCAAGCTTCAGAGCTTCACGCAGATCTTCTTCGAGCTTCTTTTGTGCATCTTCGGCCTGACGGCGGCGGGTGATGTCGCGGAAAATGTAAAGATAGCTCATTTCCGAACTGAAATTGGCCGGGCTGACGATGATTTCCATCGGGAAACTGTCGCCATCCAGTCGCTGGGCCATGGTTTCGGTATAGTCGTATTTCAGAACACCGGAGCTGATATTGATACACCGGTTCAAAAGCCGGTGGCGCACCGTCATCTTGCGGTCGATAAACATCACGTCGACCGATGTCCCAAGCAACTCGCCACTTTGCGCACGCAGGATTTCTTCGGCGGATTTGTTGAAGTCCTGAATGATGCCGGCGGCATCCACTATCAGGATGCCTTCGACCACGGTATCGAGGATCGTTTTAAGGCGCTGGGTGATTTCCAGTTTGCGGCGGCTCTGTTCGTTGAACAGTTCCATGAATTGCTTCTGGAATTCTTCGGGGGCTTCGATCTTGCTGATTTCGTCAAGCAAGTCGTCATTGGTGATCAACTCGTCACCGCCGCTCATGATTTTCGGCGTTTCGATGTTATCCTGATCTTCGGCCATGGTTCTTTCCGTCACGAAATTGTTGCGGTATCAACCGCTTGCGCCCTTGCCGCCGCGGCGAACGCGGATCGGCTCATGAAACTGATGCAGTTTCTGGAAAACACGCAGGCGTTGGATCTGAACTTCGGAAATATAGTTTCCGTGGGTCAGCAAGACATGCCCGTCACGGGTTTCGATGTCGGTCAGCAGGAAATCGCCCATCCGCAGATGTTTGAGATAGATGTCATGTTCGGTTCCTTCGGGGAAAGCGGTCTTGTCATAGGACGGATCAACAACCGCGAGAACCATTTCGATCTTGTCGAGAAGGCTCATGTCATAACGTTTCGGCTTTTGACGCAGTTCGTCAAAATGCTGTTTGACCACCAGTTCGCTTTCCGTGATTTTCCCAAGATCGTTGAATATCCGAAGAACCCGTGATCCCAGCGGGATATCGGTTCCTTTCGGGCCGTCTGACGGGAAGCCGGAACCATCAAAATCGCGATATTGCATATAGACAATCTGCGCGACATTTTCGAGACGGGGGATATTTGAAATCAGGCTGCGCGCAACTTCTGGCGTGCGTCTTACGACATCGCGTTCAAGGGGCTGAAGCGGCTTTTCCTCGCCAAGGCGGCTTAAGATATCGGCGGGCAACGAAACATACCCGATTGGCGCAAGAAGGGCGGCAAGCCCCAATTCCCAGGGGTGCGGGTATCCGATCGACTTGGCGACCTGATCACACCAGACCTTTGCGCGCATGGCCTTGCCAAAAATCGCGGGGTTCAGCTGTGACAAGACTTCGGTCAGGACCTTGATGCTGCCGGCAAGTGTCTGTTCAATCAGGGCCTTTTCAGCTGTGATCAACTGATGCTGGCGCAAGGCGGCATTGACCCCGACAAGCAGTTCTTCGTCTTCGCAGGGCTTGTTGAAAAAACGGAAAATCCGCCCCTGGTTGATGGCTTCGACCGCTGTTTTCTGGTCGGCATTGCCCGTCAGCATCATATTGACGGTATCGGGGCTGAGTTTTGCGACATTGCTGAGAAGTTCGACCCCATCCATTTCGGGCATGCGCATATCGGCAACACAAACCGCGTATTTTGCCCCGCCCTTGATCTTTTCTATGGCCTCAAGCGGGCCAAGGGCGGTGTCGAAACTGAATTTGCCCCGCAGCCGGCGTTTCAGTCCCATCAGCAGGTTTTCATCGTCATCGACGAAAAGTACACGCGGCTCTTCCATGATATGTCCCTCCCTTACTTGGCGAGTTCCGAATATTTTTCTTCGACCAGCTTTGCGGTTTCACGCCATGCCGGCAGTCTGTCGGCCTTGTTCATCCGTTCAAGATATTCGATGTCGATCCGGCTTTCCGGGGCTGTGCCGGTTCTGAGTTCTATGGCGACTTCGCGCGCAAGGTGTTGCGCAACGTAAATTGTCGTCAGAGCGTCCATTTCATTGTGGGGCGTGTCCTGGGGGCGGTGGTGATAGGCGACCGTCTGAACCATCGCGCTGGGGAAACCCCACAGGCCCAGAAGATAGGCGCCGATTTCCGGGTGGGCGGCACCGAACTGGTCACGTTCGGCAAGGTTGATCGGGATATCTTCGCTTTCGACGCGTTTGATGACTTCGGTCATTTCCTTGGCGCGGAACGCATAGAGGATCAGGCTGCCGGTGTGGCTCAGCATGCCGATGGCGGGCATGACATTGATGATTTCCGGGGCGAGCTTTTCCTGTTCGGCAATCAGGGTTGCCAGAACGCCAAGTTGCTGGCTGCGCTGGCACAGTTGCATCATGCGCGTGGCATCGGTTTTGGGGCCGTCGTAACTGCGAAACAGGCCGGTAAAAAGTGCAAGCGCCTTAAGCGTATCAATGCCAAGCATGCGGATGGCAAGTGATACAGACGTGATGTTCTGACGAATGGCAAAATAGGCCGAATTGGTCAGTTTCAGGATTTCGGCAGTCAGGGCAATGTCAGACGCCACGATCGAGGTCAGCTTGTCATTGCTGACCATCGGGTCTTCAAGGGCATTGACCAGATTGGTATATGTGCTGGGCGGGGATGCCAGCGTATCAATCCCGCCAACCAATGATCGCAAGTCCGGATTGGTCAGCAAATTGCGAAGATCAAGCGCGTTGTCGATGGTTTCAAGCAACATGTTGTCGTCGCAAGGTTTGGCCAGATATTGATGGGCCGGGCCGACAGTTCGCAAGACGGCTTCTTCTTCGCTGAAGCCCGAAAGAATGATACGTGCCGTGTGTGGATGCTTTTGCTGCATCACGGTCAATAGTTCTGCCCCGTCCGTACCGGGCATACGCATATCGGAAATGACGACATCGGGCTCTGTTTCCGCGGCTTGGGCAATTGCACTTTCGGCATTCGCCGCAAATGACAATTTCCAGTCAGGACGCACAGAGTGCAGACGTCGACGCAATCCTTCCAGAATGTTTGTTTCATCATCGACAAACAGGATGATGCTCATGGTTACCCTCTTACGCACGTTTCATATTGTTTAGATGGGATTGCAGACCGTCCATTCACAGTCCGCATTTGAGGAGGGAGTTCAGATAATTGCAGGAAACCCATGGCAATTGGCCTGCAATGCCGGGATGCGGCGGATGTGTCAGCTGTTGGTAAGTTCACTGTATTTTTGCGAAACAATTCGGGCAATGTTTGTCCATTCTTCGATCCGGCCCGTTTTGCCGATCAATGCCAGATAGTTCATATCAATTCGGCTTTCGGGATCTTGTCCGTTTTCCTGGTCGGCGATTTCACGGGTGAGATGCTGGGCAACATAAATCGCCGTCAGGGCATTCATCTCCTTATGGGGGAGATCCATCGGGCGATGGTGATAGGCAACAGCCTGGATTACCGGGGCCGGGAACCCCCACAGCCCCAAAAGATAGGCACCGATTTCGGCATGACAGGCACCGAATTGCTCGGTTTCGGCCTTGGCAATTGAAATGCCTTCGGTCTCGACCCGTTTGGTGACGGCCTCCATCTCGTCAGGCCGGTTGGCATACAGGATCAATGTGCCGATGTGGCTGAGCATCCCGATACTGGGCACCGCGTGGCAGATTTCGCGCGGCAGGTCTTCGAATTCAGCAATAAGAGCGGCCGTGACACCGATTTGCTGGCTGCGATGGCACAGGCGTTTGAGGTTGGCGGCCTGATTGGGCGGGCCTTCAAAACCGCGATAAAGCCCGACAAAAAGCGCCAGCGCCTTGAGCGTTTCCTTGCCCAGCATGCGCACCGCATGCGAGACCGATGACACCGTCTGTGTAACTGCGAAATAGGACGAGTTGGTCAGTTTGAGAACTTCGGTCGTCAGCGCAATATCAGACTCGACAATTTCCGAAATGCTTTCGAGTGAATAGTCCGGATCGGCAAAGGCGTCCTCAAGCCGGATATAGGTATCGGGCGGGGAGGCGAGGCTTTTGGAATCAGCCACCAGTGTTCTTAGTTCCGGACTTTGCAGCAACTGGCGCAGTCCCAGCGCATTTTCCATGCTTTCGATCAGTGTCTGATTGTCGCAGGGTTTGCTCAGAAACTGGTGGGCGGGGCCGATGGTGCGCAGATAGGATGCATTGTCAGCATGCCCGGTCAGGATGATCCGGACAGCGTCGGGGTGGGTTTCCTGAAGTTTTTCAAGCAAGGTAATCCCGTCCATTTCCGGCATCTGGATGTCGGAAACAATCACATCGAAATTCATCTTGCTTGCAAGTGTCAGGGCTTCTGCGCCGCTGGTCGCGAAATAGAGATTCCATTCCGGCCGCGCACTGCGCAGCCAGCGGCGCAATCCGCTTAGAACATTGGTGTCGTCATCAACAAAAAGGATGTGATGCATTCGCAGGGTCGCCTTGTTTTTCTCGCTTTGCAGGTGGGGGCTTTGCGGAGCGATCACAAGATCGGCTGTTTAATTCAGGGAAAGCTGAAAAAAGGCAGCCAGGGTGTGACGTGTGATGCGGTTTCGTGGATGGACAGGGCAAGATTGACACATTGTCCAATCCGGATGGATAAGGTATGGATGGCTTATCCTTGGGTATAGTTATCTGCGTGTAAGCATCTATATTTGCAGTGCTTTTTTATGCAAATGTCATATTTTGTCAGACTGTAACCGGCCGGGGACAGTTACAATTATGTGGCTCGCGAACGACATAGAAGTATATTGCCGTATGAATGATCGGGGTGCGGTTTAATAGATGACAACGCGTTCAGAACTGATTGACGCGATAAAAAAACACCAGCTGTATGTGACGAAGCAGCCGGGTGGCAAACGTATGCAACTGCGTAACGGCAACCTTTCCCGCATCAAAATGAGCAAGATCACCCTCGAAGACGCAGTCCTTCCGGGCGCGAACTTCATTCAGGCCGTGATCCGTGACGTTAAGTTCGATTTCTGTGACCTGTTTGGTACCAATTTTGTCGAAGCCGACCTTGAAGGATCCAGTTTTGTTCGCGCAGATTTGCGCGGGGCAAATATGGCGCGGGCGAAATTGCGGCACGCCAACCTTAAGGGGGCTGACCTTCGATCCGGTGTGATGGTGATTGTTGATGCCGGGCGCGAGAAAAAGGTCAAACGCGCAACGGATCTTGCCAATGCCGATTTGCAAGGATCGATGTTGTCCGGGGCCAATATGGCCGAAAGCAATCTTTCAGGGGCGCGTCTTGCCGATGCCGATTTAAGCGATGCCAACATGTTTGCCGTCAATCTTGCCGGGGCTGATCTGACGGGATGTAATCTTTCGGGGGCGAAGCTTAAAAACGCCAATCTCAAAGGGGCGCGTCTTAAAGACAGTCTGCTGGTTGGAACCGATCTTACCGGCGCAAATTTGCGCAATGTCGATTTGACGTCTGTCGATCTTTCGCAGGCCAATATTGCCAATTCAATTGGCAGCAAGGCCGTAACCCCCTTGCCCGAAGACATTCGCGAACTGATCAACAGTCACACCGAATGGCTGACCAGTGGGGGTTCCTCAGGTGTGCCGTTAAATGTCACCGGCCGTGATCTGACCGAACTTGATTTTTCGGGACTGGATCTTTCGGCGGCGTGTTTTGATGATTGCATTCTCAAGGGTGCATTGTTTGTGGATGCCATTCTGGCAATGACATCAATGCGCAACGCCGATCTGCGCAATGCCCGTCTGAGCGGTGCGATCATGAATGGCGTGCGGATGTCTTATGCCAATTGCGCCAAGACAATTTGCCAGGGCGTGCGGTTTGGTGGCGTGGAACAGCGCGATGCCAAGGGCAACAAGACCGGTGATGTCTGGCGGGCGGATCTGACGGCGGCGGATTTTTCACATGCCGATCTTCGGAATTCTGTATTTGAAGCCCCGCAGATGAAGGGTGCGATTCTGAGCAAGGCAAATATCGCAGGCGTCGCATTCGGGGAAACCGACCTGTCCGAAGTTGAGCTGACCGGAACCAATATCGGCGCCATCCTTAGCGGCACAATTCCCGAACAAGTATAGTGTTTTTGCCGGTTTCCTGTTCATCAGGATAGTCCGAAAACCGAAATTCTTCCGATAAAACTAATTTAGCGACAGGTGCGGTGCGATTTGCATTGCGTTGCAGCTAACTGTTGCAGTTTATTAGATTAATACAAAACAGTGTGATCTTGGTGTGGGGGAAAATTGGTCACATGACAGCGCGTGCCGAGCTGATTGATGCAATCAAATTGCATCAGCTTTATCTGAACCAAAAACCGGGTGGCCGGCGCATGCAGGTGCGCAACGGCAACCTGTCGCGCATCAAGATGAGCAAAATCAGCTTGCAGGAGGCCGTCCTGCCCGGCGCGAACTTCATTCAGGCAACCGCGCACCAGGTCTGTTTTGATTATTGCGATCTGTTCGGGGCCAATTTTGTCGAAGCAGATCTTGAAGGATCAAGCTTTTTGCGTGCCGATCTTCGTGGTGCGAACATGGCACGCAGCAAATTGCGATACGCCAATTTAAGCGGCATTGATCTGCGTGCAGGCATCATGGTCGTGGTCGAGGGCAGCCAGGAACGCCCGGTCAAAAAAGCAACCGACATGAGCAACACCGATCTTGAAGGTGCAATGATGTGGGGGGCCAATCTGTCGGGAGCCAATATGTCCGGTTCGCGGCTGGCCCACACTGACATGAGCGATGCCAACATGTTTGCGGTCAATCTTGAAGGTGCGGACCTTACGGGGTGCAACCTCAGCGGTGCGAAATTGCGCAATGCCAATCTCAAGGGGGCGAAACTTGCCGGTTGTGAACTGGTTGGTGCGGATCTGAGCGGGGCGAACCTGCGCAATGTGGACATGACCGATGTCGATATCAGTCAGGCGAATACATCCTATTCGATCGGTGGCGGAACACCGTCCGCACCACTGGCTGACGATATTCGTGATCTGGTCAACGGGCACAGTGAATGGCTTTCGACAAGCGGGAAAAGCGGTGTTCCGATGATTGCGGTTGGTCGCGATCTGAGCGGGCTTGATTTTTCGGGGCTTGATCTTTCGGGGGCGTGTTTTGACAAATGCATCCTGCGCGGCGCGCTGTTTGTCGACACCATTCTTGCCATGTGTTCAATGCGCGATACCGAAATGCACAAGGTCCGCATGAACGGGGCGGTACTTGACGGGGTGCGGATGGCAAATGCCGACTGCACCGAGGCCGTGTTTCAGGGCGTGAAATTTGGCGGTGTCGATCAGCGCGATAAGAAGGGGGCCAAAACCGGCTCTGTCTGGCGGGCCGATCTGACCAATGCCAATTTCGAACAGGCTGATTTGCGCAATTCGGTTTTTGAAGAAACCCAGATGAAAGGTGCCAATCTGACCAAGGCGAATGTTGCCGGTGTTGCATTTGGCGCAACGGATTTGACCGAAGTCGAACTTGAAGGTTCAAATGTTGGTCTGATCCTTAATGGCTATATCCCGGGCCGCAAGTGATCGGGCATTACACCATCATGTGAAATGCAAAACGCCGCCCGGTCAGGCGGCGTTTTTTTTAATGTTTGATCAAACGATCGTCGATCAGCTGCGGTAATCCGCATTGATCGAGATATAGCCATGGGTCAGGTCACAGGTCCATACCGTGGCCGCACCATCGCCAAAGCCAAGATCCGCCGCAATGTCGATATACTGGCCCTTGATATGGGCTTCGACCGGGCCTTCGTCATAATCGGCAACCCGTTCGCCGTTTTTGGCAAGTTCAATGCCGCCGATGGAAATGGTCAGTTTGTTCGGATCCGCGGTCACACCGCATTTGCCAACAGCCATGACGATACGGCCCCAGTTGGCGTCTTCACCGGCAATCGCGGTTTTGACCAGCGGGGAATTGGCAATCGCCTTGGCTGCAATTTTTGCTTCTTTTTCAGTCACTGCGCCGGTGACATTGACCGTGATGAATTTCGATGCACCTTCGCCGTCGCGAACGATCTGATGGGCAAGATCACGAAGAACACCTTCAAGAGCATCCTTGAATTCGGCGATAGCCGGGTCATTGGCATCAGACACGGTGTCATTGCCAGCCTTGCCGGTAGCGGCAAGCAGCAAGGTGTCAGACGTGGAGGTGTCGCTATCCACCGTAATCGCGTTGAAGCTGCGATTGTTGCAGTCCGACAGCAATGCCTGAAGGACACTGTGCGGAAGGGCCGCATCGGTGAAGACAAAGCCGAGCATGGTGGCCATGTTCGGTTCAATCATGCCTGAACCCTTGGCAATGCCGGCAATGGCGACTTTGGTGCCATTGATGGTCGCGGTCGCCGACGCCCCTTTGGGGAAGGTGTCGGTGGTCATGATGGCCTTGGCCGCATCAAGCCAGCCTGCATCATTGGCAAGAATATCGTCCAGCGCATCGGTAATGCGGGTTGCGGTGGTTGGCTCGCCAATCACCCCGGTTGACGCGGTGAAGATTTCATTTTTGGCACAGCCAAGGGCCTTGGCAGCGCATTCAACCTTGTCTGCGACGAACTTTTCGCCGGCCTTGCCGGTAAAGGCAACCGAGTTGCCCGCATTGACAAAAAATGCACGTGCGGTCCCGCCTTTGAGTGCTTCGCGGCCCCAACGAACAGCCGCAGATGCGGTGGTCGATGTTGTGAAGACACCGGCAACCTGGGTGCCCGGTTCAAGTTCGGCAAACAGAACATCCGGGCGGCCCTTGTATCGAATGCCAAGGGTGGCCGTATGCAGTTTGACACCGGCAATAGCCGGGAGTTCAGGGAACCCTGCGGGGGCAAGCGGTGAAAGCGAGGTCGCTACCATCAGTGCAATTTCCTTAAATGGACAAGTTTGGTTCATCCTGCCGCAACGGTGACGAAAAGCAAGCAGCAGAATGCATTTATTCAGATCGGTGATCGGCAACACAAACGGGGTGAAGCCAGTGGCCGCACCCCGTTTTGGTTCAAGTGAATTCAAGATCAGTCGGTATGAGCCGGGCTGATTAGTTCTTCTTGTCTTCTGCCGGTGCGTCCTTGGCAGCTTCTTCTGCTGCTTTTTCGACATTGTTCACGATGTCGGCTTTTTCGCGCAGGCCTTCAACAATGGTGTTGATGGCATCGCGGGTGACTTCGGCAGTCAGTTGCTGACGAACTTCGTCAAGCGAAGGCTGGGTGCCTTCTTTCTTTTCTTCAACCTTGATCACGTGCCAGCCAAACTGGGTCTGAACCGGTTCTTTGGAATAGGTGCCGGCTTCCATTGCAAAGGCTGCTTCGGCAAACGGGGCAACCATGTCAGCACGGTTAAAGAAGCCAAGATCGCCACCATTCGGGGCGGACGGGCCGGTCGACTTTTCCTTGGCGAGTTCTACGAAGTCCGCGCCATCATCAAGTTCGGCGATGACTGCTTTGGCGTCTTCTTCGTTTTCAAGAAGGATATGACGGGCGTGAACCTGCGGTTCGGGTTCATTATTTGCGACGAACTCATCATATTTTGCCTTGATCGCGTCTTCGGTGACGGCATCGTCAAGCGCACGGTCAAGGTAGGTTTCGGCAATCACGCGGCGCTCAAGCGCTTCGACGCGTTCCTTGACTTCCTCGTCGTCGGCAAGACCGGCGTCGCTACCGGCAATCATCAGCAGGCGCTGGTTGATTTCGCGGGTCAGCAGATCGGCCTTGAGCATTTCGAACGGCAGCTGGCGATACTGTTGCGGCAGTCCCTGTTGGGTTGCACGGACTTCAGATTCAAGAATTTCTTCGCCGTTCACCGTTGCCAGAACCGGGTCTTCGGCCGGTGCAGCATCCTGTGCCAGAACAGGGGATGCAAAAATGACGGATGCCAGCGACGCGGCAAGAAGGGTATTGCGCAGCATAGTTTCTCCAGACTTTGATTTCGCGGGCTTTCAGCCCAGTGCCTCTCTCCACGGGTAAATCACATAAGCGGGTCATGCACAAGGCTTCGCCGTGGAAGTCGGGCTTTTTCGCAAAGCAATCTGTCCAAAATGTGAAACCCTTACATGCAAGAGTAAAAATATAACTTTGCGCGCCAAATAGCTGTGAAAATGCCCGCGGTCATCCGCGTCATCAAAATCCCTTTCAATGACGCGGGCATGGCAAATCCGGTGAATGACCGATTTATGAAATTTGGGGTGGGGCTGATCAGGCTTTCACGTCAAAAAAGACTTCGCCGACCTGACCTGTTGATCCGTCATCGCGTTCAAACTTCGACTGTGCCACCAGATCACCCCCGATCAGGCGTTTATCGATCGGGGTTACCATGGCAAGCGAAATGGATTTGATGCCGGCATCAGCCAGGCCTTGCTGGCTGCCATCCGCGCGCAGCAAGACAAGGGATGAAAATACGCCGTCCTGCTGGTCAATCAGGCCATCAAGATTGTCGTCAAATTTCGACAGTTCCGCGAAGCCGTCCTTGGCGCCGTGCTGGTCACCAAACAATTCGCGACCATCGTTGATTTCACCGTCACCATTGCGGTCAAGTGCCAAAAGGGCATCTGCGCCCTTTATCCAGGCGGTCTGGTCAAGTGTGCCATCGCCATCAATGTCAAACAGCTGCCCGTCCTTGAGGCGTGTGATGTCTATGCCGTTACCATCAAGGTCAAGGATCAGGGGGTCTTGCTGGAACATCTGGGCAATTTCGATCCGCACCATTTCGATATGTGCCTTGAATTCCGAGATCGAGACATTTGCCTGACCACCGATGCGCGAAAATTTCGCTTCAAAGGCACTGATATCGATTTCAACCCGTTGGGATGAAACGGACAGGGCACCAAGATTAATCTGGCTTGCGCCATTGCTGATGTTCAGTGACAGTTCCTGTGCCGAAATCGCCCGACCCGAACCGTTCGCACCGGAAACGGCCATATCTTCGGGGGCGCCACCGGTCATGGCATTGGCCATGGCGCGTGCCTTGGCCGGGGGAATGCCCATCATTGCCAGCACGATGAAAGCTTCGCGGTTCATACGCGTCTGGGCTTCGTCCATTGCCGGTTTGATGGCATTGACCACATCAAGGGCATTGGTCTGAACTTCGAAAACCGGGCGCTGCAATTGGCCAAGCGTTTGTTCGATACGCTGGTTTGCTTCGATGCTGAGATCAATCTGATCGACGATCGCGCGCTGACGGGCAAGTTCCCCGTCGGCTGCGTCATTATCACCCGACTTTGCGGTTACGCTGAGCGCATTTTGTGATGCGGCCTGCGACAATGCGGCCGTGGCGGCATTTTGATGGGCCGTCGGATTTGTCAGGCTGGTATGGTCAAACATTCAGCGCCTCCTTCCTGAAGGGCTGCGGGATGCCACAGGGCATCCCGTTTGCAGTTAAATCAGAACGTCCTGTTCCTGTGACGGGTCGATCACCGGTACGGTTTCACCAGTCGGGAAGGTAAAGGTTGCATCACCGCCATCCTGACCAAAACGTCCCATCGGCATCAACATGTCGACGGTAAGTTTCAACTGATTGTTGTCAGCACCTTCTTGCGGTGCGGACTGGCTGATGCCACGGACGATCAATGTCGCCTGTTCCATGAACTGTTCGGTGATCTGGGCATTGAGTGCAGCCATACGTTCTGCTGCAATCGACTGGCCGGTTGCCGGGGTTGCGGTTCCGTCTTCGCCGTCGCCAGATTTGCTATCATCCGAACCGACTGTTGCATTCATCAATTCGCGGATGAACTCGGCGACTCCGTTATCATTCATATCAAACAGCAAACCGCCATCTTCGGCATTGGCCGGGTTGCCCAGCATATCAACAAGAGAACCGCCGCCAAGGCCGTCCATTACGGTGCCAAGCGCACCCAATGCGGCACCCATGCTGTTGCCGATGGCAACGGCTTCGGTACGGACAACCTCGATTTTGGCGGCCTGATAATTGAACGAGAATTCGCCGGTATCGTTATTGATGCTGATATCAAGTGATTGGACGGCCATCATGGCTGTTTCGGAAACACCAACGGCGGCACCATTCGCGCCAGCATATGAAATCGCTGTCTTGCTGTGACTTGCAATGGCCTGGTCAAAGGAAAATTCAAACTGGTCCTGACCCTTTGCGGCATCGCGAATGCCGTCAAACATGGCATCGGTTGCGGCAATTGCGTCTTCCTGGCTCATCCCGGACAGGGCAAACATTTCCTGGACACTGCCGCGGATCATGTCAAGCGACGCATCAAGGGCGCGCTCAAACAATTCTTCGGTCGTCAGCGGTTTGTTTGAAAGGGCTTTGCCATTGGCCGGTGCGAGCTGCTGACTTTCATTATGAGCGGCCAGCGCATCATCAGAAAGGGCCACCGGGTCCATACGGCTGCGCGCATTGGCATTCGCCTGTGCGGAGTCCTGACCGTTTTCTGTGCCGGGTTTTGCAATGGCCTGACGCGCGTCCTGCAGGCTGGATTGGCCTTGACGGAACGGATTAAGCGCGGAGAAATCTACCATTTCCTCCTCCTGAGGATGCGTTCAGGCATCGGGACAAAACCCTTTTTGATTGCCGGAACTGAGCTACATGCTCTTTGAAGTTTAAAACTGTGGGCCAAATAATACAGTTTTTTTGTGCATTTCTCAAGCCAGAAGCGATCAGGGGCAAAGCCAACTCTCCCTGGCATGGTGATTGGGCGTAAAACGGTGGTTCGATCGGTGCCTATTTTCGGCCCAACATTAGCGATATTGGTTCGTTCCGTTGACAGATGGCAGGCAGGGTTCTATCTGTGATCGGGCTCGGCTTTCTGCCGTTGCCTAATCGTGTCTTTATTCATTTGTTCAGGAACGTATTAATGCTCGGCGCCATTGCCCGGAAAATTTTCGGTTCAGCTAACGATCGTGAAGTCAAAGCCCTGCGGGCCACGGTCGAGCAAATCAATGCCCTGGAACCCGAAGTCGAAAAGCTTAGTGACGACGAACTGCGCGCCCGCACGGACTGGCTGCGCGAACGTCTGAAAAACGGCGAGACTCTTACCGATATTCTGCCCGATACATTCGCGACCATCCGCGAGGCATCCAAACGTGTTCGCGGCGAACGGCATTACGATGTCCAGTTGCTTGGCGGCATGGTTCTGTGCCAGGGCAAGATTGCCGAAATGAAAACCGGTGAAGGTAAAACGCTTGTTTCAACCTTGCCGGTTTATTTGAATGCGCTTGAAGGCAAGGGCGTTCATGTGGTGACCGTCAACGACTATCTGGCCCGCCGCGATGCGGAATGGATGGGCGAAGTGTATGGCTTCCTTGGTCTTTCGGTTGGCGTGATCATGCATGGCATGACCGATGATCAGCGCCGCGAGGCATATGCGCGTGACATCACCTATGCGACCAACAACGAGCTGGGCTTTGATTATCTGCGCGATAACATGAAGTTCCGCCTTGAAGACATGGTACAGCGCCCGTTCAACTTTGCGATCGTCGATGAAGTCGACTCGATCCTGATTGACGAAGCCCGTACCCCGCTGATTATTTCCGGTCCGGCCGAAGACAGCTCGGAACTGTATCGTGCGATCGATGTCCTGATCCCGAAACTGACCGAAGATGATTTCGAAAAAGATGAAAAAGCCCGTGCCGTTACCCTGACCGAAGACGGGACCGAGCACGCCGAACAGCTTTTGATGGAAATGGGCATCCTGACCGAAGGCACGCTTTATGACGTTGCCAACGTTCATCTGGTCCATCACGTCAACCAGGCCCTTCGTGCGCACAAGCTGTTCCAGAAGGACACCGATTACATCGTCAAGGACGACAAGGTCGTCATCATTGACGAATTTACCGGTCGTATGATGGAAGGCCGCCGTTATTCGGATGGCCTGCATCAGGCGCTTGAAGCCAAGGAAAAGGTCAAAATCCAGAACGAGAACCAGACGCTGGCATCGATCACGTTCCAGAACTATTTCCGTTTGTATCCGACCCTGGCAGGCATGACCGGTACGGCAATGACCGAGGCCGAGGAATTCGAAGAAATCTATGGTCTGCAGGTCGTTGAAATCCCGACCCATCGCCCGATTGCCCGTAAAGATGCCGATGACGAGATCTATCGCACTGCCAAGGAAAAATGGGTGGCAATTGCCGAACAGCTTGCAGATTGCCACGAACGCGGTCAGCCGGCACTGGTTGGGACCGTCTCGATCGAAAAATCGGAAATTCTGTCTGACCTTCTTAAGCAGAAGAAAATTCCGCACGAAGTTCTCAATGCCAAGCAGCATGAACGCGAAGCATTGATCGTTGCCCAGGCCGGTGCGCCCGGCGCCATTACGATCGCCACCAACATGGCCGGTCGTGGTACGGACATCAAACTTGGCGGTAACGTCGAGATGCGTGTCGAACATGAACTGGCTGACGTTACTGACGAGGCCAAGCGCGCGGCTGCAATTGAAAAAATCAAAGCCGAAGTCAAGGCCGATCAGGAAAAGGTTCTGGCTGCCGGTGGTCTGTTTGTGATTGGTACCGAACGTCATGAATCACGCCGCGTGGACAACCAGCTGCGTGGTCGTTCCGGCCGTCAGGGTGACCCGGGCGGTTCGAAATTCTATCTGTCGCTTGAAGATGACCTGATGCGTATTTTCGGGTCCGAGCGCATGGACGGGATGCTTCAGAAACTGGGGCTTCAGGAAGGCGAGGCGATCTACCATCCGTGGATCAACAAGGCGCTTGAAAAGGCCCAGCAGAAAGTTGAAGCACGTAACTTCGACATTCGTAAGAACGTTCTGAAATTTGACGATGTCATGAATGACCAGCGTAAGGTCGTTTATGAGCAGCGCCGTGATCTGATGCAGGCCAAGCATGTCGCCGAAGACGTGGCCGACATGCGTGCCGAAGTGATCGAAGAACTTGTCGAGAAATACTGCCCGGCAAAGGTTTACCCGGAACAGTGGGAAGTCGCGAGCCTGCATGAGGAAACCACGAGACTTCTGGGCCTTGATCTTCCGATTTCGGAATGGGTCAAGGAAGAAGGCATCGATCAGGAAGTCATGCGTGAACGCATCGAAAAGGCAGCATCTGAAAAAATGGCTGCCAAGGTTGCGAATTACGGCGCGGACATCATGCGTCAGGTCGAGAAAAGCCTTGTTCTTCAGTTGCTCGACCAGTCGTGGAAAGAGCACCTTCTGGCGCTTGATCATCTGCGTCAGGGCATTGGGCTTCGGGCCTATGGACAGCGCGATCCGCTGAATGAATTCAAGCGTGAAGCGTTCAACATGTTTGAAGGGATGCTGGCCAATCTGCGCGAACGTGTGACCCAGATGCTGTCACATGTTGAACTGCAATCAGCACCGCGTCCCGAAGACCTTGAAGCCCGTCGTCCGCAGCAGGAAATGCACGAAAACCGCGACGAACTTGAAGGCAGCGAACAGGGATCGGACAGCGCAACTGTTCAGTCGCGTCAGGCATCGGGCACCGTGAACCCGAATGACCCGTCCACCTGGGGGCGTGTCGCCCGCAATCAGGCCTGCCCGTGCGGTTCAGGCAAGAAATACAAACATTGCCATGGTCAGCTTGCCTGATTGCATCTGGTAATATCGATCACAAAACGCGCATTCTTCGGAATGCGCGTTTTTTTGTTTCAGTGGGGTATTTTAGCGTTGGGGTAAAGATGGCAGTTTATCACGCAGGAACTGCTCGACCGGATCTAGCACAGACTTGTTTGTCGTCAGATAAAAACCCAGTGCAATCAAAGTTCCGGCATGTCCGGTATCTTCGATTTCGACATATATTGCATCCGGGGCAAGGTCAGCTAGCTTGCGGGAATTGCGCGGGAAAACAGTTTGATCACGATTTCCGGTGATGAGCAAAAGTGGCGGCATGGATGAGAGGTCCATTGCGACCGGCTGACTTCGTTCGGGGGGCGTGTCGCCAAAGGCATTTTGGGTGGCCCGGACGTCATAGGGATAAAAGTCATAAGGACCGGATAACCCGATGACCCCGGCAATGTGACTTGGGGGCAAGCCGACTGATTTCAGATAATTCTGATCAGCAACCACCTGAACCGCGTTGTAAGCCCCGGCAGAATGACCAGCAAGAATGACCGGGCTCTGCTGTAATTGATCAGGGTTTTGTGCAGCATAGTCGCTTAGAAAACCGATGGCAGATGCTGTGTTTTCAAGAAAAGCAGGAAAGCGCACATTGGGGAAAAGCCGGTAATCCGGAATGGCAACCGCATACCCTAGCTGGTTGAACCTCTTGGCGATGAAGGCGTACTTTGCCCGATCACCAGAATTCCATGATCCGCCATAAAGCCAGATCAATAGTGGCGCGGGGCGGGCCGTCCTGTTTGGGAGATAAAGGTCCACAACCTGCCTGATGTCGTGACCATAAGAAAGACCATTGAAATCGGGTTCGTAGCTTCCCGCCTGCCAGGTGTTGTAGGCGCCAAGTTTGTCGCATCCCGTCAGCACAAAGAGCGCAAGAAGGGAATTGGCCGTGACGCCAAAGAAGCGTCGGAAACCGTTTTCATGCTGTTTTGTCGATCTGAAAGAAAAGAACATTCAATACCTGTCAGGGGACGAAATAGAGGTTTTTTATACGTTGCCTCAGGGATAACAGATTGAAGGATTAGATTTATTGCCAAAGTTGCCATATGGATTTTTCTGCACTTGGCGAAGCACATTGGCCGCGATAAAACATTGTCATGACAATACAACAACCAGACAAAGGCTGCATGTCGGTCGACTTGCGGCAGGGTAAAATACCCGGGAAAACAGTGTTTGTCAGTGCCGTGGCACTGGTGGATGCAGATCATCGCGTATTGATTGCGCAGCGCCCCGAAGGCAAATCCATGGCGGGGCTTTGGGAGTTTCCTGGTGGTAAGGTCGAACCCGGTGAAACCCCGGAAATGGCACTGGTGCGTGAGCTGAAGGAAGAGCTTGGTATCGATATTACCGAAAGCTGCTTGGCGCCTTTTACCTTTGCCTCATTTCCCTATGATGACTTCCATCTGATGATGCCGCTTTATCTGTGCCGCGTCTGGAAAGGGGAAATTACCCCGCTGGAAGGCCAGCAGGTAAAGTGGGTGCGTCCGGTGCGTCTGGGTGACTATCCGATGCCGCCGGCTGATGTGCCGCTGGTTGCGATGTTGCGCGATTTCCTGTGACCCGGACGCCTGTTAGGTGCGTAAGGTCTAGAGTCTGATAATGATATTGAAGTTGTGGGGAAGTGATGTCTGATCCGGTCCGTGCCTGTTTGATTATTATCGGCAATGAAATCCTGTCTGGCCGTACCCATGACAAGAACCTGCCCTATCTGGCAGAAGAGCTGAACAAGATCGGCGTGCGGCTGGCCGAGGCCCGTGTGATCCCCGATATCGAAGACACCATTATCGCCACAGTCAATGAATGCCGGGCGAAGTTTGATTACGTCTTTACCACCGGGGGCATCGGGCCGACCCATGATGACATTACATCGGAATGCGTTGCCAAGGCGTTTGGCGTAGAAATTGAACTCAATGCCAAGGCGCATGAACTTCTTAAAAGCCACTATGAAAACCCCGAAGACCTGAACGAGGCGCGTCTGCGAATGGCGCATGTACCGGTCGGTGCCGAACTTGTGCAGAACCCGATTTCAAAGGCGCCGGGTTTCCGCATGGACAATGTTTATGTCATGGCCGGTGTGCCGATGATCATGCAGGCCATGTTCCAGGGCATCAAACATCAACTGGTCGGTGGCAAGCCGATGGTGTCGCGCTCTGTCGGTGGTTATATCCCCGAAGGCACAATCGCCAAGATGCTTGCAGAAATTCAGGGAGATTTCCCGGATACCGATATCGGGTCCTATCCGTTCCTGCGCGAAGGGAAACTTGGCACGACTTTGGTTGTGCGCGGGGAAAGCCCAGATGATGTCAATCACGCAGCCGAGCGTATCCGTCTTGTAATTATCGAAAGCGGGCGTGAGGTCATCGAAGATAGCGGTACTGTCAGCGCCTAGCCCGGAACCCCGACTTCAATCCTCGATCCTATACGTCATGTCAGCTTTGACCAATTGCGTTTGGTCAAAGCATCGCGCGGGATGGATGTCTAGAATGGTTCTGACCTTGAACAAAGGACAGGGCATGGAACAGCATCACAACGACCCCGATCGCAATCCCGAACAGGATATTCGCAACAGCAAGGCTGCGCGTGAGGCCCGGTCGATCGTGCGCTTCATGATCGAGCATACTGCCTATGGCGGGTTTGGTGCCTTGGTGTTTGGTGGGCTGGTTCTTTATTTCGACATTGGTGGCATATACAGCCTTGCGATGGCATCGCGGGATGCGCCGATCTTTGTGTTTTTATTGTTTTTCGGACTGTTCGTTACCTTTGGCGGAATCAGTCTTGGCATCGGGATCATGACGCTTGGCGGTTTTTCCGATGATGACCGATACCGGGATGAACGATCCCGAAATCAAAGACATGATGATTAGGGGCAGGACCTGATAATTTGATCGGAGCGGCAGAGCTTATATCTGCAGGATATGCATCGTCGCGAAACCCTGAATGATTCCTCTCTGCTTTCCGGCGGGTTCGTTTGGGGCTCAGCGCTAATCCAAGCGACTACGCGAACCCAATTAAGAGGTCATGATCCGCGGGATCGGTAAGAAAAAAAAAGGCGCCCGACCAGGGGCGCCTTTGCTGCAAACTGGGGTGAAATATCCTGTTTGAATGCCCTCTTACGGGCGGTCTGCCCCGGACTTTTTGACGATGATGCGTGCCACGATCATCCCGATGATCCAGCCCGCCAACGGAACCACAAAAATATAGTCAAACAGCGGATGAGCGGTGTCACCGCCCGATGCCGCCAGAATAAAACCGACCCAGCCAGCCGTCAGCAAATAGCCCATGATCTTGAAATAGACACCGTTTGACAGGCCTTTCTTCTCAGGCTGCTCGGGGGTGTTTGGTTGGGTTTTGTCGGCGGACATCCTGGTATCCTTGTGTCTTGAAATTGGAATAGATGCGGGCGTTATCAGCGTTCAAGGGTCAGGGCATCGGGATCAATGCGATCCTGCCAACCTTCGCGGACCAGTTCGGGAACGATGTGGTCTTCTTCCGGATAGCCGATACACAAATAGGCAATCAGTCGCCAATGATCGGGGACTTCAAGGGTTTTGCCAACCACATCGGGTTCAAGGATTGAGACCCAGCCCACACCAATGCCTTTTACCCGGGCTGCCAGCCACAAAAGCTGAACCGCTGCCACAGCAGAATAATCAAGCATTTCAGGCATGGTCTTGCGGCCAAGCCCCATGCCGGCTTCGGTTTCTTCGTCGGCAAAAACGGCAAGCTGTACGGGGGCCTGATCCATGCCCTGAAGTTTCAGGGACGCATACATTTTTGCCCGTTCACCGTGATAGTCATTAAGCGCGTCATTGTTGGCGCGTTCGAAACTGTCGCGAATGGCTTTGCGTCGTTCGGGGGCATTGACCTTTACAAATCGCCAGGGCTGGCAATTGCCAACCGACGGCGCAAGGCAGGCTTCCTTGATCAGGTCATTGATATCATCTTGCGGGATCGGGTCGGTGCGGAACCGCCGCACATCACGCCGCCACAGCAACAGATCGATGAACTGTTTTTGAAAATTCCGGTCAAAGACCGGCGGGGTCAGGGTTTTGGTATCCACCGTGGACCGGTTTCCCGGATCTGGCTTGTTCATGGCGCAAACCTGCTGGAATTGGCGTTATTTCTGTATTTCTGTTTGCACCCTACCTGTCACAGGGGGGATCGCCAATAGCAAGATGCCGTCTTTGGTGATATTGGCGCTGCGCCAATGATTTGGGTTACATCCTAGAACGGGAAATCGATGGTAAGTAGCCCGGAATAGTCGCTGTGCCGGACTTCATAGGTGAATTTTCGGCGTACTTCAAAACTCAACTGGCCGGGAATTGCGCCCCAGTTCTGGGTAATGCCGCCGCCCGTATCGAGATACATATTCGTACTTTCAACCATCAGAAACGGCTGCAGGGTCACATAGCTTTGGGGCAAGTCGCGGGTCAGCGCGATTTCGGACCGAATACCTTCCAGCGGTTCGCTGTCGGTTGCGACTTCGCGGAAGCCGGTGATGCTAAGATCAAATTTCAGCGGGTCATAGCGGTATTCCGATCCGCCGTAATAACGTGTTGATCCGCTGCGTCCATAATTCTGGTTCAACAGCGAAATCGTTTCTTCCTGACCGGCAAAGGGCGTGATTTTGTGACGGCCAAGATCAAGGTCGTATCGTGCTTCAAGTGCTGCATCAAACAGCCTTGTCGTCGCGGTTTTTGCGGTGATTGTGCTGCCATCGGTCGCCCGCGCAGAGCCGATATATTCATGGGCGGTGATCATATCGCCATCAAGCTGCAAGCTTACCGGCAAGCCGCCAAAATCGTATTTCGAGGCAAACCCGATCGAGTTGGAAAACGTGTTGCTTTCGAGGCTTTCGGCATAGGGCACATCGCTTGGCGGGGAAGCAATGGCCGATTGGCTGATCATGCTTTTGCCAAAGCTCAGACTGCCGCGCAGATTAAGCCAGTCTGTCATGCGGGCGACGAAATAGGGGGAAACTGCAAGGTTGCTTTCGCGATATCGCAATTGCCGTGAGCCTGTTTCGCCCAGAGTATTGCCCCAGCCAATGCCAAGTCCAACGACAAGGCCGTCATCAAGCAAATAGTCAACGCCACTATCAATCGAAACCGAATCACCGCTTAATCCCGGATCATATCCGGCCCGGGTGATGCGGTTTTCAAGATCGGTGTGGTTTCCGACCACCCAGATGCTGATGGGGACGCGCACGGTGCGTGACTGCATGGGGAAGGTTCCCGCCGCACTGTCAAAATCGATACGCCGGGCAAGAGACGTTAGTGCTGCGCGACCGCCAAAGACTTCGACACTCGGGTCCGTGTTTGTATCAAGGTACAGCGACGGGGATGTTTCATCGGCCGGGTCAACAAAATCGTCAAACAACAGCGGCGATATGGTGCTTTCATACAGATCGTTGTCGATCTTGTCATAAAGCCGGTTCATATGACGTCGGCGGTTATCCGCACGGTTCAAGGTTTCGCTTCGCAAAATCAATGAATCAGGGCGAGCTCCGCCGTCGCCGGCAAGGGCCAGCGAGATCATCCTTGGGAGAACCCCGCGGTGGTAATACAGCGCAGCGGTTGCGATGCAAACCGTGGCCGCGAGGGCAGTTTTCAGATGCCGGTGCATGTGCGATACAGCGCGTTGATTGGTATCTGGCGCCATGTTGCAGGGCAAAAGTGCAGGGATTATGGAGTAAGGCGGGCAATTTTGCCGTAATCAGTATCTGGTGGCTGTTGATCGGGGATCATTTCTGTGTGATGCGATAAAGCGGCAATAGGATGTTGCACCAATTTCAAAGCCGCGCTAGAACCCTTTTTCCGGTTACAGGCCGGGTGCGACACGCAATGCGGGCGTGGCGAAATTGGTAAACGCAGCGGACTTAAAATCCGCCGGCCCTAAAGGCTTTGCCGGTTCAAGTCCGGCCGCCCGCACCATCTTTTACCGGCCATTTTTGATTGTCCTGAGCGGTTGCCTTTGATAGCCGGGCATCAAATTGGCCTGATTGCGCCATTAAATTACCTGTTTTGCATTTTAGCGTTTGCTTTCGCTGTCCTTTGGCCGTGTTCGCCATTGGACGTGGTTTGTGCTGCGCAAATTCAGGAGACAGAAAAATGATCCATCTGATCGCATTTGGCGTTATTGCCCTAACAGCACTGACCGTGGCCTGAGGCCAGTTTATCTGCCGCCAAATTCAGCAATCGGCGGCACCCGTTCTAATTCGTATCGATCCGGATTTGCTGCTTAAGTGGTGTCGGCTTGGCCTTTGCCAGGTGCTGGCGAATGTGTTCCATGTTCAGCCGAGATGCCGGTGATGTCGCGAAATAGAACGTTTGGGTGGCAACGGGCGTGTTGCTGATATGAATGACACGGCCAAGTTCAGGGTGGGCCTGTATCAGGGCGTCGGCCACAGATTTTTCCATCAACCCGCCATCGGCGCGCCTTGATGCCACCATGCGCAGGATCGAAAAATCGTCGACCACTTCCATGATGTCGACTTCGTCGCGGCGGTTTTCGAATTCATCGCCATACCAATATCCCGCACCCAGAGCGATGCGGTGTTCCCATAGTTGATCCGTCGGAAGCGGATAGTCACGATGCGACAGCAGTACCGTGTCGCTGATCAGAATCGGGAACTCGTATTCAAGACCGTAATTTTGCGCCTGTCCGGCTTCGGCACAGAAGATAACGTCGACATCACCGTTGCGTGCCGCATCAATTGCGCGCTTCCAAGGGTAAATTTCGATCCTTGTCTTGTATCCGAAGGATGCCAGCAATTCTTCGACGTAATCGACGAGAATACCCCCGGGGCTGTTGCCTTCGGTAACGTATGGCGGCCATGGGCTGCAGGATGCGACGATCTCGATGCCGGTTTCGCCACTGGCATGCCCGGCGGAGGGCAGGAAAAGGCATGCCGTTATCAGACATCCGATGATTTTCAATTTACGCAGCATCCAAAGGTCCCGGTCTCATGCATTGTTGTTTTTATGTATGGCGGGTGATCGGCTCTTTACAGGGCTGAAGTCGATACTTGCGGATTGTCTTTGACCCGGCTGTCCGGGAAGTGTTTGAAAAAACGGAAAACAGCGCGGTAAAATCTTGGAAAAGGTTTTAGGGCATCATAGCTGCGCGTTGTCTTTCGGGATGTGATGCATGGTGATGCGCTTCTCGTTCAAACCCCGTGTATCGATGATTTACCTGATGTAAATCGGTTGGGGCTACGGTCTGTTTTCGGACAGGGTCTGGCTTTGCCGGCCACAGGGGAAAAGATCGAGTGAACATGATCGAGAAAGAAGATGATGCACCGCGCAAAAAAGAACGGATTGGCAAATATGTTGCCCCCGAAGAGCGCGCTGCGAACATCGTAAAACAACTCGACGAGTTCCTGCGCAAAGGTCCGCGAAAGGGGCTGAAATATTCCCGCTGGCAGCAGCTTGCCTGGTACGAGATTGTCGATGAAATCAAACGCGCAGAAGCTGCGCAGAAAAATCAGGATACCCTGACCAAGTCCGCATTCCTGAGCCTTGCTATTGGGTTCGGAACAGTGGGGTTTTGGGGGCTGGTGCTTATGGCGGGGAACGGCCTGGGTGGTGTTGCTGCTGCTGTAATTGTCATTGCTGGTCTGGTGATCTGGCGGGCCATGTCCAAGGCCAAATGGTTCAAGTGAAGAAATGATCACGTTTTTCAGCTGTTGATCTGAGAAAACAACTTTTAATTTTATTAGCCGTCGTCAATATTGTGTTGGTTAATCCTTCAATGGTGGGGCGGTAATGTTTGTTGCTAAGTTTACTGGTGGCGTTGCGGAACAACACAAACTACCTGCGTATGAGGCTGGTAAATCAATGGAGGGCATTGCTAGGTCCCTTACGATGACAAACCATTACCTTTTTACCGGCGAGTTGCGACACCGATATCCGTTCGACCAATCATTGCAGGTGTTTCTCAGACCATCTCGTGCAGGTAGTTTTGAGAGTGTGTTTGAGTTCTACGTGAACAACGAGCAAGCTATCAATGCTACACTTGGTACGGTCTCATTGGGGCTCGTTGCCAACTTTGCGACGGATTTTTTCAAGTTAGTTTATTCTAAAGCAATTGGTAAAAAGGGAAAGCCGGACACAGAACTAGTCAAAAAGTTAGCAAAAGATAGAGAGGGCGACGTCGCGGCTGTAGTCGAGGCGGTAACGCCGGCTGCTTTAAGGGCGCATACGGTAATTGGAAACGGGTGTTCAGGGATTAGCATCATTAATGGTGACAACAATGTCATTACAATGGACAGTCAATCCAAAAGGTTCCTGGAAGAAACTCACAAAGACTATACTGATATTGTGGCGGCAGGGGTCGTCTCAGCTTTCAATGCAAATAATAAGACTGGGCGCGCCTATATCTATGAGGAAGCTAGGACTATACCGTTCAAGCTTGAACCTAATGTCGATGAAAAAACATTAGGGGCTATAGCTGTAAGTTTGAGTAGCTATATCTCTCGGATACCTGCCGACGTAAATATACTATTCTGGCGACAGCTCGCATATGATGGAACTATCAAGCAGCTTGTGGTTAGAAGAGTAAGAAAGCTGGAAGATTAGAAGTGAATAAGGATGCAGCCGAAACATTGGCCATCAACGCCATCGCCCATATTGCCGGGGATGAGGAATTGCTGCAAGGACTGATCGCGCAAACCGGGCTGGGGCTGGATGATCTGCGTGCCGGGATTACGTCAAACGAAGTGCAGCTTGGCGCACTTGAATTTCTGCTGTCGCATGAGCCGTTCCTGATGCGATTTGTTGATGATTCCGATTACGCGCCCGAAGATCCGGCGCGTGCGCAAATGGTATTGGCCGGTGGTCCGGTCTGGCAGGATTAGGGTGGCTATTTGCCGGGTTCGACAAGCACGGGTTTGTCAGGAATAGGCGGGCGTGGGTCGGTTCTGAGCAGGCCGTAAATGACCGAATCCCGGATGCCGATATGGGTAACCCATTCCCCGCGCAGGACGCCTTCCCGGGTAAAGCCAAGTTTTTCAAATGTTTTGACGGATGCATGATTGTCCGGGTCTATGTCGGCATAGATCCGGCGTGCTGTTGTCGTGGCAAAAAGATACTCAATGGCGACAGATAGCGCACGCGCAGCGATGTTTTGTCCCCGTGTGGCGGGCGACACCATACAGGCAGCTTCCCAGACATCCTTGTCATGGCCGGTGTTGAAAAGCGAAATTCGCCCGATGGCCGGGCCGTCGGGCGTCCGGGCAATGGCCCATGATGTCTTTTCGAACCCGGTGGTCCAGTCGGTCAGTTTTGCAATGGTTGCATCAATGTCTGCAAAGGCCGGTTCCGGAAGCCAAAGGCAGCATTGCGGGTCGCCGAATATGGTGTGCAATGCCGGGCCATCGGCAACCGGATCAAGCGGACGCAGGTAGATGGGGGAATGTGCCATTCTGTTTGGTGCCTGCCAGGCGGAATAACAAAACCGGTCAGCTCATAAAGGGCAGCGGCGCGCCACCATAAACGTAAAGCCAGATCAGCAGGCCACCACCAAGCAGGATGCGATAGATCGCAAACGGGGTGAAGCTTGAACGCTTCAACCAGCTCATCAACACTGCAATGGCAATAAGTGCTGTCAGGAAAGAAAGCCCGGCTGCGAGAAGCACGTCCTGGTTAAGGGCGATGTTCCCGGCCTGATGCAGGTCGATACCGGCCAAAAGACCCGCGCCCAAAATAACCGGAATGGACATCAGCATCGAAAACTGTGCAGCGTCGGAGCGCTCGTAACCCATAAAACGGGCAGCGGTCATGGTGATGCCTGATCGGCTGGTGCCCGGGATAAGGGCCAAGACCTGTGCCAGGCCGATAAACAGTGCGCCGCCCCAGCGCATATGTTCGAGCCGGTTGATCGTCATCCCGACCTTGTCTGCAATCCAGAGCAGGATCCCAAAGCCAAGTGTGGTCCATGCGATGATCTCGACAGATCGCAATTGTTCCTCGATGCCCGAGACCTTGAGATAGAAACCGACCGCGACGACCGGGATGGTTGCAAGCACAATGTGAATTGCCAGACGGGCACCTGCGTTGATTCGCCCGGTAAACAGCCGGACGAATCCGCCGAGCATGGCGAACACATCGCGCCAGAAATAGATCAAAACAGCTGCCAAAGTACCGACATGAACCGCAACATCTACCAACAAACCCTGATCCGGACTGCCGGTCAGGGCCGGTGCCAGAATGAGATGTCCTGATGAGCTGATGGGAAGAAATTCGGTGATCCCCTGGACGACTGCCAGAAGAATAATGTGCTGTAAGGTCACGCCGGCCTCTGTGCCTGTTCGCTTTAAAAACTCATCGCTTATAGCAGTTTAGCGTGATTCGGCGAAATGCATAAATAGTTCCATTTTGGTACTAATGAAACTTTATTGCGGGCCAAACCGGCAGTGATTTCTGGAAGACCCGAAAAATTGTGCGGATATTTATGTCAGGAAAGCTGACCTATAATGCATTTTGTGCTAGATTCTTGCGTATTTGGCACGTATACAGACCGAAACCCGCAACATAAAACCCTTCCAGAGGGCCGTCATGACAGAAAAGATGCTGAAATTTGTTCATCTCGAACAAAAATATCCGCACAAAAGAGAGGCGTCCGAGCGTCGGACAGACTTCAACGAAATCTATGAAGCATTCGAGGACGACAAGGCTGCCGATCAGGCGTCGCGTTGTTCCCAGTGTGGCGTGCCGTTCTGCCAGGCCCATTGCCCGCTTTATAACAACATCCCCGATTGGCTGCGCCTGACCACCGAAGGTCGCCTTGAGGAGGCTTATGCCATCTCGGCCGCAACCAACAACATGCCCGAAGTTACTGGTCGCATCTGCCCGCAGGATCGCCTGTGCGAAGGCAATTGCGTGATCGAACAGTCAACCCATGGTGCTGTCACCATCGGTTCGGTCGAGAAATACATCACCGATACCGCCTTTGCGAACGGTTGGGTCAAAGCCCCGAAACCGGCAAAGGAAAACGGCATGTCGGTCGGTATCATCGGCGGTGGTCCGGGTGGTATGGCGGCTGCCGAGCAGCTGCGTCTCAAAGGATATGAAGTCCATATCTATGACCGTTATGACCGTATGGGCGGCCTGCTGGTTTATGGTATTCCGGGCTTCAAGCTTGAAAAAGATGTGGTCGAGCGCCGGGTCAAGCTTCTTGAGGAAGGTGGCGTTATCATGCACACCGAATTCGAGGTTGGCCGCGACGCGACCCTTGATGATCTGCGCAAGAAGCATGACAGCATTCTGATCGCGACCGGTGTTTACAAGGCCCGCGAACTGAAACTGCCGGGTGCCGGTCTTGGAAATGTTTATCCCGCACTTGAATATCTGACCACGTCCAACCGCCATGGTCTGGGTGACAAGGTTCCGGCATATGAAGACGGAACGCTGAACGCCAAGGACAAGAATGTTGTCGTGATCGGTGGTGGTGATACCGCCATGGACTGTGTCCGTACCGCGATCCGTCAGGGGGCGAAGTCGGTCAAATGTCTCTATCGCCGTGACCGTGCCAACATGCCCGGTTCCCAGCGCGAAGTTGCCAATGCCGAGGAAGAAGGCGTCGAGTTTGTCTGGCTGACCAACCCGGAAGCCTTTGTCGGCGATGACAAGGTCACCGGTGTTCGCGCCGTGAAAATGCGCCTTGGCGCCCCCGATGCCGGCGGCCGCCAGAGCCCGGAAGTCATCGAAGGATCGAGCTACACCATGGATGCCGACATGGTCATCCTGGCACTTGGCTTCGAGCCCGAAGATCTGCCGACCCTGTTTGATGCGCCGGAACTTGGTGTGTCACGTTGGGGCACGGTCAAAATCGATTTCCGCACGATGATGACCAATCTTGATGGCGTGTTTGCTGCTGGTGACATCGCCCGTGGGGCGTCGCTTGTGGTTTGGGCGATCCGTGATGGCCGTGATGCGGCAGATCGAATTGATGAGTATTTGCTGGCGCGCAAAGAAGCTGCTGCTTAAGCCCGCTGCCGCATTAGGAGAGAGAAGTTATGAACAAGATCGTTCAGGACAAATTGGATCAGGGCCGCGGTGCTGCCGAGATCGCCCGTTTTGAGAAAAACGCGGCACATCTTGAAGCCAGTGGCATGTATGACCCGGCCGAAGAACACGCCAACTGTGGTGTGGGTCTTGTCGGTGCCATTGATGGCAAACCACGCCGCGAAGTGGTTGAAGCCGGTATCGAAGCCCTGAAGGCAATCTGGCACCGTGGTGCTGTTGATGCCGATGGCAAAACCGGTGATGGCGCTGGTATCCACCTTCAGATCCCGCAGGATTTCTTCAAGGCTTACCTTAAGGTGATCAACCAGGAAGCCCCGGAAAGCCTGATTGCAGTTGGTCAGGTGTTCCTGCCGCGTATCGACATGTCGGCACAGGAACGTTGCCGCGCAATCGTTGAAACCGAAATCCTCAAACAGGGTTATGGTATTCTTGGTTGGCGTCAGGTCCCGGTTGATGTTTCGGTCATCGGTGAAAAGGCAAACCAGACCCGCCCGGAAATCGAACAGGTTCTGATCGGTGTCCGTGACGATGTCGACGAAGAGAAATTCGAAATCGACCTTTATGCGATCCGTCGTCGTATCGAAAAGGCGGTTCTGTCCGAAGCGATCAAGGATTTCTACATCTGTTCGATGTCGTGCCGTTCGATCATCTACAAGGGCATGTTCCTGGCAGAAGATGTTGATACCTTCTATCCGGATCTGCGCGACGAACGCTTTATTTCAAGCTTCTGCGTCTATCATCAGCGTTATTCGACCAACACCTTCCCGAGCTGGCCGCTGGCACAGCCGTTCCGGGTTCTTGCTCATAACGGCGAAATCAACACGCTGCGCGGTAACGTCAACTGGATGAAAAGTCACGAAGCACGTATGGCGCACGAAGTGTTCGCCGACAGCATCGATGACCTCAAACCGGTTATTCAGCCGGGCTCGTCTGACTCGGCAGCCCTTGATGCGGTGTTCGAATTGATGATCCGTGCCGGCCGTGACCTTCCGATGGTGAAAACCATGATGGTTCCGGAAGCATGGTCGAAAAAGGCATCGACGCCTGACAGCTATAAAAACCTGTATGCCTATTGCAACGCTGTGATGGAGCCGTGGGACGGTCCGGCAGCACTTGCGGCATATGGTGGCAAATGGCTTCTTGGTGGTACGGACCGTAACGGTTTGCGTCCGCTGCGTTATGCGGTCACCGGTAACGGCCTTCTGATCGCCGGTTCCGAAGCCGGTATGGTGCATATCGACGAAGAAAGCTGCATTGAAAAAGGCCGCCTTGGCCCGGGCCAGATGATTGCCGTCAACCTCGAAGAGGGCAAGCTGTATCATGACCGCGAGCTTAAGGACAAACTGGCCAACCGTCGTGACTGGTCGAAATGGGTCGGTCGCACCAAGGTTCTTGATGATCTGATTTCGCCGGAACATACCGAGCCGTCGCATATCGAAAAAGAACGTCTGCTGCGTTTGCAAAAGGCGATGGGCCTGACCCACGAAGATCTTGAGCTGATCCTTCATCCGATGGGTGAAGACGGTAAGGAAGCCATTGGCTCGATGGGGGATGACACCCCGCTTGCGATCCTCTCGGATCGGTATCGCGGCCTGCATCACTTCTTCCGTCAGAACTTCTCCCAGGTGACCAACCCGCCGATCGATTCCCTTCGTGAAGCGCGCGTCATGAGCCTGAAGACCCGCCTTGGTAACCTTGGCAACGTTCTGGACGAAGATGAAAGCCAGTGCGATCTGCTTCAGCTCGAAAGCCCGGTTCTGACCAACGCCGAATATGACGCCATGCGCGGCTATATGGGTGACACGGCGGTCGAGATTGACACCACCTTTGACATCAATGGTGGCCAGTCGGCCCTGCGCGATGCGATTTCCCGTATTCAGCGCGAAGCCGAAGAAGCCGTTCGTGGCGGTGCATTACACATCATCCTGACCGATGAAGCGATCAGCGAAGAACGTGCAGCAATCCCGATGATCCTTGCGACCGGTGGTGTTCACAGCCATCTCGTGAAGACGTCGCTGCGTACCTATATCTCGCTGAACGTGCGTTCGGCAGAATGCATGGACGTGCATTACTTCGCGGTTCTGATCGGTGTTGGCGCGACCACGGTTAACGCCTATCTGGCACAGGAAGGTCTGCTTGACCGTTATGCGCGCGGCCTGTTCCCGAATGTGAACAGCACCGCCGAAGTCATGCAGCGCTTCAAGGCCGCAATTGATGCGGGCTTGCTCAAGATCATGTCCAAAATGGGCATTTCGATCATCAGTTCCTATCGCGGTGGCTATAACTTCGAAAGTATCGGTCTGTCGCGTTCGCTGGTGGCCGAATTCTTCCCGGGCATGCCGTCGCGTATTTCGGGTATCGGTCTTCAGGGTATCCAGCGCCGCACGATCGCCCAGCATAAAGAAGCGTTTAACGGCAATGTCGTCAGCCTTCCGGTTGGTGGCCTTTATAAATACCGTCGCAGTGGCGAGCGCCATGTCTGGACCGGTCCGCTGATCCATACGTTGCAGTCTTCTGTCACGACGGGCAGCTACAACACGTTCCGCAAGTTCTCGGAAGGTCTGCGTTCGCGTGAACCGCTGCATCTGCGTGACTTGCTTGATTTCCGTTCCGATCGCAGCCCTGTTCACCAGGACAAGGTCGAAAGCATCACCGAAATCCGCAAACGTTTCGTCACCCCGGGCATGTCCCATGGCGCATTGTCGACCGAGGCCCACGAAGCATTGGCGATTGCCATGAACCGCATCGGTGCGAAATCGAACTCGGGTGAAGGTGGTGAATCGCGTGAACGTTTCCGTCCGCGTGCGAACGGTGACAATGCGCGTTCCTCGATCAAACAGGTCGCGTCCGGTCGCTTTGGTGTGACGGCTGAATATCTGAACAACTGTGAAGAAATTCAGATCAAGGTCGCCCAGGGTGCAAAACCGGGCGAAGGTGGTCAGCTTCCGGGCTTCAAGGTCACGGTTGAAATTGCACAGCTGCGTCATGCGACGCCGGGTGTGACCCTGATTTCGCCGCCGCCGCATCATGACATCTATTCGATCGAAGATCTGGCGCAGCTGATCTATGACCTCAAACAGATCAACCCGCGTTGCCGCGTTTGCGTCAAGCTGGTGTCACGTTCGGGTGTTGGTACGATTGCAGCCGGTGTTGCCAAGGCAAAAGCCGACGTGATCCTGATTTCCGGTTATGACGGCGGTACGGGTGCAAGCCCGCAGACCTCGATCAAATATGCAGGCGTTCCGTGGGAAATGGGCCTGTCGGAAGTCAACCAGGTTCTGACGCTCAATAACCTGCGTGACAAAGTCAAACTGCGTGTTGACGGTGGCTTCAAAACCGGTCGTGACGTTGTGATTGGTGCGATGCTTGGTGCCGAGGAATTCGGCATCGGTACGGCTTCGCTGATCGCCCTTGGCTGCATCATGGTCCGTCAGTGCCATTCCAACACCTGCCCGGTTGGTGTCTGTACCCAGGATCCGGCCCTGCGTGCCAAATTCGTTGGTACGGCCGACAAGTTGGTCAACCTGTTCACCTTCATGGCCGAAGAAGTCAAAGACGTTCTGGCCGAGCTTGGCTATGACAAGCTGGAAGACGTGATTGGCCGCTCCGACCTTCTTCAGCAGGTTCACCGTGGCGCCAAAGACCTTGTTGACCTTGATTTGAACCCGCTGCTGGCACAGGCTGATGCCGGTGATCATGCACGCTTCTGCACCATCGAAGGCCGCAACGAAGTCCCGGATACCCTTGATGCCCAGATGATCAAGGATGCCCGTCCGCTTCTTGAAGACGGCGAGAAGATGCAGCTTCAGTACAACATCCAGAACACCCAGCGTGCAATCGGGACCCGGATGTCGTCACTGATCACGCAGAAATACGGCATGACCGGCCTGAAACCGGGCCATCTGCATGTCCGTCTGCGCGGTTCGGCTGGTCAGTCACTTGGTGCCTTTGCGGTTCAGGGGCTCAAGATCGAAGTTCAGGGCGATGCCAACGACTATGTCGGCAAAGGCCTTTCGGGCGGGACGATTGTTCTGCGTCCGCGGCCTTCCAGCCCGCTTAAGACCAATGAAAACACCATCATCGGCAACACCATTCTTTATGGTGCGACGTCGGGCAAATTGTTTGCTGCGGGTCAGGCCGGTGAACGTTTCTGTGTGCGTAACTCCGGTGCGACCGTCGTGGTCGAAGGTTGTGGTTCGAACGGTTGTGAATACATGACCGGCGGTACCGCAGTTATTCTGGGCTCGGTCGGTGAAAACTTCGGGGCCGGCATGACCGGTGGCATGGCATTCATCTATGACGTTGAAGGCACCTTTGCCGACGTCGTCAATGATGGCTCCATCCTGTATCAGCGCATTGAAACCCAGTATTGGGACGAACATTGCCGTTCGCTCATTGAAGAGCATGTTGCAGAAACCGAAAGCGGTTATGCACGTACGATCCTTGATAACTGGGATCGTGAACGCGGCAACTTCTGGCAGATCGTGCCGAAGGAAATCGTCGACAAACTGGAACATCCTATTCGCTCCGAGAGCGAAAACCAGGCAACTGCGTGATCTGATCACGCTTTTGCGCAAGCTCCCTTGTCCAACACACCTGGACAATTGAACTGGCCCCGTACTTCGGTACGGGGCACTTTTCTTTGTTCGTGACGGATGAAGGGAGCAGGCAAAAAGGCGGGCCTTTTGGTCCGCCTTTTATTTTGTGACGTTGCCAATGTTGCGGGAAGGTGTGCGAAAGGCGTCGCAAACAACGGATCGGTTCACGTCGGGCAATTCATAAAGATGGCCGAAAAGAGCATCAAAGCAGGATGTTAAGATAGGTCCCGCGACGCGCATTATGATCAATCTGATCGGTGGCAATCAGATTGCGCAGACGCGCAAGCTGGGCTGCAATGAAGCTGTCAGAAGATGGTTGGTCTGAATTGGCCGTAACACGACCACCCATGCCCGGGACACCTTGGGGGCGGGATCGTGCATCCTGAAGTCCCGTCTGGGACGAACCTGTTCCAATTCTGTTGGCGACCATTATACCGTCCAAATGCGCAATATCCCCCGAACCTTAGCACGGGGCTTGCTGCTTGTCATGACCGGGTATTTGAAAGCATTCAAATACAAAAAGGGGTGGTCGCAGACCACCCCCGGAGGAAGCTAACGAGAGGGAAAATCACGTTAGGATATTAACCTTGGTGCCGCGATGGCCACTGGTTTCAAGGGGCTGATGT
This sequence comes from Thalassospira sp. GO-4, assembly GCF_023588965.1. NCBI lineage: Bacteria > Pseudomonadati > Pseudomonadota > Alphaproteobacteria > Rhodospirillales > Thalassospiraceae > Thalassospira > Thalassospira sp. GO-4. The sequence goes on from NZ_CP097807.1 coordinate 3,578,093, forward strand.
TCGGTCACAATGGATCCGATAACCTTGGCCAGACCGGTTGCCTTGTTAATGGCACCTTCTGCTGCGGCAAAGGGCAGGGACGGGTCAGCACCACCATTCGGGGTGATGGCATCGTTAACAGCCTGTGCTGCGGCACCAAGTCCTGAACCTTGTACTGAACCGATCATCCTGACCTCTTCATGCTCGTGCGAAATCTGTCTGTTTATAAAGGTAGGGATGAAACAGATCAAAAAAAGTGACGGCTGTCACACCGGGCTGGTTACGAGCAGCTCATCACACAAAGAACCGCAGTCACGCCAATTGCTTAGCGGGCAACGGTATCGAAAGAATTTTTTAACCTTTGCGCGATAATCGCGGTTTGAAATGCTGTTGTTTGGCGAGGGACTCGGGCGGACTGGTGCCCGATAAAGCCGCGGATTTCCGGTTCGAATACGCCGCTGTCAGGTTTTCTGCCGCTCGGCACGCAAGGCCAAGGCATCATGGATGGCCTTTTGCAACTGGCTGGGGCGGAACGGCTTTTTGACAAACACGTAATTGCCGAGCAGCTTGTCGAGTTCCTTGCGCGAGCGCGCGGGATAGCCCGACATGAAAACAACGCCATAACGCGGGTTGCTGCGCAATGCTTCTATGACCAGTTGCGGGCCACTTCGGCCGGACATGACAACATCGGTCAGAATGACGTCAAACGGGTCATCCTGTTCGGCCGCACTTAGCAGGTTTAGCGCTTCTTCGGTGTTTTTGGCGGTTTCGGTTCTGAAGCCGACATCTTCAAGAATAATACGTGCGGTGGTGCGCAGTGCCTGTTCGTCATCGACAATCAGAACCCGCTCGCCATTGCCCGGGAATTTGTCGACTTCATCCACACGAAGGGCGGTCTCGCCGCCTGCTTCGGAGCGCGGCAGATAAACCGAGAAGGTCGTGCCTTCGCCTTCGATGCTTTCGACATTGATAAAGCCGTGTGATTCTTCGACCCAGCTGTGAACAATTGAAAGACCAAGACCAGTACCCTTGCCCGGTTCCTTGGTGGAGAAGAAGGGTTCGAAAATATTTTCGATAATGTCGTCGGGAATACCGGTGCCGGTATCCTGTACCGTAATGACAACAAATTCGCCTGCGACATCTTCGGGATAGGTATCTTCGTCCTCGTCGGGGTTGCGCTGGGCAAGGGGCGGGATTTCGACACTGCGCGACGATATTTGCAATGTGCCGCCATCGGGCATTGCATCACGCGCATTGATCGCAAGGTTAAGGATACAGGCCGAAAGCTGCGTCGGGTCGACACGGGTGTAAAGTTCCGGATTGTCCGACCAGATTTGCAGTTCAATCCGGTGTTCAAGCAATGTCAGCAGAAGTTTCTCCATCTCGGAGAAAATGCTTTGCACGCGGATATTGGTCGGCTGGTCAATGCGCCGCCGCGAGAACATCAGAAGCTGATCGGCAACACTGGTCGCACGTTCGCCAAGCGAGATGACGTGATCAAGATATTCCTTAACCCGTTCGGGATCATCAATTTTGGCACGCGCAACTTCGGCAAAGCTCAGAATGCCGGCAAGGCAGTTATTGAATTCATGGGCAACCCCGCCGGCCATCTGACCAACAGCTTCAAGCTTTTGGGATGTGGCAAGCTGACGCTGAAGAGCTTGCTGTTCTTCAGCGGCGCGATGCTGGGCGGTGATGTTGCTGCCGGTGCCGCGATATCCGTTAAATCGACCATCAAGCGAAAAGACCGGGACACCGTTGATGCGGCCATAATTCTTTTCGCCTTTGCGTGACGTCCAGGAAAATTCGACATTCTGGAACGCCATATGGGCATCAAGCCTGCGTTGCAGATAGTGCCAGCCTTCTGGATGTTCGGATGTCAGGCCAAGTTTGTCGAATGACTGCCCCTGTGGGGAGCCGTTAATTTCTTCGATCAGCTGATAGAATTTATAGGATGCGAACGCGATCTTGAGATCCGCACCCATTTCCCAGTACCAGTCCGCCGATGACAGAGTGAAGTCACGGAAACGTTCTTCGCTGTCGCGTAAGGCGTCCTGGGCGATCTGATGTTGCTGGGTTCGCCGTTCGAGGCTTTCGGCCATGGCATTCAGGCCGCGCTCAAGGGTTCCGATTTCATCGCGTCCCATCGGTGTCAGCCGCGAGCTCAGTTTGCCAAGCTGGATCTTGTTCACGAACTGGGCTGCTGAAATCAGGCGCCGAAGAACGGTTTGCTGTGTGAACAGGAAAATCAGCGCAGATGTCATCAGAATACAGATTGCCGATCCGATCAGCAGAACCGACTGCATCTGGCGCTGGCTTTCTTCAAGGCCCTTGGTCGAGACTTTGAGAAACACATACATGAATGGCTGATTGGCATTCAGGCTGAAAAGCGGGGTGATCGAAACGATGCTGTGACCATCGACGTCATCAACTGTAAACAGCGCCGGCTCGGTCATATTGGGGCGCAATTCATCTGACGGGAAATCCGGAAGAACGTCGGTTGAACTGCCGATCAGAAGCGGATCAATCGCATGATAAATCGTGCCGTCAAAGCCGATTGCCATGGCTTGCTGCAAATGATCGCCAAGCAGCAATTTCATCTGCTTGGCATCACTGAGAATGGAGACCTTGAGCTGTTCGTCCTGAATCAGGCGGCCGGGGGTGCTGATCTGTTCTGCAATGCGCCGGTCAATTTCGGCACCGAAATACTGAACGTAATAGCCGCCGAACAATCCAAGCAGGATGGTTTCGACAATCACAATCGCCAGTGCGATCTTGAAAACCAGGCTGCCGATCATTCGGTCAAACAGCTTCTTCACGCCTCGTCGTCCCCCTGACCAATGATCCGAGCCCGTGCCGATTACTTTTGCTCAATATAATATTGGCTCGGGTTGGTCGGTGCCGGTGTTGCATAACTCCAGGCCGCCGGGATTACCTTTGGAACGTTGTGGAAGTTTTTGGCGACCACGCCTTTCCGGTTTGGCGGCAGAGCGATGCCCATAACGTAAAACTGATCGGCGCTGATGTCGAGGATGTCGCGCATCAGTTGATTTTGTTTTTCTGCATTCGCGGTTTCCTTGAGCTGGTTATAAAGGGCCAGCTGCTTTTGGACCGCTTCAGGTGGCGTCATGGCATCGGGGCTGTTCGGGTTGACGTACCAGTTGGCCCAGCCGGTTGCAAACCATGATGATTCGGCCGACATCGGAAGATAGTTGATCGGGATAACCATGGCATCAAGCCCGCCATCACCGCCCCAGGCACTTGCTTCGTGGTCGTTGCGTTCACGCAGCGAGACGAATTCGTCGCGGGGCAGGTTTCTTGCGGTAACGTCGATACCGATATCACGCCAATACTGGATGACGGCATCAAGCATCGCGAACCGGTCGGCACCCTCTGTGTCGATGGTGAATGACAAGCGTTTGCCATCCGGACGCAACAAGAAGCCATCCTGATCCTTTTCCATCAGGCCGGCCTTGGCCAGATAGTCCGTTGCCAGTGCCTGGTCATAATGGATGTATTGGCGGGCAAGAACGGTGTGGTAAAGCGGGCTTTCCGGGCGTGGTGCCGCCTGATGGGGCAGGGCACCGGGCACGAAACGCGCAATGATGTTGTCACGGTCAATCGCATGTGAAAGCGCGATCCGGAAATCCTTGTTCTGGAAAATCTTGCGCAGTACCGGGTCCTTGTCATTCAGATTCAATGACAAGGTCAGAGTGTTCATATCGCTTTCAATCAGCGTGAATGGCAACAGATTGTCATTGGCAGCCAGAACTTCGTCCGCGCGTGTGCTGACATGGCGTTCCTGCATATTGACCTTGCCGGCGATCGCGGCATCCCCCGCGGCACTTTTCGACGGAACCAGGGTAAAGGATACCTCGTCGATATAGGGCAGCTGACGTCCGGTCGGATCTATTTTCCAGTAATAGGGATTGCGTTTGGCGATCAGTGGGTCGTCTTTGCCATAGACACCGGTCAGGACCCAGGCATTCAATGTCGGAACATCGGGATTAAGCCAGCGCGACGGATCGTCGATCGTTCCCGGATTGCCAAAGACATCAATGAAGCGATCTTTCCAACCCGCGAAGCCAAGAGCACGGGCTTCTTCATCCGCGTTCGGATTATATTTGGGCAAAAGCGGCTTTAAAAAATGTGCCGGATAGCTGACCGGTTCAACGCCTTCTGGCCGGGCAAGTGCGGTCGGGAACAGGCCATAAGGCGTGCTGAAGCGGAAGGCGACGGTATTTTCGTCGACTTCATCAATCTGAACGGCGTTTCCGCCAGCCGTCAGCCATTCGGGAACCGCATCGGGAAAGGCCGGGTTCAGCAGAATGTCTTCGTACCAGAACGTAATGTCATCAGCGGTAAACGGCGCGCCATCAGACCAGCGCATGCCAGGACGCAGACGGAAAAAGAACTCGGTCGCGTCGCTGCTGGGCTGGAAGGAAAGGGCAACGTTCGGAATGGTCGACGTCCATTGTGGCGTCCAGCGCAAAAGCGGCTCGTAACCGATGTTGCGGATCAACAATGCCTGGTCGCGCTGATCGCGCTGGGCCATTTTCCAGGTGCCGCCATAGACGCCAATTCGATCGTTTGGCGTGACAATCATCGGCGTGGTTGGTAGACGATCTTTGACAGGGGGAAGTGTTCCGGCGGCAACTTGCGACGCAAGGATCGGGGATTCACCAAATTCCACGGCACGCGCTTCCGGGATGTTGACCAAAATGGTCCCCAGTGCGGCGATCAATATGTACTTAAACTGCTTCAAAGAAACTGAGCCCCCATCGTGTTGCCGTTTGATCGAAGGTATCGGCAAAACTATTCAAAGGTGGTGAATACCCTGAGTGGATACGAAGGTAAATACACCAGTGGGCTTGATAAACCCCAAAATGACAGGAATTGAACTTTCCTCCTGCGAAACAATTTACTTAATTGGATTGTTCTATTGGTGTTTTTACAATGGGTTGTATCGAATGGTTCGGTCTCTATCACGGCAAACCCCGCAGAACTGAAAGGTTTTGACGACAAGTTGAAAACGTTCGAGGGTGCGGAGCGTGTTATCCTGGGTTGAGATTTTTTTGGTCACCGGGATCGTTTGCTCATACATATCCTACTAAAGTTTAATATCCGCTAATTTAGGTTTTCCGGCTTCCCGGCAGGCAAAATTATTGAAAGACGGTGCAGTTCCAACGACGAGTCGCCATATTCTGACGAAGAACCATGTTTGCCATCTGACGAAGGACAGGTCGTGACGGAAAGTGCAAAAAAGCAAACGCAGTCCATTTCGGCCCCATTCATGGGCGGTCCGAAACCTGCGGCGCCGATTCCGAAATATGAACCGGGTTCGGATGCGGCTTTGCGGGATCGTTTGCGTGGCACATCATCGGCGACGTCAATTGTCCCGGTCCAAAATGATGCTGATGGCATCAGTGTTGCGGGCATCGAAGGAATGATTGACCGCAAAAAGGCAAATGTCGCGACAAAGCTTGTTGAAACGGATCCTGATCAGGCGCTTCGGATTATTCGGAACTGGCTTTTGGAAGAATAAGGTTACCCGATCACGCCACCTGCGTGATTGTGGCTGCAAATTCGTGACATCATCGGTTTGTCTTCCGATAATTCCTTGGCAACAGGTGATTTTTTGTCATGCTGATGGCTTCCACGCGTAACGGGGGGCGCAAAAGGCCAATGACAGATTTTACCAAACTGATTTCACAACAGTTCACGGCATTTGATCCGGATTATGTGACGCAGCAATCGGCTTTTGCCGCCAAGCTTTCCCCTTTGCAGGACAAGTTGATCGAAATCCAGAAGACCGGCAACAGCATGGCCGCATCCGATCAGCAGATGATCGAATGCAAATGGCTGTTGATGTATACAGCCGACTGGAAAACGCTTTCGACCAAGATTGATGCCTTTGCGGCATCGCTTGATAATCGCGATCAGGACTGGGCCGGGAAACAGGTTGCAAGCGATGGGTCTTGGGGGCCTTGCTACGATCAGTGGTTTCTGAAGGTTGATGCCATGATCGATGCGGTCAATACCCTTGCCGATGAAGGGCAGGCACCGCAATACCCGTTGGCATTTCTTGCCCCGATAGCCACCCCGGAAAAAATGGTCGCGTGGCTTGAAAATCAAAAAACATCAAAGATTTACGCTGATGGTCTTGATCGTCGCGATGCACTGGGGGCCGTCAGTGCGGCCCTTTCACAAATGTGCTTCAAAAGCGAAATTCGCGACTATTTCCAGGCCAATGTAAAAGGGTTTGATCTGACCCAGGATTACATCGATGCCTATAAAAAGTGGCTTGATCGCTGGCAGGACGGGCAAAGCGGTTATTGGGGCGGGTGGTTCGATACACCCGATCAGGGCGTGCTTAAAAGCAGCGATCTTAGCCTGACCTTCCACAATATTTCCTATCAGCACGGTAAGGTCGATTTATGGACCGAGATTTTCCAAACCACGCTGGCGATCCGCGATGACGCTTATCCGTTCGGCTGGAAGCACAATGGCGATTTCAATAACCACAATAACTATGACGTAACCAAGATCTTCGATCTGGGCTGGTCAAAGGTCGATGCCGATACCCAAAAGGCAGCCGCATCTGACATCGCACTTGTCCTGGACTGGTGTTTGACAAAGTCGATGACACCCGATGGCGGATTTATCGATGACCCGACCTTTTATAATTCGGTCGGGGCTGCTTATTACTACGGTGTTTCGTTCCTTGATCAGGCGGGGTATTTCGGCACAACAGCACCGTTTTGGACAGACAAGCCGTTCCCCGACGGGCCGGCGCTTTGCTGCAAAATCCAGAAAAATATTAAAGCCGAAGGTCTTGATGATGATGAGGCAAAGGCAGCATTGGAAAAGCTTGTCGATGCATGCGGTAATTGCGCCTGATCGGTTGGCAAACCGGTCAAATCTGTTCGGGGGTTGGCGAAACAGCGGTGCCGATCCCCATATGGAATAAAGAAGAACAACAACTGGTCACGAGGTTTCGCATGACGGACCGTAAAGACATCGATCTGGCTTCGCTGCGTGTGCGTCTTGAAGAAAGGCGCGCTGACATCCTGGCACATTCAAGCCATTCAGAAGACTATCGAAAACCTGTCGAGCTGGATCAGCAGGCGGTTGGGCGGTTGTCACGCATGGACGCACTTCAGAACCAGCAAATGCATCTGGAACAGGAACGTCGTCGTAGTGCTGAACTCGACCGGATCGAAAAGACGCTCAAGCGGATGGACGATGACGAATATGGCCATTGTCATAATTGCGGTGAAGACATCGACAAACGGCGTCTGGAATTTGATCCGACCACACCGCTTTGTGTCGAATGTGCAGACAAGGTTCGTCATGTCTGAGATTTGCAGCCGGCTTTATCGCATCAGCGCGGGGAACTGACGTGTCGCAATGCGATCAACGATACCGGCTGTTATCGCGATACCAAGTTGTTGGTCTGCTGGTTTTGCTTGTCATATGGACATGGCAAAGCCCCGCATATGCGCAAGGGACCTGTGCACCGGTAAGGTCGCCCAAGGCAATGCTTGAGTTCAATCACAAGGACCCGATGCTTGATCGTCACCGGTCGGTACGATGGTTAAATAGTCGCGCGGGCGGTGGATCGCGTTATCTGGTGGCCGGACTGACCGAATATGAAATGCGGGCATCATTTGACATGCGGTTTGAGCCGCGCGAAGTCGGGTTTGGGCGGTATTGTCTGGATCCGGTGCGGGTCAGCCCAAAGGTCGATGTCGTCAAACATCTGGTCTATATCGCATCCGAGCTCGAACGCGGGTCATGCGAATATGATGTGGTTTACGCCCACGAAGGCGAACATGTGAAAGTCAATCAGGGCATGGAAGCCGATATTCGCGCCGCCCTTGATGACCTGGTCAATGATGTTGTGGGCAAGGTCAGTGCGATGTTCCCGCTTTCTGCGGATAATGTGCCATCCGCGATCAAGCGGCTATTGTCGGAATATGGTCGGGATTTCAAGCGCCGGCTGCGCGATATTGACCGGCGCCGTCGCGAAGAACAGCGCCAGATCGACACCCCCGAAGAATATCAACGACTGTCCTTGGCCTGCGGTCCGAATTCAGCATTCCAGACCGTTTTGCAACAAGCCATCCGGTAGTGGGGATATCACCCTGTCTCGTCGGGCAGGGTGTCGGTTTCATCAAGCCCAGCCACTTCCCTGATCCCGTCAAGGTCCAGTCGGAAGACATTGCGTGACAAGAAGGCAAGCAAGTCCGCCCGCCTGAAATCGGCGATGATACGGCTTGCCGTTTCCGTGGTGATACCCAGCATCGCCCCGATATCTTCGCGGCCGGGCAACTGACAGGTGCCGGTTTCGGGATCGTTCAGAAACAGACACAGACGGGCCACCCGTTCGCGGGCTGTCCCGGTCGACATCTGGGTCAGCCAGTTATCTGAATCCATCACTGCCTGATGCCAGCGATTAAGGACCTGTTTGTGCAGACGGGGGCTTTCGCGATCCAGTTTCTCGATCACGGCAATCGGAATGCGGCAAAGCTGACTGTCCTGAATGGCTTCGGCGTGATGGGTGAAGCAATCACTGACGATGGCTTCAAGTCCGATGGTGCCGCCGGGTCGCACAAGTCGCACAACCCGTTGATTGCCGTCCGGAAGATAGTGGACAAGTTTTACGAGACCACTGCGCAAGGTATAAATCGATTGGGCCTGATCGCCGGAATTGTAAAGCGTACCGCGTTTCGGAAGAGTAATGTCTTCGACCGGCATATGAACGAGTTTGAAATCCTCGTCCGTCATATTGTTAAACAGCGCAAACTTTCGCACGCCACAATCGCGGCACCGCGCAAGGTCGGGTCGGAATGTATAGCTTACTGAATGGTTCACACGTTCCGCCTATCAAGGAGCTATATACAGGTAGCGTGACGTCAGATGAAAAGTTTAATCAATCCAAACCATTGACCAATGTACCGGTTTCATTTGTTAAATCAATATAAAGTCGTATCTAGCACGTCACAAACCAGATCGGAACCGGACGATCAGGCGTTGGTGTCGAGCGTGACCAGACCTTTTTCGATTGCGTAACGGACAAGACCGGCAGAACTGTCGATATCAAGTTTGCGCTTGATGTTGCGGCGATGGGTTTCAACTGTTCGCACACTGATATCGAGTTCGCGGGCAACGTGCTTGTTGCTGGCCCCTTTGGCAAGAAGACGCAAAACGGTTCGTTCGCGCGTCGTCAGCGGCACGCCGTCACTGTTGCTGCCTTCGCCGGCACTGATGCGATCAAAGGTCGAACTGTATGCTTCGCCGCCATTGGCGATGGTTTCAATCGCGCGAACCATGTCGTTGGATGAAACATCCTTAAGGATGAATCCCTTGGCGCCAGCCTGCTGGGCGGTGCGCAGATATTCCGGGTTTTCATGCATCGACAGAATAACAACCTTGGTATCCGGAAGCGTTTCGCGGAACTTTTCGGCGGCTTCAAGCCCGTTCATGACCGGCATTGAAATATCCATCAATACGACATCGGGGCGCAATTCACCGGCCAGCGAAAGGGCTTCGACGCCGTTGCTGGCTTCCCCAATGATGTTGATGTGATCAAAACATTCCAGCCGCGAACGAATGCCATCCATCACAAGCGCATGGTCATCGCACAGCAAGATACGCAACGGGCGGTCATTGGAATAGATTTGATTGGCACTGTTCATTGATCGAAACTTGGTCCTGTCGATGGGTATGGTTGCCAGCCCAGATTAACCGCTGATTCGCCCGTCGGGTAGATCATTCTGGCTGGTGGCGGGAATAAATGCGGTAATTTTGGTTCCGTCATCGGGTTCCGAGCGCACGGAAAGACCACCGCCATGGAACTCCATGCGTTCGCGCATGTTGCGCAATCCGATCCCGGCGCGCGGGTCGCGGTTACGGATATAACGGTTGGTTTCAAAGCCCACACCGTTATCGGTGATGCGCATGACCACGCTGGTGCCTTCGCGCTTGATGGATATCTTGATCACAGTTGCATCTGCATGGCGTTCAATATTGGTCAGTGTTTCTTGCAAGACACGATAAAGCGTTGTCTTTTTGGCCATATCAAGCTGGTTGTCGATATTGTCGATCTTGACTTCCATGAGGATGCCCGACCGGTCCTGCAATTCGGCGCACATGCTTTCGATTGCGGGTTTCAGGCCAAGATCATCAAGAACCGCCGGACGCAAATCGCGCGAGATACGCCGGACTTCGTGAATGGCGTCCTGCAACCGTTTGGCGGCCTTTTCCATCGGTTCAATCGCATTTTCGCGGTTCTGCCCGATCCGCGCGATTGCGGTTTCAACCGAATATTTGACCGATACCAGAATCTGACTGATGCCGTCATGCAGTTCGCGCGACACCCGAAGGCGTTCCTGTTCCTGGACATCGACCACGCGATGGGTCAGTTCCTTGAGCTTGGAATCGGCAAGCTTGCGTTCCGAAAGCGTGACCACAGTTCCGGAAATGCCAACCAGCAAGACCGCAAGAATGGTGACACCGATGATGGAAATTGTGGTTTCGCGGATATGGGTGGAGACCTCTGCCTCGATTTCGGTCACTTGTTCGGCAATGTCGTCGATATAGATGCCGGTCCCGATCATCCAGTCCCATTTATCAAGCATCAGCGAATAGGTGATCTTTTCGGTCGGCTCGCCGGTTGAGGGCTTTTCCCAGACATGGCGCATGAAATCGCCACCCTTTTCGGCATTGAATATCAGCCCCTGAATGACCGAATTGCCGTTGATGTCACGCAAGTTCCAATAGGTCCGCCCAACCCGCCATGGTTGGGGCGGTTCAACAAGCGCGGTGCCGTCGCGGTCGTAAATGAAGAAATAGCCGTCCTCGCCATAGGTCAGATCTTCGATAATCGCCTTTACCCGTTCCTTGGAAACAGCATCCAGCGGGCTTGCCACCGAATAGATATGGTCAATCGATGCCATGGCGAGCTCAAGATAACTTTTGAGCTCCTCCTTGCGGGCTTCAAGGATGTTGCGTTCAAAAGTCCTGATTTCGGCTTCGGCCAGTCTTTCGGCCTGCGCAAAGACCAGCCATGAGATGGCCGATGCGGCAAGAACCAGTGGCAAAATGGAAAGCAGCAGGAACTTTAGTCGAAGATTGAGCTTCGGCATGGGCGCGACCGTTCTGGGAATTGGGTGTTTCAGGCGTGGGCGGACAATAACATATCTGAGACAAAAGTCCCCAAAGATCACGGATTTGCACGTCACCGTTCACGTGGAAAGGCGATTTTCGTTCCGCATGGTGAAAAGCGGCTGGCCTTGCTTTTGCGTGATTGGTATTACCAATTCATGAGATCATGCTTTGACAGGGAGAGGGCAATGCGCATATACCAGAACCGACGCCTGCCCACCGGGCGCCAAAAGCTCTGGATGCATTGCACAAGATCTCAGCGTGCAGGCATCTTGTTCCGCCACAAAAGGTATGGCGTTGCAGGCATCCCGCACCGCAGCGCATTCCGGGACCATATCGTGGCGTTTCACTTGGTTTTGGCAGGCGCGCACAGGCACGTTCCTGCCAGGAAAATGTGGTAGGAGCCCGGTGTCAATGACGCGTTCTGCACCTAAGCGTATCCGTAAACTTCTGGTCGCCAACCGTGGCGAAATCGCGATTCGTGTTTTGCGAGCTGCCAACGAACTTGGCATTCGCACCGTTGCGATTTTCTCTGACGAGGACCGGTTCGCCCTTCACCGTTTCAAAGCTGATGAAAGCTATACGGTGGGCAAGGGCAACAAACCCATTCGCGCCTATCTGGATATTGAAGACATTCTACGGGTGGCACGTGATGCCGACGTGGATGCAATTCACCCCGGATATGGTTTCCTGTCTGAAAATCCGGAATTCGCTGATGCCTGTGCCGAGGCCGGAATTCAATTTATCGGTCCTGATTCCGATGTCATGCGCACGCTTGGCAACAAGGTGTCTGCACGTAATCTGGCCGAAAGTGCAGGCGTGCCTGTCATGCCGGCATCCAGTGCGCTTCCCGAAGACATGAAGGAAGTCACGCGCATCGCCGAGGAAATCGGCTATCCGCTGATGCTCAAAGCCAGCTGGGGCGGCGGTGGCCGCGGTATGCGGGTCATCGAAAATGGCAAGGACCTTGCCAATCAGGTTCTGGCAGCACGCCGCGAGGCCGAGGCGGCCTTTGGCAATGGCGAAGTGTATTTCGAAAAGCTGATCCGCCGTGCGCGGCATGTCGAAGTTCAGCTTTTGGGCGATACCCACGGTACGTTGGTACATCTTTATGAACGCGACTGTTCGGTTCAGCGCCGAAACCAGAAGGTTGTCGAACGTGCACCGGCCCCGTATCTGAATGATGAACAGCGTCAGGAAATTTGTGATGCTGCCATTCGGCTCGGGACGGCGGCAAACTACGTCAATGCCGGTACGGTCGAATTCCTGATGGATGTTGATACATCCAAATTCTATTTCATCGAGGTCAATCCGCGTATTCAGGTCGAACACACCGTGACCGAATGCGTCACCGGCTTCGACCTGGTCAAGGCACAGATCCTGATTGCCCAGGGTGGTCGCATCGGTTTCCCTTCAGAAACTGGTATTCCGTGGCAGGACAAGATCAAGCTGCGTGACCATGCGCTTCAGTGCCGCATCACGACTGAAAACCCGGAAAACAACTTTGTCCCCGATTACGGGATCATCAAGGTTTATCGCGGGGCCAACGGTTTTGGCATTCGTCTGGATGGTGGCACGGCCTATTCCGGGGCGGTGATCACGCCATTCTATGACAGTATGCTGGAAAAGGTCACCGCATGGGGCAGCACCCCGCGCGAAGCCGTTGACCGCATGGACCGTGCATTGCGCGAATTCCGAATTCGCGGGGTGGCGACCAACCTGGCCTTCCTTGAAAACCTGATCAACCATCCGAAATTCCGCGCGGGTGAATATACCACGCGGTTTATTGATGAAACGCCCGATCTGTTCAAGTTCGTGCGCCGTCGTGACCGCGCAACGCGTTTGCTGCGCTTCATTGGCGAGGTCGCGGTCAATGGCAACCCGGAAGTCGAAGGCCGCGTTGTCCCGACCAATCTGCATGATCCGGTCATGCCGAAATCGATTGATCTGGGTGAAATTCGTCCGGGCACCAAGCAAAAGCTTGATCAATTGGGACCGGAAGGTTTTTCACGCTGGATGAAAGACCAGGAACGTGTCCTGATTACCGATACCACCATGCGTGATGCGCATCAGTCGCTTCTGGCAACGCGTATGCGTACCTATGACATGCTTGAAATTGCGCCATATTATGCGCACGGCCTTCCGGAACTGTTTTCGCTGGAATGCTGGGGCGGGGCGACGTTTGATGTTGCCATGCGCTTCCTGAAAGAAGATCCGTGGGACCGTCTGGTCAAGCTGCGCGAACGGGTGCCAAACATCCTGACCCAGATGTTGCTGCGGGCGTCAAACGCGGTGGGATATACCAACTATCCTGACAATGCGGTGGATTACTTCGTCAAACAGGCGGCTGAACATGGCATGGATGTTTTCCGTGTGTTTGATTCCCTGAACTGGGTAGAAAACATGAAGGTCGCGATGGAATCGGTTCTCAAGACCGATAAACTTTGCGAAGCGACCATTTGTTATACCGGCGATATCTATGACAAGAGCCGCCCGAAATATAACCTTGATTACTATGTGAATATGGCGCGCGAGCTTGAAAAATCTGGTGCGCATATTCTGGGCCTTAAGGACATGGCCGGGGTTATGCGGCCAGCAGCGGCGACCGAGCTGATCAAGGCGCTTAAGGATACGGTCAATATCCCGATCCATTTCCACACCCATGATACCAGCGGCATTTCCGCGGCAACGGTAATTGCAGCGATTGATGCCGGGGTGGATGCGGTTGATGCCGCAATGGATTCAATGTCGGGTCTGACATCGCAGCCAAGCCTGGGCTCGATTGCCAATAACTATATCGGTCAGCCGCGTGATCCGGGGCTCAAGGCCGAGGCACTTAAGGAAGTGTCGACTTATTGGGAACAGGTCCGTCGTTACTATGCCGGCTTTGAAAGCGACATTCGCAGCGGCACGTCCGATGTCTATGTCCATGAAATGCCCGGCGGCCAATATACCAACCTGCGTCAGCAGGCCCGTGCATTGGGGATCGAGGATCGCTGGCCCGAAGTTTCCAAGGCCTATGCCGCGGTCAACAAGATGTTTGGTGATGTCGTCAAGGTCACGCCAAGCTCCAAGGTGGTTGGCGATATGGCACTGATGATGGTGACATCGGGCCTGTCCGAGGAAGACGTTCTTGATCCCAAAAAGGATATCGCCTTCCCCGACAGTGTGATTTCGTTCTTCCGCGGTGAAATCGGCCAGCCGGTCGGCGGCTTCCCGCCCGCCCTTCAGCGCAAGGTGCTTAAGGGCGCCGAGGCGCTGACAGATCGTCCGGGCAAGTCATTGCCGCCGATTGATTTCGAGGTCACCCGCAAGGAAATCGAAAAGAAGACGCACCGCAGCAACATCAGCGACGCCGAAGTGGCATCCTATGTGATGTATCCCAAGGTGTTCCTTGATTATGCCGAACATCGCAGTCACCACGCCGATGTATCCATTCTGCCAACACCGGTCTTCTTCTATGGGATGAACCAGAATCAGGAAATCTCGGTTGATCTGGAAAAGGGCAAAACCCTTGTCATCCGATATTTGGCGACGTCCGAATTCGGTGACGAAGAAGGCCATCGCACAGTGTTCTTCGAACTGAATGGCCAACCCCGCACAGTCAAGGTCGCGGACAAGACGCTGGCGGCTTCGGGCAAGGCAAAACCGAAGGCCGAAGACGGCAACAAGCTGCATGTCGCAGCCCCGATGCCGGGTCTTGTGGTCGAGGTACATGTCGCCGAAGGCCAGAAGGTCAAGTCCGGGGACGTGATGTGTTCACTTGAAGCCATGAAAATGGAAACCGCAGTTCACGCGGAAAAGGACGGTATCGTGGCCAAAATCCACGCACCGGCCGGTACACAGGTCGACAGCAAGGATTTGCTGGTCGAATTGAAGGAGTAACTACCGATGCTTAGGATGCCTGAGCCGAACCAGAACACACTTGCGCGTCGCAAGGACATTATTGCGGCCATGCGTGACATTGTTCCCGCAACCGGCGGCGTAATCGTCGATGAGGATCAGCTCAGGCCCTATGAATGTGACGGGTTGATGGCTTATCGCCAGCTCCCGATGATTGTGGTCCTGCCCGAAAATACCGGGCAGGTCGCAGCCATTCTTAAATATTGTCACGAAAACAAGGTGCGCATTGTCCCGCGGGGGGCCGGTACCGGACTTTCCGGCGGGGCTTTGCCGATGGCTGATGCCATCACGATTTCGATGATGAAGTTCAATCGCGTTCTTGAAATTGACTGGGACAACCGGGCGGCTGTTGTGCAGCCCGGTGTCACCAATCTGGGGATTACCCGCGCGGTCGAACATAAGGGTTTCTATTACGCGCCGGACCCGTCCAGCCAGATCGCCTGTTCGATTGGCGGCAATATCGCCGAAAATTCCGGCGGCGTGCATTGCCTGAAATACGGTTTGACGACCAACAATGTGTTGGGCGTTGAAATGGTCACGATCGAAGGCGAAATCCTGCGCGTCGGCGGCAAGGGCCTGGATCAGGCGGGATATGACCTGCTTGGTCTGATCACCGGATCCGAAGGGTTGCTTGGCATCGTTACCGAGGTCACGGTTCGCATTTTGCGTAAACCCGAAACGGCACGCGCGCTGTTGCTTGGGTTCAATTCATCGGAAGAAGGCGGTAAATGCGTGGCGGCTATCATTGCCGCCGGGATCATTCCGGGCGGCCTTGAGATGATGGATGCCCCGGCGATCAAGGCGACCGAGGATTTCGTCCATGCGGGATATCCGCTGGATGTGGAGGCATTGCTTCTGGTCGAGCTGGATGGACCCCAGGTCGAAGTTGATTACCTGATTGATCAGGTTGGCAAGATCGCGACCGATTGTGGCGCGATCTATTCACGAATTTCCGAGAATGAGGAAGAAAGGCTTCTGTTCTGGTCGGGGCGCAAGAATGCCTTTCCGGCCATCGGGCGCATTTCCCCCGATTATATGTGTATGGACGGCACAATCCCGCGCGGCCGTCTGGCCGAAGTCCTGACCGGGATGCAGGAATTGTCCAAGCGACACGGTCTTGGCGTTGCCAATGTCTTTCATGCCGGTGATGGCAATTTGCATCCGCTGATCATGTTTGATGCCAACAAGGCCGGCGATCTTGAAAAGGCCGAGGCATTCGGTGCCGACATCCTGAAACTATGTGTCGAGGTTGGCGGCGTGCTGTCTGGCGAACATGGCATCGGCGTCGAAAAACGTGATTTGATGGGCGAAATGTTTACCCAAGACGACATGATGCATCAGGAACGGATCAAGATGGCCTTTGACGAGGATCAGCTACTTAATCCGGGCAAGGTATTCCCGACCTTGCATGGCTGTGGCGAGCTCAAGACACTTCATGCCAAGGCCGTTGCCGACAAATTCCCCGATATCCCGCGCTTCTAGGTCGGAATTCAAACAAGACCGTCGATCATAAGACGCAACAATAAAGCCAAATATCAGCATGTCGTTTCCCGCAAATCCGGCATGTCTGGTTCAGGAGAGGAAAAGAGAGACCGCCATGGCGGAAATTTTGACACCCACCACCCCGGAACAACTGCGCGATGCCGTTGGCTGGGCGCTTGGTTCCCGGACCCCGCTTGAAATCATCGGATCAGGATCAAAACGCGCGTTTGGACATGCCGTAAAGACCAATGCGGTGCTTGATTGTTCGAAATTGTCCGGAATTCTGTTTTATGAGCCCGAAGAATTGGTGATATCGGCCTATGCCGGGACGCCATTGGCCGATATCAAGGCTGCTTTGGCTGAAAAGAACCAACAATTCCATTTTGAACCCGGAAACTTTCCGGAACTTCTTGGCAGCGGGAACGCGCCGGATGCCGGAACGATCGGCGGCCTTGTTGCATGTAACCTTGCCGGACCACGCCGGATCAAGGTCGGGTCGGCCCGTGATCATCTTTTGGGGTTCCAAGCCGTGTCAGGCCGTGCCGAAGATTTCAAATCGGGTGGCCGGGTGATGAAAAACGTTACCGGTTTTGATTTGTCCAAACTGATGTCGGGATCTTTCGGAACGCTTGGTGTCATGCATACCGTGACCTTGAAGGTCATGCCCTGTGACGAACAGTCGGCAACCGTTATCGTTGCCTGTGATGATCCGAGAAAGGCAGGCAAGGCAATGACTGCTGCGATGGGGAGCGAGAACGAAGTTTCCGGCGCGGCCTGGATTTCGGCGGCTGATATCGCCGGGCTTGAAATTCCGGTGGCTTCTGAATTCGGGTCGGGGCTTGTTGTCTTGCGGGTCGAAGGACCAAAGCCATCCGTCGCCTGGCGGGCCGAGGCGCTTTGCAAGGCGCTGGCATCTTTTGGTGAAACCCATGAACTGGCTGACAGCTACAGCCACCGTGTCTGGCAATATGTTGCCGATGTAAGACCGTTTGTGGAAACGTCAGGGGCGGCAAGCCTGCTGTGGCGGGTGTCGGTTCCACCGGCAATCGGCGGCGATGTGTGCGCGCAGTTGCAAGATGTCACAGGCGGCCGGGCAATGATGGATTGGGCCGGTGGTTTGATCTGGTTGGCGCTTGATGATGCCGACGCGATGGCAAACCGGATTCGCGAGATTGCAGAAATGGCAGGCGGGCAGGCCAATCTGGTCTGGGCCCCTGAAAGGATGCGTGAAACAGTGCCGGTGTTCCATCCGGAAAGTCCTGCACTTGCGCGCATCAACGCCAAGATCAAAGAAAACTTTGATCCGGAAGGCATCCTTAATCCGGGACGACTGACGCCTGGCACCCAGATTGCGGAGGGCGCGTAATGCAGACGAATTTCAGCACCGCCCAACTTGAAAATCCGATGTTTGCCGAAAGCGAACAGATTTTGCGCAAATGTGTGCATTGCGGCTTTTGTACTGCGACCTGCCCGACTTTTGTAACGTTGGGGGATGAGCTCGACAGTCCGCGTGGGCGTATTTATCTGATCAAGGACATGCTGGAAAATGACAAGCCGGCAACGGATCGGGTTGTAAAACATCTCGACCGTTGTCTGTCATGTCTGTCCTGTACCAGCACCTGCCCGTCGGGTGTTGACTACATGCATTTGATCGACAACGCGCGGGCCCACATCGAAGAAACCTATGAACGTCCGCTTGGCGATCGTCTGTTGCGCAAACTGCTTGCGCTTGTCGTGCCCAACCCGACCCTGTTCCGGTTGTCGATGATCGGGGCAAAAATGGCGGCACCTTTTGCGCGCCTGATGCCGGGCCGTCTTAAGGGCATGGTGAAAATGGGCGCGCGCCACATGGCCCCGCCCAGCTGGGTGGACAAACCGCAAATCATTCCGGCCATCGGTTCGCGCAAGGGTCGGGTGGCAATTTTGACGGGATGTGCCCAGCAGGTTCTTGAAACGGAAATCAACGAATCGACGGTTCGTCTATTGACCCGGCTTGGGATTGAAGTTGTGGTCGCCAAGGGTGCGGGCTGTTGCGGGTCGCTTGTCCATCACATGGGCAAGGAAGAAAAATCCCACCATCAGGCCAAAGGCAATATTGATGCCTGGTGTGCCGAAATTGACGGCGAGGGGCTTGATGCCATTGTCATTACCGCATCTGGTTGCGGCACCACGGTCAAGGATTACGGGCATATGTTGCGCAATGATGCTGCCTATGCGCAAAAGGCTGCCACGGTGTCTGCCTTGGCCAAGGATATCACCGAATATCTTGCCGGGCTTGATATCGAAGACAATGTGTTTGCCAACGCCACACATGGTGGTCCGCGCGTTGCCTATCATTCTGCCTGTTCGATGCAGCATGGCCAAAAGATCACACGCCCGCCACGCGATCTTTTGAAAATGGCCGGGTATGAGGTGCTTGAAATTGCCGAAGGCCATTTGTGCTGTGGCTCGGCCGGTGTCTATAACCTGTTGCAGCCCGAAATTGCGGGCAAACTCCAGGAACGCAAACGCGGCAATATTCGCGCGACCCAACCTGATCTGGTGGCGACGGGCAATATTGGCTGCATGGTTCAGATTGAAACCGACGACCTTAAGGTCATTCATACTGTGCAGTTGCTTGACTGGGCGGCAGGTGGCCCGGTGCCCGAAAAGCTGCGCGACCGGATTGGCGCAGCAAGCCTGGCGTCCTGACCCCGGTCCGGATTCTGCTGGGAAAAACTTCCCTGGGCCATTAATAAAAGAAGACGAAATATAAAAAGACGGCAGGTTATCCCGCCGTCTTTTTTATTTAAGGATCGTCATGCGCGATCACGAACTGGTCAATTGGCGTGTCGGCCGGTTAATGCCGGCTCAGGATTCTTCCTTGCCCAACAGGCTTTGTGCGATGCCTTCGGCGGCCGACCCTTCGTTGCCGTCTTCGGCATATGCTGCGGTCTTGTCGCGAATCCACTGTATTGCGGCGGCATCGTCAATTTCGACCTTTTGCGCGACAAGCGCCAGAATCGCCTCGATCGCCAGAACGTGGGATGCCACGTTATTTACTGCGACATGCAGATCATCGATATGCCGGGATGCTGCTTCGGACATTTCGCCGAGTTCCCCTGACAGTTTCTGGATCAGTTCCTGAATCTCGTCGATCGATGCGTTGCTCATGTCGTTCTCCTGATGATGCCGCCCGGTCGTGCGGGCGGCGTTTTGCTGTCCCTGATGCACAGTTGCGTGGATTGCCTGTCATGTAAAGAGGGCGCCGGGATTATTCCTGAACCGTGTGGCTGCATCTTTGCCCGATCAGCCGGAACCATCAAATGTGACAGTTTTTGTTACAGTGTGTCGCCAATTGGCCCGCCAAGGCAGAAAACCGGTCGGATTTGATGTGATTTCTGCCGGGCCGTGATTATTTTATGTCATTGATATTTATGAATAAATCACGGCGTTTTTACTGCTCTGATACGTTGTCACATAACGTTAACAAAAGCGACACAATACCGTAAGCACCCAGCGTTAGAGTCCGCCTCGCAGATCGTTGCACCGTTCCGAAGTGGAACAACCATTGGGGAATATACCATGAAGAAGACTCTTGCTGTTGCGGCGCTGATGAGCGTTGCCTTTGCTGGCGCTGCCCAGGCACGTGACCAGATTCGTATCGTTGGTTCGTCCACCGTTTTCCCGTTTGCAACCGCAGTTGCAGAAGAATTCGGTAAAACCACCTCGTTCAAAACCCCGGTTATTGAATCGACCGGTTCTGGCGGTGGTTTGAAGCTGTTCTGTGCAGGTGTTGGCGAACAGCACCCGGACATCACCAACGCTTCGCGTCGCATCAAGAAGTCCGAAGTTGAAACTTGTGCAAAGAACGGCATCTCCGAAGTTACCGAAGTTAAAGTCGGTTACGACGGTATCGTTCTGTCGAACTCGAACGAAGCACCTGAAATCGATCTGACCAAAGAACAGATCTTCCTGGCGCTTGCCAAAACCGTTCCGTCCAAAGACGGCAAGTCGCTTGTAGACAACTTCTACAGCACCTGGTCGGAAATCGATCCGAGCCTGCCGGACGTTAAAATCGAAGTTCTCGGCCCGCCGCCGACCTCCGGTACCCGTGACGCCTTCACCGAGCTGGTACTCGAAGAAGCTTGCGATGCCTTCCCGGCGATTGCTGCTCTGAAAGACAGCAACAAAGACCAGCACAAAGCAGTTTGCGCAGGCGTTCGTGAAGACGGTGCCTATGTTGAAGCTGGTGAGAACGACAACCTGATCGTTCAGAAGCTTGAAGCAAACCACGATGCGCTTGGCATCTTCGGTTTCTCCTTCCTCGACCAGAATGGCGACAAGCTTCAGGGTTCGAAAATCGAAGGCGTTTCGCCGACCTTCGAAGCCATCTCGGCTGGTGACTATCCGGTTTCGCGTTCGCTTTACTTCTACGTAAAGAACGCACACGTCGGCACCATCCCGGGTATGAAAGAATACCTCGCAGAATTCACCTCTGACAAAGCATTCGGTGACGAAGGTTACCTTGCTGACCGCGGTCTGATCCCGATGGATGCCGCCGAGCGTGAAGCTGTACGCAACGCTGCGATGAACCTTTCGCCGCTGAGCATGTAACGCGATCTTTCAACCGATGGCGGCTAATGCTGCCATCGGTTTCTTTGTTTCCAGGCTTGATTAATTTATTGTTTTTGTCCTATTGGCCTCTCATCTGATTACTACAGGCTCACCTGGCAAACGGATTTAACGTAATGTCCCTGTCTTTCCTGTTGCTCGCGGTTGCTGCACTTTGTGCATTGTCCTTCTATTTCGGGCGCCAGCGGGCCGTTGCCCTTTCGGGTGGACGCTACAGCAATCTTCATTCTCTTCCGGCTCATTACGGGACATATGTTGCCCTGTGGTGCGGCCTTCCTGCTTTGCTGTTGCTGTTCGTCTGGCACACGTTCCAGGGATCGGTCATCGAAGCGATGATCATTGCCGATCTGCCTGCAGAAATCACATCTGACAGCGGTCAGCTGTCGCTTGCACTCAACAGCATTTCGTTGATTGCGGCGGGGAATGGTCAGCATCTGACTGTTTCACCCGAAGTTGTCGATGCCGGTCGCCGTCTTGCGAATTTGCAGTCGATTGCCAACGCAGCACTGATTGTCGTGATGCTGTGTGGTGCGGTTATCGGGGTTTCGCTTTCCTATCGCAAAATTTCGCCGGAACTGCGCGCACGTAACAATGTCGAACGCATTTCGCGCTGGGTGATGATTGCCTGTTCGGCGATTGCAATCCTGTCGACGGTCGGAATTGTGTTTTCGCTTCTGTTCGAAGCACTGCACTTCTTTAGCAAGATCAACCCGCTTGAATTCCTGTTCGGTCTGGAATGGAGCCCGCAGACGGCCATTCGCGCCGACCAAGTCGCATCCGAAGGCGCATTCGGTGCCATTCCGCTGTTTGTCGGAACACTTCTGATTACCGTGATTGCAATGTGTGTTGCGGTTCCGGTCGGTTTGTTCTCGGCCATTTATATGGGGGAATATGCATCCCCGAAATTCCGTGCGGTTGCCAAACCGGCACTGGAAATTCTGGCTGGTGTGCCGACCGTTGTTTACGGCTTTTTCGCAGCCCTTACGGTTGCGCCGTTCCTGCGCAACAATGGTGCTATCCTTGGTCTTGATGTCAGTTCGGAAAGCGCGCTGGCGGCGGGGCTTGTCAT
The DNA here is from genome assembly GCF_023588965.1 of Thalassospira sp. GO-4. Lineage (NCBI taxonomy): Bacteria > Pseudomonadati > Pseudomonadota > Alphaproteobacteria > Rhodospirillales > Thalassospiraceae > Thalassospira > Thalassospira sp. GO-4. The sequence goes on from NZ_CP097807.1 coordinate 3,600,309, forward strand.
GGGGGTCATGATCATCCCGTTCGTATCGTCACTTTCGGATGATGTGATGTCACAGGTGCCCAAATCGCTGCGTGACGGGTCGTATGGATTGGGCGCAACCAAATCCGAAACCATCCGCCACGTGATTTTCCCGGCGGCTTTGCCCGGGATTGTCGGTGCGGTTCTTCTGGCTGTGTCGCGCGCAATTGGTGAAACGATGATTGTGGTGATGGCCGCAGGTCTTGCTGCCAACATGACGGTCAACCCGCTTCAGGCCGTGACGACTGTGACTGTGCAGATTGTTACTCTTCTGGTCGGCGACCAGGAGTTTGACAGTGCAAAAACCCTCTCAGCCTTTGCGTTGGGGCTGGTTCTTTTCCTTGTCACCTTGGGCTTGAACGTATTTGCCCTTAAGGTAGTTCAGAAGTATCGCGAGAAATATGACTGATATGGCATCCCTTATGGAAGACAGAGCCGCAGCAAAGGTGATTTCGGACAAAATGCACAAGCCCGTAGACTGGGACAGCCCGAAGATCGCACGTAACATCAAAAAGCGTTACGCAGCTGAGCGTCGTTTTAAAATCTATGGACTAAGCGCGATCGGTGTTGCGCTTCTGGCCTTGTTTGTTCTGGGTTTCTCTATTGTCTCCAAAGGCTATAGCGCATTCTTCCAGACCTACATTCAGCTTGAAGTTCACTTTGATCCGGCGGAAATCGATCCGGACAGGACGGGTGATCCGGCCGTTATCGGCAAGGCTAACTTTGACGGCCTGATCAAGCAGTCCCTGCGTGAACGGTTCCCCGAAGTAACCAGCCGCCGCGATCGCCGTGATCTGTATGGCATCGTGTCAGGTGGTGCGTCCTATGATCTGCGTGAACGGGTTATGGAAAACCCGAACCTGATCGGGCAGACCCGCAAGATCTGGCTGATTTCCGGTGATGATTTCGACATGCTCAACAAAGGCTATATCGATGCCGAAGTTGATGAAAGCAGCCGTCGTCTCAATGACCAGGAAATCGGATGGTACAATGCGCTGGTCGAAGACGGTGCGGTCGAAAAGCAGTTCCATGCCCGCTTCTTTACCAGTGGTGACTCCCGCGAGCCGGAACTTGCCGGTATCTGGGGGGCGGCTGTCGGGTCGTTCTATACCCTGCTTGTGACCTTGGCCCTGTCTTTCCCGATCGGGGTTCTTGCGGCGGTCTATCTTGAAGAATTCGCACCGAAGAACCGGTTCACGACCATTGTTGAAGTCAATATCAACAACCTTGCTGCTGTGCCGTCGATTGTGTTCGGTCTGCTTGGTCTTGAGGTCTATCTCAATGTCATGCATCTGCCGCGTTCGGCCCCGGTTGTCGGTGGCTTGACGCTGGCTCTGATGACCTTGCCGACCATCATCATTGCGTCGCGTGCAGCGATCAAGGCGGTTCCGCCGTCAATCCGCCAGGCGGCCCTTGGTCTTGGTGCCTCGCCGGTTCAGACCGTAACCCACCATGTGCTGCCGCTGGCGATGCCGGGCATTCTGACCGGGACGATCATTGGGATGGCACAGGCACTTGGTGAAACGGCACCGCTTTTGATGATTGGCATGGTTGCCTTCATCGTTGATATCCCGGGTGGTGCACTTGATCCGGCAACGGTTCTACCGGTCCAGATCTATCTGTGGGCAGACAGCCCGGAACGTGCCTTTGTCGAGAAAACCTCGGCAGCGATTATGGTGTTGCTGGCCTTCCTGATCCTGATGAATGGACTGGCTGTGTATCTGCGCAAAAAATTTGAACGGAAGTGGTAAAATGGCTGCTGTATCCCAGAGCGCAATGACGGCAGAGCCGTCGGTCGCAAGCCCGAAAATGACGGCACGTGACCTTAATCTTTTCTATAGCGACAATCAGGCGCTGTTCGATGTCAATCTGGATATCGTCGAACGTCAGGTTACCGCTTTGATCGGCCCGTCGGGTTGTGGCAAGTCGACCTTCCTGCGGTGCATGAACCGCATGAACGACACGATTGATGGTGTGACCATCAATGGCAAGGTGACCCTTGATGGCCGCGATATCTATGACAAGCGGATCGACGTTGTTCAGCTGCGCGCACGTATCGGGATGGTGTTCCAGAAACCGAACCCGTTCCCGAAATCGATCTATGACAACGTGGCCTATGGCCCGCGCATTCATGGGCTGGTCAATTCGCGTGACGAACTTGATGAAATTGTCATGACCTCGCTTGAGCGTGCCGGTCTTCTCAAGGAAGTCAAAGATCGCCTGCAATCCCCGGCTACCGGTCTTTCGGGTGGTCAGCAGCAGCGTCTTTGCATCGCACGTGCGGTTGCGGTCAGCCCAGAAGTCATTCTGATGGACGAGCCGTGCTCGGCACTTGATCCGATCGCAACGGCAAAGGTCGAAGAGCTGATTGACGAACTGCGTTCGAACTACACGATCGTGATCGTGACGCACTCCATGCAGCAGGCTGCGCGTGTATCGCAGCGGACCGCATTTTTCCACCTTGGCAAGCTGGTAGAAGTTGGTGAAACCGATCAGATCTTCACCAACCCGAAAGACGACCGCACCAAGGGTTACATTACCGGTCGCTTTGGTTAAGCGATACGAGGAGAACGCATAAATGGCTGACGACAAAACACATATCGTGAGTTCGTTCGACGAGGAACTGACCCGTCTGAACAACATCATCTCGCAGATGGGCGGGCTTGCAGAAAGTCAGCTGATCTCTGCGATCCGCTCTATTGTAAAGCGTGACTCGGAACTGGCTGAAAAAGTCATTCTTTCAGACCATCGTATCGATGTTCTTGAACAGGAAGTGCAGGATTTTGCGGTCCGTCTTCTGGCCCTGCGCCAGCCGATGGCTGATGACCTGCGTCAGGTCGTGACGGCGCTTAAGCTGTCCAATGATCTTGAGCGTATTGGTGATTTGGCCAAGAACATTGCCAAACGTGCCCAGGTCCTGAACCAGATCCCGCCGATCCGTCCGGTCCAGGTGATCCCTAATATGGGCAAGCTGGCCCAGGAAATCATCAAGGATGTTCTCGACGCCTATATCGAAGGTGACGCCGAAAAGGCGGAACGCGTCTGGGCGCGCGATCAGGAAGTCGACGACATGTACAATTCGCTGTTCCGCGAATTGCTGACCTACATGATGGAAGATCCGCGCAACATTACGGCATCGACCCACATGCTGTTCATCGCCAAGAACATCGAACGTATTGGCGATCATGCCACCAATATCGCCGAAACGATCTATTACCGGATCAAGGGCGAAGACCTGCCGGCAATCGACCGGCCAAAAAATGATGCAGCGAACTTTGCTGTTGTCGAACCGAATGAGTGACACTGGAGCATAGGAAGATGGACCCAACGGTTCTTATCGTCGAGGACGAAGCTGCAATCGTAACCATGTTGCGCTACAACCTCGAACGTGAGGGGATGCAGGTTGTCGAAGCCGGTGACGGTGACGAAGCGTTGAAAATTCTTGCTGAAACGCATGTTGATCTTGTCCTTCTGGACTGGATGTTGCCGGTCATGTCGGGGATCGAGGTTTGCCGTCAGATCCGCCGCAAGCCCGAAAGCCGCGATTTGCCGGTCATCATGGTGACTGCGCGTGGCGAAGAAGGGGATCGCATTCGCGGGCTTGATACCGGTGCTGATGACTATGTCACCAAACCGTTCGCGATTGGCGAGTTGCTGGCACGTATTCGCGCACTTCTGCGCCGATCCGGTCCGGCGCAACCACAAGGGCAGTTGGTCTATTCCGATATCGAAATGGATCTTGCCGCCCATCGCGTCAGCCGCAATGGCAAGGCCATCCACCTTGGTCCGACCGAATTTCGTCTTCTGCGCTACTTCCTTGAACATCCGGGGCGTGTTTTCTCCCGCGAGCAGCTTTTGAATGCTGTTTGGGGACCGAACATTTATGTCGAAACCCGTACGGTTGATGTGCATATCCGCCGCCTGCGGAAGGCCCTGAATGATGTCAAAGGTACCCGCGATATCATCCGGACGGTTCGGGCAGCCGGCTATGCGCTGGATTCGGAAACTGCGGCCTGATTGATCCGGCCACAAGGCCGGACTGCGGGCTCGTTGCTAGGCGCGTCTGAAAAAATTCTGACACTCAGATCAAACAAAACCCCCGTTGCCACAGGCCGCGGGGGTTTTGCATTTAGCTAGTCTTTAGCTTTGCCACGTGTGGTGCGGCCTGACCGGGATGTTGCCGGCTTGTCTGATGGCGCAGTCTCTGTCGCCGGTTTGCGGGGCGCTGCTTTTTTGCCCGATGTGGTTTTGCCCGACGTTGTTTTGGTTGCGGCGGGTTTTGTCGCAACCTTGCGCCCGGTTGTTTTCTTTGGCGTGGCACGCGACGCAGGTTTCTTTGCCGTCGGTTTGGTTTTGGCGGTTTGCGCAGCCGTGCCGGATGCCTTTGTTGTCTTCGCGGTCGCCGGGGATGCAGATGCCGCGGATGCAGGTGCCGCAGATGGTGTTGTCGCTGGTGCGACTTCTGATGCCGGTGCTGCTTGTGCCGGTTCCGGGGCCTTTTTGCGCTGGGTCCTTGGTGCCAGTTCGTTCATCAACAGCATGTCAGCGCGCCGGAACTTGGCGATTTCGGCATCAATGTCTTCTTGTGGCACGTCGCAGGCCGACAGCACATGATCCGAAAGCCGAAGGCCGGTTTCCAGTACTTCGGGAATTGCCGCATCGGCCCCGCTGCGCGACAGCGGACCGATATGGGTGATGTCCTGGGCGCGGGCAAAGATCTTGAGATGCGGATAATGCTGACGTAGAAGCGCAACGGTCTTTTCGGTTGCATGCGGGTTACCCATGGCAACAACCGCGATGCGCGCTTCATCGGTGTGGGCGGCGCGGAATGTTTCCGGGCGTGACCCATCGGCAAAGAATACGGGGAGCCCCTCTGCACGGCCGCGCGAAACCTGTTGGGCATCACTGTCGAGAACAATGAACGGAATATCGCGGGTTTTCAAAAGACGCGCCAGAACCCTGCCGACACGTCCGCTGCCGATGACCAGAACATGCTGGTGGATGCCTTCGGTTTCATCCGAGATCGGGCCAAGCTGGTCGTCTTCCTTGGGATGCAGCTTTTCCTCGATCCGGTGGCCAAGATTGATCAGGGTCGGTGTCAATGCCATCGACAAGGCAACCACCGGGATCAGCATCGCGGCAAGATCGCGCGGAATTGCACCATTCTGGGCCGCCAGTGCAAACATGACGAATGCAAATTCACCGCCTGCTGCCAGGCTCATCGCAACACGAAGGGCCGAACCCCGTTCAAACCGAATCGCCAAGGACAAGACAAACAGAACGGCCGTCTTGATGACAAGCAATGCAATCAGCCACAGCAGCACACTGCCAAACTGTTCATAGACAACATTGGCATTGACCGACATCCCGACCGACATAAAGAACAGCGACAGGAAAACGCCACGGAATGGCGCGATATCGGCTTCGATCTGATGGCGGAATTCGGTTTCGGCCAGCATTACACCGGCAATGAACGCGCCAAGTGCCATCGAAAGTCCGGAAACCTCGGTCAGGGTGCTGGCGGCAAGAACAACGAACAGGGTCCCAATCGCAAACAGTTCCGGGTTTTTAAGCGACGCGATATAGCGAAACAGATGCGGCAAAAGATACCGTCCTGCGACCAGAAGCAGGGCGACAGAACCGAAGCCAAGAAGAATACTGATCCACGGGCTGGTTTCGGTACCGGCATTGCCCGCCGCCTGAACCATGATCAGGAACGGACCAACCGCCACGTCCTGGACCAGAAGGATTGCAAGGGCGGCCCGCCCGAAACGGGTATTGAGCTGCCGGTCGTCAGACAACTGTTTAAGGATAATCGCGGTTGATGACAGGGCCAGCGCACCCGCAATTACAAGGGATGCCGCCAATGGCAGATCAAGCAGCGCCAGAACGCCCATGATCGCAGCCATTGAAACCAGGATCTGCAACAGACCGAGTGCCGCAAACCGCCCGCCAATGACGCGCAATCGTTCGCGCGACAGTTCAAGCCCGATCATGAACAGCAGGAAGACGACCCCCAGTTCGGCAACTGTGGAAATGTCTTCACGTTCGGTAATCAGTCCAAACCCGAATGGCCCGATGCAAAATCCGCCGATCAGAAAACCGATAATCGAATTGGCGCGCAAACGATGCGCGATGGGTACTGCAACCACAGCCGCAGCAAGGATCAGGAACAGCTCGAACAGAACGCTGTGATGCATGGTCAGAATTGATCCGGCAAAGCAGATAAATATTTGAAAACAACGAGATGATCAGGATAGCGGAATTGAACGGTATCGTCCTGTGGAAATTTGACGATGCCAACGCAATTAACCCGTACCGGTTTGATCTGTTTCAAGGCTTGTCTTGTTGGTTTGACCTAATGCGCCGGGCGGGGAATTCAATTGTGTGCTGTGAAAATTGTCATGCCCTGATGACTTGCCAATCCTGGTGCCAGATGCCATGTTCCGCGGGCCTGATCAGGTCCATATAATTGACCCCCAATAAGAGCAAACGCGTTTTGGAACAGCTTATCCCCTATCTTCAGATTATCGCCGGTCTTGTCCTGTTGACGGCTGGTGGCGAATTTATCGTGCGTGGTGCCGTTGGATTGGCTCTTTTGCTTGGGGTGTCAAAAGTAATTGTCGGTTTGACGATCGTTGCGGCCGGGACATCTGCGCCGGAATTTGTCGTGTCATTGAACGCATCGCTCAAAGGAACGGCCGATATTGCGATGGGCAATGTGGTCGGTTCCAATATTGCCAATATCCTGCTGATCCTCGGTGCGGTTGCGGTGCTTAAACCGGTTGCGGCAGGACGCATCACGGTTGTTCGCGATGGTGGCACCATGCTGCTGGGCACCGTTTTGTTCATCGCACTTTGCATGTTCGGGGCGATTGACCGGTGGGCCGGGGCCCTGATGCTGTGTGTGTTGGCGGCTATCTGGTACTTCACCTACAAGCATGACAAAAACATGCCCAGCGAAGCCAGCCATCTGCATGAAGAAGAAGTCGATGAAGTCGGCGAGGTGCCCAAAGGCTGGGTCAAGCCGCTTGTGGCGACCCTGATCGGGATTGTCGCACTGATGTTCGGGGCGGAATGGCTTGTTGACGGTGGCGTTGCCGTTGCCCGGCAGTTCGGTGTTTCCGAGGCCGTTATCGGATTGACGCTGGTTGCGTTCGGAACATCATTGCCCGAACTTGCGGCATCTGTGGTTGCAGCATTCCGTGGTCATTCAGATGTTGCACTTGGCAACGTGCTGGGCTCGAACCTTTTGAACCTTCTGGTGATTATTGGCGGGGTGTCGCTTATTGCGCCAATTCCGGTGCCGGAACAGATTTTGAATTCCGATTTGTGGATCATGCTGGCGGTAACCGTCGGGTTGCTTGCTGTTGCCTATGCGTTTCGCAAAATTTCGCGCATTACCGGAAGTGCATTTGTGATTGCCTATTTGGTCTATGTCTTCCAACTTGTAGCAGCCTGAAAACCGGCTTGGTTGAATTGACAGACGCATAAAGGGATCCGCAGAAAATGACTGCACAGGTGCCCAAAACCGTTTTGATTACAGGTGCAGCTAAACGCATCGGTCGGGCCCTGTCGCTTGATCTGGCGCGAAATGGCTATAATGTAGCGCTGCACTGTCATCATTCGCGCAAGGATGCCGAAAACCTGGCCGAGGAAATCCGTGCATTTGGCCGACGCGCCTGTGTGATTTCCGCCGATCTCGCCAGCGAAGAAGACACCCACCGGATCGTGCGCGAAGCACAGGCGGCCTTGGGGCCGATTGCGGTTCTGATCAATAATGCGTCGACATTTGAATATGATGACATTCAGTCGGCCACCCGCGAAAGCTGGGACCTTCATATGGAGGCCAATCTGCGGGCGCCGTTTGTTCTGTCACAGGAATTTGCCAAACGCCTGCCCGACGATGTCAAAGGCCTGATCGTCAACATTATCGATCAGCGGGTCTGGAATCTGAACCCGCATTTCGTGACCTATACATTGTCAAAGGCCGGGTTGTGGACCTTGACCCAGACCCTTGCACTGGCATTGGCGCCAAAAATTCGTGTTAATGCGATCGGGCCGGGGCCGGCTTTGCCTAGTAGCCGACAAACACAGGACATTTTCGATCAGCAGTGCGAGAAAACCCCGCTTAAAGTCGGGACAAACCCGCAAGAGATTTGCGACGCGGTTCGATTTTTCCTTGCCGCGCCTGCCATCACCGGGCAAATGTTAGCCCTTGACGGCGGGCAGCACCTTGATTGGGCGCCCAGTGGCAATAATGACAAGCCAATCGAATGATGTCAGGCATGATGGTCTGACATCGGCCGGACGGGGAGGGCAGCACAAGGCGCCCATACCCAAAAGCAGCACAAGGAAGACCCGACTATGACCGCAGGCCTGAAACAGGATGCCAAAATTACGACATTGCCTTTTGCCGATCTGCCTCATGCAGACCGGGCCGGCAGCCTGCGCCGTGTCTTTGTGCGCGATATGGTCATTCATACCTCGATCGGTGTTTATGACCATGAAAAGGAAGCCCCGCAACGGGTCCGGATCAATCTTGATCTGGCAGTCCTCGAAGGGGACGGGGTTCAGAATGACGATATCACCACGGTCCTGAGCTACGAGGATCTTGTGGTTGGGACCCGACGCATCTGCCAGGATGGTCATGTGAACCTTGTGGAAACCCTTGGGGAAAAACTTGCGGATATGTGCCTTGCTGATCCGCGCGTGCGTAAGGTGATCGTCCGGGTTGAAAAGCTCGACGTTTTTGAAGACGTCTCGGCGGTCGGGGTCGAAATCGAACGGCACAATATCGCGCGTTGATTTACGCCCGATTTCGTTAAAAAATTTACTTTTTCAAACCGGCGGACCAAGGGACTCTGTGATTCCCTTGGGGCGAATCGCAGCAGTCCTTATGCACAAGCATTTGGCGAGATGGAATCAAAGGAAAATATTCGATTTTTACGGCTGTATTACCGAATGATTTCATGTTGACAGTTATTTTTGATATATAAATCAATAACTTAACTGTTTTGCCCAATATTTGGGCACTTCACAGAAAGTTAAGACTCTCAAGGGGTGCAGGAAGAAGCCCCCCTATTACCCACATAGTTATCCACAGTCTTGGTGGACATCTTTTTTCCGCCACGATTCCCTGACGCGGTGTTGCGATGTTAATCTTTTCGGCTATGTTCCAAAGCCCGGCCAGATTGTGACGGCCGTCACAACTTTGGATGTATTTGTCTGATTGCGGAGTGCCTTTATGAAGCCTGATGCCCCCTCCGAAAACCCGAACGGGGAAGATGCCCCGGGACGGGAAATCGGTTTGTCCCTTGAAGGTGACGAGAACCGGGGCGGGGCCGCGCGTGGTGTCGAGGCAATCAAATACGCCCTGAAAACCATGCCGGGTGCACCGGGCGTTTACCGGATGCTCGATGACAAGGACCGGGTTCTTTATGTCGGCAAGGCCAAGAACCTTAAAAAGCGTGTGGTGGCCTATACCCGCATCATGCAATTGCCGATCCGGATTGCCCGTATGGTCGCGCAGACGGTCCGGATGGAAATCATCACCACCCATACCGAGGCCGAAGCCCTTCTTCTTGAATCCAACCTGATCAAGAAGCTCAAGCCGCGTTACAACATTCTTTTGCGGGATGACAAAAGCTTTCCCTATATCCTGATCACCGAAGATCATGATTACCCGCGCATCGTCAAACATCGCGGGGCACGCGCCAAGGATGGCAGCTGTTTTGGGCCTTTTGCGTCTGCCTGGGCGGTGAACAATACGATCAACCATTTGCAGCGCGCATTCCTGTTGCGATCCTGTACCGATGCGGTTTTCTCGAACCGGTCGCGCCCGTGTTTGCTGTATCAAATCAAGCGGTGTGCCGCCCCCTGTGTCGACCGCATATCCAAGCCGGAATATGACGGGCTTGTTGATATCTGCCGTGACTTCCTGACCGGCCGCAGCCAGAAAATCCTCAAGCAGCTTGAAGCTGATATGATGGCGGCGTCCGAGCGCATGGAATTCGAACAGGCCGCGATGTATCGCGACCGCATCCGCGCCTTAAGCCAGATCAGATCGCATCAGGACATCAATCTTGAAGGCGTCGAAGAAGCCGACGTCATCGCCCTTCATCAGGAAGGCGGACAAAGCTGTGTGCAGGTGTTCTTTTTCCGGTCTGGATCAAACTATGGCAACCGGTCCTATTTTCCGCGCCATGAACAGTCTGCGGAAATTCCCGAAATCCTGTCGGCCTTTGTCGGGCAGTTCTATGCCGATAAGCCCGCGCCCAAACAGATTTTCCTGTCTCACGAGATCGAAGGTCAGGAATTGGTCGAAAATGCACTGGGCATCAATAACAACCGCAAGATCGAGTTGCTGGTGCCCAAACGGGGCGGCAAACGCAAACTGGTCGAGCATGCCCTGACCAACGCCAAGGATGCGCTGGGGCGGCGTCTTGCCGAAAGTGCGACACAGCGCAAGCTGCTTGAAGACCTTGCTGACAAGCTTGATCTGGAAAGCACGCCCGAACGGATCGAGGTTTACGATAACTCCCATACCCAGGGGACCAACATGGTGGGCGGGATGATTGTGGCCGGACCGGAAGGCTTTATGAAAAACGCCTATCGCAAATTCAACATCAAGGGCGACATCGCACCGGGTGACGACTTTGCCATGATGCGCGAAGTTTTGACCCGTCGGTTTGCCCGCGCCCAAAAAGAAGACCCGGATCGCGAAAATGGCACCTGGCCGGACCTGTGTCTGATTGACGGGGGGTTGGGGCAGCTTGGCGTTGCGCGCGAGGTCCTTGAAGATCTTGGCATCGAAGATGTGATGCTGGTTGGTGTCGCCAAGGGTGTTGATCGAAATGCCGGTAAGGAAGTTCTTCACATCCCGGGAAAGGCGCCGGTGCGTCTTGATATGAAAGACCCGGTTCTTTATTTCATTCAGCGCCTGCGCGACGAAGCACACCGTTGGGCGATCGGAACCCACCGGGCAAAGCGGGCCAAGCAGATCGGCAAAAGTGTTCTGGATTCGGTTCCGGGTGTTGGCGGTGCGCGCAAAAAGGCGCTTTTGCACCATTTCGGATCGGCCCGGGGGGTTGCCGATGCCGGGCTTTCGGATCTTGAGGCAGTCGAGGGCATCAGTGCCGCCCTGGCGCGAAAGATCTACGATCATTTCCACGAAAATGACTGATAACCTGTTGCTGATGTCTTGCTTTTTGGCGGCAGGCGGGTAATACCCCGTGTGCATATTGCCGTCCCGGCAGCGCGCTTTTGTGCGATCAACGATCTCAGCTTAAGGAAACAAATGCGATATTTTCCTTCCTGGTCTTTGACCCGGTCTTCAACAGTCATGCCTGATGAACGTCTGCCGTGGGGTGAGATGTTCCCGATGGGATTGCAGCATCTTGTTGCCATGTCTGGTGCCACAATTCTTGGCCCGCTTCTGATGGGGTTTGATCCCAATCTGGCCATTCTCTTTTCCGGTATCGGAACCCTGATTTTCTTCATCTGTACTGCCGGTCGGGTGCCAAGTTATCTGGGCTCGTCCTTTGCGTTTATTGCGGTTGTCATTGCGGCGACCGGATATGCGGGGACCGGTCCGAACCCCGATATCGGGGGCGCGCTTGGTGGTATCATTGCAGCCGGGGCGCTTTATGTAGCCATCGGTCTGGTTGTTATGGCAACCGGGACGGGGTGGGTTGAAAAACTGATGCCGCCTGCGGTAACGGGTGCCGTCGGTGCGGCCATTGGCCTGAACCTTGCGCCGGTGGGGATCAGCGGCATTACAGGTGACAATATGCACATGCTAGTGGCGCTTCTGACCCTGTTGTCCGTTGCTGCTGTTTCTGTCTATGCACCTGTTGCGTTGCGCCGTGTTTCGATTCTGGTCGGTATTTTGGCGGGTTACGGACTTGTTCTTGTTCTGGGGAATGGTCTGGGACTGATGCCGGGTGTTGATTTTTCTGGTCTTGCGCACGCCGCGTGGTTTGGCATGCCGGATTTCGTCGCGCCGCGTTTTGAAAGTTCCGCCATGGTCATGATCGCACCGGTGGCCTTCATTCTGGTGGCTGAAAACCTTGGTCACATCAAGGCGATCGGCGGCATGACCAAACAGAATATGGATCGTTATATCGGTCGCGGTTTTGTTGGCGACGGCTTGGCGACCATGCTGGCTGGCTCGGGTGGTGGCACGGGTGTGACCACCTATGTTGAAAATATGGGTGTCATGGCGGTCACACGCGTTTTCTCGACCCTGATTTTTGTCATTGCGGCGGTGATTGCCATTTTGCTTGGGTTCTCTCCGAAATTCGGGGCATTGCTGCACACAATTCCGGCACCGGTTCTGGGCGGGCTTGGCGTGGCTGTGTTCGGACTGATTGCCGCGGCAATGGTCCGTTTGTGGGTTGATAACCAGGTTGATTTTTCGGATCCGCGCAACCTGTTTACGGTTGGTATTACCCTGATTTTCGGTGGTGGCGACTTTACCGTGACGTTCGGTGGTTTTGCGATTGGCGGGATTGGAACGGCTACTCTGGCAGCGATCATTCTTTATCAGGTCCTGAGCATCGGCCGGAAAAAGAAAGACGCCATAGCCGCTTAGGTAAATGACTTGGGCCGTGTCTCAGTTTTATGGCAATTGAACACGGCCCTTGTCGTCATGGACCCAAGGCTTTAATAATTGCGCGGCTTCGGGGTGCAAATCCCTCTGGCCGGAAATTGTCGCCCTAAATACCCGCAAACAGGCCTGTTCATGAAAAACCAGATTCCCAATCTGCTGACCTTGTCGCGCATCATCGTGATCCCGGCACTGGTCGCATCGTTTTACATTGACGGCCCGGTTGGCAACTGGATCGGTTTTGCGCTGTTTGCCTTTGCCGGGGTGACCGATTTCTTTGACGGTTATCTGGCGCGCAGCATGAATGTGGTTTCTCCGCTTGGCCGGTTCCTTGATCCGATTGCGGACAAGTTGCTGGTGGCTGCAGCCCTTATGATGATGGTGGCGTTTGAACGCATTGCCGGTCTTGCGGTATTGCCGGCTGTCGTGATCATGTGCCGCGAAATCATGGTTTCGGGCTTGCGCGAACATCTTGCCGAACTGAAGGTGCCGCTTCCGGTGACGGTGCTTGCGAAATGGAAAACAACCGCCCAAATTCTGGCGATCGGCTTTCTTCTGGTCGGGGATGCGTCGCCCGATATGATCCCGTCGATCCTGATTGGTGATATCTTGCTGTGGATCGCAGGGATTGTAACGGTTCAGACCGGCTATATCTATTTGCGGACCGGGCTTAAGCATCTCGACTGAGTTTCGAATTTCCAGGCTAGGGCCATGTCGCGCGTTTCTGTTCAACAACATGATTTTGACCCAGGGGCAGAACTGTCTGCACTGACCGATGGTCGCACCGATATCGGGGCTGCTGTCAGTTTTGTCGGACTGGTACGTGATCTTCATGGCGATGATCGGGTATCAAGCCTGACGCTGGATCATTATCCGGGCATGACAGAACGCGAACTTGAAAAAATTGCGGACAAAGCATCACAACGCTGGCCGCTTGATGATGTTCGCATTGTTCATCGTTTCGGCAAAATGCTGCCAGGCGATCGTATCGTGCTCGTTATTACCTTATCCGCGCATCGACGTGCCGCGTTCGAGGCCTGCGATTTCATTATGGATTTCCTGAAAACCCGCGCACCATTCTGGAAACGTGAAGAAACGCCGGAAGGTGAAAAATGGGTCACCGCAAAGGCATCGGACGACGCCGATGCCGATCGGTGGAACTGACGTCAGGTCGCCCTTTCAGGCCCGTCAGACGAATTTCAAAATCAGCGCCACCATCGATGACAAGGCGGTTTGCAGGGTGGCTGCATCATTTACCTTGTTCCGCAAATCCTGCATGGCGGCGACATCCTGATCGCTTACAGTAATGGCACCTTGCAGCTGCTTGGTACGCAGGGTGACAATCAGCTCCGCAGCCTGATCAAGTTTGGGTTTGGTGGCGATCTTTTGATCAATGCTTGCAGATTGGTAGGTCACCAATGCCTGTTGATAGGCCTGCTCGGCGGCTGAGATCAGGGTGTCGATATTCTCGGTCATGTGATAATCCCCGGCTTTACTGTGTTGCAGTTTCAAGCAGGCCCATGCCCTGCGTGACAAGTTCTTGCGGACTGAGCTTGTTGATCTGATCGGCAAGGGTGATGCCCTGTTCAACAGCCCCGATCAGCGATGCGACATCCAGTCTGGCGTAATTGTTGATCTGTCCCTGCAATTTGTCGCCAAGTTTTGTCGCGGTCAAAAATGCCCGCAATGTTTTGGACTGCATTGCCTGTTCTTCTGCCAGAAGGCCTTGCCAGCGTTGCCACCAGATCTGGTATTCCAGGTCGCGCGCTTCGGGGTCGTTGCTGTCATCCTTGCGGAATGTATTCAGTTCGGCGATCAGTGTGCTGCGTCGTGTCAGATATGTCGGCGGATTGCGCGCAAAATCACTGGTGATGGTTGCCAGTTGCGTGCGCAGCTTTTCCAATATCGGCCCAGATTGGGTAACAGCAGATGCACCAAGTGCGGAACCGGCTTCGATATTGTCAAAGATGGCTACGAATTGCTGATATTGGTTACGCAGATCACGAAGCGTTGCTGTCCATTGATCGCGCACGGTCGGGGATATCTTGACCGCATCCGGATCCAGAAGTGTTTCGATATTTGATGGTGTTACAGGCCCGGTGAATGCAGCCATGTTGCGCACAAATTCATCACGCTGTGCATCCGCCGATTTGGGGAAGGGGGCAAACTGGGCACTGAAGGCGGCATCATATCCGTCAAAGGCGGTTTCGGTTGCCGTGCCAAACTGTGTGACCGAAAGTTTGAGTGTCTCGGCCTTCTGGCTGCATGCGGCAAGCAGGCCGATGACAGTGACAAGGGCACCGTTACGAATGATGCGTTTGAATGTGCAAAACATCTTTTGTCCCCGCGATGAATTTGATGGTCATCAGACGCGGACAGACCGGGTTTGTGATGCAAAACAAAACGCCGCAACAGCAATTGCGGCGTTTGTCAGATCGGAAACAGGAAAGATGGGCTATTTGCTCAGCATGAACAGGGCCTGATTGCCAAAGAAATTGGCAAAGCCCGAATGACTGTCCATCGAAACACGTGAACCGCTTTCATTCAGAACCATTGATCGTTCGATTTTGAGATTCATTTCATTACACAAGGCGACAAAGTCCCGCACGGTGCAGAAATGGATGTTTGGCGTTTCATACCACATGATCGGAAGGTTCGGGTTTTGCGGCATCCGGCCGCGGAACATCAGGTCAAACCGCGCACGCCAATGTCCGAAATTCGGAAAGGACACAATCGCCTTGTTGCCGATACGCAGCAATTCCGACAGGACTTCTTTCGGCCGATGGGTGGCCTGAAGGGTTTGGCTGAGGATCGCGTAATCGAACGCGCCATCCGGATAATCGCCAAGATCGCGATCCGCATCCCCCTGCATCACAGGAAGCCCCTGTGCGACGCAGTTGCGCACCCCTTCGTTGGAAAGTTCAAGACCGCGGCCATCGACATTTTTGGTGCGGGTCAGATAGCCAAGAAGCTCCCCGTCACTGCACCCGATATCAAGAACACGTGTGCCGGGCTCGACCATGTCGGCGATCAGCTGAAGATCAACACGGATGCGGTCGCTATGTGCCGGAAGCGACGGGTTGCTGGCGGCATTTGAAACAGTATTGGTCATGATTATTTCAGTCCCCGGCTTTCGGCAGCACCATCGATAAAGCCGCTCAGAACCATGTGGAAATCGGGTTCATCAAGCAGGAAGGCATCATGGCCCTTGTCACTTTCGATCTCGACACAGCTGACATTGCACGATGCCGCATTCAATGCATGGGCAAGGGTCCGGCTTTCGGCGGTGGTAAAGCACCAGTCGCTTGAGAACGAGATAACGCAGAAGCGGGTTTTGCAGCCGGTAAAGGCCTCGGCGAGCCTGCCATCATATTCCATCGACAGATCGAAATAATCCATCGCACGGGTGATATAAAGGTAACTGTTGGCGTCAAAGCGATCGACAAAGCTTTTGCCCTGATGACGCAAATAGCTTTCGACCTGAAAATCATGGTCAAAACTGTATGTGATTGCGCCACGGTTTTGAAGCTTGCGGCCGAATTTGCGATGCAGGGCCGGCTGTGACAGATAGGTGATATGCGCGGTCATGCGTGCAACGGCCAGACCACGCGCCGGCTTCTTGCCTTCGAGCAGGTAATTGCCCCCGCACCAGTCCGGATCGGCCATGACGGCCTGACGACCGACTTCGTGGAAGGCAATATTTTGCGCGGAATGGCGGAACGATGTTGCAATCGGTGCTGCGGCAAAAACGCGCTCCGGATAGCTTTTGCACCATTCAAGGACCTGCATGCCGCCCATGGAACCGCCAATGACAGCGAACAGGGTGTCAATGCCAAGGGCGTCAATCAACATGGTCTGGGCGCGCACCATATCGGCAATCGTGATCACCGGGAAATCAAGTCCCCAGGGCTTGCCGGTTTCCGGGTTGATATCCTTGGGACCCGTACTGCCAAGGCAGCCGCCAATCACGTTGCTGCAAATCACGAAATATTTGTCGGTATCGATGATCTTGCCCGGCCCGACAATTTCGCGCCACCAGCCTTCCTTGCCGGTAATCGGATGAACATCATCGGCAACATACTGATCCCCGGTCAGGGCATGACAGACCAGAATCGCGTTTGATTTTTCGGCATTGAGTTCGCCATAGGTCTGATAAGCCAGCGTGAAGGGACCAAACTCGACACCGCTATCAAGGCGCAGCTTGTCCGCCTCTCCCAGAACCATATGATGGCCGGGAAGCGGTGGGCGCTTGTCTTTGTTAAGGGCGGTGTTCATGGACGTTGGTTTCCCTGTCAAAACGTGACTTCTCGTCAAAACCGGACAGTGTTTTTGCATTTGTTACCCGGTTTGCGGAAAATTCGCCTGTTCTAGCTATGAAGCAGACCCGGTTTAGTCAATCTTTTCTTTGCAATTCGGCGGCCCTGTCCTAATACTGTGCGCCGTTCAAAAGAAGAGTAGATTATGGCGTCTGACGATAAAAATTTGGCAAATCTTGACCTTGATGGCTTGCGCGGCGAGATCGACGAAATCGATCAGGCGCTGCAATCGCTGATCATTCGGCGTACCAAAGTAGTCCAGGCCGTCGGGGCCTATAAGGACCGGGTGATTGCTGCTGGTGGCAAGGTCAAGGTGCCCTATCGTCCGGCCCGCGAAGCCCGCATCATGCGGACATTGGTCAATCGTCATGACGGGGCTTTTCCGAAATCGGCACTGATCCAGATCTGGCGCGAAATGATCGCGGCGGGCACAAGGCTTGAAGCGCCATATACGGTTGCATTGTGCCGTAACGCCGATGGTCAGGATTGTTGGGAACTTGCCCGCCTTAACTTTGGCTGTTTGAACGAAATTATCGAATTTGATACCCCGCGCGAAGCATTCGGTGCGCTTGAAGACGGCCGGGCGGCGGTCGGTGTGTTTCCCAAACCCGAATTTGGTGAAGCCATGCCGTGGTGGACGTTGCTGACGGATGATACGGCAGTCAAGGTCGTCTCCAAATTGCCATTTGGCGGTCGCCCGGTCGGGCGCGGCGAACAGACCGAGGGTTTTGTTCTTGCCGCGATTGATCTGGAAGACAGTGGCGATGACCGGACTCTGTTTGTTGTCAGCTTGTCGAAAGAAATATCGATGGATACGGTGCGCAAAAAAATTGCGGATGGTATCGACGGGGCGACAATCCTTGGCTTTTCTGACGATACGGTCGCAGATCGGCGTTTTGTTCTTGTTGATGTGCCGGGATTCTTTTGTAATCGCGCCGACGCGTTCGAGGACACACTCGCAAAACAGGGACTTGCCCCTGAAAGCTTGCGTGTGGTCGGTGCCTATGCGGTGCCGATTTCAGAAGACGCACTGAGTTAACAATTTTTGGCAGGCTGCCATTGGCTGCCGCTTCCTCTGGGAGAACCTAAGTTATGTCTGCGCCCACCCCCCGCCCCGGAATTCTTGATATCGCGCCCTACAAAGGCGGAAAATCCAGCTCTGCTGGTGCCCAGCGCGTGATCAAGCTGTCGTCCAACGAAGGTGCCCTTGGTCCGAGCCCCAAGGCGATGGAGGCCCTTCGCAATACTGCTGATCGTCTGCATCGTTATCCGGATGGTGGTTGTGATCTTTTGCGCAACAAGCTTGCCGAAAAATACGGCCTTGAAGTTGATCAGCTTGTTTGTGGTGCCGGTTCTGATGAATTGCTGACGCTTTTGATCCGTGCCTATGCCGGTCCGGGTGACGAGGTTCTTTATTCGCAGCACGGCTTTTTGATGTATCCGATTGCGGCAATGGGTGTTGGTGCAACCCCGGTCACCGCGCCGGAAACCAACATGACGACCGATGTCGATGCATTGCTTGGCGCTGTTACCGACAAAACCAAGATCGTCTTCGTTGCCAACCCGAACAACCCGACCGGGACCTATATCACCGATGCCGAGATGAAGCGTCTGCGTGATGGCCTGCGCGAAGATATCGTTCTGGTGGTTGATGCGGCCTATGCCGAATTCATGACCGGTCAGGAAGATTACAGCGCGGGCGAAGAACTGGTCAAAGCCGGCAACAACACCGTGATGACCCGGACATTCTCCAAGATTTATGGTCTTGGCGGCATTCGTCTGGGCTGGTGCTATGCGCCGCCGGCAATTGCCGATGTGTTGCAGCGCCTGCGCAATCCGTTCAACGTGCCGTTGCCGACCCAGGAAGCGGGCGTTGCGGCCCTTGATGATGATGATTTCGTCAATGAATGTGTACGCCACAATGCGGAAACGCTTGCCTGGTTCCGTGACGAGATTAATGCGATTGCAGGCCTTAAGGCACATCCGAGCTATGGCAACTTTGTCATGGTCGAATTCCCGGAAGTTGCTGGCAAGGATGCCGATGCCGCCAATGATTTCATGATGGCCCGTGGCGTGATCCCGCGCAAAATCGGTGCCTATGGTTTGCCGCAGATGCTTCGTGTTTCCATCGGCACGAAGGAAGAAATGGAAATCTGCCTTCAGACCATCAAAGACTTTGTGAACCAGTAAAATGACCAATACCGCATCCCAGCCGCTTTTTGATACTGTCGCCTTTATCGGTATGGGCCTGATCGGGTCCTCGATGGCGCGTCGCATCAAACGTGACGGCCTTGCCAACAAGATCACCTGTGCCGTGCGGTCTGAAAAGACCCGCGATCGCGTGCTTGAACTTGGCATCGCCGATGAAGCTTATTGTGACATCAAGGAAGCGGTCGGGGATGCGGATCTGGTGATGATCTGTGCGCCGGTCGGTGCCAACGAAGCCATTGGCGCACAGCTTACCGGTGCCTTGAAAAAGGGTGCGATTGTTTCTGACGTCGGATCGGTCAAGCAATCGGTCATTCGTGACATTGCACCGCATCTTGACGAAGGCGTGCATTTTGTTCCGGGCCATCCGCTTGCCGGGACCGAACATTCCGGTCCGGATTCAGGTTTTCCCGAATTGTTCGAGGAACGCTGGTGCATCCTGACCCCGATTGCGGGCGAACCCGAAAGTGCGACCCAAAAAGTCAAAGCCCTGTGGGAAGCCTGTGGCATGTATGTCGAATGCATGGATGCCGACCATCATGATCGCATTCTGGGGATCACATCGCATCTGCCGCATCTGATTGCCTACACCATCGTCGGTACGGCAACCGATCTTGAAGATGCCCTGCGTCAGGAAGTGATCAAGTTTTCCGCATCGGGTTTCCGTGATTTTACCCGTATTGCGGCATCCGATCCGACCATGTGGCGCGACGTGTTTCTGAACAACCGCGAAGCCGTGCTTGAAGTTCTTGGCCGTTTTCAGGAAGACCTGATGGCATTGCAGCGCGCCATCCGCTGGGGCGAGGGGGACAAACTGTTTGATCTGTTTACCCGCACGCGTGAAATCCGCCGTGGCATTGTCGATGCCGGACAGTATTTCACCAATTTCTCGGCCGAGGGTGAAAACCGCCAAAGCGACGAAAAGGGCAAGAAAAAGCCCACGGAATAATATCGAGACGGCCTGTTATTACAGGCCGTCATTCGGTTGGTGATGCGCCCCATTCTGCACCGCCCGCCGGTTAGAGGGGAAGTCATGTCTGCTACCAACCACCCGGCATTTGGCCGGATCATGCCGTTTGTCTTTGTATTTCTCTGGAGCACCGGTTTTGTCGGCGCCAAATTCGGCCTGCCATATGCCGATCCGTTTGTTTTCCTGTTTGTCCGGTTTGCGATTGTCATCTTGTTGATGGTGCCGGTCGTGATGCTGATGAAGGCAAGGTGGCCGTCTTCCTGGCGGGAAGCATCGCATATCGGAACGGCCGGCGTTCTGGTGCATGGCATTTATCTGGGCGGCGTTTTCTGGGCGATTGATACCGGTTTGCCATCCGGCCTTGCCGCATTGATTGTCGGGTTGCAGCCCGTCGTCACCGCATCGGTTGTTGGCAGTCTTCTTGGCGAGCGGGTTTCGATGCGCCAGTGGGGTGGACTGGTTCTCGGACTTGTCGGTGTGGCCCTTGTCCTTGTGCCCAAAATTGGCGATGGCATTGGCATTACCCCGTTTGGCATCGGGCTGGCCGTGATGGCCTTGCTGGGGATGACCGCCGGTACATTATATCAAAAGCGTTTCTGTACAGGCATGGACCTGATGAGCGGTACGGTCATTCAATATGTTGCCGCTGCGGCCTTTGTCGGTGTCGTCGCACTGTTCAAGGATGAGCTGACCGTCGAATGGAGCATGAATTTCATTCTGGCGATGGCGTGGCTTGTGCTGGTGCTGTCAATCGGTGCGATCATGTTGTTGATGGTTCTGATCAAACAGGGCGAAGCAACCCGGGTCGCCAGCATGTTTTATCTTGTGCCGCCGACCGCTGCTTTCTTTGCGTGGGTTCTGTTTGATGAACATCTTGGTGCGCTTGGCTTTGCCGGTTTCGGGGTTGCGGCACTTGGCGTTGCGCTGGTGATTATGAAACGCTAGGCCGGTCAGGCCAGTCTTGCTGCCAGGCAGGCGGCAAGAAGCTGGGCGATGGCTTGTTCCTGCAGGCTAAACGGTTGGTGCGGGCGCAGGTAATTCATCGTGCCGACAACCTGTTCGCCCAAAATAACCGGGACATTCATAACCTGATCAAGACCCAGCCCAAGGATGGTTTCGTGGTCGGAAAATGCCCAGCGAATATCGTCAGCACCGCTGCCAAGATTGATGTGGCGATCTATCAGGACCTTTTGTCCCCACGGCGTGTCCTTTTTCGGTTTGCGACCGCCAACCGGGTAAATTTCGGGCATGGTTGACGCTATGCGCTCTACCTCGATCGTGGCGGGGTGGTAACGCATGGCGCTATATAGTTCGTTTGGGATCGCGTTCGCACAAAGGTCGTGAAACGCTGTATCTGCCGTCGCCGGATCGGTCAGTTGCGCAAACAGTTCGGTCGGAATTTCCATGGTGCCTGTCTCCTGCGTGGTGGTGGCGCGAAGGGGTTAAGCGTTGACTGTTGCGGTGCCGGCACGGCGGGGATCGGCAAAGGCGGTCAGATTGCCGTTTTCATCAGACATGGCGACACAGATCCCGCCAGCCTTCCAGGTTTGTTGCGGCCAGGCTTCCATGTCATGACCGCGCGCTTGCAGTTCCGCGATCGCGGCATCTGGCAGGTCCTGTTCATAAAGAACCTTGTTCGGATAGGCGATGTGGGGGGCAAAGGAGCCGGGATAGGCATAACTTGAAACGCGCGGTTCCAGAATGGCTTCCTTCAGGCATTTGCCGCGATCCGTCATATGGATAAGAACCTGTGCCATCGCCTGGATCTGAATGTCACCGCCCGGCGTTCCCATTGCGATCCATGGTTTGCCATCTTTCAGGCCAAGGATCGGGTTGGGCGTAAGGCGCGGGCGTTTGCCCGGTGCCAATGCATTCAGATGCCCCGGGATGGCGCGTGACTGTGACCCGCGCGACGATACGCTCAGTCCTGTGCCGGGAATGACCTGGGTGTCTGAGCTTGGGTCGCTTGGCGTGGCAGAAAACATGTTGCCGTCGCCATCAATCACACTGACATGTGACGTGTCGGCAGAACCACGCGCATATTCGGGAGTTTTGCCGGCGTTATTGCGATACGCGGCATTGATGTGATCCATGTCGCCCGGGGCGGGCATCGGATCAGAACGGGTTTCCGATATCGTTGCCAGTCGTTGGGCAACAAAAGAGGCATCAAGCAGGGACGCCGGATCAACTTTCATGTAATCGGGGTCGGTGACAAAGGCTTCGCGGTCGGCGAAAACCCGTTTAAGCACCTCAAGCAGGAAATGCCGGTCAATATCGCCATCTGGCGTAAGGATTCGCTCCTTGCCAGCCTTTTCAAGCATGGTCAGTGTTTCAGCCATTGAAATGCCCTGACACCATGCCCCGCAACAGTAAATTTCGCTGTCGCGGAACTTCACCGGAAACGTTGTTTCTTCGCGCACCTCATAGGATGCCATGTCTTCCATGGTCAGAAGACCGCCATTTTCAGCATGGAATGCGGTGATGCGCTGGGCAATTTCACCTTCGTAAAACGCTGCCCTTGCCGCGGCCAATCCGGCTTTGCGGTCACCTTTGGCATTGCGTTCGGCATCGACCATGATTTGCAAACTGTTGGCGAGATCCGTCTGGACAAAGGTTTCGCCAACGACCGGCGGTTTGCCATTGGGCAGGAAAATCTCGGCTGTTGATTCAAATCGCTGATATTCGCGGTGGCGGGATTTTACGAATTCGGAAAGCAATTCGAACACCGGAAAACCGTCACGTGCCGCCTTGATCGCCGGGGCTGCCACATCACCAAAGCGCATGGTGCCAAATTCGGACAGGGCGCGAATCCAGGCGGCCGGGGCGGCGGGGACCACAGTACGCAAAATGCCCTCGGGCACGGAATCGCCGAAATTTTTGTGGAACCATTCGACATTGGCGGCCTTTGGCCAAACACCAACCCCGTCATAGCTTGTAATCCGTCCGGTTTTGCCATCGCGCAAAATGATCGGGGCAACACCGGCAACAGACACAAGTTCGGGGTGAACAACGCCAAGTGCCAGCCCCGCAGCAACGCCGGCATCGATGGCATTGCCGCCTGCGCGCAGCATTGTTTCCGCTGCTTCTGTGGCGACCGGGTGGCCTGTGGCAATGGCGAAGTTATTGGTACTCATAGGTTTTCCTTGAAGTCTTTCCAAAACAGCAAAGACGGGACGCAACGCGCCCAACCGCCGTTATCTTCATAACTGTTTCTATTCTTTAACTACGTAGTTGACAAGTCATAACTAGTTAGTTTTATGATTGTGTCATGAACAAGGAACGCACAACAAACGCACTGAAACGTGTGGCCGCAGAAATGGAAGCCGGTGATGCAAACAGCTCGCTTCCAAAATATGCGCGCCTTGCCGAAGCCTTTTACGGCTGTGTCCGTGATGGTCATTACCTGCCCGGTGATCCTTTGCCGAGCGAGACGGAACTGTGCGACGTCCTTCCGGTCGGTTTAAGCACCGTGCAAAAGGCGCTGGCGCAGTTGGTTGAGCAGGGCATCGTTGTGCGTCGGCGCAAACTCGGGACCTTTATTGCCGATTTCCGAAATCAGGTCCCCGAGGTGCATGTCTATCGGTTTCGCGATCCGGTCACGGGTGAAAACCTGTTGCCCTATACGCGGGGAATCGCGGTCGAAGAAGCCCATACCGAAGAACTCGGTCCTTTGGCCGCCGGCTTTGAAGGCGATCCGGTCGTGCGACTTGATCGTCTGGTCTGGATCGAGGGCGAACGCCCGGTCTTCAGTTCCATTTTCCTGCGCAAGGCCCACGCCGAAGGACTGTCAGACCGTGGTGGTCTGAACAATTTCGACGGGGTTTCGGTTCACCGGCATCTCGCAGAAAAATTCAATCTGCCGACCTTGTCGGTCACACATCGTGTCACGGCGGACGAACTGTCTGCCAAGGCCTGCGCAAACCTTGATCTGGCGGCACCGCATGTTGGCCTGATCTGGGAAGCAACAGATCGCAGTTTCAACGAAAAACAAATTCTTGTGCAGCGTTTCGAACTGCCAAGGGGGCACCGTCCGATGGAAATCATCGAAGGAAAAAAATCGTAAAGATTTTGGAACCTATCACGTCTGGAGAACGAGGAGTTTGAGAATGAAAAAGGTACTGGCGGCAGCTGCAATGCTGGCCTTGAGCACCGGTTCGGCATTCGCCGCAGACTGGAAACCTGACGGACCGATCCGTCTTTGGATCGGTTATGGCGCAGGTGGCGGAACCGATGTTCAGGCCCGTATGCTGGCCAAGGAACTTGAACAGACCCGTGGCTGGATTCTGGTCCCGGAAAACAAATCCGGCGAAGATGGCGCTGTGATGTCTGCACAGCTCAAGAATGAAGCACCCGATGGCCAGACTCTCGGCTTTGCCATCACCACGACCTATAACTTCGCGCCGATGAACAGCGATAATATCTCGCCCGAAGACTTCACCTATATCACCACCACTGCCGGTTCGCAGATGGCGGTGCTGGCACGGACTTCGTCGGGCTGGAAATCGCTTGATGACGTCAAAGCCGCGGCAGAAGCCGGTGAAACCCTTGTCTGGGCCAACTGGGGTACCCAGGTTGAAGCCGGTGCAGAAGTTATTGCACGTAAACTTGGCATCACTGTTAACCACCTGCGCACAGCAGGCGGCAAAGGTGCCCTGAACGCCGTTGTTGCCGAAGACGCCAACCTGTCCTGGGGCGGTGGTGTTCAGCGTCCGTTGGTCGAAGCTGGCGAACTGACCATTCTGTCGTCGGCCGAAAGCACCCATCTGGTGCAGGCGCCTGATACCCCGACCCTGAAAGAACAGGGTATCGACCTTGATCTTGGCTACAAATACATCATCGTTGCGCCGAAAGGCATGTCTGACGAAGTTCGCGACACCATCGCGGAAGCGGTTGCTGAAATCCTGAATAATCCGGAAAGTGAAACCCGGAAATTCATCGAAAAACAGTATCCGCCGGCACCGGTTATCGAAACCGGCGACGCATTGCGCAAAACCATCATTGATGGCTATGCCGCCAATGTCGAGATGATGAAAGCACTGGTAGAATGAGTGCTTCCCGTCTCGAAGCGCCAGAGAAAAAGGCGCGGTGGAACCTTTGGCTGGGGGTGGGAACACTTGTTTTCTGTGTTCTGTGCTTCACCGTCTGGTTTCCCAATGACATTCGGGGCGGCATTATCGAACGTACGATCTCCGGGCGGATTGCGCCCGGAGACTCCTTCTTTCCGGTGATCCTGGCCGGACTGATGATGCCGCTTGGCTTGCTGCTTACGCTTGGTCACTTTCGTCGCGGTCCGGATAATGCCGGGGAACCGACAGGTGAAATCACGGGCGCCAATATCTTTTTCCTGGTGCAGTTCCTGTTGCTGACTTTTGTCGGGTTGTTCTTCATGTCCAATACCGGCCCGGCGCTGGTATGGGCGTGGAACGGTCTTGGCCTTGGTGTCATTTCGTCTTATCGCGCGGTTTCCACCACGTTCCCGATCAATGTCGCTGGCTTCTTCCTGGGCGGAATGGTGATTACCTGCGGCTTTGTTTTCATGACCCGGCATCGTCTGCGTTGGCGTGATGTGCTGATCTGTCTTTTGACCGTGCTGTTTTTGATTCTCGTCTTTAACGGCCTGCTCGAAGACGTGTCGCTGCCGCCCAACCGCAATCTTTAAGGAACGATCATGGAATTGGCGTTTCAATATATCGGGCTGGGCATCCATTCGGTGTTCTTTGATGCCGATGGACAGTTCTGGCTGATGCCGGTCCTGATGGTTCTGACCGGAATTATATCGGGGATCTTCTTTGGTGCCATTCCGGGGCTGAGCGGGCCATTTGCGCTTGCGCTTGCCTTGCCGGTTTTGACATCTGTTTTTGGCTATTCGAACGAAGCATTGCTGCCGGTTCTGGGCTGTCTTGTCGGTCTGATGAAGGGGGCGACGGTTGGCGGTGCTGTGCCGGCCATCCTGTTTAATACGCCAGGCACGCCCGATGCGTTCCTGACGACTGCTGACGGTTATCCGATGGCGCAAAAAGGTCAGGCCCGCAAGGCGATCCAGACCAGCCATTTTGCATCGGTCATGGGCGACAGCTTTTCCGACATCGTGCTGTTTGTGGCCGCACCCGTATTTGCGGTGGCGGTTGAACGTGTTCTCGACCTTCCGGAAAAGTCGGCCCTGATTATCCTGTCGCTTTGTTTCATGGCGGCCGTTGTCGGGAATGCTCCGCTTAAAGGATTGCTTGGCGGGCTTTTGGGGATGTTGCTGTCACTGGTTGGCACAACGCTTTCGGGGAATGGTGTGCGTCTGACCCTTGGCCTTGATGGTCTTGGTTCCGGCGTGCCTTTGACGTCGGCGGTCCTCGGCGTTCTGGTTCTTTCAGAAGTTCTGATCAGTGTCGAAGACATGTCGCGCGCCCGAAAGGCGCGTGAAAGCTTGCCCCAAACGCCTGAAATGGGGCCGCCGCTCACATGGGCGGAACGGTTGCGAATGATGCCGGCAATCCTGCGTTCGGCAAGCATCGGGACTGTCATCGGTGCCCTGCCGGGTATCGGGACCACCACGGCGGCAACGCTTTCCTATGATACGGCCAAGCGTCTTTCCAAAAAGCCCGACGAATTCGGCAAAGGCACGCCCGAAGGCGTCGTTGCGACCGAGGCCGCCAATTCCGCGGTATCGGGTGCCAACCTTATTCCGGTGATGAGCTTGGGCATTCCGGGGAATTTCGCGGCTGTGTTCCTGATCCTTGCGGTCGAGACAATTGGCGATTTCTCGTTTGGTCCATCGGTGTTCAAATTCACCGAGATCAAGGAAATTGACGGCTATGGCATGATCATGAACAAGGATCTGGTCATGGCTTTCGGTCTGTTCACGCTGATGGTGATGGGCAATATCTTCAACTGGACCTTTGGCGGGTTTGTCATGCGCTTCCTAGTGCATATGGCCCGCATCCCCAAAGATATCGTCATGCCGCTGATCTTGCTGGTTTCGCTGACAGCTGCCTATGTTCAGGATGGCGGGTATCGTGGTCTGGGTACGGCACTGGTATTTGCCGTCATCGGTTATCTGATAAGACGGCTTCAGGTTTCAACGTTGCCATTCGTGATCGGGTTCTTGTTGGCCCCGGCCCTTGAACAATTGATCCGCGGTGCATTCACCGCCAGTGGTGGTGATGCGCTCTTCCTTCTGAAATCGCCAATCGCGGTAATCATGCTGGGCCTGTCCGGGTTCCTGATTGTGCGCATGGTTCTTCAGGGGCGGCAAAAGGCGGCATCACAAAGCTAGCTGGGATAACCTCGTCCCGATTTCAGCCCAAACATGGCACCCCGACCGGTGATTTGACCCGGTCGGGGTGTTTGTATCTCGGGGCTGCTTTCAGGGTCGGCAAAGAAAGCCATTTCTTTTGTGCTCGGCTGTTTTCAAACAAGTCGAAAATGATTAGGGTCACCTTCCTTGCTGACCAGATGCTTGCAAGACGCTGTAAACAGGCGCGTGCACTGGCAGGAAGGTCTTGTCGCCGGAGGAAATTTTGGTTCAGCACGCAGAAAGATGGGTCTTTGGGTATGGGTCGCTGTTGTGGCGGCCCGGTTTTGAATTTACCGAACGGTCGCGTGCATTGTTGCGTGGCTATCACCGGTCATTCTGCATCTATTCCCATCATTATCGCGGAACGCCGGAAAATCCGGGGCTTGTTCTTGGCCTGAATGCCGGGGGCGAGTGTGTCGGGAATGCATTTCGTATCGCGCCGGAAGACTGGAACGCGGTCAAGGCGTATCTCGATGAACGGGAACTTGTGACCAATACCTATATTCCGGCCGATGTTGAAATCGAACTTGATGATGGTCGCACCGTGATTGCGCATACCTATGTCGCCGATCCGACCCATCAGCAATATGCCGGCAATCTTCCGGTACGTACGGCTGTTGAGATCATTGTTGCTGCACACGGCAATGTTGGTCCCAATCTGGAATATCTTGAAAATACGGTGCAACATCTTGACGAGATGGGCATTGTCGACCCGCCTTTGCATGATCTGATGGATCTGGTTCGGCGCGAATATGGTGAGATCAATATGGGAGCCGGTATCTGATGGCGCAGGGGAATAATCTTACACAGGGCTCTGCGACAGCAACAACCGGTTCGGCTGGTGATCATACCCCGATGACGGTCGCCTATCTGATGCTGATTGCCTGCGCGATGATGTGGGGGTCCAACCATGTGGTGGCGCGCGGTGTCAATGCGACTGTGCCGTTTGAAGCATTGTCATTCTGGCGCTGGGTCGTGGCAGCCGTGATGCTGTTTCCGGTCTGCTTTAAATATTTGCGCCGCGACCTCAAGCTGATGGCACAGCAAAAAATGTCGATGTTCCTGATCGGCTTTACCGGCGTGTTCCTGTTTTCGGTCGTGATTTATCTGGCGGCCTATAACACGACCGCGGTCAATACCGGCCTTTTGAATGCGACAACCCCGGTCTGGGTGTTGTTGTTTGCCGCAGTCCTCAGTGCTGACAAGCCCAAGCTCGGGCAATGGGTCGGTGTTCTTGTCGCGGGTGCCGGAACGGCTACCATCATTGCCAAAGGGGACCTTTCGGTCTTTGCGCGGATGGATTTCGTTTCGGGCGATGTGTTTGCGATGATTTCGGCGATGGTGTGGGCCGCCTATTCCATGCTGCTGAAACGTGCGCCCAAGGGTGTTCATCCGCTGAGCCTTGTCTTCGTTTCCGCGCTGGTCGGCTTGTGCTTTTTGACGCCGCTTTATATCTGGTCGATCCTGATTGATGGGGAACCGTTCTTTACCCATCTTGATCCGGCATGGCCCGACATGCTCAAGATTTTCTATATCGGTGCGGGGCCGGCCTTCCTTGGGTATCTGTTCTGGAACAAGGGCGTTTCGGTGGTTGGTCCGGCCAATGCCGGGGTCTTCCTGTATCTGATGCCGGTCTTTGCCAGTGTGCTTGCGATCATCTTCCTTGGGGAAGAATTGCATATGTATCACCTGGGCGGGATTGTTCTGATTGCCTTTGGCATCTGGCAGGCGACGCGCCGCAAAAAATAGACCGCACGGATCGCGATCCGTATTCAATCAAAAAGGCCGGTGACGAATATCACCGGCCTTTTATTTGTACGATTTGTATATCTGATGTTGCTGTATCGGTTGGGCGGGCCGAGGTTGATTTCAGCCATGCCCAAACCGGATCAGGATGCCTTGTCCGAAAGGGTGTCTTGCTGTTTGGCGGCTGCCTGATCGGCCTTTTCCGCGGCAATGTCATCGGATGTCAGCATCGGCAGGCTGAATTCCTGCTGTGCTTCGGCTTCGAGTTCCCGGGTACGGGTATCGATGCGGTTCTTGATTTCTTTCATAAAGGTCTTGCGATCAAGATCGGGTTCGATCGGCTTCATGAATTCCATCGTGACCTTGCCGCCATATTTCATGAAGCTGTGACGCCCCCAGAACATGCCGGAATTCAACGCAACAGGTATCACCTTATATTGCGGGAACGCCTTATACAGCGCGTAGATACCCGGATGGTACGGGCGGTCTGAACCGGGTGGTGTTCGCGTTCCTTCCGGGAAGATCACCACCTGGCGATTTTCTGCCAGTGCTTCGGCGGCACCTTTGATCATGTCCTTAAGGGCGGATCCACCCGCCGAACGGTCAACGGCAATCTGCCCCGAAAGTGTCAGGAACTGTCCAAAGACCGGAATTTTCGTCAGTTCCTTTTTCAGGATATAGGCCGGATCGGTAACCACGGTATGGAAGGTCAGTGTTTCCCACGCAGACTGATGCTTTGCCACCAGAATACAGGGACCATCCGGCAGGTTTTCCAGTCCGGTAATGCGTTTGCGCATGCCAACCGAATAGCGCAGCATGAACTGCACCAGCCGACACCAGGCATGACCGACAAACTGATTGGCCTTGCGCCCAAACAACATTAACGGGATCAGGCTGAGGCACAAAATCGCCGTTCCACCGAAAAACAACACGTTAAACAGTAACGCGCGGAGGGTTCTCATACAGAAAAGTCCTTCATACGCCTTGGGTCTAAACCCACTTACATGATCTTGATATTTACTGCTTTGTAACAGCTATATTGCAATCGGAAAATGCCGATTGTTCAACTGCCTTTGCCTGTCGCATTCGATGCGGAATAATCCTGCGGGGCGGGCGATGCATCACCGGGACCGTGCAAGCCCGGATGATTGCCATCGGGCAACCATTGCAACAGCGTGTTGCGCAGGCTGGCAAACATGTATTTGTTGAATTCACTGGCAATCAGCGCCGTGCTTCCCGGGAACCGCCACCAGTTATCGATTTTGACATTATCGGGAAAGACCGGGTGCGGGATGATCTCGACATCGGGCATCAGACTTTTGAATTCAAGCATCGATCGCGGCATGTGATAGTTCGCGGTCACAATGCGAAGGCTTTTATACCCTTCCTCATAGACCCAGACCGCTGTTTCCAGTGCGTTGCCGCGCGTGTTTTCGGCGACATGCCCCAGAACCACACAACAGGATATCAGGCGCGGGTCCGACTTTCCGACTGACAGAAGTTCATCAACTTCAACACCGCGATACACACCGGAAATGAAAAGCTTGTCAGCCATGCCACGGGTCAGCAAACGACGCCCTTCCGAAAGGCGTTCACTGCCCCCGGTCAGAACAACAATGGCATCGGTATGCTGATCGGTGTTTTCGACGGAAACCGGGATCGAACTGACATACCAGACAAACCCGGCAGCCCACACCAGTGCACATACAATCAACATTGAAAGCAGAAAACGAAACCGGCGGAACCGGCGACGGTGCTGCACGCTGAGCGGTGGCTTATTCATGAATGCGAGCCTGGATAGCAGTGCGCGGGCATGTGTTCGGGTCTCCTGAGGTGGCCAAGGCCATGATCCCAAAAGGGAAGCAGCTCTACAAACGGACTATACGGAGCCGGGCGGCGGGTTACAACATTCGGTGCAATACACGAAGAACCGTGCGTGTTGCTGTGATCCCGGCCACCATCGCAACGATAAAGGGAATGGCCACAATCAGCGCAATGAAAGTCGGGCTAAGGACAAGTGACGGTATCGGCCAGCCAGCCCGCAGACCAAGCCAGGCAATCAGGGCCGATACAGGAAGGGCAATCAGAAGGCCGATCAAGGCCCCGAAAAACGCCAGTCGCTGATTGTGACGCCCGAATTGTTTGGCGATATAGCCATCCTGCGCCCCGATCAGATGGAGCAATTCAATGATCCGGTGATGGATCGAAAGGCCCGAACGGGTTGCAAAAACCACCGAAAGCATGGTGGCCCCGAACAGCACAACAATCAGCAGCGACAAGGCAAGTTCGACCGAGAAGGCAACATCGGCAATGCGTTCGATCCAGATGCGATGATCATCAAGAACCGCCTCGGGCGCAATGACGCCAAGGCGGCTTTCAAGCGCGTCGTAATTGAACCCGGTTTCGGGGGTAATTTCGATAATGCGTGGTATGGGAAGTTCGCTGACCACTTCATCCGGGCCAAGCCACGGCTCAAGCAAGGCCGCCATCGTATCAGGGCTGAGTTCCTCTATCCGGGCAATGCCGGGCATGTCGGAGACATCATCAATGATTGCATCAACGGTATTTTGCAGCGCCTGTTCACGTTCATCAGGTGACCGGTTGGCAAGTTCGGTTGGCGGGACCTGAATGGACAGGCTGCCTTCGATTTGGCCAGACCATTGACCAACGCTGTCATGCAGGGCCGCCAGGCCGACAATCGAAAAAGTCAGCAAGGCAACCATCAGGGCGACGATGCTCGGCAAAAAGCGCGAGGATGAATCGCTTTCAAGCGGTAGATGCGATGGATGTGCGCGAAATGCCATGATCGTCGTTTGGTCCTGTTGATCGGTTTGATCTTGTCGTTCAGGTCGTCGTCAGCCGCTGTGGGTGACATCGTGAAGGGTGCCACCTTCGAGAAGCCACTGCGTATGGCCAAATCGCCTGACCAGTTGCCGGTTATGGGTGGCGATCAGAACAGTGGTGCCCAGTTTGTTCAGTTCTTCAAACAGATATAGCAACCGCATGGCGATTCGGTCATCGACGTTCCCGGTCGGCTCATCGGCCAGCAACAGGGCCGGACGGCCGATCACGGCGCGAGCGATGGCGACACGCTGTTGCTGACCACCCGAAAGTCGTGATGGTTGGGCATTGATATGATCGCCCAAACCGACCCATTCGAGAAGTTCGGTCACGTTTTTGCGGATTTGCAGATCCTCAACCCCGGCGACCCGCAACGGCAAGGCAACGTTTTCAAAGGTCGTCAGGTGATTGATCAGACGGAAGTCCTGAAAGACGACGCCGATTTTTCGGCGAATCGCAGGCAGTTCTTCGCGCGGGATGCGGATATTGTCGCGACCGAAAATATTGATTTCGCCACGGGTTTGACGCAACGCCAGATATAAAAGTCGCATCAGCGTCGATTTGCCCGCCCCGGAAGCCCCGGTCAGGAAATGGAAACTGCCACGGCCCAAAGAAAAATTCAGGTCGCGCAAAATTTCCGGCCCGGATTCGTATCGGACCCCGACATTCCTGAAACTGACAACTTCGGTCAAAATCGGTGCTCCATCTGGCAGAATGACGGTCTACATTGGCGTGTGCCGGGGCAAATGATCAAGGTTTCTCTATGGTCTGGCACGGTTGGAATTCACGTTTGCCATGACAATATCGGAAATGACCAAATCGGTTTACCCGGATTTCGTATGCTTTCGGATGCCATGTTCGCAGCAATTAGGCAACGATTAGACACCCAAATCCGGGCAGCTTCTGTTATCTGTACTTAACAGTCTGTTAAATCGCGGCTATTTACATATAGTGTAATTCACTGCTGACGTGATTGGGGGATCGTCAGTCGTGCATGCTTTGTTGTCCCCGATGTTTGATGCCGCTGTCATCGAAATGCCAGGTTTGCAATGATCATTACTTGCCCAGAGTGTTCAAAGAAATACTCAGTTAAAACAGAAGCAATCGGTCCAAAAGGCCGAACCGTGCGCTGTAAAAGCTGCGGCAATAGCTGGCATCAGGACCCGCCGGGGGCAAAGAAGCCTGCGCCACAGCCCGCAGCACCGGAAAATGATCTTCCGCCACCCTTCAATCAGGAAGGCTCGCTTGGTGCGGACTTCAATGCCGACCAGATGGGTGGGGGACAAGTTGATCCCGGATTTGAAGAAGCGGACAAGATCCCCGATCCGCCCCCCATTCCCCAGCAGCTGATTCGCAATAATCCCAAGCCCGAACCCAAAAAGAAAAAGGGTATCGTTGGCTGGATCATCTTCCTGCTGCTGATTGGCGGCATTGGTGCGGGTGGCTATTTTGCCAAGGATTACCTGATCAATCTGTGGCCACCGGTTGCCAAGGTCTATGACATGATCGGGCTTGATGTGCCCCATGTTGGCGAAGGCCTTGATATCCGGGAATTGCCGCCGACCCGTGAAGATGAAGACGGTGTTGATGTTCTGGTCGTCCGTGCCGAGATCGTCAATATCAGCGAAGAACCGCGCGTACTGCCCTATCTTCTGATCGAGCTGCTTGATCCGCTTGATCGTGTGGTCCAGCGCAAAAAGGTTCCGCTGATCTATGACGAATCCAAAGTACCCGCCGGTGCTGAAATGCCGATGGAACAGCAAATGTTGCCGGTTGGCGAAAGCCTGACGGTTGAAACCAAAATCCGTCGTCCGAACCCGACGGCAACCCGGTTGCAGGTTACCTTCCTTGATCCGCGCGAAGCGGTCGAGCCGTAAGGAACCCGATCGATCAAATCAAAAGGCAGCGTTGTCATACGCTGCCTTTTTTGTGTCTGGGGTCCTTGGTCCTTGTTGGCGGGCGGTAACGCTCAGAACCGTTTCAGCAATCTGTCGATATATTCCTGTTCTATTTGCGGGAGATCGGGATCACCGGACCGGCGGCGCAATTCCTGAAGGATGCGCCATGCCCGTTCCAGGGTATTCACATCGGGAATGATGGTTGTTCCATCACCACCGACCGGGCGGCCCAACGGGTCCCGGCGGCCGGTTCCTTCCAGATCTTCGAGCATCGGGGCCATCTGGCTCAGACCTTCAAGTGCGCGGCTGATCTCGCCAATGCCCTGTTGCAAGGCTTCCATCGCCTGTCTTTGGAACTGCAATGCCTCGTGTGAGCGGTTATGTCCAAGCGCATCCGCAGCCCCGCGCATGGCATCAATGACCGTATTCATGCCGCTGACATCACCAAACTGGTTGATGCCCGGACTGTTCATGATGTCGGTGGCATCATCGGCAAGCCCCTGTTGCTGATTGGCGCGTGGAACCGGACCAGATTGGGCTGATGAATTGTCGCCCTGGTTCATAAGGTCCTGTTGGCGGCGCGCCAGATCACGCATCCCATCAAGCATTTCGCGCAGGGTGGACGTGATGTCCATGCCGCCTTCGCCGGTTGTGACCTGCATGTTTTCGACCAGTTCGCGCAGGCGATCAATCAGTTGGCGTGCCTGATCACGCGCACCGGCCCGCATCAGCGCATCAATCTGATCAATGATACGCGAAAGATCCTGCTGTTCGAGGGTGGCAGATGCTTCGGGCTGATCTTCGCCCATCTGGGGGCTTTCGCGGGTCAATGCGGCCAGATATTCGTTCAGCGCCTGACGGTATTCCTCGATCAGGCGGGCAATCTCGGTTTCGGTGATATCGGGGTTTTGTAACGCTTCAAGCAGCCGTTCCTCGGCCTCCATCAAGTTGCGTTCGGCAATGCCGTAACTGCCCCGCTCGACCTCCTCGGCGATGTGCCAAAGAAGGCCCGCGACATCTTGATGAACAGCACGGTCATGCAGATTGGCTGCCAGCCGGTTTTCGGCAACCGACAATGCAAGAAACACTCCGATATGCCCATTGAAGGCCTGTGGGGCATAAAGGATTGGCAAGATCGCCTGGTGCATTTCAAGTGCGCGCTCGGGGTAACGTAATAGCCCGCGTCTGATGGCAATCAGCTTTTGCGCAACCGGATGGGTGAATTCGCGTTCGGGCAACATCAAGGACCTGATGTCGCTTTGTCCGGTTTGACCGGCATTGTCTTGCGACACCAGCTGGATATTGACCGGCAATCCCGCCCAGGGATGTGCAACAAGATCAATGAAACGTGGTCCTTCTATACGGGTGGGCATTGCTGTTTGGCTGATGCCTTCGCCGCGAACATCAATCACGATCTTTTCAATCGGGCCATACTGGTCATATGACCCGTCATCGGGGGCGGGCGTGATTACAAGATCAAGCTTCGCCAGGCCATAATCATCATTGGCCGTATAATCCAGCCGGACATGGTCGCGCCGGGTAATGGCGGGTGAACTGACAAAGGAAAGGTTTGGTGCCTTGTCCGGCACCAGTTCGATATTCAGGGTCAGCCGGTCATTGCCCCAGACAGATATGCGCCACTCACCGGATTGTTCGATTGCTGTCGACAGAACATAGCTGTTTTCACTGCTTTCGGTGAAGTCGCGTGCCCCGTCCGGCGCGGTCAGGGTTGGCTGCCAGATGCTCGAAATGCTGCCATCCAGTGTTGATCCAACCGGGACCTTGACCGTAATGACCTTGCTCTCGGTCGCTTGGGTGGTGTCCGTATCACTTGAAGATGAAGTCGTCCCGCTGTCAGATGAAACTGCATTAAATCGCAATACACGCGGGACCTGTCCGGTATAGGCGGGCGGGGTGACCCAGAGTGTCGCACTAAAGTCCGCGGCACCAAGGCGTTGCAGGGGGCTGAACGCCTTTGAAAACCGTTCGGATATATGGTCGTGACCGGCAAGCAACCCGACAAAGATCAATAAAACGGGAATGGCGGTCAGCCCGAAACGGTCAATGCGCGTCAGTGCCGGGATCGGCCGCGGCAGGCGAAGCTGCCCCAGCGTCCTTTCATGCAGACCCAACTGGCGTTGCCACAGGAAACTGGTCAGCGGATCATCTGTTTCATCAATATGATCTTCAAGACTTTGCAACGGGTTGTTTGAAAGCCCGTTTTCGATTTCAAGCCGGTGCAGGATATCGCGTCTTGTTGGCCAGCGGAAATTCCGCCACGGAGCGACTGCGGCAATCATGGTGATGACCGACAAAATCGACAGCAACATGATATGACCGGTGGCCGGCAAAAATTCGAACGTCCCGGTAAGCGTCAATCCACCGGTCAGAAGCACAATCGATAATGACGGGATCAGACAGGGCCAGGCCGCTTCCCATATCATGACCATGCGCGTTCTGCGCACATGGCGTTCCATTCCGGGATAGGGTGGTATCAACGACATGCGACCGGTCGTCCCTGATTGCCAAAAGTTGCGAGATTAATCGCAATGCTACCCTTTAAAACTTGGGGTTTTGGCAGGACGGGTCAAGCTATTCCCGAAGGTGTGGCAGAAATAAAAAGGGTGGTCCGCAATCAACGGACCACCCGGATGTGTTTCAGGACCGGTCTTATGGCTTACGAGTTTCCAAGCCAGGCCGGGATCTGATCCATATTGATCAACTGATCGATTTCCTGACGCGGGCGCACAATCGCAAAATTGTTGCCCTTGACCAGAACTTCCGGCGTCAATGCACGGGTGTTATAGGTTGATGACATCACCGCGCCATAGGCACCAGCCGACATGACCGCAACCAGATCACCGGCCTTAAGGTCATCAGGAAGTTTGCGATCCTTGCCAAAGGTGTCACCGGTTTCGCAAACCGGACCAACGACATCCACGGTCGCCTGCACGTCATCTTCGCCCTGTTCATCGACCGGGATGATTTCGTGATAGGCGCTGTAAAGTGTCGGACGGATCAGATCGTTCATCGCCGCATCAAGGATGACAAAGCGTTTTGCTTCGCCGTCTTTGATATACATGACGCGTGACACCATGATCCCGGCATTGCCGGCAATCAGGCGGCCCGGTTCAAGGGTGATGTGGCAACCAAGATGACCGACCGTTTCGCGCACCATCTGCCCATAGGCATCTGGAAGC
This sequence comes from Thalassospira sp. GO-4, assembly GCF_023588965.1. Taxonomy (NCBI): domain Bacteria; kingdom Pseudomonadati; phylum Pseudomonadota; class Alphaproteobacteria; order Rhodospirillales; family Thalassospiraceae; genus Thalassospira; species Thalassospira sp. GO-4. The sequence continues at coordinate 3,637,404 of NZ_CP097807.1, forward strand.
GGCGGTGTTTCACCCTGATAGGCAATGCCAAGACCGCCACCAAGATCAAGATTGCGGATTTCAATGCCTTCGGAACGAAGCTGTTCGACCAGATCGGCAAGGCGGGTAAATGCCTCGCGGAAGGGGGTCAGGTCGGTCAACTGGGATCCGATATGCATGGCAATGCCGGTAACCTCGATACCGTCCATAGCCGCAGCATCGCGGTACACTTCAATCGCACGGGTCCAGTCGATGCCAAACTTGTTTTCGGCCTTGCCGGTTGCGATCTTTTCGTGGGTTTTGGCATCGACATGCGGGTTGATGCGCAATGCAATGCGTGCCTTTGTCCCCATGTCGATGGCAACACGGTTAAGTTCGGCCAGTTCCGGGATGCTTTCGACATTGATCTGCGCGATACCGGCTTCAAGGGCTTCGCGCATTTCGGCGTCGGCTTTGCCCACACCCGAAAAGATGATCTTGGCGGGATCAATACCGGCGCGCAGCGCACGGCGCATCTCGCCAACCGAGACGACATCAGCACCAGCACCAAGATTGGCGAGGGTTTTGAGAACCGCCTGGTTCGAGTTCGCCTTGACCGCAAAGCAGACAGTGGCATCAAGCCCCTCGAACGCATCGGCATAGACATTGTAGTGACGTTCAAGCGTCGCGGTCGAGTAACAGAAAAACGGCGTGCCGACTTTTTCTGCCATTTCCGGGATCGAGACACCTTCGGCGTGAAGCACGCCATTAATATATTCAAAGTGGTTCATTGCGCCGGGTAGTCCCTTGGATATTCATAACCTTTATCGGTTGGCGGTTCGAGCGGGCCTTTTTTGCCGCAAGCCGCCACCGAAAGACCAAGCATGATTGCCAGTGTCATCACGGTGCCGCGTTTAAGCAAGGCGGGGGTCATTTCAGAAACCTTTCCTTTGCTGCCTTGACGGATTCCTTGACGCGAACCGGTGCAGTTCCGCCAAAGCTCTGGCGGGCGGCGACCGATGCTTCGACAGTCAGAACGTCATATACTGCATTGGTGATTTTCGGCTCGATCCCCTGAAGATCTTCAAGGGAAAGCTGATCAAGATCGCACCCTTTGGACTCTGCCAGTTTCACGGTTGCGCCAACCACATGGTGGGCGTCACGGAACGGCATGCCAAGTTCGGCAACAAGCCAGTCGGCAAGATCGGTTGCGGTGGTGTAACCGGCACCGGCAGCTGCGCGCATGTTATCGGCATAGACCTTCATGTCGGCAACCATGCCGGTCATGGCAGCAACGCACAGACCCAGATGATCGTGGGCCTCGAATACCGGTTCCTTGTCTTCCTGCATGTCCTTGGAATAGGCCAGCGGAAGTCCCTTCATCGACAGCATCAGGGAATTATAGCAGCCAACGATACGGCCGATTTTCGATCGGATCAGTTCGGCGGCATCCGGGTTGCGTTTCTGCGGCATGATGGATGAGCCGGTCGAAAACTTGTCGGACATCCCGATAAAGCGGAACTGTGCCGAACACCAGATAACCATTTCCTCGGCCAGGCGCGACAGATGCATGGCGGCAATCGATGCCGCGTTCAGATATTCCAGTGCAAAGTCACGATCCGATACCGCATCAAGCGAGTTCGCCGTCGGGCGATCAAAGCCAAGCGTACTTGCCGTCAGGTGACGGTCAATCGGATAGGGCGTCCCGGCAAGGGCCGCGGACCCCAGCGGGTTTTCATTCACACGCGTCCGGCAATCGGCCACGCGACCACGGTCACGACCAAACATTTCAACATAGGCCAGAAGATGATGGCCAAACGTCACCGGCTGGGCCGCCTGAAGATGGGTGAAGCCCGGCATAATGGTTTCAGCATGGGTTTCAGCCTGTGAAATCAGGGCTTCCTGAAGTCCCTTAAGGCCGGCTTCGAGATCGGCAAGGGCAACATCACGGACCCACAGTTTGAAATCGGTTGCGACCTGATCGTTACGCGAACGCGCAGTATGCAGGCGACCGGCCGCCGGGCCGATCAGTTCGCGCAGGCGGCTTTCGACATTCATGTGAATGTCTTCAAGTGCGCTCGAAAACTTGAACTGACCGCTCTCGATTTCTTGAAGGATCTGGTCTAGACCATTGGTTATCTTTTCGCCATCTTCTGCGGGGATGATGTTCTGCTTGACCAGCATCGCGCAGTGGGCTTTGGAGCCCTGAATGTCCTGGGCATAAAGGCGCTTGTCAAAGCCGATGGAAGCATTGATTTCTTCCATGATGGCAGACGGTCCTGCTTCAAAGCGACCTCCCCACAGGGAGTTGGCGTTTTTCTGGTCGGTAGCGTTTTGATCGGTCATCTTGATCCGCAGTATTGGAAGGTGGGTGTTGTGAAGGCTTTGCTTCGTTACGTAAAACTTGGCGTGATTGTCGCCATATCGGGCATTTATGCAACCCCTGCCTTTGCAGATACGCAATTACCACAAGAACTTTCAAAGATGGTGGCACCGTCTGATGATGGTTCTTTGCCCGATGGCGCAACCTTTGTCGATGAAAATGGCGATGAAAAACAGCTTAACCAACTGAAAGGTCAGGTTATTCTGGTAAATCTGTGGGCGACCTGGTGCGTGCCCTGTGTCAAGGAAATGCCGGAACTTGACCGGCTGGCTGCGGAAATGGATGGAAAGCCGTTCCGTGTTCTTGCCCTTAGTCAGGATCGTGGCGGGGCGGCTGCCGTTACGGAATTCTTTGAAGAGAATGGAATCGACAATCTGGATGTCGTTCTTGACCCGCGGGGGGCAACCGCCCGCAAAATGGGGGCGCGCGGTCTTCCGACCAGTTTCGTGATTGATGGTCACGGTGTGGTGCGCGGCAAGCTTGAAGGCATCGCGCGCTGGGATGCCCCCGATGTCATTTCCTATTTTAACGATCTGATCGAACAGACATCCTGATTTCTGAACCGCAATCCGCCATCAGCTTCCTGGTTCCAGCAATGCAAGAACCTGATCAAGGGTGGGGGCGGCATCGCCGGCACCGTTGCGGGTGGTTGCCAATGCGCCGGTCGCACATGCAAACCGCACGGCATCAGGAAGGGCCTGCCCGCCATGCAGGGCAACCGCAAGTCCGGCATTAAAGCAATCCCCCGCACCGACCGTATCAATGGCACTGACGGTAAAAGACGCGACCAACCCCGACATGCCGGCTGTTGAATAATAGGCGCCTTCACGCCCCATTTTAATGATCACGGTTTTTGGGCCCATGTCATGAAGGACCTTTGCGGCCTTCTTTGCACTGGCTTCATCGACCGGTTCTATGCCCGTCATGGCGCGGCATTCGGTGCTGTTGGGGGTGACGATATCAGTCAGCGCCAAAAGATCGCGCATCACCATGTGATCGGGTACGGGGGCGGGATCAAGCATGATTTTTGCCCCGCCTTCACGCGCATATTTGATCGCGCAATCGACAGCGACCACCGGGCATTCAAGTTGCAGCAGCAAATAGTCGCAGTCGCGCAGATAATCCTGTTTTTCATGCAAATCGCCACGGGTCATCGTCATGTTGGCACCACCAACGACCGTGATCATGTTTTCACCGGCTTCATCAATTGAAATCAGGGCCGTCCCCGTCTGTGCGGCATCGGCAATGATCAGGTGGCTGGTATCGATGCCTTCGGCGGCAAGGCTGGTCACCAGTTGCCGGCCAAGTGCATCGTCACCGATCTTTGATATGAAAACGGGGGAAACGCCAAGACGTGCGATGGCCAGCGCCTGGTTACATCCCTTGCCCCCGGGGCCCGAGATATATTCCTTTGCCGGGACGGTCTGACCCGGTTTCGGAAGCTTGGCTACGCGCGCTGCGAAATCAATGTTCGAGCTTCCGACAACTGCAATACTCATGGACTATCCAAATGGTCGAAAATTAATACTCGTACTAATGTTGGTGTTAAATCATTGGTTTAAAGAAGGCGGGAGATTAATTTACTCATGATCGCGGGCGTCTTCGGAAATATGTGCGGTTGGTGCGTCGGGAAGGTCATTTTCAATCGGGCGTAAATTCATCGGCCAGTGCATTATAAAGCCTGCGGAACTTTGCAAAGCGCGGCTGATAGGATGCGTGTCGTGATGTGTCCGGTTCGATAATTTCCTCGATAACCGGTTTCAGGCATACATCTTCGACTGCTTCCTGTGTCAGGGCCAGTCGCGCCAGACGTGCGGCACCGAATGCCGGACCTTTGGCTGCACCTTCGTATCGGGCAAGGGGGGTGCCCATGATGTCGGATATCAACTGGATCCAGTAACGGCTTCTTGCGCCGCCACCAATCACACCGGGCAGGGCACAGCGGGTCCCGGCAGCATGCAGACGCGATTGTGCGTCACTCAGCGCAAAGGCAACCCCTTCGAGAACCGATTGGACCATGGCTTCGCGCGATGTGTCGCTGCCCAGGCCAAAAAACACCCCGCGCGCATAGGGATTGTTATGCGGTGTCCGTTCCCCGTTCAGATACGGCAAAAAGACGATATCGGCGGGCTTATGATGCTGGGCCTCAACCCGTTTCAGCAAGCCACCAATATCACTTTCGCCAAGCAACTTTGCCGCCCATTGCAGGCAACTGGCCCCGTTCAGCAGAACTGCCATCTGAAACCAGTGGGCCGGAATGGCATGGGTGAAGCTGTGCAGAAGTTCTTCGGGTTTTGGGCGGTATTTGTCCGATGCGACAAAAATCTGTGACGATGTGCCAAGCGATATGAACCCGTCACCGTGACTGACGGCACCAACACCAATGCCGCCGGTCGCGGCATCCCCCCCGCCACCGGCAATGATGACGTCACCCTTCATGCCCCAGCGTTTGACAAGTTCGGCCCGCAAGGTTCCGGTAATGTCCGATCCTTCGACCAGTTCGGGGATTTGGTCCATCGAAAGCCCGCAGGCATCGATCGCCGCCCTGTTCCAACTGCGACTTTCTTCATCAAGCCACAAGGTCCCGGCCGCATCGGACATTTCCGTCACCTTGTCGCCAGACAGGCAAAACCGGATATAATCCTTGGGCAGCAGGATGGTGCGTACTTTGGCAAAGATGTCGGGTTCATGTTTTTGCAGCCACAGCATTTTCGGTGCAGTCATGCCCGGCATGGTCGCGACACCGGCCCTTGTCCCGAGATCGGGCAGCATGGCATCAAGTTTGTCACACTCGGCCTTGGCACGGCCGTCATTCCACAGAATTGCCGGGCGCAACGGTTTGTCATTTTCATCAAGCAACGTCGCGCCATGCATCTGTCCGGACAGGCCAATCGCGCGGGTGGCGGCAACAGCGCCCGGATTTTGATGGTGCAGGGCATCAATCGCGCGCAATGTCGCGTCCCACCAGTCATCGGGGTTCTGTTCGCTCCAGAACGGGTGGGGGTTTGATACCGACAAAGGAATATCTGTCTCAGCAACCGTGGCCGAGTGTTCGTCAATCAGCAATGCCTTGACGGCCGATGTGCCGACATCAATTCCGAGATACATTTTCGGACGGCCTCCAGACTTCTTTTGTCATTTTGTCCCGCATTCCATCCGTGCGGGTTTTAACGGACCTTATTCCAGATGGTTGGCGGTCCGATTGCAACAAAAAAAGCCGCTGAACAAGACAGCGGCTTTAATTTGAAAATGCGAATGTTTTAAAGCAGTCCCTAGCGGGTCGGGACCGGCTCATCACCGCTGTAATCATAGAAACCGCGGCCAACCTTGCGGCCAAGCCAGCCTGCTTCGACATATTTGACCAGAAGCGGGCATGGGCGATACTTGGTGTCGGCCAGACCATCATGCAGAACATGCATAATCGAAAGACAGGTATCCAGACCGATAAAGTCTGCCAGTTGCAGCGGACCCATCGGGTGGTTTGCACCCAGACGCATTGCGGTATCGATGGATTCGACGTTCCCCACACCTTCATAAAGCGTGTAGATCGCCTCGTTGATCATCGGAAGAAGGATACGGTTGACGATGAAAGCCGGGAAATCTTCGGCACTTGCCGTGTCTTTGCCCAGTTTCTTGGTCAATTCATGAATGGTGCGATAGGTGGTTTCATCCGTGGCAATGCCGCGGATCAGTTCCACCAGCTTCATCAGCGGCACCGGGTTCATGAAGTGCATGCCCATGAATTTCGCCGGGCGATCCGTATAGGATGCCAGACGCGTCACCGAGATCGACGAAGTGTTGGTTGCGATGATGGCTTCGGGGCCAAGAACCGGGCAAAGCGCCTTGAAGATCTGTTTCTTGATCTCTTCATTTTCGGTTGCCGCTTCGATCACCAGATCGCAGTCCGAAAGGAAGCTGTATTCCGTTCCGGTTGAGACCCGCGCAAGTGCGGAATCTTTTTGCGCTGCGGTAATCAGTTCTTTTTTGACCTGACGGTCCATGTTCTTGTCCATCAGGCCAAGCGCCTTATCAAGGGCGTCCTGCGAGATGTCGAGAATTCGGACGTCGTAACCGGCAAGTGCGATCACATGGGCAATGCCATTGCCCATTTGACCGGCGCCGATCACGCCAATGGTTTTGATATCTTCCAACGAAGCCATTTGTTCCCCACTCGTCCCCTAGGGTCAAAACAACAGTATGCATTGCTTTGACCCTAATCGGGATCAGATTATTTGTCGAGTTCACTCGCCAGTGCGGGAAGGGCTTCGAACAGGTCACCGACAAGGCCGTAATCCGCCACCGAGAAGATCGGCGCTTCTTCGTCCTTGTTGATTGCAACGATGACCTTGCTGTCCTTCATGCCGGCAAGGTGCTGAATAGCACCCGAAATGCCTACAGCAATGTATAGCTGCGGTGCAACAACTTTGCCGGTCTGACCGACCTGCCAGTCGTTCGGAGCATATCCGGCATCAACCGCAGCGCGTGATGCGCCAATGGCTGCGCCCAGTTTGTCGGCAATCGGTTCGATCAGATGGAAGTTTTCAGCCGATCCCATGCCGCGACCGCCGGAAATGACGACGCTTGCCGCGGTCAGTTCCGGACGTTCCGACTCGGTCAGTTCCTGACCAACGAAGCTGGACTTGCCGGCATCGGAAACAACGGAAACGTCTTCGATGGCAGCAGAACCGCCTTCAGCAGCAACCGGATCAAAGCCCGTGGTGCGAACAGTGATCAGTTTCAGGCTGTCTGCCGACTGCACGGTTGCCAGTGCGTTACCGGCATAGATCGGGCGGACAAAGGTATCGGCACTTTCAACATCGGTGATGTCGGAAATCTGTGCGACGTCTTTCAATGCCGCAACGCGCGGCATGAAGTTTTTACCAGAAGTCGATGCCGGAACCAGAATGTGGCTGTAGCCATCGGCAAGTTCGCAAACCAGACCGGCCATGTTTTCAGCCAGGAAGTGGCCATAGGCGGCATTGTCTGCGACCAGTACCTTGGAAACACCGGCAACTTTTGCGGCTGCTTCGGCAACGCCGCGGCAGTTTTCACCAGCAACGAGGATGGCAATGTCGCCACCGATCTTCTGTGCGGCTGCAACGGTGTTAAGCGTGCCGCCCTTCAGTTCGGTATTGTCGTGTTCGGCAATAACAAGAATGCTCATTTGATTGATCCCCGCTTAGATTACTTTTGCTTCGTTGCGGAGCTTGTCGACAAGCTCTGCGACGTCGGCAACTTTGACACCTGCCTGGCGTGCCGGCGGTTCCGTCACTTTCAGGGTTTTCAGGCGCGGCGCGGTATCAACACCAAGATCGGCCGGGCTCAGTGTATCGAGCGGCTTTTTCTTGGCTTTCATGATGTTTGGCAGCGACGCATAGCGCGGCTCATTGAGGCGCAGGTCGGTGGTGACGATTGCCGGAAGGTCGAGCTTGACGGTTTCAAGACCGCCATCAACTTCACGGGTAACGTCAAGTTTGCCGTCAGCAACGGCAACTTTGGATGCGAAAGTACCCTGCGGCCAATCCAGCAAAGCAGCCAGCATCTGGCCAGTCTGGTTGGCGTCATCGTCAATCGCCTGCTTGCCGAGGATCACAAGATCCGGGCTTTCCTTGGCGACGACTTCTTTCAGGAGTTTTGCAACGGCAAGCGGTTGCAGCTCATCCTCGGTTTCGACCAGAATGCCGCGATCGGCACCCATGGCAAGGGCGGTGCGCAGGGTCTCCTGGCACTGTTTAACGCCGAGCGATACGGCAACCACTTCGGTCGCGGTACCTGCTTCCTTGAGGCGGACAGCCTCTTCAACGGCGATTTCGTCAAACGGGTTCATGGACATTTTGACGTTGTTCAATTCAACGCCAGACTGGTCCTGTTTGACTCGGATCTTGACGTTGTAATCCACAACGCGCTTAACGGCGACAAGAACCTTCATGACAGACCTGTTCGTTTTTGTTGTCGAAACTATGGGCTTTCTGCTCCCTGCCGAGGCAGTTCGCTGCGGCCCGCATGTTACTGTTTTCCCCGCGATGCACAATAGGGGGTGCTACGCAGGTTGTCAATTTACGTAAAGAGGTTGACGTTAACGATAACTTCTTTACTGATTTTTTGATGCCCTTCGCAACCTTGATACGGCACAAAGCCGCCAAATGACAGGGGTTTGTCCAAATATTTTCGTCAGCGTGTCAGGCCGGGTTGCCACAAAATGTCATCCTTGCCGCCGTTATTTGCGTGGCGGGCAAGAACAAACATATGGTCCGACAGCCGGTTGATATAACGAACGCATTCCGGGTTGATCGGCTCGACCCCGGCCAGTTCGACAATAAGCCGTTCGGCGCGGCGTGATACGGTCCGGACCACATGAAGCTGTGCCGAAAGTGCACTGCCACCCGGCAGGACAAAGGATTTCAGCGGATCAAGGCCGGCATTGATCTGATCGATTTCCTGTTCAAGGCGTTCGGTCTGGGTTGCGGTGATGCGAAGGGCGGGCTGTTCGGGATTGTCATCCGATCCGTCACCCGGGGTGCAAAGGTCCGCACCCAGATCAAAAAGATCATTCTGGATTCGGGCGAGCATCGCATCTATGTCGCCATCCGCATGCAACCGGGCGACACCGATGAATGCGTTGGTTTCATCAACCGTGCCATAGGCCTCGACGCGGACTGAATTTTTGGGGACGCGTGTCCCGTTGCCAAGGGCGGTTTTGCCCTTGTCGCCGGATTTCGTGTAGATGCGGGTCAGTTGAACCATGTGTCGTCCATTAATGCGCAAGATGTCATAAGAATTGAAAACGGTCGCAGATGCCTATTTGCCAAGTGCCATCATCGACAGAATGAACAAAAGCAACAATGCGACGGCCTGAAGCAGCACGCGAAGCTGCATCAGTTTGTTGGATTTGCGTGCATCCTTGCCGCGGGCCATTGAAATGATCCCCATCACGAGAACACCGGCAACGGCGGCCATCGCGACCAGCACGCCAATTTGAAGAAATGCGGTCATCTGTCTTCTTCCCTGTCTGTTGCCTGCTGATGGTCACCTGAAAACAGGGGCCGCAATCGGAACAAGCCGAACTTGCCGCAGGTCGAATTTATTGATGCCATCTTACGGGCGGCGTCATGCTGCGCCAAACCGGGACCGCAGGCAACTGGTGGATGGAAACTTTTCGACATTATCGGGTATTTTGATTTTCCGGTGCGGCAAAGTCACGGCGATCGATTTTGAATTTCTTGATACGGGACGCCAGCGTTGTCGGTTTGATATCAAGAAGTGCCGCGGCTCCGTCCGGGCCAAAAATCTTGCCCTGCGTCTGTCTTAGGGCATGGGTGATATTGTCATATTCGGTTTGTTGCATTTCAGCGCGCGTCAAAATGGTCCGGGCGGGCTGGGTATCCCGATCAGCTTTGGACGCGGGGGATGGTTTTTTGCCGTCCCGGGTGCTGAAATCGGGAAGATCGAAATGCAATTTACCGTCATGGGCCAAGATGGCAGCGCGTTCAATCACGTTTTCAAGTTCGCGGGCATTTCCGGGCCAGCCATAATTTTGCAAAACATGAACCTGTCCCTTGGTCAGGGTGGGTTGGGCAATGTTCAGGCGCTGGCAGATATTGCGCAGGAAATGCGCGGCCAGCGGCGGAATGTCGTCTGGCCGTTCACGAAGCGGTCGACATTCAATCGGAAACACATTGAGGCGGAAATAAAGGTCCTCGCGAAACCGCCCCTGACGGACTTCTTCCTTAAGGTCGCGGTTGGTGGCGGCAATCAGGCGGACATTGACCTCGCGTGTGCGTTCTTCGCCGATACGCTCAAACTTCTGATCTTGCAGAACCCGCAAAAGCTTGCCCTGAAGTTCCAGCGGGATTTCACCAACCTCATCTAGGAACAGGGTGCCGCCATCGGCCAGTTCAAAGCGCCCGACACGGTCGCGAATGGCGCCGGTAAAGGCCCCGCGCACATGCCCGAAAAATTCGCTTTCAAACAGTTCATGGGGGATGGCCGCACAATTCACGCGCACCAGAACGCGATCAGATCGTGTGCTGGCCTGATGGATGGCGCGCGCGATCAATTCCTTGCCGGTGCCGGATTCCCCGGTGATCAGAACGTTGGCGTCAGTCGGTGCAACCAGATCAATCTGTTTGAGCGCGCCTTGAATGGCATCCGATTGCCCGATGATTTCATGGTGATTGTTGGTCGACAGGATTTCTTCCTGAAGATAGGCATTTTCAAGTTCAAGCCGTTCACGAAGACGGTCGACCTCGGCAAGGGCGGCGTGCAGTTTTTCTTCGGCGATTTTGCGTTCGGTAATGTCTCGAAACACGATCACTGCCCCGATGACCAGACCATGGTCGCGAATGGGGGTGGATGTGTATTCGACCCGGATCGGTTTGCCATCGCTGCGCCAGAAGACTTCATCATCAACCCGTCTTACGATGCCCTCGCGGAATGCATTGTAAATCGGGCAGTGCTCGGCGTGATAGGGTTCGCCATCAACATGGGAATGGTGGATGATCGAATGGATTTCCTTGCCCACAAGTTCCTCGGCGGTCCAGCCCAACATGCGTTCGGCCGCCGGATTGACAAAGGTGGTTACCCCGTCCGAATTCACGCCGTAAATGCCTTCGCCGGCCGCGCCCAGGATCAGCTGGTTCTCGCGTTCGATCTCGCGGAAAAACCGTTCGGCGCGTCGCCATTCGGCAATACCTTCGCGCAGGTAATCGTCGGCCTCGGAGTCAACATCCCGGCGGTGGCGGGCATCAAGATCCGATATCGTTACCGTAAGATATTCTTCATCGCCTAGCGTGATGGCGCGGGCTTCGTGTTCTAGTTTCAGTTGGGTGCCGTCCGGCCGGCTCAGGTCCAGTCCGCGGGTCCAGGAAAATCCGTGATAAAGGGCGGCTTCGCTGAACACGACAAGGCTTGGCACCTGTCCCTTGTGCAGGGCGCTCATTTTCAGGGATATGAGGGCGTCTATGCTGCGGCCCAGCAATTTTGCCGCCGCCTCATTGGCGAACACGATGCTGTCGGTTTTGGGGTGAACCAGAATTGTCGGATGCGTATGCGCCAAAAGAGCCTGCAGATGGAGCGGCTCCAAAGACGTTGAAACAGATTGGTTTACGTCATGGTTCATACGAATTTCCTACGATAATTCGTAATTATGGTTACGAATTATCGTAAATTACGATTTTTCGTATATGTGAAGACTGCCTGTCATCATCCCCTGAGTCCAGCATTTTCAACGAAAATTCCGCATTGCAGCAAACTGGCACGACGGTTGCTCTTATCCTGACTGAATGTCTGGTGCTGTTCTGATCTGGACAGCGAAACAACACAGGGGGTGATCAAATGTCAGTTAAAAGTCTGGGCGATCCATTTAGCGGTGATACCGACCTGCGGCACAGCAAATCGTGCGGTTGTGATATGTGCGCGTCAAAGGGCGGGCATCACCAATCGGATCATGATCATGGTGTAAAGCACGATCTGTCGACGATGCCTGCTCATAGCGATATGGCGGCAAAGACACCGGAAAGCAGCGAAGAAATCCTTGATCGCGCCATCGACAGCGCGATTGTCCGTTCGGTTTTCGGTCACAACGAAATTTCACGTCGTTCCTTTGCCAAGATGGTTGGCGGCAGCACCATGATGGCGGCATTGGCATCGGTATTGCCAATCGACAAGGTCAAGGCAGCCATCCTTGATGATCTGGGGACACCGGAAAAGTCGAAGCTCAATATCGGCTTTGTGCCGATCACCTGTGCCACGCCGATCATCATGGCGCAGCCGATGGGCTTCTATGAAAAATACGGTCTTGATGTTGATGTCATCAAAACCGCGGGCTGGGCGGTGGCCCGCGACAAGTCGCTGAACAATGAATATGACGCGTCGCACATGCTGACCCCGATGCCGCTGGCCATTTCGATGGGGGCGGGTTCAACCGCGACCCCGTTCCTGATGCCGGCTGTTGAAAACATCAATGGCCAGGCCATCGTTCTGCACAATGACCATCTGGATAAGCGCGATCCGAGACAGTGGAAAGGCTTCAAGTTTGGTGTGCCGTTCGAATATTCGATGCACAACTTCCTGCTGCGTTATTATGTCGCTGAACATGGTCTGGACCCGGATAAGGACATCCAGATCCGCGTTGTTCCGCCGCCCGAGATGGTGGCAAACCTGCGTGCCGGTAACCTTGACGGGTATCTGTCACCCGATCCGTTTAACCAGCGTGCGGTATGGGAAAAAATCGGCTTCCTGCACACCCTGACCAAAGATATCTGGGAAGGTCATCCGTGCTGTGCATTTGCCTGTTCCAAGGCCTTTTCCGAAGAACTGCCGAATACCTATGGCGCGCTTTTGAAATCCATTGTGGATGCGACCCAATACGCGGCCAAGCCCGAAAACCGCAAGGAAATTTCGGCGGCGATTGCCCCGGCCAACTATCTGAACCAGCCGGTTCCAGTCATTGAACAGGTCCTGACCGGACGTTATGCCGATGGTCTGGGCGAAGTTAAAAACGTCCCTGATCGCATCGATTTCGATCCGTTCCCGTGGCATTCGATGGGGGTGTGGATTCTGACCCAGATGAAGCGCTGGGGCTATATCGAAGGCGATATCGATTACAAGAAAATCGCCGAGGAAGTCTATGTCGCGACCGATTGTGCCAAGGTGATGAAAGACCTTGGATATGAGGCCCCGACTTCGACCTATAAGTCCTATACCATCATGGGCAAGACCTTTGATCCCGATCAGCCCGAAGCCTATGTCAACAGCTTTGCGATTGGCAAAGGGGTAAGCTGACATGCTGGCATCGTTGAATGCCAGGGCTTTGGTTTTGTCACTCGTGCTATTGGCGGTCTTCCTTGGCCTTTGGGAGGCCGCCAGCCCGAAACAGAACATTTCTGGCGAACTGACAGAATATGAACTTCTGATGGGTGGGGCAGAACCCAAGGCGGCCGTGCCGCCACCCTCGGCAGTGATCGGCAAGGCATGGGAAGAACTTCGCAATCCTTTCTATGATGCAGGCCCCAACGACAAGGGGATCGGCATCCAGATCGGCTATTCGCTTTATCGGGTTCTTTCGGGATATTTCCTTGCTGCGGCGCTGGCCATTCCGGTCGGGTTCCTGATCGGAATGTCGCCCCTGATGTATAAGGCGCTTGATCCGTTTATTCAGGTGCTAAGACCGATTTCCCCGCTGGCGTGGATGCCTTTGGCCCTGTTTGTCATTCAGGACAGTCAGGCATCGGCAATCTTTGTCATATTCATCTGTTCGATCTGGCCGATGCTGATCAATACGGCATTCGGTGTGGCCGGGGTGCGCAAGGACTGGGTCAATGTGGCGCGAACCCACGAACTGGGTCCTTTCAAAACCGCATGGATCGTCATCCTGCCCGCTGCGGCACCAACCATTTTGACCGGAATGCGCATTTCCATCGGGATTGCCTGGCTGGTGATTGTCGCTGCCGAGATGCTCGTGGGCGGTACCGGCATTGGCTACTACGTCTGGAATGAATGGAACAACCTTGATCTGACCAGTGTGGTGTTCTCGATCCTGATGATCGGGGTTGTCGGCATGTTGCTTGATACGGCCTTCGCCTATTGCGCACGCCTTGTGCAGTACCAGGAATAAGGAGACCAGATATGTCGACACCATTCCTGAGTGTTCAAAACCTTACCAAACGTTTTCAGGCCCCCAAGGGTGGCGAAAGCCTGACGGTATTTGAAAACGTCAATCTCGGGATCGAGAAGGGCGAGTTTGTTTGCATCATCGGTCATTCCGGCTGTGGCAAATCAACCATCCTGAACATTCTTGCGGGGCTTGATGAACCAAGCGACGGCGCGGTCATCATGAATGGCAAGGAAGTTTCCGGGCCCAGTCTGGATCGCGGGATCGTGTTTCAGAACTATTCCCTGCTGCCATGGTTGTCCGCGCTCAAGAACGTCACTTTTGCCGTTCAGGCGCGCTACAAATCCTGGAGCAAAAAGCAGGTTCACGATCATTCGATGAAATATCTCGAAATGGTCGGTCTTGCGGGCGGGGCGGAATTGCGCAAGCCATCGCAACTGTCTGGCGGGATGCGTCAGCGTGTATCGATTGCACGTGCCTTTGCCATTCAGCCGGAACTGCTTTTGCTCGATGAGCCGTTCGGCGCACTTGATGCGCTGACCCGTGGCAGCATCCAGGACGAGTTGATCCGCATCTGGTCGGGATCGGACCAGACGGTCTTTATGATCACCCATGATGTTGATGAAGCCATCCTGCTTGCGGACCGCATTTTGTTGATGACCAACGGTCCCTATGCCCGGGTTGCCGAGTCCGTTCAGGTCGAAATCGAACGACCGCGTGAACGGGCCAACATTATCCATCATCCCGACTATTACGACATCCGCAATCACCTGGTGGAGTTCCTGGCCACACGGTCGCGCGAACTTGCCGGGAAACAGGACGATGATGCGAATTCCGCACCAAAAGTCGTCCGGTTCGGGGCAAATGCCGGGGCGGAAATCTCATCAGAAACAGGCAGCAAGTCCGGCACGCGCAAGCGTGCGGTCAATCGTGCCGATTAATCAAAACAACGTGCTGTATCAGAAGTGGAGAAAACCCATGAAAAAAGCTGACGTCAAAGAACTCATTCTCGAAGCCAAAAAGGCCAAAGGGCTCGGTTGGGAAGAGATCGCAAGCAAGATCGGTATGTCCCCGGTTTGGACAACTTCCGTGTGCTTTGGCATGAATTCGGCGCCAAAGGACAAGGCCGACATGCTGGTTGCCCTGTTTGACCTGCCGCCCGAAGCATCGGCTGTCATTCAGGAATGCCCGATGAAAATCTGGGACCAGGCGGTCCCGACCGATCCGGCCATCTATCGTCTGTATGAAATCGTTGGTGTTTACGGCGAAACCATCAAGGAAATCATCCACGAGAAATTCGGCGACGGCATCATGAGTGCGATCGATTACGAAATGTATATCGAACGCAAGGAAGACCCGAAAGGTGACCGTGTCGTGATTACCCTGGATGGCAAGTTCCTGAAATACCGCGCCTGGTAAGGATATCTTCCGGTGTGAAATTAATTGGCGGTACCGATGGGGTTGATCATCGAATGCCGCAGTCCGGTCAGGCCCGTTTGCATGCGCATTCGGGCCTGCTCCGTATGAGCGTGGTGAAAGTCTTGTCGGATGCTACTGGCGAAAAGGATGCGATCTGCTAAATCCTGAAGATATGTAATTGCCTGTATGCAATGCCTGATTTGGTTTTGCGTATCGGCCAAACAACAAGGATCAAATTCAGATGGCTGACCTTTCCGCATTCGACATTACCAAACGCTGGCCGGCAAAGAACCCCGATATTCTGCAGCTTTATTCATTCCCGACCCCCAACGGGGTAAAGGTTTCGATCATGCTCGAAGAAATCGGTCTTCCCTATGAAGCCCACACCATCAAAATCGGTGAAGACGAAACCTGGACCCCGGAATTTCTGTCGCTTAACCCGAATGGCAAAATCCCCGCCATTCTTGATCCGAACGGCCCGGATGGAAAACCGTTCGGGCTTTTTGAATCCGGGGCGATCTTGCAATATCTTGCCGAAAAATCCGGAAAGCTGTTGCCTGCTGATCCGGCGCGGCGGATGGAAACCATCCAGTGGGTCTATTTCCAGATGGCCGGACTGGGCCCGATTTTCGGGCAGCTTGGCTTTTTCCATAAATTTGCCGGCAAAGAGATCGAAGATAAACGCCCGCTGACCCGTTATGTGAATGAATCCAAACGGCTTTTGGGCGTTCTAGAAACCCGTCTTGACGGGCGCGACTGGATTATGGGCGATGAATATACCATTGCCGATATCGCAATCCTTGGCTGGGTCCGCAATCTGATCGGATTTTACGAGGCAGGTGATCTGGTGGCTTATGACACGCTCAAAAACGTACCGGCATGGCTTGAACACGGTCTTGCGCGGCCCGCTGTTCAGCGCGGTCTTGATATTCCGGCACGGCCATAAGGTCCGGGTTGCCTGAACAGGCTCAAAATTGACCGGATGGTCAGAAATGCTTTCCATCCGGTCCGGCTATCATTAATTAGGGGACGATACTATTCGTTACGCCACCACTGAACCCAAGAGATTGATTAATGACCAGCCGCATCAAGGACGCAGCACTTGCCGCCCAGATCAATGACGAAACGCTTGCATGGCGCGAAGTCATCTGTCCGGTAACGGCGAAATACGGAAACTATGTCGCCAAGCGTGACTTGCGCGACAAGACCATCGTCAGCTTCCAGCACGTTCTTGAAGACACCATTCCCACATTGCTGCCGTTTGTGAAGGCGGGTGCGAAGGTCAAGGTCGGGGCATGTAACCCCGATAGTACCGATGACGTTGCCGCCGCATACCTTGCTGCGAACGGGGTAGAGGTCCATGCCTTTTCGGGCATGACACCAGAAGAATACGCCAAAAGCATCGATATCCTGTCGTCCGAGCCGGCCGATATTGTCGCTGACATGGGTGGGGAGCTGATCGAGGCTTTTGTCAAAAAAGGTCATAAGGTCGACGGTGCGCTTGAAGCCACGACGACGGGTGTTCACCGCGTTGAAAAGCTTGATTATTCATTCCCGGTCTTTAACTGGAACGACATCGCGATCAAGGATCGCCTGCATAACCGCCATCACGTGGCACAGGAAATGTGGCCGGTCTTTTCCAATGTAACCGGGCTGGCGCTTTATGGTCGTTCGGTTCTGGTGATCGGGTTTGGTCCGGTGGGGCGTGGTGTTGCCGAACGTGCGCGCAATCTTGGTGCGGTGGTCTCGGTTGCCGAACGCGATCCGGTGCGCGCCCTTGAAGCCCAGCATCACGGATGCCGTGTCGTCAGTCTTGAAGACGGCATCAAGGAATGCGCGATTATTGTGACCGCAACCGGTCTTTCGGGCATTCTGGGTGAAAAGCAGATCAAGCAGGCCCGCCGTGGTGCCATTCTGGTCAATGTCGGTCATTCCAATACCGAGATCGATGTGGCCTGGCTTGATACCCAGAAACACACCAAAATGCGCCGCTATATCGAAAAATTCGAATTCGATAACAGCCGCGAAGTGTATTTGCTCAACCGTGGCAGCCTTTTGAACTTGGCACCAGGGATGGGTGGTTCGGGCAAGGATCTGTTTGATCCGTTTTCCGCCATTCTGATCCGTGGAATTGACTGGTTGGCATCGGGCGGGGCCAATGCGTTCAAACCGGGATTTTATGATTACCCGGCCGAGATCGAACGCGAAATCGCCGAGGCGATCCTGCACTCGCACAGTTGACGGCGGAACACTCTTGCAAGGATGTTAGCGCTAACATTAAAGCCCCCGGCCATTTATTGGTCGGGGGCTTTTTTATAGTTTGCTCGGTCCAAAGGGTCAGGCGCGGTACCCGATACGCAGGTTGCCCCACTGTTCGCCATTTACGATGATCGGGACGTCGCATTCCTTCATGAAGACCACACTGTCGCCCATGTCGCGGAAATAGGTCTGCAACAGGTGCGGTTTGGTGTTGCGCGCGGCCACCAGCCCGGCCCGGTCATCAAAGATCCGCCGGTTGCGGCAATTGCCCATGTTCCAGGCGGCTTCGCCCGGGCGCTGCGGCTGGCTATAGATCTTGTTATGGGTCGGAAGATAGCCGTTAATATCCACACCGGCGGCAAACACGATATGCTTGTCCTTTTCAAGAATGGCTTCCTGAAGCGGGGTGAAATGCCGGTCCGTGAACGGAATATAGGGCGTCATGAACTGTTTGGGATCGCTGCCTTCGATCAGTTCATAGCGCGGATTGAACAGGTCTTCGTGCTTGATTTCATTATTGCGAAGGCCGTTCTCAAGCACCTTGGCCAGATCTTGTGACAGTTGTTTGCCAAGTTCGGCGATCTTGCTGTCGTGATCGTGGGTTTTCTTGAGGTGATTGAGAATGACCTGATTGGCCTTGTCATCGACTTCGGTAAACTGAACATGGGTTCCAAGTGCCGAAACGGCCTTGATCACGCCATGCAGAACCGTGCCATCCACCATGGTGATCGTGACGTGCTTGTTGCGATCCTTGTCACTGGCATCAATGCGCGCAAGCAATCCGGCCAGTGACATATCGGCGGTAACGCCATTGCGGACGTCACCATTTCCGAAATCGAATGAAAGATCGACCGCGATCGGGACGCGTTCTTCGTGACGCCGGTTTGCGCTTTCGGTACTGCGAAGCACCGTGCGGAACCGGCTTTCCATTTCATTGATGTCTTTGCGAATATTGGAAGCCAGAATGCGCAGGTTCTCGGCGGTTTCGCTGGCGTTTTGTGATTTCACGCTGGCCAGTTCGATATCACCGGAAATGCCCCGCATATGGGTTGATACTTCCTGTGCGCTTGTCGAAATTTCGGCGATCGCGGCGGTCTGCTGTTCGACCGATGCTGAAATATCCGCTGAAAGCTGGCTGACCTCATCAATCGCGCCACCGATTCCTTCGATTGCGGTGACGGCTTCTGATGTTGCCCCCTGAATGGCTGTGATTTGGGAATTGATATCAAGGATTGCCTTTTCGGTCTGTGTCGCAAGGTTTTTGACCTCGTTGGCGACCACAGCAAATCCTTTGCCGGCATCCCCGGCACGGGCGGCCTCGATCGTGGCGTTCAGTGCCAGCATTTTCGTCTGATCGGAAATGCGTTTGACAATATCGACAACCTTGCCGATTTCACTGGCGGTTTCCGACAGGCTGTTCATCGTCTGGGATGTTTCCTGGGCGCGGATAACGGCCTGTCCGGCAATATCGTTTGTTTTGTGGATGCGATCAGCAATGCCATGACTTGACGCCTGCAATTCCTCGGTCGCGGATGCGACCGTGGCAACGTTGCTGCTGGCGACTTCCGTGGTGGCGGTAATGCGTTCGACCAGTTGCGACAATTCGCCGGCATCACTTTCCATGGTTTGGGCCACATCGTTGGTGCGCCCGGCCTGAAAGCCGACTTCGGAAATGATGTTGTCGGTTTCGCGTTCGATGATCTCGGACATCGACTGGATTTCCGACGATGCGCGATGCTGGGCGATCTGTTTTTGCTGATCAGCCATCAGGCAGGCCATATCAGCCATCAAAACACACCGTGCCGCATCATTAAGGGCAGGCGACGGTCGAATGCCCTTGGTCCGCGACGCCAGCGTGACGCAATTTGCTGCCGACTTGTAATAGGCAAGCACGATGGCGTCGGGTGTCAGATTGGCGGTGGCTTCTGCCAAAACGTGTTTGGCAAAACACTGATTGAAAGCATCAGCAGAACCGGCAGATGCCATTGCCCGAAACTGCTGGGCAAGACCCGAGACAAGCGTCTGCGGCGCATTCCTGTCGACGCTGCTTTGTCCTGATCCAAGCAGTTCGGTCACCAGGCCTTCTGCGATCTGATCAGCATGCTGATCGAACAGGTCCTTGGCTTCACCTGTTCGCGCATAGATTGTGGTTTCCGGCATTGCAGAGGCGTAATTCATTGAAACGTCTCTCCCCTTTTCCCTAAAAGGCAATTGGGCCTGTTTTGCACAGATTTTTAGGCTTCTGTGTTTGCTTAATTTCAGTCTATCACCACAGGTAAGTGGTAAATATATCATACTTTAGGTTGATATAGAAAAGCGGCCCGTCAAGGTTGACGGGCCAAGTTTGCCCTCGTTGATCACAGGGGCCACGGTTCGCAATGAAAATAAGGTTCGGCTTTCAATCTGTTAGCCGGTTATCGACCCAATAATCCGCGGGTCACAACTTGCGCCTGAATTTCGGCGGCACCTTCAAAAATGTTGAGGATACGGGCATCGCAAAGCACGCGACTGATCTGATATTCCAGCGCATAACCATTGCCGCCATGAATCTGAAGCGCGTTATCAGCATTTGACCAGGCAACCCGTGCCCCCAGAAGCTTCGCCATGCCTGCTTCAATGTCGCAGCGGATATCCTGATCTTTTTCAAGTGCCGAGAAATAGGTGAGCTGACGGGCAATCATGGTTTCAACAACCATCCATGCAACTTTGCCGTACACCCGCGGGAAGCTGAAAAGCGGTTTGGAAAACTGGATGCGATCCTTGGCGTAGCGCATGCCGATCTCAAGCGCGTTCTGGGCAACGCCGACAGCACGTGCAGCTGTTTGAATGCGGGCCGACTCAAAGGTTGCCATAAGTTGCTTGAAACCAAGGCCTTCTTCACCGCCCAGAAGGTTGGCCGTCGGGACTTCAAACCCGTCAAAGGACAGCTCGTATTCCTTCATGCCGCGATAGCCAAGAACCTCGATCTCACCGCCAGACATGCCGTTGGCTGGGAACGGGTCGTCATCGGTGCCGCGCGGCTTTTCGGCCAGAAGCATCGACAACCCGCGATAACCGGCCTCATCAGGGTTGGTGCGCGTCAAAAGCGTCATCAGATCGGACCGTGCCGCATGGGTGATCCATGTCTTGTTCCCGGTCACCTTATAGGTGTCGCCATCCTTGATCGCGCGGGTACGCAGATGGGCAAGGTCGGAGCCGTTATTGGGTTCGGTAAAGACTGCCGTTGGCAGGATTTCACCCGATGCCAGTTTGGGCAGGTAATGTTCCTTTTGCGCATCCGTGCCGCCAAGGCGGATCAGTTCCGCAGCGATTTCGGAACGGGTACCAAGCGATCCCACCCCGATATAGCCGCGCGACAGTTCTTCGGTCACGACACACATCGCGGTTTTGCCCATGCCAAGTCCGCCGAATTCTTCGGGGATGGTCAGGCCGAAAACGCCGAGTTCCGACATTTCAGTCACAATTTCAATTGGGATCAACTCGTCGCGTTCATGCCAGCCATGGGCATAGGGCGTTACTTTTTCTTCGACAAACCGCCGGAACTGATCGCGGACAAGATCCAGTGTCTCGTCTTCCAGTCCGGTTTCGCCAAAGCGACCGGTATCAAGACTGTCTTCGATTTCAGTGGCAATGGCGCGGCGCGCAGCATCAGAATTACCATGGGCTGACAGAACAGAAACCGCGCGACTTGAACTGAAGGTCTTAATATCGGTTTCGGAAACACCCAGTGTGGTCAGACGAATGATTTCGCCCTGCGACATCGGAATGCCGCCCTTGATCTGGGCAAGATATTCGCCAAAGGCGACTTGCAGGATCAGGGTTTCAAGATGCCCGCGTTTGCCCTGTGTGACCAGCCTGTCCGACCATGCCTTCATCTGTTGAAGGGCGGTGACATAGGTCGTGAACCAGGCAAAGCCATGGGCGGCAAACTGATGTTCGTCAAAGGCATTGGCATCAATACGACCATCAATGGTGACCCGGGCGCGAATGGCATTTTCGGTGGCATCATAAAGCGATGCCAGTGCAGCCAGTGCATCGTCGCAAAGCTGGTCAAGATCAGGAAGCAGGGCGGTATCAGTCATTGGCTTGGTCCTTTGCCCGGCAATCGTGTGGGGCGATTGCACTGGTCGAAAACGGATATCTTGGTCGAAAAGGGTGGTGGCACCCCGCACGCGGATCGGGCGAGAACGCGCTCGGGGTGCCAGCAATCAGTCAAAGGCCGGGACGGCTGCGCCCCGATGTGGGATTAACCTTCGACTGCTTCTTCAAGGGTGCGCATGCCCGGCCGCTTGGCCTGAACCAGAACCGCCATGTTCCCCGGTTTATGTTCGTTGCGCATCATTTTCATATGTGCGCGCGGAATGTCTTCCCAACTGAAAACTTCGGACATGCTGGGATCAAGGCGGCGCTCGATCACCAGTTTGTTGGCCTGTGCCGCCTGTTTCAGGTTGGCAAAGTGGCTGCCCTGAATGCGTTTCTGGCGCATCCAGACGAAACGCGCATCAAAGGTCAGGTTAAACCCGGTTGTCCCGGCACAAAACACGACCATGCCGCCACGTTTCACCACGTTACATGATACCGGGAAGGTTTGTTCGCCCGGATGTTCAAAGACGATATCAACGTCATTGCCCTTGCCGGTGATTTCCCAGATCGCTTTGCCGAATTTGCGGACTTCTTTCATATAGTCGCCAAATTCCGGACCATTGACCGTGGGAAGCTGGCCCCAGCAATTGAAATCCTTGCGATTGATGACGGCCTTGGCCCCAAGTCCAAGGACAAAGTCGCGTTTTGATTCGTCTGAAATCACCCCGATCGCATTGGCCCCGGCGGTAGTGATCAACTGGATCGCCATGGAACCAAGTCCCCCGGACGCCCCCCAGACCAGAACATTATGCCCCGGACGCAGGATATGCGGGCGATGCCCGAACAACATGCGATACGCGGTGGCAAGGGTCAGCGTGTAGCACGCACTTTCTTCCCAGGTCAGATGTTTGGGGCGCGGCATCAATTGCTGTGCCTGGACACAGGTGAACTGGGCGAATGACCCATCCGGGGTTTCATAGCCCCAGATGCGCTGGGTCGGGGACAGCATCGGGTCGCCGCCGTTACATTCTTCGTCGTCGCCATCATCCTGATTGCAATGAATGACGACTTCATCGCCGACCTTCCAGCGGGTAACTTTTGACCCGACCGCCCAAACAATGCCCGAGGCATCAGACCCGGCAATATGGAACGGGCAGTCATGGGAGTTGAAAACCGAGATCGGTTTGCCAAGGGACGCCCAGATACCGTTGTAATTGACGCCCGCCGCCATCACGAGAACCAGGACCTCGTGGCTGTCTGGCTGGGTGACCGGCAGAACTTCACATTGCATGGCGGTATCGGGTTCGCCGTGGCGTTCTTCGCGAATCGCCCATGCATACATATTTTTGGGCACATGACCCAGCGGCGGGATTTCGCCGATTTCATAAAGATCTTTTTCTTCCTGACCGCCACGGAAAGGCAGCACTTCAGCAGTGGTGTTCATGGCCTTCACTCCTTCTTCAGGGTCGATCCGGATAGCAGGGTAATAAAATTACCTATGCTGCGTTGCGGTCGACGAAACCTCCAAGCCACAGAATTTGTTTTATTTTCCCTGGGCATTTCCCGGAGTTCTGCGGTTTGTATGCAGAATGAACCGAGGCGATATTTGTTTTCGCTTTTATCGCGTTGCACAAATTGTTATATAATTACCCAAGTGATGTCTAGTAGATAATTTAATAACGTTCAGGCGTAATTATCGAAAAGCCAAAAGGTAATAAAAATACAAGAGGTCGTGATGTCGATGGAAAATAAGCGCAGCGCAGCAAAGCAGGATCGTGATCGGCCCTGGCTGATCCGGACATATGCGGGGCATAGCTCGGCCTCGGCTTCCAATGCCCTGTATCGTCAAAACCTGGCCAAGGGGCAGACGGGGCTTTCCGTTGCATTCGATTTGCCGACCCAGACCGGATACGATTCGGACCATATTCTTGCACGTGGTGAAGTGGGCAAGGTCGGGGTGCCGGTCGCCCACCTTGGGGACATGATGACGCTGTTTGACGGCATCCCGCTTGATCAGATGAATACATCGATGACGATCAACGCCCCGGCGGCCTGGCTTTTGTCACTTTATATTGCGGTTGCCGAAAAGCAGGGAACAGCGCGTGACAGCCTTCAGGGCACGACCCAGAACGACATCATCAAGGAATATCTGTCACGCGGGACATATATCTTCCCGCCCGCACCCAGCCTGAAACTGATTACCGACGTTGCGGCATTTACCTATCGCGAGGTGCCGAAATGGAATCCGATGAATGTGTGTTCGTACCATCTGCAGGAAGCCGGGGCGACGGCGGAACAGGAATTGGCCTATGCACTGGCAACGGCGATTGCGGTTCTTGATGCGGTTCGCGATTCGGGTCAGGTCCCCGAAGAGGACTTTGCCAAGGTTGTCGGGCGTATTTCATTCTTTGTGAATGCCGGTATTCGCTTTGTGACCGAGATCTGCAAGATGCGGGCATTCTGCGAACTTTGGGATGAAATCACGCAGGATCGCTATGGCATTGAAGATGCAAAATATCGCCGGTTCCGGTATGGGGTGCAGGTCAATTCGCTTGGCCTGACCGAACAGCAGCCCGAAAACAACGTCTATCGCATCCTGATCGAAATGCTGGCCGTGGTGCTTTCCAAGAATGCGCGTGCGCGTGCGGTGCAATTGCCCGCCTGGAACGAGGCGCTTGGGCTCCCGCGCCCGTGGGATCAGCAATGGTCACTGCGCCTGCAACAGATTATGGCCTATGAAACCGATCTTCTGGAATATGAGGACCTGTTTGACGGCAACCCGGCGATTGAGCGCAAAGTCGGTGCCCTTAAGGAAGGGGCGCGCGCGGAACTGGCAAAGATCGATGCCATGGGGGGCGCGATTGCGGCTGTTGATCGCGGGTACATGAAACAGGAACTGGTGCGCTCCAACGCCCGCCGTCTGGCCGATATCGAAAACGGATTGACCAAAGTGATCGGTGTGAATGCCTTTACCGAAACCGAACCATCGCCGCTTACATCGGGTGAAAAATCGATCCTGACGGTCGATGACATGGCAGAGCAGGAGCAGATCGAAAAACTCAAAGCTTGGCGCTCGGACCGTGATCAGGCGACGGTCGCCAAGAATCTTGAGGCCCTTAAATCCGCCGCCAGCGAAGGGCGCAACATCATGGAAAGTTCAATCGCCTGTGCCCATGCCGGTGTAACGACCGGGGAATGGTCGGAAACGCTTCGCGACGTATTTGGCGAATATCGTGCCCCAACCGGTATTACGTCGATGATTGTCACGGGCGATGCACAGGACATCCAGACCCTTCGTGACCGGGTTGATGAAGTGTCTGACAAGCTTGGCGAGCGCATGAAAATGCTGGTCGGGAAACCGGGGCTGGATGGTCATTCCAACGGTGCGGAACAGATTGCGGTCAAGGCCGGAGACGCCGGTATCGAAGTTCTTTACGAGGGTATTCGCTGGACACCCGATGCACTGGTTCGCAATGCAATTGACGAAGGAGCCCATGTAATCGGGCTTTCGATCCTGTCGGGGTCGCATGTGCCATTGGTGCGCGAAGTGGTCAATGGCTTGCGCGCAGAAGGGGCCGGTCACATCCCCGTCGTGGTCGGCGGGATCATCCCCGAGGCCGATATGCTTGTTTTGCGGCAAATGGGGGTAGCAGCCGTCTACACGCCCAAGGATTATCAGCTGGTCCGGGTGATTTCCGAGATTGTCGATCTTGTTGATCGCAAGTCGTCGGACCGCCCATCGTCAACGGGCACGCACCCAAATGATGATGCCGGGCGCAGCGCAACGGTGTATTAGGCGGCCTTTATCCTGCTGAAAATGCCAGAATCTGGCTGATCTGAGTTAAGGGTCGGCCGGATTCCTTGTGCCATTGGTCAAGGGCGGCCTGGACCGATGCGAAATCCTTGTTCGATGACGGCATCTTGGTAACCACGCCTTCGGTCTTTAGTGCCTCGATGACGTCGTTGGAGAAAATCGGCGTATCCATTCCAATACGGCGCAGGGCAACCTGCCCGGTTTTGCCGCCAAGCCGTGATCCGCCTTTTTGGACAAGGCGCAAATTGTCGCAATAATCGGGAAGCTTCCAACTGGCAAAGAATGCGCCGACTGATCCATTTTTGTCGGCAAGGTCGCGCAGGAAGCGGGCATTTTCCCCAATTGATTTGATCTTTGGCCCATGGGCGACAATCCCGTCGACCTTAAGCAGGCGTTCGACATCTTCGTCATGCATCATCGACAGTCGGCCGATATCGAAACCGTCAAAGACTTCTTCAAACCGTGGCCATTTGTTTTCAATCACTTTCCAACTGAAACCGGCCTGAAAAACCGATTTGCTGAATTCTGACAGCCAGCGATCATTGGCAATCGCGGCGATTTCACCGCGTGGTCTGGGGGTGACGAGGGCCGTGGAAAGTGCGGTTTGGCTTCCTTTGCGGGCGATGGCGGCTTGTTCTATTTCGTGAAACGGGCGCATGGGGTGTCTTGTCCCTTGAACGAAAAAACAGCCAAAGCAATGCCAAGGCTGTTTTCAAGAATATCGGGCGTGATCAGGACTTTGCAGCAACCCGTTCGGGCACGCGACTGTGGCGGTCACTGACCCAGCTTTCGAATGTGGTGGCCGGAAGCGGTTTGGAGAACAGGAAGCCCTGAATGAAATCACAGCCCTTTTCACGCAGATATTCAAGCTGTTCGACTTCTTCCACGCCTTCGGCAACCACTTCAAGATTAAGGCTGTGGCCAAGACCGATCACCGCATCGACAATTGCCTTGTCATCAAGATCGACATGGATGTCATTCACAAACGACCGGTCGATCTTGATCGAACCAACCGGGAAGCGTTTCAGATAGTTCAGGGACGAATAACCGGTGCCAAAGTCATCAATCGCGATCATCACGCCAAGCGCCTTAAGCTCCTTCAGCGTTGAAACCGCCTTTTCCGGGTTGTTCATCAGGATCGATTCAGTGATCTCAAGTTCAAGGGTACCTTCCGGAAGTGCGGTGTCCTTGACGATTTTGGTAACACTTTCGACCAGTTCGGCATCCTGAAACTGCGCAGGTGACAGGTTCACCGCAATCCGCATGCCGGGTAGTGACGAATCACGCCATGCCTGCGTCTGTTTGCAGGCCTTTTCAAGAACCCAGGCACCAAGCCGGTTGATCAGGCCGCATTCCTCGGCCACCGAGATGAATTCGCCCGGCAGGATCAGGCCGCGTTCCGGGTGATGCCAGCGCACAAGCGCCTCTGCACCGACAACCTTTTCCGTCCGGCAATCAATTTTGGGCTGATAATAAAGTTCGAGCTGATCCTGTTCGAGCGCGTTGCGCAGATCTTCCTCGATGGTTTTGCGTTCCTTGACCCGTTCATGCATCGACGGCAGGAAGAAGCGGTAATTGTTGCGCCCTTCGGCCTTGGCCGCATACATCGCCATATCGGCGTTTTTGACCAGCTGTTCGGGGTTCTCGCCGTCTTCCGGGAACAGGGTAATGCCGACACTGGCCGTTGAATGAAGGCGGATGCCCCGGCAATCAAACGGCTGGGACAGCTCGTCAATGATGCGCTGGGCAAGGGCGATGGTGTCTTCGATATTCTGAACATCGGTCTGAATGATCGCAAACTCGTCCCCGCCAAGACGGGCGGCAGTATCTGAATCCCGGATGATCCGCGACAGACGCTGACCCATTTCCTGAATCATCAAATCGCCGACATCATGGCCAAAGTGGTCATTGATGTCCTTGAACCGGTCAAGGTCAACAAACAGAACCGTGACACCACGCTGGAACCGGCGGGCCGACAGCAATGCCTGACGCAGACGGTCAAGGAACAGGGTCCGGTTCGGAAGGCTGGTCAGCACATCATGAACGGCCAGATGGCGCATGCGTGCTTCGGTCTGTTTGCGTTCGGTAATGTCGGTATAGGTCGCGACGTAGCCGCCGCCGGGCATCGGGTTGTGATCAACCTGAATAACGCGACCATTGGGGCGGGTGCGTTCCATGCGATAGGGTTCGCGACGTCGTGCAATGGCAACACGATCGGAAATCAGGGCCTGAATGCTGACATCGCCATATTCGCCGCGTTCGCCGTTATAGCGCAGGATATCGGAAAGCGGCGTGCCTTCCTTGACCAGATCACGCGGCAGATTAAGCAGCTCGATATAGCGTTCGTTCCAGACCATAAGATTAAGGTCCTGATCAAACAGGCAGATACCCTGACCGATATTGTGAAGGGTCGCTTCGAGAAGGGCCTGCTTGCGCTGGGCTTCTTCCTGTGCCTGACCTTGCAGGGCGACCATTTCGTTATATTCGCGGATCAGAAGGCCAAGCTCGTCCGAACTGTTCCATTCCACCGGACGGCGCAAGCGGCCATGCTTGGTCATGCGAATGGAATGCAAAAGACGGTTCAGCGGTTCCTTAATCGACCGTTTGTTTGCGATCAGCAGGCTGGCGGCAACCACTGCGATCAGCAATCCAAACAGGATCATGTCAATGGCGATGCGGCGGAACAGAAGGTCCTGAACGCGGGCATCGGTAAAGTAAATGACCAGTTCGCCGACATCGTGGCGCACATTGTTACGTTCGAAATAGACACGGCGTGACAGACGCAATGTATCGGCCAGTTCCGATTGCGAAACGCCGGTGTGGGCAAATTCGGTGCCGTCCGCACCAAGAGCCTGCACCGCGACGATATCGCGGTCACGCGCCATTGCGTTCAAAGCAGATTCGATATTGTCGACATCAAGATACCAGAACGGGGTTGCCAGAACGCGGGCATTGATGTCTGCGGTCTGTTCGACCTTGCCATTCAGATCATCGCGCAGAACTTTGTAACTGACATAGCCAAACACAATAAACAGGGCGAGCGAGAACAGGGAAACCAGCGGCAATGCTATGAATAGCAACCGACTGCTCAAAGACTTCCGTTGTAAAAAGCCGTATGATCCGCGCGACAAGCGTTCTCTCCTGGACACCCAACTTTTGGCTAGTCAGATATACTTTACTCGACGTTCTTATAGGAGCCAACACTCCGATGATTGAGTCGACTCAACCCGGAAGTTGGTCGAAACGCAAGTTTGATTTTATTTTCCTGATAAATAAATAGTTGCAACAACCTGCATCGTCTATTTTGGGGCGAAGTGCTGAAGCTTCAAGCGTTTGTCGGCACAAGACCGAAAATATCACGATTTTGGAACCGCCATCCGGGCCAGTTCGTCGCATCGTTCGTTCTCGGGATGGCCGGCGTGACCCTTGACCCAGTGCCATTCAACCTTGTGCGGTTTCAGGGCATCAAGCAGGCGTTGCCACAACTCGACATTCTTGACGGGTTTCTTGTCCGCCGTCTTCCAGCCGCGCTTCTGCCAGCCGAAAATCCATTTGGTAATGCCGTCACGGACATAGCTGCTGTCGGTATAAATATCGACCACACAGGGGCGTTTAAGCGCCTCAAGCGCGCTGATTGCCGCCATCATTTCCATGCGGTTATTGGTGGTTTCGGGATCACCCCCCGAAAGTTCCTTTTCCACGCCCTTGAACCGAAGGATCGCCCCCCAGCCACCCGGGCCCGGATTGCCGCTGCATGCGCCGTCGGTGTAAATCTCGACGTGGTTGTCGCCGCCATTTTGTGAATTCATCTCGTGGTATCCTTAGTCAAGTCCATAGGCGGCTGCATTGTCCACCCGTTGATGGAAACGCAGTTTATTGATGTATTCACGGGGATTTTTGGGCGTAACCAGGGCGTCTTTGGGGGTGTTGACCCAGTCATAAAGACGGGTCAGCAAAAAGCGCAGGCTTGCACCACGGGCCAGAACCGGCAAAGCGGCAATTTCCGCATCACCAAGCGACCGTACCTTGCCATATTGCGACAAAAGGTTCTTGGCCTTGGTGACGTTAAAGCTGTTGTCAGGTTCGAAGCACCAGGCATTCATGCAGATCGCAATGTCGTAGCAAAGCAGATCATTGCACGCGAAATAGAAATCAATCAGCCCCGATACATCTTCCTTGCCCGGGAAGAAGAAAACATTGTCCGGGAACAGATCGGCATGAATGACCCCCTTGGGCAGGTCATGGGGCCAGTTTGCTTCGAGATAGTCGATTTCGTCACCGATCATTTTGCCAAGACCGGGTTCGACATCATCGGCATGTTCCCGGCAACTTTCGACCAAACCACGCCATCCCTTGACGCTCAGCGCGTTGGGAAGATGCATTTCAAAATCCAGACCGGCGATATGCAACTTGGCCAATGCGGTGCCAAGACCCGCACAATGATGGGGAAGGATGCGCCGTGGCGACATGCCTTGTAAGAAGGATGTGATTGCTGCGGGCCGGCCGCACAGGCGACGAAGCGCAACACCGTCAGTGCCATGGATCGGGGTCGGACAGTTCAGTCCCTTGGCCGACAGATGATCCATCAGGCCCAGATAAAATGGCAGGTCGTCCGGATTAACGCGCTTCTCATACAGGGTCAGGATGAATGGCGCCTCGGTCGTCTGAAGCAGGAAGTTGGTGTTTTCGACACCTTCTGCGATGCCCTTGAACGAGACAACATCACCGATGTCATATTCGGCGACAAAACGGGCGATGTCTTCGTCTGAAACGTCGGTATAGACGGCCATTGGATTTAACGTGGTCCTGAACTTGAAAAGTAAGCAGCTATAATATCTTAGCTGGCAAGCTGACGTGGCAATTTGAATGTCACGTTCTCGTCGGTCAAGGTAATGGTTTCGACCGTGACGTCATAACGTTCACGGCAGGCATCAATCACTTCCTCGACCAGAATTTCCGGGGCAGAGGCACCGGCGGTAATGCCAAGGGTGCTGATACCGTCAAGCTTGTTCCAGTCAATGTCATGCGCCCGTTCGACCAGAACCGAACGTGTGCATCCTTCGCGCTTGGCGACTTCAACCAGCCGGTTGGAGTTTGACGAATTCGGTGCGCCGAGAACCAGAATCGCATCGGCCTTTTCGGCAATCAGTTTGACAGCATGCTGACGGTTGGTCGTCGCATAGCAGATGTCTTCCTTTTTCGGGACCGAAATCGCCGGGAAGCGGCGCTGAAGGATCTCGATGATCTTGGCCGTGTCATCAAGTGACAGGGTTGTCTGGGTCACGAAAGCAAGGTTTTCGGGATTTTCGACTTCAAGATTTTCGGCATCTTCTTCTGTTTCGATCAAGGTCATGCTGCCGACCGGAAGCTGGCCCATCGTACCGATGACTTCCGGGTGGCCGGCATGGCCGATCAGAAGAATATGTTTGCCATCGGCAAAATGACGTTCCGCACCACGATGGACCTTTGATACCAGCGGGCAGGTCGCATCAAGATATTCAAGCTTGCGGGTTTCGGCCGCTTCGGGGACGGATTTCGGGACCCCGTGGGCCGAAAAGATGACCGGCACACCATCGGGAACCGCGTCCAGTTCATCAACAAAAACAGCGCCCATATCACGCAGGCGGTCGACGACAAATTTGTTGTGGACGATTTCGTGACGGACATAAACCGGCGCACCATATTTTTCGAGCGCCTTTTCCACGATCTCAATCGCACGATCTACCCCGGCGCAGAAGCCGCGCGGGTTGGCAAGAACGATCCGAAGACTGGCTTTGTCAGGCATGATACGGGTCCGGTTTCCAAATTGTGCCGGGACAAGCCCGCTGCACTTATTCAAACGTTCTCGTTACATAACCTGCCTGACCTTGTGGCGCAATGACTGAGCACCGATCCCCCCGGGAACAATTGCACCCGATTTTGTGTTTTCATTTCGTGGCAATCGTCGAAGCGGGTTGTGCGGCTTACGGCGAAAGAATAGACTGCGCCACGACAGTGCAGATCATGCATATGTCAGAAAACAGATGGTTTGATAGAGGCTTGGATGACGATCGGTAACGGACTGCGGCGCGTTTGTGCATTGGGGATGGTCTCGGTTGGGGGATTGCTTGCAGCATGCAGCAGTAACCCGTTTGAAGAGCAGCCTGTTCCGACCTGCCCGGCAGCCTATCTGCCAAAGGATACGGCAAAGCTTGTTCAGTTCGCTGGCGGTGGGAAGGATCTGACCGATGTGATCGTCGAGGCAGAGTTCACCGGATATCTTGGTGACTGTGGCTATGACCTTGATGACAAGACGCTTGATGTCATCATCAGCCCGATCATTACGGCCGAGCTGGGCCCGGCGGCACAGGGGCGTTCGGCATCGTTCAAATATTTCGTCGCCCTTCGCGATCCCGATGGAAAGTTTGTTCAGAAGTCGGTGTTTGATGTGACAATGCCGTTTGCGGACAATCTTAATATGGCGCGTTACCGTGACGAGCAGGTCACCCTGTCTGTTCCGCTTGATGATGTCTGGGCCGGTCCCGACTACGAGATTTATCTCGGATTCCAGCTAAGTGCCGATCAGCTCGACTATAATCGTCGTTTCGGTACGAACTGACAGCGGCGGGTTGAAAACCTGCCCGGGTGATTGCCCGAATTTTGGGGCTGGTCGACCGGGAGCGAAATACGTATAAGGACGCATACCCAAGTGATCCCCGTGGGAGAGTGCCACGGTCCATAACGGATTGCGCGGACGCCGAAGGAGCAACCACCCCGGAAACTCTCAGGCAAACGGACCGCGGGGAGATGGGACTCTGGAAAGCAGGCGGCATCAATTTGAATTGCCGGTGACCGCCTCGCCGAAGATGTAAGCAGACCGTCGCGACAAGTCGGCTGTGATTCTTTCAGGCTCCAAGACAGAGGGGGAATGTGGTTGGCCATTGGTCGGCTATGTTTCGCAACGACTGTCCGGGAGACCTTGATGGCCGATCATCAGCCAGAACTGCTTAAAACCGCCCTTTATGACCTCCATGTGGAACTTGGCGCCAAAATGGTGCCATTCGCCGGATATGACATGCCGGTTCAATACCCGCTGGGTGTTAAGGGCGAACATCTTCATACGCGTGCCAAGGCCGGACTTTTTGATGTGTCCCACATGGGACAGGTTCGTCTGACCGGTGAAAACCGCTTCGCCGAACTTGAAAAACTGGTGCCTGGCGATATCGCGATCCTGAAACCGGGGCGCACCCGTTATTCGACCTTCACCCAGGACGATGGCACGATCCTTGACGATCTGATGATCACCAATGCCGGTGACAGCCTGTTTCTGGTGATCAATGCGGCGTGCAAGGATGACGATATTGTTCACATGCGTGCCAACCTTGGTGACGGCGTTTCCCTTGAAGAAATTGATGACCGTGCGCTGATGGCGCTTCAGGGGCCAGAGGCCGCCAATGTTCTGGCGCGCTTTGCCCCGGCTGTTGCCGATCTGAAATTCATGAGCTTTGCCGAGATTGATATTGCCGGCATTGCCTGCTTTGTCACGCGTTCGGGCTATACCGGCGAAGACGGCTATGAAATTTCCGTGCCCAATGATCGTGCCGAAGAACTTGCGCGCAAATTGCTGGCCGAGGCAGAAGTCGAGGCAATCGGTCTTGGTGCCCGTGATTCCCTGCGTCTGGAAGCAGGGCTTTGCCTTTATGGCAATGACATTGACACCACCACGACCCCGGTTGAGGCCGATCTGAACTGGATCATCAACAAGCGCCGCCGCGAAGAAGGCGGTTTCAAAGGCGCGGATGTCATTCTTGATCAGCTGGCAAACGGGGCGGATCGCAAACGTGTCGGCATCAAGCCCGAAGGCAAGGCGCCTGCACGCGAACATACCCAGATTTTGAACAGCGACGGCGAAGAGATCGGCGAAATCACATCTGGTGGTTTTGGCCCGACCGTCGATGGCCCGATTGCAATGGGCTATGTCGCAATTGAATTTTCCGAACCGGGCACCAAGGTCGATCTTATGGTGCGCGGCAAGGCCCGTCCGGCAGAGGTGGTTGAACTCCCGTTCGCACCGCATCGCTATTTCCGCGGCTGATTGCTGCAAATCTTGAGAATGTGCGGCGTGTGCCGCCTCGCAGACAACCGATCAACAGGGACAAAGATCATGGCTAAGAAATTCTCGCAGGAACATGAATGGATCGAGCTCGAAGACGGTATCGCAACCGTCGGCATCACAGATTACGCGCAGCAGTCGCTGGGCGATATCGTGTATGTCGAGCTTCCTGAAATCGGCAAGAAACTGACCAAGGACGGTGATGCCGCCGTCGTTGAATCGGTCAAGGCCGCAAGCGATGTTTATGCCCCGCTTGATGGTGAAGTTGTTGAAATCAACGAAGAACTTGATGCCAACCCGGCACTGGTGAACGAAGCACCGGAAACCGATGGCTGGTTCTTTAAAATGTCGCTGACTGATGAGTCCCAGCTTGATGAGCTGATGGATGAAGCAGCCTATAAAGACTTCGTCGAAGGTCTGTAAGTATGCGTTATCTTCCCCTGACACGTGCTGATCGCGCCGCGATGCTTGAAACCATCGGGGCGTCATCGGTTGATGAACTTTACAGTGACGTGCCCGAAGGCGCGTTGCTTGATGCGCCGGTTGACCTGCCGCATCATCTCGGTGAAATGCAGGTCGAACGCGACATGCAGGCACTGGCTGCCAAAAATATCGGTACTTCAAGTGCGCCAAGTTTTCTGGGTGCCGGTGCGTATCGCCACCATGTTCCTGCGACGGTTGACTATGTCATTCAGCGTGGTGAATTCCTGACGGCCTATACGCCCTATCAGCCGGAAATCGCACAGGGTACGTTGCAGTATCTGTTCGAATTCCAGACCCAGGTGGCATCGATCACCGGCATGGATGTGGCAAACGCATCGATGTGGGATGGCGCAACGTCCTGTGCCGAAGCCGTTCTGATGGCCTGCCGTGCGACCCGTCGCAAAAAGGCTGTTCTGTCGGGTGGTCTGCACCCGCATTACCGCGAAGTGACCGAAACCTATTGCCAGTATAGCGATACCGAAGTTGCCGGACGTGATGGCAACCCCGAACAGCAGGCCACGGTCGAAGAACTTGGCGAACTGATCGATGATCAGACTGCCTGCGTGGTTGTTCAGTATCCGGACGTCTTTGGCCGCATTCAGGACCACACCCGTCTTGCCGATCTTTGCCATGCCAAGGGAGCACTTTTGGTTGTTGTCTTTACCGAAGCAGTTGCATTCGGTGCAATCAAATCACCGGGCAGCTTTGGCGCAGATATTGTTTGCGGCGAAGGTCAGTCGATCGGTAACGCTCTGAACTATGGCGGGCCGTATGTCGGTCTGTTCGCCACCACCCAGAAACTGGTCCGTCAGATGCCGGGTCGTCTTTGTGGTGAAACGGTTGATCAGGACGGCAAGCGTGGCTTTGTTCTGACCCTTTCGACCCGTGAACAGCATATCCGTCGTGAAAAGGCGACCTCGAACATCTGCACCAACTCGGGCCTGTGTTCGCTGGCATTCACGGTGCATATGAGCCTGCTTGGCGAAGACGGTTATCGCCGTCTGGCAACGTTGAACCATGAAAATGCCTGCAAGGCCGCAGACGCAATTGACGCGGTTCCGGGCGCATCGGTGGTCAATGACAGCTTCTTTAACGAATTCACCGTCAAGCTGACCAAGCCGGCGGCCGAGGTGGTCGAAGCACTGGTTGCCAAAGGCGTTCTGGGTGGTGTTCCGCTGTCGCGTCTTTATCCGAACCGTTCGGATCTTGATAACTACCTTCTGGTTGCGGTTACCGAAACCAATACCGACGAAGATATCG
This sequence comes from Thalassospira sp. GO-4, assembly GCF_023588965.1. NCBI lineage: Bacteria > Pseudomonadati > Pseudomonadota > Alphaproteobacteria > Rhodospirillales > Thalassospiraceae > Thalassospira > Thalassospira sp. GO-4. Next base: position 3,672,766 of record NZ_CP097807.1, read on the forward strand.
CAGCCCTTGCGGGCGCATTGAAGGAGGTGCTGGCATGACGTTCGCAACCCATACCGGCAACCGTGGACTTGTTCTGGAAGAAAAGCTGATCTTTGAACAGGGTCAGCCGGGCCGTACCGGTGTTGACCTTCCGGAACCCAAAGGAACCAAGTCGCGTCTTGGCGGTCTTGACCGTGACAGCAATGTCGGCCTTCCGGGCCTGTCCGAGCCGCAGGTGGTGCGTCACTTTACCCGCCTGTCGCAGAAAAACTTCGGTATTGATTCCGGCTTCTTCCCGCTGGGATCCTGCACCATGAAGCATAACCCGCGTCTGAACGAAAAAGTCGCGCGTTTGCCCGGTCTTTCCGACCTTCATCCGATGCAGCCCGAAAGCACCGTTCAGGGCGCCCTGGAACTGATTGATACCTGTGCGCACTGGTTGTTGGTTCTGACCGGCATGCCAGCGGTTTCCATGTCACCGGCTGCCGGTGCACAGGGCGAACTGTGTGGCATGATGGCGATCCGTGCCGCCCTTGATGCGCGCGGTGAAAACCGTCGTCGTGTTCTGGTGCCGGAATCCGCACACGGAACCAACCCGGCAACGGCTGCTGCCTGTGGCTTTACCGTGGACTCGATCCCGGCAACCGAAGATGGCCGTGTCGATTTGGCCGCATTCGAAGCCAAGCTTGGTGACGATGTGGCTGGCATCATGCTGACCAACCCGAATACCTGTGGTCTGTTTGAACGTGACGTTCGCAAGATTGCCGATCTGGTGCATGCAGCAGGCGGTTATTTCTATTGCGATGGTGCGAACTTCAACGCCATTGTCGGTCGTGTACGCCCGGCCGATCTTGGCGTTGATGCGATGCATATCAACCTGCACAAGACCTTCTCGACCCCGCATGGTGGCGGTGGACCGGGTTCCGGGCCTGTTGTGTTCTCCGAGGCATTGGCACCCTATGCGCCGATCCCCTATGTCGTGCGCAATGAAAACGGCTTCCATCTGGTTGAAACCGCAGACGAAAATGACGGCATGAAGCCGTTTGGCCGTCTGAAGGGTTTCCATGGTCAGATGGGCATGTTCATCCGTGCTTTGACCTATATGAAGAGTCACGGTGCAGATGGTCTGCGTCAGGCTTCCGGTGATGCGGTTCTGAATGCCAACTATCTGCTCGCACGTCTCAAGGAAAAGCTCAGCGTGGCTTTCCCTGGCTATTGCATGCACGAAGCCCTGTTTGATGACAGCTTTCTTAAGGATACCGGTGTTTCGACACTGGATCTGGCCAAGGCGATCATCGACGAAGGGTTCCACCCGATGACCATGTATTTCCCGCTGGTTGTCCATGGGGCATTGCTGATTGAACCGACCGAAACCGAAACCAAGGAATCGATCGATCAGTTCTGTGATGCGGTGTTGTCACTGGTGGCAAAAGCCGAGTCGGGTGATGCCGAATTCTTCAAGAATGCGCCGTATCTGACCCCGCGTCGCCGTCTTGATGAAACGGCGGCTGCGCGTAAGCCTGTTTTGCGCTGGCAACCGGAAACGGCTTGATACACAACGCTACTACCTGCTTGAAAACACCCCGGCCAATCGCCGGGGTGTTCTTTTTCAAGGACTTGTACTTGAAACACATTGGACTTGTTGCAATCTGCACCCTTATACTTGTTCGAAAGGTAATGAACGACACCGTCAAACGGTGCGTTTGGGGATTTGGTGAATGGGCCTTGCCCGTTCTGGAGGTTTGAAGTCGATCATGTCGCGTCGTGTTCAGAAGGTGTTTACTGCAGAACGTCGGTTAAAAGAGCGAACAGGTGGGGTCGTTGAAGATTGGTCGGATTCCTTTTTCGATCCGACGCTTGAAAGCGGAATGGGTGCAGGCGACGCAATGTCGGCATCCCTGCCATCGCCAAAGCCGGCTGCGGAACCGTCTGAACTGACACAGGCTGTTCTTGATGAAATCCGCGCGCTGCGTGGGGAAGTATCGCAACTGCGTGAAGCGGTAGCGTCGGGCGGAACCATCAATGCAGATGCGGTTGCCGCAGCACCGGTGGCCTCAAATGATGCGCCGGTTGACGAACTTCCCGATCCGGTCTCAAGCAACTTCACCCACAGCAACCGCCCCGGTGCTTCCGAGCCCGACCGCGATGATCTGGAACTGATCCGGACCCAGATCGCAGAAATGAACGAACATATTCACAAGGCCAAGATCCAGATCGCGTCGCTACGCCATCCAAAGGCGTCTGATGACCGTCTGATCAGTGCAGCATCCGAACTTGATGCCATTGTCAAAGATACCGAAATGGCAACCCACACCATTCTGGAATCTGCCGAACAGATTGATGATCTGGCGATGACGCTGAAGAATTCCGCACCAAGCGAATTCGTGGCCGATCACGTTGAACAGATTGCCTTTATCGTTACCAAAATCTTTGAATCCTGTAATTTCCAGGACATTACCGGACAGCGCATCAACAAGGTTGTGCGCACACTCGAATTCGTCGAAGAACGCGTCCACAACATGATCCTGATCTGGGGCGAGGATGCATTTGCTGACCTTCCGGTTCCCGAAAGTTCTGAAAAGGACAATCCGGTCGAAGATGCCGATTTGTTGAATGGTCCGCAACTTGAGGGCGAAGGCATCAGTCAGGACGACATCGACAAATTGTTCGATTAGGGATGAATTTCTTGTTTTTATTCCTATATTTGCGGTAACAGACGTACACGATCCTTCCGAAGAAGAAGGTTGACGGCCGTGACTAAGGATCTGACGTCAACTAATCGTTTACATATGTTGGGATAGGTTTACACCTATAAGAATAAGAAGCGTTGTTGGGATGCGTGTAACGCACGGTTGCACGCGTTTTGGCGTGCTTGGAGGTTGCTATGGGATTTTGGTCTCTTGGTGCTATTCGCCAGCCTAAGGCTCAGGATATCAAATGGCGAAAGAGCCCGCGCGGAGAATATTACCGCCTGTTCATGATCGACGACATCAAGGAGCTCGGTCTGGATGGTGTCGGCGGGGTTTATCTGTTGTGGCATGGCGGTCTGAAGCCATCATGGCTGGTTGCCGGCGCGACAGAGGATTTGGGGCACAGTTTTGCCGAACTGATGCGCGATCCGGACATTCGTGAATATGACGGCCGTGGTGGCGTCTTCATGAGCTGGTCGCCGATCAAGGGCAACTTCCGCGAGGGCGTTGTGCATTTCATTGCAAAACACACCAATCCGACCTTTGAATGTGATTACGACGAAAGCGAAGATCCGATCCCGGTTCTTTTGCCGCGCTAGTCGCGCGGGCATGATCGTCTGTCATATTGCATGAAAAGAAAAGCTCCGCAGGTATCTGCGGAGCTTTCTCTGTTGTGGTGATCAGATCGACCGGATCGGATCAGAGTTTCTCAAGAACCGCTTCTGCGCTGGAAACTTCGAACACACCGGGTTCTTCAACAGCAAGATGGGTGACTTTGCCGTTGTCGACGATCATGGCAAAGCGGTTGGCGCGTTTGCCAAGGCCACGACCGGTAAGATCAAGTTCAAGGCCGGTGGCATCAACAAATGACAGATCACCGTCCGACAGCATGGTGATGTTGTCGGCCTTTTCGCTTACCGACCATGCCTGGAGTACAAAGGCATCGTTCGACGCCAGGCAGGCGATTTCATCAACACCCTTTGCCTTGATCTCGTCAGCCTTGGCGACAAAGCCCGGCAGATGTTTTGCAGAACAGGTCGGGGTATAGGCGCCCGGCACTGCAAACAGGACCACTTTGCGGCCTGCGAAGAATTCCTTGGAATTGACAGCTTCGGGGCCGTCACTGGTCGCGCGGAACAGGGTAACGTCCGGGATCTCGTTGCCGACTGTGATGGTCATGGGTATCTCCGTTTGATGGCGCAATCCCGTTGACTGCGCGGTGGAACTCTTGGACCTGAATCAAACACCAAATTCGCAGGACATTCAATGCCATCGAACAGAGTTTTTAGGAACTTTGATTCAGGTCGATGCATGATGGCGATCATGCATGGTCACAAACAAATGTGGTTACGCACCGCCTTTTGCGATCTTGGCCCCGTTACCGACCCCTGCCTTTTGCAACGCATCCAGGACGGCATCAACGCTTAGCAACTCGGAAAGAAGAATGCCGTCCGGGGCATCCGGACCAAATACCGCATTGAACGGAATGCCAAACCGGCCATAGGAGGCCAGATAATCCGCGATTTCCTGATCCGGGCGGGTCCAGTCAGCCTGCATCAACACCACATTGTCTGCACCAAGTGCCCGGGCAACTTCGGATGTTTCAAGCACCAGCTTCTTGTTGACCTGACAGGTCACGCACCATTCGGCAGTAACATCGACCAGAACCGTTTTGCCATTTGCAATCAATGCCGGAATGGTATCAGGGGCAAATGCCTGCCATTCAAGCTGACCATTGCTGCGGGCCATGGTTGCCTGTTGCGGCGGTTTGGCAAATCCCGGTGCAAACAGCGCGACCAGAAATCCGGTCACTGCAAGTGCCGTAAAGGCAAAGCGCGGACGCAATTTTTCTGTGCGCGAGCGTGCCCATACAAACAGACTGCCAGCAACAAGTCCGCCACCGACCGCAATGGCGCCGCCAAACCCGATCTGGACAGAAAGAATACCCAGAAGCCAGATGGCTGTTCCGATCAATGCCAGACCCAGAACAATCTTGACCACATTCATCCAGCGTCCGGGTTTGGGCAGAAGGCGCGCAACACCGGGCCGGATCGCAATGGCAAGATAGGGCAGGGCAAGTCCGACACCCAGCAGGGTGAAAATCAGAAAGATGTCAAACAGGCTGCCAGCCAGCGCAAAGCCGATTGCCGTTCCAAGAAATGGTGCCGAACACGGCGTTGCCAGCAAGGTGGCAAACATGCCGGTCAGGAAGTGGCTGCTCAGATGGCGGCCACGGCTTTGCTGGTCGGTAATGGCATCATTTGCCACGTTGCCAAGTTCGCTGGGACCGGAAATCTCAAACAGTCCCCACATATTCAGGGCAAATACCGCAAGGATGATTGTCATCACGGTCAGGAACAGTGGCTGCTGGAACTGAATGCCCCAGCCGATTGATCCCCCCGCCAGCTTGATCGCGACCAGGGCGGCGGCAATCAGCCAGAAAGACGTAATGATCCCGGCTGCACTGGCCAGGAATCCCGACCGGACATGCTTGGTATCCTCGGCCCGCATATTGATCACGGACATGACCTTGATCGACAGGACCGGCAACACACAGGGCATCACATTCAAAATAAGTCCACCCAAAAGGGCAAATATCGCGATCAGCCAGATACTGGTGGTGTCCGCCGATGATGCGCCCGCTTGGGCCGATGGGGTCGAGGTTCCAACCGTGACGGGTTGTTCAACAGACAGCGGCCCGGCAATCACGGTGACGGTCAGGGCGGCCTGATCAAGGGACTGCCCGTCCGCAAGCCCGAAGACAGGTAATTCGAAATATGACAGGTCCGGTGATGATCCTGCTGGCTGCGAAACCGCTGCTGGCGTCCCGAACCCGGCGCGCAGATCGCTTTCAATCAGGATGTCGTCAACGCTGACATCGGCATCGGTAAGGCCCGAAATGCCAAGACGCAAAACCGGCTGTTCAGATCCGCTTTGGGCTGTAATGCTGTTGACCGAGATCGGAAGATCCGTACCCCGCAACGGTACGCGCGAAACGAACTTTTCGATCTGATGGGCCTGATTGCTGGCAACGGACGCGCTGCTATCGGCTGCGGTCGCCGGAATGTCGAGATTGAAGTTCGCACTTGCCGGGATGCAGATGTCACTGCAAACCAGATAATCCACATTCAGCCGGACGGATACCGGCTGGTCCGGGTTGGGAATGGCAACATCAATCGGCAGAATGATCTGGTTTTTGTAGCCGAATGTTTCCAACCCGAAGATCGAAAACCGGTGAGGGGCCGGCCACAGGATGGTGGCATCGCCAATATTTTCCGATCCGGTCCAGTCAAGTTGCGGCGGGAACCCGGCATCGCCGGCACTGCGCCAATAGATTTTCCAGTCCGGCTGCAATTCGAATTCCAGCCCCAGACGCAATGTGTCTGATCCGTTTGTGCGGGTTTGGGCACTGATCAGGCGAACCGATGCAAAATCCTCGTCGGTCCAGGCGGTCGTCATATCCTGTGCCGCATTGGCGGTGCCAAACGAACTGACGGACAGGATCGTCACCGCAAAAAGAACTGTAAAACGAATGATCAGGTGGCGCAGCACGTCTTGGTCCTTGAATTGCCGATATTCGGTATCCCGAGATTGCACCGCCGATGTGGCGCAATATGGGCAGATATCTTTGACTTGAAGGCGTAATCCTCTGTGGCGATCAAATCAAGCCACGACTATGTGACCGGTTTATCATTCATGGTCGGGCATCGCCCGAATTTGCGGGTTTTAGGCAATGAAAGTTTCGCGAAAAAGTTGGCGATACGGCCTTTGCGTTCCTACATCTTCAATAGGTGGAAAGGGCTTTTGATATGCATATTATGTGGCCCTTTCCGGGGTTCTTGATGGTAATGGAACACCAATCGCGCTAGGCTTGATGAAACAGGACAGAAAGAGTTACGAGATGGCTGAGCGTATCGATACAGGCGAATATCTTGGTGGGAAGCTGCTGGTGGCGATGCCCGGCATGCGTGATCCGCGTTTTTCGCAAAGTGTTGTCTATATCTGCGCACACAACCAGGACGGGGCGATGGGGCTTGTCATCAACCGTGTGATTGACAGCATCACATTCCCCGAACTTCTTGAGCAGCTTGGCATTGCCCGGCCTGCGCCCACCATCGAAGACATTCAGGTCCATTTTGGCGGGCCGGTTGAAAGCAGCCGGGGCTTTGTTCTGCATTCCACCGATTTCTCGAACGAGGCAACCCTGCATGTCGATCCGGGTGTTTCGGTGACGGCGACGGTTGATATTCTTGAACAGATTGCCTTGGGCGAAGGCCCCAAAAGCCGCATTCTCGCACTTGGATATGCCGGTTGGCGCAGTGGTCAGCTTGAAAGCGAAATCCTTGCCAACGGATGGCTTCATGTGGATGCCGACCCGGATCTTCTGTTTGATGTCGACTGCGAAGACAAATGGGAACAGGCTTTTTCCAAGCTGGGCTTTGCCCCCGAATTGCTGTCTGGCGAAGCCGGTCACGCCTGATCCTTTCCAATGCGCCAATCATCGCCGGGATCAGAGTAACCAAAGAGATCTCGCAAAAAAAAGCCTGCCAGTTTGGCAGGCTTTGTTGTTTTTGTTTGCTCGGTCCCTGATCAGTCGAACAGGGCGTCGATTTCTTCCTGTGAGAAGATCTGATCGACTTCGTCCTGGCTGACACGTTCGGCGTTTTGCGGTGCCTTGGTGACAGTCTTGTCAAGGTTATCGAGCCCTTTGGGGTCGGCGGGCAGGTCAAATTCGCCGAAGTCGTCATCGCCCCAGATCTCGATCACGCGGTTCACGCGTTCCTCGATATATTTCATGGTGTTGACGACCTTGGTAATGCGCTGGCCAGTCAGATCCTGGAAGTTACAGGATTCAAACACCTTGACCACCAGCTCCACGATGTCGTCTGCCAGACCCTGGGTATATTCATCCGGGGCTGCCGAGCGGATATTGTGGGCAACCGCATCGATTTTTTCGACGGTTTCAAGGATGTTTGCCGTTGCGTCCTCGGTCGCGGCAACAACCGAATCAAGTTCACCCTTCACGATATTGATACGCGTGCCGCTGCTGTCTTCGGGCGCGGTATAAAGAGCTGCGATTTCGCGTTTGGTTTCCTGGATCGAGTTTGCCAGTGCGCGAATTTCGGTTTTCAGAAGTCGCAATTCAGTTCGCGCATCTTCCTGTTCGCTGTCGGTCGGACGGGCATTGGCCTTTTTCTGCTCCTCGATCATGATGCGAATGTCGGCAAGCAGTTCAAGCTTGAGGTCCTCGATCGCGGTATGCAGCGATGAAACATCCGCGCTGCCACCACCCTGGCCGTCCGTTGGCATCTCGGTCGGGAAAGCGACCATGTCGCTCATGTTCTCAAGCTTGTTGAGAAGCCGCATCTCGGCGGTAAAAAGTCTTTTGCTGCCTTGACGTGCCATTGGCGAACCTCTGTCTTTTATCTGTCGGCATCCGGTGAGCCGCGTTGCGAAGTGAATTACTACGGATGAGGGGCAGGATGCATACGTTTGGGTAGAATAGTCCGCAAAGCATATCACGCCAACCAAATTCATTTATCTGATATGCGACAATTTCCCTGTGTTTCAAGGTGTCTGACTGTGATTTCCGCACAGGAGCCATCATTGCCGGGTCAACGGGACCGAATTGCGAATCGCGTTCCCAAACAGGCGCTTACCCGTTTGATCCGTCGTAATCTGGTGTCGCAAATGCAAACTTCAATATGACGTAGCGGCAGGATGGAACAAAACACCGCTTTTGGCATGGCAGCCGATCGCGCGGATGCTTTATCCATTGGTTGAAGGGATTTTAAACTGACTTTCTGATTATATTGCATGGCAGCAATTCACGGTCGCGCAGATCATGTCTGACCGGAATGGCGGTTTTTCTATCTAAGGGTGGGTATTTTCGAACGTTTTTAGTGAAACCAGAGCGATAATTTGAGGTGTTATCAAATACATTTTTTGTGCATCGCAGCGAGGTTTTTTCTGGAACAGGTGTCGAAGATACGCTATTTGCCTGCCTTACAGATGTACTTTCGGGTGCAGGCTTATTAAGAATAAGATATGTCAGAGGAAATGCTCTGGTCTGATCTGTTGGTAATCTTTGGTTGAGACGTGATAATGTCCTTGAGAGGGGGCGATATATATCGGATCAGCCATCGCAGGATCAGAGGCAGAGACGATTGAGGCATATCGCCTTGAGATGTAATGCGAGGGGGCAGATTCGCATGTCGATCAAGAAGCTATTTCCCATCTTTCTGTTGGGATTGGCGGTACTCGTCGGGTTTGACAGTTCAGCACTTGCTGTTGGACAACCCGAGCCATGGCAGCTTGGGCTGCAGGAGCCGGTTTCGCCTGTGGCTGTCGAAGGCCATGAATTCTTTATTTTGCTGACGTGGCTGATGACGATCATTACCGTGATCGTTCTTTTGCTGCTGCTTTATGTGCTTTTCCGCTTCAGTGCGAAACGCAATCCGGTGCCGTCGAAAACAACGCACCACACCCTTCTTGAAGTGGTCTGGACGGTTGTTCCGGTTCTTATCCTCCTTGTCATTGCGATCCCGTCGTTCCGTCTGCTGTATTTCGCAGACCGTGTCGAAGATGCCGATCTGACGCTCAAGATCATCGGCAAGCAATGGTACTGGACCTATGAGTACCCCGATAACGGCAACTTCACCTTTGATTCGCTTATGATCGACGAAGAAACCGCTGTCGCCGAAGGCAAGAACCGCCTTCTGGATGTCGACAATCCGGTTGTTCTGCCAGTGGGCCAGAATATCCGTCTGATCATGACATCCGATGACGTGATCCATAACTGGGCCATGCCGTCACTCTTCATCAAGCTTGATGCCGTACCGGGCCGTCTGAATGAAACCTGGACCCGCATCCCGGCCGAATATGCCGGTACGACATTCTATGGTCAGTGTTCCGAGCTTTGCGGTGTGAACCACGCCTATATGCCGATCGCGGTCAAAGCTGTTACCATGGAAGAATACGAGGCCTGGGTAGCCAAGGCCCAAGAACAGTTCGCATCTGCTGACCTGCCGTCATCGGTATCAGTGGCATCGGCAGAGTGAGGGAGAGATTGATGGCTCACGCTGACACACATGATCACGATCATACCCCCGGCTTCTTTACCCGTTGGTTCCTGTCAACCAACCATAAGGATATCGGGACGCTTTATCTTGTTTTCTCAGTGATCGCCGGTTTGATCGGTGGCGCGTTTTCCGTCTGGTTCCGTATGGAACTGGCGCATCCGGGAACCCAGATCATTGAAGACCACCAGTTCTTTAACGTGCTCGTGACCGCACACGGCATGATCATGGTGTTCTTTGTTGTCATGCCCGCCATGATTGGCGGTTTTGGCAACTGGTTCGTTCCGATCATGATCGGGGCGCCCGACATGGCGTTCCCGCGTTTGAACAACATTTCGTTCTGGCTGATTGTTCCGGCCTTTATCCTGCTGATGCTGTCGGCTGTGGTTGGCAGTGGCGCGGGTACCGGCTGGACGGTTTATCCGCCGCTTTCGGGTGTTCTCGGACATCCCGATGCATCGGTGGATATGGCGATCTTTGCCCTGCACCTTGCAGGGGCCAGCTCGATCCTTGGTGCGGTGAACTTCATCACCACCATTTTCAACATGCGTGCGCCGGGCATGACCCTGCACAAGATGCCGCTGTTTGCCTGGGCGATGCTGGTCACAGCATTCCTGCTTCTGCTGGCGGTGCCGGTTCTGGGTGGCGCGATTACCATGCTTCTGACCGACCGTAACTTTGGCACGGACTTCTTCAATCCGGCCGGCGGCGGTGACCCGATCCTGTATCAGCACCTGTTCTGGTTCTTCGGGCATCCGGAAGTTTATATCATGATCCTGCCGGGCTTCGGCATCATCAGCCACATCATTTCGACCTTCTCGCGCAAGCCGGTCTTTGGTTATCTCGGCATGGCTTATGCGATGGTTGCGATTGGTGTTGTCGGCTTTATCGTGTGGGCGCACCACATGTATACGGTTGGCATGGATGTTGACACCCGTGCATATTTCACCGCGGCAACGATGGTGATTGCGGTGCCGACAGGGGTCAAGATTTTCTCGTGGATCGCGACCATGTGGGGTGGTTCCATCACCTTGCGGGCGCCGATGCTTTGGGCGATCGGCTTTATCTTCCTGTTCACTGTGGGCGGTGTGACAGGTGTGATGCTGGCCAACTCGGGCATGGATTTGCCGCTGCATGACACCTATTTCGTTGTGGCGCACTTCCACTATGTTCTGTCGCTTGGTGCGGTCTTCTCGATCTTTGCCGGTTTCTATTACTGGTTCAGCAAAATGTCGGGATACGAGATTTCCGACCTTGGTGCGAAGATCCATTTCTGGCTCTTCTTCATCGGCGTCAACCTGACCTTCTTCCCGCAGCACTTCCTGGGCCTTGCCGGCATGCCACGCCGTTATGCCGACTACCCGGATGCGTTCGCAGGCTGGAACCTTGTATCGTCTTACGGTGCCTATATTTCCTTTGCTTCAACCATCTTCTTCCTCGGTGTGGTGGCGCATGCCTTCATCCGTGGCAAGAAAGCCGAAGCAAACCCGTATGGCGAAGGGGCAGATACCCTGGAATGGACCGTCAGTTCGCCGCCGCCGTTCCATACCTTTGACGAACTGCCGCGTATCAAGTAAGTGACACTGGTTTAAGTCCCCCGCAAACCGCGCTTTGCGGGGGGCGCCTTACCGCCCCAAAAAGAGAAGACCAGAGTTCCATGACCAAGCAGGTTGCCGACCAGACCCTTGCGCTTGAAAACGCAGCTCAGCTGCCGATTTCCGAGGTGCGCGACTATATAGCGTTGCTGAAACCCGGTGTGATGACCCTTGTGGTTTTCACCGGTGCTGTTGGTCTGTTGATTGCCCCGGGTTCCATTCATCCGTTTTTGGGACTCGTCGCAATCGCCTGTATCGCTGTTGCCAGCGGTGCGGCTGCTTCGATTAACATGTGGTACGACCGCGACATCGATATCCACATGAAACGCACCCAGAACCGGCCCATCCCGGCCGGGCGGGTTCCGGCAGACGAAGCCCTGTCACTGGGCATTGCGCTGTCGATTGTTTCGGTAACCGTGATGGCGGTTGCCATCAATATTGCGGCTGCTGTTTTGCTGGCGGTGTCGATTGCGTTCTACGTGTTCGTTTACACCATGTGGCTGAAACGCAGCACACCACAGAATATCGTCATTGGCGGTGCCGCCGGGGCATTCCCCCCGATGATCGGCTGGGCGTCGGTGACAGGCGGGATCGATCTGAATTCGATTGCGCTGTTTATGATTATCTTTATGTGGACGCCGCCGCATTTCTGGGCCCTGGCCCTGTTCCGTTGCGGTGACTACGCAAAGGTCGGTGTGCCGATGATGCCGGTGGTCGCCGGTGAAGCGGCAACCAAAAAGCAGATGCTGATCTATACCCTTTTGCTGTTGCCGGTAACGTTCGTTCCGGTGGCAACCGGGTTGCTTGGCGTCTTTTATGGTGCGACGGCGGCCTTTACCGGGCTTCTGTTCCTGCGCCATGCGATCCGCGTGCTGCGCGATGCTGAAGAACGCGCACCGCACAAGATGTTTGGATATTCCATCCTGTATCTGTTTGTCCTGTTCGGGGCGATGGTTGCAGATGTTTGGCTGGTTGGATTTATGGCATGAGCGAACAGGCACAGCATAACAAGGCCGAGCTTGAAGCGTTTCTTGCCAAGCGCAAAAAGAAGAACCTTGTCTTCCTGATCATTCTTGGTGGTCTGGCGGTTCTGTTTTTTGCAATCACGATTTTGAAGATGAGCTAGGAACCAGGGCACGATGACCGATCAGAAACCGATTGATAAAACGAAGGCGCAGAACAGGAAAATCCTGTTTAGCTGCGTGTTTGTTGTCGGTGCGATGGTTGGTCTGGCCTATGCGTCGGTCCCGCTTTACAAACTGTTTTGCCAGGTTACCGGTTTTGGCGGCACGACACAGGTGGCAACAGAGGCCCCGGTCGAGGTTTCTGAAAAAACCATCAAGGTGCGGTTCAATGCCGATGTGAATTCGGGCCTGAACTGGCAGTTCAAACCGGAACAGCGCGAGATCACGGTTCGTCTTGGCGAAGATAATCTGGCCTATTACATGGCCGAAAACATGTCTGTTCAGCCGATCACCGGGCAGGCGGTTTACAATGTTACACCACTTAAGGCGGGGCAATATTTCAACAAGATCGCATGTTTCTGTTTTGACGAGCAAACCCTTGAACCGGGGCAGCGCGTCGACATGCCGGTCAGTTTCTATGTTGATCCTGCCATTGCAGAAGACATCAATACCCAGGACGTGAAGACAATTACCCTGTCCTATACCTTCTTCAAGGCAGAAGCCTCGGTCGAAGCGGCGGACGGGAATGAAGATCAGGGAGGCTGACAGACCCCGTTTTCGGGTGCTGTTGTCTCGGTTTAACAAAGCGAACTTGAGTTTCTTTTGTAAGGATTGAGGGGGGCAAGGAATGAGTGATCATGCTCAGAAACATCCGTTCCACCTGGTAGACCCAAGCCCGTGGCCGCTTGTTGCGGCAGCATCGGCCGGTCTTTTCACTGGTGGCATGGTCATGTTCATGCATTCGGATCGTGCACCGGCCGATTTCTGGCTGGCGGCAATCGGGATTGCAGGCATCCTGTTTGTGATGTTCCGTTGGTGGAGCAACGTGATCAGCGAGTCAAAGATTTACCATAACAAGGTCGTTCAGATCGGCCTGCGCTATGGCATGTCGCTGTTCATCGCATCCGAAGTGATGTTCTTTGTCGCTTTCTTCTGGGCATTCTTCCACAACGCCTTTGTGATCTTCAGCCCCGGTGTGACCGAATGGCCGCCGGCCGGTGTCGAGGTTCTGGATCCCTGGGATCTGCCGTTCCTCAATACCCTGATCCTGCTGTTGTCGGGCTGCACCCTGACCTGGGCGCATCATGGCATCATCGAAGGTAAGAAAAAGGACCTGGTACAGGGCCTGGCATTGACGGTCGCCCTTGGTGTTATCTTCCTGTGCCTTCAGGCTTATGAATATAGCCATGCGGCATTCGGCTTTGCCGACAACATCTATTCCTCGACCTTCTACATGGCGACCGGTTTCCACGGCTTCCACGTGTTTGTCGGAACGGTGTTCCTGGCAGTTTGCCTTGTCCGCGCGATGAAGGACGGCTTCAAGCCGGACCATCATTTCGGTCTTGAGGCAGCAGCATGGTACTGGCACTTCGTTGACGTTGTGTGGCTGTTCCTGTTCTTTGCCGTTTACATCTGGGGCGGCGAATAAGCCGCCCTGATCCGCTTTGCCGGGTCAAAGATCATGGATGATTATTATCCAAACATTTCCCCCATCCGGACCGGGCTAGCATGCAAATGCCCCCGATGCGGTGGGGGAAAATTGTTTCAGGGCTATTTGACCGTTCGCGAACGTTGCGAAGTCTGCGGGCTGGATTTGCGGGGACATGATGCCGGGGATGGACCGGCGGTGTTTCTGATCTTTATTCTCGGATTTCTGGTCGTTCCCATGGCACTTTGGGTGGAGATGCGCTATATGCCGCCTTTGTGGTTGCACGCGCTTTTATGGGGCCCTGTGATTGTTGGTGTGACACTGGTCTTGCTACGACCGTTAAAAGGTCTCATGGTGGCTCTGCAATATCGTCATAGATCGACATCCCAACAGGACTGATTTCAGTTAATGCCTTTACTTACTTCGCGCCCAAGTCTGGCGATGAAAATTTGCGTCGGATTGTCTCTGGTGATCCTGCTGGGTCTTGGAACCTGGCAAATGGACAGACTTTTCTGGAAACAGGGCCTGATTGATCAGCGCCACGCCCAGGCCGAATTGCCGCCGATCCTGGTTCCGGTGGATACGGCTGTTGATCCCGACATGGCATTTCGTGCCGCCTTTGCCGAAGGCCGCTACCTGAATGATCAGGAAAAATACCTGATGGCACGCACCCGGCGCGGCAATGTCGGTTTCCAGTTGATCACGCCACTTGAACAGGAAGATGGCCGTATCATTCTTGTCAATCGCGGTTGGGTTCCGACCGATTATCGTGATCCGAAAACCCGCCCGGAAAGTTTGATCGAAGAACCGGTACATGTCACCGGTGTGCTGCGTCTGCCCAAAACCAAACACTGGGCACAGCCCGAAAACGACGCGCTTGCCAATCAATGGTTCTATGTCGATGTTGATCACATGGCCGAAGACAGCGGTGCGGAACTGGCCAGCCGATACTATCTGGAACTTGACGAAACGGAGGTTCCCGGCGGGCTTCCGATTGGGGGGCAGGCCAAGGTCGAACTGCCAAACAACCACCTTGAATATGCGATTACCTGGTACAGCCTTGCGCTGTCGCTGATTGTGATCTTCGTGTTCTATCACCGCCGCCCGGTTGAGAACAAAGAAGACAACAGCAACGGTAATGCTGCCTGATCGCCGGTGTATGCCGTAACGGTGGTCAGCCGCAAAACTGACCACCGAAATTGCCCTGCTGTCAGGGTATCACTTGCCCGACATTTTCCGTTTACCAAAGACCAAAAGGCGTGTTGTCCGTACCCGGTCTGCGCACAGGAGCCCCGATGACCAAAGCATATCAACAGCTCGAAGCCCGTTTTCGTCGCATGAATGTGTTGTCCGATGTCAGTGGAATGCTGCATTGGGATATGGCTGCGATCATGCCGAATGGCGGCGCAGAAGCACGTTCCGAACAGCTTGCGACGCTAAGCGTTCTGAATAACGAGCTGATCAATGCACCTGATATGGGGGACCTGTTGGCGGCGGCCGAAGACGAGGATCTTGATCGCTGGCAGAAGGCCAATCTGGCCGAAATGAGACGCGAATGGGTGCATGGCACAGCTGTCCCTGCTGATCTGGTCGAAAAAATGTCACGTGCGGAAACCGGCTGCGAAGTTGCATGGCGCACAGCGCGCGCAGAAAACGACTTCAAAGGGCTGCTTCCGAAATTGCAGGAAGTTCTTGATCTGTCGATCGAGGCCGGAAAAGCCAAGGCCGAAGCCCTTGGCACATCGGTTTATGACGCGTTGCTTGATCAATATGATCCGATGATGCGTTCCGAACGGATCGACAGCCTGTTTGCTGAACTTGAAGCGTTCCTGCCCGACTTTACAGCCGAAGTGATCGAACGCCAGAAGGCCGAAGAAAAGCCGATCTCGCCCACCGGCCCGTTCCCGATTGAAACCCAGAACAAGGTCGGTCTGGATTTGATGAAGGCGGTCGGGTTCGATTTCGACCACGGGCGCCTTGATATTTCGCACCATCCGTTCTGTGGCGGTATCCCCGATGATGTGCGGATCACCACCCGATATGATGTGAATGATTTTACCTCGGCGATCATGGGGGTTCTGCACGAAACCGGACATGCCATGTATGAACGTGGGCTTCCCAAAGACTGGCGTAACCAGCCGGTGGGCAAGGCGCGCGGCATGACCATGCATGAAAGCCAGTCGCTTCTGGTTGAAATGCAGGCCTGCCGGTCCGAGGAATTCCTGACCTATGCCGGTCCTGTCTTCAAGCAGGCCTTTGGCGGCGACGATGCGTCCTGGAGTGCATCAAATCTGCACCGCCTTTATACCCGGGTTGAACCGGGGCTTATTCGGGTCGATGCGGACGAGGTTACCTATCCTGCACATGTCATTCTGCGTTATCGGCTGGAACGTGCCCTGATCGAAGGGGACATGAAGCTTGCCGATTTGCCGGGTGCCTGGAACGATATGATGCAGAAGCTGCTTGGTATCACGCCGCCCGATGATCGCGACGGCTGCTTGCAGGATATCCACTGGCCGTCCGGGGCATGGGGCTATTTCCCCACCTACACGCTTGGTGCGATGGCGGCAGCACAGATTTTTGCGGCTGCCAAAAAAGCCAATCCGGAAATCCCGGAAGCTCTGGCCCGCGGGGCGTTTGGTCCGCTGATGCAGTGGCTTGAACAGAATATCCACAGCCAGGCATCAAGCCGTTCAACCGATGAAATCCTGCAAGATGCGACCGGAAGTGCTCTTGGTGTTGATGCCTTCAAGGCCCACATGATCAGCCGGTACAGTGCGTAAATTCGATTGAATGCATGTGGTAATGTGCTAGCATTTTTGCGGCGGCGGATTTCCGAATGATGATAAGCGGTTATCCGTTGCCTTATCCCTTTTCAGGCGTCATGGGCATTGCAGTCACATGGGAATAACCGACGGTAACAAGAAGGTCATGGACCGACAGGTCTTTGCCATGGATCAGGTTATTTTCCGGGAAGGCAAACCGGGAAACGCGGCCTATGTGGTTCAGGAAGGCAAAGTCGAAGTCTTCAAGACGCTTAATGGTGACGAGGAAGTCATTCTTGGCACGATCGAAGCCGGCGGACTGTTTGGTGAACTGGCCCTTGTTGATAACAAGCCGCGCATGGCATCGGCACGGGCAACCGAACGCACGGTGCTGATTGCGATCAACCGCCAGACATTTGAAAAAAAGATGGCGGGATCGGACCGTTTCATCAAGGCGATCCTGCGAATCCTGCTTGGCAATTACCGGACCGTGGTACGGCGTGCCGCCCTTGCCGAGGCCAAGCTGAAAGAACACGGCATTCCGATCGACAATTAGGACAGCTTATCACCCAGCCATGTGACATGCCTTGCGCGATAATGCGTATGACACGGCAGACCTGCTTGATTGTCCCTTGACTATATTGGCCCAAACCCTCACTAACTCAGGCGTTGGAGTGTGTTTTGGCGCGATTTGTGTCCGGACGCACGGAACTGGTATTCGCCTTATGCAGGAGCAGGTCTAGTGCGCTATGTCAGCACGCGGGGAAGTGCCCCCGTTTTGCAGTTCGATGAAGTTCTTCTTGCCGGTTTGGCCCGTGACGGTGGTCTTTATGTCCCTGAAACCTGGCCGACCTTTTCCAAGGATGACATTCGTGCGCTGCGAACTCTGACATATGCCGAAGTCGCCTTTAAGGTGATCCAGCCATTTGTTGCGGGCACCGTTGATGACGATGCCCTTAAGGCTATTCTTGAAGATACCTATAACAGGTTTGACCACGAAGCCGTGGCACCGCTCAAGCAGCTTGGTGCCAATGACTGGGTGATGGAACTGTTCCATGGTCCGACCCTGGCATTCAAGGATTACGCGCTTCAAGTGGTTGGTCGTCTGTTTGACCATGTTCTGGCCAAACGTGGCGAACGCATCACGATTGTTGGTGCGACGTCCGGTGATACCGGCTCGGCTGCGATCGAGGCCTGCCGTGATCGTGAAAATATCGATATTTTCATTCTGCATCCCAAGGGCCGCGTTTCCGAAGTTCAGCGTCGTCAGATGACGACCATCCTGTCTGACAACGTGCACAACATCGCGGTCGAAGGATCGTTTGATGATTGTCAGGATCTGGTCAAGGCGCTGTTCAATGATCACGGCTTCCGGGATGAAGTTGGCCTGTCTGCGGTCAATTCGATCAACTGGGCACGCATCATGTGCCAGATCGCCTATTATTTCTGGGCGGGTGTGCAGCTTGGATCGCCGGAACGCGAAATTTCGTTCTCTGTGCCGTCGGGCAACTTTGGCAATGTCTATGCCGGTTATGCCGCGATGCAGATGGGCCTCCCGATCAAGCAGTTCGTTGTTGGTGCAAACCGCAATGACATTCTGGCCCGCTTCTTTGAAAGTGGTGTCATGAAGATGGAAGGTGTCGAACCGTCTCTTAGCCCGTCGATGGATATTCAGGTCAGCTCGAACTTTGAACGTTTGATGTTTGACCTGTATGACCGCGATGGTCTGGCAATCGCCGAAATGCTGACCAAGTTCCGTGAAACCGGTGTGATGGAAATGTCGCAGGGGCAGTTTGCCCGTGCGCGTGAACATTTTGACGGTTACCGTCTGGATGATGATGCGACCAAGGCCGCAATCAAGGACATCCTTGAAACCAGTGGTGAACTGGTTGATCCGCATTCCGTGATCGGCATTGTTTCGGGCCGTGAATGCAATCGTGACAAGTCGGTGCCGATGGTGGCACTGGCAACCGCACATCCGGCGAAATTCCCCGACGCGGTAAAGCAGGCATCGGGTATCTACCCGGACTTGCCGCCGCGTCTGTCTGATCTATATGACCGACCTGAAAAGGTCGAACCCATGTCCAATGATGTGGCGGCCTTGATGGCGCATGTCCGTAAAAACCGGCGTGCGGCCTGAAGGTACGCAGACATCGGGAAAGACGTGAAAAACAGGAGTAATGCTATATGACAGTCGAGCTTACCCAGCTTGACAATGGGATGATTGTCGCGACGGACCGCCTTGACCATGTGCAGTCTGTCGCCCTTGGTACATGGGTTGATGTTGGTGCACGTAACGAGACACCTGATATCAACGGCATTTCCCATATGCTTGAACATATGGCCTTCAAGGGCACGCGCCGGCGTTCCGCACTTCAGATTTCCGAAGAAATCGAAGCTGTCGGCGGGCAGATGAATGCCTATACGTCGCGTGAAAATACGGCCTATTATTGCAAGGTCCTGCACGAAGACCAGGAACTGGCGATCGATGTGATTGCCGATATCCTTCAGCATTCCACACTGGATGCCAAGGAACTGGAACGTGAACGTCAGGTAATCTTGCAGGAAATCGGTCAGGCCAACGATACCCCCGACGACATCATTTTCGACTATTTCCAGGAAACCGCCCTGCCAAATCAGGCTTTGGGCCGTTCGATCCTGGGCAGTCCGGAAAATGTATCGTCGCTGACGCGTGATCACTTGTTTGACTTCATGTCGCGCCGCTATAGCCCGAAGAACATGGTGTTTTCGGCATCGGGCAAAGTCGAACATAACCGTGTCGTGGACATGGTTGCCAAGAAATTCGACAGCCTGCCTGCCTATGAAGAGCATGAAATCGAGCCGCTCAAATACGAAGGCGGCAGCCGGATCGAAAACCGCAAACTTGAACAGGTGCATGTGATATTCGGTCTTCCGACCGTGTCCTACACCGATGACAGTTTCTATGACCTTCAGGTGTTCAACACCCTTTTGGGCGGGGGCATGTCGTCGCGCCTGTTCCAGGAAATCCGTGAAAAGCGCGGTCTGGTCTATTCGGTCTATAGTTTCTCGTCGCATTATGTTGATGGGGGGCTGTTCTCGATCTATGCGGGGACCGGGGCCAATGATATTGGCGAACTGATGCCGGTCATGTGTGACGAACTGGTCCGTGCGACCGATGATCTGACCGAAGAAGAAGTCACGCGTGCACGTGCACAGCTTAAGGCATCCGTGGTCATGGCGATGGAAAGCAATTCCGGTCGTTGTGAAACCCTGGCCCGTCAGATCCAGATTTTTGGCCGCCCGCAAACCATGGAAGAAATCGTCGCCAAGATTGACGGGGTTGATCTTGAAAGTGTTCGCCGTTCCGGCAAGGCGCTTCTCGATGGCAAACCAACCATCACCGCCCTTGGTCCGGTTGACCAGATGCCGGCATATGATGATCTTGCCGCCCGTCTGCGCGGCTGATTGTATCGGAATATTTAATTTTCGACGGCACGTGTCAAATCGGGCATGTGCCGTTTCTTTTTGCTGCCCGGCACTTACTGGTGTATCCCCATATCAATCAGGATGACGGGGTAAACTCCATGCAATACGCCTTTGATATTGGTGGTTCAAAAATCGAATTTGGTGTGTTCGGTGAGGCGGGTGAAGTCCTGCTTCATAGCAAAACCCCGACGCCAAAGGATGACCGTGACGCGTTCATCGCAACCCTCCGTGATGTTATCGACGACGCAGATCGTGAGTTTGGCGACCGTCCCGATATCGGCATCAGCTTTGCCGGCGGGCTGGACCCACAGACCGGTGCCGTGATTTCTGCCAACATACCCGCGATCAAGGGATGGTCACTGGCAAGCGAACTTTCAGCAATTCTGAACCGCCATGTTCTGGTTGAAAATGATGCGGACTGCTTTGCACTTGCCGAAGCCATCAGCGGTGCGGGCAAGGATGCACGCACGGTTTTTGCAATTATCCTGGGCACCGGGGTTGGTGGCGGCATTGTCGTGAATGGTGAATTCATCGGCGGGCGCAGCGGCATACGCGGCGAATGGGGCCATGGCAATGACGTTACCGGTACCCTTATTCGCAACGGTTTGGCACCGGTGGTGTGCGGTTGCGGGCAAACCGGGTGCCTTGATGCCTGGGGCGGGGCGCGTGGTCTTGAACATATCTATCGTCAGATCGGTGGTAATCCTGCGTCGAGTTTCGACATTACCGATGCCTGGCGGACCGGTGATGCCGTGGCCAGCCGTTCGGTTGAAATCTATTGCGAACTGGTGGCGCGCGAATTGGCGCTGATGGTCAATGTCATTGATCCGGACTGTATTCCGGTCGGTGGCGGGATGGCGTCAGAACCGGCATTGATTGCCCGGATCGATGGGCTGGTTCGCGACCGTGTGCTGGGGCGCTATGATGATCGGCTGGTTGTTCCCGGTCATTTTGCCAAGGATGGTGGTCTGCGCGGTGCGGCAATGCTGCATGCCAATCAAAGCCCGTCAGCCGCGCAGGGTGGGGTTTAAGCGGAAATGACTTTATCGGAAACACCGGATCGGGTTGCAGCCCGGGTACTTGAAGTTTGTGTTGAAAGTTTTCAGGACGCGGTGCTGGCCGTTGATGCGGGTGCTGATCGTATTGAATATTGTTCTGCACTGGCACTGGGTGGACTTACGCCAAGTCCCGGGGCGCTGGCAATGATCGGCAACATCAAGGCTCCATGCATGGTCATGATCCGTCCGCATCCGGGCAATTTTTGCTATGACGCCAACGATTGCGCGATCATGAAGCACGAAATCGCAATGGCCCGTGCGTGCGGGGCGGCGGGTGTTGTCTTTGGGGCAACGGATGATGCAGGGCAGCTTGATACTGAAATCTTGCGCGATCTGATGGCCGAATGTGCTGGCTTGGAAGTCACCTTGCACCGCGCCTTTGACGAAGTGCATGATCAGTTCGGAGCCTTGGAACAGGCGATCGATCTTGGATTTGACCGGATATTGACAAGTGGTGGTGCACCCGATGCCATCACCGGTATTGACCGGATTGCGGCGCTGACTGAACGTGCGGCCGGGCGCATCGTCATTCTTCCGGGGGCAGGGGTATCGTCGGCGAATGCCGCTGACATCCTGAACAAATCCGGCGCGCCCGAGCTTCATGCGTCGTGCAAGGCCGATGTCGCAGCAAAAGAAGATGGGGCGGGCCGTGTTAAGGTGGCCCCTGATCGCGTGCGTGCCCTTAAAAACGCGATGGATATCTGATCACGCCAAACGGCCGGCTTGGTTGTTTGATGCAGATCTTCGGGACGGAACCCCTATTCACAGGTATGATACGGGTCTAATCTTAATAGGGCAGGGCCGGTAATTGTTCGTTAAGGGGGCTGGCCTAAAGCTACGTTTCTGATGCGCGCCATCGCCGACGGGCGGCTTTGGTGGTAAATGGTGCAACGTTTGGTGAGATAATGAATACAGAACAAAAAGGTGCGGTCACGGGGGCGGCCAATGAAACAGCACACCAGAAGGCAACCGAAAACGCCCTGAGTGCGTTGCACCGGATCACGTCATCGCGCGATTTGAATTTTGAACAACGTGTTGATGCAATCCTCAAGCTTGGAACCGGGCATTTCGGTCTGCCGATTGGCATTTTCAGCAAGATCATCGACGACCAATACGAGATTCAGCAGGCCCTGCATCCGGAAAATGCCCTGACGCCGGGGACCAGTTTTGAACTTGGGAATACCTATTGCGCCCATGTGGTTCAGGCCGATGACGTTTGCGGTTTCCATCATGTCGGTGAAAGTGACATCAAAACGCACCCCTGCTATCAGAATTTCGGGCTTGAGGCCTATCTTGGTGCGCCGATCATGGTTGATGGAGAACGGTACGGGACCTTGAACTTTTCAAGCCCGCAGCCGACCCGTCCCTTCACCGGCGAAGATATCGAACTGGTTCGCTTGTTTGCATCCTGGCTTGGTCATGCCATTGCCCGTGTGGCGGATTTGCATGCGCTTGAAACCGCGCGCAAGGAACTTGAACATCTTGCAACCCGTGACAGTCTGACCGGGCTTTATAACAGGCGCTATATGCAAGATTGCCTGAAATCCGAACTCGAACGTACCAAACGCTATGGCAAGCAGTTCGTTGTTGGCCTTCTGGATTTCGACAATTTCAAAAAACTTAATGATGATTACGGTCACGATACCGGTGACAAGGCATTGAAACTGTTCGCCAAGGTTTCATCGGCCCTGATGCGTGATACGGATATCATTGCGCGCTGGGGGAATGAAGAATTCCTGATCCTGATGCCCGAAACCGGGGCAGCCGGGGCGCTCAAATATCTTCAGCGCCTGACCGATCGCGTGCGCGAGTCCGATTTCCATGCCGGTGACGAAGAACTCCAGCTTAGCCTGAGCATCGGACTGGGAATTGCCGAACCTGATGACACGGTTGATTCGCTTGTCGCTCGCGCGGATATCGCGATGTATGAATCCAAACAGGCCGGCCGCGACACCATTCGCCAACGCGAACTTGATTGATTGCTTGGGTGACTGAACTGTCACCCGTTTCGGACCAAAAAGAAAACCGCTTTGAGGAAAACCTCAAAGCGGTTTGTCTTGGCTGGGGCGGTAGGATTCGAACCTACGGTACACGATACCAAAAACCGATGCCTTACCACTTGGCCACGCCCCATCAGCGTGTGTGGCGCGGAAAATAGCGTCCCCGCGACAAGAGTGCAACCCTCTATTTGAAGGTTTTTTTATCCAGGCCTCAGTCGGGAAAAGATGCGCCGATATTTGACAGAACGCGCGCTTCCTGACACACGATCCGGGTGGGTGAAATCCACCAGTCAGGATGCTGTTCTGCGATGGCACGCGCGGCTTTTTCGGCCTGTTCATCGGTGTCGTAAATCCCGAAACAGGTCGCCCCGCTGCCTGACATCCGTGCAAGAAGACAGCCTTCTTCACGCGCCAGTGCATTCAGCACGTCGCAAATCTCGGGCAGGATGCTGGTTGCGGCAAGTGTCAGGTCATTACCGCATTCCGACAGCGCATCGGCAAGCGATGCGCCGCTTGTGAAGACGCGGCTGACATCCCAAAGCCCGGAAACAGAAAAACCTTCATCTTCACGGGCGCGGAAAATTTCCGGCGTCGAGACCGCCTTGCCGGGATTGACCAGTAATATCGGGATGGGCGGCAAATCGGGCAGATCGGTAAGTTCTTCGCCGATACCCGACATCAGACACGTCTTGCCATGAAGGCAAACCGGAACATCGGCACCAAGCGCCAGTGCAATTTCCGCCAATCTGTCCTGATCGATATCGAGTTGCCACATGTCGCATAAAAGCCGGATGGCACTTGCCGCATCGGCCGAGCCGCCACCAATCCCCGATGCAACAGGAAGGCGTTTATCAAGGACAAGATCCGCGCCAAGTTCGGTCCTGCTTTCTGCCTGAAGCATGCGCGCTGCCCGAACCACCAGATTATTGTCGGTATCTTCAAGCGCCAAGCTTGCCGACATCGGACCGGTAACGGTCAGGTTGATGGCACCATCGTCACGGCATTCCCCGCTCAGCACATCGCCGGTCGTGGTAAAGCAGACAAGGCTTTCAAGCAGATGATAGCCATCATCACGTTTGCCGGTGACATGAAGGAACAGATTGATCTTTGCTTGTGCCTGTTCGCTATAGGTCGCAGACATGGATGTTTCTTCCCGAACTGATCAGTTCACGACAATTGGGGCAACGCTTGGCACCTGGCCATTGATTTTGGCTTCGACGGTGGCGCGAAGTTCTTCTGTCGGATTGAATGAAAGCGCGCGATGCCACTGGAAGCGGGCTTCGTGATACCGCCCGATCTGCCAATAGGCGTCGCCAAGATGATCATTGATGGTCGGATCATCAGGTTTAAGCTCCACAGCCTTTTCAAGCTGGATAACCGCGTCTTCGAACCGGCCAAGCTTGTAATAGACCCAGCCGAGACTGTCGACGATATAGCCGTCTTCCGGTTGCAATTCGACGGCGCGTTTGAGCATGTCTTCGGCCTTGTCGAAATTCATTCCCATATCAACCCAGCTATATCCAAGATAGTTCAGGACATAGGGCTGTTCGGGTTCAATTTCGAGAGCAAGTAGGAAGTCTGCTTCGGCCTTTTTCCAGTCACCGGCCCGTTCATGGGCAATGCCGCGACGATACAGCAAACGCCATCCGACAACGGTATCACCGCCAAGACGTTCAATCGCCTTGTTATAGGCATCGGCCGCCTTGGCGTATTCCCCCTGAATGCGCAGGATGTCACCAAGCTGGATCAGCGCATCAGGTCTGTCTTTGCGTTCGGAAACCATGTCTTCGAGGATATCGATCGCGCGTTCGGCCTGACCGATCTGCTCAAGACTGGATGCCGTGCGAAGGCGTGCATTCCAGCTGTGCGGCGAGCTATGCGGGATCGCGCCATAGATCGTGATTGCCGCATCATAGCGTCCCTGGATTTCCATCACTTCGCCGACAAGCAGTCGGGTAATGTCGTCATAGGGGCGCAATGACAGCGAATATCTGGCCATCAGCAACGCCGGATCAACGGCATTTTCCTGACTAAGAAGGGTCGCAATATCAAGATAGGCCTCAGCCAGACCGGTGGCCGGCGTCAACATGGTTGCAAGCGGTGGTTCACCGCGCTTAAGCCGTTCAAGATGGAACGGCATGGCAAGTGACTGCGGATGACGATCCATATAGCTTTGATAAAGCAGGGCGGCCTTCTGGACCTGACCTTTGCGCTCGAATACCGCGCCAAGGGCCTCGGCCGCGCGCAGCGGCGCATCCGCCGGATCACCATAGGCACTGGCAAGCGCGCGTTCGGCCCCGTCGAAATCATCGAAATAGGCCAGGATCAGGCCGCGATGATATTCCGAAAGCGGGTTAAGCGCACCATTGCCCTGAATTTCATTCAATGCCGACAGCGCCTTGGACTTTTCATTCAATCCAGCATACAGCCATGCCTTGGCCAATGGCGCGATAAGGGCATTGATGCCCCGTTGCGGCAGTTCCGATACTACATCAATTGCATCTTGCAACCTGTCATCGCGGATGGCGGCATCCATGACAGTCAGTGCCGCAAACAGGTCTTCGGAATTTTCACGTTGCAGATCGGTCGCGATTGAACTGGCATCGGCAATCCGGCCATCACTGATCAGGGCAAGAAACGCCCGGCGACGCAATTCTGCATTGGCAGGTTCAAGTTCATGCGCCCGCAAAAGATATTGCGCAGCATAGCTCGACTGGTTTTCAAGCTGGGCTGCTTTCCCGGCAAGGAAATTGCCCGAAAAACCATCAGATTGCGGATACTGGAATTCTGCCTGTTCGGGATGCTGTGGCAATGAGCTACAGGCCGAAAGAGCAAGTGCCGTCATCGGGATGATGATGTGTAACAGTTGACGTTTCAAAGGCTTGTCCTGCGTCCGCAATTCGGGTTCGGTGCCGTCAGGTATTGAACAACACCATGTTGAATTTCGGGTTTAGCCTACTCAGTCGGCAATTATAAGGCAAAGCATTTGCAACACGTAATCACGTGCAAAGCCGATGCAAAGTCAAAATCACGGAAAAATTGGCAAAAACCGTTATGGGCAACAGGTCCGAGCCCTAGCAATAAAGCGGGCGTTTGGCCGGTATATCAAGCTGCTTGCCGATGATTTCGCGCGCCTGTTTACCAAATTGCGATCGCTGGCCAACCGGGGCCACTGTTTCAAGGATCGACATTGCCTTGTCCAGTCCAAGTGCCTTGGCAAGGAACCATCCGGCAAGATAACCAGATGACAGGCAGCCGCCACTGGTGACAATATTGCCCTGTGCAACCAGCGGCCGGTCTTCGACCACGGTGTCGGTGCGCGCCAGAAGCGGCCGGGTTTTGGTATCCGTGGTGATGGTTGCAGGCAGCAATCCCATCCGGTACAGGAAAAGCACACCTGAACATTGCGTCCCGATCAATTGTCGCGACGGATCAAGCGACAATTCTCCGATCAGGGCAGCGTCATCAATATGTTCGCGGGTATTGATGCCACTTCCGATCAGCACGGCATCTGCTTCCTGAACAAAGGAAAGCGGCTTTTGCACTGTGACGGAAACACCATTCATTGATGTCACCGTGTCACCGGGGGCTGTGATTGCAGCACTGACGCCATCGGCCTTTGCACGGTTCAGAATGGACAAGGCGACAAAACTGTCGATCTCGTTAAAACCGTCAAGTGTCACGATTGCAATCTTCATGTCCGTCTAACCGCTAATGAAAAGGGCGGCTATTGAACGCGCAGATTGAAAGCTGCACAAGAAAAAACTTGTATACGGCCCTGCGGCTTGCCGGCGTCAGGCTGAGCCGAGATATTCATCCACCAGCGTGATCCAGTATGTCACGCCATAAGGGATGGCATCGTCGTTAAAATTATAGGCCGCATTATGCAGCAGACAATTGCCGTCGGTCGGCCCGTTGCCAAGCAAGACATAGCTGCCGGGTTTCGCATTGAGCATGAAGGCGAAATCTTCGCTGGCCATTGATGATTCCGGATTGGGATCGACCTTGTCTTCGCCAACGGTCCTGTGGGCCGCGACTTGGGCAATTGCGGTTTCGGCTTCACTATTGATGGTTGCCGGATAACGGCGCTGATACATCACACGCGCGCTGCACCCGAATGCCTCGGCAGTGGCGTTTACAACGGTCTTCAGCCGTTCTTCCACCAGATCCTGAACCACGGGTGAGAATGTCCGAACGGTTCCGCGAATGGTTGCGCTATCGGGAATGACGTTCCAGGTGTCACCGCCTGAAATCTGGGTTGGCGAGATGACGGCACTTTCAAGCGGATTGACGTTGCGTGCCGTAATCGTCTGAAGGGCAAGCAGGACCTGACCGGCTGCGGTGATCGGATCGCGACCCAGATGGGGCATGGCCGCATGGCATCCCTTGCCATCAATGTTGATTTCAAAAACGTCGTAACTTGCCATCATCGGCCCGGCTTTCATCGCCATGGTACCGACATCGCGTCCGGGCCAGTTATGCATGCCGAAAATCGCATCGACCGGGTGGCTGTCGAACAGACCTTCATTGACCATTTCACGTCCGCCGCCTTCGTTTTCTTCGGCAGGCTGGAAAATGAAATCGACGGTTCCGGCAAAGTCGGGGGCCTCGGACAGGATTTTGGCGGCACCCAACAGCATCGCCATATGGCCGTCATGACCACAGGCATGCATTTTGCCCGGATGTTTGGATGCATAGGGCAGATTGGTCGTTTCATGAATATCAAGCGCGTCCATGTCGGCGCGCAAACCAATCCGTTTGCCGTCACCCTTGTTGCCTTTCAATGTTGCAATCACACCGGTTTTTGCCATGCCGGTTGAAACTTCAAGGCCAAAGGATGTCAGTTTTTCCGCGATGAAGGCGCTGGTCAACGTTTCTTCAAATGCGGTTTCGGGGTGAGCATGCAGATGTTGACGCCAGGATTTGAACTCATCAGCAAGTTGGGTGGCACGAGGATGAGGGGAGCGATTGGAGTCAGTCATCTGCATACTCTATAGCGGGTCATCAAGGGCGGGTTCAGACATTGCCAGGCGGCACATCCTGATCCGCGATAAACGGGGACAAAGCTGCCCCCGTTTATATGGTCATACGGGGTGTGTTCGAAGGTGATCAGGCACCCTGAAGGCGCAGGATCAACTCGGCCACCAGAACAGAACCGGCATAGGTGCCAAGGAACACAAGGCATGCAACCAGTGCCAGCTTCCAGCCGGAATGTTTGGCAACCTCGATTTCCTTCTTGGCGATCGCAAAACCGGCATAGGCAAGAGCCGGGGTCGCGAGTGCAAGGAAGTTGACCGATTTGGCCTGTGCAACGATCCATTCCGAACCCGGTGTCCAGGGCAGGGTAGCAACGATCCCGACCAGCGAAATCCAGGCAACACTCGGAAGATAGAACGGTGCAAAACGGGTCAGCAGCAAGCCGACCATGGTGATCAGGTAAATCACCACCATGCCGACAAAGCCATCCGCCAGCGGAATGGCCGGACCAACCGTATTCATGACCAGACCGACAAGGCAGACAATGATCAGGGTGACAGCATGATCGGCAAGATCAATGTTCGGACGGGTGCGTTCCATTGCGATTGCGCTATCGGACATGATCAGGCCTCCTTCTTGCTTGCGTTGGCGAGATCGTTCTTGCCCGCAGTCGCGTTATAAAGTTTTTCAACAATCGGAAGTGCGATGAACAGGCCGGCATACAGCCCGGTCGCATAGGTCAGAAGGTTGCTTGCACCAGCCAGTGCAAGGATTTCGTCCTTCATTGTCGGAACGACTTCGGTCAGTGCCCCGGTGCAGGCCGCCATCATTGAACCACTGCCGATACCGCAGGCCATTGCAAGTGCGCGCGGATCAAACAGATCGCTGCTGGCGAAAAGCGAGGCCAGAATGGCGAAAATAAAGGTGCCAAACAGGGTGCCGATAACATAAACACCCATGACGCCCGTACCTTCCGGGCTTTTCAGGGTATAGCGATCAGCAATGATCGCCAGGTTGGGTTCACGCGCGATCGAGAATGTCGCACCGATTGCCTCGCGGCCCATTTTCAGGCCCCAAACCGCAAGCGGGAAGGCCAGAACGATGGTGCCAAGGTTGCCCAGTTCCTGCAACAGAAGTGCCGGGCCGGCTTCGATGATGGTTTCGATTGCCGGGCCGATGGTGGTGCCGAACTTCGCAATGAACGGCATGATCGCAATCACGATCAGGGGCGATGCGGCTTTGACTTCTTTCTGGCGGATGAACTTGCCGAGTGCCGGTACGACATTCGGGTTCAGCACCGCTGACATCACAAAGGCATAAAGCAGCGGCAGCAACAAAATTGCCCCGATGCCAAACGAAATTTTCTGAATACCGATCAGTTCGGCGATGGCGCCGAGTACGATAACGGCAAGATGAAGCCGCCAAAGCTCCAACTGTCCCCGAAGCGCGTTCATTTTCAAGTCTCCTTGACGTGGCGTGTTCGACGCAACTTCGCCCGGAGTTCGAAAGAAGCCAGACTGTTGCATCATCCCTGCGGCATCCGGGTATTGGCAGATTTCACATTTTTGCCATTTTCTGAACCCGGAATTTTGTCTGACAATGAAAACTAGGCGGGGGCTGGGCAAGTGCCATTTTGGGATGCTTCTGTTGCCAAAATGGCAACAGGTATGTCGGGCTCAGGCATGCTCTTCGGGATACCAGGCGGATCCGAATGCTTCCATCCGGTCGCGGATCATGCCGGTAACGGCCCTTACAGCGGCAGTTTTCGGGCGTCCCTTGCGCACCAGAAGATGTGATGGCACACGCGCCAGAAACGGGTCTGTCATCGGGACTGCCACCACCTCGCCGCGGCGCAATTGGCGCGATACCGCAAAGGCCGGAAGAAACGTGATCCCGCCACCCGACAGCACGAAATGCACCGCAACATTGATCGAATCGGCGATCAGAAACGCGTCCTGGGCAACCCGGTTTCCCTGATCGACATTGGCCAGAAGTTTGGCCACGCCAAAATGCGGATTAAGGAGCGCACTGGGATAATTCAGCGTATCCGACAGCGTGCAGCTTTCCTTGTTGGCCAACTCGAACCCCGGCGGCACAAGTGCGCAAAGCGGTGCGTGGTCTTCTGCCAGAAGTTCAAGCTCGGGCGTTCCGGGCGGATTGAAGACAAGCCCCATATCGTAGTCGTCACGCAGGATTCCATGGGTGATTTTCTCCGTACCGGCGACATCGATTTCAAGGCGGATATCGGGAAACTCGTCCCGCAACGGGCGCACAACATGATTGACCAGATCGACAACAAATCCTTCGCCCGTGGCAATACGGACAGTACCGGCAATCGCCCCCCGTGCCGCCGCCAGTTCAACCGAAAAGGCTTCGTCCATTTCAAACCGGCGCCGGGCGTGGGCTGCGACCATGTGGCCGGCTTCGGTAAAGATGATGCCGCGTTTGGTGCGTTCCATCAAAAGCGTTTCGAGATGGGCTTCGAGGGCCGCGATCTGGCGGCTGATGGCCGATGGCGCAATACGCAGATTTTCTGCGGCGGTCCGGATCGATCCGGCTTCAAAAACGGCCAGGAAATAACGAAGCGGCTTGTCGTCGATCTTCATGATGAATACTGCGCAAATGTGGTTGGCCAGACTGCTGGCGTGATGGTGATCACCTAATCAGAGCATATGTGTTGCTGTTTCGGCAACAATATGTTCCGCCAATTGATCTTGAGTTCGTCGGGTATCCACCGGAAAGTCGACGGGCAAAATCAAAAAATCACATCGGACCGCATCGGTGTTGTGACGGGAAGACCTGGGTCTTCACCGGCTGAGCCCGGCTGTCTGAAACCAAAGAGGCATTTTTCGTGAGTAATCCAGAAACCGGCACCATCGGTGTCATCGGGCTTGGCAATATGGGGCTTGGCATGGCCCGGACTCTGCTGCGCGACGGTTTTCCCGTCATCGGGTTTGATCTGTCTGCGGAACGCCAGGCGGAAGCCGCACTTGCCGGGGCGACCATTGTTGCCAGTGTCAGTGAGCTGTATGCAGCCTGCAAAACCGTCATCCTGTCTTTGCCAGCGGCAAATCATGTTCGCATGGTGCTGACCGGTGACGCCGGCCTGACATCCTGTGATATCGACGGGCGACTGGTGATTGACACCACAACGTCCGAGCCCGATGTGACCCGCGAAATCGACAGGGTCTTGCGCGGGGTGGGGCATATCCTGATCGATGCCCCAGTCAGTGGCGGTCCGGCGGGTGCCAATAGTGGTCAACTGACGATGATGGTTGGCGGCGATGATGCCGATGTTGCGCGTGCCATGCCGGTTCTGGAATCGCTGGGTGGCAAGATCACCCATGTCGGACCGGTTGGTGCCGGGCATGCGGTCAAGATCGTCAATAACATGCTTGTCGCATCCCATCTGCTGACCATGAGCGAGGCCGTAAGGCTCGGCAATGCAGCAGGTGTGACGACGGAAAACCTGATTGCGGCCCTGAATGCCGGATCCGGGCGTAGCGCCATCAGCGAAGTCAATTATCCGAAATGGGTGATGAACGGGGCCTTTGACAGCGGCTTTACCATGGGCTTGATGCGCAAGGACGTCCGTCTTGCCATGGCCTTGGCCCGGGACAAGGACGTTGCACTGCCGGTCTGTGAACTGGCTGGGCAGATTTGGGCAGCCAGTTCCGAGCTGTTGGCAGACGATGCCGATTTCAACCGCATCACCGAATGCGATCCCACCCATGCAGGAGCCAAATCATGACCGGTGAAACCAATCTGATTGCCCGCGACTATCACAAGGCAATGAACCCGTTTTTCGGCACGACTGAAATCGGAAGCTGGGTCAATGGTGCGATGATGCCCGGCACAGGCGACATGTTCGAACTGACCGACCCGGCAAGCGGCAAGGCGTTTCTTGCGCTTAAGGATGCGGGGGCTGATGTCGTTAATGCGGCGATGGATGCCGCCGTTGCCGGGCAGAAAGTCTGGTGGCAAATGACCGGGGCTGAACGCGGTCGCATCATGTGGCGGATCGGACAGCTGGTCCGTGATCAGCTCGAAGACCTGGCACTGCTTGAAACTGTTTCGGCGGGCAAGCCGATCCGTGATACCCGGGTCGAGGTCCTTAAAGTCGCCGAGATGTTTGAATATTATGCCGGCTGGGCTGACAAGCTTCATGGCGATGTTATTCCGGTTCCGACCAGCCATTTGAACTATACCCGCCCGGAACCATATGGCGTGGTCACGCAAATCACGCCCTGGAACGCGCCGATCTTTACCGCGGGCTGGCAGCTTGCCCCGGCGCTTTGCACGGGCAATGCAGCGGTTCTTAAGCCGTCGGAAATGACGCCGCTTACCTCGCTTGCACTTGGTGTTCTGTCCAAAAAGGCCGGACTGCCCGATGGTGTGATCACGGTTTTGACCGGGCTTGGTGCGACCACCGGTGTTGCGGCAACCACCCATGATGCCACCCGCAAGGTGGTCTTTGTCGGATCGCCGCGGACCGGGGCCATCATTGCGGGGCAGGCCGCACAGAATGTTGTGCCCTGTGTTCTCGAACTTGGTGGCAAGTCGGCCAATATCGTGTTTGGCGATGCCGATCTGAAACGTGCCGTGATTGGCGCACAGGCCGCTATTTTTAGCGGTGCGGGGCAAAGCTGTGTGGCAGGTTCGCGTTTGCTGGTTCAGCGCACTGTGGTTGATCGTTTTCTTGATATGCTGGTTGCCGGTGCGAATCAGATCCCTGTCGGCGATCCAATGGATGTCGCAACACAGATCGGACCGATCAACAATGATGTCCAGTATCAGACGGTACGTCGACTGGTCGCAAGTGGTCAGGCCGAAGGTGCGCAGTTGCTCGCTGGTGGCGAACGCCCGGACGGGGATGCCTATCAGGATGGTTATTTCCTGCGTCCGACCGTGTTGGGCAATGTTCGCAACGATATGAATATCGCACGCGAAGAAATCTTTGGTCCGGTTCTGTCGGTGATCCCGTTTGATGACGAAGCCGAGGCCGTGGCGATCGCCAATGACAGCAAGTTCGGTCTGGCCGGTGCGGTCTGGACCCAGTCGGTTGACCGGGCCCATCGGGTTGCGGCCAATGTCCGGGCCGGAACGTTCTGGATCAACAGCTACAAGACGATCAATGTCATGTCGCCATTTGGCGGCTTCGGTGCCAGCGGCTATGGCCGGTCCAGCGGCAAGGAAGGCTTGATGGAATATATGCAGCCCAAAAGTGTCTGGACCGAAACAGCGGCAAATCCGCCGGCCGCTTTTGGCTATGCCCCGGAATAAACCGCAATCATCAGACTATTAGAAAAAAGGGCCGCATCACGCGGCCCTTTTGTATGAGGATAAGCTTCAGGCCGCTTACATGTTGGGATAGTTCGGGCCACCGCCACCTTCGGGCACCACCCAGACGATGTTCTGGGTCGGGTCCTTGATGTCGCAGGTTTTGCAATGAACGCAGTTCTGCGCATTGATTTGCAACCGTTTGCCGCCCTTGTCTTCGTCTTCGACGAATTCATAAACACCAGCCGGGCAGAACCGTGCTTCCGGTCCGTCATAGACTGCAAGGTTGGTATTGACCGGCACGCTGTCATCTTTCAGCGTCAGGTGAATGGGCTGGTCTTCGCTGTGGTTGGTGTTTGACAGGAAGACCGATGACAGCTTGTCAAAGCTGATTTTGCCATCCGGCTTTGGATAGTCGATCTTGGGCATTTCGGCTGCCGGCTTCAGGCACGAATGATCTTCGTGGTTTTTGAAGGTCCAGGGGGCCTTGCCGCCAAACAGATATGTATCAACCGCACTATAGGCCATGCCGCCCCAGAAGCCCCATTTGGCAAAACTCGGACGGATGTTGCGGACCTTGTGCAGTTCCGGATAGACCCAGCTGTTTTCCAAACGCGACGGATAGCTGTCCATCTGTGCCGGAACTTCATCAGCACTCAGGGCCTCAAACGCGGCCTCGGCGGCCAGCATCCCGGTCTTCATTGCGGTGTGTGACCCTTTGATCTTGGGCACATTCATGAAACCGGCCGAACAGCCAATAAGGCAACCACCCGGGAAAACAAGATCAGGGATCGACTGGAACCCGCCTTCGTTCAATGCACGCGCACCATAGGAAATGCGGCGGCCTTTTTCGAAAATCTTGCGGATTTCCGGATGGGTCTTGAAACGCTGGAACTCGTCAAACGGGCTCAAATGCGGGTTTTCGTAATCAAGGCCGATGACAAAGCCGACAACCACCTGATTGTTATCAAGATGATACAGGAAGGACCCGCCATAGGTTTTCTTGTCCAGCGGCCAGCCAACGGTGTGCTGGATCAGGCCTTCCTTATGGACTTCCGGGTCAACTTCCCAAAGTTCCTTGATGCCGATGCCATAGGTCTGCGGATCGGAATTCTTGCGCAGATCAAACTTCTTGATCAGCTGTTCGGAAAGCGATCCACGGCAACCTTCGGCAAAGAAGGTATATTTCGCATGAAGTTCCATGCCCGGTTCATGGTTCGGGCCCGGCGTGCCATCACGCTGCAAGCCCATATCGCCGGTGGCGATACCCTTGACCGAACCGTCTTCGTTAAACAGAACTTCGGCGGCGGCAAAACCCGGATAAACTTCAACGCCAAGGGCCTCGGCCTGTTCGCCAAGCCAGCGGCACACATTGCCAAGGCTGACAATGTAGTTGCCCTTGTTATGCATCTGCGGCGGGGTTGGCAGCTTTTTCGCGCCGGTTTCGCTCAGCATCAGGAACTGGTCTTCGCCAGCCGGAACATTCAGCGGTGCGCCGCGCTCTTTCCAGTCCGGGAAAAGTTCATTCATGGAGCGGGGCTCCATCACAGCACCCGAAAGGGTGTGCGCGCCGACTTCAGAACCCTTTTCAACCACGCAGACGGTGATTTCTTTTTCATGTTCCTGGGCGAGTTGCATCAGTTTGATGGCAGCCGACAGACCGGATACACCAGCCCCGACGACAACCACGTCAAATTCCATGGATTCGCGTTCCATATGGCCTCTCTCCTTTGGTTGCCACCTTTTTCGAACTGTTTTCGTCCGTTTGGTTGCAGACCGGTATTCACCGATCAGGGTCTCGCCCAAGCCCTGATTTCTCACATTTGTCGCTTAATCGGTATAGCTATACCGATTTGACGCGCGTTTGTATATGGTACATATGGACCAAAATCGTTAAAGTCGGTCAAAATCCATCGCACCAATCACGCGTGCGCCGCAACATACACCGCCTTTGTGTAGATGAGCAATCCAATTACAGATTTTGATGTAAATAATCTCGATCCGTTTCAGGCCCTGGTCTGGCAATATGAAATGGGCGTGGACGAAGCAATCGCAGACGAGCCGCTTGATCGTTTCAAGGCATCGGAAAGCCTGACACGCAATGCTGCCAATCGTCCGGGATTTGCGCCGCAATCCCCGACCGGCGCGCGCCGTGGTCCGGCACAGGCAGCCCGTCCTGCGGCTTTGGTCGGTGCCGGTCCCGCACCGGTGCCCTCGGGGGCAGATGGCGGGTTTTTGCTGTCAGATACACCGCACGAAGCCCGTCAGTCCGCCCGTGATGCCGCTGCTGCGGCAAGCAATCTGGACGAATTGAAGGCCGCGATTGAAAAGTTCGAAGGCTGCGCGCTTAAGAAATCGGCAAGCAATACGGTCTTCGGGACCGGAAATATTGAAGCCAAACTGGTGCTGGTTGGCGAGGCGCCAGGGGCGGAGGAGGACCGGCAGGGTCTTCCGTTCGTCGGGCCAAGCGGAAAGTTGCTTGATGCCATGTTGCGGTCGATCGGACTTGCCCGCGAGGAAGTCTATATCACCAATATTCTGCCCTGGCGTCCGCCGGGCAACCGTCAGCCGACCACAGCCGAGGTCGCGGTATGTGAGCCGTTTGTACGCCGTCATCTTGAATTGATCGGCCCCAGCGTCGTGGTCTGTCTGGGCGGCAGTTCGGCCAAAACCCTGATGGAAGAGGATCGCGGCATCACGCGGTTGCGCGGAACATGGAAAGAGCTGGTGTTTGGCGATGGGGCAAAGGCCGATCTGACGGCAATGTTCCACCCGGCATATTTGCTGCGCACGCCCGAACAAAAGCGCCTTGCATGGCGTGATTTGCGCGCGATTGCGCAAAAGCTTTAAGGAAATGGCGATAAATTTGGCGTACGCATGGGAGCTATGCATCCGTTCGGGTGTCAGAAATCCGTCACGCCAAGTGATTGATTCCAGATAAATGATTTCGCGGTTTGGGCGTTTGCTGGTATAAAAGGCGCCGTTGCACCGGGGGGAACACCGCAGGCAACGGGTTGCGAGACCAAACTGCTTCGGGATAAATACGCGGCTTTAATGCAAAGCCTCGTTGGGGATATTGATTTTGATCGAAGCAATAAGAACAAGCCTGCCGGGTGTGAAACGCACACTAAGGCAGGGCCTCTTAATCGCTATGTTTGGCACCATGACGACGGTCATGGTTGCGCCGTCACCTGCTGTTGCTGACACGCAGGAACAGGCTGCTTTGGGCGGGCCGGAACTTGACGATGCGCTGTCGATCCTTATTCCCAAGCCGCTGTCCGATCGTGACGCCGAACTTTACGAACAGATTTTTGCCGTTCAGGAACAGGGTCGCTGGAAAGATGCAGACCGCCTGATTTCGCGCCTGTCTGACGATGTTCTGATGGGGCATGTGCTGGCGCAACGTTATCTTCATCCGACGGCATATCGTTCCCGCTACAAGGAACTCAAGGATTGGCTGGCAAGTTATGCCGATCTTCCGCAGGCTCCGCGTATTTACAAGCTTGCCCTGACGCGCCGCGGATCTGCCAGCTATCCGAAAAAGCCAGTCGGAAGCTATGTTTCGGGTGCGGGGTATGATTACGAAGATATTTCGCCCTATTACCACAAATCGACCAAGAAGCTGTCAGCACCACAGCGTTCCCGCCTATCGACGCTTAAAAGTCGTATCCGCCACCGGATTGGCAGTGGATGGCCGACCGGGGCGCTTCAGGTTCTCGAAAGCCAGGAAGCAAAACGCCTGTTTGATGCCTATGAGCAGGATCAGGCACGCGCATCGATTGCATCGGGATATTACTATTTCGGCAAGCCTGACCTGGCGCTGAAACTTGCGGGTGACGCGGCCAAGCGGTCGGGAAAATATTTGCCACAGGCTCACTGGACTGCCGGGCTTACCGCATGGCGTTTGGGCAAGATGGATACCGCACACAAACATTTTGCGGCACTCAGCACCAATAAATATGCATCAAGCTGGACACGCACAGCCGGTGCGTTCTGGGCGGCGCGTATCGATCTTGCGGCCGGTCGTTTTGAAGAAGCCGACAAGATGCTGAACCGTGCGGCGGAATATCCGCGCTCCTTCTACGGGCAGCTTGCGATGCGTGCCCTTGGTCGGGATGACGTGTTTGACTGGGACAGTCTTGAGCTTGACGAAAACCGCGCCAACAAGCTGAAGCTTGATCCGCATGGTCGTCGTGCACTGGCATTGTTGCAGGTGGGGCAACGTGATGAAGCCGAACGCGAATTGCGCAAGGCCGCGGCCAAGGATGATGATGGCCTGCGCCGCGCTGTTCTGGCATTGACCGATACCGCGAATTTTGCGTCGCTGACCATGCGTCTTGGCAGTTATATCGCGCAGAAAACCGGGGATGTGTTTGTAAACGCCCTTTATCCGGTGCCGCCATGGTCGCCCGAAGGCGGCTATGAGGTCGACCGTGCGCTGATCTATGCGTTCATGCGCCAGGAATCCGGATTTAACACCGATGCGCGCAGCCATGCCGGCGCACGCGGTTTGATGCAGCTGATGCCGGCCACCGCAAGCTATATCGGCAACACCCGTTATCGCGGTGCCAAACGCGCCGAACTGTATGAACCGGAAATCAACCTGTCGCTCGGGCAGAAATATGTTGACCATTTGCTTGAACAGAACGGCGTTGATAACGGCTTTTTGCAGTTGATGGCGGCCTATAACGGCGGGATCGGCAATCTGGGTCGCTGGCAAAAGGCGCTTAAGGACAATGTTGATCCGCTGTATTTCATCGAAAGCATCCCGTCGCGCGAGACGCGTCTGTTTATCGAACGTGTGATGGCCAATCTTTGGATGTATCGTTCGCGCTTTGGTCAGGAAGCACCGTCGCTTGATCTTCTTGCCGCCGGGCAGTGGCCGACATACCAGCCGCAAGATGGTGACAGCGATCGTGGCTTGACCGCGCAACGTTAAGCACCAGATACCTTTCATGACCGGCAACAACGCCAGCAAGCCGCAAGATAATGGCAGCAAAAGCAAGAACCGTACCCCGGATGAGGGAACGGTTCTTGACCGTATCAAAATGCCGCCAATGAGCGGCGAAGAAGCCCTGCGCCGGTTTCATGAAAACGGTCATTCGTCAGACGGGCAGGGGCCGGAAACCGGTCAAAGCGACTTTGCCGGGCTTCATCCGGTGATGAAGCTGGTATCGCTTGGCGGGACATTGTTGATGATCACCGCCCTGCTTCTTGGTGTGCTGTATCTGTTCGGGGCGTGATCCAGGTTCTGATCTAGTCGCTGATAAAGGTCGCTGTTTTACTGGGTGTCGGTTCTGGCATCTGAAACGGCCTGAAGCGTCTTGATTTCGCCCTGGGTGGCGTTGGCCAGCGGATCATCCTTTGGCAAATCCCGATACAGATCACGAAGCACGCGCAAAGCCTGTTCGGGTTTGTCATTTTGTTTCAGCATCATGCCGTAATAATACCGCGCAAGCAGATGATTGGGCATCTGACCCAATGCATGCAGAACCAGATCACGTGACGTACTGTCGATCTGACCGTTCTGGGCGGTAATCCGGGTATCGGCATATTCGATTGCCAGTAACGGGTTATGCCCGGAAAGCGCATAGGCCTGGGCAAAGGCGGCAACCGCACGTTCGATATTGCCAAGTCGCAATGACCCGCGTGCCAGGGCCACCCAGCCCTGAAGATTGCGGGGGTTCACTTCAAGCGACAGTACGATCTGGTTCAACAGTCGCTGGATTTGCTGATCGGTTTTGTAATTGGGATCGGTCACATTCCCGGCAACAGCGGCGGCGGCTGCAAGGTTGCGTTCCCCAGCCCGTTCGGCAAACGGCTTGGCGGGCAGGGATGGATTGCCAATGACCAGATAGACACCAAATGCCACCAGCACCGGCGCGACAGCCATGGTCAGCCGACGTGGTGAAAATACCTTGTCACCGCATTTGGGAAGGCTTGCGTAAAGAACCGCAATTCCGATCAATGCCAGTAAAGACAGACCAATCCAGGTCACCGGTCACCTCCGGCAGGATGGTGATATTTCCCGACAAGGCACCGCATCAGGATTTTTTATCTCCGTTTGAGGTACCCAAAATCTCGTCAAGGCGGGCCTGTTCATCACGCGATAGCGATGTTGTCGCATTTGATGCTTCGCGCTGCTTGCGACGATAAAAGGCAAAAACCGCCAGCAGTGCAAGAATTGCCAGAACCGCCGGACTTGCCCACAGAATATAGGTTTCCGGTTTCAGCGGCGGGTTGAGCAGAACATAATCCCCGTACCGCGCGACAATGTAATCGATGGCTTCTTCGTTGGTGTCGCCTGCAATCAGGCGTTCACGAACAAGCACACGCAGATCGCGCGCCAGTTCGGCATCGGAATCATCAATTGACTGGTTCTGACAGACAAGGCAACGCAGTTCCTGACTGATGTCGCGGGCGCGTTTTTCCAGAACCGGGTTCGATAACATTTCATCGGGATTAACCGCCCATGCCGGTGTGCCGGCCATAAGCCCAACCACCAGGCCAAATGCACCGATCATGGTCAAAAGACGACGGGTCATTCTTTTAACTCCGCGATTTTGGGCAGAAGCACATCTTCAAGAACATCTGCGGTTACCGGGCCGACATGTTTGTATCTGATTTGGCCTGCGCCATCGATGATGAATGTTTCGGGCACGCCATAGACACCAAAATCAATTCCGGTGCGTCCCGACAAATCCATGCCGACCGCGGCATAGGGATCACCAAGTTCAGCCAGCCATTTGACACCGTCCTGCGGGTCTTTTTCCTTGTAGTTCAGGCCATAGACCGGGACATCGGCTTCGCGTGACAGACGTTTGATCAACGGATGTTCGGCACGGCAAGGAATGCACCAGCTGGCAAAGACGTTCAGAACCGAAACTTCACCCTTGGTAACATCGGCACGTGACAGTCCGGCTTCACGCCCGGGAAGTGGCGGCAAGGAGAATTCCGGTGCAGGCTTGTCGATCAGGACAGAGGGCACAACAGAAGAGTCCTTGTCGATATTCATCAGGAAAACCCCGGCGAGTGCCGCAAACAGAACCAGCGGGATCACGGCGATCGAAAATCTCATGAAGCGGAAACTCCGTTCTTCTGAAAACGCAGGAAGATGCGCGTAAGGATGCTGATGGTTCCACCCGTCAGCATCAAAATCATGCCTGCCCAGACCCAGGGCATCATTGGCAGGAACCGGACCGAAACAACCCGACCGCCATCATCGCCCCTGTCCCCGATCGAGACATGCAGATCCCCGTCACGGCCATGCCAGATACCGGCTTCGCGTGTTTCAACGCCGCGGATCGGGTAATACCGGATTTCCGGGAAAAGTTCGGTTACCGGCAGTGCATGTCGATACAGGATAAAGGTCGCCTGACGCGTGGCATAGTTTTCCCCGGCAAGCAAAGCCACACCTTCATATTGCAGGTTATAGGGGCCAGCCTGGATGCTTTGCCCCGCCCGTGCGGAAACAACAACCTGTTCTTCCCAGACGCTGCTTGCTGCCCCGCCGGCCAGCATCACGGCCAAGCCGATATGGGCAAGCGTCATGCTCAGATAACGTGGGCCAAGCAGTTGCAGATTGCGGTATTTGCTTTCACCGTGATCGGGCTGGCGCCACAATCTTGCCCACAGATCACTGAGCGACGCTGTCAAAATCCATCCGGCCAGTCCGATCCCGATCAAAGGTGCGGGTGACAGGTCAATAAAGCGGATCGATACAAACAGAACGATGATGATCGACAGGATTGCCGCCAGCTTCATGCGCCGTCCGATCATCCACATTTCATCCTGTCGCCAGCGCAAGGTCGGGGCAAAGCCCATCAGAAACAGCAACGGAACAACAATCGGCACCAGTACTTCGACATAGAACGGGCCACCAACCGTGATGTTTTCACCGTCAAGCCAGCGCAAAACCAGCGGGTAAATCGTCCCGATCAGTACCACAGCAGCAATCAGTGCCAGCATCACACTGTTGATGAACATGCTGCTTTCGCGCGACAGCAATTCAAAAGGACGCGGTTCACCGAGTTCATCACCCCGGCGCCAGAACAGATAGTATGAGCCTGCAAATATCGCGCAGAACCCGACCAGAAGTGCAATACTGTCATTGGGCTTCATCAGGGTTTCATTGAGCGGACCAAACAGATCGGACCGCGTCAGATACACCCCGAACCAGCCAACAGCCAGTGCAGAAAGCCCAAGGAACGCAGTCCAGCCCTTAAGGGTTTCGGTTTTTTCCAACACCGCCCGGCAATGCACAAGCGCGGTGGTCAAAAGCCATGGCAATAACAGGCTGTTTTCTGCTGTGTCCCAATACCACCAATTTCCCCATGCCTGTTGGCTATAGGATCGATAGGCATTGATCGCAATCGCCGCCCCCAGCGCAACCCATGATGCAA
The DNA here is from genome assembly GCF_023588965.1 of Thalassospira sp. GO-4. Lineage (NCBI taxonomy): Bacteria > Pseudomonadati > Pseudomonadota > Alphaproteobacteria > Rhodospirillales > Thalassospiraceae > Thalassospira > Thalassospira sp. GO-4. The sequence goes on from NZ_CP097807.1 coordinate 3,714,672, forward strand.
TCACCCAAAACCGCAAGGTTTCTGCAATCCGGCGATCGAATTTGCGGCCCAGCAATCCTGATAGCGTCAGTGCATAAATCACCATGAGTCCGGCAAGACCCAGATACAAAAACGGTTCACGCAGAACCCGCAGAACATCCTGGCTTTGCGGGTTCATCCCGCGCCCGTCAAGCGGTGCCACGGCAACACGCAGGAACGGATCAGCATCAATCAGGGTCGCAAGGCCAAGCACACCAACCAGCAGGCCAAGCACGGACATCGCATTGTAAAACAGTGTGCGGTCATCATCCTGTGCATAGGTCGATTGACCCGCCCCGAAAAGCTGCATTGCCAACACAACATTGACCAGCGATGCCGCAAGAAGCCACAGGATCATCGCCCCGCCATCCGGGGTAAAGGCGGCACCGATCCGGAAAAGAAGCGGGGTGGATGAGTGACTGACATTTGCAACAATCGGCAGGCTGAAATCGCTGACGATAAAGGCATGCAGCAACGCCGCCTGTGCAACGATCGCCATCAGCAACAATCCGGCAGGCAGAACAAGATAGTGCCCCGGTCGGGATATCTGGCTGTCAAATGGCAGCGATGCTGAAACGGGCCCGGTTCCGTTGAATTCAGGGGATATGCCGTTGGGGCCGGTCGCGGCGAGAACGGTCGGGCGTCCCTGCAAGGTCGCGCGTATGGACGACCGCAGCCAAAGCGGGCTGAACAGCACAGCCTGCCCAAAGCCTGTCACCACAATCAGGAGCAGGGCAAAATGTCCGAGTTCTGCAAGCATCTCCGTCTAAGGCTTCCCCGAATTGATCCCCTATGACATATCTGGCGGTGTGACGGGACACTGATGGCACAGTTATGTCAAAGACAGGTTTTTCTTACGCGTTTGGTTTGACTTTATGGCCACAGAATGTGGCTTAATTGCGCATCTGTTCCGCATTTTTGGCTTCGATTTCTTCCCAGTAGCCGCTTTTCTTAAGCGATTCTGCGACTTCGGGCGGCATGTAGTTTTCATCATGCTTTGCCAGGACTTCCGATGCAACAAAGGTCCCGTCAGATGACATGTGGCCTTCGGCGACAACGCCCTGACCTTCGCGGAAAAGGTCGGGCAAGATGCCGCTATAGGAAATCGGGACGGTTTGCGCCATGTCTGTTACGGCAAAGGCAATAGTTTTGCCGTCCTGAAGCTTTTGAACAGACCCTTCGACGACAAGTCCTCCGATCCGCAGACGCTGGTCCGGATCAATCGGGGATTTTTCGATGATTTCGGTCGGGCTGAAGAAGAAGACAACCGAATCTTCAAAGGCGGTCAGTATGAGTGCCGCTGCACCGGCGACGGCCAAAAGAGCCGCACCGATGATATACATGCGTTGGCGTTTGCGGGCTTTTGCACGGGAAAGTGACACAGTTATTCTCCGGTCAGGGTGCCTTTGGGGTTTTTTTGTTTCGGCGCGACCGACGCGATTGCAGCACGGCTTCCAGCTGGTCGCGTTCAATGCGGCTGTTGCGCAGACTGCGCAAGGTCGCCACCAACAAGGCAATCATGGCAATTGCCGTGATGGCATAACTGCCCCAGATATAGCCGCCATATCCGCCCATTGAGAAGAATTCACTCATTGGCTGGCCTCCGCGTTGTGACCCGCATCATAGCTTGGGGTGTCGGTATTCTGGCCGGGGGATCGTTCATCAAACATGCCGGAAAGCTGCAATGCCCGGATACGCCGTTCATTGAGTTCAAGCCTTACCCGCAAAATCAGCATGACAAAGTAATAGCAGGTAAATCCAAGGATCATCAGCGCAAGCGGCAATTGCATGCTGGGATCAACCGTCGGGCCGTCCATGCGCACGATAGAGGCCGGCTGATGCAGGGTATTCCACCAGTCGACCGAAAACTTGACGATCGGAACATTGACCGCCCCGACCAGTGCCAGTGCCGATCCGGCCTTGGACCCGCGTTCGGGGTCATCAAATGCATTTACCAGCGCGATATAGCCAAGATACAGGAACAGCAAAATCAGCATCGAGGTCAGGCGCGCATCCCATACCCACCAGGTGCCCCACATCGGTTCACCCCACAATGATCCGGTAATCAGGCACAATGCCGTAAAGGTGGCGCCGATCGGGGCCGTGGCACGCGCGCAGATATCGGCCAGCGGGTGTTTCCAGATCAGGCTCATGGCACCGCAAACCGCCATGCCGACATAACAGAACAACCCCATCCAGGCCGCCGGGACATGCAGATACATGATCCGGACCGTATCGCCCTGCTGATAGTCAACCGGGGATGCGAAAAGCGCAAAATATAGCCCAGCGGCAATCAGGATCGCCGTCGCCCCGGACAGCCACGGCAATAGCGGGTCGGTCAGCTTCAGAAAAACACTTGGTTTGGCAAAACGATGCATATTCTTCTGTCCGTTATTCCATTGCCTGACGCACCGCATGGGCGGTGGCAAATGGCGTTGCTGCCAGTGCGATCAGCAAAATGGCAGCCATGATCTGTAACTGTGCGGTGGCCGAAATGCCCAGCAAGGCGGCCTCGACCGCACCGGCCCCGAAAATCAGAACCGGGATATAAAGCGGCAAGACCAGAAGCGACACCAGAACCCCGCCACGCCGTGCCCCCAAAATAAGTGCCGCCCCAATCGCGCCGATCAGACTAAGAGCCGGGGTACCAAGCAGCATGGCAAGCATCAGTGTAACAAACCCGTCCTGATCCATATTGAGCATCACGGCCATCAACGGGGCTGCAATGATCAATGGCAAGCCGGTGGTCAGCCAATGGGCACATACCTTGCCCAGTACCAGCAATTCCAGTGAAACCGGCGACAGGGTCAAAAGTTCAAGCGTGCCGTCCTCATAATCGGTCTGAAAGACCCGCTCAAGCGACAGCATCGCTGCCAGAAGTGCCGATACCCAGATCACCCCGGATGCAATCCGGGCCAGAATATTGGCTTCCGGGCCGACGCCGAACGGAAACAATGTGGTGGTCACAATAAAGAAGGCAACCACCATGACCGAATCTGCCCCCTGACGCAGTGCAAGACGCAGGTCGCGCTGTAAAATGGCAAGGAAACCGTTCATTGGGCGGCCTCCTGTGCGGATATCGGCGCCGATCCGTCCATTTCCGGATGTTCGATTAGCCATTCGACCATCGGAATGGCAAATTCATCCAGATCAAGTACGGTTGGCGCATCGACATCCAGATCGATATGTGTCGAATAGATCACAATGCCGCCACGCGCCCGAAATTCGGCAATCAGTCGGGCGACTTCGCCACAGCTTTCGCGGTCCAGTCCGACGGTCGGTTCATCAAGCAGCCAAAGATCACTTTGACCGATCAGAATACGGGCAAGGGCGGTGCGGCGTTTCTGTCCGCTTGAAAGATAACGGCCAGCGACCCGTGACAGGTGATGAATATCAAGCGCATCAAGGGCCGCATCAATTTCACCATCAAGGTCATCGACCCCGCGCATCTGCCCCCAAAGGCGCAAATTGTCGCGCACGGACAGCACCGGTTTGACGGCATCCTGATGGCCAAGATATTGCAGCCGGGCCTGATGGCCGATGCGGTCTTCGAGGATGTTTTCACCGTCCCAGCAAATCTGCCCGGCGCGCGGGGACAGCAGTCCGGCCATGACCCGCAACAGGCTGGATTTTCCGGCACCGTTCCGGCCACGCAGCACAATCGCGTCACCGGATCGGGCGGCAAAGGATAGGCCGCCAAATACCAGTCGCTCGCCGCGCAGGCAGGTCAAATCAGAACCGCTAAAATCTGCCATGTAACCCGTTCAATAGTCAGTGTCTCAGCCGTGGTCGCCGTATTCTATAACGCGTTTAGGCTGATTATCCATTCTTTAACCGAGCGCGGCCGCGATGGCTTTGTTTCAAATCAATCCAAACAAGGTCGGGAAAGATTGGCACGCACTGGTGCGGGCATATCAGGGGACGGGTTTCCAACCGGTGAATGTTTGGGCAAATGAAATGACATATAAAAGGGGCGTTAAAGGCGTGCGGGGGGCAGCGGATTTTAATAGCGGATGACAGATGCCGAGATGATCGGGCCACCATTTCCGTTTTGAACCAGGACCGCAATGCCACCGTCACAGGCCTTTGTCATGGCAAACGGAATGTCTTTTGATGATCCGTCCCATGGACCAAGGTCGATCATCTCGCGGACGACATTGGCATGTACCAGCCGTTTCCCGGCATTCTCGCCCGATAGAACGTCACGCTGGTGTTCACGGTCAAAACCGATGATCCAGATACGATGGGCGTTTCCCGAACCCGGCATCGTGATGTTGCGCAGTGCGACCGTACCGCGGGCGGGCAGACCGGTGCTGTCTGATGCCAGTGTGATTGCCGAGATGTCCTTTAAACCGGGCAGGGCATCGGCGGTCGACTCGATACGCCGTTTTGCGGTTGCCTGAACCACATTGTCACCATTGATAATGACCTGTGGGGTATAGACATACCGTTCGCGCATCCGGTTGGCATAGTCGCGTTGCCGGTCGCTGTATTGGGAATCGGAAAACGGATCCGTCCAGCCCAGATAGTTCCAGTAATCGACATGGTATGACAGTGCCAGAAGGTCGGTATGTTCCTGATTTATCTGATAAAGAACACGATCTGCTGGCGGGCAGGAGTTGCATCCTTGCGAGGTGTAAAGCTCTATCACGGCGTGGGGAGTTGTGCTTTCGGCGGCATATGCCGGGCCGGAAAGCATCATGAACGCCAGTGCAAGCATGCAGATGATGGGGCGAATATGTTTCATGCCCATCATCATGCCCGAGAACTGCCATCAACCCCTAATCACAAGGCCTTGAAAGCAACGGGAAGACCAAAAGGGCGGATTCTTGCGCTTTTTGGGTGAATTTCGAAATGAGATTTCCAAAGATTGATGTTAATAGCTGCGGACCAATCGGGACCACCTTGAGGGAACGGTCGCAGCGCATCGGGTGAATTCGCCTGTGCGTTAAATGATAAAAATCTGGAATCGGTCTGCCGGCGGGAGCTTCATCCGGCAATTCCGGTCCGAAACAAGGTTTGCAGGTTAATGATGAAACGTGAACACTGGGGCTCGCGCCTCGGCTTTATTCTGGCAGCTGCGGGGTCGGCCGTCGGACTTGGGAATATCTGGAAGTTCCCGTATATGGCGGGCGAAAACGGCGGTGGCGCCTTCCTGATTATTTATCTGGCACTGGTCTTTACCATCGGGATTTCGGTCATGCTGGCCGAATTCGTGATTGGCCGCATGTCTGAAAAGAATGCGATTGGCGCGTTCGCCAAGCTCAAAGGCGGTCTTTGGCCGGTCATCGGGTTCTTTGGTGTGGCTGCTGCCTTTATCATTCTGTCCTTCTATAGCGTCGTCGCTGGCTGGACGATTTCCTATATGATCAAATCGATCACCGGTGCGCTGGCGATCGAAGATCCGGCCGCGCTGGGAAGCCTGTTTGGTGATTTCATTTCCGATCCGGTTTCGCCGCTGATCTTCCATGCGATCTTTATGGCGCTGACGATTTTCGTGGTTCTGGCCGGTGTTGGTTCCGGGATTGAACGCGCATCGAAAATCCTGATGCCGGCCCTGTTTGCACTTCTGATCATTCTGATCATCCGTTCGGTCACGCTGCCTGGTGGTGGCGAAGGTGTCGCCTTCCTGCTGTCGCCAGACTTTTCCAAAGTGACCTGGGAAACTGTATCGGGTGCGTTGTCGCAGGCATTCTTCTCGCTCTCGCTCGGTATGGGCGCGATGATCACCTATGGCTCGTACCTGTCGAAAAAAGAAAACATCGCCGGTTCTGCCGGTTGGGTGACGCTGCTTGATACCGCGGTTGCCGTAATGGCGGGTCTTTTGATCCTGCCGGCGGTCTTTGCATTCGGCTTTGATCCGAGTGCCGGTCCCGGCTTGACCTTTATCACGCTTCCGGCTGTGTTTGCACATATGCCGATGGGCTCGCTATTTGCCTTTATGTTCTTCCTGCTTCTGGGCATTGCGGCTTTGACTTCGGCGGTATCGATCCTTGAAGTGGTTGTGGCCTATTTCGTTGATGACCGTGGTGTCAGCCGCAAAACCGCAGCCATCGTGGTTGGCGTGATCATTTTTGCGCTCGGTATCCCGTCTTCGTTGTCGCTTGGCGTGATGTCGGATGTCACCATCTTTGGCAAAAGCTTCTTTGATCTGATGGACTTCATCAGTTCGAACCTGCTGTTGCCGATCGGTGGCCTGTTCATTTCGCTGTTTGTTGGCTGGGTCATCTGGGGCAAGGCCAAAGAAGAAATCGCAGCACATGACGGTATCGTCCCGATGTGGATCAATGCCTGGGGACTGATTGTCAAATTCGTTGCCCCGGTTGCGATTGCCTTCATCCTGCTTAAGGGGCTCGGTATCTTCTAGGATCAGAAGAACCGGTTCATGAAGTTTGAAAGGGCGGGAATAATCCCGCCCTTTTGCTTTTGGGGTTCAGCCATCCGTTGCGGTGGCAAGCCTTGAAATATCCTGTGCGCTCATTGGTCGGCCAAGCAGGTAACCCTGCACAAGGTCGCACCCGGCATCCCGCAGAACTTCAAGCTGGCGGTCGTTTTCAACCCCTTCGGCAATGCAGGTTTTGCCAAGGTTGCGCGCCATATTGATGATGGTGATTGCCAATGTCCGGCCTTCTTCGCCACGATCGATGTCGGTGACAAAACTGCGATCGAGCTTGATCTGATCAAATGGCAGGGTCCGCAGATAGCTCAGGCTGGAAAAGCCGGTGCCAAAATCATCAAGCGAAATGCGAATGCCCAGATCCTGGATACGCTGAAGTTTGGCACGCATGTCGGCCATATCGCGCATGAACAGGCTTTCGGTGACTTCGATTTCAAGCCGGTCGGCAGACAACCCCTTGTCGACCAGAATGGCACGCAGCTGTTCTGCAAGATCGACCGTGCCATAGAATTGCTGAACCGACACATTCACCGCCAGCCGCAGATTGTGCAGACCTTCGCTGCGCCAGTTGACCAGTTGACGACAGGCCGTGCGCATGACCCAGCGGCCCAGTTCGCCGATGACACCGATTTCTTCGGCGACCGGGATAAAGGTCGATGGCGGGATATGTTCGCCGCTTGCCGTTGTCCATCTTGCCAAGGCTTCGACACCGCACAACTGGCCGGTTTTGGTGTCAAATTGCGGTTGATAGGCAAGATGGAGTTCATTGTTATCAAGCGCGCGCCGCAACGCCGTTTCAAGTGCCAGATCAGCACCCTTCTGACTTTGCAGCGACACGCTGAACCGGCCGACCCGGTTGCGTCCCTGTTCCTTTGCCTGAAGCATGGCAATTTCAACACAGCGCAAAAGATTGCTGGTGTCATTGGCATCCTTGGGAAAAGAGGCAATGCCGATGCTGGCCGAAAGATAAAGGTCATCACCCTTGCTGGTCAGATGCGGTTCGCCAAGCCGGACAAGAACGCGTTCGGCAAGGTTCAGGGCTTCCTGTTCGGTTTTTATGTCGGGCAGGATGGCGGCATATTCATCGGCACCGACACGGGCCATGACCGCATCATGGCCAAGTTCGCGGCTGATGCGTCGGGATACTTCAACCAGAACATCATCTCCGGCATTGTGGCCCAGTGCGTTGTTGACGCGCTGAAAGTTATCAAGATCCAGCATCATGACAGTCAATGGCCGGCCATGCTGCCGGGCGCGCCCGACATGAAGCGACAGCAATTCCGAAAAACGTCGGCGGTTGGGCATGCCGGTCAGTTCGTCGGTAAAGGCAATCCGAAGGATATCTTCGCGGTTTTTTTCGCGTTCACTGATGTCGGTAAAGATCGATGCATAATGGCTTATGGTGCCATCGCTGTCGCGGATGGCCATGATCGAAAGCCATTCCGGGAATGTTTCACCCGATTTGCGACGGTTCCAGATCTCGCCTTCCCATTTGCCGGTCCGGGCAAGTTCGACCCACATCTGGCGATAGAAGTCCTTGCTTTGGCGACCGGACTGCAAAATGCTCGGGTTTTTGCCAATGACTTCTTCGGCCTGATAACCGGTGACACGGGTAAAGGCGGGGTTGACGGCCTCGATCTCGGCGCGGGCATTACAGACCATGACGCAGTCTGGCGAGTTTTCAATCAGCTTTCGGGCAAGCGCAAGTGACTGGCGGGCCTTGACCAGTTCGCTGTCGCTGTCATCATTGATGTTGTTCAGATAGATCAGATAGTCCTGCTCGATAAATTCAAGCAGATCGGCAAAGGACAGAACGCCGATGATTTCCCGGTGCTGGTTATGAACAACAAGGTGGCGGATGTTCTTGCGCAACATGATGGTGCGCGCATCATTAAGGTTCACATCCCCGTTAATGACCATAACCGGACGGGTGGCAATATCACCTGCTGTCAGGCCATCATTGTTATCGGCAAAACCGCGCAGGATATCGCGTTCGGTAATGATACCGGTTTGCTGATCGACCGGCAGGTCGGCGGGAAAACCGGTAACGATGGCGCTGTCGCATTTTTCGCCATGCATGCGGTGTCGCAATTCCGACACAGGCATCCGGGCATCGACAAAGATTGTCGACCGTCGGACCGCATCGGCAACGTCATTTGCGCTGAACGGCTTTTTGTTGCTGATCTGCCGGATCAGATCGGTCCGGCTGATGATGCCGACCAGACAATCATTTTCATCGACGGTGACCAGGTGGCGGACATTGCGTTCGCGCATCCTGACGATGGCTGATTGCGGGCTGGCATGGATGGAGATGGTGTGAACCGGATGCGACATGCGCATCTCGACGGGTTGCGACAGCACAGCTTTGCTGTTGGCTGGTAACGACAACAGGTCGTGCTCTGTCAGTATTCCGACCGGCTTGTTCGACTGTACCACAATGATGGAACTGCTGTTGGCATTGCGCATTTTGGTGACGGCTTGCGCAAGTGGCGTTGCAGGCGAGCAACTTAAAACAGTTCCGGGTGACAGCGTACCGACCGTCAGACCAAAAGACCGGTCTTCGGCTGGGGTAGGGCGTATCATTTGATCCTGCTCAGAAGACAATTCGAATTGCACCTGACTTAGCAGACAACAAGCAGTTTAGGATTGTTTTGGATCAAGGACACATGTCGGAATTGTTTCGCCGGTTTTGACATCAACCGGAAATAAAACACCCCGCCGGACAAAACCGGCGGGGTGTCTTTTGGTCAGCGTCTGACTTCGTACTGAAATCAGGCAGCTTTCATCATGTTACGCAGAACGAACTGCAAGATGCCGCCGTTCTGGTAGTAGAGAACTTCGTTCTCGGTATCGATACGGCAGGTGGCAACGAATTCTTCGGTGCTGCCATCTTTGCGCGTGATGCGAACCGTAACGTCCTGAAGCGGGGTGATACCATCACCGATGCCAAGGACATCAAAGGTTTCAGAACCATCAAGCTTGTAGGTCGCACGACCTTCACCGTTTTTGAACTGCAGCGGCAGGACGCCCATGCAGACCAGGTTGGTGCGGTGAATACGTTCGAAGCTTTCCGCGATCACAGCTTTGACGCCAAGCAGGTTGGTGCCTTTTGCTGCCCAGTCACGCGAAGAACCGGTGCCGTATTCTTTACCGGCGACGACAACCAGCGGGGTGCCTTCGGCCTGATAGCGCATGGCAACGTCATAAACCCAGCCCTGTTCACCCGACGGGTAATGGACCGAGATGCCGCCTTCGGTGCCCGGTGCCATTTCGTTACGAATACGAATGTTGGCAAAGGTACCGCGCATCATGACTTCGTGGTTACCACGACGTGCGCCATAGGAGTTGAAGTCACGAACCGCAACGCCATTCGCCTTGAGGTATTCACCTGCCGGGCTTTCTTCCTTGATCGAACCGGCCGGAGAAATGTGGTCGGTGGTAACAGAGTCACCCAGGATCAGGAGCGGACGTGCACCGTGGACTTCTGCGAAGTCGTTCGGCTCTGCCGCCATGTTGACGAAGTAAGGCGGGTTCTGGACGTAGGTGGATTTGCCATCCCACGCGAAGGTTTCGCCTTCGGTGATTTCGATGGCCTGCCACGGCTTCGGACCAGCAAAGATGTTGTCGTAACGCTCTTTGTACATCGCAGCCGAAATCGACGACGCAATGGTGTCGGCAATTTCTTTGTTGCTCGGCCAGATGTCTTTGAGGAAGACGTCATTGCCGTTCTTGTCGGTACCGATCGGGTCGTTGTTCAGATCGACCTTCAGGTTACCGGCAAGGGCATAGGCAACAACCAGCGGCGGCGAGGCAAGGTAGTTTGCCTTGACGTGCGGGCTGATACGGCCTTCGAAGTTACGGTTACCCGAAAGAACGGCGGTAACGAGCATGTCGTTGCCGTCGATTGCTTCGGCGATCGGGCCGGCAAGCGGACCGGAGTTACCGATACAGGTGGTGCAACCGAAACCGGCAACGTTAAAGCCAAGCTGATCCAGGTAATCCTGAAGGCCGGCTTTTTCTAGGTAGTCGGCAACAACGAGCGAACCCGGTGCAAGCGAGGTTTTCACCCACGGTTTGCGGTTCAGGCCAAGCTCGACAGCTTTTTTCGCCAGCAGACCGGCTGCGATCAGCACGCTCGGGTTCGAGGTGTTGGTGCAGGACGTGATTGCGGCGATGACGACGTTACCGTCTTTCATTTCGAAGTTTTCATTCGAAACCGGAACGGAACGATCAGCATCTACACCCGGTGCCATGTCGGCAAAGGTGCCATTGAAGCTCGATACGGCGTCTTTAAGAAGGACGCGGTCCTGCGGACGCTTCGGACCCGACAGGGCCGGCTCGACAGTCGAGATGTCAAGTTCAAGCGTTGCAGTGTATTCTGCTTCGAAGCCCGGCTCGCGCCACATGCCCTGTTCTTTGGCATATGCTTCAACCAGGGCAATCTGGTCTTCGTCACGGCCGGTCGAACGCATGTAGTTCAGCGTTTCGTCATCGATCGGGAAGAAGCCACAGGTCGCACCATATTCCGGTGCCATGTTACCGATGGTCGCACGGTCCGGCAGGCTCATGTGGTCAAGTGCATCGCCATAGAATTCGACGAATTTGCCGACAACGCCTTTTTCACGCAGCATCTGAACGACGCGCAGAACAAGGTCGGTTGCGGTGATGCCTTCTTTCATGGTGCCGGTCAGCTTAAAGCCGACGACTTCCGGGATCAGCATCGAGATCGGCTGGCCAAGCATTGCTGCTTCGGCTTCCAGACCACCAACACCCCAACCAAGAACAGCAAGGCCGTTCACCATGGTGGTGTGGGAATCGGTGCCGACCAGGGTATCAGGATATGCAACGGTCTTGCCGTCTTCGTCCTTGCCGGTCCAGACGACCTTGGCAAGATGTTCGACGTTGACCTGGTGGCAGATGCCTGCGCCCGGCGGAACGATGCGGAAGTTGTTGAACGCGTTCTGACCCCAACGCAGGAAGCCATAACGTTCGCCGTTACGTTCGAACTCGACTTCCATGTTTTTGTCGAGTGCATCATCGGTGCCGAAGAAGTCGATCATGACCGAGTGGTCAATGACGAGATCAACCGGTGAAAGCGGGTTCACCTTCTGGGCGTCGCCACCCATGTTGACAACGGCATCGCGCATCGCGGCAAGGTCAACGACGGCGGGAACGCCGGTGAAGTCCTGCATCAGAACGCGGGCCGGACGATAGTTGATCTCATGGCTGCTCTTGCGGGCTTTGAGCCAGTCTACAACAGCCTGAACATCGTCGGTTTTGACAGTGAAGTCATCTTCATAGCGCAGAAGGTTCTCAAGAACCACTTTCAGCGTGAAGGGAAGTTTGGAAACGTCGCCGAGTTTTTCGGAAGCAACTTTGAGGCTGTAATAGTCGACGGAATTATCCCCGACTTTCAGCGTGCGGCGCGTTTTCAGGTTGTCTTTGCCACAAATGGACATCAGACCCTCCTCAAGGTGGTTAAAAGGGCTTGTCGTGACAAGACACCCCGACCGTCGGAGCGCCGAGCGGTGGGCTATCTGTGTTGCGTGACGCGGGTCACGGCTACATATGCATGTGCACCGGGGTTACACCACAATTCCCTGTGAAAGTCCAGACCCAGTGAAGGGGTATTCAGTAAAACCCGCTGATCACAGCATATTGGCAAAGTCCAACAAGCATCGGTAAACCTTTGATCGATATGTGAAGGCGCATTTCGCCTTTCAATAGGGGCTGTTCGGAGGCCGAGTCTGTTGCTGGCCATATTGCTTGCGCGTTTTCGGGGCATGTCGGGGGTGCGGTGGTGCGCTGATCGCGAACGAGGATACCAGACGCCGTAAAAGCCCGCCCCGAATCCGTTCCGATTCGATCAATCGCGCTGATCTGGATCCGCCTTATTCGGGGGCATTCACCCGTCAAATATTGTGCGGTGCATGATCGCGAAAATTTTTTGCAATGCGACGTGCGCGGGGCTGCCTAACTGATCTCACCGTCAGATAACGTTACGTAATCAAGGGTAGAAAGATGGTGCGCGGTAGGCGAATTTAAATTGTGCATTGCGAATTTGTAGAAAAGTCGCAATCCCTTGCTGATCATTGCATTGACGCAATATGCTGAAATTGGTACTTAAATGCCTATTAAATGTGTCAGGCCCGGTTTCCGTAAGGTCAGGGTCCCAAAAAAATCCGACACATCATCAGGGAAACTGAATATCGGTTCGCGAATTTCACCAAGATGAACCCGAAATGTGGTTCTGCGGCATTTGCGGCCCAAGTCAGGGAGGAATGCGACGGCATGACGTCACAGAGTCCTATTTTACAGATCAGCGATGTGTCGCTGGTTTTCGGCGGTGTACGTGCGCTGAGTGATGTCAGCTTTTCCGTCCAGCCGGGCGAACTGTTTTCGATCATCGGCCCGAACGGCGCGGGCAAGACGTCCATGCTGAACTGCGTGTCGGGGCGTTACACCCCGACCACCGGATCGGTATCGTTCAAAGGTCAGGATGTTACGGGGCTTAAACCCAATGATCGTGCCGAACTGGGCATCGGTCGTACATTCCAGAATCTGGCGCTGTTTGGCCATATGAATGTTCTCGATAACATCATGGTCGGTCGCCACCATCTTTTGAAAAACAACTTCCTGAACGGGCCGCTTTACTGGTTTGGCGGTGCGCAGAAGGAAGAACTCGAACACCGTCGCTTCTGCGAAGACGTGATCGATTTTCTTGAAATTTCCCATATCCGCAAGGCAACGGCCGGCACGCTTTCATATGGTCTGCGCAAACGCGTCGAGCTGGCGCGTGCTGTTGCACTGCGTCCTGATCTGATCCTGCTTGATGAGCCGATGGCGGGCATGAACCTCGAAGAAAAAGAGGACATGGCGCGCTTTATCATCGACCTCAACGAAGAATGGGGCATGACGGTTGTGATGATTGAACATGACATGGGTGTTGTCATGGATATCTCGAACCGGGTCATGGTTCTCGACTTCGGACGCAAGATTGCCGAAGGCCTCCCCGACGAGGTGATGGCCAACAGTCACGTCAAGAAGGCCTATCTGGGTGAAGAAGACGACGAAACGGATGAAGACGAGCAGGTGGCCTGATCATGAGCAGCAATATCCCCGATTATGCCGACGTGCAGTCGCTTGATACCTTCCCGAAAGTGCTGGCCTATAATGCGCGCAACTGGGGTGGTGACGTTGCCATGCGCGAAAAGGAATTCGGCATCTGGCAGGAATTCACTTGGAAAGATTACAATGACCGCGTCAAATGGATGACGCTTGGCATGCGTGCGCTTGGCATCGGGCAGGGCGATGTTGTTGGCATCATCGGTGAAAACCGTCCGGAATGGGTTTGGGGCGAAATTGCTGCCCATGCCCTTCGCGGAATGTCGGTCGGTCTGTATCAGGACAGCCTTCACGAAGAAGTCGCCTATCTGATCACCTATTCGGGTGCCCGTATCCTGATCGCCGAAGACGAAGAACAGTGTGACAAGCTGATCGAACTTGGCGACGACATTCCGACCGTGGAACATATCGTTTATTGCGACCCGCGCGGGATGCGCAAATATGACGATCCGCGTTTGATGGATGTCGAAAAGCTTTACGAGCTTGGCCGCGAACTCGAAGAAAAAAATCCCGGTATCTATGACCAAATGGTCGCCGATACCAAGGGTGATGAATGCGCGATCCTGTGCACGACATCGGGCACGACGTCCAAGCCGAAAATGGCGATGCTCAATTCCGGTGATTTTCTGGATCATTGCGCGGCGTATCTGCGTGCTGACCCGAAATATCCGGGTGATAACTATGTATCTGTCCTGCCGCTTCCGTGGATTATGGAACAGGTCTATGTGGTTGGTCAGTCGCTGGTCAGTCGCCAGATCGTCAATTTCGTCGAAGAGCAGGAAACCATGATGGCCGACCTGCGCGAAATTGGTCCGAACTTCGTGCTGCTTGCGCCGCGCGTCTGGGAAACCATTGCCGCCGATGTGCGGGCCCGGATGATGGATTCAACGCCGTTCAAGCAAAAGATGTTTGATTTCGGCATGGCTCTGGCCCGCACGGCGCTGGATAATGGCGGTCATTCCAAGATGGCCGACGTCATTTTGATGAATGCGCTCAAAGACCGTCTTGGTTTTTCCAACCTGCGCTCAGCCGCAACCGGCGGGGCGGCGATTGGTCCGGAAACCTTCAAGTTCTTCCATGCGATGGGCGTGCCGTTGCGTCAGCTTTATGGCCAGACCGAACTTTGCGGCGCCTATACCATTCATCAGCCCGATGATATCGATTTTGATACGGTCGGTGTTGCCTTTGACAATTCCGACATCCAGGTCATCAATACCGATGAAAACGGAGTTGGCGAAATCGTTGCCCGGACGTCGGGCATGTTCACCGGATATTACAAAAACCAGTCCGCCTATGACGAAGATGTCAGAGATGGCTGGATGCATACCGGTGATGCCGGTTACTTCAAGAAAGAAAACAATCATCTGGTTGTGATCGATCGCATGAAGGATCTGGCGGAAACCTCGACCGGGGTGCGTTATTCGCCGCAGTTTATTGAAAACAAACTGAAATTCTCGCCCTTCATTGCCGAGGCCGTGATCCTTGGCAAGGATCTTCCGTTCCTGTCGACCATGATCTGTATTCGTTATTCGATCATGGCGAAATGGGCCGAACAGCGCGGGATTGCCTTTACCAACTATACCAACCTGTCCGCCCAGCCGCAGGTCTATGACATGATCACCGAGGAAATCCGCGAGGTGAACAAGACCCTGCCAGAGGCACAGCGCATCAAACGCTTCCTGCTTCTTTACAAGGAACTGGATGCCGATGACGGCGAACTGACTCGTACGCGCAAGGTGCGCCGTGGCGTGGTTGCCGAAAAATACGCCGACATCATCGATGCGGTTTATGCCGGCAATGACAAGGTTGATATCGACACCATGATCACCTTCCAGGATGGGTCGAAGACCCGCATCCAGACAAGCGTGAAGGTCGTCGATCTCGAAGATAACAAGGTCGCACAGACGGCCCCGAAAGCCGCCGAATAAGGCAGCAGCAAAACTGTGGTCCCGATCACCGGATCGCGGACCGCCATTACAGGGATGGCAACATGAATTTCGAACTTCTGTTCCAGCTTCTGCTGAACGGGTTGATCGTCGGGACACTGTATGGTGTCGTCGCGATGTGCTTCGTGCTCATCTATAAATCAACCCAGATCGTTAACTTTGCCCAGGGCGAGTTTCTGCTGATTGGCGCGTGGGTTTGCTATGCGTTCCTTGTGGAAATGAGTATGCCCTTCTGGCTGGGTTTCCTGTTTACGCTGCTGTTTATGATGGCGTTTGGCATCATTCTTCAGATGGTTGTCTTGCGGCCCATGATTGGCGAACCGATCATTTCCGTGATCATGGTGACCATCGGGCTTTCGATCTTTTTCCAGGCGGCAACCAAATGGATTTTCGGGGCCACCACAGCAACTTATCCGCAGGTATTTGAAACCCGTTCGATCAACCTTCTGGGGATGCAGATCGAAACGGCCTACATCATGAGCTTCGTGATCTCGTTGTTCATCATGGCCGGGTTCTACTGGTTCTTCAAATATTCCAAGCTTGGCCTTGCGATGCGCGCAACCGCCTTTGATCAGCAGGTCGCACAAAGCCTTGGCATTTCGGTCAAAACCGTCTTTGCGATGTCCTGGGCGATTTCGGCCCTGGTTTCGGGGATCGCCGGTATCGTGATCGGGATGGTCAATGGTGTGTCTTCGGCCCTGTCGGTGATCGGGATCAAGGTGTTCCCGGCGGTTATTCTGGGCGGGCTTGACTCCATCGTCGGTGCGATTGTCGGTGGTGTGATTATCGGTCTTCTTGAAAACACGGCCGAGTTTGTGGATGGCCAGTATCTGAACTGGGGCAACCTGTTCTCGATCGCGCCGTTCTATGTGCTGATCATTATTCTGTGCATCAAGCCATATGGCCTGTTTGGCACCAAAGACATCGAACGTATCTAAGGGACGAGGAAAAGTACTATGGCTGGATTTTCGATGCGTCCCTGCGGTGATTTCCGAACGACCTATCGTCAGGATACGCGGATTTTTGATACGACCTATATCCGCAATGCCGCGATCCTTGGCATTCTTGCGGTGGCAATGATCCCGTTTGTTCTGGATGGCTATTACGTCAACCTGTTCATCCAGATCTCGTACTTTGCGATTGCGGCACTTGGATTGAATATCCTGGTCGGTTTTACCGGTCAGATTTCACTGGGCCATGCGGCGTTCTTTGGATTTGGCGCCTTTGCATCGGCCTGGATCAACAACACGACCGGTATTCCGGTGTTGCTGTCCATTCCGCTTGCCGGCCTGATGACAGCGGCTGTTGGTATGCTGTTTGGTCTGCCTGCGGCCCGGATCAAGGGGCTTTATCTGGCGATTGCCACCCTGGCGGCCCAGTTCATTCTTGAAGATTTCTTTGCCCGTGCCGAATGGTTTACCGGTGGTTCGTACGGGGCTGCGGCCAACCCGATCAATGTGTTCGGCTATGAAATTCTTGATGATTTCAGCTTCTTCTATGTGTCGCTGTTCTTCCTGGTGCTGATGTATCTGTTGGGCACCAACCTGATGCGGACCCGTGATGGTCGTGCCTTTGTTGCGGTACGTGACCATTACCTGTCAGCTGAAATCATGGGCATCAATCTGACGAAATACCGTCTGATGAGCTTTGCCATCTCGTCCTTCTATGCCGGTGTCGGCGGGGCGATGTATGGGCATTATCTCGGCTTTGTTTCGGCCGAAGGTTTCACCATTCTGCTGTCGATCCAGTTCCTTGGCATGATCATTATCGGTGGTCTCGGATCGGTCAAAGGCACCCTGATGGGAACCGTGTTTATGGTGCTTCTGCCCGAAGTCATGGAAAGCGGTGTCAGCGCATTAAGCGTTTTTGAATGGGCAAGTTCGACGGCTGTGACCGACGGGCTGGCTTATATCAAGGAGATGGCAATTGGTCTGGCCATCATCCTGTTCCTGATCTTTGAGCCGGATGGGCTTGCCCATCGCTGGCAACAGATCAGGGCGTACTGGAAGCTTTATCCCTTCTCGTACTGATAAAGACCCCGAACCCGCCCCGCTTAAAAAACAAAAAGGGCCGGGACCAAAACGGGGAGACCGGGAGGCTATCTTTGATGAAAACGTCCAAGGGAGACGTCGTTATGAAGAGACTGATTGCTGCGACCGCGATGGTTGCAACCGGCTTGTCGTTCTCGGCAGCCAAAGCAGACGAAGTATTTGTCGGCCATCTGATGGATATTACCGGTGCGACCGGCTTTATCGGCAAGTTCTATGCTGATGGTGTGCGTGATGCGCTGTCTTACATCAACACCCATGGCGGGATTGACGGTACGGTTCTGGATTCTGAATCGGTTGACTATGCCTACAAGGTTCCCCAGGCGATTGCGAACTACAAGAAATGGCGTTCGCGCAACAACATGGTTGCCATGCAGGGCTGGGGTACAGGCGATACTGAAGCACTGATCAGCTTCGTTGCCAAGGACAAGGTTCCGGTCTACTCGGCATCCTATTCCGGTCACCTGACCGACCCGACCGCGAAAAACCCGAAAACGGCAAAACCGGCACCGTATAACTTCTTCTATGGCGCATCCTATTCCGATGCCTGCCGTGCAATGGTTCAGTGGGCTGCTGAAGACTGGAAAAACTCCGGTGGTTCGGGCAAGCCGGTCTTCTCGCATATCGGGGACAACCACCCGTATCCGAACGCACCGAAAGAAGCCTGTGCAGAATATGCCAACGAGCTTGGCTTTGAAGTAACCGCACCGGTGGTTGTTTCGATGAAGCCGGGTGACTTCAAGGCACAATGCCTGACCCTGAAAGAAGCCGGGACCAACTATGGGTATCTTGGCAACCTTGGCCCGTCGGTTGTGTCGCTGGTGAAATCCTGTGACACGGTTGGCGCGACCCCGAAATGGCTGGCCAACATCTGGGCGGGTGACTACGAAACGCTGAAAACCATTGGCGATGTTGAAAACTATGTCTTCCCGGCCATGACCAGCTTCTGGACCGACGAAGGCGTTCCGGGCATGGAACTGGTCCGCGAAATCTCCAAGATGTCTGATCGTTCGGGCACCGAGTTCCGCACCCACCATTACATCCGTGGCATTTGCTCGGCCTATTACATGAAAGAAGCCATGGAATGGGCAAAGGCCAATGGCGGCATTACCGGTGAAAACATCAAGGCCGGCATGTATGCCCGCACCAACTGGGTCCCCAAAGGCCTTGAAGGTGTGTGCATGGAAGCAACCTGGACTGCCGAAGACCATCGCGGCATCAACACCGTCAACATCTATAACGGCAGCGCCAAAGGCGGCGAAGTCACGGTCAAAAAAGAAACGACCGTTACCCTGCCGCGTCGTGACGACTGGCTCGGTTACTAAGATCTGAGTCCAGACAGACGAATGTCTCCCAGTCTGTTCGGGGGCAAGGCATAAGACGCAAGATGCCTTGTCCCCGACAGGGGGGATCACCAAGCGATAATTCGAAGGGGACACCATGGCAGAGCCCGCCCGCAAAATTGAGACCGCCGAACCGATGCTGTCGGTCAATAACATCGAAGTTGTTTATGACGAGGTCATCCTTGTCCTGCGCGGCGTATCGCTGGAAGTTCCGCAAGGCAAGATCGTTACCCTTCTGGGGCCGAACGGTGCTGGCAAGTCGACCACGCTTAAGGCGATTTCAGGTTTGCTGAAAACCGAAGACGGCGAAGTCACCCGTGGCGACATCAATTTCATGGGCCAGCAGATCGCCAATGGCAGCCCGGAAGAAATCGTGCGTTCCGGCCTGTTCCAGGTGATGGAAGGCCGCCGCATCATTGAAGACATGACCTGTATCGAGAACCTGCGTCTGGGGGCCTATACCCGCAAGGACAAGGGCGTCAAAGACGATATCGAAATGGTCTTTGAATATTTCCCGCGCCTGAAGGAACGCACCGGGCTTGCCGGTTATCTGTCGGGCGGGGAACAGCAGATGCTGGCAATCGGTCGGTCCCTGATGGCGCGTCCGAAAATGATCCTGCTTGATGAACCGTCCATGGGCCTGTCGCCGCTTCTGGTCAAGGAAGTGTTCGGGATTATCGAAAAGATCAATCGCGAACAGGGCATCACGATGCTGATCGTTGAACAGAATGCCAACTTTGCGCTTAAGGTTGCCGACTATGGCTATATCATGGAAAGCGGCAAAGTGGTTCTTGACGGTACCCGCGACGAGCTTTTGAACAACGAAGACGTCAAGGAATTCTATCTTGGCGGTGGTTCCGAAGAACGCAAAAGCTTCAAGAACATCAAGTCCTACAAACGCCGCAAGCGTTGGCTGTAACGGCCTGAATGCTTTGGTGACTGAATTTTGAAGAAAGACGGGCAGGATGCTGACGACATATTACGACGCACGTGAAACGCGCAATCCCGCAGACCGCGAAGCCGGTCTGATGGCGGCACTGCCGCGCATCCTTCATCATGCAAAGGAAAAGTCGACCGGCTATGGCCGCATTCTTGCCGATATCGACCCGCGAACAATTACATCGCGTGATGCGCTGGCAAACTTGCCGGTAACCCGCAAATCCGATCTGATTGATGCCCAGGCCCGGGAACTTCCCCTTGCCGGATTGAATGCAACGCCGGTTCCGGCGATGGCGCGCATGTTCCAAAGCCCCGGCCCGATCTATGATCCGCAGGGAAAAGGCGATGACTGGTGGCGCATGGGCCGTGCGTTCTTTGCGGCCGGTTTCCGTCCGGGCGATATCGTGCATAACTGCCTGTCCTATCACCTGACACCGGGTGGGTTCATTTTCGACAGCGGGGCGCGTGCCTGTGGCTGTGTGGTCGTACCGGCCGGCGTCGGGCAAAGCGAAGCCCAGGTCAAAGCGATCAGTGATCTCAAACCGGCTGGCTATAGCGGCACGCCATCTTTCCTGAAAATCCTGATGGAAAAGGCCGATGAACTCGGCGCCGATATTTCATCGATCAAGCGTGCCCTTGTTTCGGGCGAAGCATTACCGCCGTCGTTGCGCGACTGGTTTGCGGAACGCGGGATTGCGATGCTGCAATGTTATGCCAGTGCCGACCTTGGTCTGATTGCCTATGAAAGTGACGCCAAGGACGGCATGATCATTGCCGAAGACATTATCCTTGAAATCGTGCGCCCGGGCACCGGGGAACCGGTTGCAGATGGCGAAGTCGGCGAAGTGGTGGTCACGACCCTGAATATGGATTATCCGCTGATCCGGTTTGCTACGGGTGATCTTTCGGCGATTGCGGTTGGGCAAAGCCCGTGCGGGCGCACCAATGACCGGATCAAGGGATGGATGGGCCGTGCCGATCAAACCACCAAGGTCAAAGGCATGTTTGTCCATCCAAGTCAGGTTGCCGAAATCGTCAAACGCCACGACGCCATCACCAAGGCGCGTCTGGTTGTAACCCGTGAAAATGACAATGATGTCATGACCCTTCTGTGCGAAGGCAACGAGGCATCAGCAGATCTGGACGCGATTGGTGAAACCATGGCCGGTGTTTGCAAGCTGCGCGGCGTGGTTGCCTTTAACCCGTCCGGAACATTGCCAAATGACGGCAAGGTCATTGATGACCGGCGCGATCACGGATAATCGCGCCGATAGTGCCAAATTTTATTCCCGCTCGGGATAACTTGCGCCGTCCGGTCTGACCGGGCGGTGTTTTTTTAGGACACCGCTGTTCCGATCTGCACCACAAGTCCACCTGCCAATATCAGGAATATCACACCGATCAGGGCATTTTTCGGGGTCAGTATCGATGTCTTGCTGCCGTGATGATCATGTCCGTGGTCATGTTCGTGATCATGATCGTGGTTGTGACCATGCCCGCCGGAACCAGCTTTTTGTGCCAGTGCGCGCAACCGGATCAAAACGGCTGCCAGTACAAATGCCGCAATGTTCAGGAACAATGTGTAATTGACGCCAAATGCGCTGATTTCGGCAATGTCCCGGCTGCTTTCGGGGACCTGGTCAAGTGCCGCAAATGCATAATGCAGAAGCAACGCCGTTGCGACGATACTGACATACATCACACCCGCAATATAAAGCGCGGTCTTCCAGCCGTAATAGCGTGCATTCACTTTCACCAGCGGCGGGACCATCAAATCGGAATAGATAAAGCCCATAATACCGGCAAAACTGACGCCGCCTGCACTCAGCACAGTGGCAAGCGGGATATTGCCCATGGACCCGATAAAGGTCGCAGCGGCAACAAACGGGGCAATCAATGCGTTTTCCAACACCCGCAGGAATGGCAGATCGGCACCGCTTGCGCCATCATCGGCAAGAAACAGCGTCTGCCAAACATGGTCTGGCACAAACACCGCAATAAATCCGGCAACGGTAAAACCGATCAGGATTTCACGCCAAACCATTTGCCATTCCATGACGAAACGGTTGCCGACCTGTTGCCATCCCTCGATCGATGCAATGCGTTTTTTCCAGTCGAAATCGTCATCCTCATGACCGGTCGCGTCATCTGCATGATCGCGGGCCTTGTCAATCAGTTTGGTCGGATATGTCAGACGGATCAGGATGGCCGAAATCACGATCATGATGATTCCACCGACGATCTCTGCGACCAGAAACTGCCATCCGAGAAACAGAAAGATCAGAACGCCCAGTTCAATGACCAGATTGGTCGATGCAAACATGAAAGCGACGGTTGCGATGAAATGCGCGCCTTTCTGAAAAAGCGATCTCGCAGCGGACAGCGCGGCAAAAGAACAGGAACTTGAAAGCGCGCCAAACATCCCGGCCAGTGAAATGCTTTTGGCACCGCCATCGCCCATATGGTCAACCAGTCGGCGTTTGGGCACAAAGACCTGGATTGCAGCACTGATGGCATAGCCAAGAACGAAAGCCCAAAGCGCATTCCAGAAAAAACCAAGGGCCGTTACAACGCCATATGCATATTGATCAAGAATGTTCATTTCTGCCGTCCGCTCGGAATTGGAAATTCATCGGGATAAACATCTAACGGTCAGAATTTCAAAGAGTTCCAAGATAGGTTTTTGTCCGCATCTGTGTATGATGTGCAAAACATCAAACATGCGGGGGGACAATGGCGCGCACGGGCAAAGGCTTTGCCGTTACAATGATTACGGTTTGCCAGTTAATGGCACTTGCCCTGTGGTTTTCGGCGACCGCGGTGCTGCCGCAATTGCGCAGCGAATTCGATATCGGCGCATTGCAATCTTCGCTGTTTACCAGTTCGGTTCTTCTTGGCTTTGTACTGGGGACGGTAACCAGTGCGGTTTTCGGATTGGCCGACCGGATCGAACCGCGTCGTTTCTGGGCCGCGTCGGCGATCATTGCCGCAACCGCCAATATCCTGATCCTTGTGGTGCCGATTGATGGTGTGGTGGTGATCTTGCTGCGCCTGATCACCGGCATATGCATGGCGGGCATCTATCCGATCGGCATGAAAATGGTTGCGACCTGGTCGCGCGGCGATACCGGATTTCTGGTCGGGCTTCTGGTTGGGGCGTTGACCATGGGGTCGGCCTTGCCGCATCTGTTTTCGGTGGCGGTTCCCCTTGATTGGCGATTGGTGATCGTAACGGCAAGTGTGTCGGCCTATCTGGCGGCCTTTGCCGTTTTGTTTGTGCATCTGGGCGGAACACCGGGAAGGTCGCCGCGCTTTGATCCGCGCATGGTTGGTAAAATCTGGTCCAACAAGCCATTGCGCCATGCCTGTTATGGTTATTTCGGGCATATGTGGGAACTTTATGCCATGTGGGGCTGGATCGGGTTGTTCCTGTACGGGGCCTATTCAGATCGGATGGTCGATAATCCCGGCATGTGGTCGGCATTATCCACCTTTGCCATCGTCGGGATCGGGGCGTTCGGATCGCTTGCCGGGGGATATTATGCCGACCGGATCGGGCGGACGACCGTTACAATTACCGCCATGGTCATCAGCGGTGCCTGCGCACTGGTTGCCGGTGCCTTCGGGGATGCGCCATTTGCGGTCCTTCTTCTGATCTGTATTGTCTGGGGTATTTCGGTGGTGGCGGATTCCGCACAGTTTTCATCCTGCGTGATTGAACTGGCCGATCCCCATCAGGTCGGTACGGCATTGACTCTGCAAAATGCCATCGGTTTTCTGATCGCGCTGGTATCGATCCATCTGGTGCCGGTTGTTGCTGACTGGGCCGGTTGGTGGGGGGCGTTTGCCATGCTGTCGATCGGGCCGGTAGCCGGCACAATTGCCATGATCCGTTTGCGCATGATGCCCGAAGCATCGCTTCTTGCTGGTGGGCGGAAGTGAAGATTTTAATTTGGAAATTTGAGCTACAGGATAGCCCGGAATAGGGTCAGATTCTTCCTTTTCGGTAGAACTTAACTGAACAATGGCATCTCTCGCCGTAAGAAATGCATTCAAATTTCTTGGCTTCGCACTCTTCTTTCCAGTAACAGTTATTTTCCGCCCATTCTGCGTAGTCGTTATGCAGCAACAGACTTTTTATCGGAGTTTTTCCTTCAACTGTCCAAGCAGGTACGATCAAGCACGTTGAACCTCGCTCTTTAAGCTCATTCTCAGAAAACTTGATCAGCTTCGTCCCTATCCCGTGCCCTCGAAACTTACGTCGGACAGCGATAGTTTTGATTGTTCCTAGATTACCATCTTCATCCGCTACCCTAACGTCATCAGGAAGCACGGCCATATTAAGTTTTGTCAAATGTTTGATGGAATGCGCGGGTTCGACTTTTCCAAAACAATATCCGGCGAACTCACCGTTAACTAGTGCAACAACAGCATAATGTTCTGTGTCGTTTTTAATTGCCGTTCGATCAATATATCCGTTTCCAAATGCATTCGCAGATGTGTGAAGGATGTCGTTTAGGTATTCAGATTCATAACGGACTATTTGGCAGTCTAAAACACGGCGAAACCAATACCTTCCTGAGTTTGTTATCTTATTATCGTGGTCATATCCATTCCACATGCCGTCAAGAATATTCGGTTGGATTCTGAGGTAAAATGAGCCGACGCCCTCGTCGTAAACGGCGTCCGCCGAGTATACCCCCGATACATGACCGCCCTGAAGAATGGTTCCGTCCAGCGTCCAGCTTCTTCCCCCAGACATCGAATTGGTAATTCTAACTTCTGAGCCTTTTTGTTTGATTGTGGCCATGCTGGGTACCACAATTTGCTCTCCGCCTACCACATCCTCGAAGAACGAGATGTATTCGCCAGAGACAGGAAACTTCGCTTCAATCTTTTTCCTGTTGTAAAACTTTACTCCTAACGTGGCTGTTGCCACGACAACACCGCCCAATGTGCCAGTAATTAATTCACTCAGAATGTTTGAAATGCTTGGAAGATACTCAATCATTTTACGGCCTTACGGAGGGAGGAGTTCGTTCACGATAGCTATTTTTCAAAAGAATTATCTAAATTATTAGTCGGTTTCCTAAGCATGTTACAACTATCAAGTGTTGGATGAGGTGGGAGATGCTTGGTTGCAGGAAAGTTTTAAATGCAGGTGCCGTGATCGGTGTCACTTGACAGGCTCAAGGTAAAAAGCTGCGCCGTTTGGGTTTTCTTGACCATTTTCTGAACAAATATTACCTTCTGCCGGAATTTTCTTGCTGTCTCGCGTTGGGGGCGATGCGGCGATTATCCAAAAATAAGGGTCTTTCATGAGTCTCACCCTCATTGTTTTGCTTCCCTTCATTGGGGCGGTCTTGCCCGCCATAATGATCAGGGCCGGGCGCAATGCATGTGCAACTGCCACCGGTTCTGTCACGCTGCTTGCCCTGATCCTTTTGATGGCAAAGGCCCCAGCGGTCATTGCCGGCGAGGTATTTCAGGTCAGTTATAATTGGCTGCCGGAACTGGGTCTGAATGTGACCTTCTTCCTGGATGGTCTTGGATTGCTGTTTGCGACACTGATCCTTGGCATCGGTTTGCTGATTATCATCTATGCGCGGTTCTATCTGTCAAAGAACGATCCCATGGGGCGCTTTTATGTGTTCCTGCTCCTGTTCCAGGGGGCCATGGTCGGTATCGTTCTTTCCGATAATATTCTGCTGCTTCTGATTTTCTGGGAACTGACATCCCTGTCATCGTTCCTGCTGATCGGGTACTGGAAACATCTGCCAGAAGGCCGTCAGGGCGCGCGCATGGCGCTTGCCGTGACCGGTGCTGGTGGTTTGGCGATGATTGCGGGGATGCTGATCCTTGGCGATATCGTCGGCTCCTATAACCTGACCGATATTCTTGCCAATGCCGATCTGATCCAGGCATCGCCGATGTATGTTCCGGCACTGGTTCTGATCCTTTTAGGCTGTTTCACCAAATCGGCACAGTTCCCGTTCCATTTCTGGCTTCCCCATGCCATGGCCGCACCGACCCCGGTTTCGGCCTATCTGCATTCGGCAACCATGGTCAAGGCCGGTATCTTCCTGATGGCGCGCATGTGGCCGGTTCTGTCGGGCACACCGGAATGGTTCTATATCGTGGCGACCGCCGGTCTGGTCACGATGGTTCTGGGCGCATGGATCGCGATCTTCAAACATGACCTTAAGGGACTTCTGGCCTATTCGACGGTCAGTCACCTTGGTCTTGTCACCATGCTGTTTGGTTTTGGAACGCCGATGGCCGCAGTTGCCGGTGTTTTCCACATCATCAACCATGCGACCTTCAAGGCGGCCCTGTTCATGACGGCGGGTATCGTCGATCATGAAACGGGAACCCGTGATATTCGCCGGTTAGGCGGATTGCTGAACCTGATGCCGATTGCCGGGACCATCGGCATTATCTCGGCGGCATCGATGGCCGGTGTCATTCCGTTTAACGGCTTCCTGTCCAAGGAAATGATGCTGGAGGAAGCTTGGCATACGGTCTGGTTCGATCAGAACTGGCTTGTGCCGCTGCTGGCCACGATTGGTGCGATCTTCTCGGTTGCCTATTCCTTCCGGTTTATCTTCCATGTCTGGCTGGGCAAACCGCGTGATGAAAACCTTCCGCATCATCCGCATGACCCGCCGTTCGGCATGTGGGCGCCGCCTGCATTCCTGACCGTTCTTGTGGTTCTGATCGGCCTGTTCCCGGCAACCATTGCCGGTCCGCTGGTGGCGGCGACATCCGGTGCGGTGATTGGCGGGGAACTGCCGGAATATCATCTGGCACTTTGGCATGGTTTGACCCCGGCACTTGGCATGAGTGCGATTGCCCTGGTTCTGGGGGCGCTTTTGTTGATGCGTCATGCGGGGCTTCTGTCGGCGACAGCAAACCTGTCGCGTCCCGATGCCAAATCCATGTTTGATTGCGCAATGGCCAAGCTGGTAGCACTCAGCCGCTTTGTCTCGGACAACCTGCATAACGGCTCCTTGCAGCGTTATCTGGCGATCATGGTGGTTTCGGCTGTGGCAATCGGTGTTTCGGGCTTTTATGCCAAACCCGATTACCTGTCGGGTTCGCGTGAACTTCTTGAAGTTTCACCGCCGGCGGCCATTGCCTGGCTGTTGCTGGTCGTGACCTGTATCGCGTCGGTCTTCATGCATCACAACCGGTTGCTGACCTTGCTTCTGGTCGGTGTGATCGGCCTGATCGTGTCACTTGGCTTCATCTATCTTTCGGCACCGGACCTTGCCCTGACGCAGATCTCGGTCGAGGTGGTGACGGTCATCCTGATGTTGCTGGCACTCAATATCCTGCCCAAGGAAACGCCAAAGGAAAGCCTGCCGGGCCGCAAGATGCGTGACGGGATTGTTTCCATTGCTGCGGGACTTGGCATTGGCGGGGCGATCTGGGCAATCATGACACGTGATCTGCCCAACTCGATTTCGGCTTATCATCTGGCGAATTCGAAAACAGAAGGCGGCGGTACCAACGTTGTGAACGTGATCCTCGTCGACTTCCGTGGCTTTGATACATTTGGCGAGATCATCGTTCTGGGCATCGCGGCACTGTCGATCTTTGCCCTGATTGAAACCGTCACCCAGGGCGAAGCCGCCAAGCGTCTTGCCAACTGGGTTGTCGATAATCGCCGGTCGGCTGATCGCCATCCGATGATGATGGTGGTGGCAACGCGCGTGATGTTGCCGCTGTCGCTGATGGTGGGTGTTTACATCTTCCTGCGTGGCCATAACGAGCCGGGCGGTGGCTTTATCGCCGGTCTGGTCGTTTCGGTTGCGTTGGTCATGCAATATATGGCGTCGGGCTTTGGCTGGACCCAGAACCGCATGAAGGTGAACTATCACGGCATGATCGGTCTGGGCGTGATTGCGGCTGCGATTACCGGTGTTTCGGCATGGGTTGCGGGGCTTCCGTTCCTGACCAGCGGTTTCACCCATGTTCATCTGCCGATTGTTGGCGAATTTGAACTGGCATCTGCCATGGGCTTTGACCTTGGCGTGTTCCTGACCGTGGTCGGGGCGGTGATGCTGGCCCTTGCCAAACTGTCACAGGTTGAACGCATGGCCGAACATGTCGATGTGAACCTTGATCCGATGGATCATGATCCGTCTGCATCTGTAGCAACCCCGGAAAAGGAGGCCTGATATGGAGTTTCTTGTAGCAAGCAGTATTGGGCTTCTGACCACGTGCGGCACGTATCTGTTGCTGCGCGGGCGGACTTTCCCGGTGGTGATCGGTCTGGCCTTGCTGTCCTATGCGGTGAACGTGTTCCTGTTCGCGATGGGCCGCCTGACGATCAATATGCCGCCGATCCTGCGTGATGGCGTGACCGAATATACCGATCCGTTGCCCCAGGCACTTGTCCTGACGGCGATTGTGATCTCGTTCGGCATGACCGCCCTGATCGTTGTTCTGTCGATCCGGGCTTATCTTGAAATCGGCAATGACCATGTTGACGGTCGCCCGGTTGGCGAGCCATCCGAAGCAGGAGATAAAAACTGATGGGTGACTGGATTGTTGTTCCCATAGTGCTGCCCGCCGTGATGGCCGCCCTGATTGTTCTGGCGGTCCGTCACGACATTTTGTTGCAGCGCGTATTTTCGATCACGGCGACCGTGGCCCTTGTGGCGGTGACGCTGTCACTGGTGGTTTTTGCCAATGGCAATGACCCGGAAATGTACGCCTTGTCGAACTGGCCTGCACCGTTTGGGATTGTGCTGGTGCTGGATCGCCTGTCAGCGATGATGGTGTTTCTGACATCGCTTCTGGGACTTGGTGTTGTCCTGTTTGCCTCAAGCGAATGGGATCAGCGCGGCAAGCATTTCCATGCCCTGTTCCAGTTCCAGCTGATGGGGGTCAATGGTGCGTTCCTGACCGGTGACGTATTCAACCTGTTCGTGTTCTTCGAAGTTCTGCTGATCGCGTCATACGGCCTGATGCTGCATGGCGCAGGGGCTGAACGGCTGAAGGCCGGCATGCAATATATCGTGATTAACCTGACGGGATCGTCGCTGTTCCTGATCGGGGTTGGCATGATCTATTCCGTGACCGGTACGCTGAACATGGCCGATCTCGCGGTTCAGGTGGCCAATGTCGCGCCGGGTGATGCTGCTCTTTTGCGGGCTGGTGCGCTGGTCTTGCTTCTGGTGTTCTGTGTCAAGGCGGCACTGGTTCCGATCCATTTCTGGCTTCCGGGAACCTATGCCAATGCACCGGCACCGGTTGCTGCCCTGTTTGCCATCATGACCAAGGTCGGTGCCTATTCCGTGCTGCGTGTCTATTCACTGGCCTTTGGCGATGCGGCCGGGGACATGGCCTGGCTTGCACAGCCGTATCTGATGCCGGCAGCTTTGATCACGCTTGTTCTGGGTATGGTCGGCGTGGTTGCGGCAAAACGTCTTAACGGCTTGATCGCCTTTTCGGTGATCGGGTCGATGGGAACGCTGCTGATTGCCATTGCCCTGTTCACACCCGAAAGTATTGCGGCGGGCCTTTATTACCTGTTGCATTCGACCTTCTCGGGCGCGGCCCTGTTCCTGATTGCTGATCTGGTGGTGTCACGTCGCGGACAGTTTGGCGACAGCCTGCATACCGCACCGACATTCCATCAGTCGGGCTTCCTGGCTGTTCTGTTCTTTGTCGGGGCAATTGCCATGGCCGGTATGCCGCCGCTAAGCGGCTTTATCGGTAAACTTCAGATCCTTGATGCGGCGCGTGGAAGCGATGCCATGGTCTGGATCTGGGCGATCATTCTGGTGACGTCACTGCTGTGCATTATCGGCTTTGGCCGGGCGGGCAGTGTCCTGTTTTGGAAAAGTGCGTCGGTCGAAGGTGAAATCACGGTCGAAGGCGCGAAATGGCCGGTTCTGCCGATCATTGCCACGTGCGGCATGCTGGGTGGACTGGTTGCCCTGACGGTCTTTGCCGGTCCGATTACCGATTATCTGCACGGTGTTGCTGCGCAGATTTTTGATACTTCGGGCTATATCCAGGCGGTGCTGGGCGAAGGTGCCCTGGCATTGCTGGGCCAGTAAGCGGAAAGGACAAGGAACATAATGATGAAACGTTATCTCCCCCATCCGCTTTTGACACTGGCCTTGCTGGTGGTGTGGGTGTTTCTGGTCAACGAGGTTTCGGCAGGTGCCGTTATCTTCGGCCTTATTCTTGCGGTCATCATTCCGTTGATCACCGCAAGTTTCTGGCCGGCCCGTCCCAAGGTGGGCAATGCCTATGCGATTTGCGAATATGGTCTGGTGGTTTTGTGGGACATTCTGGTGGCAAACGTCATTGTTGCCGGTCTTATCCTGTTTCGCAAAACCGAAAGCCTTGAGTCAAAATGCGTTGTCGTTCCGCTTGATCTGACCTCGCCCGAGGCGATCACGACCCTTGCCGGAACCATCACCATGACGCCGGGCACGGTGACCATCGATTTGAGTGCCGATGCCAAAAGCCTTCTGGTTCATTGCCTGCATGCCCCCGATCCACAGGGCGTGATCGATGACATCAAGAACCGCTACGAACGCCGTCTGAAGGAGATCTTCGAATGATCGAATATGCACTGAATTTCGGCTTTGTCTGTGTGGCGCTTGCGCTTTTGATGAACCTGTATCGCCTGACCGTGGGGCCGACCACGGCCGACCGGGTTCTGGCGGTTGATACGATGGCGATCAATGCGATTGCGCTTCTGGTGCTGTATGGCATCGGAAAATCAACGGCGATGTATTTCGAAGGCGCGTTGCTGTTTGCAATGTTCGGGTTTGTTTCAACGGTGGCCTATTGCAAGTTCGTCTTGCGTGGCGACATCATCGAATAAGGGAGCGATAAGATGCCGTTTGTTGTTGAACTCATCATTTCGCTTCTGATCGTGATTGGCGGGGCTTTCTTGCTGATCGGGTCTTTCGGGATGATCAAACTCAAAGAACTGCTACCGCGTCTGCACGCACCGACCAAGGCCAGTACTGTCGGGCTTGGCGGTGTGCTGATCGCGTCAATGCTGTTCTTCTGGGTTGAACGTGGCCATTTCACCATTCACGAATTGCTGATTACGCTGTTCATCTTCCTGACAGCACCCATCACCGCAAATCTGATTGCCAAGGCCTACATGCTGCTGAATGTCGATCCGCACAAGGATCTTCCGCCATCGAAGCAGGATGAAGGCTGGGCCACCTTTGATCCGATCGGACCCGAAGGTTACGACCCAAGCGAAGAATACAAGGAAAAGGAAACCTGAAAGGCAGGGGACCTTTAATTGATCAAACGGCACCGGTTATCCGGTGCCGTTTTTTGTTATGCTGGTGCGTGAATTCACCCCAAGGAAGCAGCCCGGACAAACTGCGATATTGTCGGTCACCGGGCAGCTTGCTATGACGGTGGAAAGAGAGAGTGACCAGAAACATGCCGGACTTTACCATCGAAGATCAGTATAGCGGGCGTATTGCCGGGATCGACGAAGTCGGTCGCGGGCCACTGGCCGGTCCGGTGGTGGCGGCCGCGGTCATCTTGCCGCGGGATGCAAGATTGCCCGATATTCTGGTTGCAGAACTCAATGATTCCAAAAAGCTGTCAGCCAAAAAGCGCGACAAGCTTTTTGGCGTGATCATGGAATGCGCCGAAGTCGGTATCGGGGCGGCATCCGTTCGTGAAATTGACCAGATCAATATTTTGCAGGCAACCTACGTCGCCATGCGCCGCGCGGTCGGACGTTTGGCAGTGGTGCCCGATCAGGCACTGGTGGATGGTAATCGTGATCCCGGCCTGCCATGCCATGTCGAAACCGTGGTCAAGGGCGACAGCAAATCCTTGTCAATTGCCGCAGCATCAATTGTGGCCAAGGTCGTGCGCGATCGCGCCATGGCACGGCTTGCAACGCGCTATCCCTTTTTCGGCTGGGAAGGCAATGCGGGGTATGGGGTGAAAAAACACATGGCCGGGCTTGGCGAAGTCGGACCAACCCCGCATCACCGCAAGAGCTTCAAACCGATTGCCGATCTTTTTGATGCCATGATGGACCGGGCGTGAGGCGATCCGGGTGCCGGTTATCGTGATCCTTGTCCGCGTTACGCCAGTGCCAGGGCATTGCGCGCCACAATATGGGCACGCACAAGGTCCGTGCCGTCTTCTTCGCGACTGACCGCGGCAAAGCCGTTGGCATGGCGCAGCTCGACCCGTTCATGAACGCGGCATTCTGTTCTGAACTGGATATCAAGACTTTCGGGATGGAAATCAGGACGGCTGTTTTGCCCCGAAACCCCCAGCACCCACTGCATCAGGCGCACATTATTGACATGCCCATACAGATCAAGGTCCGATGGCCGTGCCTTGATCGTGTCAATTGCAGGCAGGGGATCGGTGGTAAAGGCCGGGCGCAAGGGCGGTTCAATCAGTTTGGGGCCGGGCGGATCAGGCAGGCGTTCTTCAATCCAGTCCGGCCATTGGGCCGCGCGCCGTTCGCGCAGGTCAAACATCACCCAGTAACTTTGCGCAACGCCGATCACATCCCCTTTGCTGTTCGACAGGCGGAAATCGCGGGTCGCAACCCGGCGCGATACACCTGACGGCCAGGTTTCAACCAGAATTTCCTCGCCATTGCCGGGATAGTCGCGGATATGGATCACCATACGCGCCAGAACCCATGCAATGCCCTGGTCAACCGTATCGTCATAAGCCAGTTTCAGGATCCGCGCGCCCCAACCGGCAGCATCCTGCATATAGTCGGCAAGGGCCGGCATCATGACTTTGCCGTTTTCACCAATTTCGGAATAGCGCACACGATAGGTGCCTTTCCAACCGCAATTGGTCGGCAGGGGGGCTTTGGCGATGTGATCCCAGTCGATGATCATGTTCTGAACCTGAATGTCATGTCCGTTCGGTTTTAAAAGCCCGTTGCAGCCGGTGTAAACAGGATGGAAAGGGCCGTGTGCCTGTGGCCAATAGCCGGGCCTCAGTCGATCGGGCGTTGGCGCATTTTCTTGATATCGCCGCGCTTTTTCTTGGTTTCAACGCGTTTGCGCTTGGCCGAAAGGGACGGGCGGGTTTTGACGCGGTATTTCTTGCGCTCGGCAGCCTTGCGCAACAGGGCCAGCAATCTTTCAATGGCGTCTTGCTTGTTGCGTTCCTGGGTTCGGTGTCGTTGGGCGTCAAAGATGATTTCCCCGTCATTGGTCAGCTTGCTTCCGGCCAGTTCACGCAACCGGTCGCGCACCCGTTGGGGCAGTTCGGTCAGATCATCAATGCGCACCCGCATCTGGACCGCACTGGACACCTTGTTGACATTCTGCCCGCCGGGACCGGATGCACGGACGAACTGAAAATGCAGATGGCGTTCATCCAGATAAAGGCCATTTTCAATTTCAAGCATGGTCAACCGTTCGGAATCATAAGGTGTCAAAGAGGGTAAAAATAACTGAGTGTAATGGTCGGCTATTTGTTGAATTTCGCAATCGCAGCGCCTAAATTACCTGTCCTAGCCTGTCAGGGGTGGAACGGACTGTAAACAGGAAATCTATGGTGCGTATAGCGCATATCTATCTTGCCCTTGGATGGCTTTCGGTTGGTCTTGGCGTGATCGGAATCTTTTTGCCGCTTTTGCCGACCACACCCTTCATGTTGCTGGCGGCCTGGCTGTTTGCCAAGGGATCGCCGCGTCTGCATGACTGGATTTGCAATCACCCACGTTTTGGTACGTCCATCCGTCAATGGAATGAACATGGCGTGATCAACCGTCGGGCCAAGCTTCTTGCCATGCTGGCCTTTCTGGTGGTGATTACCGCATCCCTGATCTTTATCGAAAACCGCTGGATCGTGATGATCCAGTTGCTGGTCGCCTTGCCGGTCAGTTGTTTTATCCTGTCTCGGCCATCCGACGTCAGCCTGTCAAAGGCGTCGGCATCCCCGTCAGGTTCGGTCGGGCCTGGACAGTAACAGCGGTTGGCGATGACCGGGACGGGGCGGATTAACCGGCCTTTTTGCGACCAAGCTCTTCCTGACAGGTTTCTTCCAGCTTATCGAGCTCGTCCAGTGTGGCATCAATGTCTTCGCGTTGCTTGCGCAAGGTTTCGCGACGTTCATTGATCTTGTCGACAAGGGTGGTCAGCTGCGTGATTTCGCTGCGATCACCGTCATACAGATCAAGCAGGTCACGGATTTCCTTAAGCGAAAAGCCAAGCCGCTTGCCGCGCATGATCAGGCGCAACCGCACGCGATCACGTTGGCTATAGATGCGCGTCTGGCCATGGCGTTCGGGGGAAATCAGTTCCTGATCTTCGTAAAACCGGATGGTTCGGGTGGTGACCTCGAACTCGCGGGCAAGATCGGTGATGGAGTAACTGTCGGTCATGGTAGCTCAATCATCTTTACGCTTACGTAAACTGCAAGCTACATGCTTTCGGATGTCGCGACAATCGGCAATTCCTTGGGTAACTCGACGCAGAAGGTGCTGCCTTCGCCAACATTGCTGGTAACGCTAAGTATTCCGCCATGCCGGTCGGTAATCTTTTTACAGATCGCAAGACCAATTCCCGTACCCGCATAATCACCATATCCGTGCAGGCGTTTGAAAATCTCGAAAATGGTTTCGTGATACTGGGGATCAATGCCGATCCCGTTATCTTCGACAAAAATCCGGTGACTGTTCGGGGTGTCAGCGGAAAAAATCCGCACCCGGCCATTTTGCGGATCGCTGTATTTCAAGCCGTTCGACACAAGGTTCTGGAACAGCAACAGCAACTGGCTGGCATCGCCCATGACCGTTGGCAGGTGATCTTCGCGGATGATGTTGCCTTCCGGGGCCGATCCGGCGCGTTTGAAGTTGGCAACAATCGCATCAAACAGATCATCAAGCGGTACCGGGTGAAACGGCTTGCCATGGCGTCCGACCCGCGACAGGGTCAGAAGATCGTCAATCATGCGCTGCATGCGCTGGGTGCCATCAACCGCGTAATGGATGAATTCATCGGCGGTATCATCAAGTTTGCCCTCATAGCGCCGGGCAATAAGCTGG
Organism: Thalassospira sp. GO-4; assembly: GCF_023588965.1. NCBI lineage: Bacteria > Pseudomonadati > Pseudomonadota > Alphaproteobacteria > Rhodospirillales > Thalassospiraceae > Thalassospira > Thalassospira sp. GO-4. Next base: position 3,749,525 of record NZ_CP097807.1, read on the forward strand.
GTATAGCTCGACACCATGCGAAGCGGTTCCTGCAAGTCATGGGACGCCGCATAGGCGAACTGTTCAAGTTCGCTGTTGGATCGTTCAAGCTCGGCCATGGTGCGCTGGATTTCCATCTCGTGGCGCTTGCGCTGGGAAATGTCACGCAGGGTGATGATGTAATGATATCGCTGATCCGCCGAAAAATGACTGATCGCAACTTCCAGCGGAACACTGCGCCCGGTTTTGGTAAGGGCCAGGACTTCGATGACGCCGGTACCAAGATCGGTCAGAAGCCGGTTGGGTGGGGGCGGCGTGATTGCGATATGATCACTGTCAGGAAGCAGAAACCGGATAATATTGCGCAATTCGGGATCACCATCCGGTCCGCAAAGTTCCTGTGCCCGGGAATTCAGTGGTTCGATATTGCCATCGTCGGACGCCACAAGAATGGCATCGATAGTGTTTTGCAAAATTGCCTTGGTGCGGTCTTCGCTGCGTTTTGACTGGGTAACCAGTTCGGCCAGTTCAGCGGCCTGTTTGCGCAACAGACGGTCGCGCTGTACGGCAAGGGTCACGTCCCGAATGATCAGCGAACATAACGTGCCATTGCTTTTGGTCTTGATCGGATGGACGCGGATCGATTGTTCCATGCGATCAAAGCTTGCGGCAAATTGCGGCAATGGCGAAAGCGGCAAGGCCCCCTGATTGAGCGACGGTGAAATCACCGCAGGCATTCCGAATTTCAGGCAATCCTCGATGGCAAGGCTGACACGTCCCATCCGTGTTTCGGGAAAGATATCATGAAGCGCCTTGCCCAGAACCTCGTCGGCGCGCAATCCCGAACGGGTTTGCATCCACTGGTTCCAGTGACAAACGGTCCGGTCCGGGGCAAGCGCAACCAAACCGGTATCGGCCGTATCAAGCAATGCGGCAAACAATTCTGCGGCATTGCCTTCACGATCAAGATCGAATGACGGCGTTGCGTCCTTTTGGGGCTTGGACGATGGCTTTTTCATTCACCTCACCGGTTAACCAAGCGAATTGGCAAGAAAGCGACGAACCAGTTCACGCAGCATCTGAATGGAATCCAGATCCATGACAAAAAGAACATACCCGTCAATGTCGTTATGACGCAGCATAAACTGAACATGCAGGATCATCAGGACCGGCATGCTGCCGGCATTAAGTTCGGCCTGATCAACGTCAAGCAGCGACCGGCTTTCACGTTTGCGAAATGACGGCATTGAACAGTTGATCGGTTCGCCAAGCACATTCGAAATGCTGCCAAGACAGGCATTCAGAATGATGTTGCCGACCTCCATCAGGGCTTCCTGTTCAAGATCGGTCAGGGTATCAAGCGGCACTTCGACCTTCAGAAGACTGCGCACCAGCTCCAGGCTGCGTTCTTCGGGAAAGACCAGCATGGCTTCGCCCTTGAACGGGCCGTCAAATGTCTGACTGACCGCCGAGACAACCTCGGTCGGGGCCTTGGCAAGTTCCGTATCGGAAAAACGTTCGACAAATGTAATACGCGGGACAGTAAGTTCGACGGGCTGTTCGACCATCTCGGACAATGACGACGCTGCGCGACCAACCCCGATATTGATCAATTCGCTGATGGTGTCATGTTCAAGTTCGCTAAGGTCGATCATCTGGACGCTTCCTGCGCCAGAATGAAGTCACGCATTTTTTCCTCGGTCGGTGGCTTTGCAAGGAATTCAAGGCCAAGGTTTGCAGCCTTTTTCTGAATTTCCTGCTGAATATTGGCAGTCAGAAGGGCGATTACCGAGTCCGGGAACCGTCCACGCAATTGTTCGCCCAGCTCCAGTCCGTTCATCCCCGGCATGTTGAAATCAAGCAATAAATAGTCATACGACTTGCCTTCAACCATTTCGAGCGCCTTGCTGGCATCTTCGGCCTCGTCAATTTCCCAGTCGGTAAAGTTACTGGAAATGAAAGCCTTGACCAGAAGGCGGGCAAATTTGCTGTCATCGACAAGCAGAACGGAACGTTGTTGGGCCATATGTCTTCTCAGGTAACCGGTTCAATGTGTATCGGGGCTGCGATTATAGTTCAGTCTCGGCATTTGCGGAAAGTCGCAGGATATGTTTGACGATTTCCTGGGGCGGTTGCGGGGTGGCGATCAGGAAACCTTGAACTTCGTCACATTCACTTTCGCGCAAGAATGCCATCTGCTCTTTGGTTTCCACGCCTTCTGCAATGACCTTAAGGCCAAGATTGTGGCCCATAACGATGATGGTACGCGTAATCGCGGCATCATCGGTATCGATTGTCACGTCCCGCACAAAGGATCGATCAATCTTGATCGAATTGATCGGCAACCGTTTCAGATAGGCAAGGGACGAATAGCCTGTCCCGAAATCATCAACGGCAATCTGCAACCCCAAATGACGCAGTTCTTCAAGAATGGCGGCCGATTTCTTGATTTCCTGCATCATCACCGTTTCGGTTACTTCCAGAACGATGCGTGCGGCCGGGGTGCCGGTGTCGGTCAATATTCGAGATATGGTTTCTGTAATTCTGCCTTCAATAAGCTGTCGGGGCGACAGGTTGATTGCGATCGGCAGTGGCGGGACTGATTGCGCGTCCCATTCTGCGATCTGGCGGCAGACTTCCGCGATCACCCATTCGCCGATCTTGCCAATCAGGCCGGTTTCTTCTGCGACCGGAATAAATTGCATCGGCGAAATATAGCCGCGCCCGGGCTGTTTCCAGCGGATCAGTGCTTCGAGGCCGGAAATCCGGTTGGTACGCAGATCGACTTTGGGCTGGTAATGCAGTTCGAACTGATTTTGGGCCAGGGCTTCGCGCAGATCATTTTCGATCACCAGACGCGCCATGGCACTTTCATTCATCGTCTTGGTAAAGAAGTGATAGGTGCCCCCGCCGCCGGATTTCGCACTATACATCGCGGTGTCGGCGTTGCGCATCAGGGCCGGGAAATCTTCGCCGTCCGATGGATAAAGCGCAATCCCGATCGATGGCGACACAAACAGAACGCGTCCCTTGATGTCAAATGCCGGTGCCAGTGCATCAAGTACGGCTTGTGACAGAATGGCGGCGTCCTGGGTTTCTTTCAGATCGGGAATAATGATCAGGAACTCATCACCGCCAAGCCGACCGACGATTTCCTGACGACCGATCACTTTCTGCAAGCGTCCGGCGACTGCCTTGAGCAACAGGTCACCGACATCATGGCCCAGACTGTCATTGATGACCTTGAACCGGTCAAGATCGATAAACAGCACAGCCGTCGCACCGTGCCGCGTGCTGCTTGCTTCCTTGTGCTTGTCGAGTGCCTTTGACAGGCTGGATTCAAGCATGCTGCGGTTGGGAAGGTTGGTCAGCGTGTCGTGGTTGGCCATATAGACCAACTGTTCCTCATAGCGTTTGCGCACCGTGATGTCGGTCAGGACCGCGGTCATCATTGGCGTTGCCGCATCCGGGATCATGCGCAGCGCAATCGAAACATCAATTTCGGTCTGGTCGGCGCGTCTGATCGGAAGCGTCAGGCGCTTTTCCGTCATCTGATTTTCCGAAGACTGGGCAGCAAGTTCTTCCAGACTGTGCTCCAAAAGCGGAATGGCGCGCGGCATCAGGAATTCGTGCAATGTCCGGCCTTGCGGCGTTTCATCGCGCATCAGGCCAAGAAGCTGCTTTGTTGCCCCGTTATATTCAACAATCCGGCCGGTCGGGGTGATTGTCAGGATACCGTCCGCAACGTTCTGGACAATCGCGGTCAGCTGGTTTTCACGATCACGGACCTGTTGTTCGGTGGTGCGCAGCTTATCAAGTGTTGCTGAAATACGTTCGATCAGCCCCCGCGTGGTTCGAAGGATCATGCCCAGTTCGTCGCGGTCATGATTTTCGGGGATGACAATGGCATCGGGGGTCGGGTTTTGCGGATCAATTTTGCGCAGCAGACTTGAAACCCGCAGCAGCGGCTTGGTCAGGGTGACGTAGAAAAAGACAACCAGAATAAGACCGAGAATCAGGTTGCGCAGGATGCCCGATGTCAGAATGCGGGTGGCGCGATTAAGAAACCCGTCCGCGATCATGTCCGTATCGATCTTGACGCTCAGATGGCCAACCAGATCGCGTCCGCTTCCGGTTTCAAGCGGGATTTCATATTCCTGGTTTTCGCCAAACATCAGTTTGGTCAGGACCGTACGGTTGGAGCTGACCTGCTGTTCGGTCTTCTGGGCTAGAATATTGTTGAAATTGTCCCGCAGAACCGCCGCATAGACCGGTTCATATTCAAAAAGGCCGGAAACCACGCGTGCGGCAAGTGTCTCATCAAGGCCGTATGCCGCCTGTGTCGCGGATTCGCGCAATGTCGCGAGAACCTGCATGACGGTGCGGTCAATCAGGCTCTTTTCTTCGCGCAAGTCCCAGACAATCTGGATGCCGCTGAAAAGCAGGCCGATCAGCAAGGTAAGGGCAACCGCGATCCTTGCCTGTTTGACAGACAAGCGATCCCGCCATTTAAGCCGTTGCTGATCAAGGCTTTTGTCAGGCACGCGTAACCCCAAAAATCCGCAGTTCCCACTCAATCAGAAGCACACTATGGCTTTGCGGGGGTAAAAGCAATTATCCGCGGCGTCTGCAAACTGGAAAATTGTGAAGAAATCTGTATGTTCTGCGCTGCTTTGTCGTGTGCGGTCCCGAAATACCGGATGTCGCCACGCCGCATCGCATCACAAAATCTATACTACGCAAAAAAATGGGATTTTATTGGAGTTGCACACAACAGCTGTGCGTGATAACCCAATCCCCAGAGAGAGAACAAGGCCAAGCGCGGGTGCAGCCGCAACATGGCCTCGCAACCTGTACGGAGTTACACCATGACCTATGTGGTGACGGAAAACTGCATCAAGTGTAAGTATCAGGACTGCGTCGAGGTTTGCCCCGTCGATTGCTTCTATGAAGGTGAGAACTTCCTGGTTATTCACCCTGATGAATGCATCGATTGCGGTGTCTGCGAACCCGAATGCCCCGCCGAAGCGATTATTCCCGATACTGAGCCGAATCTGGACAACTGGTTGGAAATCAACCGAAAATTCGCGGAAGTTTGGCCCAATATCACCCGCAAAGGTGATGCGCCGGCTGATGCTGATGAATGGAACGGTAAAACCGGCAAGACCGAATTGCTCAGCGAAGCGCCGGGCGAAGGCGACTGATTGTCGGACTAACCCCCCAGATTACATACGGTTTTTAACCCGTTGGCATATGCCAGCGGGTTAAATGCATGGCTGCATTGAGCCATTAGCGCCGAAAAAATCTGTGAACCAGTGGCGTGTTGTGCTATTGTGGGCAACTCGCGTTAAGGGCTCGACAGGCTCGTTCCGAATTGCCGGATTTCCGTTTTTTGTATTCCTGTCTGAAACCGCGACTTCGCCAAAAGCTTGGTCGTGTGCAGCTCTTCGCGTCACTGGGTCTATATTGTTACAGTTGAATGACCAGGCCTGAATGGGCCGGAAGGATGCTTGATGTCGGATAAGTTGCCCTTTGCTGTTGGCGATTATGTTGTTTACCCCGCACACGGCGTTGGCTGTGTTGGTGGCCTGGAAACCCAGGAAATCGCGGGTCAGGAATTGCGCCTTTATGTAATTACCTTTGAATCCAGCCGCATGACTTTGCGCGTGCCGGTCAACAAGGTGGGTAACTCCGGTCTGCGTAAACTTTCCTCCAAAAAGCAGATGGACTCGGCGTTGATTACGCTTAAGGGCCGTGCTCGCGTCAAACGCACCATGTGGTCGCGCCGTGCACAGGAATACGAAGCAAAAATCAATTCCGGTGATCCGGTCTCCATTGCCGAAGTGGTGCGCGATTTGCATCGCAGCGCGACCCAGCCGGAACAGTCCTTCTCCGAACGCCAGATCTATGAAGCTGCTTTCGAGCGCCTTGTGGACGAACTGGCCGCGATCGAAAAGATCGACAAGGACAAAGCATCGGGCAAGCTCGAAAAGCTTCTGCAAAAAGCTGCCTGATTGAATAAGTCAGCTATACAACTATTTATAAAAGCCGGCCCGCAAGCTATCCTTGGGCCGGTTTTATTTTTGTTTTAGGCAGGTTACAGCGATGAGTGCAGTTCTGGCGCCGATAAAACCGGCCGAGAGAATCTGGGTTGTCGGCGCAATCAATGGCGATCACGGTGCGTTGCGTACCGTTCATCAGAAGCTTGCTGAACGTATCACACCCGGTGACAGGCTTGTCTATCTTGGCAATTACTGGGGGGATGGCACGGCGGAATCCGTTGTTGCGACCATCAACGAATTGCTTCTGTTCCGTCGTTATTTCATCGCCCTGGACGGGGTTGATATCGCCGATATCGCCTTTTTGCGCGGTGCGGCCGAAGAAATGCTGTCGAAATTGCAGCAGATCCAGTTTGCCCCCAATCCCGGCGAAGTCTTTGACTGGATGTTGACCCGCGGTATTGCCGGAACAACCCGTGCCTATGGTTTCGACCCGGCGCATGTCCAGTCGATCATGCGACAGGGCGCGCACGCCATTTCGCAATGGACGTCCCAGTTTTCCGATGCATTGCGCCGCCACAGCGGGCATAGCGCATTGCTATCCGATCTCAAACACGCGGCCTATACCACGGATGGTCGTCTGATCTTTGTTCATGCCGGGCTTGATGGTTCACGTCCTCTTACCGGTCAGACCGATACGTTCTGGTGGGGTGGCTCGATGTTTGAGGCAATTACCGAACGTTATTACGACTGCGCGCGTATTGTCCGCGGTGCATCACTGTCACAGACCGGGCTTCAGGAACGTGAATTTACCCTGTCGGTGGACGGTGGTGCCGGGCGGGGCGGTGTGCTGATCGCGCTGGCCCTTGATGGTCAGGGCAAAATCATCGAACAGGTTACAAGCGACGCCTGATCGTGCGCCGGGATCTCTGGTCTGTTTTGACCAATAAAAAAGGCAGCATTTTCATGCTGCCTTTTGCTGTTTTGGCCTGCTTGTGCCTAGTGACGGACAACCTTGACCAGGGATCCGGTTTCAGGGGCTTCGCCCTCGCGCAATCCGTTAATGGTGGCAAAGGTTTCTGCCGGTGCGCGGTCAACCTCCATGTCGTCGATAAATGTCTGCAAGCTATATTCCGGGTTCACAGCACGGACCTTGATCCGAAGCGGGGTATAGATTTTCTTCTCGTTCGTGCTCAGTGACCGGAAGCTATAGGTCGTGTGCCGCAGGGGCAGGTTATAGCTTTCGGTTTGATCAAGCGGGGTGATGAACAGGAACTGATAGGCGGAATCACCGTGGCGAATGACCACCACGCGCAATCTTGCCGAACCCGATCGCAGGGATACATCCGTGCTGCCGGTGGCAGCTTCAAGCCCGTTAATATCGATCATCTCGACATCGCGAAGCGAAATCTTGCTTGAAAAACCGCTTTCAAGATAACGATCCAGTCGGGTGTCCTTGGCCTTTGGTGCGCCTTCAAAGACAATCTGCGCCCCTTTGCCGTCGGTCGCAATGACGGCGGATGGCTGATTGTTGATGGTAAAGCCTTCGGGCACTTCAAATCGGAAGCCAAGGGGAACATGGACGAATTCCCGGCCACGAACATAGCCCTGATCCGGGCCATCCCCGTAAAGGATACCATCAATCGCTGTCATATAGCGGACCGTGCCAAGTTCAGGATTCTGAACCGCGGTGACATTGGCGCTTTGATGGGCCTGCTCGATACGGTCAAGGGTTCTCGGGTGGGTTGCCATAAAGTCATACTGGTCAACATCATCGGCCGAACGTCCGGCGAAAACCGCCTGCAAGCGCGAATGGGCGCGCAGTTTTTCAAGGAATGTTGCCATGGCATCCGGGTCGTATCCGGCCCGCGTGATATAGCGTACGCCAAGCATGTCGGCTTCAAATTCATGCTCACGCGAGAACGATTTAAGATAGGCACTCGCCCCGGTATTGATCAGTTCGCCAGCCCCGTTGCCAATCGCGATTGACAGGCCACCGGCCAGAATCTGGGTCAGGACACCACGGCTGTATCGCTGTGCCGAATGGCGGGCGACAACGTGACCGATTTCATGGGCAATGACGCCGGCCAGTTCAGCTTCGTTGGTGGCAAGGGCGGCCAGACCACGCGTGATATAGACATACCCGCCCGGCAGGGCGAATGCGTTGACCACCGGGGAATCAAGAACCGTGAAGGTGAATTTCTCATTCGGGGTTTCGGAAACGGCAACCAGCTTTTCACCGATTTCGGTGACATAGCTTTGCAGATCCTTTTCCGTATATTGGCCACCGAACTCCTTGACCATTTTCGGGTGTTCCTGCGACCCGATTTTCTTTTCCTCGTCAGGCGACATAAAGGCGGTGAAGCTGTCCTCACCCGTTGCGCGGTTGGTCGAGCAGCCAGCAAGTGCCGTGCTGAGCGCAACAGCAGTCAGAAGTGCCATCAGGTGCTTGTTGGGACTGAACTTAAACCAGCTCATTGATACCTTTCCTCATGTCGCTCTGCCGCGTAAGCTGCAGGTCATTGTCAGCGAAACCAAGTGGGAATTGGTAGCGCGTGTTCCAAGATCATTCAACAGATTCACAGTTTTCGAACAGACATCCAAAATGGGGAAATTTTACGGTCATGCCAAAGGCCGGTTTTCCCTGCCGGTTTCTGCTCGCAACAATAATGACCATTGGGACCCTGTTTCCCATTGATGGTCATGCCGGTCCGGATTGGCAATGCGGTGTTGCGGCAAATCATGACATTGCAAAATCCGTGCAGTCTGATCAGACCGATCGCAACTGGCATGAAATATCCCAAATCGATATTCACCGCGTTGACCAACTAACGGCTTCCGACTTGCCAGATGTGACGTTTCGACTGGCCGATGTCGAATTTGTCCGGGAATACCAAGATCTGGCATTGAACTGGCTTCAGGCAGCGTCTCGCGAAAGTGACAAGGCGCTTTTGCTTCTGGATGATCCGGATTTTCTGGGGCGCCGACCGGCATGGATCACAAGCAGGCCTTCTGGCGGGCTTGGTGGCGACAACAGTGTGCCATGGTCGCAACGGTTGCTTTTGGCCGGCCTGGTGATGGCATTGCCGCAGACCGGTTCTGATGGCGCATCTTTGATGGAAGCCGAAGATGCCGCGATCCGCCAAGGGGCAGGTATCTGGTCAATCCGGGATGCCCGTCATGCCTATTTTGTTGCCGCAAATACTGATGGGGCTGGTGCGCAACCATCGGGTATCCCGTCGGTAGAGGATGCGATTGGCCGGTTTGTGGTTGTTGATGGGGTCGTTCGCTCGGTCGAGCATCAGGAATGGCGCAGCTACCTGAATTTCGGGGGCGATTGGCGCAGCGATTTTACCATTGCACTGGATGATGCGGTCCGGCGCAGCATCGCAGGGGGCGACAACTTCGAAAAGGTGATGGATCGCTGGTCCGGGCGGAAAGTCCGGGTGCGCGGCATTATTGAAAGTCGCGGTGGTCCCTATGTCTCTTTGGAAAATCCGGACTGGCTTTGTGTTCAACCGGAATAGAGGCTTGTGTTTGTTCCCCCGGTCATGAGACTTCTAGATATGCGTTGCCACCAGCAAATTGCACATTCTCGTTTCCGCTCAGACACAAAGAGGTTCCTGCGTGCTCTATCCCGAAATTGCGCCCCGAATGACGGGGATGTTGTCACGTGACGACGGTCACGAAATCTATTGGGAAGAAGTCGGCAACCCCGACGGTATTCCGGTCATCTTTCTTCATGGTGGGCCAGGGGCCGGTGTTTCTCCCAATAGTCGCCGATTTTTTGACCCGGAAAAATACCGCGTCATCCTGTTTGATCAGCGCGGCTCCGGAAAATCAAAGCCGTTCGGAAGCCTTGAAAACAACACCACCGACCATTTGATCGCTGATATCGAAGCGCTGCGCGAAAGTCGGGGGATTGATAAATGGCTGGTCTTTGGCGGGTCCTGGGGATCGACATTGGCGCTGGCCTATGGTCAGGCATGCCCGGATCGTGTTCGGGCCTTTGTGTTGCGCGGCATTTTCCTTGGTCGTGAAACCGAAATTGCCTGGTTCATGGATGGCATGGGCCGGTTTTTCCCCGAAGTCGAACGCAGTTTCTTGGCAACCGCCGGATTTGACGCGCATCCCGGCTGGCAGCGAATGCTGTACCGCTATGCCGAGATTTTCGCAGGCAAGGATGGTGAGGATGCCGCGATTGATGCCGCACGTGTCTGGTCGGCCTATGAAGCTACCTGCTGTACTCTTTTGCCGGATCACGGTCTGGTCGAAGATTTCGAAGGCGATGAAATCGCACTCGCGCTGGCAAAGCTTGAACATCACTATTTTGTCCATCGCTGCTTCTTCGAACCAGACCAGCTTCTTCGCAATTTGAACCGGATTTCCCATTTGCCTGCTGTCATTGTGCAGGGACGCTATGACGTTGTGTGTCCGCCAATGTCGGCATTTGAACTGCACAATGCATGGGCCGGATCAAAGATGGTGATTGTTGACGATGCCGGGCATGCCGCCAGTGAACCGGGGATTGTCCGCGAGCTTGTCCGGGCAACGGATTCATTCGATGGCAAAAATTTTGCGGGAAATTGATGTACATACACCAATGTGTGGTTGAGTTTGCCGCATGCTTGGTTAGTATGTCCGACGTGTTGATCCAGTGGGGACTTGATTAATGAAAATGACTTTGGGGAAACTGCTTGCAGTTTGCGTCTTTTTTGGCTTTGTAAACGCGGCATCTGCGCAAGAAATTCTTGGCAATGACAAAGATTCCGGGCTTCTCGAATTTTCGACTGGCATGGTCGATATCACTCAGGACGAAGAAGCTGCCGAATTCCGCATCAATTACCGCGCCCAGCATGCGATGTTTGACGTAACCCGCCCGATTGGCGGCGTTATGGTCACGTCTGAAGGTGCGGTTCATGGGTATGGCGGGCTTGCGGTTGACGTGCTTTGGGGTGACCATTTCGTCTCGAGCGTCTATACCTCTGTCGGTGCTTACCACCAGGGAAATGGCGAAGACCTCGGACACTGGATCGAATTCCGTTCCGGTCTTGAACTTGGCTTCCGCTTCGACAGCCACGAACGTCTCAGCCTCGGTATTGCCCACATTTCGAACGCCAGCATCGGCGACGAAAACCCGGGCACGGAAATCCTTTCTCTGACCTATTCCTTCCCGATTGACCGTCTTTTTGACTGATCAACGCATATTGCGTCAGTCTTAAAAGACCGCATGGAATAATCAGCAAGAGCCTTGGAAAGAGAAACTTCTTCCCAAGGCTCTTGTTGCTTTTGCGGTCTTGATCACCGGTTGCTATGAGGGGAGCCAAGCAGTCCTGCGATCGGTCATATGATAACCTCCCGGATTGATCACCGGCAGAATTGCTGCTAATTGAAGGCCACTTTTGTGGTGTGCGCCCGTAGCTCAGCAGGATAGAGCACCAGATTCCTAATCTGGGGGCCACAGGTTCGAATCCTGTCGGGCGCACCATCCTTTCAGGCCTTGATGTGCGGATTTTGATCCGTTCTGGCTTTCACGCCTATAGCTTGAAAGCCATCAGGTTTCTTCTCATATCCATATTATGCGCGACTGCTCTGAACATAACGGGCCGCAATGCCATAATACAGGGCCGGGAGGAAACAATGACAAACTGGATCAGGCTTCCCAACAGCGAAGGTGCCTGCACGCCGCAATCCGATACGCGATCTGATCAGCCAACCTATCAAAGGCACATCGGACGCAAGGGTTTTCAAGGGCCATCAGCCCAGATCTATCATCGCCATCCCCCGGTCGGCTGGGCAACCTTTGAAGGGCCATTGCGTCCGCGGGCCTTTGATCTGGCAAAGCTCGCCCCCGGTCCGGCCTGCCCGTTACAGGCAAGGCGCATTTTGCGCAGTGACAGTATGGAAGTTCGTTACTGGAAAACCGATGCCAAAATGCATGCCCTGTCACGCAATGCCGATGGTGATACCCTGATGTTCGTCCATAATGGCGAGGGGGCGCTATTTTGCGATTACGGGCATTTGCCCTATCGGGATGGTGATTACATTTTGCTGCCGCGCGGCACCGCCTGGCGGGTGGAACCGGCCGGTCATTGCGAGTTCATGCTGATCGAGGCAACGGCCGATGCGTTTGGATTGCCTGAACCCGGCACCATGGCCGGTGGCACGCCACTTGATCCGATGATGTTCACAATGCCGCGCATTGATGACACATTTCGCGCCCAGCAGGATGATGCATTCTGGGAAATTCACATCAAACGCAAAGGTCAGGTGTCAACGCTGACATATCCCTATAACCCGCTTGATGCCGCCGGCTGGGAAGGTGATCTGTGTGTCGTCAAACTGAATTGGCGTGATCTCAGGCGGCAAAATGGGTCGGGGCACAAGGTCCCGCCAGCAGCTTATTGTACCTTTGTTGCCAGCACGTTTTCAGTCAGTACCTTTGTGCCCAAGGTCGGTGAAGGCCAATCCGGCATGTTGCGTGTGCCGTTTTATCATTCCAATGAGGATATGGACGAATTTGTCTTTTATCATCGTGGTGAATTCTTCAGCCGCGGGGAAATAAAGGCCGGCATGGCAACATTCCATCCCAGCGGCTTTCCGCACGGTCCGCATCCGAAATCCTATCAGGAAAAAATGATCAAGGCGCCGGTCGAAACAGACGAAGTGGCCGTCATGATCGATAGTCACGATTTCCTGGCGGTGGACGACTCAATCCCGGATGGTGCGGAATGGAAGGCCTATGTCAAAACTTGGGAAAAGTCGCAGGAAACCCTATAAGGTCTTGATCCCGGCCATGGGGGAATGGCACTCTCGGTCGGCAGTCGGATGCCGCAAAACTTGCGAAAGGTTGTTAATGTTATTGTCAACTTGTCGGGTTAATTTATGCTGAGTAACAAATGTAGGATTTGCGTGTTTGCACAGGCCGGTTTGCACTGCACCCGACAGTCTGCCATCTGGCTGTAACACGCTTATCATATGGCGAAAATCAATAGCGCCGCACAGGTTGACCAAAGCCCAGAATGACCAAACAGAAGATCGTCAAATCCGTCAGTCATAAAACTCCTGAACCGTCCCAGGCGCCGGAAGACCCGTTGGCATGTTTGCCCAACACCTTTCTTTCGCGCGGGGTCCGGACCCCGTTTACGACCAAAACCCTGCGCTATGCCCGTGTGGCGGCGGGCAAAGGCGGGCGATCCATGATCATGCTGCCCGGCCTTGCCGGTGGTCTGGGGACTTATGAACTGCCGCTTGATACCCTGCGCGAGGTTTTTGATCTTTCCGTGCATGACCGCATGCTGTTTGACCGTTTGCTGGAACTAGAAGACATTCGTCCGGGCACCGTTCTTGAACAGGCGCGTGCGGTTGCGGTAACCGGCGTTGGCGGGGTCGAGCTGGCAAGAACCGCGATTGAGCGCGGCGGGTCGGAAAAGTCATCGCGTGAATTGGGCCAGCTGGCTGTCCTGCATCAGGCACTGCGCCAGCTTGGCGGAAGCGCCGTTCAGGATATGCAGCGCGAAGAATTGCTGACCATGGAAGGTCAGGTCCGCGCGCGCAAGGCCCTGAACCGCTTTGCATCCGAACATAAAGTCGCCAATGACACCATCATCGACAGCCTTGGTGAATGGAGCACAATGATCGCCCCGGTCGGGCTTGAGCTTGATGGCTGCAAGGGGCCGTTACGAGTACTGACCAACGGTCTTGCGAAATTTGCAAATGACGTCGAGGAATGGGCGAATTCCGAACAATCCGATTTCCGCTTTATGGCCGGACGTATTTCGAGTGCGACAACCGCGACCTATAAGCACGCCCTGAAATGTGTCGAGGAAGTCGATAGCTGGAACCGCGAACTGGGCAAGGTTCTGACCGATTGGGAACGGGCCAAGCAGGATATCGGCAAGACCATCGAAAAATTGTGGTGGCTTCTTGATGGCTGGCAGGAAATGATCGACCTGTGGCATAAAAGACCGGTGGCAGATCGGGTGAAGCAGCGCGAAATCATCGAAGAAGTCGCAAGTTTCGCACCTATACTCCCGGTCGAGGAAATTACGACCGCAGAACAGCAATTCTGGATCGATATTCGCGTCAACCAGATGCTGTGGGCCGGTGAATTGCGCAAGTTGGGCAGTGGGGAAATTGATGCCGATATGGTGGATCGTCTCGAACGCTTCAGGAGACAGTCTGCATGAAGATTGAAGACGCAGGTAATCTTGGTGTTTCGCAACTCGGGCAACTGTTTGAATCCTTAAGCGGTTCTGAAATCGCACGATTTACCCGTGCGATTGAAAGCGATCGCGCAGACCCCAAATTGCCGCTCCCCCATGAAACCATTTTGCAAATCCTGCGTCCGCGTCTTGCATCGCTCAAACCCGAACGCTATCCGACCCCGATGCGTCAATTCTGCGATCCGTTCGAAGATCTTCTGACGTCGGGCGAGGCCAGTGAAAAAAGCATCCGCATCAGTCGTTCATCCCTGATTCCGATCTGGCGGGTGGTCACCGGTGCGAATGACCCGGAATTTGCCGAGGCCATGAAGGAAATTGATGCGGCGGCGGGCAAGCGCGACACAACAAGCCTTGCCGCAGCCGAAAGCAAGCTGTGGAAGGCAGGCGCACGGATCATCGAAGATCAGATCGCCCGGTCCCACGGCGGGATAAAGGAAGAGCGTGCCCTTGCAACAAGCCTTGGATCGCGCGTCCATCTGAAGGCCTTTGCCGAAGTCGGCCGTATTCTGAATGTGGGCGAAGAAATCGCCCAGGTGCGTGCACGTTTTCCGTCGGCGCCGATCAGGGGCCTTGATGCCAACGACGTTACCTGGCTGCGTGACCGGTTTGTGGAAATTTCAAAAAACAAACCCGGGTTCGAGCCGATGTTCCTGTTGGCCGTGCTTGCCCGGTTGCTGCGCCCAAGTGAACTGTTCAAACTGATCCGTGTCTTGTCGACCAAGGCCGATGACAGCACGATTGAAAAGACCAATCTGGCCGAGACCGGCGACCTGATCATTGATCTGCTGGCAGAAACCGTGACCGAGATCGAACAGGGTGTTGTCACCGGCAAGGATGAGGCACATATCCTGTCGCTGGCGCGATGGTACGCATCCGAATTCACCCGCATCACCCGCGAATTCAAAATTCGCAAGGATGGCCGTTGGGGTGAAAAGCTTCTGGAAACGCGCCGTCGGGTATCGCGCGCTCTGGCCGATACGATGTTTGGCGCAACCCCGGAACGCGTGATTGACGCACTGCCCAAAATGGAAGTCCGGCAGGGGCCCGGTTCCGGCGTCAAGGGTTTGGCGCGACCGCTGTTTGCGCAGGATTTTGACGATGAAAAAGTCCTGGCCGCGGAAAAGTCGGCCGAAGCAATCGCGGAAACTGCCCGGATTTCGGACGTGCTGGCCGCACAAAGTTCGGCCGCCAAGGCGGTGGTTGAGCTTAAGAAAAAGCTCAATCAGATTGGGCGTGCCGGTGTTGACGGTATGGGCCGTTTGACGCCCGAAGAAATCCCCAATGCACAACGCAATCTGATGGCAACAGTGCGGTTGCTGGAAATCGTTGATGGCCCCGAAGACGCAGATGTTTTGCGCCGTCGCGGCATGTCGGCCATTCGCGCCCTTACCAGCCAAAAGGCAAGCTGATCGTTTGATCCTTGCCTTTGCCATCCATCAGGTTTTCGTACCCGTCGTTTTTCCGGCCAACTGTGATGCCGTATCAAGCTGATCAAGCCAGCTCATGAAGGCGCGGATCTTGGGAAGGCGCGCGCGTGATGATGGACAGCAGGCGTAATAATGAAACGGGCTTGCCTTTGGCGGGCCAAACGGGGCAACGATCCGGCCCGATTTAAGTTCATCCTCGATCGCGAATGTCGGCAATAGGGCGACGCCAAGTCCGGCTGCTGCGGCCTGCATGGCCATGGTGAAATGCTCGAACTTCGGGCCGTTTTCGCCGTCGATATCTCGCAACCCGCTGGCATCAAGCCAGTCGGCCCAGCCACGCGGGCGGGTGGCAATATGCAATAATGGAAAATGGCGCAGGTCATCGGCAGAAGGCGGATGATCCAGATTGGCAATCAATTGCGGTCCGCAAATCGGCACCATTTCCTCGCCATGCAGGATATGGGCTTCAAGATCGGTCCAACTGCCCTGACCAAACAGAACCGCGATATCGATCTGTTCGCGATCAAAATCGGGCATTCCGATCCGTGAGATGAAATTGATCGCGATTTCCGGATGCTTGGTGCGAAATTGCGGCAATAAGGGAATAAGGCACCGCGATCCGAATGTTGGCGGGGCAGCCACCGTCAGAACCCCGCTCTCCGATCCGCCCGAAAGAACGGTCAGGGTCGCGCTTTCCAATTGATCAAGGGCCGGGCGGATGGATTGCAGGTAACTTTCCCCTTCGGGTGTCAGGACAAGGCGTTGCTTCTCGCGGGCAAAAAGCTTGCATCCCAGCCAGTTTTCAAGCCCCTGAATCTGCCGGCTGACCGCGCTTTGGGTCAGATATAATTCATCAGCCGCGCGCGACGCACTGCCGAACCGGGCGGTTTGTTCAAAGCAACTTAGTGCCTTGAGACTGGGGATACGACGGCTCAATCGTCACCTTTGACTTGTTGGATATCTCAAAGTTTATGAGTTTTTTGCATAAACTCCATCGCTTTTATCATTTGCAACTTTGTCTGCCAATTCCTAGCTTAACGGCATAAGCAAATAAGCTTACAGGGGTAGCGTCATCTCGCCCTTCTATGGCGCTGCCCCTGCTTTCTATCGAAAAATTCATAAAAGGATCAGGCAAATGGCAAGCCGCGCACCGTTTCATTGGGAAGATCCGCTCCTGCTTGAAGAGCAGTTGAGCGAAGAGGAACGCATGATCCGCGATGCGGCCCGTGCATATTGTCAGGAAAACCTGCAAACCCGCGTTCTCGAAGCAAACCGTCATGAAATTTTCCATCGTGAAATCATGACCGAGATGGGTGAACTTGGCCTGCTTGGCCCGACTATCCCCGAGGAATACGGCGGACCGGGTGTAAACCACGTTGCCTATGGTCTGGTTGCCCGCGAAGTCGAACGCGTTGATTCCGGCTATCGTTCGGCAATGTCGGTTCAGAGCTCGCTGGTGATGCATCCGATCTTTGCTTATGGCAGCGAAGAACAGCGCAAGAAATATCTGCCGAAACTGGCAACCGGTGAATTCGTTGGCTGCTTTGGTCTGACCGAGCCGGACCATGGTTCCGATCCGGGTGGTATGAAAACCCGTGCCCGCAAGACCGAGGGTGGCTTCACCCTGACCGGGTCGAAAATGTGGATCACCAACAGCCCGATCGCCGACGTCTTTGTCGTCTGGGCCAAGGATGACGAAGGTGTCATTCGCGGCTTTATCCTTGAAAAGGATATGAACGGCCTGTCGGCTCCGAAAATCGAAGGCAAGTTTTCGCTGCGTGCATCGATCACCGGCGAAATCGTCATGGACAATGTCTTCGTGCCCGAAGAAAACATGCTGCCGAATGCCAAGGGCCTTGGCGGTCCGTTCGGTTGCTTGAACAAAGCCCGTTACGGCATCGCATGGGGGGCAATGGGTGCGGCTGAATTCTGCTGGCATGCGGCACGTCAATATACCCTTGATCGCAAACAGTTCGGTCGTCCGCTTGCCGCCAATCAGCTGATCCAGCTGAAACTGGCAAACATGCAGACCGAAATCACGCTCGGTCTTCAGGGCGCGCTTCAGCTGGGCCGTCTGCTTGACGCAGGCAAAGGCGCACCGGAAGCGATTTCGCTGATGAAGCGTAACAACTGCGGCAAGGCACTCGACATTGCCCGTGTTGCCCGTGACATGCATGGCGGTAACGGTATTGCGGATGAATTCCATGTCATCCGTCATTCGATGAACCTTGAAGCGGTCAATACCTACGAAGGTACCCACGATGTTCACGCCCTGATCCTGGGCCGTGCACAGACCGGCATTCAGGCCTTCTCCGCCGAAGGCTGATCAAGTTTTGACCGGGCGGCAGCAGCAATGTTGCCGCCCGTTTTGATTCTGCGACATGTTTCCAAATCGACTTTCGGGATATTCAAATGACTGGCGCACTTTCCGGGCTTCGTGTTCTTGATCTTTCGCGTGTGTTGGCAGGACCATGGGCCAGCCAGACCCTGGCCGATATGGGGGCCGAGGTCATCAAGATCGAACGTCCCGGTGCGGGTGATGATACGCGCGGCTGGGGCCCACCCTTTGCCAAGGATGCCAACGGCAATGACACCACCGAGGCCGCCTATTATCTGACGGCCAACCGTGGCAAAAAGTCGCTGACGATTGACATCACCAAGCCCGAAGGTCAGGAAATCGTTCGCAATATCGCGGCCCAAAGCGATGTGGTTCTGGAAAATTTCAAGGTCGGTGGTCTTGCCAAATACGGTCTTGATTACGCGACCCTGTCGGCAATCAATCCCAAGCTTGTTTATTGTTCGATCACCGGATTTGGTCAGGATGGCCCCTATAAGGATCGCCCGGGGTATGATTTCATGATCCAGGGCATGGGCGGCCTGATGAGCATCACCGGTGCGCCCGATAGCGCCCCGGGTGGTCAGCCGATGAAGGTCGGTGTGGCGGTTGCCGATATCTTTACCGGGCTTTATGCGACGATCGGTATCTTGGCGGCACTTCGTCATCGCGATGCAACCGGCGAAGGCCAGTATATTGATCTTGCCCTGCTTGATGTGCAGGCCGCTGTTCTTGCCAATCAGGCGATGAATTACCTGACAACCGGCAATGCGCCGGGCCGTTTGGGTAATGCGCATCCCAATATCGTGCCATATGAAGCCTTCCCGAGTGCCGATGGCTATCTGATCCTGGCGGTCGGCAATGACAGTCAGTTCAAAAGTTTCTGTGCGGTGGCGGGGTTGGACGATTTACCGGCTGATGAACGCTATGCCACCAACCGCAATCGTGTCGCCAACCGCGATACGCTGGTGCCATTGATCCGTCAGGCCATGGTTTTGAAAACCACCGATGAATGGATCTCGGCCCTTGAAAAGGCCAATGTGCCGTGCGGGCCGATCAATACCCTTGATCGTGTTTTTGACAATCCGCAGGTCAAACATCGTGGTTTGGTCAAACATCTTGATCACCCGACGGCCGGCACTGTGCCGACGGTCGGCAATCCGATCAGGTTTTCCAAAACGCCGATTACGGATGAAAAAGCCCCGCCGATGCTGGGGCAGCATAGCGACGAAATCCTGCGCAAGGTCGCCGACCTGAGTGACGATCAAATTGCCAAACTGCGCGACGCAGGAATTGTCTGATCTGGAATTTTCGGATGGAACGGTGCAACACCTTTGGATTGTTGGATCCGGTGATGCGCCTTCCTATGGTTGAATGGTGCGCTGCACATTATTTTGTAAAGGGTCGTCCTGACGCAATTGCAGTCACTTAAAGCGGCCATTCGCGGCGGATACTGCGGAATTTATACAATCTACGGTGTTCTCCTTATCCCGCATTTGAAACTCTCCGAAGATTTTATATCATTTTAAAAAATACATATCGGGGATGTGCATGTCAGAAGTTGTAATTTCGGCACGCTCAGTCAGTAAAATTTTTGGCTCGGGTGCAGATAAGGTTACCGCGTTGGATGCGGTATCGGTTGATATCTTTCAGAACGAATTTTTCACAATGCTTGGTCCGTCGGGCTGCGGCAAAACCACTTTGTTGCGCTTGATCGGTGGCTTTGAAGAAGCAAGTTCGGGCAAAATTCTGCTCGAAGGCAATGAACTGAATGATTTGCCGCCCTATAAACGGCCGATTAACACCGTTTTTCAGTCCTATGCGCTGTTTCCGCATCTGACTGTACGCCAGAACATTACATTCGGGCTGGAAATGCAGGGCATTGATCGCGCCAAGGCCAACCACCGGGCTGACGAGATGCTCGAACTGGTTCGGCTGGCCCAATATGGCGACCGGGTGCCAAGCCAGCTTTCCGGTGGTCAGCAACAACGCATCGCCCTTGCGCGTGCATTGGCACCGGCCCCCAAGGTGCTGTTGCTTGATGAACCGCTTTCAGCACTGGATCTTAAACTGCGCAAGGAAATGCAGGTTGAACTGAAACGTCTTCAGACCGAAACCGGCATTACCTTTGTCTTTGTCACACATGATCAGGAAGAAGCGCTGGCGATGTCTGACCGGATCGCGGTCATGCAATTTGGCAAAATCCAGCAGATCGGTGCGCCGCGCGAAATTTATGACGAACCGACTGATCGTTTTGTTGCCGACTTTATTGGCGACAGTAACTTTTTGCCCGGCAATCTTGTGGCGGCCGCGGATGGCAAACATGCGCTGACGCTTGCCAATCAGCATGTCATCGAACTTCCATCCGTAAGGTCAGGCCAGAAAACCGGCGATGTTACCATTTCGATCCGTCCGGAACGGCTTGGACTGGTGGCCGAAAACCTTGCCGATCAGACCCATCTGATGGGATCGGTCAAATCCGTGATCTATTTCGGCACGGACACGACCTATGAAATCGATCTGGGCAATGATCAGACAGTCAAGGTGCGTACCCAGAACGGCACCGGTGCCATGGATGATTTCGGCCGGGGTGAACGGGTCGGGGTACATGTGCCTGCCGATGCCATCCGGGTGTTGGTGGACTGATCATGAAAGCAATGCTGCGATCCAAACGGTTCTGGCTGATTGCACCTGCGGTTCTTTATATCGGCTTCTTCATGGCCGTGCCGCTGGTGCAGATGGCCTATGTCTCGATCCTTGAACGGGGCGATTATGGCGGGGTGAACTGGGGCGTGTTTTCGATGGACGCCTATGTCAGTTTCCTGTTTGAACGCGATCTGATGGATAATCTGGTGCTCAATACCGATTACCTTCAGGTTTTCGCCCGGTCCTTCGGGCTGTCGGCCATGACCACGGTCTTTGCGCTGATTCTCGGGTTCCCGACGGCCTTTTATATTTCGACCCAACCGCAGGGACGGCGAAATTTCCTGATCTTTCTGGTTACCATTCCGTTCTGGACCAACATTCTGGTTCGTAACTATGCTTGGATGCTGTTGCTGCGCAATGGCGGTCTCGTCGACGGTATGCTGGGCTGGATCGGTATTGAAACCGGCGGGCTTGATATCCTGTATACGCCCTATGCCGTCTCGATCGGTCTGACCTACACCTATTTGCCGTTCATGGTGTTGCCGATCTATGCCAGCCTTGAAAAGCTTGATCATCGTCTGGTCGAGGCAGCCTTTGATCTGGGGGCCGACAAACGTCGTGCGATGAGCCGGGTGATCCTGCCGCTTGCGGCACCGGGCATTGCGGCCGGGTGCATTCTCGTGTTCATTCCGTGCCTTGGGGCCTATGTCACGCCTGAATTGCTGGGCGGGGGCAAGTTCATGATGATTGCCAATCTGATTGGCAGCCAGTTCGGGGCTGCGCGCAACTGGCCGCTTGGCGCAGGGCTTGGTTTTGTCCTGCTCGCCCTGGTTCTGATCGCGATGATGGTCTATTCGCTTAAATTCAAATCATTGCCGGAGGAAAGCCGATGAAAGTCGATGTTTCCAACCCGCTTTGGCGTTTCCGCGGGATTACATCCACGGCAATGTTCTTTTTTGCCTACCTTTATCTGCCAATCGTCATTTTGCTGGCGCTGTCGTTTAACGAAAACAAGCTGGCGACGATCTGGACGGGTTTTACCACCGACTGGTATGTCACGGCCCTTTCCAATGACGATATGCTGCGTGCGGCCAAAAATTCGATCATTGTGGCCGTTTCGGCGACCATTCTTGCTACCATTGCCGCAACCTTTGCTGCGATGGGTATGGCGCGTGGACGGTTCCGCGGTGAAGTCGGCGTATCGGCAATGCTGGTTCTGCCGTTGCTGGTGCCCGAAATCGTGACCGCGATTGCCACATTGCTGTTCTTTGTGGCACTTGGCATCAAGCTAGGCCTGATTACCGTGATCATTGCGCATACGGTCTTTTGCATTCCCTTTGCCTATTTGCCGATCCGTGCCCGTCTCGAGGGGATGGACCCCGCATTGGCCGAGGCGGCAAATGATCTTTATGCCAATGAATGGCAGTCTTTCAGGCGCGTAACAATGCCGTTGCTGTGGCCCGGAATTTTGTCGGGGGCGATGTTGTCTTTCATCATCTCGCTTGATGATTTCGTCATTTCCTATTTCGTCGGCGGGGCCGGGGCGACAACGCTTCCGATCTATATTTTCGGCATGATCCGCATCGGTATCACCCCGGAAGTCAACGCGGTTTCCGCGATGATGCTGATCGTTTCGATCGTGTTTGTCAGCGTCTCGTTCCTGATAGATCGCATTCGGTATTGATCGAAAAATGGACGCCCGGTTTCCGGACGGGTCGGGCATCCGAACAACAAGCAATGAACCGTCCTTAATTGGGAGTCTCACAATGAAACTACGTTCCGTAATTCTGGGAGCATCCGCAATGGCCGTTTTGTCGGTTGGGTCGGCAAAGGCGGATGGCGAACTGTTTTTATATAACTGGTCGAACTATTTCCCGCCTGCATTGATGGAAAAGTTCGAAAAGGAAACCGGCATCAAGGTGACCCTTGATGTGTATGATTCCAACGAAACCATGTTGGCAAAGCTGCAAGCTGGTGCATCTGGCTATGACATTGCCGTGGCATCCGACTACATGGTCGATGTCATGATCAAGGAAGGTCTTGCGACCAAGTTTGATGCCAAGTCGCTTGAGAATTTCAAGAATGTCGCAAAGCCCCATGACACTATGAAATATGATACCGACCGCGAATATTCGGTCACCTATCTGTGGGGAACGACCGGCTTTACCTATGACGGTTCGGTGGTTGATGGCGAACTTGAACGAAGCTGGAAAGAATTCTTTGAACCGCGCGAAGAATTCCGCGGCAAGATCGGTGCCTTGAACGACGAGGTCGAAATGTTCAATGCCGCGTCCTATTACGCAGGCGTTGAAAAATGCACCGAAGACCCGGCCGAAGCCCAGAAGGTTCTTGATGTCCTTCTCAAGCAAAAGCCCTATATCGCGGTTTACAGCTCCGAAGGCACGATTGACCGCATGTCGGCCCGCGAAGTCCAGATGCATATGCAGTGGAATGGTGCTGCCCATCGGACCAAGGAAAGCATCCCTGAGGCCGTCTTTGTCTATCCGAAGGAAGGTCTGACCTATTGGGCTGACCATTTTGTCATTCCGACCGGTGCGCCGAACCTGGAAAATGCCAAGACCTTCATCAACTGGATGATGAAACCGGAAAACGCGGCAGAGGCTTCGAACTATGCCGGTTACATGAACTCGATCAAGGGGACTGGCGAATTCATGGATCCGTCGCTCAATTCCGATCCGGCTGTGAACATGCCAGAAGAATATGCAGATCTTCTGATCCCGTCGCAGAACTGCTCGGTCAAGGCGCGCGATTTGCGTAACCGTGTCTGGACCAAACTTAAAAACTAGGTCCGGTTTTAACCGGTCTTGATGATCCGGCCCGTGAGTATTCGGGCCGGATCATGATTTTGAATACACGATGTGAATTGAACTGGCAGGAACCCCTGATCATGACCGCTGCGGCTTCTCTTACCGAACATGTGACTTTGGCACTTTGGGCGACCAATCTTGGCCGCAAGGTCACGGATATGGCCGACTGGGCCGCGCATGTTGATGCCCAGATGGCAACGGCCGCCGCCAAAGGGGCAAAGATCTTTGTCCTGCCGGAATATGCCAGCGAACAATGGCTGGCTTTCAAGCCCGACGGTCTGCAAACCGGTCAGGAAATCGCATGGATGGCCGATCTTGCCCCCGAGGCCCGCAAACACGCCGCTGCGCTTGCCAAAAAGCACGATATGCTTCTGGTGGCGGGCAGTATGCCCTGGCACATCGACCCTAAAAAACCGGCAGGCGGCCAAACCAATAGTGCGATGATCTTTACCCCGGAAGGGGATGCGATCATTCAGGACAAATTGTCACTGACCCCGGGGGAACAGGAACCGGAAAACTGGTTTTTGACACCGGGAAAGGCATTCAATGTAATTGAATGGCGTGGGCTGACGGTTGCCGTTCTGATTTGCCTTGATATCGAAATGCCGGCTTTGTCCTGTTTGCTTGCGCCGCTTGATATTGATGTTTTGCTCGTGCCGTCGATGACCATGACGCCGTCGGGCTATAACCGGGTGTTCGGTTGCGCAAAAGCGCGCGCGGTTGAACTGATGACAGTTGTTGCGGCTTGCGGCACGACCGGGACGGCGATCAACACCACCAATAACCCGACCAACTATTCGGGATGTTCGGTCTTTACCCCGTGCGAACCGCAACTGGGTCATAGCGGCCTGTTTGCCCGGGCTGAACCCGGTTTTGATGATGGCGCGGACGGACCGCTTCTGATCGCAGAAGACGTTCCTGTCGGGTTGATCCGGTCCCTGCGTAACGGTGATGCCGAAGTCTGGCCGGGCGGCTGGTCGGCAGCGCACGTTTCTGTGCGCAAACATGGATGACAGCCTTTGAACAAGGCCTTGCTTTGAGACCAAGGCCCTGATGTGGTGGGGCTTTCCAAAACCTGGATAATCCCCACGATGTGAAAAACCTGCGATCCCGGTTGTCTGATCGCAGGTTTTGCGCGATGAAGGGCCAAAGGAAAGTTTGTCGGTAATAGGCGCGGTCATCCATGCCATTGCCGGGGCATCAATAAATGCAGGAGCGGGCAATATGAAAATCGCGGTTATGGGGGCAGGGGCCGTTGGCTGCTATTACGGGGCGATGCTGGCGCGTGCAGGTCACGACGTCACCCTGATCGGGCGTCCCAACCATGTCGAGGCGATGAACCGCGATGGCCTGTTGCTCGATTTCGGGACGTCGCAGGAATATGTTGCGGTTCATGCCGCAACCGACACCGCGGCGATTGCCGGGGCGGAACTCGTTCTGTTTTGCGTCAAATCGACCGATACCCAATCGGCTGGCGAACAGATCAAACCGTTCATTTCACCCGATACAATTGTTCTAAGCTTGCAAAACGGTGTCGATAATGCCGAACGGCTTGGTGCTGTCCTGGGGCAGGCAGTCATTCCCGTGGTGGTCTATGTTGCCACCAGCATGGGCGGGGCTGGTCACGTCAAGCATCACGGGCGCGGGGAACTGGTTTTCGGGCCGTCCGATCAAAGCCAGTTGGTTGCGGACACCCTGCGTCCGGCCGGCATCCCGGTCGAGATTTCCGAAAACGCCCCCGGCGCCCTGTGGGCCAAGATGATCTTGAATTGTGCTTATAACGCGCTGTCTGCTATTACCCAGCTTCCTTATGGAAAACTGGTCGAAGGGGACGGTGTCTGGGATGTGATGCGCAATGCGGTTGATGAATGTCTTTCCGTGGCAAAGGCCAATGGTGTCACCGTGCCCGGTAATGTCTGGGAAGCGATCGAAAAAATTGCTGATACCATGCCGGCGCAATTTTCCTCAACCGCGCAGGATCTGGCGCGCGGAAAGCCCAGCGAGATTGACTATCTTAACGGCTATATCGTGCGCAAGGGCCGGGAACTCGGCATTCCGACCCCGACCAATCTGACCTTGTTTGCCCTTACCAAGCTTCAGGAAGGCAAAAAGGCGATCTAGGGTCTCCGGACCCTTTTTTGTCTTCGGCGTGATGATGCTCGATATTCGGCCAGCTATTCAGCTGGTGTCTTGGCCGGTGCGGTCGGGGGCGCATCTGACAGTGGCCCCGCATCAAGTGCCGGTGCGGTTTTGGCAAGCTGGCGTTTGGCCAAATCGACAAGCCGGTCATTGAACATCACCAGTGCCGCGGCCAGAACGATCAGGACCGCCCCCATCAGGCTTACGGGGGCCGGCAATACGCCAAATACCAGAAGATCAAGCGCGATCGCCCAGATCATCGCGGTATATTCAAATGCCGAAAGCGTTGAAACCGGCGCACGTGCCAATGCTTCTGTCATGGCGATATGGGCAAGCCCCCCGGTCAGTCCCGCCCCGATCAGCCAGACCAGATTGCCCGATGACACCGGTGCCCAGCCAAACGGAATGGTCAAAAGTCCGCCAATCGAACAGACAAGTGCAAAGTAAAAGGCAATCGTGCCCGACGGTTCGGTCGTGGTCAGGGCCTTGATCTGGGTTTTGGCAAAGGCGGTGGTAATTGCAAAGGCAATACCGGCCCCGATCCCGATCATCGTTTCATGATCAAGCCCCGGTGTTGAAATCATCGGCCACAGGATCAGAAACACCCCGGCAAATCCGGCAACGGTCGCGCCCGTAACCAGCCAGCCCGGATTTTCACGCAACACAATGATTGCAACCGGGATCACCACAAGCGGGGCCAGAAAGCCCAGCGCGGTGGCCAGTGCCAGCGGAAGATATGCCAGCGACACAAAGGAAAGAAACATCGAAACGCCACCAAATGTGCTGCGTTTGAGGTGCCCCCACGGCCGCTTGGTCCTGAGTGCGCGCGGAAATTCATGGCGCCACATCAGATACAGCACGATCGGCACAATCGCGACAGAGCTGCGCCAGAACATGATCTGGCCGACCGGCGCTTCAAGGGACGCCATGCGGACAAACAGGCTCATGATGGCAAACAAGCCGGTTGCTGCCAGACGTAATCCTATGCCGGTCCAAACACTGTTCATTGCTGATAACTCCGGGGGCGCTGATGTAATCAATAGCGGAGTTTGGCCACATTCGATGAATGACAAATTCTCATGTCTGGGCTGATAAAAATTTACATGTCGAAATTGTAATGGGGATGCCGCGACTGCTTGTTACAAATTCTGGACGCTTTGCGCATAAATATGGACCGCTGGAATAGTGACGGGCCCGGGAATGGTCCAAACTGTCGGAGATCACGAATAGTACCAATGGCAATGAAACCGTTTCATGACGCGTTGGTGCAGGTCGTCAACCAAGTAGGGAAGACCGGCAAATGCAGAACGTATCTGAAGTGCGTCGTGATGATCCACTGGTATATGGCCGATTCAGCAATCAGCGGCCCGTCGTGATCATTGAACAAAATCAGGAAAATCTGGACCACCTGATCGATCAGTACCTTGGACTGGCCGATATCATTCTGGTGCCCAATGCCTATATCGGCTTGCGGATGATCAAGCTTTTCAAATCCGAAGATGTGGAAATTCTGGCGATCGAAGGATTGTTCGGGCATGACGCCATCTGCAAATCCGACACCAAGATTACCGGTATCTGGAAAATCTGACGCGATTGCGTTTCGTATCTGATCGGTGCGTGCTGTTGCCTTGCAAAGACCGCACCGGGGCCTTAGCCAAGCCCGTGTATCCAGTTTTCAAACTGTTTGTTGACCAGCCCGGCAATGCACTGGGTTTTGCGGGAATGGATCGCGGCCCCGTTTCGGACTTCACCCGGCGTGGCGTCATACTTGTCGCGAAATGCCCGGATGAAGCTGGCGTCACTCGAAAAGCCGCATTCCAGTGCAATGTCATAAATCGAAGACCGCGCACAATGCGGATCATTCAAAAGCGATATCGCCTTACGCAGCCGCATGTCACGGACATAGGTATAAACCCCGCCATAGGGCGCGAAATAGTTATAAAGCTTGGACCGTGATACCCCCAAATCCTGGGCCGCCCGCCGTGGATTGAGGTCCGGCGAACACAGATTTTCACGGAAATAACGCCGCATCTTGACCATGCTCAGGATGTTCTGGCGTTCATGGCTGCTATCGGCGGTCTGGCTGCTGACCGAATTCAAACAGGTCGCCAGCATGGTGGGGAACATCTTTTCAAATATTTGGGCTTGCTGATGGCCAAGTTCACAGACATTGCGCTGAAGCGACAGAACCATGTCACGGATGATCTGCACCATCGGGTCATCGGGCGCCAAAAAGCGCATGCAATGGTCATCGGGATGCTGCAAATGGTCTTCAAGCAGGGCCCGCGGAATCACAAGATTAAGTGTCAGATGATCGCTTGTCTGTGCCGTGAAGGGTTGGGTCAGGTCATAAATAAGAATGCCGCCGGGTTTAAGTCGGTCATGCCCGCGCGATGTTTCGCATTCGATCTCGCCACGCTGATAAACGCCGATGCCGTAATGATCCATGCCATTGCCGACAATCTGTTGATAGCCACGGCGCCATTGCTGCTGGCGGGACTCAACTTCCATCAACATCAAGGAACCAAACAGATGGGATCGGATCGTTGTTCGGAAATCATCTTCCCGAACCTGTTTCTCGGCATCTACATCGAAAAGACAGGATATCGACTCTTTCCAGACCGCAAAACGGTCCTGCATCGGCAGATTGTCGACAGTGAAGAACGTGCTGGTGGTTCCAGCAGAATCTTGATCCGGTTGCATCTTGCTACCCCAATTGCCTACGTGGCGGACACTTACAACGAATGTATGCGGTGTGGATTGGGTCAGGCGTACTTGCCTATCCACAGGTCGAGATTAAGTAAACTAACGAATGAGGTAAAGCTATTAAATTCGGATAATTTAAATTAGTTTATTCTGATTTAATGGTCTGTGCCGCAATTGGCCATAACACATCCCGATCGCCTCCTTTCCCCCGACATCGATGTGCCTGATCGTGATCATCATCCGGTGATACGTCGCGTTACCCGACGCTGCGTATTGCAGGAAACCATGTGTGATGACGGTCATTGTTTTTGCCGCTTTTTTAATTTGCAGCTTTTCTAATTTAACTACAGCCAATCGCCATCCGGTGCAAAAGACCTTTGGTATAGCGGGCGTCAATTTGCCTATTCCCAAGGGTGGGTCCAAAGGTATGGACGTTACGGAACAGGCGGTTTTCGATGATTTTTTGGACTCAATGCAAAGCGATTTGGACGCCGTGTGCATTGGACAACCACAAGCTGTGCTAGACAAGCGCATCAAAATATAAAGCTCTGCGGTCGATTGAAGAAACAGCGGGGCATTCGGGGCAACGCTGAGATTTCTCTCTGGGGGAGAACATGAATTCAGTCGATTCACACCCGGCACGTCGGAAAGGAGAACGCAACTTCTCTGATCCGGGACGTGACTGGGGGCCGGCCTGCCATATTGTGCCAGGTCGCCGCATTAACGAACCCAATTACAAGGCCGGGAACAGTCCGGTGGCCTTGCTGGCGCGGTCGCGGTCCAATTTTGATCTGATCGCCGAAAGCAGCAAGGAAATTGCCGATGGACCGCCGCCCTCTGATCCGTATGAGGCAATGGCCATGGCAATGATCCGCACCATCGGTGAAAGTGTCTCGGTTCTCAAAAGCATTGCCGATGTGATGCCGACCCTTGATCGGATGCTTGTTGGTCGTGATGGCGAAAGCCTTCATGAAGAAGCCCTTCAAGACAAAACCGGCATCGCATCTGACAAGGCTTCTGAAAAAGCCCGGGCAGAAGGCAAGGCAAATGCCCTTTGCTGGTCGTCGGACATGATGGTTGAAATTCACAATCTGTGTGCCCAGAACCGCAAATCCGGACAGGCCCACGCCAAAGCCATCCGCCGATATGACATCGATCCCGAACCCGACAATGACATCTTTCCGCCGCTGCGCAATTTCAGGAACGATTGACGTTGCACGGGATGGCGGGCCGGGTTTGCCGTGCTGGCGCCGCGGGATGATCAGCGGAAATAGCCGCCCGGTGTACGTCCGGTAACCTTGCGGAACATGGCGATGAAGGCGGATGGCGTTTCGTAGCCAAGATCAAGCGCGATCTCGGTGACGGGGCGGTCATTCGCCAGTTTTTCAAGTGCATAAAGCAGGCGCAGTTTTTGACGCCAATCGCGAAACGGCATGCCGGTTTCGCGCAGAAACAGCCGTGCCAATGTGCGTGACGACGCCCCGCAGATGCGCGACCAGTCATCCAGGGTGCGGTTATCTGCCGGGTTTTCAAGCAGCGCGTCGCAAATCTTGCCAAGCCGCGGGTCCTTCGGGGCCGGAAGATGCAGGTTTTCCTGATCCGGCGCCCGCAATTGATCAAGCAGAACCCGCATCAAACGGCCTTCTGCGCCATCTTCGTCATATTCGATCGGAATTTCGGTTGCCGCACGGATCAGTTCACGCAACAGCGGACTGACATCAAGCACCATGCACCGATCAGGCAGGTTCACCGGCGCAGTGCGGTCAATATAGATATGGCGCGCACGGGTAAAGGTCGCATGGGTCACCGCATGTTCCAGATGGGGCGGTACCCAGACCGCGCGTTGCGGCGGCACGATCCATATCCCGGCTTCGGTAATGACCTTCATCGTCCCTTCGGATGCGTAAATCAGCTGACACCAGTCATGGCTGTGCGCACCGATGCTGTGCCCTGCGGGCACGTCGCTCATACGGACATAGATCGGGCGCGGCAACGCATAGGGGCGCGGACGGATATGGTTGGCTTCGTCAATCGGGGTTGGACGGTCCATCGGAACGCCTCGTGTGTCTGTTTTGCGATATATGATGGCAGATTATCGTAAGACAGACGGTCTGCAATAGGTTTAATTTGGTTTCATTCCAAAACATACGATGCGTGACAGCGGAACCGCCACCAATGCGGCCCAGTCCGGGGAGACAAAATGTCCAAGGAAGAAATCATACCCGAAGCCTCCAACCACGCGGCCCCGATCGGCGAGGTGCCCGATGCGGCGGCGGCCGGTGTTCCGGTCTATAAGGGCTGGCGCAATCCGGAAGTTCTTCTGATTGTGATGGCCGCGGCCATGCCATTGTCCTTTTCGACATGGATGGCGCTTTTGAACAACTTTTCGATCGAGATGGCGGACTTTACGGGACGTGAGATCGGAATTTTGCAGTCCCTGCGTGAAATTCCGGGGTTCCTTGCCTTTACTGCGATCTTTGTCTTGCTGGTGCTGCGCGAACAAACATTTGCGTTGCTGTCCTTGCTGATCCTGGGGATCGGGGTGGCAATTTCGGGATATTTCCCGACGGTGATTGGTCTGTATTGCACCACGGTTCTGATGTCGATTGGCTTCCATTATTTTGAAACCATGCAACAGGCGCTTTCCTTGCAGTGGGTCAAAAAGGAACGCACTGCCATGGTGATGGGCAAACAGCTTTCGGCGAAGTCGATTTCATCGCTTGTGATGTTCGGGGTTGTCTGGCTGATGCTGGAAATCTTCGATGTCGACTATCGTTATGTCTATCTGTTTGGCGGGGCGCTGACGGTGATTGCGGCGTTGTTTGTCTGGGGCGCTTTCCCGAAATTCTCCGACGCCCATCCGCAAACCAAAAAGCTGATCTTGCGCAAACGCTACTGGCTTTATTATGCGCTGACCTTCATGAGTGGCGCCCGACGTCAGATCTTTACCGTGTTTGCCGGCTTCCTGATGGTTGAAAAGTTCGGATATGACGCGGCAACCATCACGTTGCTGTATCTTCTGAACCATGCGATCAACATGTTCCTTGCACCCAAGATCGGCAAGCTGATCGGCAAATGGGGGGAACG
The DNA here is from genome assembly GCF_023588965.1 of Thalassospira sp. GO-4. Taxonomy (NCBI): domain Bacteria; kingdom Pseudomonadati; phylum Pseudomonadota; class Alphaproteobacteria; order Rhodospirillales; family Thalassospiraceae; genus Thalassospira; species Thalassospira sp. GO-4. The sequence continues at coordinate 3,780,896 of NZ_CP097807.1, forward strand.
CCGTGCCCTGACCTTTGAATATATCGGTCTGTTCATCGTCTTCGTCTCCTATGCCTTTGTTGACAACCATGTGGTTGCCGGTGGCCTTTATGTGATCGATCATCTGTTCTTTGCCATGGCAATCGCCATCAAGACCTATTTCCAGAAGATCGCCGATCCGGCCGATATTTCGTCAACAGCAGGGGTCAGCTTCACGATCAACCATATCGCAGCGGTCTTCATCCCCGCGGCATTCGGATTGTTGTGGCTGTTTTCGCCAAGTGCGGTGTTCCTGGCCGGTGCGGCGATGGCGGCTGTGTCGCTGGTGCTTGCGCTTAATGTGCCCCATGATCCGGAACCGGGGAACGAAGTGGTGCGGGGCTACAAATCGCCGCATGCCGTTCCTGCCTGATCTCAATGGCCTTTTTGGCGCTTTGTTTCAAATCCGGAAACGCCCGTGCAGATGCGCGGGCGTTTCCATTTGTATTTGCCCCATCTTTTTCGCAAAATCTTCAAAACCTGACCATCTGAACAAGAATAAAGTTGATCGACCGAGCACTCGAACAGGGAAAAGACCCATGACATTCATCCACAAGGCCGGCCTTCGCACCGCTGGCGCATCCGCCATCGGACTTTCGCTGGCATTGCTCAGCGGCACAGCACTGGCCGACAGCACGGTTTCGCTGCGTATCCTCGAAACCACGGATATTCACACCCATCTGGTCAATTATGATTATTACCGTGATGGTGAATCGGACACGGTCGGTCTGGCAAAGGTTGCCACCTTGCTCAAGACCGCACGCGGCGAGGCAGAAAATGTCGTCTTTGTTGATAACGGTGATCTGATCCAGGGTAATCCGCTTGGCGATTACATGGCCAAGGAACGCGGCCTGAAAAAGGGCGAAACCCATCCGGTCTACAAGGCAATGAACCTGCTGGGCTATGATGCGGCCAATCTCGGGAACCATGAATTCAATTACGGGATGGAATTCCTTGAAACCGCGATTGCCGGGGCAAACTTCCCGTATGTTAGCGCTAACATCTTTGTTGATGATGGTGATGGCAATGCCGAAAATGACAAACCCTACTTCCAGCCCTATGTGCTGCTTGATCGCGAATTCGTCGATGACGAAGGTAAAAGCCACAAGGCCAAGGTCGGGGTGATCGGGTTTGTCCCGCCCCAGATCATGCAATGGGACAAGGCCAATCTGGAAGGCAAGGTCTTTACCAAGGACATTGTTGAAATGGCCGAAAAATATGTCCCGGAAATGCGTGAAAAGGGGGCTGACATTGTCATTGCCGTTCCGCATTCGGGTCTTTCGACCATGGAACGCCACGGCATGGAAGAAAATGCCACTTATTACCTGTCAAAGGTCGATGGCATTGACGCCATCCTGTTTGGTCATGCCCATACGGTCTTCCCGTCCGATGCCTTTTCCGATCTTGAAGGTGTCGATATCGCCAAAGGCACGATCAATGGTGTTGCCGCGGTCATGCCGGGCTTCTGGGGCAGTCATCTTGGCGTGATTGATCTGACGCTCAATGTTTCTGATGCGGGGGAATGGACCGTCGTTGACAGCCTGTCAGACGCCCGTCCGATCTATCAGCGCGAAGGCCGTACCATCACCCCGCTGGTTGAAGCCGATCCCGAAATCATCGCCGCGGTCAAGGAAGAGCACGAAGGAACGATCGCCTATATGCGCGAAGGTGTGGGTACGACATCGGCCCCGATCAACAGTTTCTTTGCGCTGGTGGCTGATGATCCCTCGATCCAGATCGTGACCAATGCCCAAAAATGGTATCTGGAAAAGATCCTGAACGGATCGGAATATGACGGCATTCCGATCCTGTCGGCCGGGGCACCGTTCAAGGCCGGCGGGCGTGGTGGTCCGGACTATTTCACCGACATCCCCGAAGGCAAGATCGCGCTTAAAAACGTGGCTGATCTTTATATCTATCCCAACACGGTGCGTGCGGTTCTGCTGAATGGTGATCAGGTCCGTGAATGGCTTGAAATGTCGGCGGGCCAGTTCAATCAGATTGACCCGAACAACAGCGATGAACAGCCGCTGATCAACCCTGATTTCCCGACCTATAACTATGACGTGATTGACGGGGTGACCTATCAGATCGATGTGACCAAACCTGCCCGCTATAACAAGGCCGGTGAAGTGGTGAATGCCGATAGTCACCGCATCGTCAATCTGAGCTTTGATGGCAAACCGGTTACCGAAGATCAGCAGTTTGTCGTTGCGACCAATAACTATCGCGCTGGCGGTGGCGGGAATTTCCCAGGGCTGGACGGATCGACCATCATTGTCGAGGCCCCCGATGAAAACCGCACGGTTCTTGCCAACTATATCCTGACCGAAAAGGAAATCGATCCCAAGGCCGATGGCAACTGGACCTTTGCCCCGATTGGCGATGCGTCCAAGGTGACCTTTGTCACCAGCCCCAAGGCATCGGCGGCCGCCAATGCCCCGGACAATATCAGCTTCATCGGTGAAGATCAGGACGGCTTTGCCAAATATGTCCTGCAGACCAAATAGTCTGTCTGCTTGTTTCGCATCATAACAATGCACCATAAGAAAAGCCGCCCGGTGAAACGGGCGGCTTTTTTATTCGGGCGGGCATTCTATCCCGATCAAATGTTATTTCTTGTTGGCGGCCTGCGGACCTTTGCCACCCTGACCCTGCTGTGCAGGCGGGTTGTCTTCACGCGGGTTCTTGCCGTTCAGATAAGCCTGTGCGCAATGTTCTTCGCAATAGGGCTTGCTCGGGACGATCTTCTTGCCACAGAAGTGGAAATCATCATCACCCGGATCACCAAACGGCCAGCGGCACATGCCAGCGCCAAGATCAAAGATCGAAATGCCTTTGCTCTGCTGCTTGGGGGCCGGGGCTTTTTTCTGTTCAGCTTCCTCTGCACGGCGCTGAATCGGGGACGGGCGTTTCGGCAGGCCCAGGCGGTGCGCCTTGCCCACGACGGCATTTTTGCCGACACCCAGTTCTTCACCGATGCGTGCCGTGGTCCAGCCCTGATTCCAGAGCGAGGTCAGCAGTTCAATCTTTTCCGGCGTCCAGCTCATTTCGAGTATATTCCGTGTTCCGTTGTCCGCCCGACGGTTTCAGTCCGCAGGCAGTTGCTAAATTGTCCGATGTCAAACAGGGATACAGAGGTATCCGCTAATATCTCGTAACGCAAGGGTCTTGGAGATTCGCACCCCGACCCGTATGCGGGAACAGCGCAATTTGCATGTTGAAGCAGCAATGTAAAGAGGGGATCGCACTTTGGTCTGGTTTTTCATCTCGCTCGCGGTTTTCCTTGGGACACATGTCATTCCCGGTCTGCTCAGGGGTAAAATCGTCGGTCTGATCGGGTATCGGACCTATGTTGTTGGTTTCTCACTTGTTTCGACCATCCTGTTTGCATGGGTCATTCACGAGGTGATCGCAGCAGAGTCGTCATGGCTCTGGGATTTTCATCCTGTGCGTGCAAAACTGTTGATTATCATCATGTTACCCGCTTCTATTTTGTGGGCCTGCGCCATTCTTCAACCCTGTCCGTTGTCAATCGGGCGTCGATCCGGCTTTGATCCGGACCGTCCGGGCATCAATCTTTTTTGCCGTCATCCTTTGTTGCTGGGCGTGATGCTGTGGGGGGCTGGTCATGTCGTTGCCAATGGCGATTTGGTGGCTGTGATCTTTTTTGGCGGCAGTGCAATCTTTGCCCTGATCGGATTTTGGCGCATGGAGAAAATCCGCCTGCGTGACATGCCTGCGGCCCGTCGGGATGCAATTTTACAAGGGACTCGGCGGTTTTCGCCGTCCGGGCTGCTCAAAGGGGCGATCGGGTGGCGTGATCTGCTGCTTGGATGTGTGATTTATGCCGTGCTTCTGGGCGGGCATGCCCATGTGATCGGGGTCAATCCGCTTGAATTGGCCGGTTGGTAGGGGCACTCGCAGCGCAAGGCTTGTCAGCCCCGGCGATCAAAGGGATACTGTGGCAAAGGCATACCGCAAAGATATGTCCGGCGATTGTCGCTTTTGGCAATCGTGGGCACAACCAAGCGAGGTATCATGACGTCTCCCCAACTCGCGACCAATCTTGCCAGATTTGCAGAAATAGAAGGCCGTCATCCAAGGCTTCTTCTGGCCACCGCCTCGTCCGAGGAACAGGCCCATCACAAACATGTCGCCACCCTGTTTGCCGATGGCGGTTTTGATGTGGATGTCGCCCCGCCGCATTCCGATGCCCAGTCAATTGCCCGCCAGGTTATTGATTGCGATGCCGACATGCTGGTGCTGATCCGAACATCCATGACATCCCCGGACCGGGTCAGTGTTGCCGATCTGATCTCGGCGCTTGATGCGATGGATGCGGAATATGTCAAATTCGGCATTGTTGGCCATTCTGATGATCCGGCGCGTGCGAATGTCGATTTTGTCTGTGATCTCGAACATCTTCAGACAGCCGATTGCGAAGCGCTGATTGCCTATATTCTGGCAGTTGAAGAAGGCCGTGTTGCACAACATATTTAAATCATTGCCGGTTTTGCACACGAAGCCGGGCAATGATTTCGAAACCCTTTATGTGCATAATGGTTGAATCCCCCTGCGGGAAAAATAATCGAAGGATCAATTGATGGGATTGCTCAAGGAAACGCTGATGCGCGTCTTTGTCGGCAAGAAGGGCCGAGATGCCATTCGTGCCTATAACGATGCGCAATCCCTTCAGGTCCGTGATCCGGCCACCGCCGAACAGGCCGCCGCCCAGGCCCGTCAGGCGCGACGCATCGAAGACCGTGCCCTTGCCCATCAGGATGAAGGCATGTCGCTTGAGGAAGCACGCGCCCTTGCCCTGGCCGAGACCCTGACAGAACAGGCAGACACCCCGCACACCGAAATCATGAAGGCCCTGAACGCGGCCGATGCCAAACTTGGCAAACAAAAAAGCAAAATCCCGACCGAAGCCGATGAGCGCCGTCAGGAACTGATCAACGAGGCGGTAAAGGCCCTGCGCAGCAAGCAGGGTGATCTCGACCGGCTCGATCCCGATTTGCGTGCCAAACTGACCGTGATGGCGGTGGGGGCGCTGATGGGCGGACCCAATACGCGCCAATAACCAAGCTAGCCACGTGGGCACCCATCAATGCCGCCCTGTTTCGATATGGATTTGCATATGGCACCCGATTACGGGTGCTTTTTTGTCGGTGGGTCAGGGGCAGGGATCGCAGGTCAGAAACCGGGACGGAATGCCTAGGGGGCAAACTGTCAGACATTTAACGGGCGATGCAGCCCGCTTAGAAGTTCGCCATAGCTTGGTTCATTGTCTGCGGTCAGGTAGCCGTGGCGGATCAGGAAATCAATCACCACCAGCGCACAGTTGAACTTGAAATCAAAACCCGACCGGACAATTCCTGCGACCTCGGCAAGGGGCAGCAATTCGAACCGATCAACTTCGCCATCGGTACATTGTGGAATGAAATCTTCTGGCAGTTCGAGATCGAAATTGATCATGACATCGGGTTTCAGTCCTTCGGCAGTCTCATAAAGATATGAAACTGCTCCGATCGGGCGGACATGGCGGGACAGGCTTTCGGGAATGCCGGCTTCTTCGGCGCATTCCTTGATCATGTTTTCGCGGAAACCAAGCCCGGTCGGCTGGCCACCGGCAACCATATTGTCAAGCATCCCGGGATAGGTCGGCTTGTCCTTGGCGCGATGGGCAATCCACATATGGATCCCGTCGGATTTGCGCACAAAGCCGTTCATATGCACGCCCCACGACCGGCACCCGAAATAGGGCATCGCAAACCGGTCCAGCTGACAAAGTGGGGGATCGGACAACTGATTGCGGATGTCGAACTTTTCACCGTGAAGCCGTTTGATCACCCCCTGCTCGCACAGGCGGCGGGTCGCAGCGACAAGGACTTCGTTGCGATGTTCCGGCGTTTCGATATGCGCGGCAAAGCCGTATTCGCCATTCTCGTCGCGGATGAAATCCGATCCAAGTGCGGTGAGTGCCGTGGCAAAGTCCGACCGAATGGCCCCGACCGGCTGATCATCAATGCGAAACCGCGCATAGCGCGACAGGTTGGCATTGTTGCAGGCATTGATATGGTCAAGATAAGCCAATTGGGACTCCTGTCGGGTGGAACGCGCTGCCCGGTGGGGCAGCGCTGCGACCGCGACAGCCTACGCGCTCAGTGCAGAATTGGAATAGCCTTTTTCCGATGTCAGCACCGTGTTGACGTGCACAACCTGACGCAGACAGCGCGCGATATGTTCTGCCACCTTGGTTTCAAGCTGCTGGACCTGAATGTCGATCTGCAGTTCTTCGAAACCGCGATTGCCGTCGGCAACGGTGGAATGCCAGCTGGCCGGGACCAGATTGCGCTTGGCAAACAGTTCAAGAACGCGCGGCATCACATCGGGTTCAGCAGCCGCATGAACAGAAAAGCAATAAACGGATTTTGGGGTGCGTGCGTCTTCTTGGGACGCCGCAAAACCATGATTGGTCATGACAATGCTCACGGATTTTCAGTGCATCAAACAGGCGAACAGGTACGTCCCGGTGTCCTTAGACAACCGGGCAGATAATTCGCGTAATGATGGCAGTGAAAATGTGGCGGTTGGTCATGAAGCTATCTAAGCAGGGTGGATTTCAGAACCAGCTGGTTTGAAACAGATCACAGGATGATGAAGGCGATAACTGGATCAGAGAACCAGTAGCGATGCAATCAGGGCCACAATGGTGCCTGCGAACAGGATTTCCATCGAACGGGCAATTTGCTGTTCACGAGCAACGGCGATAGCAACGGCTTTGCGCTTATTCATCATGTTCACTCCGTCTTCTGACAGGTAGCTTGTTCGTGCCAACAGGGCACTCGACAAATATATGCAGGGCAATGGCCGCGATACAAGGCTTGTGAGTCAAAAAACGTCAAAAAACTTTCAACTGCGTGGAAAAGGTCGCTTTTTTCTCGTCGAATTTGTCACAAATCGGCTTTTTGCAGTGCAATCCCCCCGAGGATTGGGGGAATCGCCCGCAACCTGATTAAACGGTTTCGATGCCGCTTTGCCGATTCGCCGGTTTTTTGCCGCTTTTGGCGGGTTCCGGCGCTGGTTCGGGCGCGGGTATCTGGGGGTGAACGATATGGGCGTAATCGCTGATCGGGCGCGGATGACCAAACATGTATCCCTGAACCGCGCGGCAATCGTGATCGGTCAGGAAGTTGGCCTGTTCATCGGTTTCGACACCTTCGGCAATGACATCAAGTGCCAGGTCACGGCTCAGATTTATGACGGCCCGTACAATCGCCCCGGCCTGGGCATTGCCCACCAGCTTGGTGACAAAGGACTGGTCGATCTTGATGCGGTCAACCGGGAAGTTCTGCAAGGTCGCCAGCGATGAATAGCCGGTCCCGAAATCATCCATGGCAATCCGCACACCAAGTTTCTTGATGTCGGAAAGGATCTTCATCGAACGTGCCGGGTTGTGGATCAGGGCGGTTTCGGTGACTTCAAGCTCAAGGCGCTTGGGATCAAGACCGCTTTCCTCAAGGATGGCGGCAACCACTTCGGGCAGTTCATGTTTCTGAAGCTGAACTGCAGAAAGATTGACCCCGATGCCAAGCGGCTTGTCCCAGCCGGCCGCCTCAAAGCAGGCGGTGCGCAAGACCCATTCACCCAGCGGAATGATCAGGCCGGTTTCCTCGGCGATCGGAATGAAACGGCCCGGCGGAACCTGGCCAAGTTCGGCATCTTTCCAGCGCAGCAACGCTTCGAATGACTGGATTTCCTTGTCATCGGCATGGCATTGCGGTTGGTAATAAAGTTCAAGCTGCTCGTTTTCGAGTGCGACCCGAAGATTGGACGCCAGCTGGCGCTTGAAACGGTATTCTTCATCCATTTCGGAAGAATAGAACACCACATCATTGCCGCCCGATTGCTTGACCCGATACATCGCAAGATCGGCATGGAACAGGATGCTTTCGGCATCAGCACCGTCTTGCGGATAATGGGCAACCCCGATACTGGCCGACAATTTGGCGCGGTTTTCCTGATTGATAAAGATCGGAAGTGCGATGCAATCGAGGATCTTCTGCGCGACTTCCTGGGTATGGGTCTTGATGCTGTTGGGGTTGGTGCGGTTCTGATGATGCAACAACACAACAAATTCGTCACCGCCGACACGGGCAATGGTCAGTTCATCACTGATCAGTTTGCCCAGCCGTTCGCCAAGTTCACGCAGCGCATGGTCCCCGGCGATATGGCCGAAACTGTCGTTAAGTTCCTTGAAATGGTCGAAATCGACACACATCACGGTGGTCGGAACGCCGGTTTCGTCTGATTCCTGAAGCGCCTCTGACAGACGGTCGTTAAAGGTCGTCCGGTTCAGAAGTTTGGTCAGTGAATCATGTTCGGCCAGGAACCGGATATGCTTTTCCGCCGCATAGCGTTCACGCAGGTCGCGCAGACCGAAAATGGTGGTGTCATCGGCAATGTCATCGGCCGGAATTTCACGGCGAATGACTTCAACCGGAAGCTCTTTCTGGTTTTCCAGCCGCAAGGACGTTTCGACATAATTCAGGTTGCCTTGCTGAAATGCCAATGGCGTTTCCGGAAGCCAGCGCGCCAGGAAGTCCTGATCGATAACGTCATGCTGTTTGGTGCCGGTCAGGCGCAGGAAGCTTTCATTCACATCAATGATCCGCCCGTTCTGGGTCAGGACCAGGGCCTCGATCGCGGAATCGCCAAGGATGTGCATGCGGTTGTTGATATGGGCGCGCATCTGTCGGTCAACCAGTGCGGTGACAAAGCCGATCGCAATCAGAAGGGCAGCGACAATCGCAACGCCAATCGCCAGATATTGCTGCGAAATCAGCTGGGCCGGAACCGGAACCGTCGGGTCCGGGGTAACAATAAGGGCGCCCATCGCACTGAAATGCATGGTTGCAACGGCAATGGTCAGATTGACCTTGCCCAGAAGCTTTTGTTTGGGCGTCCGCGCCGGGCCGGCCAGCCACAGCGAAATCATCCCGAACACCGCCCCCATCAGAATGGCTGCGATGACGATATCCATATGCCAGCTGATGACGCCCGGCACGCTCATGGCCATCATGCCGGTGAAATGCATCGCCGAAATGCCCAGACCGACAACCAGGCCCCCGACCAGCCGCGACAGCAACAAATGCGGTCCGGCGACCGATGCAATCGAAAAGCCGAACATGGTTGCGCCAATGGCAATCACAAGCGACGTTGCGGTCAGAACGGGCTCATAGCCGACCGGCAAAACCGGGTCATAAGCCAGCATCGCGATAAAGTGGGTAGCCCAGATGCCGCCACCGGTGACAACGCCGGTCAGAAACAGCCATGCAAACCGTTGCTGCAACCGCCCCATACAGGCGCGGGCATACAGGTTAAAGGCCGTATGAATTCCGCCCAGGCCGATTGCGATGGCAACCAGAACCAATACAATGTCATGCTGGGTCGCTAGGCAGTCATATATTCTATACATTCAGACGCCGATAAATTTCATTATTCAATGGTTTCAATGCGTAAGGCCGCTTGCTGATTTGATTTTAATTCCTGAATTACAATCAACGCAAATGATAATGTAATGTCCGTGCAATTGTTTTCGCGAATACAGGAATTCGGACCGGAATTTGTTTAGTAAAATTCCACGTTTACTGTTTTACGGCTGCGTATCAATTGCAGATCACGCAATAAAATACCGGCAGTTCATTTGGTTGCGTTTTGCGCATACCAAACGGATCGCGCCCGGTCTGACCGGGCGCGGTGGGGGACTGATTTGGGTTGAGGTATAACGGCCTAGCGGCCTAGCGGCCTAGCGGCTTAGCGGATCGTCAGATCGGTCTGCCCGATTGTTCTGGGCTGTTTGCCCGGGCGGGTGAAAATGACTTCGCCGGTATAGTTGCCCGATGGCCATGCAGCACCCGGCCGGTCCATATTGATATAGAACCACTTGGCGCGTGGTCCCTGATCATTGGGCTGATCAATCACAAAGTCGCGATGCCCGCCCTTGCCGGTCGGGGTCTGCAAGCTCAGCCGGATGATGTCGCCATTATTGGCCCCGATCAGATAGGCCCAGAAATAAAGTCCGGGGCTTGTGCGGGGCAGTTCAGTTTCCTTGCCATAGCCACGCTTGATATCGGATGCGTTCGGGCGCGCCATTGAAAAGCCGTGCCCGTAAAGCGTGATGTCATGATAGGTCAACTGGGCACGCGCCGATGACGACCACAGCACAGCCTGATCGGCCGAACACTGACTGCGGTCGCTTGATCCCATTGCCGATCCGCTGAACGGATCCACAAGCTGGCCATCCTTGCGCAAGTTGAAATGCAGATGCGGGAATGTTGCCTGACCGGACATGCCGATTTCGGCAATCATCTGTCCGCGTGTGACCCGGTCGCCTTTCTTGACCGCGATCGAGCCGCGCCGCAAATGGCAATACTGGCTTTGCCAGCCATCGGCATGGTCGATCAATAACCCGTTGCCACATTCGATGCCATCCAGGCTGTTTTTGGCAAGCCGGCCTGAATCAATATCTTCGACCCCTTCGCGCAGGGCAACCACCGTGCCATCGGCAACAGACCGGACAGAAATACCTTCGAGCATGGTGGCTTCGTCGGGAACGGAAAAATCGGTGCCGCGATGACCGTCATAGGTCGTGGTGCCACAGGCATAATCACGGATTTCCGGGCCGGGATCGTGATCGACATAATGGACGATGTCACATGTATTGTTCGGGCAATCGACCGGAAGATCAAAGGGCGGCCCATCTGCCTTTGCCAGACCACCAAGGGACAGGGTTGCGAACACGGTCAGAAAAAGTGTCCGTAAATGTCCGGATGGGTGTGGCATGGGGCCTCCTTGTTATTATCAAACTGTTTAAAACTGCGATTTATCACGAAACACTTATTATCTAACACAAAGGTGATGCATCTGCGACGCGCAAGATATTGTTCGTAAGGGCAGGTATCGCTATCAATTCCTATATGGTGATCAAACCCGCCGGGGTGGCAAATTCTTGTCAAACGGCTGTGCGGACCAACGACCAGGGCATTTTGGAATGGATCAGAACGGATTGCTGAGACTGGGGATTTTCGCGGCCATTCTTGCTGTCATGGCCTTGTGGGAAGCCATCGCCCCCTATCGCCCCAAGGAAGTGGTGCGGCGGCCGATGCGCTGGCTGACCAATTTCGGGTTGCTGCTGGTCAGTGCGGCTCTTGCGCGCTTTACCATTGGTGCGGTGATGATTGCGACGGCCATCTGGGCGCAGCAACAGGGGCTTGGACTGAACAACCTGGTGGGGATGCCGGCACTTCTGGGCGGGGTGATTACGATCATCGTGCTTGATTGCGCCATATACTGGCAGCACCGCCTGGCCCATATGATCCCGATTTTGTGGCGGTTTCATCGCGTGCATCATTGTGATGTCGAATTTGATGTCACAACGGCCGTGCGCTTTCACCCGTTCGAAATCGTGGCCTCGGCGCTTTATAAATCCTTTTTCGTTTTGCTGATCGGGGCCGACCCGTGGGCGGTGGTGATTTATGAAAGCATGCTAAGCGGTTTTGCCCTGTTCAATCATGGCAATGTCCATCTGCCCAAAAGTCTGGATCGTGCGTTGCGGTTATTGATCGTCACACCGGACATGCACCGGGTGCACCATTCCAGCGTCATGGATGAAACCAACAGCAATTATGGAAACATCCTGTCGGTCTGGGATCGGCTGTTTGTCAGCTATACCGATCACACCCGGACCAATGATCATGACATGCAGATCGGGCTTGAAGAATTCCGTGACCGCAACAGTCAAAGCCTGCTTGGCGTGTTGTGGTTGCCGTTCCGCCAGCCATAATCAGGCCGGCACGATCCCGCGCACCGCAAGGGCCGATGCCACAAGGGATCGCCGCCCGTCCGGTTTGCCACCAAGATAGGCCCGCATGGTGGCCTGCTGGATTTCATGGGCAAGATCGGCGGGCTGATTGGCAAAGAAATTCCGGATCAGGCTGTGTGCCCCCATCAGGGCCTGCCAGTAATCATCGAAATCGATGAAATCCATCCTGACGGCCAGTGTGGCTGTCGAAACATCTTCCAGTCCCGCATCGGACCAAAGATCAAAAAGATCGTCTTCATCCTGATAGGGAACATCAAAGACCTTGGCGCGCAATTCTTCGCCTTCGCCATCGGCAAGCAGCGCCGCCACATCCAGAAACAGCCGGATGAATGTCAGGCCCCCGACACGGTCCCAGACGGTTGCGGCAATGCGGCCTTGGGCGCGGGTAACCCGGACCATTTCGCCAACCGCACCAGCCGGTCCGTCAAGATCGTTTAACAGAAGCTGGGAAAAGGCTGTGTCAAAGCTGTCATCCGCAAAGGGAAGGGCGGTGGCATCCCCGGTCTCGAACCGTACATTCGGCGCGGAATTGCGTAACGCGTCGGTCATATAGTCGGGCATCACGTCAATCCCGACAATGTCGGCCTTGGGATAACGGGTGGCCGCGGCCAATGTCAGACTGCCCGTACCGCACCCGACATCCACCAGCGCCCCGCAGGACGGGGCCGCGACAAAATCAAGGAAACTGCGCGACAAACGGCGGCTCCATCGGCCCATTGCGATTTCATAGGTATCGGCAATTGTCATGTTCATCGGGTGTTGTTTCCTTCGGGCTGGCGGCCGGTTGGCGGCATCTTTTTTGTGGTTATGACGGATGCCCCACACATCAGCCAAGTACCTGATGTGTCGCTGATTTCATTTATTGCAAGTCCAACAGTTTTGCCTATTCGACGAAATAGGGATTGCCCAAATTTCAAATTGCGCAATAAAGTTACAAATGCTGCGATGCAAAATTAACCATAAGCGCGATAACGCGTTGGTCAAATCCGACCATGACAGGCAAGGAAGGTGAGGAAATGAAAGATTTGAACGGACTGGAAGGGCTGTATCTCGAAGATCTCGAGGTGGGGCTGGCCGCAAACTATGCCAAAACCGTGACGGAAACCGATATCGTCATGTTTGCCGGCCTGTCGGGGGATACCAACCCGGTCCATCTCAATGATGAATATGCCCGGACCACGATGTTTGAAGGCCGTATTGCCCATGGGATGTTGTCGGCCGGCTTCATTTCCACGGTTCTTGGGACGCGCCTGCCGGGGCCCGGCACGATTTATCTGTCACAGAACCTGCAATTCAAGGCACCGGTGCGGATCGGCGATACCGTCACGGCCAAGGTTATCGTGCGTGAAATCATTGCTGGTAAGAAGCGCGCGATCCTTGAAACCAATTGCTATGTCGGGGATCGCTGCGTGATTTCGGGCGAAGCAACCGTCATGGTGCCAAGCCGCGGCTAACCAATGATCTGGCGCAGGCGGATGTTTGTTCGCCTGCCGCTTGCAGCCCCGAAGACGCTTCCTTATCTGGATGATCTTGACGGCTGTCGTATCAGCCATGCAGGACGGGCTGCGCTTTTTTAGCGGAAAAGTCTTTACGCTCCGGGGGCGGGACCTTTATAGCTGCCTGCTGGATTTGCCGATATGCGATCGGCTGACATGGGTAAAAGCAGCAAAGAGAGACCGGCGCGGATGCGCGTTTTTCGATCTTTTGAAAACCTGACCGATGAGGCGCGCGGCGCTGTTGTGGCGATCGGCAATTTTGACGGTTTGCATCTGGGGCATCAGACGCTTCTGGATCAGGCACGCAAAATTGCCCGCGATCTCGGTGTGCCGCTTGCGATCCTGACATTCGAGCCCCATCCGCGCATGTTGTTCCGTGCCGATGATCCGCCATTTCGCCTGACCTCGGCCGAGGATCGCGAAACTGCTGCGGGCAGCATCGATATCGATCTGTTTTACGAGGCCGAGTTCAATCGCGAATTCGCCGCCATGAGTGCCGAAGAATTCATCGAGCGCGTTCTGGTCAAGGGACTTGGCGTCAAACATGTGGTGGTCGGCTGGGATTTCTGTTTTGGCAAGGGCCGGGCAGGCAATGTCGATCTGTTGCGTGCCATCGGCGAGAAATCCGGATTTGGCGTGACCGCGGTCGAAGCTGTGACCCACGATAACGGGATCATTTATTCGTCGACCGCCATCCGCCAGGCCCTGCGCGAAGGCCGCCCCGAAGACGCAGCCCACCTTCTGGGACGTCCGTGGGAAATTGCCGGAATTGTTGCCCATGGCGATGCGCGTGGGCGGACGATCGGCTTCCCGACGGCCAATGTTGCGCTGGGTGACCATCTGCGTCCCAAATTCGGGGTTTATGCCATTGAACTTGGCCTGATTTCTGATGCGGATGGCCAGACGGTTGAACGCTGGGTGCCCGGAGTCGCCAATATTGGTGTAAGGCCAAGCTTTGGCGGCGATGACGATGCCGGGCTCGAAGCACACCTGTTTGACTTCGATCAGGACATCTATGATCGCCACGTGCGGGTCCGTTTGCACGGCTTTATCCGGGGCGAACAGAAGTTCGACGGGCTTGATGCCCTCAAGGCCCAGATTGCGGCTGATGTGATTGCAGCCAAAGAGATTCTCGGCAAGATTTGAATTTGTCGACGAACCCGCTATGATCCGCGCGCTTTTTGCGGATTCACCGGGGGTTCGCCCTTTTAATTTGTTCAAGACGACAGGACCGTCACGATGAGTGTCGAATACAAGAAAACCGTTATCCTGCCCCAGACCGATTTCCCGATGCGGGCGGGTTTGCCAAAGATGGAGCCCACCCTGCTCGAGCAGTGGAAGAAAGAGGACCTCTATGGCAAAATTCGCGGTATTTCGGCCGACCGTGAAATGTTTGTCCTCCATGATGGCCCCCCCTATGCGAACGGCCATCTGCATATCGGTCATGCGCTGAACAAAATCCTGAAAGATGTCATCACCCGTTCCCAGCAGATGCTGGGCAAGAACGCTGTTTACGTTCCGGGCTGGGATTGCCACGGTCTTCCGATCGAATGGAAAATCGAAGAACAGTACCGCGCCAAGGGCAAGAACAAGGATGATGTTCCGATTGCCGAGTTCCGCAAGGAATGCCGCGAGTTCGCCCAGAAATGGCTTGATGTCCAGCGCGAAGAATTCAAGCGCCTTGGCGTGATGGGTGACTGGGACAATCCCTATGTCACCATGGATTACAAGGCAGAGGCATCGATTGCCCGCGAACTTGGCAAATTCCTGATGAACGGGTCGCTCTATATGGGCTCCAAGCCGGTCATGTGGTCGGTGGTCGAAAAGACCGCCCTTGCCGAGGCCGAAGTCGAATATCACGACCATACCTCCAAAACCATTCATGTGCGCTTCCCGGTCACCGAGACCAAGGTTGATGTCTTGAAAGATGCCACCATCGTCATCTGGACCACCACCCCCTGGACCATTCCGGGCAACCGCGCAATTTCCTATGGTGCGGAAATCGAATATGCGGTGATCGAAGTCACCGAAACGGCTGAAGAAGCATGGGCCACCGTTGGCGAGAAAATGGCGGTTTGTAACGACCTTCTTGAAGATCTGTGCAAAAACGGTCGCATCACCTGTCACAAGGTTGTCGGCACCTTCAAGGGTGCGGAGCTTGACGGCACGGTTGCAGCCCATCCGTTCCGCGGTCAGGGCTATGACTTTGACGTACCGCTTCTCGCAGCTGATTACGTCACGACCGATACCGGTACCGGCTTTGTCCATACCGCACCGACTCACGGCCCGGACGATTACCAGACCGGTCTGAAATACGGTCTGGAAATTCCGGAAATGGTGGATGGTGACGGTGCCTATTACCCGACCGTTCCGATGTTTGCGGGCAAGCGCATCTATGATGAAAACGGCAAGGAAGCCGACGCCAACGAAGCCGTCATCGCCAAACTGATCGAAGTTGGCGCATTGCTGTCGCGTGGCCGTCTCAAGCACTCCTATCCGTGCTCCTGGCGCTCCAAGGCCCCGATCATCTATCGCACCACGCCGCAATGGTTCATTTCCATGCAGGATAACGACCTGCGTGAAAAGGCGCTCAAGGCGATTGATGAAACCCGCTTTGTGCCCGAAGCCGGTCGCAACCGTCTGCATTCCATGATCGCCAACCGTCCGGACTGGTGCGTATCGCGTCAGCGCGCATGGGGTGTGCCGATCACGGTATTCATTGATAAAAATACCCGTCAGCCGCTCCGTGATCAGGGGGTTCTGGATCGCGTGTATGAAGCCTTTTGCGAAGAAGGTGCCGATGCATGGTTCACCCGCGATCCGCAGGACTTCCTCGGCGATAAATACGATGCGGCGAACTATGAACAGGTCACCGACGTTCTTGACGTATGGTTTGATTCCGGTTCGACCCATGCCTTCGTGCTTGAGGAACGCCAGGACCTTAAATGGCCGGCTGACCTTTATCTCGAAGGATCGGATCAGCATCGCGGCTGGTTCCACAGCTCGCTTCTGGAATCATGCGGAACCCGCGGTCGCGCACCGTATGAAGCAGTTCTGACTCACGGATTTGTTCTGGACGGCGAAGGCCGCAAGATGTCCAAGTCGCTGGGCAACGTGATTGCGCCAAACGACATCATCAACAAGCTTGGTGCCGACATCCTGCGTCTGTGGGTCGTCAGTTCCGACTATCATGATGATCTGCGCATCAGTCACGAAATCATTCAGCGCCATTCCGACATCTATCGTCGTCTGCGCAATACCCTGCGCTTCCTGCTGGGGAACCTTGCCGGATTTGATGATGCGGAAAAAGTTGCTGATAACGAACTGCCGGAACTTGAACGCTGGGTCCTGCATCGTCTGAGCCACCTTGACGATATGGTGCGCAAGACGACGGGTGATTTCGACTTCCACACCATGTTCATCGAACTGCACAACTTCTGTGCGCTCGACATGTCGGCCTTCTATCTTGATATCCGCAAGGACGCGCTTTATTGCGATGCGCCAAGCAGCCTGCGCCGTCGTGCGGCCCGCACGGTCATGGATCGCGTGTTTGATTGCCTTGTGCGCTGGCTGGCACCGGTTCTGTGCTTTACCGCCGACGAAGCATGGCGTGCACGTTATGGTGCGGAAAGCTCGGTCCATTCGGAAACCTTCAACACGGTATCGGATGGCTGGAAAGACGAAACTCTTGCCGCCAAATGGGCAAAAATCCGCAAACTGCGTCGTGTCGTCACCGGTGCGCTGGAACTTGAACGTGCGGAAAAACGCATTGGTGCCAGCCTCGATGCTGCGCCCAAGGTTTACGCAACGGCTGAATATGTCGAAGCACTTGACGGCCTTAATCTTGCCGAAATCGCCATTACATCTGACATCGAACTGATCACGGGTGACGCACCGGATGGTGCCTATACCCTTGATGATGTTGCAGGTGTTGGTGTTGTTCCGGCGCTGGCAGATGGCGAAAAATGCGAACGTTGCTGGCAGACCCTGCCGGAAGTCGGCAGCCACGCAGAACATAAAACCGTCTGTAACCGCTGTGCAGATGCCGTTGATGAAATGGGAATTACCGCGGACCAGTAAGGTCTGTGGTTTCTGGTATCAGTCCTGCCATGGTGCAGGCTGATACCGGCAAGTCAGAAAGAGTATCAATGAAACATCGCGCCTTTGTGTTTGGTCTGATCGTCATTGCGATTGTGTTTGGTGTCGACCAGTGGACCAAGGCCCTTGCCATTGACGGCTTGTCCAATCCGTTTCGGGTGATTGAAGTCACGCCATTCATGAATTTTGTTCTGGCATGGAACCCGGGCGTGTCGTTTGGCCTGTTCCAGGGCCAGGCCCCGTGGGTGATGATTGCGGTGACTGCTGCGATCACCATCGGGTTTGGTGTCTGGATGTGGCGGACGCGTGAT
Organism: Thalassospira sp. GO-4; assembly: GCF_023588965.1. Classification (NCBI taxonomy): domain Bacteria; kingdom Pseudomonadati; phylum Pseudomonadota; class Alphaproteobacteria; order Rhodospirillales; family Thalassospiraceae; genus Thalassospira; species Thalassospira sp. GO-4. Next base: position 3,798,709 of record NZ_CP097807.1, read on the forward strand.
TCCATGCTGCGTCTGGCGCTGGCCATGATTGTCGGCGGTGCGATCGGCAACCTTGTCGACCGCTTGCGCCACGGGGCTGTGACCGACTTTATCGATCTGCATGTTGCCGGTTATCACTGGCCGGTCTTCAACGTCGCTGACAGTGCAATTACGGTTGGTGCCGCGCTACTGTTGATCGATTCCCTTTTTGGCGGTAAAAAATCTGCCTGATGAATTTTTGGCCGGGTGATCTGATCCCGGTCCCGGAGTGGTAAAGAGGCACAAATGGCCCGGAAGCTTACGACCAGTATTTTCAGAATTGCGCTGCTTGGCGGACTTGCACTTGGTGTTTCCGGTTGTGAATCGACCCGTGAAACCTTTGGCCTGAACAAACAGTCCCCGGACGAGTTCCAGGTCGTTTCGCGTGCGCCGCTCAGCCTGCCGCCTGATTTCACCATGCGCGTTCCTGAACCGGGTGCGGCCCGTCCGCAGACCGGCTCGACCACCGATCAGGCGCGCCGCATTCTGGTTGGCGATGACCCGACCAAGGTCAAGCGCGACATTTCCGGCACCGGCAGCAAAGGCCAGGTTGCGCTGTTGTCGGCATCGGGCGCGCAATATGCCGATCCGGAAATCCGTTCGACCGTGGATCGTGAAACCTCGATCTTTATTTCCGAAAGCGAAAGCGTGATCGACGATTTGCTGTTCTGGCAGGAAAAACAGGACCCGAATTCCGTCGTTGATCCGGCTGCCGAGGCAAAGCGCATCCGCGACCAGCAGGCATTGGGTGACAATGTCTCGGGCGGTGGTTCGACCCCGGTGATCGAGCGCAAGCAAAAAGGCTGGCTGGAAGACATTTTCTGATCTGATTGTGATCGGACCGGCCGCTTTGCAGCGACATACGAAAATTTGAACAGAATGAACAAGGGCGCGGAGATTTCGCGCCCTTGTTCTGTCATATTCGCTTTTTAAGAAATTCGGGATAGACGCCTGATATCGAATGGGATGAAGTAATGAGAATTCCAAGACTTTCCGTAATTTCGATGCGCGACCGTACAGTTGCCGGCTTGCTGGCAGCGGTCATGGTGGCATTGATCCCGAATATGTCCGCAGCCGCGGTCTTCAGCCCCCAGACAGCGACCCTTGATAACGGCATGCAGGTGGTGCTGGTGGAAAACCACCGGGCGCCTGTCGTGACCCAGATGGTCTGGTACAAGGTCGGCTCGGCCGACGAGCCGCTTGGCGTATCGGGCATTGCCCATTTTCTCGAACATCTGATGTTCAAGGGCACCAACGACATCGCCCCGGGCGACTTTTCGAAAATCGTTGCGCGCAATGGCGGCAATGACAATGCCTTTACCACCTGGGACTATACCGGGTATTTCCAGAATATCGCACGCGATCGCCTTGATCTGGTGATGAAGATGGAAGCCGACCGCATGACCAATCTTCAGCTGTCTGACGATGTGGTTCTGCCCGAACGCGATGTGATTATCGAAGAACGCCGGTCGCGAATTGATAACAATCCCGGTGCGCTTCTGGGCGAACAGATGCGGGCAAGTCTTTACATGGCCCATCCCTATGGCCGCTCTATCATTGGCTGGCGCAACGAGATGGAACAGCTTTCGACCGAAGATGCGCTTGATTTCTATCGCAAATGGTATGCACCCAATAACGCCATTCTGGTTGTGGCCGGTGACATCACCATGGATGAATTGCTGCCCATGGCCGAAAAATATTACGGCGTCATTCCGCGTGGTGATGTTCTGACCCGCAACCGGGTCAAGGAACCGGTCCAGCACGCCCCGCGCAAAGTCACCATGCATGATCCGCGCGTTGGTCAGGCATCGATGTCGCGCTATTACCTTGCGCCGTCCTATCACAGCGACAATGCGGCTGATGCTGCCCCGCTTGAAGTGCTCAGTGAAATTATCGGGTCCGGCACCACCAGCCGTTTCTTCAAGTCGCTTGTCGTTGATCAGGCCATCGCGACCAGCGTCGGGACATTCTATGACCCGGTTGCGGTCGATCTTGCCAGTTTTGGCGTCTATGCCGTGCCGCGTGACGATGTCGAACTGGCCGATCTTGAAAAGGCGGTCGATGACCAGATTGCCGATGTCATTGCCAATGGCGTGACCGAAGACGAACTGGCCCGCGCCAAGCAGAAGTTGCTTGATAGTGCGGTCTTTGCCCGTGATTCACTTTCGGCAGGCGCACGTGTTCTGGGCAAATCGCTTGCGGTTGGTCTGACGGTCGATCAGGTCGAAAGCTGGCCGGACCGGATTTCGGCGGTTACTGTTGATCAGGTCAACGCCGCCGCCAAGCGCGTCTTTAATGACAAGCAATCTGTCACCGGCTGGCTGATGCCGCCAAAAGACGGACCGGTTTCCGGCCGGGGTCCGGCACTGCCCATCGATTCCGGCGCAGGAGTACATTGATATGAACCAGATCATGAAACACGCCGCCGGTTTTGCCGTTGCGGCCCTGACCTTTGTCGGTATCACCCAGTCCGCCCACGCGGTCGAAGTCCAGGAAGTCATTTCCAAAGGCGGCATTCGCGCCTGGCTGATCGAAGACCATATGAACCCGCTGATGACGATGGATATCGCCTTTACCGGTGCGGGGGCGGCAACCGATCCGGCTGACAAGCTTGGCCTTGCCAATATGGTTTCGGGCCTGATTGACGAAGGGGCCGGCGCCATGGACAGTCAGACTTTCCGCGGCGAGATGGAAAACCGTTCAATCAGTCTGACCTTTGATGCCGGTCGCGATGATTTTTCCGGGTCCCTGACCACGCTGACCCGCGAACGCGATACCGCAATTGATCTTCTGCGTCTGGCCTTGGCCGAACCGCGTTTCGATGACGAGGCGGTCGAGCGTATCCGTTCGCAAATCATTGCCGGTCTGAGACGGGCGGAAAATGATCCGGGTGACATTGCCAGCCGGACATTCTTCAGTTCGATCTTTGGCGATCATCCCTATGCCCGTCCGGTTTCAGGCACCTTTGAAACGGTTGCGTCGTTCAATGCCAATGATTTCCGCAATTTCGTCGGGCGTGCCTTTGCAAAGGACAATCTGATCATTGGTGTTGCCGGTGATATCACGGCCGACGAACTCGGCCCGCTGCTTGATGAGGCCTTTGGTAGTCTGCCTGAACACAGTGACCTTCCTGAAATTCCTGATGTGACCCCGACCTTTGGTGGTCTTGATGTGGTTGATCAGGACATCCCGCAAAGCCAGGCAATCTGGGGGCAAAAGGGCATCAAACGCACCGACCCTGATTTCTATGCGGCCTATGTCATGAACTACATTCTCGGTGGGGGCGGTTTTTCATCGCGCCTGACCGAAGAAGTGCGTGAAAAGCGTGGCCTTGCCTATGGGGTTTATAGCTACCTTGCCAATCTGGACCATGCCGAAATGGTGATGGGCGGGGTTGCCACGCGCAATGACGCGATTGGCCAAAGCCTGTCTTTGATCAGCACCGAATGGACCAAGATGAAGGAAAAGGGCGTTACCCAGGAAGAACTCGATAACGCCAAATCCTATCTGACCGGGGCCTTCCCGCTGCGCTTTACCAGTCTTGGCAATCTGTCGGGCATGCTGGTCGGCATGCAGAAAGAAGACCTTGGCATGGATTTCCTTGATCGTCGCAACAGCCTTGTTGATGCCGTCACCCTTGATGATGTCAACCGCGTTGCCGCCGAACTGATGGACCCGGCCAATGTGACGGTGACCGTGGTTGGCAAACCCGAAGGCGAACTGGCCTTCTGATCCGTCAGTCACATCTAAAAATGTCAAAGCGCGGTGAAAGGGATTTCGCCGCGCTTTGTGCTTTGATAGGTTCAAGGCAACCAAGATAAACAATCCGAACATCACGAGCATTGCCTTCATCATGACCCTGCGCGTCCTGCCCCAGAACCTGATCAACCAGATTGCCGCCGGTGAGGTGGTCGAACGCCCGGCTGCGGCGTTAAAGGAGCTGGTTGAAAACGCGCTTGATGCCGGGGCCACCAGGGTCGATGTCAATCTGCGTGATGGCGGGCGGACGCTTTTGTCGATCACCGATGACGGCAAGGGCATGACGCCCGAGGAACTGTCGCTTGCGGTTGAACGTCATGCGACGTCAAAGCTGCCCGATGATGATTTGTTCAATATCGGGTTCATGGGCTTTCGCGGTGAAGCATTGCCATCCATCGGTTCTGTATCGCGGATGCGCCTGACCAGCCGGGTGCGGGGCTCTGAAAATGCCTGGTCGCTCAGCATTGAAGGCGGGGCAAAGGGCGAACCGGAACCGGCCGCCCATCCCTATGGCACCCGGGTCGAGGTCCGCGATCTTTTCTATGCCACCCCGGCGCGTCTGAAATTCCTCAAGACCGCGCGCACCGAACAGATGTATGCGCGTGAAATCATGGATCGCCTTGCCATGGCACGGCCCGATGTCGGTTTTACCCTGACGGGGGATGGTAATAAATCGATCCTGAATTACCCGGCCTGCGAAGGCGATCTGTTTGATGCGCGCCTCAAACGCCTTGGCGCTGTCATGGGCCGCGAGTTTCAGGAAAACGCCCTTCAGATCGAAGCCGAACGCGAAGGCATCCGTTTGACCGGCTATGCCGGTGTGCCGACCCTGAACCGTGGCAATGCCCAGATGCAGTTCATGTTTGTCAATGGCCGCCCGGTCAAGGACCGGCTGTTGCAGGGGGCGGTGCGCGGTGCGTATCAGGATTTCCTGGCGCGGGATCGTCATCCGTTGCTGGCGCTGTTCTTTGAATTGTCACCGCGCGATGTTGACGTCAACGTCCATCCCGGCAAGACCGAAGTCCGTTTCCGTGATCCGGGCCTTGTCCGTGGTCTGATTGTCGGGGCGCTCAAACATGCGCTGGCCGGGGCCGGACACCGGGCCTCGACCACGGTTGCCGATATGGCACTTGGGGCGGTTCGCCGCGAAGGTGAGGGACCCTCACTTCCGTATGGTGGTGCTGGGCGCAGCGGTGGCGGCAGCGGCTTTAACATCGGGCAGTATCAACCCAGTATTCCAAGCCATGCGGCGGTCGAACGCAATTATGCCGCCCAGTCCCCGGTCGATTCCGGGGCGGGATATGGCGGTCTGTTTGATCGCGGGCGGGATTTTGCCGGGACACCGGATGATGCGCGCGATACCGGCAGTGACGGTTTTGCCGCAGCGGCAGCCGCGGCGTTGTCGGGCGGCTATGACAGTGCCGCACCGTCGGCCCGTATCGATCACATTGCCGATGAAGGCAAGTTTGTCGATCATCCGCTTGGTGCTGCGCGCGGGCAGGTCCATGCCAATTACATCATTGCCCAGACCCGCGACGGTCTGGTGATTGTCGATCAGCACGCCGCCCATGAACGCATTGTCTATGAACGCATGAAGGCCGATCTTGCCGCCAATGGTGTCAAGCGTCAGGGATTGCTGCTGCCCGAAGTGGTCGAACTCGACGAAGCATCGGCCGACCGCATTGCCGACCGCGCCGAAGAATTCGCCGAACTCGGACTGGTGATCGAACCGTTCGGCCCCGGTGCCATCGTGGTGCGCGAAGTCCCTGCCATGCTGGGCAAGGTCGATGTTGCCGCCCTGGTCCGTGACATGGCCGACGAGATCGCCGAACTGGGGCAGGGCATGGCATTAAAAGATCGCCTGATGTATGTCTGCGCGACCATGGCGTGCCACGGGTCGGTGCGTTCGGGACGCAAACTCAATGCCGATGAAATGAATGCGCTTTTGCGCCAGATGGAAGCCACCCCGCATTCCGGGCAGTGCAACCACGGGCGCCCGACCTATGTCGAACTGAAACTTCATGACATCGAAAAGATGTTCGGCCGCCGATAGGGGCCGCCTTAATCACGCAGTTTAAGATTGCGGGGCAGGCGGGTATTGGCATTGACCCGCGCGCGCTGAATTTGTTCGGCAAACAGTCCGCGCGTGCCGGTAAGATCCGCATCGCGGAAATCGGTCCCGGCCAGATTGGTGCCGCTCAGATCGCAATTAAGCAAATGCTGGCCCCGGAAACTGGCATTCGAAAGATCCGATCCCAGAAATACCGTGTTGCGCAGCATCGCATCATTGAAACGCGCCCCCGAAAGACGGCTTGCCGCAAGATTGGCACTATCAAGATTGCTTTCGATGAAATCGGCCCCGGTCAGGTTACAGCGCCGAAGAACCGCATCCTTGCAATTGGCGCGCTTGAAACTGGCAAAGGGAAGGCCGCAGCGGCTCAGATCAATGCCTTCAAGTTCGGCTTCACGCAGATCGGCATGGTCAATCGACATGACCGTGCCTTCCTTGCCGCCGGTATCAACCCAAAGCTTGTGACTGATCAAGGCTTCATGCAGATCGATTTCAACCAGCTCTTCGCTGTCGTCATCTGCTGCGGTTTCGATCGGGTCGTCATCGGGTTCTTCGGTCTCGTGCTCTTGGGATGCCGGTTCGATAACCGGGGACAATGCCTCGCGCGCGGATTGTACGGCTTCGATATTCTGGGGGCCGGTATCGCGGTCATGGGCGATCGGCACTTCGGGAAGGTCGCTGTCATCAAAGACCTGCCCGCTGCCATTCAACCGTGCTTGTACATTGGCAACCTCGATGGTGTCGCTCATTCCGACCAGGGGGGATTTGTCATCGCGGATATCGGCAACGGTTTCCACGGGCTGCGTGCTTTTGGCGGGTGCCGGCTTGCCAACCGCCGCCCGACGACGCGCGGGAGCAGGACTTGCACTGACGACAGGCGGGGTTTCAAGCATTGCGGCCTTGATGCGGTCACGCTTGCGGCGGCCGGGATTTTCCGGGGTGCTTTCGTCGACCGGGGTGGTGGCCTGTGACGGGGTCTTTGTCGCCGGGGCTTTGGGCATGGTGGTACCCGCCCGGATCATGTCCTGTGGCCGGGCCGGACCAAAATAGTTTTCCTTAAGAACGAAACGGCGGGGTGACCGCATGACTGTTTCAATGATCTTGCGCAGGCGTTTGGGATCAATCGGCTGACGAAACACCCCTTCGATCCCGGCATCGACCGCATCGCGCATGCCGCGGCGGTCAAGTTTCGGCGCACCAAGAAGGATCGGGACCGTGCGGCCGATCGGGTTTTCGTCGCTTCCGGAATCGCGAATGGCGCGAATGGTCGAAATGCCGCGCATGCCATCAAGATACAATCCGACAAGAACCAGCTCCGGGTGCATTTCACCGATCAGCTCGACGGTCTTTTCGCGGTCGTCGCAATGGACGAAATTGCCAAAGCCAAGCGGTTCGATTGCTTCGCGGGCGGCAAGCATGTTCCGTTCACTGTAGTCGGCATACAGGATCGTTTTGTTTTTATTGTCCTTGCTCGCCATGTTCCGCGATTTCCCTTATTCGCAAGCCGGTTCCTGTCCCGGGAATGTCCGGCCTTTTTGCGCGTAATTGTTACTGTGCGGACGGAATGCTGAACGAGCGCCGCGGCAATGTGGAGCCCGGCGTGTCGGCGGTGTTGCCTGTGCCGCTACCCGCCCCGCCTGCACCGGGATTGTCGATGCTGAAGGTTCCTGAATCGGAACTGCCGGTATCGGGCGCATCAAAGTCCGTCGCATCAGTATCGTTTACGCTTTCTCCGCTTCCTGTTGCACCATCGGGTGCATTTGTTTCGACCATCTGGATGGTGATTTCCACACGCCGGTTTTCGGACCGCCCTTCGGGGGTGTCGTTGCTGGCGATCGGGCGGCTGTCACCATAGCCCTGAATAACCATCCGTCTGGGGTCCGTTCCGTTCTGATCAATCAGAAAATGCAAAACCGATGTCGCACGTGCTGCGGAAAGGTCCCAGTTTGATATATAGGGAGACGAAGACGATACCGGAATATTATCCGTATGACCGGCCACCAGAACTTCCCCCTCTGTCTGGTTGATGACCGGTGCCAGCCGATTGAGGATGGCGGCAAATTCTTCGGTCATGCCCGATGATCCGGACGGAAAGGCCAGCTCGTTCGGAAAGCGGATCACGACTTCGCCGTCAATGCGTTCCAGCCCGACCTGATCTTCCAGGCTCATATTCTCAAGAACGCTTTCAAGCGTTTCTTCAAGGGCCTCGGCCTTTTGTTCCTTGGTGTCGGTTTTCTCGATTTCGATTTTCGGGGTTTCTGCCTGCGGGATTTCCGAAACCACGCGCGGACTGTCGGGGGTTGGCGCCTTAAGCGACTTGCCGACAATCGACCCGTCCAGTTCGATCACCCCGGCCAACTGGTCCTGTTTGGAAAAGCCGAATGCGGCTTTGACCGATCCGGCGATCTGCTTGTAGCGGATGACATCCATCTCGGCAAAAGTCAGCAACAGAACAAACAGAACAAGCAGCAATGACATCAGATCGGCGAACGTCGCCATCCAAGCCGGTGCGCCTGCTGCGGGTTTCTTGGCCATGGGTCTATACCGCTACCTGAAGATCAGATGACAGCATTCTTATTCTCCGTCTTCCGCATCAGCGGGCACGCCACCCGGAAGATATGGACCAAGAATTTCTTTCATCACCATCGGGCTCTGGCTTGCCTGGATCTGGACAACCGATTCAATGATCAGCTGTTTGGTGTTGCGCAGGCGATCGACCTTAAGGGCCAGCTTGTCGGCAATCGGCAGCGCAATCAGGTTGGCCAGAACCGCGCCATAGAATGTTGTCAGCATCGCAATTGCCATTGCCGGGCCAATCGCATCCGGGTCCGAAAGGTTGGCCAGCATCTGCACCAGACCGACCAGGGTTCCGATCATGCCGAATGCCGGTGCGGTATCGCCGATCCCGCGGAACATCAGTTCGCCAAGCTCGTCATTCTGGATCGATTTTTCCACTTCGCTTGAAATCGAACTTCTGATCACTTCGCCGCTGTGACCATCCACACACATGCGGATGCCGCGCGCCATGATTTCGTTTTCGACTTCAACATTTTCGAGCCCCAGCAGACCGTTCTTGCGAACCAGACCGGCAAGTTCGATGGCCTTTTCATAGATCGAAAGCGGGTCTTCCTTGGGGTTCTTGAATGCAATACCCACCCCGATTTTCAGCGACTTTATGACGTCGCGCATCGGGAACTTGATCAGGGTCGCGGCCGCAGTCCCGCCGAACACAACCATGACGGATGGAATATCAACAAAAGAATCAAGGCTGCCGCCCATCATGATGGCGCCAAAAATAACGCCAGCCCCGGCGATAATCCCAATGAGTGTAGCTATATCCATGTCGGTTATTTGTATCCGGCGTTAAAACTTTTGTTTCGAAGCGTGCTTGATGAAAATTGGCAAAGAACGCGCGGCAGCGGGCATAAATTTCAATTGCCGTGCGGTTGCATTTCTAAAGTCCATACTGACCCCATTACATAAAAGCAGGATTTTAGGTGCTGCACTCCTCAAAATTGGGTTTCTACAACCTGTTTTCCAGAACCAAACGATAACTTCCTGCGTTACGGCGCGGAATGGACCAAACAAAAAGAGCCGCCCGATTGTAAAATTACGGCATTAGGTTAGGGGATGCTATACCTTTGGCATTAAATGTTTGTTGCCAGAAATCGCCGCGCGGTCAACCCCGCCGTAAGGATAATCCGACTTGATCAAGCGATGTAGGCACAGTCTGGCAAACCGGCCCTGAATAGCGCATGGCCGGTATCGCCGCGATCATGGGGGCGCGTGATTGAATGGTGCTGTTTTTTGCCTGCCCGATTGCCGGGCTGCCCGGCTGTCTGGCTGTCTGGCTGTATGATGACCTGGCTCGCAGGTTATCCCAGCTCGAACGATGAAATGCCGAACGTCATATCAAGGTTCAGCTTGGGTGCTGTTCCCTTATACATGCGCGCGGTTTCGAACTCGGCAATCATCTGATGGTCATTGACCAGCTCGCGGGCCGCCTGGTTGGGTTCGGGAATATCAAGATAGACCTTGCCGTCCTGATTATCGCGGCTTTGCAAAAGGGCGCCAAACAGGGTCCGGGCATCTTGTGCATTGGCTGCGAAAAGCGGGCCGACCTTGTGACCTTCTTTACACGGGCGGATCACGCCATAGCCACGAAGTCCCATCGGCCCTTTAAGGGCCAGTGCCGTATGGTTGTCATTGCCGATCCAGCCACGCAGGAATTCGATCCGGCTTTCGGCAAACAGATTGCAGGTCTGCTCAAAGGCATCGACAACGGCGATGTCATCAATTGCCAGGGCAAACAGATCGTCATCAGTCGGGGCGCTGGCATGGACCACCCCGCCAAAGCGGATATTGCGATGGGCAAATTCAAAGCCCGACTTGCGGTAATTGTCCTGCTGATCGACAACACCATCAAGCCCGATGGTTTTCATGACGCTGTCATCAAGAACCGTCTGCCACAATTTATAGCCAAGACCCGATCCGCGCCGGTCCGGGCGGCAGATGTAAAACCCGACAAAGCCGAAATCGGAACTGTATTGAACCGCGGAAATCACCGCGGCCATGCCCTGTTTGTCAAAGGCACCCCAGAAACCGTCAGGATCGCTATTGTAAAACACCTCGGCATCGGCAAGTCCGGGATTCCAGCCCTCATTGGCGGCCCATTCAACGGCCAGCGGGAATTCGAATGATTTCAGGCGGCGGATCTTGTCTGTCATGGCGATGTCTTCAATCTTCCGGATCGATAATCAACTGGGTCACAAGCCCGTCCCTTTACAGGATCGGCGGATAAACATCCAGTGGCAGAGCCGGGGCAGGGCCGGTTAATTTGGTTTGAATGGTCGATCGAAGTTTATATTTGCAAACGCCGACGTCAAACCCCTTGTGCGAATGCCAATAGGCCTGGCGTGATATCACCATGGTTTCACAAACATGAACGCAGCCATTCCAAGCGGACCAACTGGTTCCGGGCCTGGCACCGTGGTGGAAAAATCATGATAAATATTGTTGAGAATGCCTATCACTTTTATTATCAATAGGCCTCCGTGGTTTTATCCCAACACCATCGCGCCGAGGCCCCAATGCCGTCCTCCATCCTGACTGCAACCACCCGCATCGATTTGCCCGAAAGTGCCGCTTTGATCCGGCAGACTGCCGACTATTACAAAAGTCATGATTGCGATGTGCAGGGGGATGACATCGCAACGCGCATTTCGGTATCGATCGGGCATATCAAATTGTGCAGCCGTGAAAACGGTCTTGATGTGGAAGTCGGGGCCACGACCGAGGTCGGCGTGGTCCAGATGAAGGCCGCGATCATTTCACTGCTTCAACAGGGTGCTGCACCGGGTACCAGTTTCGACTGCCGCTGGAAGGGGGCAGGACAAAGCAATGGCAAACTTCCGAACTTTCGCGAATTGACTGTTGGCGCGATCACCGATCTGTCGCCCCATATGCGACGCCTGCGTCTGCACGGGGTCGATATGGGCGCCTATGAGCAGGAAGGCATTCATGTCCGTCTTCTGATCCCGCCACGTGGCAAGGCGCAACCGAAATGGCCGACGCTGGCTGAAAATGGCATGCCGGTCTGGCCAAGCGGTGATGATCTGGTCGAACAGCGGGTCTATACCATTCGCGACATTGATGCTGCGGGCGGCTGGGTGGATGTCGATTTTGTCATGCATGGCGATAACGGGCCGGGTTCGGCCTTTGCCCTGCATGCGCGTCCGGGCGATCTGGTGGCGATGACCGGGCCGCTGGGCAATGATCTGCCGGCTTCTGACTGGATGCTGTTTGCCGGGGATGAAACGGCGCTTCCGGCGATCGGGCGTTATCTGAATGAAATGCCTGCCGATGTGGCGGGCCATGCGCTGATCGAAGTGGGCAGCAAGGATGACATTATTCCGCTTGCCAGCAAAAGCGGGATCAAGGTGACCTGGATCTTGCGCGACAGTGTCGAAGAAGTCACCCACAGCCTGATCCAGGATGCAATTCGCGCTGTCGAAGTGCCGCGTGATGGTCGTGCGATCTATTGCTGGGCCGGTGTGGAAAATGCCGATTACAAGCCGATCCACACTTACTGGCGCAAGGAACTTGGCCTTGGGCGTGATCAGTGCACGGCCATGACATTCTGGCGCAAGACCGACCAGGCCTGATCGATATGGCCTAACGTTTTGTTGCCACCCTGGCATGCAGGGTCGGGGCAAAATGGGCTATCGCATCATCCAGACCGATCAGGATTTCGGGCGCATGGGCGATGACGGGTGTCAGTGTCCCGGCCTCGGCGGCGCTGCGAAGTTTGGTAATCGCGCGAACAAGTTCAAGATTGGTCGGCGTGACATTGGCGGCAATGGCCTTGGCATGTGCGCCGATCATGCGACGTGTTGCCAGAAACGCTGCCACTTCCTGATCTGTTGTGATGCTTTTGCCATCTGATGCCGGGTCCAGCGCATAGCGCACCGACAGGCCGGTCATATGCGACCGGTCGGCAAACAGGGCCGATGTGATCATACGAAATGCAATGATATCAGCGATCAGCCCGTCACGGTTTTGACTCGTTGCGATTTGATCCAGTGCGAAAAGATCGGCATCGCGTTCGTCGCGATGGCTTTCGATATCGTCACCGCCAAAATGATCGGGCTGGCAATGGCGGATCTCGTGATAGATCAGCCAGCGATATGTCATGGCGGGATCCGTGCCATAGGACAATCTTTTCCCGAACCAGCCACGCATCAGTTCGGCAAATATCTCATTACCGCTTTGCGGGGTGACATTTTCCGGGACAAAAATCTGACAGGTGGCAATCTGTTGGCCATTTTGCTGACCGGTAACGGTAAAGGGTGATCGCGGCAATTTGGCAAATGTCTTGTCCGGATCCTTGATATTGGCAAGTCCCAGTGTCTCGTCCATCCGCGCCAGAAACGCCGCACGATCGCTGAAAACAAACAGATCGATATTGCCAAACCGCTGCAATTCGTCACGGATGTCACCACCCGTCGGGGCGTTACTAGTCTGTTGCGCGACCGCGGACGGGACGCCAGACCAAAGCACGATCAGGACAGTCAGGATGGCTGTGAAAGTGATCCTGAAACTGGCCCTGAAACTGGCCCTGACAGTCGGGCGTGCCGGATATGGGGGATGTTTGATCATCCCTTCATTATGGGGGCTTTGACCGGCTGATACGATAGCAATCGGTCACATTTGATGTTTTGGAACCGATTTCGGGTGTCTCAGGCTTCGGCGCGCTGACCGGTTCGTTTGCGTTGCGGCCCGAACAGGCAGGTCAGGATCAGAATGATCCCCGAAATGGTGGCAATCATGCCCGCGGCACTGACCGCATAGGGCGATCCGAACCAGCCCGGCCCGTATCCGGCAAAGACATATCCGAGCACTGCCGAAATAACCGCAAACACCACTGACCAGCCAACCTGTCGGCCGAGCTGATTGGTCATCAGGCGCGCACTGGCCGGCGGGCAGACAAACATCGCAATGACAATGATCGACCCGACCGCATCAAACGCCGCAACAGCGGCAATTGCGGTTGCCACTACAAGCGCAAAGCTGAGCAGTCTGGTGCGAATGCCGATTGCCTCGGCAAAGGCGGCGTCAAAGGTCGATATCTTGAGCTCCTTCCAGAACAACAGGATAAACAACCCGATGCCGACCAGAACAATCGCCAGACGCGGCAATTGCGGCGGCAAGGTCGCAAGGGCCGCCGGATCAAAAAGCGATCCCCATCCCTCGGCATCAAACCAGATCAGGCTTTCCAGATTGCCCAGAAGCGCATGTTGCACATCGATATGAACCGAACTGGTATCAGTGACTTCAAGAAACAGAACGCCTGCTGCGAACAATGTGGTGAAAACCAGCCCCATCGCTGCCCCCGGCTCAACCCGGCCAAGGCGCTTGACGATTTCGATCATGACAACCGCGATGATTGCCGCCACACCGGCACCAAGCATCATCGGAACCGCGGTGATGGTTCCGGTCACCAGAAACGCCCCGACAATACCGGGCAAAACCACATGGCTGATCGCATCGCCAATCAGTGCCTGGCGACGCAGCAACAGGAAATTCCCCGGAAGCGCACAGGCAACTGCTGCCAGAATGCCGATTACAATCGGGCTCAGGCTCAGCTGGACAAACTCGGCGCCAAGGGCTGTGATAAGGTCGTCGATCATGCCTTTGCTCCGTTCCGGGCTGCGATGATGCGATCAATCTCGTCAATCTGGTCGGGGGTCATCATGCGTTCGATCGGGGTCAACCCGTCATAGCGTTCAATGGCGGAATCATCGGGCAGCATGCGCCGCGCAACCGCCCAGCGTGCCTCGTCACGGGCGGCTTTTTGTGCCGCGACCCGGCCGCGCGCCGTGGCAACCCCGTCGCGCCGGATCATGCCCGACCGCCGCAGGATACGCAGGGTCAATCCGTCATAGATCGGTTCACGCCGCGCAAGTGACAGCAACCCCTGGCGACGGTGGACCCGGCGCTGGAAACGCTGATGACGAAGTGCCGATGCCAACCCGCCACGCAACGGCGAAAACAGGGCTGAAACCAGGAAAAAGCCAAAGGCAATCAGAACAATGATCGGGCCGGTCGGAAGTGATGCCTCGGCTGCGGAAAGAACCGCACCGATATATCCCGAAAGCCCGCCAACGCCTGCTGCAATGCCGATCATCGGTCCGACCTGGTTGGTCCAGAACCGTGCGGTCACCGGCGGAATGATCAAAAGCGCAACAATCAGGATCAGCCCGACAATCTTGAGCCCGATCACCGTCACAATCAGCGCCAGCCCCATCATCGCCAGATCGATATTGCGCACATTGACGCCCGTGGTCGCAGCATATTCCGGATCAAAGGCCACAAGCGTCATCGGGCGGCGCAACAGAAATACGAATGTGGCGGCCAGTGCGCCGGCAATGGCTATTGTCATGGCCTCGGAAATCAGCATCCCGGCCGTTGATCCCAAAAGGAAGTTTTCAAGTCCGGCCTGACGGCCCGATGACATGGTCTGGATCACGGTCAAAAGGACAATGCCAACCCCGAAAAACACCGACAGCACCGCACCGATTGCCGCATCCTCGGTCAGGCGGGTTTTGCGCGTGATCCATTCGACCATCAAAAGCCCGATCGCCGATGACACGGCTGATCCGATGATCAGCCCCGGAAGCCATCGGCCGTCGCTGCCAAACGCGACCATGATCATAAAGGCAAGACCGACACCCGGAAGGGTCGCATGACTGATGGCATCAGACACAAGGGCGCGTTTGCGCAGGAAAATAAACGCCCCGGCACTGCCCGCAGACAGGCCAAGCAACCCTGCGCCAACCGCGACCAGGGCGCTGTTATATCCGGCCTGAAGAAACAGGGCGCTTATGAAATACTCGATAAAACTCATGACGATATCTGCCTTTGCCCGTCGCCCTTTGCCACCCGCCTATGCCAGATGCAATTCGTCGATATGGGTTGCGGCCAGACGCCCGCCATAGGTTTCCTGAAGGTTCTCGGCGGTAAAGGTGGTTTCAACCGGGCCTTCGGCAATGCGCCGGACATTGATCAGAAGCACACGGTCGAAATATTCCGGCACGGTCGACAGATCATGATGCACGCAAACAACCGTGCGGCCTTCGGCCTTCAGTTCCTTCAGAACCGATACAATGGCGCGTTCGGTGGCGGCATCGACCCCGGCGAACGGTTCATCGAGCAAATAGAATTCCGCATTCTGGGCCAGTGCGCGGGCCAGAAAGACGCGCTGTTGCTGCCCGCCGGAAAGCTGGCCGATCTGACGGTCGGCGAAATCGGCCATGCCGACCCGCTCAAGGCAGTCCATCGCCTGTTCGCGGTGGCGCGATCGCCAGAGCCGGAACAGCCCGACCGATCCGTAAAGCCCCATCAGGACCACATCAATGACGCGGGCCGGAAAGTCCCAGTCAACGCTGGCGCGCTGGGGCACATAGGCAACCCGGTCGCGGGCCTCGGCAAACAGTTTGCCGAAAATGCGGACCTCGCCCGACAGGCGCGGCACAACGCCAAGCGCACCTTTCAAAAAGGTGGATTTTCCCGCCCCGTTCGGACCGATGATCGCGGTCATGGATCCGGCCGGGATCGAGGCATCAACCGAAAACACCGCCGGCTTGTTGCCATAGGAAACGGTCAGGCCGCGCACGGTCAGTGGCGCGTCCTTGGCCGCGACATCAACGATTTTGCCGGACTCTGCAACCAGTTTGGCATTGCTCATGGGGGCTTCCTTGTTCGCTTGTGCGTACATTGTCTTGGCTGGCGTCAAATATTGTCTGATCAGGACCCGGCCGCAAGTTTACCCTGAAACCCGTCTTTTGGGGCGGTGCCGCCAAGGGCACGGGTGATCAGGGTAACGTTATGG
This sequence comes from Thalassospira sp. GO-4, assembly GCF_023588965.1. Classification (NCBI taxonomy): domain Bacteria; kingdom Pseudomonadati; phylum Pseudomonadota; class Alphaproteobacteria; order Rhodospirillales; family Thalassospiraceae; genus Thalassospira; species Thalassospira sp. GO-4. The sequence goes on from NZ_CP097807.1 coordinate 3,814,947, forward strand.
TCGATCATGCCGATATAGGTGCCTTCATAGGTTCCCGGTTCGCCCATCGCATCGGAAAACAGGGTGCCGCCAATCACCACATTCTGACCCCGCGCAGCCGCGCCTTCGATCAGGGCGCGCACATTGCGCTCAGGCACAGAGCTTTCGACAAACACCGCCGAGATCTTGCGATCGACGATGGTGTTGACCAGGTCTTCGACCCGGCGCAGGCCCGCTTCGGATTCCGTTGAAATGCCCTGGATGCCCAGCACGTCAAAGTCATAGCCGCGCCCGAAATAGCTGAAGGCGTCATGGGCGGTCAAAAGAACCCGGCTTTTCTCCGGGACGGTGACCGTGACCTTTTTCATATAGTCGATCAGCTTGGCGATCTCGGCAATATGGTGGTCCGCATTGGCGCGATATGTGGCCTCACCCTCGGGATCGGTTTTGATCAGGGCATCGCGCACGGCCAGAACGACGGTTTCCCACAATTGCGGATCCATCCAGACATGCGGGTCATAACGGCCCTTGTATTCGGCATGGCTCAGAAGATTGTCCTTGGCGATGGCTTCGCCAACCGCGACGACATTGCGGCGCTTTTCCAGATCAAGGAAGAATTCCTCAAGCTGGGCTTCAAGATACAGCCCGTGCCAAAGAACAAGATCGGCACGCGCCATGGCGGCGATGTCGCTTCGGGTCTGGCGATAGGAATGCGGATCAACGCCGGGGCCCATCAAGGCCTTGACCTCGGCCCGGTCGCCGGCAACCTGGCGCGCGGCATCGGCGATCATGGAGGTGGTGGCAACAACATTCAGCGGCTTTGCCATGGCATGATCGGCATCGGCGAAAAGACCGGTTGCAAGGATAAGGGCGCTTAGCAAAATGGGGCGTGCGGATCGGAAAAGGCTCATCAGATGTCCCGAAAGCAAATTGAAATCAGTCCAGCGAATACCCACTATTTATGTGCGGACTTTTAAAGTTAGTCAAGGCTAAATTGATTTTTGCAAACTTAGTTGTTATGAAGGTTGCGGGACAGAAATTGGAGAGATCAATGGGCGACAAAGCCGTGGTAAACCCGCGTCACAACAAGGCCGAAGTCTTCGCCCGCCTGCGCGACGCGCATGCCAGGGAAGTGACCGAGGATTACGTTGAAATGATCGGCGACCTGATCGCCGAGGAAGGCGAGGCCCGCTCGGTCGCCCTTGCCGAACGCTTCGGCGTGACGGCCGCAACCGTGAACAACACCATCAAACGCCTTGAACGCGACGGCTTCGTCACATCACGGCCCTATCGTGCAATTTTTCTGACCGAAAAAGGCGAAGCACTCGCCAAAAAGTGTCGCGAACGCCACCAGATCGTCTATAACTTCCTGGTATCCATCGGCGTCGATCCCGAAATCGCGGAATTCGACGCCGAGGGGATCGAACACCATGTCAGCGAGGAGACGTTGGCGGTGTTCCGAAGCTGGCAAAAAGGTTCCGGAAATTAAGTTCCCAAAATCCTAAGCAATTCTCTCTTGGCTATCACTCTTTGTTTGCTGTCGATATTTGTTGTGCCGGTATTTATTTTTGGTTGCTTTCGGGCGGCCCAATTGTAAAACAAGGTTTGAATTTAAAAGGCGGGGTGCGGAATAGGAAAATGGCGATCCTAAACATTTTAAGGAAGCTGCGGCATGGTCCTTTAAGGGGGTTGGGGCCAGTATGGGTGTTTGCAGGTGACTGTTCACGATACTGTCTCAAGTTATTAGGTCAGAAATTTTACGTATCACAAAAGATTGGTGGCTATGGCCCTTTTAAGCTCAACGCGAACTTTATGTTCAGTGATCTTGAAAGTTGGGGGGATGGTCACAACAACGGTTTCGTTGCTACAGTAGAAGCGTGTCGTGGAAAGAAATGCGTTTTGGATGTTGGTGGTCATATTGGTTTGGTCTCACTTCCCATCAGTAAAGTTTTGGCAGCGGGCGGTTGCTTGATTACGTTTGAGCCGAGTGCCGGAAACCTGAGGTATTTGAAGCAACATCTGCAAAAAAATGAAGCGCATAACGTAACTCTTGAAGAATGTCTTGTTGGAGACAAAGTCGAAACTGTTTCCTTTTTTGAGCAAGCTGACGCAGCTGGGCAAAATTCAAGGGTTGTGGCGAAAAATCCCGAGCTTTATAGCGAAGTATTGCGACCGCAAGTAACGTTGGATGCATATTGTGCAGAAAACAATCTCGCGCCAGAGATAATCAAAATGGATATTGAAGGCGCAGAGGTAGCTGCTCTGAAAGGGGCACGCAATGTCCTCATTAGAAGTAAGCCCATCGTGTTCTTGAGTGTGCATCCACGTCATATTGAAATGATGGGGGCATCCATCAAAGAAATGGAAGAGTTTCTTGAGGATGTAGGATATATCGTTTCGGAGATCGATGGTGCTCCAGTAGAAAAGTTCCGGTTAGCCGAATACCGTTTGCAGCCTAAAATTGGGAATTAATCGTGTTTTCAAGTATTTATTCAACGTTTGTCGAACGTGGCCCCAAGCACCTGGCACGTGCAGTTTTCAGTTTGTCTACAGCGCTTGTCCAGGCAAATTTATTTGGTCAGAGATTTGTTAAGCGACGTGTTTATGATTATCAGCTGTTGCTGGATATGACTGATCGCGGGATTTCGCGCACATTGGTGCTGTTCGGGGAAAGGGAGCTGGAGCACAAGATAATGCTTGAGCGTATTCTGAAGCCGGGAATGCGTGTATTCGATGTTGGTGCAAATATCGGCTATTACGCGATTATGGAAAGTAAACTTGTCGGGGATAGTGGTTCTATTATCGCTGTTGAGCCTTCACCATCAAACGTTGCGCTGCTAAAAAGAAACTTAGAATTGAACGGTGTAACGAATACAATCGTGAGGGAAGGTGCGGTTTCTGACAAGGCTGAAACCAAAAAATTCCATTTGGCTCGCCAGAGTAACCTGAATACGTTTCATAATGTGGGCTCAGGGGTGGAGCATCTGTCTGGAAAGTCAATTGACGTTCAGACATATACAGTGCCTGATCTTGCTAAAGAATACGGTGCACCAGACCTTCTTCGAATGGACGTTGAGGGGCATGAGGTGCAGGTCCTTGCTGGGATGGTTGAGGCGATCAGAAATGGTGAGATTAGACCGACCGTGATTTTCGAGACTCATCTTAGTCGCTATACAGAAGAAAATGATTTCCGTCCGGTCTTGGAGGCGCTGTTCTCACTGGGCTATTCCGTATCCCTTGCTGCGTCATCTTGGGAAAGAGGAACCGAAATAGTTAAATCATTCGGTTACCAGAGTGTTGGAAAAGTCAAATCTGACGGAAATGAGAGGGAGTTTTTTGAGAACTTTAGCAATGCGGATGCAGTTGAACTGATTTGTGAAAAAGGCGGCCTTAGAACAGTTGTTCTTAGTTCTACTTGAGCTTGAGTTAGGGTAGCTTGTGAGAAATTGATAGAGGCTTTCTTTATTTGTATGCTTAGCATCAAATGATGCATGGACTCGTAGGTTCTTAAAGGTTAAGCCGCTTTGGTCCGTAATACTCATCGCCGAACAAAAATCACTGTCGTAATTGGAAGTCTTGATCGTGGTGGGGCTGAGACGCATTTGATGCGCACACTCCCAATGCTTGATAGCTCAAAATACGACGTTGAAGTGCTTACGTTCGGTCGCAGAGGTGGGATGGCCGATCAAATGGAGGCATTAGGTGTTAAAGTGTTGGGTCCCTGGTTCGAGGGGGCTCGAATACTTGTTCACAGACGTTTGCGAATTATACGAGCTGCGATTGCACTTCTGAGAGTTTTCTGTAATTTCTTTATTCGGCGACCGGATATCGTACACTTCTTCTTGCCTGAAAGTTATTTGATCGCGGGTCCGGCTGCCTTGCTTGCTGGTGTGAAGCGATGTGTTATGAGCCGAAGGAGTCTAAATCAATATTTCGACCGTAAACCTAGATACGTAAAAAAAATCGAGCTTTGGCTCCATTCAAAAATGTCAGCAATTCTTGCTAACTCTCAGGTGGTGGCGGAGCAGTTAATCCATCAAGAGAAGTGTGACCATCGGAAAGTAATTTTACTTCATAATGGTGTAGATGTTGATTTCGGTAAGGGCGAACGTAGCCTGAATTTTAGTAAGGAATTTGGCGTATTTGAAGGCGAGGTGACTATTGTGATGACCGCGAACCTTATTGAATACAAAGGTCATCATGATTTGCTTGATGCTTGTGCGGAGCTGAAGCATTTAAACTGGCGTTTGTTGCTGGTCGGTAAAGGTATAGGAAGCGTCGAGAATGCCTTAATGCAGCAGGCGCAGCGCTCAGGTATTGGGCAACGAGTTCGTTTTCTCGGCGGAAGGTCTGATGTGCAAAAAATTTTGCCTCATTGCGATATAGGTGTTTTAGTGTCTCATGAGGAGGGGTTTTCCAACGCAATAATTGAGTATATGGCATCAGGTCTTCCGGTTGTTGCTACCTGTGTTGGAGGTAACCTAGATGCCGTTGTTGATGGGGAAACAGGAATACTGGTTCCAGCGCAAAATCCGAAGGCAATCGCTTGTGCCCTAGAAGTTCTTATTGAAGATAAAGTAAAAAGATTGTCGATGGGGCGAAGAGGAGAAGAGCGCGTGGCGCAAAATTTCTCTCAAGGGAAATGTGTCCTTGGCTACGAGAAAATATATGATGAGCTATCAAAGAAAGAGCCGCATTTATCTGATACAGGATTGTTAGCATCTGATTACATGTTAAATAATATGTAATCATGTTTATTTAAATTTTGTAAATTCAATTTTATCAAGTTTTAGATAATGTTGTTTTGTTATGCGTTGTGATTTTTGATTCAACTGTTAAATTTATCAAATATTATCTCGATAGTAAAATGAAGCGTATTAATATACTTACAAATGGATTCAAAACTCCAAATCAGAGGGCATTTTTATTCCCTATATTGTTTCATAGAAAATGTCTTGAAGACATAGGCTTGAGTATTAGGATTTTTTCTGAAATTAGTTCAGATTTATTTGATTGTGACTACCTTGCAGTGGAAAATAAATACTTTAGCAAGCGTTGGGTAAATGAGCGTGACAGTGTTGTTGAAGAGATCGCTTTATTGTCAGATGCTGTGGGTGGGCTAATTTACTTCGATATTACCGATAGTTCTGGTATCGACCATGCTCATGCACTTCCTCATGTCACAGTTTATGCCAAATCGCAGTTGATGGCCGATAAAAGTCGTTACTTAACTCCAATGAAAGGCTACAGGCCTTATTCGGATTTCTATGCTCAGGAACATGGATTGAAAGATTTTGATGATGAAAGTTCAACCCCGATTTCATCACCTGCACTTCTTGATCGCATGACTGTCGGATGGAACTCGGCTTTGGCCGACTACAGTTGGTTGGGGCCACTGAGAATGGCAGCATACCAACGCATTCCGTTACGCTCGTTCTTGCGGTTGCCATCCGTAGAAGACTATCCAAAGCCCTCCCTGACACGGTCTCGTGCTGCTTCAATTCGAATTGGCACGAACTATCGACGGGAAACTGTCTCTTTTCAGAGGCGCAGTATAGCAGAGTTGTTGCAGGGAAGGCTCGATACTGAGAAGGTTAGTAGAAAAAAATACCTCAAAGAAATCTCTGATAGCAAAGTTGTAATTTCACCATTTGGTCTTGGGGAAATCACACTACGTGATTTTGAAGTCATGATGTCTGGATCTCTTCTTTATAAGCCGGATATGTCGCATATGACTACATGGCCGAACCTTTTTGTCGATGGCGAAACTATTATCTCCCATCGTTGGGATTTGGATGATTTATTAGATAAGTTAGAAGATATTCTTTACAACTTCTCTGATTATATAGATATCGCTGCAGAAGGGCAGAGGAGGTATTTTAAATACGTGTCAGGAGAAAGTTCCGGAGAATTGTTTGCTGGGCATCTAAAATCAATTCTAGATTTCTACGATAGTAAAGGTACCTAAGAACATTGTTAAATGTTACAGACTCAGCTCCTTGGGGGCTTACTATTGAGCTTGGCAGCGCAGATGTGCCAACACGAGGAAATCTAGTTACGCAGTCTGGCGTTGAAGATGGGGAAATAGCAGTTGGAAATTTAGTGGTTAAATGGACGGGAATGCATCCCGCACCACGAGTTTCTCAACGTGGTTCCAAAGTAATAATGCTGCTGGGGCATCCTGGGAAAGACGGTAAACTCGATGAAGAGGGTGTCTTTTCTCTATTTGCTGGTTGTATGTCATTGGAAGAGGCCTCTGCTCAGCTAAACGGTTCATTTTTGATTGTCGTGTTCGAGATTAATACAGAGACACTGAACGTCGTTACGGATCGATTTGCGTCGTTACCAATGTATTATTCAAGGACGTCAACTGGAAAGTGGTGCCTCGCATTGCATCTTGTCGATGTGCAGAAGAAACTGAACCAGTTCGAGGTCCATGATCAGGCTCTTATAGAGTTTCTTTTTCTCAGAAGAATATTGGGCGAAAAGACAGTTTCCGAGGGGGTTTCATACTTACGCTCAGGTCATATTCTTTCTCTCTCCACTGATGGCCTGGAAGCAGAGTTAACTGCTTATTGGCAGCCGAACTATCGTTTGAGGCAGTTGTCTGATAGGGAGGTGGTCGAACGCTTGGAGTATGGATTGCCGAAAGCACTCGAACTATACCAGTCTGATCAAACGACTTATGGACTTTTGATGAGCGGAGGACTGGACTCTCGGGCTGTATTAATTTCCCGATCTCAGCCCTTCAAATGCTTCACAACCTGTTTGTCTGAAAACAACGAGAGTTCTGTTGCAAAAGAAGTTGCGCTGCTGGAAGGGCAAAGCTGGAATTTCGTTCCACGTCCAAAGGGATTGCTGAATGAATTTGTGCAGTCGGCACTGTCGTTAACCAGTGCTCAGCAAGTTTTTAACGAATGCCAGTTCATGGGGTATGGAGAGCAATTCACTTCAGAAGTGAACTCAATGTTCATTGGGCTGGGGTTGGATATTTTTTTTGGTGGTCTTTACTTACCTCAACAGCAGTCCAAGTGGTTTGGTCATCAAACACTACATAATGAGTTGCTTCCGTTGGAGAGACAGCTTGCAAGTATGTATTTGGAAAAAGTCGGTTATAGGCTAAAGCAGTCCAACGTTTGGGAGATAATTCGAGAGAATTATAGGTCGGAAATCAAGTCCCGCGTTACTGAAAGTATTAATGAAATAATGGTGCGCGCGGCGGACTTGGGGGCTACTGGGTATGATATATGGGAATACATGCATATTCACAATTTATCGCGGCACTATTCTTTTCCTATGATGAGTTCCATCCGTACATATATGGATTGTAGGGCCCCAGCATTAGAAAACGAGCTGTTTGATTTGTCGATTCGAATGACAGCGAGGCAGAAATTAAATGGGACGCTTTATCAGCGTGCTCTCAAGAAGATAAGTTCTAAAACTATGAACGTCCGGAACGCGAACACCAATTATCCTGCATATCTTGCTCTAAAGCATCAAACAGCTTTGAAGGCCGCACAATTTGTTAGTCATCGTTTGTTTGGGACTAGTCGTGGTAGAAGCCCTTCTAGGGAAGACCGGTCTTGGCCGTCAGTTCGAGATCATATTGAAGCATGTCCAAATATTATGAATAAGATAAAGATTCTTGGAAAGTCGGAGGCTCTGGCAAGTCTGGAATGGCTAGATATGAATAATGTATTGAAATGTCTTGCTGACCACCACAGCAGGAAGTGCGATCACTCGATTATGATAAATGTCCTGCTTGGCATTGAGCATGTTGTATCCCGCAAATTCCATGGATAGCATAGGTTCTAGTCGAGCATGGACGTCGCGTCACGTAGCCAAAGTTCCATATTGATCAAATGAGCAAGAGGCGGCATCCCTGATGTAGTCTTGCGAGCATGAAAATCGTCAACTAAGCGTCGAAGGCTTTTTTTGCTACCGAAAGTCGACAAACAACTGTTGCTATCAGTCAAAAGAGGCACGAACTTACCCAGAGCATTATCATCCCGGAGCCATTGTTCGAGAGGAAGTGTTAGCCCTACTTTTCGTCGATCGATCACACTTGGAGGTAACCATTTTCGCGCAATGTCTTTAAGTAATGGTTTGGTCGTTCCCCCTGGTACTCTCAACTTATTTGAAATGCTGTTGACCACCTTTGCGAGGGGCATGTGGGTAAATGGTACACGTGCTTCAACACCTGCCGCCATAGCCATCTTGTCCTGTCGCATCAGCAATGATGAAAGATAGCTTGTTTGATCAACGGCTAGCATCCGATCGCGAAAGTCGTCGAAGCGATTTGCAACGGCTTCTCTGTGTCCAAACGAAGGAACAAAATCAGGAAATATTTCGTGTAACTGTAAAAAGTCAAAGTACACGGACGAAGCGATAGCAGCATCCCACTTCTTAAATCTTTTTATAAATTCGTAGCGTTTTAAGAATGGCCACGCAGCCGAAGGTACGATTTTTGCTATGGTGTTAAACTTGTTGAGATCTTTCCACTTGCTGTAGCGCTCATATCCACCAAAAAACTCATCAGCTCCTTCACCCGTTAGAACGACTTTATGTTTTTTTGCAATCTCGTCGCATAACAGTAGTAGCATAACGCACCCGAAATGTGGTGTAGGGCCATCCATGTGGTGGATTGCTCTTGGTAAAGCGGCCGCAAAATCCTCTGCTCCAAGTTTTACTTCTTCGTGGATTGTTGGATGCTGTAACAGCACTGCTTGGCGCCACTGACCTTCATCAAACTGATCCTCTTCCAGTTTGACCGCATAGCTATTGATTGCGTCCTTCGTCTCAGCTTCTACCATAGCTAGGACGAGGCTTGAGTCGATACCACCCGAAAACTGGAGACTGTACCCGACATCACTTTGCATATGAGTTCTGATACTCTCTTGAATAGCGTCCTCGGAAACTCGCAGAGCTTCTCCTTGTGAGAGATCACGAACGTGGGAGAGAGTATCTAGTGGATCAGAAAAACATTTTTGTACAACTGCGTTTGTAGAAAGAGTTAGTTCTACAAAGTGCCCTCCTTTGAGAAGTTCAATATTCTTATAGTTGCTGAGAGTTCCGGCTGCATATCTGTACATGAGGAGTTCGGAAATTGCATCTGGGTCCGGTGAGCTGCTTTTCAACCATCTTCTTAGAGGGCGGGCTTCACTGGAAAAACCTGTTCCGAATTCACCATGGGTTAAGTAGAGTGGTTTAATTCCGAATGGATCACGTGCTGCGACTACACGAAGGTTGACTCTGTCAAGTATGACGCATGAAAACATGCCCTCTAACTTGGCAAACGCGTTTGTGTCCCACTGAATAAAGGCATTCAATAGTACTTCGCTATCACCTTGTGTGCGAAACTGATACCCTTTTGTTTCGAGTTCCGAACGGATTCTTTTGAAGTTGTAAATTTCTCCGTTGAAGACCATTACGAAACGTCGTGACCGATCTTCCATCGGTTGATTGCTCTCACTGGTTGGATCCATGATTGCTAAGCGTCGGAAAACTAGTCCAATTCCGGATGATTGGTATCTTCCTCCGCTATCTGGACCTCTGTGGAACAAATCTTGATCGAATTTGTCAAGTAACCCTTGAGAGATGTCGTTCTTCGTACTGAAGATGGCTGCGAATCCACACATTTGAATGTTATCTTTCAGGCAACAAAGAACAATTCATCAGACTGGTTTTTTTAACTATGTTCGCAAAGCCCTGGTATATTGATAGGCCTTGCTCAGCACTTCTTTCAGGATGGAACTGGAACCCGTATATATTCTCCCTACGAACAGACGAGCAAAATGTATGATCGCCATAAGTGGTCGTGGTTAGTATATGTTCTCGATTATCGGGAGTGACATAGTAGGAGTGGACGAAGTATTGCAGGTCACCATCTTTAAATGAATGTAACGGTGTGTTGTTCCACACTGAAACGTCTTTACCATTTGGGACGCTAACATCGTTCCAGCCAACTTCTGGGACTTTGCGTCCATGCTGATTTGGAAGTTTAGTGACTGTGCCGCTAATCAAATCCAGTCCGTTCGACTTCTTGAATTCAGTGCTGGTTGAGCATAGAAGTTGCATACCTAAGCATATGCCCATCAAGGGCTTCCCTGTCCTGGAAAATTCAGAGATAGCTACGTCAAGCTCCCTTTCTCCAAGTGCTTTCATAGCATCAACAAATCCTCCGATACCGGGAAGAATAACACTATCACATTGGGCTATGGCGTCAGGGTGGTTGCAAATACGAGGGTGGAGGCCGACTTTCTCACAAACTCTTGCGACGCTGAAGAGATTCCCCATTCCATAGTCAATTATTGCGACGGTAGCTGACGTCATTATATGCTCCGAACCATTATCTTGTTCGCGCCTAGGTAGTGTTTTAGTTCTTTTATGCCTATTGCATCGAAGTGGTGAAACTTGCGTCGGGATTTGACAAATTCAGTATTGCCCTCCGCCGAATAGTCTTCTTTGCTCCAATCAATAGAATCAATAGCTTCATAATGAAACATGGAAGCTATGCACACGGCGTCAGCTGCGCCGTCTCTGATAACCGAAAGAACATCCTCTGAAGTTCCTGCTCCACCGTGTGCGATCACCGGAATTGCAACGCTTGTGGCAATACGATTCACCAAATCTATATCGAACCCGTTACCAGTGCCCTCCATGGCGATTGCGGTTAAGCAAATTTCGCCAGCTCCAAGTTCTTCGAGTTCTTTTGCCCAAGAAACTGGTTCTACGCCGGTAACTTCTCGCCCACAGTGGGTTAGGCATTCATAGTTGCCGTCACCTAGATCAATTACTTCTAGTGAAGCAACGACCGTTGAACTGCCAAAGCGCTGTGCTGCTTGGCGAATGATGTCTGGGTTTTCAATTGCCGCGGTATTGATGATCACCTTATCCGCGCCAGCCCGCAAAACTTCTCTTATGTCATTGAGTGACCTGATGCCGCCACCAACTGTCAGTGGAATGAGGGCTTCCTCGGCAGTTTTTCTCACAATATCAGACAAATGATTACGGTTGTAGAGACTGGCCACCATGTCCATGTAGATCAGCTCATCTGCTCCTTGTGCATAATAGTGAGCAGCAAATGCCTCGGGTTTTCCCAAGACGCGAAGACCTTCTAGGTTTACACCTTTAACCAAGTTTGGCCCCTTGATGTCTAGTCTGGGGATTATTCGAATCATTTGAGGTTCTTTGTCGATACTATTGAGGTGAGAACGTGCGACTAACTGACTTTGTGCCTTAATACCCAGCTGTTGCCGGCCATTTTCCATAGGTGCGGAGATCTGAAGCTATCGGCGATTTCATGGAATTCTTCCTCGGACATGTCCATGTACTCACAAATTTCTTTAAAGTAGCGTTTTGGAAACTCTCCATCAAATTGGTGAACCAAATTTACGCCTTCATCTCTGGTCAAATGACCGTGTCGAATTTCTTGTCCGGCTTCGTGAGTACACCTGCCGATGCCGAACTTAATGAAACCTGTCCAGTAATGAAAACCGTCGAGTTTGTCATCGATGGAGTTGTATTTCGAGTATGTGCCTTCCGTTCGGATTGGGCTGGGTTTGAAGCCAGTATGTTCTACTGCATAGTAGTACATTTCCTGTGGAACCCACTTCAGGAAATGGCCTAAAAAATGCACTTGAATATCTTGGCTCTTAATTTCGTCCATGGTCAAAGGGAGATATGGAGCAAGCTTTTCACGAGAAATTCCCAACTCTTTAAGTTCGTCAACGTGAGTGCCGCTAACATAAATGTCACCGGTTGGATCTCCCGTGTAATATTTGGGATCAAACAACGACTGCTGATCTTCTCCGGAGTTTGCGCCATACTCGGATGGATGTTCTCCGTAGAAAATCAAATTTATTCCCATGCGCTTTGCCATATGCATTGCATAGTGCCGCTGTCCGTAGATAAAAGGTTGGAATGGGTGCAGCATGTTGCGATAAGCGAGGCTCGTGAGTTTCTTGTGAACTTGACCATCAGGCGTGAATAGATAGTTGTCAAAGCCGCCAACATGGCACCAGTTTGTGAAGTTTTTCCAACCAATGTCGGTGTAGAGATGTGGAGCCCATGTTACAGTGAGTGGGTTCATCCCGTACTTTGTCTTGAGAATATGTGCCTGGAACGCAGAGTCTTTCCCGCCTGACCCTGGGATTAAGCAGTCATAACTCCCGTCGTTTGATCGATAACGGTCTAACAGATCAAGCAACTGCTTTTCTCTATCTTCCCAGTCAATTTTTGACTTGCTTTCAACCACCCTACACGCTTCGCAAACACCGTCTTTGAAGGGAACCGTATTTTTTCGGCTTTCCTTTTTGTCTTTCGTAACTTCGGATGGTGTGGCGCGTTGATTCGAAATCACGCACTTTGAACAAAAATGAACTTCGGGAGGGAGCCCATACTTGACTTCTAGAAGTCCGTCGACCTTATCCTCAACAAACGTCTTTCCATCTTTCTCGATAACATTAGTCATAAAATCACCCTGTCAATCGCTAGTATGGTTCCGGAGTTTAATGAACCACCCATCAGTATTCCTCGTTCTATAAAATTGAGCGTACCAAAACGCAAGGTCAAATGGCTTAGTTTACATACTAGACAACAATGTTAATAACTTGTCCTTTCATCAAGCCATAAGAATAAAATTTTATGGAAACGTGGGGCGATAATTGAGAGTTGTTTTGGTTGTGGTGTTTTCATGATATCGCAAGCACTAGCTTTCGCCAGCAGAACGTTGTAGAAGCAGCGATTTATCGCGCAGTGCAGTTTGGAAGGTTGTTGAGTGATGAGGAAGGTCTGCATTGTAGTTGGGTCTCGCGCAAACTACAGTAGCATTAAGTCTCTTATGGCTGCGGTTCAAGGTCATGCAGATCTGGAACTCCAAGTGGTCGCCATGGCATCGGCTTTGTCTGATCGCTATGGAGCTGTTTACCAGCATATCCTGAAAGATGGCTTCCCTATAGATGCACGAGTCAACATGCTTCTCGAGGGAGAAACGCCGACCACAATGGCGAAATCCACCGGGTTAGGGTTGCTAGAGTTGCCAAGTGTGTTTGATCATTTGGAGCCAGATGTCGTGGTTACGGTTGGCGATAGATTCGAGACTATTGCTACTGCTGTCGCTGCAGCTTTCATGAATATACCGCTTGCTCACACAATGGGTGGAGAGGTAACCGGGACAATCGATGAAAGTATTCGGCACGCAATTTCAAAATTTGCTCATATTCATTTTCCGGCAAGTGAAGATGCAAGAGAGCGGATCATTAGACTTGGTGAGGATCCCGAAACTGTGCATATGGTAGGGTGTCCGCGTATCGATTTAGTTGCGGGAATTCTAAACAATGCACGCGTAAAAAGTTCCTTCTCTCCAGATAACTTAGGAGGGGTAGGTGATCCAATTGACTGGGATAAGCCGTTCCTTCTAATCTCGCAGCATCCTGTGACCACAGAGTTTGGGGATGGCAAAGAACAGATCTTAAATACTTTAAAGGCAGCCTCTCATGTCGGAATGCAGGCGCTAGTTCTTTGGCCGAACTCTGATGCAGGGGCGGACGATATCGCTAGAGGAATACGGACCTATCGTGAGATGGGCTTGGCAGTGAATATGCATTTCTGCAAGAATCTTCCCGTGGATACCTACATTCATATGATGGACAAGACGGCCTGCCTTGTTGGTAATTCGTCGTCAGGTATACGAGAGGGGGCGTATATTGGTACCCCGGTTGTCAATGTTGGATCTCGTCAGGACGGGCGAGAACGTGGGCAAAACGTATTAGATGTTGGATACGGTGTCGATCAAATTGAAAGCGCTATCCGCAAACAAGTTTCCATCGGGAAGTATAGTATGGATCCGATATACGGAGACGGGACAGCAGGCGAGCGTATAGCGGATATTCTCTCCTTTGCGACATTCAAAATACAAAAGCAAATCACTTACTAAATAAAAGCGGCGATTCTTATCACAGGTAGTGGAGCTTATGGGTGAGGAGAATAGGTGTTCTGACTGCGACCCGAGCGGAATATGGGCTTTTAAGACCTGTTATTCAGGCAATTCGGGCTGATCCGGGGCTGGATTGTCGACTCTATGTGACGGGGACACATCTGGAGGAGCGATACGGGTTTACGGTGCGTGAGATTGAAGCGGACGGTATCAGGATATGTGCGCGCATACCTCTAGGATTATCTGGTGATACCTCGCTTGATGTTGCTAGGGTAATGTCGACAGGGATAATAAGTTTCACCCAAGTACTTGAAGAGGACCATCCCGACCTTCTGGTGGTGCTAGGGGACCGTTTTGAGCTTCTGTCTGTGTTGTCCGCTGCCACCATGTGTAAAATTCCGGTGGCACACATACATGGCGGTGAAATCACAGAGGGGGCGATAGATGACTCTATCCGTCACGCGGTTACGAAACTGTCTTACTTGCATTTTTGCTCGACCGAAACGTACAGGATGCGCGTGATACAGATGGGAGAAGAGCCTTCCAGAGTCTTTAACTCGGGCTCTTTGGCGATAGACAATATTCGTAATGCAGGGCTGGTTTCGCTCGAAAATTTGAAAAGCGACTTAGCTATTGATTTTTCGAAACCTGTGGCTGCAATAACGTTCCATCCAGTTACAAATGACCAAGATGCGGGGCTTTCAGAGTTGAAATCTATGCTTGGTGCACTTTCGTCGTTGCCGCATCTCCAGTGTGTTTTTACTGGCACAAATGCCGATCCCGGAAGGTCGTTGATAGCAACGGAAATCAGGGAATTTGTACAAAAAAACTCTGACAGAGCTATAGAAATAAAATCTTTAGGAATGCGACGTTATCTGAGTCTTGTGAGGTATTCAAATTTGGTGCTTGGCAATTCTTCCAGTGGAGTTCTGGAGGCCCCTTGGTTGGGGACACCAAGTGTAAACATTGGACGGAGGCAGCACGGAAGATATAAGGCTCCTAGTGTCATTGACGTTCCCGGAAATCCCGAGGATATTTTAGCGGCAATAAATCTATGCTTGTTAGGTGGTGTTCCGTTTGCAGATGATGCTGATGTGTTTGGCGATGGTCATGCCGCAGAAAAGATAGTGTCTATTCTGCGGGATTTCGATATCTCCGATGCCAACGAGGGTAAAAAGTTCTTTGATGTAAATTTTTCTGAAGGCAAGGCGTATTGAATTCAATGAAATTCAGTGTTTGTGGAATGACAAGATGCTTCATCATTGCCGAGGCGGGTGTCAATCATAATGGTGATATTGAGCATGCGCACAGATTGATTGATATAGCTGCAGATGCAGAGGCAGATGCTGTTAAATTTCAGACTTTTACGGCTGAAGAGCTAGTCAGTGTTGGTGCTCGAAGAGCGAAATATCAAGTTGATAACGAGCCGGAAGCTGTTGGTGAAACACAATTTGATATGCTCAAACGGTTGGAATTGCCCAGGGAAGCGTATCCACAACTAATCAAGCATTGTTCGGAAAGAGGAATTTTATTTCTATCAACTCCATTTGAAGAAGAAAGTGCAGACTTTCTGCACTCACTCGATCTTCCGCTATTTAAGGTTAGTTCTGGAGAGCTAACAAATCTCCCTTTCCTTGAGTACTTAGCTAAGAAGCAGCGCCCGATGATTCTGTCAACAGGTATGGCAAACTGGTTAGAGATAGATGCTGCTGTGGAACTGGTTACTCTGGCAGGCAACAATGATATTTCGCTTCTCCATTGCACGAGTTCTTATCCTACGCCGGTCAAGGATGCGAACTTGTTGGCAATGCGAGAGATGATGGAAAGATACAGTTGTCCGATTGGCTACTCCGATCATACACTGGGGGAAATTGTTCCATTAGCGAGTGTTGCAATGGGTGCAAAAGTGCTGGAGAAACATATTACAATTGATCGAGGGCTTCGAGGTCCTGATCATTTGGTTTCGATGGAGCCTGATGAGTTTAAGAATCTGGTATATAATGTTCGCCAGGTTGAGCTGGCTATGGGGAGAAGAGATAAGGTTTTAATGGATGTTGAGGTCGAAACTTTAGCGGCGGCACGGAAAAGCGTGTTTGCAAAAAAGGATATTTCTACCGGTCAGTTACTAACTCTTGACGATTTAACATGTAAACGGCCTGGGACAGGTATCTCACCGTCTTTGCTGCAAGAGATTGTTGGTCAACGAGCTCTGCTCCGAATTCCTACTGGCACGCAACTGACTTGGTCGATGATTTCTAATGATGACCAGTGAAGTAAAGGACTTACCTGGATGCGCCGTGATAGGTGCTGGTGGGCATGCGGCTGTGGTTGTGGACGCGATGATTGAGCAATTGCGTTACAAACCAATTATTATAGCCGAGCGCAATGATGCTCCGTTAATCCAGGTAATCGAAAGCGCTTTCACTGGTCTCGATTGCGATCTACCGGAGCTTGTTAGCAATGGGCAAGTGGCGCATTTTATCATTGCTTTTGGAGCCTTAAGTTCTTGGTCTAAAAGACAGGAAGTTTTTTCTAGGCTGTCAAAACTAGACGGAATTTCTCCGGCTTTGGTTGTCCATCCTTCATCGACGCTTTCTAAGTTCAGTGAAATAGAAAATGGCTGCTTCGTGGGTGCGAATGCCGTTGTTAATGTGGGCTCTGAGGTCGGAAAAAACTGCGTGTTGAACACTTCCGCGATCGTTGAGCACCATTGTGTTCTTGGTGAAAATGTTCATGTAGCTCCTGGCGCGGTCCTTTGTGGGGGAGTCTCAATTGGGACAAACACATTCGTTGGGAGTAACGCGGTAATTCGTGAAGGTATCAAAATAGGTGAGGGATGCGTGATAGGTGCCGGTTCTGTCGTTGTCCGAGACATTCCAAACAATACGACCATAGTTGGCAGCTCGCAAATTGTGGCTAGGGAGAATAAGCATTGAAGCTTGCAACAGTATTAGCTCGTGGCGGGAGTAAAGGGGTTCCAGGAAAAAACCTAAGGAAACTTGGAGGAAAGAGTCTAGTTGAGCGAGCTGTTAAACAAGCGCGGGAAAGTGGTGAGTTTGATGTAATCGCAGTTTCGTCGGATGACGACCGAATTTTGGCAGAAGGTAGATCTGCTGGCGCAGATATTCTTGTGAAACGTCCGGCAGAACTATCAAGTGACGTTGCTGGCAAGATACCGGCAATCAGGCACTGTGTGCAGTTTGTGGAGCGGCAACAGAATGCAGAAGTCGATTATGTCTGCGATATTGCAGTAACCTCGCCAATGCGTGTTGTTGACGATATTCGTAGTGCTATGTCTCTTATCCTCTCCACCAAAGCGGCAAATGTAGTGAGCGCTCATGAAGCGACTGAGTCACCTTATTACACAATGATTAAACGAACTGATGACGGGGAATGGGAATTCTTTTCTGATTTGGCTCGCAAAATTGTTCGAAGGCAAGATGCTCCAATAGTTTATGTCCTGAATGGTGCTGTTTATGTTTGGCAAAGATCTCGTCTTTTTGCTGATATTAAGTACGTGGTTGGGCATGGAACCGAAGTCTATTCGATGCCGAGAGAGCGAGGTATTGATATTGACAGTGAGCTGGATCTTGAATTTGCCGAGTTTCTTTTGGGAAAATGTTCCACCAATTGAAATTAGCGAACCTACGGAGCTTACTATTTTGGTCCTGTTTCGAAGTTGGATGTGAATTCTCATGATTAATTGGACTAAGGCAATTGTCCGGCCTAGCACGGCGATCTTGGATGCCATAAAGGTCATAAATGATGCCAGCACGCAAATTTGCTTTGTTCTGGATGAACAGGAACGTTTGATCGGCACTATTACTGATGGCGATATCCGTCGTGGTATTCTGGCTCGGATAAATTTGGATCGGCCAGTAACTGATATCATGAATAGCTCTCCAACAGTCCTATCGGAACATCAGGAAAGGTCTAGGGCCAAAATTCTGATGCAAGAGCGTCAGCAGTCCAGAATTCCCATAGTGACTGACGACGGAAAATTGATAGATGTGATTTCTTTGGAAGACTTCACAGATATTCCAGCAAAGGAAACGAGTGTTGTTATTCTAGCTGGTGGACTGGGAATGAGATTACGCCCGCTAACGGAGACTATTCCCAAGCCAATGGTTCCTGTTGCAGGGCGTCCAATTATGGAGCATTTGCTCGAAAATTTGAGAAATCAGGGGTTCCGAAATATTTCTATAGCGGTCAACTATCTTTCTCATGTAATCGAAGATTATTTTGGAGACGGAAGTAGGTTCGGTTTGAATATTAGCTACATACGAGAAGAAGACAAGCTTGGAACTTGTGGGGCGTTGTGGCTGCTTGACCGTCGACCAGTTGAGCCAATGCTTGTTATGAATGGTGATTTATTGACGCGTGTAAATATGCAAAGCCTTCTCGACTTTCATGCAGATCAGGGTGCAGAAATTACAGTGGGGGCCGTTGAGCACATTACAGAAATTCCGTTTGGAGTTCTGAATGCAGAAGGTGTGCAGTTGAAAAGTTTAATCGAGAAGCCAAAGTTGTCACATATGGTGAACGCGGGAATATATGTATTGAACCCATCTGTATTGCAGATGCTTGATGGTTCAAAAATGGACATGACTGACTTGATTGAGATGAGTCTTAATAAAAACGGATTAGTTAGTGTATTCGCTATCCATGAATACTGGAGAGATATTGGTCGGGCCGGTGACTTGAAGTTGGCCGAAGAGGAAATTGAAGGTCTTGGGTAATATCGATAGCTCCAATGCCGTGGAACTTACGTCTGACGGTGTAGCAGGATTCTTGTGGCCTTTGTCTCGTCGAGAGGAATTGGGGCAAGGCTGGAAATTCTTTAATTTTCTGTTGGATAAAACTCGGGAGCTTATCGACCAAGAATCCGATCATGGCTATGCGTTGTCTGCTTGTTTTCCAGAAATATTAAATGAATTCCTCGCTCTCAATCGGCACGTACGAGTTTATGAAGTTTATGCATCAGGTGCAAATCGGCAGATTCTAGACTCATGGAACGGCAGAATTTCGAAGGCAGTACGTACTCATCAGCGTCCAGAGTATAGGAAAATTGTATTTGATCTCGCTATCTGCAGAAAGAAGGTAACGTTTACTCGCCGTGTGAAACGTAAGGTGGGGGGGGTTGTTTTAAAGTCGCCATTTGCTCGCTGTGAACTAGGCCACGCGGTTCTCTCTGGGCGTACAGTCTCTATTGCTTCAACTGGATTGATAGCGCAGGTTGCGGCAAAAGTTACTCCTAAAGTTGTTCTTGAATCTTTTGAACAGTGGTACATCTTTGATCCAGAAAAGTTAAAAGTGGATGTCGCATCAGATAACTACGCGGCCTCTTTGGGGAAGGATATCGCTGAGTATCTGACCAATGACTTTCAGTTTCCAGATTATCTGGCAACCTATTTTGGTGATTTCTGTTCAATTTTAATTGCTCAGTCTCACTGGCACATTCAACGGCTCGTAGAGCAAAACCTTACTCCCTCTGTTTTGTGGGCCGGGTCTGTTAATAGTGCTTTGACGAGAATTATTCGGATTGCCTGCTTGAGGAATGGTTCGCATATTGTAATGTTTGATCACGGGGAGGGTATCGGTTGTTTCTATACGCCAGAAGACCTCCCGGGCAGGTTTGATATTGTTCACGAATATGTTGCATATGGCGAGTTCCAAGCAAGCCGCATTCGAGAGCGGGAGAAGCTCGATAAATATCTTACCTTGCCAATATTGGAAAGTATAAGCAGCAGTGAGTTAAGTGCTCAACGGGGATCAATTTCTATCGCCGAAGCAGGCCGGCAGCCGCTGTTGCCGGAAAAAATTATCTATGCAACGACAATTTCTCCGGGGGACGTAATATCCTTAAACTGTCTGCCTCCCGGTATTGTTCAAAAGGACTTTACATGCCGTCTTTTCTCAGAGCTGAGAAAGGAGGGTTACGATTTAACGTTAAAGCCACACCCGGAGGACAATGAGCCCTATCCAGCAGAGTTTTCAGAGAAATTTGAGGCAACGATAAGCAATTGCCGGTTCGAAGAAATGTTTCTTAAGGGCGATGTTATCGTGTTTGACTTTATTTCAAGTGCAATGCGAGCCGCGTTGCTCAGTGATCGGGGTATTGTTCTAGTTGACTATGGTTTAAACCTCATCGACGAATGTATTGTTGCTGAGTTTGAAAAGCGCGTTCAGATTGTCAAGGCGCACTTTGATCATGAGAACCGTATTCAGGTGGATTGGGAGCAGGTAAAGGAGGCAATTCCTGCTGCTTGGGAAAAACGCCATGAAAGAGACGCAGCTCTTTTGCTGTATTCGTATTGATTGATATAATGTCTAGAAAAGTACGTATTGCGCTATTCCCGAGAAATTTAAGTTCTCTTGTGGAGATGCGGCAGCAATATGAAATCTTGTTTGCTAGCCAAGATTTTGAGCCGGTTTTTATTGTCGAGAGTGAGATTGTATATCAGAAACTGAAATCGTGTGGCTATGGTGCTCTGCGCCTGCCTGAAGTGGAGCGCCAAGATCAGGGACATTTCAAGTTCGTATCTAGGACACGAATTGGTGTGTTCGCGATTAGGGCCTTAGAGAAGGTATTTAACGAAGATTATATTAGACATAATTTTCTAGTTGGCACGGTACGTTTGGTGCTGACAATCAAAACCCTACGCCGTATGACAAATCTTGCGTTGGGGCTTCTTTGTGCAGAAAAAATTGAACTGTTGTTGTTGCCTGGTGATCGTGAGTTGGGCTGGATTCCTCCAGTAATCAAAGCTTGCGAAGAGCTGTCAATCCCAACCGTCATTTCCTTAACTACGATGGTTCCTACTGATCCGAGTTCGGAGCTAACGCAGAGGTCTCAGCACCGTAAGTTTCATGCTTCTGCCGGTTGCAGAACTCTGTTTTGGAACAGAATTGTTCGCACTTTCTTCCCTCACCATTTGTCTCCTGATGACCATGAGAAGATTTTTTCTCCTGGTTGGCTGGTCGTTGCATTAGAGCTTATGGGGATGTCTTCAAGTAACCCGTGGTATCAAGGGATGGGCAGAAGTAATGCCATTTTTGTCGAAGGGAAACGCAAGCTAAGAAGGTTGGCAGCCGGCGGAGTGCCGGAGAGAAAGTTAATTCTTAGTGGCAGCGTTGCTCTAAATGATTTAGTCAGGGACAAACCTCAAAAAAAGTTACCTCTAAAAATTATTGTGATGGTTCCGAGTTATGCGGAGCAGTCTCTATGTGACTGGAACACACACATTAAGGGGGTGCGCGAAATGGTGTGTACTGTTACCCAAGGCGATTACGAGGTGATTTTATCACTGCATCCAAAGTCTAAACTTGAGGACTACATTTTTTTATCTGAAGAATTTCACTGCACAATATCTAAGGAAAAATTTTCTGAAGAAATGAAAAATAGTGATCTATGTATATGTAGTAATTCAACAACCATTGAAGTTTCTACTATTCTTTCAATACCAGTGATTAACTATGATTACGTTAATTTAAATATTCGTACTTGGGATGATTACCGCGGTGTAACTGTAGTGAGGGAATTTAGAGAACTAATTGAAGAATTTTCCCGCATCACAAGAGATCTATCGTATTATGAATTCTTGTGTGCGGAGCAAAAAAATATGTCAGAGGATATACTCATTAGAGTTGACGATTTTGGTGCGCACTTTCAAGAAATTATTAAAGAGATAATTCAGGGCCATAGGGTGTGATAATTATAAGGCGGTTTTTGTGAGAAATATGGGGCGTCGTTATTTAAAGTGTGTTCTGAGAACGAAAATTGTATCTGCATTTATTTCAGTATATTGTGGGATTTATGTATTGGTGAAAAGAAAAAGCCTCATAGGAAAAGGTAAAATAGGGATACTTCATTTTAGTTCATTTAGAGCGCCTCAGGATGTCTCCTTGTATGAGCGTTCTGGAAGAGCAGTCGTTTACGAAATGCCTTCTAAGTTTATCGTGTTTATAAACGCTATTGTTGCTCCTGAGATGAGTGATAGTGAAACAATGCGCGATATCTATTACTCAGAAGAAAAAAAATACATTGAGTTAAGAAGAGTTCTAGTGAGCCGTTTGGGGTGGTTTGTGCGTGTGATCACCAAGGTTCTCGGGGTTAGTGCGATCGTTTCACCTGCGGCGCATTACAGGCAAGAGAAGTTATGGGCGTATGCTTGCGAAGAAATTGGATTTCCATTCATATCTGTCCATAAGGAGATGACCTCCGTTCCACAAAGGCATAAAGAAATAAAGGCAATCGCAAAAGGCGCATCCGGGAGTAAATGGCATGGGTCAATAGTTTGCGTCGCTAACGAAACCGCGAAAGAAATCGCTATTAAGGCGAATTTAATTGATGAATCCAAATTAGTACTAAGTGGTTTGATCCGGTCGGATGATTTGATTGGCCCCCTATCTTCTCCGCCTCCAGATGTCCATTCACTTCCAAAGGTTATTACGTTATTTTCATTTGCCCATTACACAGGCGCATTCCTCGAGGTTAAGGCGCAACGCTCGAAATACTTTTGTAAAGACGACTCACATGGGTTCGTTAAATTATTTAATGTGGTACATGCCGCTGCAGCTCAATTTGCAATAGAGCATCCCGATACAATAGTTTTTGTCAAACCGAAGCTTACCGACGTTAATTGGATCAGCGAAATCACACGAGCAGTTCGCGAAGGCTGCGGAGTGGATGTTGTTGATATTCCTAATTTCAGAATCACAAGCAAGCCGGCTCCGGAACTTATTGATGGTTCCCGGGCTATTGTAGCCTTGAATAGCTCCGTTGTGTTAGAGGGAAGGTTGAGGGGGAGGCCGACAATTCTCCCTATATTTGAGGAAGCCGAGGGAAGCCATGAGGATGCTCTGTTCTTCAGAGGATACTATGATTTGTTTAATTTGGCGCACTCTAAAGAGGAATTACTAGAAATAATGCAGATAGGTTCCGAGAATAAGTTGGCTGTTGTGGGTAGTGATAAACGAGTTCAGGAAATGTGTGAGCATTACTTCGGTTTTTCAGATGGTATGACTACGCATCGGATTCTTGATATTATCAAGACAAAGAAATCATAATCGGGGGAGTTTTATTGTAGGCATTTGTTGTGATAAATGCGTTGTTCTTTCAAAGTGCCCTCCTTCTGTCTTTGTAAGGAGGGCATTGACCTTAATTTACAATACAAATTTTCTTCTGAACGTAAAGCGGCATCTCTGCTAATTTTTGAGCTATACGCGGGCCCGCAGTGCCATCGCCATAAAGCTGAGAAATAGGATAGCGACCGTGGGTGCGTTGAATTTCTACAGCAGCTTTTATATCTAGTTTTCTGGCGCTCGTTCTAATAACATTTTGGGCATGTTCTCTTGTTTGCTGGCGATCGCCGACAAGTACAACAGGAGTTCCCATAAAGGATGTGTCACGCAAGAAGCTGCTGGAGTTTCCGATAGCTATTGACGCGTTGAACAGAACTTTTTGATACAGAGATGGATTAAACCCTTTAACCATACGCAGCCATCTGTTTTCGTGATCGCTTTCTCTGTATGATCGCAATACTCGGCTGATGGTGTCGCCTCCAGCATCGATGTTGGGCCAAAGCCATATGGTTGGCATCTGAATCTCTTGCATGGCATGCAGCAAATTCAGGCATTCGCTTTCCTGGTTCTCGTAAGATGTTGTGACAGGATGAAATATTACCAGTGCGTACTCATCTGATGCGTCAATTGGGGCCCCCACTCCAGATGAAAACGCATCTTCCGGAAGAGATGGGTCCATTCGCAAAATCAAATCGCCAACGGGACAGCCATAATTGAAAACGGTATCTGGGCGTTCGCCTAGTTGTAGGAGGATGCGGGCTGCTTGATCTGTTGATGGAAAGTGATACTGCGCAAACTTTGAAATTGCGTGGCGGGCGGATTCATCAATACTTCCACTTATTTCTCCTCCTTGAATATGGGCAAGTGGAATATTCTGATATGCTGCAGCCATTGCGAAACCTAAAGCCTCGTAACGATCTCCAATCAAGAGGACAACGTCGGGCTGGAGGTTATTGAGTGCTGTTGCAGCCTCTATCACGCAAAATCCCAATGACTTTGCCATTGTTACTGGGCGGCCTCCTTCAAGTTCGACATATACGCGACTGTCAATATTGAACCCAGCTTCAATAATTTGCTTTTCTGTTCGGCCAAATCTGTCAAGTAAAGTCGTTCCAGAGGCAATCACCTGCATTTCGAGGTCAGGGTGCTCCTGAATCGCTTGCATGACTGGGAGCAGACGACCAAAATTGGCTCTGTCGACAACAGGGATTGCAATTTTTCTTGTCATTATAACCTGAGCTTAGTGAGTGTTCTTGTCGCAGACAAGATCGTCGAGTGATACAATATTGTTAGCCGATACAGGTTTGCAGAGCTTTTGGTTTATGACCAGTTTCATAGCTGAGGTGGGGAGGCCCGTTCCTGGCTTTTTGAAGGTCAAATCGTCTTCTGTGAGTTGGTGTCCGCGGTCAAGGTCTCTTTTGTAGACGATACTTTTGTTGAAAATCGACCTTAGTTCACCCATCTCGCTGGCGAGTTCATCTTTTTGAGTGGGGTGGGTTTTCATTGTCTCAATAAACCGAATGCCATCAACAAGTTGTTTGAACTCTTCCATGGTGACGGAGGCAATGACGTCTGGGCCAAACATTCCTTTGCTCATCGTTATGTGAACTTCCAGAAGTTCGGCGTTTAGGGCTGCCGAAGCGAGCCCAGCAAAAATCGTCCCAGAATGATCGGACAGGCCCACTGGTACATTATAGCGATCTTTCATTTCCTTTAGCAGATTAATGCCAATTCGCTCAGGAGGACAAGGATAGGCGGTGGTGCATTGGAATACGGCTGCAAGTGCGCCTGATTCTTGAACTGTTTTAACAGCTATATCCAATTCTTCCCATGAGCTCATGCCTGATGAGATAAGAACTGGCTTTCCTGTCCCTGCTGCTTTTGTCAAAAGTGGTATGTTGTTGACTTCGCCAGAAGCAATTTTCCAAGCGGGAACTTCGCAAAAATTGTCAAGTAAGTCGATTGCTTCGAGCGAAAACGGAGAGCTCAGAAAATCTACACCCCATTGTTTAGCAAAATTCGAGAGTAGGTGCCATTGTTCAGCCGTGAACGCGGTTCTTTTCCAATATTCGTATCGACTGGTGTCTTGAATAAAGACACCTTTCAAGCGAAATGGCTCGTTGGGGGTGCTTTCTGCGTCCGCGATATGGGTCTGCAGCTTTACCGCGTCTGCGCCGGATTTCGCTGCGGCCTCAATATACGCCTTGGCTAGGCCTAGACTACCATCGTGAGCCATCCCTATTTCGGCAATGACATACATTTCATTATTGAGCAGTCGAGCTTGCAATCGAGACATTTAACACCTTCTGCAGTCTATGGTCCGTTTAACAGGATTAAGCCTTTGGGTCACCATTTTCCATCACTGTTTCGGTCGTCATATTAGTTTTCAGTTAGGCGAATTACTTGAGAAGCAACTTCATTGAGCTCTACATCATGGCTTACCGCAATGATACAGCAGTTTTGGCTTAAGTTTGCCAGTTCTGCTGCTATCAGCTTTTTTGTATCAACATCTAGGGCGCTCGTTGCCTCGTCTACCAAGAGCAGGCGCGGAGAGTTGATTATTGCACGGGCCAGCCCTATTCGTTGTCTTTGCCCCCCCGATAAGTTGCTCCCTTCCGTGTCCAGTATAAAGTCGAGTTGGCCTGGAAGCTCTTTCACCAAATCGTTAAGGTTTGTCATCTTTAGGACATTCCAGATGTCATCGTCCGGAATCCCTGCTATGCCTTGGGTGATGTTTTCTCTTAGCGTTCGTGGATATAGCGTAACTTCCTGAGGCAAGAAGCCAACTTGGTGGCGCCAATGTTTCAAGTTGGCCTGTGAAAGCGGAACTCCGTCAATCATTACCTTGCCATTTTCCGGTATCTCTAGGTCGAGCAGAGAAAGAATCAATGTTGATTTACCAACTCCGGAAGGACCGGTTATGACATGCAATCCAGGATAAGAGAAGGACGCACTGAAGTCTGAGAGAATTAACTTACTACCTTTTCTGATCGATAAGTTTTGCACTTCTAAAGTTTGCGTTAAGGTCGCCTTTACTCCGTCCTCTCTAAGTACCTCATGGTGTTTCCTGTTAGAGCTAATTTGATCTGATACACTTGTGACTGCGCCGTAAAGTGAGCCACAGGATTGAACGAGGGTTGGAATGGTCCACAGCTTTTCAATCAGTCGGGTAAGTAAGATAATTGTCGCGCCAAGTACCGTTATATCTCCGCCGGTTTCGACAACTCCTGAGTATAGTATCGAGGCCAAAAACAATGCGCCAAGTGGTTCTTTTATGTTTGTTAGCAAAACACTGTATGTACTTAATGAAGACCCAATTTTGTAAAAAATATTGTTTAGTGTTTTAAATTGTTGATCTGTGATTTCCCTTCTTTGAGTGGCTTTTATCGTTTTTGCATTTCGAATGGTGTCGTTGAAGTGTTGCGATAGAGAGTGAAGGTTGTTAACGCGCTCTTGTCCTTTTGTTAGGGACAATTTTTGTAGAGGTTTTATTAAAATCACTGCGACAAAAGCGAAAATAGAGATCAGGGCTAGAACTATTGGTGATAGGTTCGCTATGAATATTATATAAACTATTGATCCTGTTAGCGAGATTATCAGATTTATTGCACTTACACATGCTGTCGAAGCATTGGTGATTTCTGTCGTGAATATGTTGTTAAGTGTTCCGATATGCTGGACGCGAATATTGTTCCAGTTCGAGTCAATGAGGGTTTCATAAATTCCCATGCGTAAGTCACGCATTACGGTCAGTTTGAAGCGTGCTCTATACAGGCCGACAGTAAACATAAAGAGAGATTTTATTATTATAAGTGAAATAAATAATAAAAGAAGATATCCGAGATCGACTGGAATTTCGAACTTGTTCAAAGATAAAATTAAATATTCTATGGCATATGAATCAGCGGAATCAGTGATTCCAGATTGAAAAAATATCTGAATTATTGGTACTAAAAGAATAATCCCTATGTTTTCGGATATAAACGAAAATAAAGACATTGATATAATAATTAAAGTATTCTTTGGATATTTTTGAAGTATCCATTTTATCGTCTCTATGGTTGCGACGTAAGGGTTTTTCGGTGTGGTGCGGTTTTTCATTGTTTTTTATTGTTGAATGTTTTTAGAGTTAATTCAACCATTTTAGCTATGTTCTGCGAGTTTTTCTTTCTGTCTATATTAGAAAATTTTTCCATATCGGTATCGATGAATGCCTTTTCACAGATTAAAGAAATTCCAGACGCAAATTGTTCCACGTTCTCACGGGTAGGGCCTTCCCAATTTTTCAGGGTCAGTTCCGCAATGATAGAAGGTGCATTTTGGGCCTCCGATACTTTGTATGCTCCGGGGCAATTAGAATACCAAGTTGGTGCAAATATGATAGCAGGCTTTCCTCTTACGAGAGCTTCCCATCCAACGCTGCCTGTGGTCGTTGCAACGGCTTTGGCGTTATCTATTAGCACAAACGGGTCTGAGGTTAATGGAATAAACTCAACATTTTTGAGGTTACGGATCTCTGTGTAAAACTGTTCATCTCTATAGGTTCCGAGATGATGGGCCCGTGTTTTTGACGTAAATTGCCTCGGGTTTTCTTTGACGTACAGCTTCCAGCCGGCAGGCATGGCGTCTGAGAGCTCTTTTAGCGCGATTATTTGATCTGCGTAGATGCCAGCGTTGGGGGAAGTTGTACGCTCTGGTTGTCTGCTAAGTGAAAAATAGATGTAATGTGAGTCGAGATCGGGGAGGCGGGCGTGCCGCTGATATGTTTTTTTTCTGCAGCGCATCCTATATATTTGGCGCAATCTCTCCAGCAATGCTATCGGTCCGGATGCCTGTTTTTTAGTTAATGGTTGTCTGCTGACCTTCATTAAGGTCTTGTATTGGTGACCCTTCCAATTGAAAGCTGTTCCGCCAATTGCTGAAAACAAACGTAATACATCACGCTTGTAGTCCGATAGGAGTGTTGCTTGTCGCATTTCGCTGTTAGGAACGTATGCAGGTTTACCCAGGTCATACTTGTCCTGAATGCGATCCAGTTCACTTCTTATATCTGCATCCAAGTTGCGGTAATGACTAGGGAGCTGAAGTGAACGGGGGATTATTTCTGCTACGTCTTCAAGGGATGCTAGTGGGAAGAGACGATCCAACATAAAGGTTCGTTCGAAGAAGATGAACGGAATAGAGTTTGCCCGGCATAGCAAGTAAGTAATGTAATCATATACCTGATGAGGGCTGGTTGGGGCAATTACAACATCGATTTTGAGATCGCGCAAAATCGTGGCCCAGATACTGCTAAGTAAATTAACGTGTCTGTTGCGTTCAAGGTAAGTAAAGCGATGACCGTCATAATCCCATCTGTTCATCATAGTCAAAACAGTTGCGAACTTCTCGAAGAGTGCGGCATTTTGGCAACTATCTGGATGATGCAACTCGGATGAATTTAGAAAACTAGGAGGGTTACCTGCGCAAGCGTCGAAATTGGAATAACGATGAGTTCTTGGAAAGCGATTGGCTATTTGTTCATGCAGCCCAGTGGAAGCTGTCCAGAGTACAATTTCTGCGTCGAGGACTTTTTCAAGTTGGGTAGCAATGTCAAGCCATGGGGTTGTAGAACACTCAAGTAACGCTATTCTCATGGAAAAATTTCTTAATTTTGTTTGCGATAAATATTTCGGTTTTGTGCATAGAATCAAATGTTGCGCCGGAAATGTGCGGAGTGATCAATAGTCGGTCCGGGTTCTCCCGCGCAAAATTCAGTAATGGCCTATCAGTTTTGCCGTGTTGGAGGCTGAATTCATCCTTCAGAACGTCGACGCCTGCTGCAGACACTCTTCCATCTCTAAGTGCTGTCAGTAAAGCGTCTTCATCTACAATCTGTCCGCGAGCCGTGTTTATAAAGTATGTTCCTGAGTTGAAATGAGAAAACATATAGTCGTCAAAAAGATTTACGTTGTCCTCATTAAGTGACGCGCAGCATATTACGATATTGCTGCTTTTAATCAGTGACGTAATTGAGAAAAATTTTGTGCAAGAAGGTGAAGTGTTGATAGGAGTAGTTGCATCACGTATGTCATAATATCCGACAATTGCTCCCAGAGCATTAAAGTACGTGGCTAAAATTTGTCCCACGCGTCCAAAGCCAACTAAGCCCACTTTGCTTCCGAATATCTCCGCGCCTCTGAATTTTTCTCTGTTCCACGAATTTGTGGTTGCTTCAGAGTGGGCTGCTGGAATTCGTCTTAAAACTGCCAGCAGTAGCGCCAAAGTATGCTCTGGCGTCGCGCGTACAGTAGATAAGAACTCTGATTCTCCTTTGAGGGACAGAACGCGCACGCCTTGGCGTGTTGCCGTATCTATATCTATGTGATCAAGGCCGGTGGTTGCGCTACCGACCACTTTCAGGTTGGTTGCTCGTTCAAAAAACTCGCGGTCAAGTTTGTGTGTGAAGCGTCCGATAACAACGTCATAGATGTGCGCAGAATCTAATAGTTTATCTCGCGTGATGTTCTTTTGCTCTAGATCACCTAATTCCTCTAGAATGCGGGACGCTTCATCACTGTACTGATGCGGGTCGAGATTTAGTATTCTTGGTCTCAAGGTGCCTTTTTCCCCCAGACAAGGAACGCGTTTCCGTAACCAGCTTCACATAACCAGCCATTCTTGCCAGAAGACTTGGTTTGCTCACTTACAATGTTGCTGAAATGGCGAGTAAGGATCTTTTCCATTTCTGGATTGTTAAGGGTAAACGGAAAGTATATTGAGTGAGAAATCATCGGGACAGAGTACACGCCTGAAAATTCCGGAGACGGAATGCCAAGTGTTTTTAAAGTGTCGACATACCTTTGCGGGAGGTATCCATTCCGGTAGACTTCTTCTTTTTCTTTAGGTGTTGAGTCTTTTTCGTTGTTTAAGCCGTCAAAGCTGGCTTGCAGTAAGTCGTTGATCCATTCATAGTCGCGTTGAATATCGCCAGAATCTTCTGGAACAACGTAGACAAACAACGTCCCCCCAGGCTTAAGCACGCGAACCTGTTCTGCAAGTGGTGCTGCAATATTGTCAAAATGTTCGAGCAGCCCGATTGAGAAAACTACATCATAGCTATCATCCGGGTCATTAAGTTCTAAGGCATTTCCAACTTCAATTCTCGCGTTCAGGCCATTCCGCGCGAACAGTCGACGTGCGGTCGAAATCGCCTGCTCAGAGCTATCGATCAGGGTGCAGTTACAGCCTGCGTCAGCAAAATACATGCTTAAACTGCCGCGTCCGCAGCCAACTTCCAGTACTTCTTTGTTCTTGAGGGGCTGTTGCTCAAGTAATTCGTTAAAAAGGAGCCAATGCTGGCGGAAAGCAAACTGAATTTGATTAGCTGGTTCGGTCTTGGTCCAGTGAACGTAGTCTGTTTCAGATCGGTTTTGCCAGTTATCGTCAAAGGCGCTTTGTGACCCTTGTTGGAAATTTGAGGTGTTCATTCGTCCACTCTACTATTATGCTTTTGCTATAAAAAAATCCCATTCTCAGGGGATAGGCAGCTCAGTCGGAATAGGAAGAAAAATTTCTCCGTTCTCTCTAAGTCATTGTTTGTCCAGATTTCGTCTTTAGATAGGTTTCTTGCAATTCTGGAGTACAATCAATTATTGCCTCAGCATAAAGCAAGTCCTGCTCGTAATCGACGTCAACCTCCCATTGTGGGAATGTTAGCTTGATGCATCCGATTTTGTCTCCAAATTTGCTGCCCATATTAAACGTGCGTTCCGGACGGAATATGTAAAACGTGCCTGCGTTTTGATAAAGAACTTCAGGTGAGGTTGTCTCACACGCGATAGAGAAGTCATTTTGGGCCGAGATGGTCCCGATCATTTTTGGGGCTTTTTTAATGGTAATGAAACTATCTAATGTTGGCGATGCTTTCATGATTTCAACCGCGCTAGACAGTTCGTGGATGTTGCGGAATGGATGAGAAGGTTGAAGTAAAACAACGAGATCTGGTTTGATTTTCTCTGAGTTATACCAGCTTCGTAGAACCTCAAAATTTGTTGTAATCTCATCAGAAAGGCTTGTTTCCCGGCGGTGAATATTCACGCCGGCGGCTTCCGCATATTCCAAAGGTTCGTTGTCTTCCGAGCTTACAACCACCCTATGAATTTGCGGCGCTAGCTTTGCCGCAGCGATTGAGTAATGAAGGAGTGGTTTGCCTGCAACAAGACGCATGTTTTTTCTTTTCACGCGCCTTGATTGCATCTTTGCGGGAATAAATGCGGTGACTTGCAATTTCTGAAAGCTTTAAGGTTGTTTTGCCCAGTCAAAACCGAAGTCAGCGAGAACGGACTTGGTTGTATTCTTTTCGGAATCGGTCAGTCGGTTGTATGCGGGGTTCACCCAGTCTTCACAGATCCCTCTGAGAGACAGGATATACTTTTCTTCTGCAGCATACTCACCGTTGCCGTTTCTCGGCAATCTCGACGATAGGCCGATGATGCGATGCTGCAAAGCTAGAGCATCGTCACGGAGCCCTGCATCAAAAAGCCTTTTGAGCTCAATAAATACCTCTGGCCAGCAATTTGCGTCGCTGGTCATGTGAAGTTCTGCGCCGAGAGATAGCAGCTGGTACAATTGGCCACCACCGGCACCAGATACCTGAAAATGAGGTGACTTGAGCATCATCATTTTGGTTAACTCGGTGAGGTTGTAGCCGCCAACTTTGATCCCGGCGATGTTTGAGTGTTCGCTCAACTCTTTTGCAATTTCTAAAGTGATCGGTCTACCGCGTTTGGGATTATGATAGAGCCAAAGTGGCCGAGGCAGGTTGTCTGCAATTTTGCGGACATATGAAACAAGTGCCTTGTCCCCAAGCTTTAAGTCATAAGGCAGAAAATGGTAGCCGGCTATATGGTCGCAATCTACATTCTCTACAAAATTCATGATGTCGTAATAAGGTGCTGTACCTAGACCGACAATGACAGGAACTTTGTTTTGAACAGTGTTGGTAAGCGTTTTTGTTACAGTGCTTCTATCTTGCTGCGAGATATGTACGTCTTCGCCGGCAGAGCCAAGCAGCCAGATGCCGCCAACACCGGAGTTGACCAGAAACTGACCAAGCCGTTCAATGCCAGGAACATCTGGATGACCGGACTCGGTCATAGGGGTCACCATGTTGGGCACAATTCCCGAGATCGTCATTGCGATATTCCTGATAGTTGTTTCGGTCTTAGCTGCGCTGAGCTTTGTATGATTTTGAGGCTGCTCTTCGCCAATCTCTCAAGGTAGTCACTAAACTAAAATTCAATGTGTGGCAATATTTGCAGCTGCTTTCATCTTTGAGGGGGGGGACAGGAATTTAAGTAACGCTTAAAAGTGCCTCAGATGTGGCTGACGCATATATGCATTTGAGTATTGCATGATGTGCTTGAAAACCTGTTTGATAGATCGATCAGACAGCGCGTTTTTGATTGACGAAAAGCAAGCTAAACTCGTAATTTCCGCAGCACTTGCTCCAAAGGCGACTATTCACAATTTAAAGTGTTTTGATGAACAGCAAAAAAATTCTTGTTACTGGTGCAGATGGATTCATTGGCTCGCATCTTACAGAGTTGCTTGTAAGGCGTGGTTTCGATGTGACTGCATTTTGTTACTACAATTCGTTTGGGCAATTTGGTTGGCTTGACAGTTGTTCTGAAGACGTTATGGGGCAGTTTCGTCCTGTGCTCGGGGACGTGAGAGACCCTCTAGCGGTGCGTGGCGCGGTTAAGGGGGTTGATATTGTTTTACATCTGGCCGCGCTTATCGGGATTCCGTACTCTTATGTTGCCCCGTACTCGTATGTCGATACGAACGTTACTGGTACGTTAAATGTGCTTGAGGCGGTGCGTGAGTACGGAGTTTCGAGGATGGTGCATACGTCAACGAGTGAAACTTACGGCTCTGCTCAATTCGTGCCGATCACAGAAGAGCACCCTCTCGTTGGTCAGTCTCCTTATTCTGCTTCAAAGATCGGAGCAGATCAAATGGCCATATCGTACTATCGGTCTTTTGAGACACCCGTTGCTGTTATGCGGCCGTTTAATACCTATGGGCCGCGTCAATCAGCACGTGCTGTTATTCCAACAATTATCTCACAGGCGCTACACGGTGAGGGCAAAGTAAAGCTTGGTTCTCTTGAGCCAACGCGTGATTTTAACTTCGTAGAAGATATAGCGCGCGGATTCATGATGATGGGGCTCTCAGATGCAGGAGCTGGCGAAGTAATTAACTTTGGTTCAAATTTCGAGGTGTCTGTTGGTCAAGTTGTTAAGATCATTTCCGAAGTTACGGGGCGCGACATTGAGGTGGTTTTGGACAATGCGCGCGTGCGGCCAAGAGACAGCGAAGTTGATCGATTGTGGGCCTGCAATAAGAAAGCAAAGAGCCTTGTAGGCTGGGAGCCGCGTTATGGAGGACTTGAGGGGTTTCGGATGGGCATTAAAAAAACTGTTGAGTGGTTCTCGGATCCTGCAAATCTCGCACATTACAAGACTTCGGCGTATAGCATTTGAACCACGTTTAATTGACCAGAGAGGCGCATGTAAATGATTCCACTTTCAACCCCGTTTTTTGATGGCAATGAATGGCAATATGTTAAAGATTGCTTGGATACGGGGTGGGTGTCGTCTGCGGGGCAGTATGTCAACCGGTTTGAACAGCTTCTGTCCGGCGCTGTCGGCGCGCGCAGCGGTGTTGCTGTTGTAAATGGAACATCTGCTCTTCATTTGGCTTTGCTGGCGGCAAATGTTCAGCCAGACGACGAAGTGTTGGTATCAGATCTAACGTTTGTCGCGCCGATAAACGCAATTCGCTACACTGGGGCGCGTCCAGTCCTAATTGACGCTGAGCCTGAGACGATGCAGATGAACGTAAAGTTGGTTCGCGAGTATCTGGAGAACAAATGTTCGTTCCGTCAGGGGGTTACCCGTAATAAGAAATCCGGGCGAAAGGTTGCGGCAGTGGTGCCTGTTCATATTTTGGGGCATCCCGTTGATATGTCTTCTCTCATGGACATTGCTGAAGAGTACGGGCTGTCGGTGATTGAGGATGCGACAGAAAGTCTAGGTGCATCTTATAAAGGAACCTCTGTTGGTAATATCGGAGTGGCAAGCTGCTTCAGTTTCAATGGGAATAAGTTGCTGACAACTGGTGGCGGCGGGATGGTGGTTAGTAACAATCTTGATATTGTTTCCCTGGCTCGTCATTTGAGTACACAAGCCAAGAGTGATGAAGTTGAATATGACCATGACATGATCGGTTATAACTATCGCATGACGAATATTCAGGCAGCGATCGGTTGTGCGCAAATGGAAAAGCTGTCAGAGTTTGTTGCCAAAAAGCGTAATATTGCAGCAGTATACAGTCGGGAATTGGTGGATATTCCCGGGGTGCAGATCATGATAGAGGCGCCCGACGTAACCTGTGCTTACTGGCTGTATACAATTCGTGTTGACGATAGAATTTTCGGAATGAACTCGCGAGAGTTGATGCGGTGTCTGTCTGATCAAGGTATTCAAAGTCGGCCGCTGTGGAAGCCAATGCACGAATTGGCAATTAATGGAAGTTTTACCTACGTCGGGGGCGGCTGTTCGAGCGCGTTGCAAAGGGATGCATTGAGTATCCCGTGTTCAGTGCATTTGTCGAATGTACAGCAGGGGAAGGTCATTGACGTTATTAAGATGGCATCTCGCCGGTAAGCGCCGATTTCCATATTTCGAATGCGTTAGTTTTGTCGAAACTTACTGATGTTTGGAGTGCTTTCTCACGGTGTTGGCGAAGTCGTAGAGGGGATCGATAATAATCCAGCAGGTGTTCAGCTAGGGAATTTGCGTCACCTTGCTGGAAAACAGATCCGCTTTCCTCGTTTTTGACGTATTGAAGTGATCCTTCCTGGCTGTTTGATATGACTGGTGCTAAACCGAAAGCCATAGCTTCGAGCAGGGCGTTTGAAGATCCTTCATAGTCTGATGCCAGCACGAAAACGTGATTTTTCTTGTAAAATTCTTCTGTATCGGACCGGAAGCCGTGCCAGGTAATGTGTTCTTCAAGGCCTAGGGTGATGCTTTGTTCTTTTAGCTCAGGTGCAAGAGGGCCGTCACCAAGGACCGTTAAGTGAAAATTCGTAGTCGTCTTTCTGACTATGTAGAGTGCAGTAAGAAGCACGTCGTAACGTTTCTGTCTATGGAGCCTTCCTACAGAAAGTATCTTAAGACATGAAATTTTTGTGGTTTGGGATACTGTATCTGCTGAACT
Source organism: Thalassospira sp. GO-4 (assembly GCF_023588965.1). NCBI lineage: Bacteria > Pseudomonadati > Pseudomonadota > Alphaproteobacteria > Rhodospirillales > Thalassospiraceae > Thalassospira > Thalassospira sp. GO-4. Next base: position 3,850,216 of record NZ_CP097807.1, read on the forward strand.
TGTAGCCACAATATTAGGTACATAAAGTAGCTTTTCTTTTTTGTGTTGTTTGGCGAGGAACTTCAGGGCAACTTCACTATTTGCCGTGATTAAATCCGCGAACGGGTAGGACAAAGTTCGCGCTATTTGCCAAAATCTTCCGATCTTTTGTCTGGTGGGGTCGTTTCGTTCGGAAATGACAAGGCGCCATTTCATTCCAATTGATGCGAGGCAGCCAATTGTATTGGTTGTGCTGACCATCGTAAGGACAGTGTCCGGGTTTAAAGACTTTAACATTCTGCGAAGCAAAAAAATGCGACGCAAGTTTGCTCTCACGCCACGTGCGTCGGGTGAGGGGCATTTTTCGAGAAAGTGGATCTTAACTTCGGAAGGGGGGGCGAAGCAGATTTCCGATTGTTTTGAAAACAGTATGAAACTTGCGATGAATCCTTCTTCGTGCCATTGCCTAGCAAGATTTATTGCTGCCTTTTGAGCGCCACCTCCACCTAGGCTTTCAATCACGATTACCAAGTGCTTGTTGTGCTTCATCGTGTCGTCACTCTAAGTGTTTCCTCTATCACAGACGCGCAATGCCTCTCATTTGAATAGTCTTTAATTTTGGGAAACTTGGCTTTCCCTTCGATGTGTTTGTAAATTTTTCTTAAGCAGTCGTCTATGTCATCTGGTTTGAAAAGGGAGTCTTCAGCATCGCTTTGAAGTATTTCCAAGTGCCCGCCAGAAGCAGAGGCTAAGACGGGAACATTGTATGTTATAGCCTCAATTAATGACCTACCAAACCCCTCATCTACTGCGGGCGCAAGTAGTAAATCGCATCCTGGAAGATAATCGTAGCTTTCCACATGTCCAGCAACTATGCAAATGTCATCAATTTTTTTTTTCAAAATTTTTTTATTAATTTTTTCAATTGTATTATCGCCATATTTTCCCATAAAAAAGAAAGTTGTTTCGATATTTCTTTCCTTTAGTGTTTGAGCTATTCTCATAGCAAAATCTTGTCTTTTTTGGTGTTGATGAGTTCCAATTATCGTAATTAAAAATGATTCATTACGTACTCCAAATCGATCTTCTAGTATTTTACGAGAAGTGCCTCTATCTCTTGGTGGGACTTCTACGGGGTTGTCAATAATAACGCATTTACTATGCAAAGTAGCAGGTAGGCTATCTAATACAAACTTTGTTATTGCAATAATCATTCTGGAGCTTTTGTATGTTAACTCTGTGATGTTTGATTTCGCAAACTTGGTTCTTTGATGAATGATTAGTGGTGTTCTGGAGAGTTTGCAGGGCAGCGCCCAAGTTAAAGCCATTCGACCATCGTGCACGTGAACAGCATGGTAGCGTTCCTTCTTCAGAAGTCTGAATAGCTTTAAGGTTGTGATAGACCACTCAAAGGGCAGGGTCAGTTTTTTTCGTTTGCTCAGGTCGACGATAGTGATCCACTTAAGGTTAAGGGATTTGTAAGGAAGGTTGAGTTGATTGAGCTTTTCTTCCAGCTTTCCTGGTTGGTGTATTGCGATCTCGTAATTAACTGTCCGCTGCTGGTTCGCTTCCTGGATTAATGCAATCGCTGATAGGTAACTCCCACCAATTGAGTCTCCGCTAAATGGTGTTAGTACCCGAATGGGGTGATTGCTGGAAAATAAAGTTTGCTGCATGAGATGTCTAATTGGATTGTTTGTGATGACGCCGCTGTAGACGGCGTTCCGCTTCTCTAAGTTCGTCTAGGACATCTATGTCCACAAATGATTCCCAGTCCAACACGCAAGGAGCAACTTTTCTGCCGTAAAGTTTTCCGGCATTGATCGTTTCCCTATCTGATATAAGAATTGAAGGGCCGTCTCTTAAGTACAGATCTCCAACGATGTCCTCATGTTGAAGTGGGGTCAGCGAATCTGTGTTCGGGTTGATGGTCATCATCTTTGATGCAGAAAAGTTCTTGGGGGCCTTCACGACGCTAACCACTGTGTTGGCATTGCTTGTCTGCATTGCGATCCTCGCTCTGCGGATGTCGTCTCCCGTTCGCAAGGGTGATGTTGGTTGCAGGAGGATTACTGCATCAAAACGGGGTTGCTTATTTGCATCGCAGTGCTCGTCGGCCCAATCTAGTGCGTGTTTTACGACACTTAGCGATGTTGCTTCATCATTTGAGAGTTCTTCCGGGCGAATGAAGGGGCTGGCAATGCCGAACGAATTTGCTGTTTCCATGATCTCTAAGCTGTCTGTCGAGACAATGCACAAGTCGATGGATGCGGATTCTTTTGCAGCCTCGCACGTCCAGCCTATTAAGGGTTTCCTGTTGCACAGCATCAGGTTCTTGTTTGGGAGGCGCTTGGACCCGCTGCGAGCTGGGATAATGCCAAGAAACTTCATTTTCCGTTCGCCTGCTGAAGGTGAGGGCGGGGCGCTGGTTGGTGGTAAATGCCTTTTCCGCCAATCATGTTTTTGATGTTATACGACTACTTCAATGAAGTTTAAAGGGGGGGGCAAAACACGCAACAAAATTGGAAGCGAAAAGTTCTGTGCTGTATGAGCAGTGCGTGCGGCAAGTTGGGTGAACTCTGTTTTCACGGAGTAAGCATAATTTCGTTGCTTTAATTTTGAGTTGCACTTCGTGAAAATGGCGGAGAGGGTGGGATTCGAACCCACGGTACTATTGCTAGTACAACGGTTTTCGAGACCGCCCCGTTCGACCACTCCGGCACCTCTCCGCATGTGTGGTCTTGGCGTTCGACGCGGTGTTTAACGGTCCTTGCGCCATATTGCAAGAGGGAAATCGCAATTCCGGTGACTCTTTTTTGCGCGGCGGGTGCTTTGCTCTTTGGTAATCCTTCGCGGCTTTGCTGCCGGTTTCCGGTTTTGGTTGATTTGATGCGGGGGCGCTTGTCGTCTGGCGTTGTGATTGCATCGGTGTGATCCGTGCCGGGGGATGGGGTGACCCGCGATCGTGCCCTGCATCAAAAGCAGGGCAGACCCCCGCGCCATCATGCGGGAATGTGCGGGTTTGCGATGCTTTGGCGATGACTCAATTGTTGACTCATCGGGTCAAAAGGGGTAATTCACCCGTTCCTCGCAGCGGTTCGGTATCTGTTAGCAGCGGCACCGAGCTGCGCGTTTGTGTTTCCAGAATGTTTTTCAGGAACTTTTAGATGTACGCAATCATCAAAACTGGCGGCAAACAGTATAAAGTTGCTGCCAACGACGTTATCAAAGTCGAAAAGATCGCTGCCCAGGCCGGTGATACCGTGAAACTTGAAGAAGTTCTCATGGTTGCTGGCGACGGTGCGCCGAAAGTTGGTGCTCCGTTGGTCAAAGGTGCTTCTGTTACCGCAGAAGTTCTCGAGCAGGCCAAGGGCGACAAGGTGATCGTTTTCAAGAAAAAGCGCCGGCACAACTACCGTCGCAAAAATGGTCATCGCCAGAACCTGACTGTTCTGCGCATCAAGGACATCAAAGCCTGATTTCATCAGGTCAAGATGCAGTTTTAGGAGAGTTTCATGGCTCATAAGAAAGCTGGTGGTAGTTCGCGTAACGGTCGTGACTCCGAAGGTCGCCGTCTCGGCGTGAAAAAATTCGGTGGTCAGGCAGTTGTCGCAGGCAACATCCTCGTTCGTCAGCGTGGCACGAAGTTCCATGCCGGTGACAATGTTGGCCTCGCCAAAGACCACACCCTGTTTGCGACTGTGGACGGTTCCGTCCAGTTCAAGTCGGGCTTCAAGGGTCGTACCTACGTAACCGTCGTTCCGGCAGAGGCGTAAGCCTCCCGTCGGGTGCGATTTACGTACCGAATTTAGCAAGGGAGGAATGAGCAATCATTCCTCCCTTGTTGTATGTGATATAGAATTCCCGATCCCGTCGAGGCGCAGCCCCGTTGCGCGCCGGGACCGACAATATAAAATGGGCACCGCCCGAAGGACCGGTTATGAAGTTTCTCGATGAAGCCAAGATTTATGTGCGCAGTGGCCGCGGCGGTGCCGGTTCGGTCAGCTTCCGCCGTGAAAAATATATCGAGTATGGCGGGCCCGACGGCGGCGATGGTGGCCGCGGCGGCGACGTCATTCTCGAGGCGGTCGAAAACCTCAATACTCTGATCGATTTCCGTTATCAGCAGCACTTCAAGGCCGAAGTCGGCATGCATGGCATGGGCCGGCAGCGTACCGGCCGTTCGGGCAAATCGATCACGATCAAGGTCCCGGTCGGGACACAGGTCCTGGCCGAAGATCGCGAAACCCTGATTGTCGATATGATCGAACCGGGACAGACCTATATGCTGTGCCGGGGGGGCGATGGCGGGCGTGGCAACACCCATTTCAAATCTTCCACCAACCAGGCCCCGCGCCGCGCCGAAGAAGGCTGGCCGGCCGAGGAAATGTGGGTCTGGCTGCGTCTGAAGCTGATCGCCGATGCCGGTCTGGTCGGGCTGCCCAATGCCGGCAAGTCGACCTTCCTTGCTGCATCGTCGCATGCGCGTCCGAAAATCGCCGATTATCCCTTCACCACCCTGCATCCGCAGCTTGGCGTCGTGAATGTCGATGACCGCGAATTTGTCCTGGCCGATATCCCCGGCCTGATCGAAGGCGCATCCGAGGGCAAGGGCATCGGAACCCGCTTCCTGGGCCATATCGAACGGTGCGAAGTTCTGGTTCATCTGATCGACTGTGCCGAGGAAGACCCGGTCGCGACCTATAAAACCGTGCGTGAAGAGCTTGAAAACTACGCCGATGTTCTGGTCGACAAGCCCGAAATCGTCGCGCTGTCCAAAGCCGATCAACTGCTGCCCGAAATGGTCGAGGAACAGCGCCAGATCCTTGAAAAGGGCATCGGCAAGAAAGTCTATGTGGTGTCCGGCGTGACCCAGCAGGGCATCAAGGATATCCACCGGCAAATTCGCGACCATATTGATGGCGAACGGGAACGCCGCGCCATGGAAGGTCGCGAGGATAAGGGATTCCAGCCGTGAGCCTTCAGCACGCTGTTCTGAGTGATGCAAAACGTCTGATCATCAAGGTCGGCTCGGCCCTTCTGGTCGATGAAAATACCGGCAAACTGCGCCGTGCCTGGCTCGAAGCACTGGCTGATGATATCGCCCATCTGCGCGAACGCGGGGTCGAGGTGATTGTGGTTTCCAGTGGTGCGATCGCCCTTGGGCGTCGGTTGCTGGGGCTGGATCACCGCACCATCAGCCTGGCCGACAAACAGGCCGCCGCCGCCACCGGCCAGATCAGCCTGTCACAGGTCTGGCAGGAAGCCTTGGGCCGCAACGGCCTGACCATGGCACAGGTTCTGGTCACGCTTGAGGATATGGAAGGCCGCCGTCGTTATCTTAATGCGCGCGGCACGCTCAATGCGCTTCTGGCCCGCGGGGCTGTGCCGCTGATCAACGAGAATGATACGGTCGCGACCGAGGAAATCCGCTTTGGCGACAATGATCGTCTTGGTGCCAAGGTCGCGCACATGATCTCGGCCGATACGCTGGTGCTGCTGTCTGATATTGACGGGCTTTATACCGCCGATCCGCGCAAGAACCCGGATGCGACCCTGATCCCCGAAGTCCGCGAACTGACCCCGGAAATCTTTGATATGGCCGGTGTCGCACCGACCATGTACAGCTCCGGCGGGATGGTCACAAAACTTCAGGCCGCCGAAATCGCCATGAAGGCCGGTTGCCGTATGATCATTGCGCGCGGCACCATCTATCATCCATTAAAAGCCCAGCTCGATGGTGCGCCCAATACCGTCTTCCTGCCCAGCGAAAGCCCCCTTGCTGCCCGTCGGCACTGGATTGCGACCTCGCTCAAGGCGACCGGGGCGATCATTGTCGATGCCGGTGCGGCAAAGGCAATCGCGGCGGGCAAAAACCTTCTGGCGGCCGGCATTACCGGTGTTGATGGCCGGTTCAAGCATGGGGATGCGGTGCGCATTCTTGATGCCGATGGTCATCAGATCGCGCGCGGTATTACGTCTTATGGCGCTGAAGAAACCCGTCTTCTGATGGGCCATGCATCGGGCGATATCGAAGCAACCCTTGGCTTCACCCGCGGCAATGCCGTGATCCATTCCGATGATCTGGTGATTGCCGACCAATAGGGCGCGTCTTCACCGCGCTTCGGGGTGATAGAATGATTGTGGCTTCTGCGCGCTTATGCAGAAGTCACCACTACCGGCAATCACCTTGCCGGTTTCAAGTTCTATGCCCGTCGCCTTGCCAAAGCCCTTAAGCACCGCACCGCGTTCATCGGCAATCGGGTGTTTAAATGATCCACCCGCGGCAAGTTCGACCGACTGCACGCTGATCTGGCCCAGGATCTGGCTGCCATCCCCCAACACGCATTGACCATCCATGTCGATGGTGCCGCGATACCGGCCAAACGACCCGATGCGGATCATCGCATTCGGGCGCGCTGTCGTGATGGTTACGCTGCCCGGGCCAAAGATGTTTTCATCCCCGATCCTGATCGGCCCGGTTTGCGCCATGACGGTGGTGCCGCTGGCAAACATGTTGCCATTGCCGATCATTAATTGGGCATCCTGGTCCGCTTCAAGACGGATATTGGGATGCAGGATATTGTGTGTCCCGATCGTGATGTGCCGGGAAACAAGGGTCGAGAACGGATCAAATACAATATTGCCCGACCGGCCAAGGGCGATCATCTCGGCAATGCCGAGATATCCGGCCTCGTGCCGGTATCGGTCGATTTGATCAATCATCTGATCGGGCGTCATGTCGGGTCTGCCTTGTGCCGGTTTTGCCAAGACTACAATGACATGGCCGTCCGGCAAGACATAAAAAAAGGCTGCCCACCTTAACTGGGGCAGCCTTTTTTCAAAGCGGCGCTGAAGTTCGAAATGAACTTAGGCAGCCTGATCAGCAAGGGCACGAGCCATCTGGCTCAGAGCTTCCTGATGTTTTTCGTGCTTGATGCTCGCAAAGTTGCGGGCCAGCTCAAGGCACATGCGCTGACGTGCGTTAAGCTCGGTTTCCTGATTGCCGTCGAGCCCTTCATAGAAGTAGCTGACCGGAACGCCCAAGACCTGAGAGATTTCATACAGGCGACCGGCAGAGATACGGTTGATGCCGCGCTCATACTTGTGGGCCTGCTGGTAGGTGACGCCGATCAGATCAGCCATCTGCTGCTGGGAAAGGCCCAGCATGATGCGGCGTTCGCGAATACGCTGACCAACATAACGGTCAGTGTCAGTAGCGCGGTTTGCGCGCTTCGGTTCTTCGTTTGCAGCAATCTCAGTCATATTATAATCCGTTATCAACCGCCAGTTATAGATCCCCACTTTGGATGCTGTTGGGCTTGTTTGTTTTGTGCCCAATGAACACCGGATCGCAGCACTGTAGATGCACTGCGATTTGATGATCTGTATCTGAACTTTGGTCAGATAATCGTTACAGCAATCCGCCAGAAGCTAGCTATATAGGTCAATTGAGCTGTCTTTGTCTAGTCCAGAAGGCGAAAAAAAGACGTGGGTTTCTACGCCGTAAGGTTTGGAGTGCCGTGCATAGCTGGCATGCATTTCCTGAATGACCGGCGGTTGCAAAAGGTTTTCCTGTGGTAAGAGCTGCCCCAAAAGCTGCGTCCAGAATGCTGCACTGCCCCCAAGATCATGGGGTTGCAACCACGCGCCACCATCCTGCGTGATTTCCCTGACGGGTGAAATTCGCGCAAGTTGATCTATTCCGATCCCGGCAGGACCATCCGTTCCGGTGCTCGCAGACGGATTCCTGCGGGCCGGTTGCATGGGTATCGGTGTGATCGCGGTCATGTGTTTTTCGGTCTACGGGGTTAAAACTGCCTGTCTGCTTCGGGACTCCGTGTGTTTCAGGGCGTGATCGGGCATTTGCCCGGCAAAAATTGCCGCCTTTCGGCGGTGCCGGACGGGTTCAAAGAGTTAACAAAAAGTTTATGCAAGAATTCTGCCGACAGATGCGGTCCCCCGTTGCCGCAACAAAGCAGCGCGCGGCAAAAGACAAAATCCGCCAGCTACCAGCCACCAGGTATCAAGGGCCAAGCAACGGGCAAGGTCTTTGGTCGTGGTCTTTGGCTTAGGCATGGACATGGACATGCGGAAGACCGTCGCGCCAGCACAAAGCCAACCGGCATCCGTCGACACAGACGGCACCCGTCTGCTTCTCAAGGGCGGCCAGCATGACGGCTTAGGTTGCCGGATGCCCCGGCTACCCAAGGCTACCCAAGGCTACCCAACGCTACCCAACGCTACCCAAGGCTGCCCGGTGGGCGAGAAGGGCCGTGGGGGATAAGCGTTTGAATATGAGTTGGGATGGACTTGGGGACAGTCGTCGGGGATCGCTGGGATGGTCATCGGCGAGCCAAGGGAAGTGCGCCGTGCTGCCTGACACGTCTGATCCCGCATCGCGGCGCCAAATTCCCTGATGTCACGCGCATCTTGCCGACCGGCATTTCATCGCGCCTTGTCGATCACGGCGACTGGTGATTGTCGGCATGAAAAAAGCGGGATCGCCCGATGCGACCCCGCCTTTGAATTCTATCGTCTGTGACGTTTGATGCTTATTTGTCGGACTTGCCACCGGCCAGACTGTTAAGCTGTGCCTGCATTGCTTCAAGCTGGCTTTTAAGCTCGTTAAGGGACGCATCGGACGGCGCGCTTGCAGGCGCGGTCGGCTTGGTCGGGGTGGCACCGGGCTGTCCGCCATTTTCATTTTCCTGAAGGAATGGCGAGAACATTTTCATCGTCTGTTCAAACAGCGCGATATTCTGTTTGTTCATTTCCTCGAACTGGCCGAACGGGAACATGCCCTGCATCGTGCCCTGCATATATTCGCGCATTTGTTCCTGATTATGGCCAAAGGCGCGCATCGCCTGTTCAAGGTAGCTTGGCACAAGCCCCTGAAGGCTGTCGCCATAGAACCCGATCAACTGGCGCAGGAAGCTGATCGGCAAAAGGTTCTGCCCCTTGTTCTCTTCCTCGACGATGATCTGGGTCAGCACCGGACGGGTGATGTCTTCGCCCGACTTGGCGTCATAGACCACAAAGTCGGTATTTTCTTTGACCATCTGTGAAAGGTGATCAAGCGTCACATAGGAACTGGTGGCCGTGTTATAGAGACGGCGGTTCGCATATTTCTTGATTACGATGCGGTCCTGATCATCTGATTTCTTGGTGGTCATGGCGTCTTTCCTGCTTCCCTGTTTCCCGGACGTCTGGCTGGCGAATGTTTGTAACGGTGGCTTTCTGCCTGATTTGCGTGTGCACAATTTACGATGTTGCGCAGCATTTTCGATTTTGCATTCGCTCAGAAGACAACAAGATTGCCGCGATTTTTCCAATGTGTCCAGTATTCAACGCGAAGTGCGGTGCGAAAAACAACTTGCGATATCGTTTATTGCTGCGCAGCACGGGAATTCGTTTTCCCTGAGCAGCCAACGATCTATAGTATTTGCCAGAACAAAGGCTTTGTATCAGGGACCGCAAAAAGGCCGCACCCATGACGACCGGAAAGGACAACCGGGATCACCCGGAAAGTTCGGATCAACCATCGCCCGCATCTGATCGATCATCGGATGACGAAAAACTCGAACATCTTGCCACCCGTTTCCTGGCCCTGTGGCGTGAACAGGTCGCGGCAACCGCCGACGGGGCCGATGCCGCAAGCGCGATCGGGCGTCTTTATGCATCCCTGGGGGCTGATACCACCCGCATGGGCGAAGGGTTCGAAGCCTGGGGCAAGCTGATCGGTCAAATGGCCATGGGCCAACAGGCCGACCCCAAATCGGCCCATCCGTTTGCCGGGGCCTTGGGGGCGGCGGCGTCCAACCCGCTGATGGCAATGATGGATCAAATGGCAAAGGCCGCCCGCGACTTGCCGTCACAGCCCTTTGGCGGTGCGATGCCGTTCCCGCCCGGAATGGCGGAAATGGCCGGCATGTCGGGTATGACCGGCATGAAGCCCGGTGCGGCAACTGCGCCCGGTTCGGATGACAAAGCTGCGGATCACAAAACAGACACCGCAGACACCGCCGAAAAAGCGGATGCCGGGACCGGCGGGGTTACCGGGACTACAGGGACTACCGGAAACGCATCGCCTGCGGCGGCGGCACCGCCAGCCGCGGCGACACCGGACGATCGGCCGTCACCGGCCAAATCACGCAAAAAAACGACGGCTGCAAAAAATGCTGCAAAGGGGCAGGGGAAGAATGATCAGTCCGATGCGACCAAAACCGCTTCCGCCAAAAAGGCAAAGTCAGAAACGGGCAGGGCCACGGCCGCTTCCGATGCACATGGCAGTCGAGATGACGAGCTGGCTCAGCTCGCGCGCCGCATTGCCGATCTTTCTGAAACAATTGCTGCCCTGGAAGCCGGAACTGAAGGAACAGGCGGAAAACCTCCTTCGCGAGATTGAAGCCTTCCATCCTGACGATATCGCCCAGGCCCTGGATCGTGTCGCCTTTGACCGGCATGCCGGATTCCATGACGGGGTGCGGTCCTATCAACGCCATCCCTATCGCCGCCCGCGCGACGGGGCCGATGGCGATATCCCGGTCATCTGGGAAGACGGATCGACCCGCGTATATGATTATGGTGTCCTGAGCCCCGATGATGATCAGGCGGCGGGCAAATATGTGTTGTTGGTGCCATCGCTGGTCAATCGCGGCTATATCCTTGATCTCAATGAAAAACGCAGCTTTGCCCGCTATCTTGCCAAATGCGGCTATCGCCCGCTTCTGGTTGAATGGGGCTATCCGGGGCTTGATGAAGCCAATTTCGGGCTTGATGATTATATCGCTGCCCGTCTGGTGACCATCCTTCAGGATGTCGCCGATATGAATGGCGGGCCGGTTCCGGTGGTCGGCTATTGCATGGGCGGGGTTCTGGCACTGGCGGCGACACTTCTGGACCCGGCACAGGTTTCAAAGCTTGTTCTGCTCGCCACCCCGTGGGACTTCATGGCGGCCGGCCCGACCCAGTCGCGCATTGCAGCCGCCTTTGCGCCGTCACTGCCCCATATGCTGGCCATTCATGACACCTTGCCGGTCGATGTGCTGCAAAGCCTGTTTGCCAGCCTCGATCCCTTCATGATTGGTGAAAAGTTCCGCCGTTTTGGTCAGATGGCAACCGATTCCGCCCGGGCCCATGATTTCGTCGCCCTTGAAGACTGGCTTAATGACGGGGTGCCGTTAACGCGTCGGGTGTCGGTCGATTGTCTGATCGGCTGGTATGTCGAAAACAAGCCGGCCAAGGGCGAATGGCAGATTGACGGCATTGATATCAATCCGGCGGATTTGTCCTGTCCGGTGCTGGCGGTCATTCCGGAAAATGACCGTATCGTGCCACCCGAAAGTGCGCAGGCGCTGTTTGATGCCTTCCCCGAAGATCTGCGCACCGAACTTCACCCGTCAAGCGGCCATATCGGCATGATGGTCGGATCGCGCGCCGAAAAATCAACGTGGGAACCGGTGGCCAAATGGCTGGCAGGGGACAGGCCCGCGCCATAATCAGCCCGCGCCATAATTAGCCTGGTGTATCGGTCACCAGTTGATCGGGTTTAGGGTCGGGTTTGCGGTCCCAGCGGATGGTCAGGCGCGCCAGAAGCGCGATGATGATCAATGTCAGGATCACCCGACCGACCAGAACCACCCAGATATCGGCACCAAGTGCGAGCATGATTGCCGTATCCTCGATCAATGAATGCGACAGCGACAACCAGCTCAGTGACAGGAACAGCGTGCGCGGCGGGTAATTGTTCTTGCGCGCATCATCAATGATCAGCGCCCCGCCAAATGTCAGACCCAGCAACACACCAATGGTCGTGACCGGCGCGACATCACGCGACAGGCCCGACACCCGCAGGATTGGCGACAGGGCAAGGGTGAATTTGTCGGTAAGCCCCGTGACCTTCATGACATCCAGCACCACCAGAAGCGCGGTGATCACGGCAAAACTGACAATCAGCGACTTGACGGTCTGCACCACCCAGTCCCCCCAACCGGCAAGCCCGGATGTGGTTTCACTGACCGTGCTGCCGGCCATCCATGAAAAATCCACCGGCTCGGACAGCCAGCCGGTCATGTTGCTGACCCAGGTGACCAGTGCGCCATACCCGATGGCCGCCCCGACCCGAAGGGCCGTGGTGGCAATCAGGCTGGCACCGGCCCGTTTGACAATCGCCTGTTCGACCGGAAGACCATGGGCAAACAGCATCATGGCGCAAAGCGCGCTTAATTGTGCGGCCGTCATATCAAGATGGGCCGAAAGCCCGATAAAGGCACCAACTGCCCCATACATGCTGACCAGCGCACAGGTCGCCCAGATCAGACCGGCCTCGGCCGGAAGCCCGATCAGTGACATGACCGGGCTCAAAAGATCGGACGCAACCTTGATGGCGCCGAATTCCTCGGCAATGCGGACAATGATCATCACTGGCAGCATGACCTTCATCAATGTGACAAAAAGTTTCTGGCTGCGATTGATCAGGTCAAAAACATAGCGTTGCATGGCGCGTGTCATGGGGCGGTCTATCCATCCGTCAGGGTGCGCCGGTCTGGTCCGGTCTGGACCTGTTCTGGCCGGTGCGGTGGGGCGTTAAAAGTCGTTCCGGCATCTGTGGGGCAAATGACCGGATTTGTCTATCGGCGTGTTGGTACACGGCATGAGGCCAGCGGACCGTTATTTCCGGGGTAGCCGGGGTCTTCGTTTTCGCTGGTGGGCGAGGGTGGTTTGACGGTGCTGATCATGCCATGCGTAAATCTGCTTCGGGCGGCGAATTTGCGCTTTGTCACGCAATATGGCAGCGTTGTTTTATGAGTTGGCGCTTTGGAGTTGCGTAACGATGGCCGAGCTGGACCAGATTGATCTGAAAATCCTGCGTCAGTTGCAGGAAAATGCCGATATCCCCAATGCCGAACTGGCCGAAAAGATCGGGCTTTCGCCCTCGGCCTGTTTGCGCCGGGTTGCCAAGCTGCGTGAAACCGGGGTGATCCGTAAAACCGTGGCGGTGGTCAATCCTGCCCATATCGGTCGACCGCTCAGTGCGGTGATCAATCTTGAATTTCACCGCCATGGCAATCGTTACCGTCAGGAATTTATTGCCAAGGTCAAAAGCCTCGCCGCGGTTCAGCAATGCTATCTGGTGACCGGCGAAGTCACCGGTGTCCTGATTTTGCATATGCGCGACATGGCAGAATATACCGCATTATGTGAGACGCTTTTCGATGCTGATGACAATATCGTCTGGTATCGCACCTATATCGTCACCGAAACGCTCAAGGATGATGTCACCATCGCCCTTTGATCAAAATCATGGACGTGCGGCGATCAAATGGCTACTGCTTGGGGATTATGAAAAACCTTGTGCGCATCGTCATAACCTTATCCCTGCTGGTTTTCACCAGCAGTGCGGTTTTGCGCGTTGGGGATATGGCGGTGGCAATGACCGGAAATATGACCGGGGTTGCGGCTTCCTTTGATATCGCCTCTGTGGCCCCGGACACTCTTGATCCGCGACATGACATCCAGAATGAAAAAGGGATGCGTGCCGCAAGTGAGTGCACCGACTGTAGCAACATGTCCGGGGCAATTGCATCCTGTCATTTCCTGTGCGCGATTGTTGTGATGCCCGATATGGCAGGAATGGATGCGATTGCGCTGCCTGCAAGCACCCGTCTGGTTTTACCGGCCCGTGATCGCGCGACCGGCCTGTCGCATGTGCCCGACCCGTCACCTCCGAGATATCTTTCCTGATTTTACCTGCATGCCCTGACGGGCAGCAGGCGCAATTTGGTGCCGTTTTCTGCCCCGGAACATGGGGCGGATCGGCAGTCAATAAATCTGTTTTGGGAAAGATTGTCAGATGACTTTCAAATCTTCCTTCTGTGCCACCCGACGGGGTTTCCTGCGGGGTGGGGCGGCAGCCATTGGGGTTGCTGCGACCGCCGGTCTGTCTGTGACAGCCCGTGCAGGCACGTCTGAAAGTGCGGTCGGGGTCAATATGCTGCTGCGTCCCGGTGCCGCGCAGGCAAATCTTGTTTCCGACCCGGCCTACCAGACCGCTGTCTGGGCCTATAACGGCATTGTACCCGGCCCGGAAATCCGTGTCCGTCAGGGGCAGCGCCTTCATGCCCGACTGGAAAATGCCCTTGCGCAAGAAACCACTATTCACTGGCACGGGATCCGGCTCCCCAATGCCATGGATGGTGTGCCCGGCGTTACACAGGCCGCCGTCAAACCCGGCGAAAGCTTTGACTATGTTTTCGATCTGCCTGATGCGGGGACCTATTGGTATCACCCGCACGCAAATACCACCGAACAGCTTGGCCGTGGTCTTTACGGTGCCCTGATCGTCGAGGAGGCCGACCCGCTGCCCGTTGATCGGGAACTGGTCTGGATACTGGATGACTGGCGATTGAACGAAAGCGCTGCAATTGATGACGGTTTTAATGCCATGCATGATGTTGGCCATGCCGGGCGGATCGGCAATGTCGTGACCGTCAATGGCCGGACGCCGGGGGATGTGCCGGTGCAACCAGGTGAACGTATCCGCCTGCGTCTCTTGAATGCAGCAAACGGGCGCATTTTTGCACTCGATTTTGATGAATTGTCCCCGATGGTGATTGCCATGGATGGTCATCCGGTTCGCCCGCATCGCAACGACACGCCGTTGCTGTTGCTGGGGCCGGGCATGCGGTTTGATCTGGTGATCGATATTCCGGTTTCGGGCAAGCCATCCTTTGCGGTGACGGACCGTTTTTATGACGGGATGGAAAACGCGATTGCCCGTTTTGTGCCTTCCGGTGCGCCATTACGCGATCACGTTCCGGACGGGGATCTGGTGCTTAAGCCCAATGCCTTGCCCGAACCCGATCTTGGTCAGGCCCTTAAACATGACCTGATCTATAGCGGTGGCATGATGGGCGATATGATCCTGGGCCAAATGATCAAATCCGGTCACATCACCCCGGAAATGATGAGCGCGATGGGAATGGAGTCTGCTGCTGGGTCCGGCATGGGTGGCATGGGCAATATGATGCGTTCGATGTTCGGGGCGGGCAATATCTGGGCGGTGAACGGGCGCGATCCCGACCGTGATGGCAACGGACCGCTTGTGACGCTCACGCGCGGTCAGACCTGCCATCTTACCCTGATGAATGCAACCGCATGGCTTCATCCGATCCATTTGCATGGTCATGCCTTCCGGCTGCTCAAACGCAATGACGTGCCGGTAAGCCATCAGCCATGGCTTGATACCGTTTTGATCGAACCGGGCGACCGGGTCGAGATTGCCTTTGTCGCCGATAATCCCGGTGACTGGTTGATCCATTGTCACATTCTCGAACACAAGGTCGGTGGCATGTCCGGTGTCATCCGCGTTCTTTGATCATCTCCGAGGAGAGATAAAATGCAGAAATCTGTGAAAAATCATATGGTCCGTGCGCTTGGTGCAGTTGCCCTTGCGCTTGCAACGACGGTGGCCCTGCCATCCTTTTCCGCCCGGGCAGAGGGCATTGAAGCCAGGATCATCAAGAACCCCAATTGTGGCTGTTGCACCATGCATGGTGAGTATCTTCGCGAACATGGCTTTGATGTCACGATCACCAATGATGAAAATGTTTATGCCATGGCGACCATGATCGGCATCCCCGAAGACATGCAGGGCTGTCACCTGACCATGATTGATGGCTATGCCGTAAGCGGTCATGTTCCGGTGGAAACCATTTTGCGGATGCTCGAAGAACGCCCGGCGATTACTGCACTTACCCTGCCGGGTATGCCGATGGGGTCGCCTGGCATGGGCGGTGCCAAAGAGGCCCCGTTTGAAATTTACAGTCTGAAGAACGGCAAGGCCGAAATCTATGAACTAAGATAAAGCTCTGACCGATGCAGGGCCGGGAAAAGCATGGCGAACCCGGCCTTGCCAAATTGTGACAAATACCCGCCACCCCCTTGCGAATTTCAGGTATTAGGCACACACTCTTAATCACAGGTTATGCAAAGGGCATGGGCTATGTCATCTTTGGGTGGCGGTCGGTGATGACTGTCCGAAAGTGGTAGGCATCAACGCTTGGAAAATTGTTGCGGTGCGATAATATCCTCCAAGGACCATGTCTGGGCAGAGCAAAAAGATCGTTGCCCGGTCCGGGGAAACGTAATCAGGAATAATCGGAGGGTTTCATGACCGACGTCGTAATTGTGGGTGCAGCACGGACACCAATCGGCGCATTCAGTGGCACGCTGGCGAATACGCCGGCCCATGATCTGGGTGCAATCGCCATCAAGGCTGCATTGGAACGCGCAGGCGTTGAAGGGGACGCGGTTGACGAAGTCATCCTCGGTCAGGTTCTCACAGGTGGTCAGGGGCAGAACCCCGCCCGTCAGGCCGCCATCGGTGCGGGCATCTCGGATCGCGCAACCGCCTTTTTGATCAACCAGGTCTGTGGTTCGGGTCTGCGCACGGTGGCCCTTGCCGCCCAGCAGATCATGACCGGGGACGCCAATATCGTGGTTGCCGGTGGTCAGGAAAACATGTCACTTTCAACCCATGTCGCACATCTGCGCGCCGGGCACAAAATGGGCGATGTCAAATTCATCGACAGCATGATCAAGGACGGCCTGTGGTGTGCTTTCAACGGCTATCACATGGGCAACACGGCTGAAAACATTGCCGCCAAGTGGGGTATCTCGCGCGAAGAACAGGACGCCTTTGCTGCCGGTTCCCAGAACAAGGCCGAAGCCGCCCAGAAATCCGGCCGCTTCAATGATGAAATCGCTGCGGTAACCATCGCCAACCGCAAGGGCGATATCGTCTTTGATACCGATGAATATCCGCGCCATGGTGCAACTGCCGAAGGCATGGCCAAACTACGCCCGGCCTTTGACAAGGAAGGCACGGTCACGGCCGGCAACGCATCGGGCATCAATGACGGTGCAGCCGCCCTTGTTGTGATGTCGGCAGCCGAAGCCGCCAAACGTGGCCTGACCCCGCTTGCAACGATCAAAAGCTGGGCGACGGCGGGTGTTGATCCGGCCATCATGGGCTCAGGTCCGATCCCGGCCTCGAAAAAGGCCCTTGAAAAAGCTGGCTGGTCGGCCGCCGATCTTGACCTGATCGAAGCCAACGAAGCCTTCGCCGCCCAGGCAATTGCGGTCAATCGCGACATGGGCTGGGATACCGACAAGGTTAACGTTAATGGCGGCGCGATTGCGCTTGGCCATCCGATCGGGGCATCGGGCGCACGTGTCTTCACCACGCTGCTGTATGAAATGCAGAAACGCGACGCGAAAAAAGGTCTCGCGACGCTTTGCATCGGTGGCGGCATGGGAGTTGCGCTGTGCGTCGAGCGCTAACGCAAGTTTCTGACTGAATTTTCTGCTGCGCGGGGCGTCCTCTTGAATGGGGGAGGCCCCGTTTGCATTTCAGAAAGTCATGCTGCAGTGCGACGAAAGACTAAACCGACCGGCTGACATAGATTATGGAGAAGTAATAAAATTACATATATAAGGTAGTTTATGGATTAAAGTTACGTGCGTCGTAGAAGGGCAAACTACGAGACTCGTTATGAAGACAGGCTTGATGAACGAAGTTTAGGGAGGCGACCATGACAAAAACAGCACTGGTAACCGGTGGAACCCGCGGTATTGGCAAGGCAATCAGCCTGGCGCTCAAGGATGCGGGCTATACCGTTGTTGCGAACTATGCTGGCAATGACGAGGCCGCAAAGGCCTTCAGCGATGAAACAGGCATTGCAACCTGCAAATGGAGCGTCGCGGATCCCGATGGCTGTGCGGCTGGCATCGCCAAGGTCGAGGCCGATATTGGCCCGATCGATATTCTGATCAACAATGCCGGCATCACCCGTGACGGTTTCATGCATAAAATGGAAACCGAACAATGGCATGCGGTGATCGAAACCAATCTCAGCTCGCTATTCTATATGACCAAACCGGTTCTTGAAGGCATGCGGGCCCGCGGCTTTGGCCGCATTGTCAATATTTCCTCGATCAACGGGCAGGCCGGCCAATTCGGCCAGACCAACTATTCCGCGGCCAAGGCCGGTGTGCACGGCTTTACCAAGGCGCTTGCCCAGGAAGTCGCGCGCAAGGGCATTACGGTCAACACCATCGCGCCGGGCTATATCAATACCGACATGGTGGCGGCTGTCCCGGAAAAGGTTCTCGAAGGTATCGTTGCCAAAATCCCGGTCGGCCGACTGGGCGAAGCCGACGAAATCGCCCAGGCGATCCTCTATCTTTGCGGCCCGAATTCCGGCTTCATCACCGGTTCCTGCCTGTCGATCAATGGCGGTCAGCACATGTTCTGATCCCGCCTGCGCTGGACCAAAAAACAACGCCCCGCAGACAAATTTGCGGGGCGTTTTGTCGATCCGGGATCAGGCTGCCAATACATCCCTGGTCGAGACGATCTTGGCAAAGGTATCACCCAGCATTGTCAGTTCGTGGCGATGCAGGTCAGCGGCCGGTATTGTCTTGCCGCTGATGGCATCGGGCAGATCGCGCGTGGTGGTGGCATCCGATACCACCGTGACCCCGTATCCCTTTTCATCGGCGACCCGGGCGGTGGTTGATACACAAACATGTGTCATGAAGCCGGTGATCACCACCTGCGTGAAACCGCCCTGTTGCAACAGTTCGTCAAGTCCGGTGCCGCCAAACGAACTTGGGACCGATTTGGTCAGGATTGCCTCACCCTCCTTGGGGGCAACCTCGGCCATGATTGCGGCATAGGGGCCGCTTGGATCAAACAGGCCCGTTGCGTGATGCTGAATATGGATAACGGTCCCGCCCTGTGTCCGCCAATGGCTCAGAAGTTTCTGAATATTGGCCAGTGCGGGCTCAAGACCCGACAGTTGCAGTTTGCCGCTGCGGTATTCTTCCTGTGCGTCAATCACGATCAGGGCGGCATCATCGGGTGTTCCGGTCACAAGACTTGCCCCGGCAAGATCAAAAATGGTTTTCGCAGTCATTTTCGGCATCCTTTGTTTGTTTCGCTGATGCCCCATCATGTCTCTGCGAAATTGCATTATCCATCGGCAATAATTCGATTATAATCTGCAAAAATGCAGATAAGTGGAATGTGTGATGTCACTTGATTGGGAAGGATTGCGGACCTTTGCCCATGTTTGTCAGGCCGGGAATATGAGTGCCGCTGCCCGTGAACTCGGGGTGAACCAGACGACGGTGGCGCGCCGCATTGCCCGGCTGGAAGAATGGGTGGGCTATGCCATTTTGCACCGCGATGGTCGTGTGCTGGCGCCAACCGCCCGTGCGCAGGTCCTGTTGCAAACAGCCCAACACATGCAGGACACGGTATCGGATTTGCTGACACGCGATCCGGTTTCCGAACAGGCTGACGGGGCTGTTGGCGGCATTGTGCGCCTGACCGGGGTTGATGCGATTTTGCAAGATTGCGTTGCCCCGCATATCGCCGATCTGCATCAACGCTTTCCGAAAATTGCTTTGGAACTGATCGGGGCCAACCGCAATCTCAGTCTGCCACAACGTGAAACCGATATCGCCATCCGTCTGGCCCGGCCCGATAGCGGGGCGTTTCATATCCGCAAGCTCGGTTATCTTGAATATGGCATCTATTGCAATCCGAACGGATTGCCTGCAACCGCGATGGATCCGCAAACCCTGCCATGGATCGACCTTGACGAATTCTTTGCCGACAAGCCCGAACAAAAATGGCTGGCCGATCATTTCCCCGACCGGACAGTTATTGGCTATGCCAATCGCGGATCGATCATGGTTTCAATGATGACGGGACATGCCTGTTGCGCCCTTTTGCCGCGATGCGTTGGGGATCGCATCGACTTTCTCAGATGCCTGGATACCTATCACCCGACCGGTCGCGAAGTCTGGCTTCTAACCCATCAGGAAAAACGCCATCTGCCCCATGTCCGCGCCGTCACCGACTGGCTGACCGGCATCCTGCTTGACGGGGATTTTATTACACGTTTGTGATTGTGATGGTTGCCGGTTTGCTGGATCTGGCAACCGTCAAGGCATTGGGCAGGTCATTATGCTCGGCTTTGGTGATTGCCGATTGATGGTCAAAACCAAGGCCCTGCCACCGGTCAATCAGGCGTGCGCGCAGGGTTTCTTCTGGCACTTCAAGAAACACCGACAGATCAAAAAGCCCGTCAAGCCCGTTCCATGGTTCCTGATCAAGCAACAGGTAATTGCCTTCGACCAGAATGATGCGGTGGCGCGGTGAAATGGCGCGTGCCGATCCGCGTGATATTTCAAGTGCGCGGTCAAAAACCGGCACATAGATCTCTTCATCTGGGCTATCGCGAAGCGCAAGCAGGATGCGTCTCAAGCCCCCGACATCAAAGGTGTGCGGCGCGCCCTTGCGCGATAACAGGCCGCGCTGTTTCAGGATCGCATCATCAAAATGAAAACCATCCATCGGCACAACAGCAGCACCGGCTTCATCACCCCCCAGATGGTGATAAAGCCGGTCGGACAAATGTGATTTGCCCGATGCTGGTGCCCCGATGATCGCAACCAGGATGCGCTGATCGTCAGTTTGTTGTGCGCGGATCATCGCCGCCAGTTCGTCAATGTCGGGTGTCATCTGGGTTGGGTCTTCTGGAATTGATGTCTTGTGGGTTTTTGCTGTTGAACGGGCGGGGCAGGGCTGCCGTTTTGGGCCATTCTGCCCCGCCCGGTTCGGTGTCATGCTATTATCGGGACAACCATCATCGGATCAGGTAGCGGCATCCGCTGCGGGTGGTTCCATGGCCCCGGTCATGAAGGCAACCGCATCGGACATGCTGTAATCATCAGGCTTGATGGTACAAAGCCGTTTGCCCAGCCGATGGACGTGAATGCGGTCCGCGACCTCGAACACATGGGGCATATTGTGCGAAATCAGCACAATCGGCATGCCGCGCGCCTTCACATCGGCAATCAGATCCAGCACACGCCGGCTTTCCTTCACACCAAGGGCGGCTGTCGGTTCATCCATGATCACTACGCGCGATCCGAATGCCGCCGCCCGTGCGACCGCAACCCCCTGGCGTTGTCCCCCAGAAAGGGTCTCGACAGCCTGGTTGATGTTCTGAATGGTCATCAGGCCAAGCTCGGACAGCTTTTCACGTGCCAGCCGCTGCATTTCCTTGTGATCAAGCGCGCCGAAATATTTGCCCATGAAGCCTTTCTTGCGAAGCTCGCGGCCCATGAACATGTTATCGGCAATCGACAGGGCCGGCGACAGCGCAAGGTTCTGATAAACAGTCTCGATCCCGGCTTCGCGGGCCTCCATCGGCGATGTGAAGCCGATCGGCTTGCCATCAAGTTCGATGCTGCCTTCATCAATCGTGATCGCCCCTGAAAGCGCCTTGATCAGCGATGATTTCCCCGCCCCGTTATCGCCGATAACGGCTAGAACCTCGCCGGGATAAAGATCGAAATCGGCATGATCAAGTGCGGTTACCCGGCCATAGCGTTTGACAATCCCGCGTGCCCGAAGAACCGGTTTTGCTGTGTTGCTCATGACGACACCTTTCTGATCCACTGGTCAATGGCCACGGCAATGATGGTCAGCCAGCCAATGGCAAAGACCTGCCACAGAACATCCACACCCGCCAGACGAAGCCCGGAATTGAACACGCCAACAATCAATGCCCCGATCAGCGGACCGATGATTGATCCGCGGCCGCCAAACAGCGAGATGCCGCCAATCACCACAGCGGTAATCGATTGAAGATTGGCTTCCTGAAAGCTTTGTGGTGAAACCGATCCGACACGTCCGATCGATGCCCATGCCCCGATGCCGCATACAAGCCCGGCCAGACCGTAAACCATGATCAGGGTGCGGTTGGTGCGAATGCCCGAAAGCTCGGCGGCTTCCTTGTCATCGCCAATCGCATAAACATGCCGCCCCCAGCTGGTATGGTTCAGGATGTACCAAAGCACCCCGAAAATCACCAGCATCAGGATCGACCCATAGGTGATGCGTGCCCCGCCAAGCGCGATGCTTTCGCCAAAGAATTTCAAAAGCGGGGCAATTTCATCAAGCGTCTGGCTGCGGATCGACTGCGCGCCCGAAAGCCACAGATTAAGCGCAAAGAAAATGTTCCAGGTGCCCAGTGTGACGATGAAAGGCGGCAACTTGATCCGGGTGACCAGAAAGCCGTTAAGGCCCCCGGCCGCAATCCCGCCGATACAGCCCGCAATGATCGCAATCGGGGCGGGCACGCCAAGGGTGATGGCAAGCTGGCCCATGATCACCGACATCAGAACCATGATCGCCCCGACCGAAAGATCAATGCCCGCGGTCAGGATGACAAGGCTTTGTGCCGCGGCCAGAATCCCGATGATTGAGACCTGCTGCATGATCAGCGACAGGTTAAAGGGTGAAAAGAATTTGCTGCCTGCAACGAAGCCGAAAATCACGATGGACGCGATCAGAACGATCACCGGTACCATCGTCGGGTTGCCGTGCAGGAAATGCTGCACATTGTCAAACAGGCTGCGTGATTTGTGTTCGAATGTTGCAATGGAGCGGTCACTGGACTCAAGCGACTGCTCGAAATCCTGTTTTTTGCGTGACGACTGAGCTGTATCGCTCATCTGTTCCTCCCGACCTGGTTCGGGTCTGTGCGGGGCAGGGTGCACGCACGGCCCGGAAGTCACCCGTCCGGTTCTGATGACCGGTTTGGTTTGCGGATGTCGACCAAGTGTAATCTAAAGTGGGACAAGGAGGGCGAACTTCTTGCCGCCCTCCTTCGAAGCGGAAGGGATCCTTAACCCCAGCAGCGATCCGTGCCCTCGGCAACGCTGATTGACGGCACACCGTCAACAGGCTGGTCGGTCACAAGATTGACGCCGGTGTTATAGAAGTTCAGGCCCTGCGAATTCTGCGGTTTTTCACCGCTATCCGCCCATGCCTTGATTGCTTCGATTCCCTTGGACGCCATCAGAAGCGGATATTGCTGGGAGGTCGCACCAATCACGCCATCCTTGACGTTGGCCACCCCCGGGCAGCCGCCATCGACCGAAACAATCAGAACGCCTTCTTCCATGCCAAATGCCTTCAGCGCCTCATAGGCACCCGCCGCGGCCGGTTCGTTGATCGTATAGACAACATTGATATCCGGGTCGCGTTGCATAAGGTTTTCCATGGCTTTGCGGCCACCTTCCTCATTGCCGCTGGTCACGTCATGACCAACGATCCGGGCGTCATCCTCGTCCCCGATCTTGTTGGGGTCCTTGATGTCGATCCCGAAACCTTTCATGAAGCCCTGATCGCGCAAGACATCGACCGACGGCGCACTTGGCGACAGATCAAGCAGTGCGATTTTCGCATCACTTGCCTTGTCGCCCAGTTTGGCTGCCGCCCACTGACCAATCAGCTCGCCTGCCTTGAAATTGTCAGTGGCAAAGGTCGCATCGGCCGCATCAATCGGTTCAAGCGGCGTATCAAGCGCAATCACAAGCAGCCCGGCATCACGGGCCTTTTTGACCACCGGCACAATCGCCTTGGTGTCCGATGCGGTCAGAAGAATACCCTTGGCCCCCGATGCAATGCAGGACTCGATGGCCTGGACCTGTGTTTCATGGTCGCCGTCGATTTTCCCGGCATAGGTCGAAAGATCGATGCCAAGTTCCTCGGCCTTGGCCGAAGCCCCTTCTTTCATTTTGACAAAGAACGGGTTGATGTCGGTTTTGGTAATCAGGCAGGCCCCGATATCGGCAGCCTGTGCCGCATTGGGGGCAGCCGAAAGGCCAAGAGCAAGCGCACCAAGGGTTGCGCCAAGAAGTGCTTTTTTCATGTGTTTCCTCCCAGGGATGAACCTGAATGGCTGATCGGTTTCGACCAGCACCATTTGTTTTCCAACAGATCGTGGCGCGCATTTTCTTCAGGGCCTTCAACCTGTCTGCCGCCTAGCACACACCAATCCGGAGGGGCTGTCAATTAATAAATCCGGTTGATTTATTAATTAATCCTGTCACTCTGAACCGCAATCGGGCATTAAAGGACCCGAGTGGGAGGACCAGATGACGCAAACCATATCGACCAGCCCCGATCAAACAGGGGCGGAAGATCAGGCAGCACGTCCGCTGCATCCGGGCGGTGGCGCCAATCAGCTGCGTGTGCGCGCCTATAATGAACGGCTTGTCCTGTCGCTGGTCCGCCGCAATGCCGGTCTGTCAAAGGCCGATATTGCAAGGCTTTCGGGGCTTTCGGCCCAGACGGTTTCCGTGATCATGCGCGCCCTTGAAAAGGACGGATTGCTCAAACGCGGCACCCCGGTCCGCGGCAAGGTCGGCAAACCCAAAGTTCCGATGGCGCTTAATCCCGACGGGGTATTTTCCTATGGTCTGAAGATCGGCCGGCGCAGTGCCGAACTGATCCTGCTGGATTTTGTTGGCACCGTGCGGGCGTCGCTCAAGGAAGCCTACAAATACCCGACCCCTGATGGCATCCGCCAATTTGTCCGGGACTCGATTGACCGCATCACCGCCGGTCTTGGCACGGATCAGCGCAACCGCATTGCCGGGATCGGCATTGCCGCCCCGTTTGAGCTCTGGAACTGGGTTGATGAAGTCGGCGCCCCGGTCGAAGACATGAATGCCTGGCGCGAAGTCGATCTGATCGACACCATCGGCGCCATTGTGCCCTTCCCGGTCTTTCAGCAAAATGACGCAACCGCCGCCTGCGGGGCCGAACTGGTCTTTGGCCTTGGGCCGAACTATGCCGACTTTGCCTATTTCTTTATCGGATCGTTTATCGGCGGTGGCGTGGTGCTCAATCAGGCGCTTTATGCCGGGCGTACCGGCAATGCCGGGGCTTTCGGATCAATGCCGGTTTCCTCGCGCAGCGGCCATCCCAGCCAGCTGATCGATCAGGCATCGATCTTTGTGCTTGAAGATATGCTGACCCGCGACGGCCGTGATCCCGCCATGCTGTGGCGCGATCCGGACTATTGGAACACGCTGGGCGAAACCCTTGATATCTGGATCAGCCACACCGCACGCAGTCTGGCAATCGCCATAACCTCGGTCTGTTCGGTGATCGATTTCGAAGCGGTGATTGTCGATGGCGGCTTTCCGCCTGATGTTTGTGCCCGGCTGGTCGCGGCAACCCGGGCGGCCACCAGCGACCTTGACCTTCAGGGCATCGAACGCCCCCATATCGAACAGGGCCAGGTCGGCAGTGCCGCGCGTGCCATCGGGGCGGCAAGCCTGCCTTTATTCTCGCGCTATCTGCTTGATCAGAATGTCCTGTTCAAGCAGATGCAATAACCCCGGACCCAGCCCCGGATCCAGACCCCTAGAAACTGTCCTTGCGCTTGCGGATCTCGGCAAAGATATCGACCGGGCTTTGGCCGCTCATGCCGATTGCTGCAGCAAGCGACGGCTCATCAGCCCGCAGGAACGGGTTGGTCGCAAGCTCGACATCCAGACGCGACGGAATGGTGGGCAAATTGCGCGCCCGAAGCCCGTCAATATCCTGACAACGTGCAATCAGGATCGGGTTGTCCGGTTCGATGGTTTTGGCAAAGCGCGCATTGGACTGGGTATATTCATGCCCGCAATAGACCTGGGTGCTGCCCGGAAGATCACGGAACTTGCAAAGAGAATCCCACATCTGTGCCGGTGTGCCTTCAAACAACCGCCCGCAGCCCAGCGCAAACAGGCTGTCACCCGAAAACAGCGCAGTAACCGCTGGGAAATAAAACGCGATATGGCCGCTGGTATGGCCCGGAACGTCAAAGACCCGCCCCTTGAGATCTCCGATCAGAACCTGATCCCCCTCGGCACAGGTTTCATCCATATTGGGAATGCGCGCACTTTCCGCCGCCGGACCCAAAAGCTTCGCCCCGTATTTTTCAATCAGTTCGCCATTGCCGCCAATATGGTCATGGTGGTGATGGGTATTGATCACCAGATCAAGGTTCCAGCCCCGTTCCTCAAGGGCGGCAATCACCGGGGCTGCTTCGCCCGGATCAATCACGGCGGTGACGTCGCTGTAATGACAGCGCACAAGATAGGTGTAATTGTCTGAAAGACACGGAATAACGATCACTTCGCCCGCGGCCATGGCGTACCTCTGCACTGAATTTGTGTAATTGCCCCAAGACTATCAGCAAGGACTGTCTTGAAACAATCACCCAAAATCCAAAGATTTTGACATTCTATGCTAGGGTCGGGACCGAACTGTCTGCAAAGATGTTTCCGTGCCGCAAAGGGGATGATAGGTTTACCGAATGCCGCAGGATGTCGTTGATCTTCACCGTTTTTATGCCAGCAGTATCGGTCAGGCCGCCCGTCGCCTGATCCGCAGGCGCCTGCGCGTCATGTGGTCGGATGTGCGGGGCATGCGGGTGCTGGGCTTTGGCTATGCCACGCCCTATCTGCGCCCCTTTATCGGCGAGGCCGAACGCGTCATGGCCTTCATGCCCGCCCGTCAGGGCTGCGTGCACTGGCCCGTGGACGAAGAAAACCGTGTCGCCCTGACCGAAGAAACCATGCTGCCGCTGCCGGACAGTTCGGTTGATCGCATTCTGCTGGTCCATCTGGTCGAACATTCCGATTCCATGCGCCGTCTGATGCGCGAATGCTGGCGGGTCTTGACGCCCAATGGCCGGATCGTGGTCGTAACTCCGAACCGAAGCTCGCTGTGGTCCTGGTCGGAAAAGACGCCGTTTGGCTATGGCCACCCCTATAGCGTGTCCCAATTGCAAAACCTGATGCGCGAAAACATGTTCCTGCCGGTCCAGCACAGCCGCGCGCTGTTCCTGCCACCGACCCAGCGCCGCCTGTTCCTGCGCTGGTCGCAGCTGTTTGAAAATATCGGATCGCGCCTGTTCAAGGCCTTTGCCGGTGTCTCGATCGTCGAAGCCGGCAAACAGCTTTATGCCAGCACCGGCACCCCGTCGCGCAAGCGCCGTCTGGTCCACATTCCGGTAACCGTACCACCCCTTCGCCCGGCCGAAGGCAATCACCAGCATCAAAAGGACCACGTCCTGTCATCGCGGTCCGCCAGGGTCGATGTCGCCGATGCCGCCGATGAGGCAATCCTGACGGATCGGACCGACAAGCCCGCATGATGTCCGGGCCGGTTTGGCGCCCGGATCGGCAATGATCTGCAATGATCTGTTACCTCATGACAATTGACAGACCCGTGCAGTCTTCTCCCATAATAGGGGCATGAATTTCAGAAATGCTGTGCGAAATGCTGTCCGCTTTACGGGGTGCATGCTGGTCGGGGCTGTGCTGACCACATCGCTTTGCGCCCGTGCCGAGCCGGTCCAAAGCAGCAATATCCCGCGCACCATCACCCTTTATGCCGAAGACAGCAACCGTCCCTATGCCTATTTTGACGGAACCGGCGCCGAAGGCATCTATGTGCGCATCCTCAAAAAGGCCTTCGCCAGAATGCCGCAATATCATCTCGATATTGTCAGCGTGCCGTTTCGCCGTGGCATGGAATTGCTCAAGGATGGCAAGATCATGGGGTTTTTCCCGCCCTATGCGCGCAAGGATCGCGACTGGATTGACCGCTATTCCATCCCGATCCTGCGCGAAACGGTCGTCGTCCTGTGCAGCAATGATTACGCCCACAGCCACGATCTCAAAGTCTTTCCGCGCGATTTCAAGGATGCCCGTTTTGCCAATAATGCCGGCTATCGACTGGCAGGCGAGGCATTCTTTGACATGGTCGATGCCGGTGACATCACCCTTGAAGAAGCCAACACAACCGCCAGCAACCTGCGTTTTCTGATGGCCGGGCGGGTTGATTGCTATGTCAATGAACGCATGGCCATTCTGGCGGGAATGCGCGAACTTGCCATCGACAAGAACATGGCGCGCCTGTTCAACGAAACCGCCATCATCGGGCAGGAATTCGGCTTTGTTGCTTATGGTCCGGATCCGGATAACCAGTGGCCCTGGCGCGATCAGTTCGCCGATGATCTTGACAAGGCCCTGGCTGACATGCGCAACCAGGGCGAAATAGACCGGCTGGTTGTCGATTATTTCGCCTATTAGGTGCCGGTTCGTTGCGTTGCTGGTGTGCCTGGACTGGTTGTCTGCTTTGGCTGCCTGATTTGGCTGTTTGTGCCTAGCGCGCCGAAACTGCAAGCCCGATCCCGAAACTGACAAAGATGCTGCCTGAAATGCGCTGGAACCATTTCTTGCCATTCCCGGTCAGGAACTGGCGCGACCGGGCGGCAAACATCGAATAGGCCATGATCGATGAAAACGACATGATGACAAATGTCGTATCCATGATGGCAAATTGCGAAATCAGCGGCGCATTATGGTCAATGAATAACGGGAACAGCGCGGTAAAGAACGCAATGGCCTTGGGGTTGCTTGCCGAAACGATGAAACCCTGAACATAAAGGCGCAAGATACCCGGCGCGCGTTTGGGTTCGGTGCTGTTGACCCCTTCGACGGCGGGCAGTCTGCTGTCGCGCCAGAACTTGATGCCCAGCCAGATCAGATAGGCCGCGCCGACATAATGGATGATCGAAAACAGTACGCCCGATGTCATGATCAGCGCGCCCAGACCCAGTGCGGATAACAACCCCATAAGCCCGGTCCCCGTCACACAGCCCAGCGCCCCGATCAGCGACGCACGCGGGCCGAACCGGATGCTGTTGGTAATGCCCAGCATGATGGCCGGGCCGGGGGTCAGGGTGGCGATAAAGACTGCCAGAAAATAAAGGGCGAATTGATCACTGGTCATGCCGGGGCGCTTTCATTGGGGCGGGATCGATGCCGAACGCCATTCAATGGCATGGTCTAAGCGCGGTCAATTACCATGATTGCGCATCAGATGCGCAAAAACAAACAGGCCACCCGTACGACGGATGGCCTGTTCAAAGGTCTTGGGCAGATGACCGAACTTAATGTTCGATATCGCGCCAGATTTTGCGTTTCACCGCATACAACATCGCCGTCAGCACGATCAGGAACAGGATGACCTGAAGGCCAAGCTCCTTGCGGGCTTCAAGTTCCGGCTGTGCCGTCCAGTTCAGGAAGGCAACAACGTCGCGTGCATGCTGTTCCAGGGTTGCCGGGGTTCCATCGGTATATTCGACCGCTTCATCATAAAGCGGCGGTGCCATGGAAATCTGGTGGCCCGGGAAATAGTGGTTATAGGATTTGCCATCGGAAAGATCGAACCCTTCCGGGGCTTCTTCCTCGTAACCGGTCAGAAGCGCGAACACATAGTCCGGGCCCGCGACACGTGCTTTGGTCATCAGGGACAGATCAGGCGGAATTGCCCCGCCGTTCGAAGCAGCCGCAGCCTTTTCGTTCGGGAACGGAGACGGGAAATAATCCGACGGCTTGCCCGGACGGGTGAACATGTCACCATCGTCATTCGGACCGTCTTCAATGTCATATTCCGCAGCAATCGCCTTGATCTGGTCTTCGTTAAATCCAATGCCTTCAAGGTTGCGGAAGGCAATGAACCGCAGGCTGTGACAGCCCGCACAAACGTTTTTATAGACCTGGAAGCCACGTTGCAGCTGGGCACGGTCATACGTGCCAAACAGACCCTTCCAGCTCCAGTCCTGTGACGGCGGTACCGGGGCGTCCCCGGCAGCCTTGGCTGCGTTACCGGTGAATGCAGTTACCGCGAAGGCGGCAGCAATTGCGGTCAGTGCGAACTTACGCATTTGCACCCTCCTTCAAAACAGACTCACTGATGCTTGCCGGAAGCGGTTTGGTTCTTTCAAGCTTCCCGACCAATGGCATCACAACAAGGAAATGCGCGAAGTAATACAGCGTCGAAAGCTGACCCATCACGATAACCTTAAGACCCGGAATTCCCATGAAATAGTCATCCGGTGCCTTCGCCCCGCAATAGCCGAGGATGAAGGTATCGATCACAAACAGCCAGAAGAACCATTTGTAAACCGGACGGAATTTCGAGCTGCGAACCTTCGAGGTATCAAGCCACGGAATAACGAACAGGATGACGATCGATGCAAACATCGCCAGAACACCAAGCAGCTTTGCCGGGATGCCAAGGATGGTGAAATCGATCGAACGCAGGATCGCATAGAACGGCAGGAAGTACCATTCCGGCACGATGTGCGGCGGGGTTACCAGCGGGTTGGCCGGAATATAGTTGTCCGGGTGGCCAAGGTAATCCGGTGCAAAGAACACAAACGCGCAGAAGAAGATCAGGAACACGCCCAGCCCGAACAGATCCTTGATCGTGTAATACGGGTGGAACGGAATGCTGTCTTGCGGGGTTTTGATTTCAACGCCGGTCGGGTTGTTCGACCGCACACTGTGCAGCGCCCAGACATGCAGGACAACAAGGCCCAGAATGACGAACGGCATCAGATAATGCAGCGAGAAGAACCGGTTCAGCGTCGGGTTATCAACCGAGAAACCGCCCCAAAGCCACGTCACCAGCGGATCGCCAATGATCGGGAAGGCCGAGAACAGGTTGGTAATAACCGTCGCACCCCAGAAGGACATCTGGCCCCAGGGCAGGACATAACCCATGAAAGCAGTCGCCATCATCGCAAGCAGGATCAGGATGCCGATCCACCACAGAACTTCGCGCGGCGCCTTGTAGGACCCGTAATACAGGCCCCGGAAAATATGGATGAAGACACAGATGAAGAACATCGATGCGCCATTCATGTGGATATAGCGGATCAGCCAGCCATGGTTCACATCACGCATGATGCGCTCGACCGACTCAAAGGCCATATCGGTATGCGGGGTATAGTTCATTACCAGGAAAATCCCGGTAAGGATCATCGTCACCAGAACAAAGCCCGCCAGGGAACCGAAGTTCCACATATAGGACAGGTTTTTCGGGGTCGGATATTCGTAAGCGGAATGGTGCAGCATGGAGATTACCGGAAGACGGTCATCAACCCATTTCACCACTTTGTTATTCCATTGAGGTGCGCTCATCATACAGCTCCTTAGCCGATACGGACGGTTGTGTCGGTGAGGAAGGTGTAGGTCGGCACCTCAAGATTCTTCGGCGCAGGACCACGGCGGATACGGCCCGACGTATCATAGTGCGAGCCATGGCACGGACAGTACCAACCATCATAATCGCCACGGGCTTCCCCGGTGGCGGTGCCCATCGGGATGCAACCCAGATGGGTGCATACGCCGACAACAATCAGCCATTCCTTTTTCTCGACACGCGCGTCGTCGGCCTGCGGATCGACCAGCTCGTTCAATGCAACCTCGTTGGCTTCATTGATTTCGCGCTCTGTACGATGGCGGATAAAGACCGGTTTGCCTCGCCACATTACCTTGACGGCCTGACCAACCGGGATGTTGGCCAGATTAACCTCGACCGAGGCAAGTGCGAGAACATCTTTGGACGGGTTCATGCTGTCCACGAACGGCCACAACGCAACACCGGTGCCAACGACACCGACGGCAGTGGTCGCCAAGGTCAGGAAATCCCTGCGGTTCTCGTCCGGCTGGTGATCGCCGGATGAATGCACCGTTTGCGACATAATTTATCCCTCTTTCTGCCCCCAAAACAGGCATGTGGATTGCCAAAAGCAAGACTTAGGACATCCTCGTTTGAATTCCCTTGATGAAAATCAAACAATGACGTCACTAAAAGCCTTTAGGCCTGTTTCCGCTCCGTCATACTAACAAAAATTCGGTTTGTTAAGGAGAACTTGGAGTTGCAATTTGTTTGCATTCAATAAGATCATTTGGTTTTGCGGTGCACAATTCGGTAAAACCTAGCGTATTTGCGGGTATCGTGGGCCTTGCGAACCAATGGTTTGGCGCTTTGGTTTTTCTTATTCCAAAAAAGTCTAATAGGGCTATTAACGGGTAATTATATGTCTTCAATGATCTGATTCGACATCGGATCACCAACGATTCTAAAAGTGCGTCATGAGAATTTGTTTATTTGAACCCGATATCCCGCAAAATACCGGAACAATCCTGCGCATGGCGGCCTGTTTCGGATTGCCGGTCGATATTATTGAACCGTGCGGATTTTTGCTGACCTCGGCAGCACTCAAACGCGCCGGGATGGATTATCTTGGCAAGGCCGATTATATACGCCATGCCGATTGGCGCAGCTTCGTCGAAGCCCGCGATCAGGGCACGGTGCCGGGTCGTCTGGTTCTGCTGACCACCAAGGGGGCCGAACCCTATTGCGATTTCGAATTCCGGCCTGACGATATCCTGATGCTGGGCTCCGAAAGCAAAGGCGTCCCCGATCAGGTCCATAACTATGTCGATGCCCGGGTGGTGATCCCGATGCAGCCCGAAATGCGATCGCTCAATGTGGCGATGGCAACCGCGATGACGCTGGGCGAAGCGCTCCGCCAGACCAACAGCTTTCCAAAGAGGACGTAATGAGCAGCAAGGACGAAACCCTGATCGAAACCCGCAAGAACACCGCAAAGGCGTGGTTCCGTCAGCTGCGCGATGAAATCTGTGCCAGTTTCGAGGCGCTTGAAGACAGCTATACCGGACCGCTGTCGGACCGTCCGGCCGGGCGGTTCGAACGCACGGTCTGGGAACGCGGCCCGGGCGAGGGCGGCGGTGAAATGTCGGTCATGAAGGGCCGGGTCTTTGAAAAGGTCGGGGTCAATATCTCGACCGTGCATGGCGAATTTTCCGAAAAATTCCGTGCCGAAATTCCCGGTGCGGCCGAAAACCCGAATTTCTGGGCGGCGGGCATTTCGCTGGTGGCCCATCCCTGTTCGCCCCATGTTCCGGCCGTGCATATGAATACCCGTCATATCGTCACCACCAAGGCATGGTTTGGCGGCGGGGCGGATCTGACGCCGGTCTTCCCGCAAGACGAAGACACCGCCGATTTCCACGGTGCGCTCAAGGCCGCCTGCGATGACCATGGCGATGATTATTACGACCGCTTCAAAAAATGGTGCGATGAATATTTCTGGCTGCCGCACCGCAACGAACCGCGCGGGGTTGGCGGGATTTTCTATGATTATCTTGATGCCGACTGGGATGCAGACTTTGCCTTTACCCAGGATGTCGGCAAGGCGTTTCGCGATATCTATCCGAAACTGGTGGCGCGCCATTACAACAAATCCTGGACCGACGAAGACCGTCAGGCACAGTTGGTCAAACGTGGCCGCTATGTCGAATTCAATCTGCTGCACGACCGCGGCACGCGCTTTGGCCTGATGACCGGTGGCAATACCGAAGCCATCCTGATGTCGCTCCCGCCCGAAGCAAAGTGGCCTTAGGCGACGTCGCGTTTGCTTCAAGCTGCCCGAAAATCAGTGGCGAATTTACTGTGTGGAAACGGTCGCGGGTTCGGCCCGGATCGTTTCCGTCATCGAATTCAGGGTCTGCCAATAGGCGACAGCAGGATTGATTACGCCGCTATTGACCAGACAGCGCTGGATGAAACCGCTTTCACGCAGTGTCCTGATGCCCCGGTTCAGGGCGTCGACAACCCTGTCGGCATTTTCAAGCCGGGCCGAGACCATGAAATGCTGTGTGGCGGGCAGGGATATTTTGACGTTCGGGATCGGATAAAGCCGGATACCGTCAACCTCGCGCCCCATATCTTCCTGCGATGAAAATTCAAGAAGCGTGAAATCAGCCCGCCCGGCATCAATCACGGCAAAGACCTGTATGGTTGTTGCCGCACTGCTCAGTGTCGCCGGTGACAGGCTTTCAAGGACCTGCCAGTCAAGCCGCCAGTTCCGGATACCAACGGCGCGCATGGTTTTGATATCGGCAAGTCCGATTTGACGATCCGCATCAATGAAATCACGCCGGGCATAAAGACCCTTTTCAATTTCACCGGTCAGAAAAAGCGGCTCGGTCCGAAGCGTGCTGTCATCGGTTGCGATATTGAATATCCAGTCGGTTTTGACATCGGCCTGGCCTGCCTCGATCATTTTGCGGCTGCGTTCCGAGTTCGGGGACAGCACCGGCTCGACAGTGGCAGTAAAACCACCTGCTGCCAGTGCTTCGCGCAGCAATGTATATTGCATCAGTGACAGGTTTGACTGGTTTGCCTGCCGACATTTCCGGCAATCCTCGAAACCGCTGCGGATACAGGCGTCTAGGCCATCCATATCGGCCTGTTTGACCGGGATGCGGATGGTACGGTTTTGCTCGGACGCGTGCGCGCCGGAAACCATACCGAAAACAGCAAACGATGCGGCAATGATCAAAATGACAGGCCTGAACCGCACGACGTCCCTCAAATACATTGTATGCGATGTAGTTTTGGCTATTACATCAATTTAAAGATGAATGCCAGACAAGAGGCTCGCGCGCTTGTCTGCTATGCGCTGGCCCGACAGCCTGCACCGCATCGTTTCCGACCTCGCATCTTCCGCGCCCTTTAACGGGCATGATGTGCATCGCTTTGATCGCACACGCAAACAGACCCGGCTGCCGTACTGTAACCAACCGCACCGCACAGGTTGGTTGGGGTTTATGGATGATCGTGTGGCAGTTCCCCAAGATGCTGCTTCATCCATCTGACTTCCTCGGATGCGGTTTTGCCAAAGTGGCGTTTGAATTCCCGACTGAATTGCGACGTGCTGACATAACCGACCGTGTTGGCAACCTCTGCAACCGTCTGGCCTTGGCGTGCCAGCAACAGGCGTGCTTCATGAAGCCGCATGGATTTGATGTATTGGCCGGGGCTGCTGCCAAGGAGCCGCCGAAAATGTGCGTGATAGGATGGCACGCTCATCCCTGCATGGGATGCCAGGTCGGAAATCGATATCGGCTTGATGAAATGCGTCGGCAGTTTGACGTCAATGTCTTTGGTGCGACTGCGGTGGCCAAGGCATTCTTGCCGCGTTTCCGTCAACGCCGTTCCGGTTCCATCGTCAATATTACGTCCATGGGTGGGCTGATAACCATGCCGGGTATTGCCTATTACTGTGGCAGCAAATTCGCCCTTCAGGGGATTTCAGACGTGATGCGCGCTGAAATGGCACCTTTTGGTGTGCATGTCACAGCGGTTTGTCCCGGTTCATTCAGAACCGACTGGGCAGGGCGGTCGATGGTACGAACAGATCGGTCAATCCCGGATTATGACGCCCTGTTCGAACCGATCCGAAAGGCGCGTCTGGAAAAAAGCGGCAGACAATTGGGCAACCCCGACAAGCTGGCGCTGGCCGTGCTTGAACTGGTCAAAATGGATAACCCGCCCGCGCAGTTGCTGTTGGGCAGTGATGCCTATCAGTTGGTATCCGATAAACTGGACCGCATGCAGGACGAAATCGCCCGATACAAGGATTTGACCCTCTCGACAGATGGCTAGATATCAAGTCCGACGGATCGCATATTGACAGAAAGGCACCATTCTCCCGCGCTGGGGGATCGTGCCTTTCCCTCTTTCTGATGCCTCTTGCCTCTTGCCTCCTGCCTCCTGCCAGCCAGGGCCAGGACGGATTGCCTCGTTTACGCGTGCTGAATGCAGGGGCTTGTGTGACGCCGGTCGCGCTAGGGAGATTCTATATTGTATGAAGAATTAAAATCCTGATTATCCAAATGATTACAGGTTCTTACGTCTAATCGTGGGTATGGCCGCTAAAGGTGGTTCGGGTCATGGATGGGCGGGTGCAGAAATCCTCATACCATTTGCTCAGGGTCGGGCGACCGGTTTTGAAGTCGACCAGATCGCGAAAGGCGATCCAGTCAAGGCCGGTGGCAAGGGCGATATGGCCGATGGTGATCGGGTGTTGGGGATCAAGATTTGCTTCGAGATAGTCGAAGGTTTCGATCAGTTTGGCTTTCTGCCCGTCGGCCAGGGGCGGGTAGCGTAAAGGTTCCGGGCGGCGCGCGGTTTCCCAGCGATACAGCACCCCGGCATCGCACATGCCCTGCGCCAGGGCATGCAAGCGCAAGGCATGCAGCCGTTTTGGCATCTTGTGGGGGATCAGCTTGCGCCCGCCATGCAGCCGGTCGAGATAGTCACAAATCACCAGTGAATCATATAGCGTCATGCCATCAGGCAGGATCAGCACCGGCACCTTGCCCAGCGGATTGGCGGCAAAGATCGCATCATTGCGATTGGTCGGGCTGGTTTCGTGATGAATAACCTCAAGCCGGTTTTGCAGGCCTGCCTCGATGGCAAAGGCCAGCACCTTGCGGGCAAAGGGCGAGTGGGTCTGATACAGAAGCTGGTGGTCGGGTTTTAAATCATCAGACTTTTGGGGCATCGATTTCGGCCTTGGCTGGGGGCTGCGTGCTTGAATGCGACTTAGCCATGCGGTCTGGCTGCGGGCAATAAAAAACCCGGCCCATCAGGACCGGGTTGATTATTTGGCAAAATTTAATAATCGGTGTGATTATTAAATGCAGACTTATTCGGCAGCGACAGCAGCCTTTTCGCCACGGACCAGCGCCATGTAATCTTCCATCAGCGTCTTGCAGACGGTGGCCGGGGTGAATTTGTACTGGCCGATTTCGGCAACCGGGGTGACTTCAGCCGCGGTGCCGGTCAGGAAGCACTCTTCGAAATCTGCCATTTCTTCGGGCATGATGGTCCGTTCAATGACTTCATAACCGCGCGCTTTGGCAAGGCCGATCACGGTACGGCGGGTGATGCCGTCCAGGAAGCAATCCGGGGTCGGGGTATGGATTTTGCCATCCTTGACAAAGAAGACGTTCGCACCGGTCGCC
Organism: Thalassospira sp. GO-4; assembly: GCF_023588965.1. Taxonomy (NCBI): domain Bacteria; kingdom Pseudomonadati; phylum Pseudomonadota; class Alphaproteobacteria; order Rhodospirillales; family Thalassospiraceae; genus Thalassospira; species Thalassospira sp. GO-4. Next base: position 3,886,822 of record NZ_CP097807.1, read on the forward strand.
TCGGCGACATGACCACGGTAATCAAGCAGCAGGGCATCGGCATAACCCTTGCGCTCTGCCTCGTGCTTGGACAGGGTGCAGATCATGTAAAGACCGGCTGCCTTGGCATTGGTCGGTGCGGTGTTCGGTGCCGGACGGGCCCATTTCGACAGGTCAAGGCGGATGCCCTTAAGACGTTCTTCCGGAGCGAAATAGCTCGGCCATTCCCAGCAGGCAATCGCCACATTGATGCGGGTCGACTGCGCGGAAACGCCCATCATCTCACTGCCACGCCAGGCAATACGACGGATATAGCCTTCGGTAATGTTGTTGGCAGCAAGGGTTTCGATGACCGCATCATCAAGTTCCTTGGCGCCATAGGGGATCTTCATATCCAGGATTTCACCGGACTTGATCAGGCGTTCGCCATGTTCAGCCAGCTTGAAGACCTTGCCATTGTAGCAACGTTCACCTTCAAAAACCGCACTGCCATAATGGACAGCGTGGCTCAGCACGTGCAAAGTGCTTTCACGCCAAGGTTTTAGTTCACCATTATACCAGATAAAACCATCACGGTTATCGAAGGTTGGAGTCGTCATTTGCCAAATTCCAATTCAAAATCGTTCCTGGACGTAACTTTATGTCCTTATTTGTCTGGTCGAAGTAACATTCATAGATTAATATGTCAATAAAACTGACTTAACGGATAAGCATGGCAGATATCTCTACACGTAAAGTCAATCCGCTTTTCCTGCGGGAAGAAGAGCTTAGGCAGGGCATCGAATTGCTGTTCTATGCCTATCGCGATTTCACCGCGGTCGCGGACCAGATGCTTGAGCAATATAATTTCGGGCGCGCCCATCACCGGGTCATTTATTTCGTCAGCCGCAATCCCGGAATTACTGTCAGTGATCTGTTGTCGATTCTGAAAATCACCAAACAGTCGTTGTCACGCGTGCTGGGTCAACTGGTGCGCGAAGGGTTCATTGAACAGCGCACCGGATTGCAGGACCGCAGACAGCGTTTGCTGACCCTGACCGAAAAGGGGGAGGCGCTTGAACGCGAACTGACCGAAAAGCAGCGCGCCCTGATTGCCGCGGCCTATCGCGAGGCAGGGGCAGAATCGGTCGAAGGTTTCCGCAAGGTGATGCTTGGCATGTTGGGCGAGGAAGACCGCAAGCGGTTTGGCGATGATGGCCCGACCGGATTGCGCCAGCGCGCCGGGTAAAACGCGCCGGTTAAAAAGCTGCTGCTTGCGGCGTGCAAGTTCCGGTGGCCGACGCTTGATCTTGATCCTGATCCTGATCCTGATCCTGATGGTTCTGTTCGCGGGGCCCTAAAGTGGATGCCCTATAGCGGATGCCCTGTGGTGGATGTTGGGGGCTTGTGTCGGGTCCGACGGCGGTGGAAACGCCCCGGCGGTATGGCCGCGTCATTATGGCCGCATCCCAATTATGGCCGTATCGCAGCCGCGTCCCAGCCGTATCAAAGTCGGATTATAGTCGCGCCGTGGGTGGGCGATCGCGTCGGGATGGCGGGGCGTTGCGCCGATGTTTGGTCCGGCAAACTCAATTACGCCATATATTGATATATAAAGTGTCTTGCGTCAGTGGCGCGGGGCACTTTATTGCATGGTTCCATGGTCTTGGCGCCTTGATCCTTACGCTTTTGAAACACTTTATCGCCAAGTTACTGGGCATTGAATGAGATTGATCTCGATCGTTGGGGGCCTGCAATGACTGGTGCTGATCAGCCACATATTCTGGTGGTCGATGATGATGATCGCCTGCGTGATTTGCTGACCCGCTATCTTGGTGAAAACGGGTTTTCGGTCTCGGCTGCGCGGGATGCGGCCCATGCGCGGGCAAGCCTGGCCGGGTTGCAATTTGATCTGCTCGTTCTTGATGTCCTGATGCCCGGTGAAAAGGGTGTTGATCTTGCGCGCAGCCTGCGCGAATCAGGATCGAAAGTACCGATCCTTTTGCTGACCGCCCTGTCGGAAACCGAGGACCGTATTGCCGGGCTTGAAGCCGGGGTTGATGATTATCTGGCCAAACCGTTCGAGCCGCGCGAGCTGGTTCTGCGGATCGAGGCGATCCTGCGCCGTTACGGGGAACAGCCCGAGCCGGTCGAACCGGCCACAGAGATTGCCCGATCCGATATTGTATGTTTTGGTCGCTTCAGCTTTGATCTTGGTAAAATGACGCTGCAATGCGAGGGCGAGCATGTCTATCTGACAACCGCCGAGCAGGCGTTGCTGGCCGCCCTGATCAAGCGGCGTGGACAAACCACGTCACGCGAACAACTTCATGAAATGATCAGCGGCAATGCCGTTGATCCGGCGGCGTCGCGCAGTATTGATGTGCAGGTGACCCGTCTTCGTCGCAAATTCGAAGAAGACCCGAAACAACCAAGATACTTGCAGACAGTACGTGGTCGGGGCTATGTCCTTTATGCCGATTGAGCAAGATCCGAGAACGAGACGGTGGTGCTGAAATGAACAGGGAATTGCACTGTGGGTAGTGAACAAAAAAGCCCGATCAAGTCATTGATGCCGACGGGCCTTTTGGGGCGGTCGTTGCTGATTCTGATGACGCCGATGCTGTTGCTGCAAATCGTCACCGTTCTGATCTTTTTCGAACGTCACTGGGATACGGTTGCCCGCCAGCTGAGCCGCGGGCTTGCAGGCGATGTTGCCTATGTCATTGACTATCTGAACGAATATCCCGACGAGGATCATTATCGTTCCCTGCAGCATTCCGCGCGTGCGCATATGCAGCTTGATATCGTTTTCGAACCCAACGAAATTCTGGGGGAGCAAACACTCGATCCCCCGCTTGGACTGGTGTCGGAGGAACTTTTCGTCGCGCTGAGCGAACGGGTGCAGCGGCCATTCTATTTCAATCTTGATCTGGATAACCGCCGCCTGGAAATCCGGGTGCAGTTCAAGGAAGGTGTCCTGTCGATCGTTGCACCACGTAAACGGCTTTACAGTTCGACGACCTATATCTTCTTTATGTGGATCGCCGGTTCTGCGCTGATCCTGTATGGGGTTGCCGTGATCTTCATGCGCAATCAGGTGCGCCCGATCCGCCGTCTGGCCAAGGCCGCCGATCAGTTCGGCCGCGGGGTCGAGGTTGGCGATTTCAAACCCGAAGGGGCAGCCGAAGTCCGGATGGCGGCAACGTCGTTTATGTCGATGCGTGACCGCATTGCCCGCCATCTGTCGCAAAGGACCGCACTTCTGGCCGGGGTGTCGCATGACTTGCGGACACCATTGACCCGCATGAAGCTTGAACTTGCCATGCAGCAATCATCGCCCGGTGTCGATGCCCTGAAACAGGATGTGATCGATATGGAGCGCATGGTTGATGCCTATCTGGCATTCGCGCGCGGCGAAGAAGGCGAAAAGGCCGAGACAACCGATATCGGCAAGCTTCTGACCGATCAGGTCGGCGAGGCCCTTCGCGACGGGCAGCAAATTGATCTTCATATCGAAGACAGTCTGGAAATGGATGTGCGACCGCAATCCCTGCGCCGCTGCATTTCCAATATCATGTCCAATGCCGGGCGCTATGCCAACAATCTGTCGGTCCGGGCCGGTCGTCGTGGTCAGGATTATGAGATCGTGTTTGATGATGACGGGCCGGGCATCCCGGCCGAAAAGCGCGAGGAAGTCTTCAAACCGTTTTACCGGCTAGAGGAATCGCGCAATCAGGCCACCGGCGGCGTCGGGCTTGGCATGACCATCGCACGTGATTCCGCGCGCGGCCATGGCGGTGATGTGTATCTTGAAGATGCGCCGGGCGGTGGCCTTCGTGTGCGTCTGGTGCTGCCGATCGGCAATTGATCACACAATAGCAAAGCAAAAGCCCCGCCAGATCGCGGGGCTTTTTTGTTGCCAGATCCATGCCGGTTTCAGGCATGCGCCAGATGGTGCAATCACCGGGAACGGCGCGCTTAAAAGAATGTCGCGATTTCCGAAAGGTCCTTTTTCTCGGTCGCGTGAGCCGGGATGGTGGCGTCGGATGCGGGATAGCCGGTGACAAGCAGGATATAGGGCTTGTTGTGATCGGGCCGGCCACAGATTTCGGTCAGGAAGCTCATCGGGTTTGGCGTGTGAGTCAGGGTGGCAAGACCGGCGCGATGCAGGGCGGCAATCAGAAAGCCGGTGGCGATGGAAACGGATTCCGGCACGTAATAGTTCTTGCGCAACTTGCCATCGGCAGAGGTGCTTTTGCGTTCGCCAAAGATGCAAATCAGCCAGGGTGCGGTTTCAAGGAACGGTTTGCTGTCATCGGTTCCCAGCGGTTTGAGGGCATCAAGCCATTCTTCGCCAGCGCGGCCTTCGTAAAAGGCGCGTTCTTCTTCCTCGGCGGCAAGACGGATTTGCTTTTTCATCGCCGGATCGCCGATCACCGAGAAATGCCAGGGCTGATGATTGGCGCCATTCGGTGCAGTACCAGCGGCGCGAATGCAGGTTTCAATAATGTCGCGCGGCACCGGGCGGTCGGAAAAATCGCGCACGGTATGGCGCGTTTTGATGTCGTCATAAAATGCCTGCGCACGGGCCCGCATGTCAGCAATGTCATATTCCTGATAGTCGGGCAGGGGGATCGGTACAAATTCGGTGGTGAGTTTCTTGGCGGCAGACATGGCGCTTCCTGAAATGTTGTTAGTTTAAATTGTCAGACAATCGTAAATGTGATGGTCAGAGCCAGCAAGCGATAAAATATGCCTTGCCTTGCCTTGCCTTGCCTTGCCTTGCCTTGCCTTGCCATGCCATGCCGTGCCGTGCCGTGCCGTGCTGGGAAGGGGATGCTATGGGATGTGAGAGCCGCACCCGTTCTGTTGTCAGTGCAGGTGGGTGGATGAAGTATTGGAGGCTGGTTTTTCGAATGCCGCGCGGCAGTCAGTCGGAAGTCGGGGCGGCGAAATGGTCATCTGACAGGGCCTGGACCAGCTGTCTGGATTGATCGATATGGTCGATCATGATGGCTTCGGCCTGTTTGGCGTCATTGGCCCTTACGGCTTCGAGCAACTGGCGGTGGGCGGCATTGGTTGCCAGGACCTTTTCATCGGCGACCAGAACCCGAAATTGCAGCCAATAGACATTGTTGGCAATCCGGCGGAGTTGTTCGCGGAGCAATTCATTCCTGCTGACATCGGCAAACAGCATGTGAAAGGCAAGGTTATGGCGCGACATGGCATTGAGGTCACGCGATGCTTCGGCCGCATCAAGCGCGGTCTGGATGGTTTCAAGCGGTGTGATCGCCGATGCAAGGACCGGGGTTGCCAGACGGACAGCCAATCCTTCAAGCGCGCCGCGCACGGTAAAAAGATCATCAACTTCGCGCCTTGTCATGTGGCGAACACTGACCCCGCGATAGGGCTGGGACAACAGCAGGCCGTCCGAGCTGAGCTGACGGAAGGCTTCGCGTACCGAGGGGCGGCTGACATTGAGCTTTTTGGCAAAATCGATTTCCGTCAGCCGTTGTCCGGGCACCAGACGTCCTTCGCGAATGGCGCTGGTAATCGCATCCGCGATTTGCTGAACAGTCAGCGGGTCGGAGTTTTCGGCAACGGATTGCGTCATATATCACCGCATTGAGATGTATCATTGTGTCGCCGCAAGGCAGGGTATATCAAGCCTGCAGAATATCTTGCCAAGCGGGTTCAGTCTGCATACTGTGCCTGATTGTCAGACAATATTCTACACTTAATTTGTATTGTTTTATGTAATTTACACAAAATGACAAGAAATATGGATTGTTTCCTTGCGATATACGTTTGATTGATGTTAAATCGCGCCAACTTGGCATGGAATGCGTGCCGGGATAAAACTCCGTGTTTCCCGCCACGGTTCCACAAACAGACAGACGAAACGGATTGATGTAGCGTTATGGCCAGCAATTTTAACGAAGAAACAGTCACTTACGTCCATCACTGGACTGACACACTCTTCACGTTCAAAACCACCCGCGATCCGGGCTTCCGATTCATCAATGGTCAGTTCGCTATGATCGGACTCGAAGTCGAAGGCAAGCCGCTTTTGCGCGCCTATTCGATGGTCAGTGCAAATTACGACGAAGAGCTTGAATTCTTTTCGATCAAAGTGCCGAACGGCCCGCTGACATCGCGTTTGCAGCACATCAAGGTCGGGGACAAGATTCTGGTCGGGCGCAAGCCGACCGGTACGCTTATTCATGACAACCTGCTTCCGGGCAAGAATCTGTGGCTGCTGTCGACCGGTACCGGTCTGGCACCGTTCATGAGCGTCATTCGCGATTATGAAACCTATGAGCGCTATGAAAAGGTCATTCTTGTTCATGGCTGCCGCGAGGTACGTGAACTGGCCTATCAGGAATTCATTCACAGCGAACTGCCCAATAACGAGTTCTTTGGCGAAGATGTCCAGAACAAGCTTCTGTACTATCCGACCGTGACCCGCGAGGAATTCAAAAACCAGGGCCGCATCACCGAACTGATGAAGTCCGGCAAGCTGTATGATGACCTTGGCCTGCCCAAGCCGAGTCTTGAAAATGACCGCTTCATGCTGTGTGGCAACCCGGAAATGATTGCCGACACCCGCCAGATGCTGGTCGAGTGGGGCGGCAAGGAAGGCAACATGAACGAACCCGGTCACTTTGTGATCGAGAAGGCCTTCGTCGAAAAATAAGCTGCCTTTTGCGGGCGGATGATGGCGGCATGTCGTTTGATATGCCGCCATTTTTTATGCCCGGTTTCAGATTCCCTGATAGGTTGCAGTGATCCTCCTCATATGAGGATAGGTTTACTTAGTTCTTTTGTATAGTATCCTATCCTAATGCATCGGGCTGGTTATGGCTAAGTCGTTTTCCTGATGCTGAGTGAGAGGACATCACATGGGACTTTTCGACTTATTCAAGCGTGGTGACGCCCACGCCGCTGCAAGAACGCTTGATGCACTGGAACAATCGCTGGCGGTTATCGAGTTCGATTTGCAGGGCAAGGTTTTGCGCGCAAACAAGAACTTCCTGTCGGTCATGGAATACGAGCTGTCCGAGATCGTCGGCAAGCCGCACGCGATCTTTGTGCCCGAAGACATCCGCAAGAGCCCGGATTACGAGACCTTTTGGTCCGATCTGCGGGCGGGGTCGTTCAAAAGTGCCGCATTCCAGCGAATCACCAAATCAGGTCGCCAGGTCTGGATCGAGGCCACCTATAACCCGGTGCGCGATCGCAAGGGCAAGGTCGTCAAGATCGTCAAATTTGCGTCTGACATCACCAAGCGCCAGGAAATGCTGGCCAGCTTTGAAGGCAAGGTAAATGCCATCAACCGCAGTCAGGCTGTTATCGAGTTCGATCTGAACGGTACGATCCTTGATGCCAATGACAATTTCCTGTCGGTTATGGGTTATCAGTTGTCGGAAATTGTCGGCAAGCACCATCGTCTTTTTGTCGACCGTGATTATGCCAAAAGCCAGGAATATGTCGATTTCTGGCGCGAGCTGGCCAAGGGGAATTTCTGTTCGCAGCAATTCAAGCGGTTTGCCAAGGGTGGCAAGGAAATCTGGATCGAGGCATCCTATAACCCGATCTTTGATGCCAATGGCGTGCCTTACAAGGTGGTCAAATACGCCATTGATATTACCGATCAGATCACGCTTCTGACCGATCTTAAAAAGATGATCGACAACAATTTCAGCGAAATCGATCGCAGTCTGAGCGACCTTGATCAGCGCTCCAGCGATGCCTATTCGTCCTGCGAAAAAACATCGGCCAACGTCCAGACTGTTGCCGCCGGTGCCGAAGAACTTGCCGCATCGATTTCGGAAATCTCGCGCAGTATGGCAGAAGCCCGCGCGATCACCGATCAGGTGTTCGAGAAATCGATTGCTGCTGGTACATCGACCGAAAAAATGAACGAAGTGGTCGCCGCCATGGGCAGCATCATCGATGTGATCCAGGACATTGCAGGTCAGATTAACCTGCTTGCGCTGAATGCGACGATTGAATCGGCCCGCGCCGGTGAAGCCGGCAAAGGTTTTGCCGTTGTCGCCAACGAGGTCAAGAGCCTTGCCAATCAGGTCGCCAAGGCAACCGAACAGATCACAAGCGAGATCGAAGGGGTGCAGAGCATTTCGGTCGAAGTATCCGATGTGCTTGGTGCAATCCGCAACGAAGTCGAAGGTGTGTTGAACAATGTGACAACCATTTCGTCAGCTGTTGAGGAGCAGAGTGCGGTGACCCAGCAGGTGTCAAGCAGCATGCAAAGCATGGCAACATCGGTCGAGCAGTTTTCAAGCAGCGTTAATTTCATCCGCGATGCATCGTCCGCAGTACAAAGCAATGTCGGACGGACCCGCGAAGCGGCCCTTGTACTGGCGCGCTAACGGGCATATCGGCTTTGGCAATGTTGCCAGGGACCATCAATCTGAAAGGGGTCATGACGGGAAAACTGTCATGGCCCATTCTTTTTTGGGATGAGGTTCAAAATCCTATCCATAGGTATGTGGTTTACTCCTCAAATGAGGATGTCTGGATAGGGGGCTGGGCGCTATATTCGCCGCAACGAATATTTGCAACGGCGCATAAAGTTGCTTCTCAGGAGATCCGGCCATGAATTCAATCATTTCCATTATTCGCGAAAATATCGATGTCTCGGACGAGCTGATCGCTGCGATAGATGCATCATTCGCTGTGGTGGAGTTTGATCTGGATGGCACAGTGCTGAACGTCAATGAAAGCTTCATGAAGCTGACCGGCTATGAAGAGGATGAGGTTGTCGGACAGCATCATTCGATGTTCCTGCCCGAAGAAATGCTTAATGGCCCGGATTACGAAATGTGCTGGGCGGATTTGCGGGCGGGCAAGCGCAAACAGGTTGAAGTACCATGCATCACGAAATCCGGGGACCGTATCTGGGTCGAGGAAACCTATGCCCCGGTGCGCAACAGTGATGGCGAACTGGTCAAGATTGTGCGGTTCGGGGTGAATGTCACGGAACGTCATGAAATGGTTGCCGATCTGCAAGGCAAGGTCGATGCAATCCGCCACAGCCACGCCATCGTCAAATTTGACGCCAATGGCATCATCCTGAATGCCAACCGGCATTTTCTGGCGGCGATGGGCTATGATCTTTCCGAAGTGGTCGGACAGCATCACAGCATGTTCGTTGGTGAGGAATATGCCAAAAGTTCGGCCTATCAGGCGTTCTGGCGGTCGCTTGCCAATGGCGAGTCAAAAATACGCCAGTTCAAATATTTCGGCAAAGACGGACGGGAAGTCTGGTTCGAGGCGACCTATAGCCCGGTGCTTGATGTCTATGGCGAGGTGATCAAGATCATCAATCTTGCTGTGGATATTACTGACGAGGTCAGCGAGCTGATTGGCCTGAAATCAACGCTTGAGGTCAATTTCGCCGAGGTCGATGAACATATCGAAGGTGTTGATCGCCAATGCGAAACCGCCGAACAGATGTTCCGTCAGGCCCAGGCCCATCTCGAAGCCAGCAATATCGCATCGGGTGTTCTGGTCGGATGTGTTGGTGAAACGCTGGAACGCATGACCGAATTGCGGTCGGTCTCCGACCATGTTTTCGATACGGTCATCGAAGGCGATGTGGCGGCGGTCGCGCTTGAAAATGCGGTCGACAGGTTGCGTGACGGTGCCGGGGAAAATTCCGAACTGGCAGAACAGATCGATAATCTTGATGAATGTGTTACCGAAAGTTCGCGGATCCTGACGTCATTGCGGCTTGAACTGAAGGAGATGCTGAACCGGATGGCGGTGGTGTCGCTGGCGATCGAGAAACATGGCGATGTTACCGGTCAGATGACCAGTGAAATGCACGGCATTCAGACATCGCTTGATGCCGCCCAGAACGCAATTGCAACCATCGGTCAGTCGACAGAGGAAATGGCCCTTACCATCGGCCGGTCACGGGAAGTATCCGTCGTATTGGCGCGTTAGTCGGGCGAGGCAGCGCGGCAATGAGCGGGACAGGCATGATCGTGCCTGTCCCTTTTTCATACGGGCGAGCATTGGCCTAGAACAGGCGCGCCCCATTGGGGACATCCTGATCCGGGCGGATCAGAACGATGCCCTTGTCGTCTTCGCCGTCGGGGAAGCCCAGACACAGGAATTCGGACATGAACGGGCCGACCTGTTTTTTCGGGAAATTGACCACACCGGCGACCTGGCGGCCGATGAGTTTTTCCGGGCTGTAATATTTGGTGATCTGGGCGGATGTTTTCTTGGTCCCGATTTCCGGGCCGAAATCGACCCAAAGTTTCAGGGCCGGGCGGCGGGCTTCGGGGAATTCCTGGGCGTCGATGACAGTACCGACGCGAATATCGACTTTCAGAAAGTCATCAAAACTGATTTCGCTCACTGTGGGGCCTCCTTGTTTTGCGCAAGCTTAGTCGAGGCGCAGACCGTAAATCAATCGGTTAAGGTGGGCGTGATATCCGGCAAAAGAAAAATGGCAGGACCAAAAGGCCCTGCCATCAAGTAGATTACGGGAAGTGTTCAGCGAAAAGCTGTTACTTCGCAGCAGCGGTCTTTTCGATCGCTGCCTTGAATTCATCAAGGGATTCGGTAAAGCGAGCCTGCAGAAGAGAAAGGGCCTCTTCCTGGGACTTGGTTACCAGACCAGAGAGTTCCTTGGCGTTCGAAAGTGCTTCTTCGTATGCAGCTTTCGCGGCTTCGGTCTGCTTGGCAGCCGTTGCCATCGGATCGTCAGCTGTAGTAGCAGCGAAATCCTTGCCCTGGGTCTGAACTTTATCCAGCAGCGTTTTGAAGATTTCGCTCTGACGCTGAGCGACAGCCTGGAACCCGTCGAAGGCCACCTTGTTGGCTTTGGTGAGGGCTTCCACGTTTTTACGCTGGAAAGCCATCATTTCGTTCACGTCAACACCCGGAATTTTGAAATCCGCAGTGTATTTGGTGAAGTCGAGGTCAAAGAACGGGTTGGTTGCCTTTTTTGCGGCGGTCATGGTTTTGCACTCCATCAACATTTGCAACAGGTGTGGAATGAGGCGCTATTGTGCGCCGCACAAATTCAACTGCAATATGCCGGAATGCATCCGATCCGTCAAGGGTTATTTTGCACTGCACAATAACTTTAAGGTTAATGTTTTGTGTCGTGATATTCCCATAGGTTGGGTTGTCGGATTTCCTGCGTCAGATCAGAAACTTAGCCATCCGGCACGGATTGCCTGTTCTTATTGACGGGCATCGGTCGGCTGTGTGTCAGCCCGGTGGGATGATTTTTTCGACCGGATCTGCTGGCATTTTTCAGACAGTTTGCGACACAGTCCTGTCGCCTTGCCCAGACCTTTTTCAACCTGTCCGTCCCAACCGGCGGCCTTTGACAATTCCCGATCAAGATAGGCCATGGTCGGGGCAAAGTCGGTGCTGTCATCATCAAGCCAGTGGCGGAATGTTCTGGTATAGATGGCGGTAAGGCCGGCAACCCGAAGGGACCCCTGAAGGCCTGATGTGCGAAAACCGGCAGCTTCAAGCATCCAGCGCATCGAGCCGAAATGGCTTTTGATCGCGCGGATCGAGTCTGCGGGGCCAAGATCCCCCCGTGATTTAAGGATCGAGCGCAGGGCATCACGATGGTCGGCCAGGGCGTCAAACCGCGCCATGATCACCGCAATCAGCCGGTCATGGCCGGGTTCGGCAAAGTCATCCTCGTGAAGATCGGCCAGGACTTCGTGGTCGATCCGGGCGATGAAGCGGCGCAGGATATCGGCCTTACCACCGACATGGGCGTGGCAATCGGCGATGGTCACGCCCGCGGTTTGGGCAATGTCGATGATGGTGACGTCATGCCAGCTTTTTTCTGTAGCCAGTTTCAGGGCGGCATCGATCAGGATATTGGCGATATCCTTTTTGGCGGGCATGACGGTCTCCAATCTTTTGGGTGTCGTTATCAATCAGCCGGCAAGTTCGACCGACCGTTTGCGTGCAGCTTCGACCGCGCGGGTCATCAGTTCGGGCAGGCCGGTTGTCTGATCCATCAGAACATCAAGGGCCGCGGCCGTGGTGCCGCCCGGACTTGTGACATTCTGACGAAGGGTGGCAGCAGTTTCTTCGCTGGCATCAAGCAGGAAACCGGCCCCGATCACGGTCTGACGGGCAAGCAGCATGGCCTGCTCTGCCGGAAGGCCGGCTGCTTCGCCAGCCTGTGCCATGGCTTCGACCATATGGAAGATATAGGCCGGGCCACTGCCCGAAAGGGCGGTGACCGCATCCATCAGGCTTTCATCTTCGACCCAGGATACCAGCCCGACCGTGGCCAGCAGGGTTTCGCACATGTCGCGCTGGGCGATGCTGACATTTTCGGTCGGGCACATCACGGTCATGCCGCGCGAAACAGCCGCCGGGGTATTGGGCATGGCGCGCACGATGCGGGCAAGCTCGCCCAGATGGCGTGCGAAAAATTCGATGGTCTTGCCCGCGGCAACCGACAGGAACACGGTTTCTGCCCGGACCAGCGGTTTATAAGCGTCAATCACATCGGGAAGGACCTGTGGCTTGACGGCAAACAGAACGACCTGCGGGATAAAGTCCTGCGGAACATCGGCGACATCGGTGATGCCATTGATGCCATAGCTGGTGGCAAGTTTCTCGGCTGCTTCGGGTTGTTCGACAATATAGACATTGTCGGCCTTGAGCCCCTGGGCCAACCAGCCTTCAAGCATGGCACTTCCCATTTTGCCACAGCCGACCAGCAAAAGACGCGTATTCATGAAATCTGCTCCGCTTTATCCATCGGGTTCTGTTGAGTGTGTTGCGATCAACAGTCGTCAAGCAATGCCGTAGCGATCTTCTCAAGGTGGGTCAAGTCGCAGCGAAGGACAAGTGGTCTTGTCCCGATGCTGTTGAAAAAACAGGTCTTAGCCGCTTGGCGGATGGTTTGGCTGGCAAGTGCGGCCTTTGCCGGATTTTGTTTCGCCCGACCCCGTTCTGCCACGGCGATTACGGGCAATCTGTTGCGCAGGCAAGGCCGCGGAAAGTGGTGAAAAAAATCAACGACCAACAAGAATGAGTGGCAATGGCGTCACGCCCCTGTCAAATCCCGACGGGGTTTCGGGGCGCGGGTTGCGAGGTTGCGAGGTTACGGCAGCGCGGGTTGGCTGCGGATCGGGGATCAGGGCATCGGGATGTCGGAGTCTGGTGATATCGCGGGGCCGGGGACCCGGCGCCGGGTTGGCGGGGTAACGGCGATTGAGGCGTCGGGATGTGGGGGCATATCGGGTGCCGGGCTGGTCAATTGTCATGCTCCAATCTTAACCCCGGTTTCGGCTCCGGCTTCGGTCTCGGCCCCGGTTCCGGCATCCGCCTCAGCCTCAGCCTAGGCTTCATGCTCAACCTTTGCTTTGACCACGATGACAGGCGGACATGGGATGCGCGCTGTCTGGCGGCTCGGTTCGGGCCGTGGCGTGCGAGGGCGGTGAGGTTGGGGGCGCGGACCTTGCGATCCGGCCGGGGCGCGGCGACCGGCGGGGCATGGGGAGGCAAACTGTCTGGCGTTGCCGCCTTACCTTGCCGGGGGCGGTGGTGGTGTTGGCGATCACGGGGACGGGGTGCTCGGGCCGGGTCGCGGTGACCGGCGGGGGATGGGGAGGCAAACTGTCTTGTGGCGCCGCCTTACCTTGCCGGGGGGGGGCGGTGGTGGTCTTGGCGAACAGTTGGACGGGGTGCTCAGGCAGGGCCGCGGTGATGGGGCCGCGTGACAGGAGGCGGTATTGGGTGTGAAGGGAAGCGGTTTCAGATTCGCATGCGTCAAGCACGGACCGGCGAGTATGCCGGTCGCGGTTGCAAAGAGATTGGCGGTTTGAGGAGAGGCAGTCTGTTGCGGCCCGGCTTTGATCAAAAAGGGCAGGGCCGCACATATGCCAAAGGCGGTTTATGCCTGTCCGGCCGGTTCAAGCATGGCATGGGTCAGGGCTTCGTCAGGTGACTTGCCTTGTCCAAGCACGAAGTTGAAGGCCGGGAAGAAGCGTTCGCATTCCGAAATCGCGATATCGATCAGTTCTTCGAACTGTTCGACCATCGGCGGGACATCGCCACCAAACAGCAGGGTATGACGGAACAGCGGCATGTTTTCTTCGAGCCACAATCCGAAATGCCCGATCCAGAGCTGTTCATTGCATTTGGTCACCAGTTCATACATGCGCGGACGCAGCGGTTCTGGCACAAACAGATCAAAGCAGCAGGCAATATGCAGTGCTTCGGCATCGTCGCGCCAGGTGAAATAGACCAGATAGGTACACCAGTGGGCCGGAATTTCGACCACCACCTCGTCTGAGCTGCGTCGTTCCAGATGCCATTGGTTCGTGCGGGCGATATCTTCGACAAGAAGCAACGGATTTTCGTCGCCAAGGTCGCCAATATCCTCCATTTGGTCGTTCATATATACCCAGCCTGTATCAGCATGTGCGAAAGGGCGCGCACTATATGCCGGTGCCCGCCGTCTTTCAACCGTCCCGCGACGCAGGACAGCAATGAATTTCGGAAATGGGGTCAACCCTGATCCGTTTTATCGGTCTGATCGACCTTTCCACGATCCTGATAAGACGGTCTGCATCCCTTTATGTGGGGATTAAACCGCGCTTAGGAGTCTTTTTTTGCAGCTGATTTTGATGCGGTGCGTTTTGCCGCCGGTTTGCTGGCCGGTGCCGCGGCGGATTCCGCAGTTTCAAGGCGCTTTTCAAGATCGGCAATGCGGGCTTCAAGCGCATCGATGCGTTCGGCGGCCTTGATGGCAACGTCGTGAACAACGTCGAATTCTTCGCGGGTGACCATATCCATGCCCATCAGGATTTTTTCAAACTGCTGACGGACAAGGGCATCAACTTCGCCTTTGACGCCGGTCATGGTGCCCAGTGCAGAATTGGTCACACGGGTAAGGTCGTCGAGAATGCGGTTGTTGATCTGCATTGTTGTGGTCTCCGGCTTTTGGATCAAAGTGTTGCGCATAATATGGGTGTTTGGCCTGACAGGGCAAGCCGATCATCCGATCAGTCGCAGCAGGTTTTGTTATCAGTTTGACGATATCGTGATTTTAAGTGGCTTTTCTTGCTCCAGATCAGGGGCGGTCCTATAAAGTGACCAGAAAATTTGATTAATGGGCTGAGCCCGCCAGGAGAATGCAATGCTTATCGTCACCGGTGGTGCCGGTTTTATCGGTTCCAATATTGTTGCTGCCCTTGAAGAACGCGGTGAAACCGAAATTGTTGTCGTCGATCGTCTGCGCGACGGTATCAAATGGAAAAACATCGCCAAACGCAATCTGCGCGACATTGTTCATCCCGATGATTTGCCGGCATTTCTTGAAAAGCATTCCGGGGATGTCGAGGCCATTTTCCACATGGGCGCGATATCCGCGACCACGGAAACCGATGCCGACAAGATCCTGAACAACAACCTGAAACTGACGACCTGGCTTTGGGAATGGTGTTCGCGTCATTCGGCACGCCTGATCTATGCATCCTCTGCCGCGACCTATGGCGATGGCAAACAGGGGTTCGATGACAGCTTTGATGCCGACGATCTGGCAAAGCTGGCACCGCTTAATGCCTATGGCTGGTCGAAACATGCGACCGACCGCCGGTTCCGTCGCATTCTTGATCAGAACGGTTTCCGCCCCAAACAGTGGGCGGGGCTTAAATTCTTTAACGTTTATGGCCCGAATGAGTACCATAAGGGCGGCATGCGGTCGGTCGTCTCGCAGATGTTTGACAAGCTGTCAGCCGGTGAAACGGCCACACTTTTCAAATCCCACCACCCGGATTACGAGGATGGCGGGCAGTTGCGCGACTTTGTCTGGGTCGGGGATGTCGTCAATATCATCATGTGGCTGTATGACAATCCGGAAGTCAGCGATCTGTTCAATATCGGGACCGGCAAGGCGCGCAGCTTCAAGGATCTGGCATTGGCGGTGTTTAGCGCCATGGGCAAGGAGCCGGTGATCAATTACATCCCGACCCCTGAAGCCATCCGCGACAAGTACCAGTATTTCACCGAAGCCAACATGGCCAAGCTGCGCAAGGCCGGTTACGCCGCCGAGATGACATCGCTTGAAGAAGGGGTGCGTCTTTATATCCAGGATTATCTCGCGACCGAGGACCCGTTCCGGTAATTGCCGGATGTGTCGCAGCAAGGGCCAAATCGCACGATATCGTCAGCCGGTTTGCCATGATGCTGCCCATATCCTTTGGGACACGAACATCATCCATTTTGACAACTGATTGCCAACCGGAGTTTTCCCGATGCTCAGCCTTGCCTTTCCGGCGATAGACCCGATTGCGATTTCCATCGGCCCGATTGCCATTCGCTGGTATGCGCTGGCCTATATTGCCGGGTTGCTGCTGGGGTGGAAATATGTGGTTTATTACTGCACCAAGACGCCTAACATCATGAGCAAACGCGATGTGGATGATTTGCTGTTCTGGGCAACGCTTGGTGTGATTCTTGGCGGCCGGTTGGGCTATATCCTGTTTTACAATCTGGATTATTATCTTGAGAACCCGGCCAATATCCTGAAGGTCTGGCAGGGCGGCATGGCATTCCATGGCGGCTTTATGGGGGTGATTGTTGCCATCATCCTGTTTGCGCGCAAACGCGGGATTTCGATCCTTGCCGTGCTGGATGCCGCCGCGGTGGCAACCCCGATAGGTTTGTTCTTTGGCCGGATTGCCAATTTCATCAATGGCGAGCTGTTCGGACGCACAACCGATGTGGCCTGGGGGATTGTGTTCCCCAATGGCGGACCCGAGCCGCGCCATCCCAGCCAGCTTTATGAAGCAGCCCTTGAAGGGTTGATCCTGTTTGTTGTGCTGTTTGTTCTGTCGCGCAGTGCTTTTGTACGCCATCGCCCGGGTATTCTGGGCGGAACGTTTGTTGCCGGCTATGGCATTTCGCGGATCATTGTCGAATTCTTCCGTCAGCCCGATGCGCAGCTTGGCTTCCTTGCCGGCGGGGCAACCATGGGGCAGCTTCTGTCGGTTCCGATGGTTCTGGTTGGTGTCGGATGTATTGTCTATGCGATGAAATCAGCCCCGATTGAAACCCGCCAGCATCCCAAAGAGGCAGAAGCCGCGTGAGCCAGGTGCCTGAAACCCCGTCGCCACTTCTTGATCATATCAAACGCCGGATCGCGCTTTCCGGGCCGATCAGCATTGCCGATTTCATGAATGAGGCCCTGGCCCATCCGGAATATGGATACTACCGCAAGCAGGACCCGTTCGGGCGGGCCGGTGACTTTATCACCGCGCCCGAAGTCAGCCAGATGTTTGGCGAACTGATCGGGCTGTGGGCGGCGGTAAGCTGGCAACAGATGGGCTGTCCGCCCAAGATTGATCTGATCGAACTGGGGCCGGGGCGTGGCACCTTGATGGCCGATGCCCTGCGGGCGGTGCGCAATGTGCCGGGGTTTGGTGATGCGCTGACCGTGCGGTTTGTCGAAACCAGCCCGGTTTTGCGTACCCATCAGCAAACCGCCATCATGGCATCAGGGATACCGGCAACATGGCATGAAGCGTTTGACGATATTCCGGTCCGTGCGGATGTTCCGGCCATCATCATCGGCAATGAATTCTTTGATGCATTGCCGATCCGCCAGTTCGAACGCGGCGATCATGGCTGGGCAGAGCGGCTTGTCGGTGTTGATGCCGACAGTGGTGAACTGGGATTTGTACGCGGGCGTGAAACACCGGTGACCGATGCGCTGATCCCCGCGACCTTGCGCGGGTCTGCAAAAAAGGGTGACATCTTTGAAAGCTGCGCGCCGGCAATTGCCATCGCCGATCAGGTCGCGCGCCGTCTGAATGAAACCCACGGGGCGGCGCTGTTTATTGATTACGGTCATCCAAGCAGCGCATTTGGCGATACGTTGCAAGCGTTAAAGGGGCATGAATATCATCCGGTCCTGCGTGATCCGGGGGATGCCGATCTGACGGCGCATGTGGATTTTGCCGCCATCGCACGGGCGATGAACGAAGCCGGGGCACGAACCGGTGCGGTTCTGACCCAGGGGACGTTTCTTAGGATGCTGGGCATTGAACAGCGTGCCGAGCTTTTGAAAACCGGTGCCGATGACCAGCAGGCGGTTGCGATTGACCAGGCGCTGGCACGACTTGTTGATGCCGATCAGATGGGAACGCTTTTTAAAGTTCTGATCGGGTATGGTCGCGAGACCACGCCGCCACCTTGCGTCAGCGGTGTCGCAGGATAAATACCGACCATTCAAACCTTGGAGCCCGCAAACCATGACCCATCCGATCACTGTCGGTATTGAACGTTCGTCAAACGGTCTGATCTGGTTTGAAGCCGAACGTCTTTCGGGGAACGACGGGGTGCGCCACGGGTTCCTGAGCCGCAAGGGCGGGGTCAGTGATGGCATCCATGGCGGGCTGAATGTCAGGTTCGGGTCAGATGATGACAAGAACCGGGTGGCCGAAAACCGGGCACGCGCGGCATCGGCCTTTGCAACGGATGCGCAAAACCTGACGACGGTGTATCAGGTCCATGGCACCGATGTTGCGGTTCTTGATCGGCCGCTTTCACGTGACGAGGCCCCCAAGGCCGATGCGATGGTGACAGACCGGCCGGGCATCATGCTGGGAATTCTGACCGCCGATTGCACGCCGGTTCTGTTTCATGATCCGGTTGCAGGGGTGATTGGCGCGTGCCATTCCGGATGGCGCGGATCATATGGCGGCATTTCGGCCAGCACGGTTGCGGCGATGGAAAAGCTCGGTGCGAAGCGCGAAAATATCACCGCCGCTGTTGGCCCGTGCATTGCGCGCAAATCCTATGAGGTGGATGGCGCGTTTCGCGAGACCATTCTGGGCGGCCCGGAAGGCAGTGATGATTTGTTTGATCCATCGGTGCGCGACGGGCATTTCATGTTCGATCTGCCCGAATATGTACGCCGCCGGACCATTGCGACCGGTATTGCATCGGTCGAACTGGTGGCGCGCGATACCCTGGCTGAAGAAGACTTGTTTTACAGTTATCGCCGGACCACGCTTCGCAAGGAGCCCGATTATGGCCGGCAACTTTCCGCAATCATGTTAACCGAGGCGTAGGGCCGCAAACGGCCCGGGGGGATACGTCATGCCGCATATGATTATGCTGTTTTTCTTTATGATCATCGCGACCATGGTCGGTTGCGTTTTGATGTGAATATATAAGTGACGTTATGAAATCGATCCTCCGTTCCCTTGTTCTTTGCATGTTGATGTTGGCGCCGCTGGCGGCGTGTGGTGATTTGCCCCGCCCGTTCGAGGGGGCGGGACGCGAAGGTGATCCGTCGCTTCTGGAATTGCGCGATGCCGGAACGGTTCGGGTCGAGGCAGGGGATGATTTGCCGGACGGGGCATCGGCACATCTGGCACGGGCGATGGCGCGTGCCCTTCGCAATCGGGATATTCCGGCCTATAGCGACAGTCTGATTGGCGGGGATTATATCCTGCGTCCCAATGTGGTGGCCAATCTGGTCGAAGACGGGGCGAAGCTTGATGTGACATGGGTTTTGATGCGCCCGGACGGGCTTGCGATCGATACCGCGCGTGCCCAGGGTGAATTGTCTGCCGAACAATGGTTTGCCGACAGTCCGAACGGCCCGGAAGAAAGCAATCTTGCCCTGCCCAAGGAGTTTGCCGAGAAAGTGCGCGAGCTTGACGGCATCAAGGAAAACCCGATCCACAAGACCTATGACGGGCTGGTGGCCGAGTCCGCCGATCAGATTGCCTTTATGATTACCGGCGACCGGTCGGCCTTCAAGGCGGCACCCTTCATGAAGATTGCCCTGATCGATTTTGCCGGTGCGCCGGGTGACGGGAACACCGCCCTTGCGCGGTCCGCCGGGGCCTTGTTGCAGTCAAAGGGCATTCTTGTTGATAACAAGGATATCGGCGAACACAGTGTCATTCTGTCTGCGACCATTGATGTCAGCCCGATTGAAAACGGTCAGAAACCGCCGGTCGACAAGGTTTCGATCGAATGGGTGATCATGGAACCCGATGGCAGTGAGCTTGGCCAGATGAACCAGAACAATGTCGTGCCCCATGGCAGTCTTGACAAATACTGGGGGGCGGTGGCGTCACTTGCGGCACAGGCCGCGGTCGAAACCCTTGAAGGGGTTCTGGGGCAGATTGCCACGCGCAAGCAATTGCAATTGCGCGCAGATAAAAAGACACTTTCGTCGCGATAGGGCAGTTTGAGAACCGGGCAAGAACCGGGCAGGAACCGGGAGACGGGCCGGGATGATCGCCTGATGCATGACTGCCTTGTCGTGATTTGTCACTGGGCCCATTTACAGACTGTTAACGGCTGGTTATAAAGCCGCCGCGATCTGCCAAGGTGCGGGTTTGCCTATATATGGTCTTTGAGTGTCGTGAACATGTCGTCTATCCGGGCGGGGTTTCCCCGGTTTCCGGGCTTTTGGGCGACAAGGCAAGCAGGGAACCATCCCGGCAGAATGCACCGACCCGGATTCGCAATAGAATTTGTTTTTTCGCTTTCCCGGCACCCATTAACCGAGGCCCCGCTATGAAGATCCTCGCTGGTAACAGTAACCGCCCGTTGGCTGAGGCAATTGCTGACCATCTGAATCTGCCGCTTACCCGTGCAGATGTTAAGCGTTTCTCCGATGAGGAAATCTGGTGTGAAATTCAGGAAAACGTCCGCGGTGAGGACGTTTTTGTCATTCAGAGCACCTCTTTCCCCGCAAACGACAACCTGATGGAACTTCTGGTGATACTCGACGCGCTGCGTCGTGGGTCTGCACGTCGCATCACGGCTGTCATTCCGTATTTCGGCTATGCCCGTCAGGATCGTAAATCGGGTCCCCGTACCCCGATTTCGGCAAAGCTTGTTGCCAACCTGATCACGGTTGCCGGTGCAGACCGCGTTCTGACCATGGACCTCCACGCCGGTCAGATCCAGGGCTTCTTCGACATTCCGCTTGATAACCTGTTTGCATCGCCGGTTCTGACCAGCGACATCCGCAACAAGTTCGAAGGCCAGAAACTGGTCATCGTCAGCCCGGATGTCGGCGGTGTTGCCCGTGCGCGTTCCGTTGCAAAACGCCTTGATGCCGAACTTGCGATCATTGACAAACGTCGCCCGCAGGCCGGCGTTTCCGAAGTGATGCACGTCATCGGTGACGTCAAGGATGCGGCCTGCATCCTGGTTGACGATATCGTTGATTCGGCCGGTACCCTTTGCAATGCAGCCGGTGCCCTTAAAGAGCGCGGCGCATCGTCGGTTGCGGCATATGTTTCCCACGGTGTCCTGTCGGGCCCGGCGGTTGAACGTATTGCCAATTCGCCGATGACCGAAGTCGTTACCACCGATTCCATCCGGGCTTCGGATGCGGTGCGTGATTGCGCAAAAATCCGACAGCTTCCGATTGCGCCGCTGATGGCAGAAGCCATTCGCCGTATCTCGGAAGAAAAATCTGTTTCCGTTCTTTTCGATTGAGGGTATAAGGCCCTCGCCGCGGTGGCACCCCTGGAGGCCACCGCGCTTGTTTTCGTGGGCTTTCAGCGGTGATTTTCACCAACCTGCGAAGACAATATTTTACTAGTTCAAGGAGATTTTCCGATGGCAAATACTGTTATCTCTGCGGAAATCCGTGAACGGGCCGGAAAGGGGGCCGCCCGTGCCGTGCGTCGTGCCGGTATGGTCCCTGGTGTTATTTATGGTGCAAAACAGGAACCTGTTCTGTTCCAGATTGACCCGCGTCCGCTTTGGAAACTTCTGCATAAGCCGGGCTTCTATTCTCATGTTCTGACTGTTGAAGTCGGCAAAGAGAAATACGAAGTTCTGCCGCGCGACGTTCAGTTCGACAAAGTTACCGACGAAATCATGCACGTTGACCTTCTGCGCTTTGCAAAAGGCCAGACCATCCACGTTGAAGTTCCGGTTCGCTTCGAAAACGAAGAGAAATCCCCGGGCATCAAAAAAGGTGGTGTTCTTAACGTTGTTCGTCACGATGTTGAAGTCATCTGCGCTCCGAATGCAATTCCGGAAGAGCTGGTCTTCGACCTTTCTGGCGTTGAAGTTGGTGACTCGATCCACATTTCGGCAATTACCCTGCCGAAAGGTGTCGAGCTTGCGATCACCGACCGTGACTTCACCGTTGCGACTGTTGCTGCTCCGTCCGCTCTGAAATCGGAAGAAAATGCCGAATCAGACGAAGACGAAGAAGAAGCAACCGAAGAATAAGATCGAGGTCTTACGATGTTTTTGGTGGTTGGATTGGGAAACCCGGGATCGGGATATGCCGCCAATCGCCACAACATTGGCTTCATGGCGGCGGACGAACTCGTCCGCCGCTATTCTTTTGGTCCCTGGCGCAAAAAGTTTCAGGGCCAGATTTCCGAAGGTGAATTGAACGGTCAGAAAGTTCTGGTTCTGAAACCGGAAACCTTCATGAACCTGTCGGGGCAAAGCGTTGGCGAAGTGCTGCGCTTTTATAAAATTCCGGTCGAAAACGTTATTGTTCTTCATGATGAGCTGGATTTGCCACCGGGCAAATTGCGCGTCAAACGCGGCGGCGGACATGGCGGGCATAACGGTTTGCGATCCATTGACGCCCATTGTGGCAAGGAATATCGCCGCGTTCGTCTTGGCATTGGTCATCCCGGGGATAAATCCCGTGTGCATGGTCATGTTCTTGGGGATTTCTCCAAGGCCGAGCAGGATGGCTGGCTGATGACGCTTCTGGACGGTGTTGCCGCCGAATTCGGGCGGCTGGTCAAGGGTGATGACGGTGGCTTTATGAGCAAGGTCTCGGCCATTGTGAACCCGCCCAAGCCAAAGGCACCGAAAAAGGACAAGCCGGATGCCAAACCGGCCAAAAAGGATGGCGATGCGGATGCCGGTTTGCAAACGCGCGACGGCGACGGATTGGATGATTTGTCCGGTGCGGCAAAAGTCCGCGTTGAACGTGCGGACACACCGGTCAGCAATGCTGCTTCGGCCATGGCCGAAGCCCTTGCCAAGGCATTTGGCAAAAAGAAATAGTCTTTCGGCCGGGGGCTGCCCGGGCCGATCCTGATGAACAGAAATTCAAGTGACGGAGCCCGAAGATGGGATTCAAATGCGGTATTGTTGGTCTGCCCAACGTTGGCAAATCGACCCTTTTTAACGCCCTGACCCAGACGGCAGCTGCCGAGGCAGCAAACTTCCCGTTCTGCACCATCGAGCCGAATACCGGTCGTGTCAGTGTTCCTGATGATCGTCTGGACAAGATTGCCGCGATTGCAAAATCGGCAAATATCATTCCGACCCAGCTTGAATTCGTTGATATTGCCGGTCTGGTCCGTGGCGCGTCCAAGGGCGAAGGTCTTGGCAACCAGTTCCTTGCCAATATTCGCGAAACCGATGCGATTGTGCATGTTCTGCGGTGCTTTGAAGATGGCGACATCACCCATGTTGACGGATCGGTTGACCCGGTACGTGATGCCGAAACCATCGAGACCGAGCTGATGCTGGCCGATATGGAAAGCCTTGAAAAGCGCGTTCCGGCCTTGCAGAAAAAAGCCCGTTCCAATGACAAGGATGCCAAGCTGGCGCTTGATCTGATCGAGCGCGCGCTTGTGGTGCTGCGCGATGGCCAGCCGGCCCGCGTGGTTGAAATCAATGGCGAGGACGAAGAAAAAGCATTCCGTATGCTGCAACTTCTGACCAGCAAGCCGATCCTTTATGCCTGCAACGTTGATGAAGACAGTGCGGCAGAAGGCAACGAACTTTCGGCCAAGGTTGCCGAAATGGCCGCTGCCCAGGGTGCGCGTTCGGTGGTGATTTCTGCGGCCATTGAATCGGAAGTGGCCCTGCTTGAAAGTGCCGAAGACAAGAAAGAGTTCCTTGAAGGTCTTGGTCTTGAAGAAACCGGTCTGGCCCGTGTCATTCGCGAAGGCTACAAACTTTTGAAACTTTTGACCTTCTTTACGGTTGGTCCGAAAGAAGCCCGCGCATGGACCGTGCATGAAGGGGCCACTGCACCCAATGCTGCCGGTGTCATCCACACCGATTTCGAGCGCGGCTTTATCAAGGCCGAAACCATCGCCTATGACGATTTCATCGAATTTAACGGCGAAGCCGGTGCGCGCGATAACGGCAAGCTGCGCCAGGAAGGCAAGACCTATATCGTCAAGGATGGCGATATCTTCCACTTTAAATTCAACGTCTAAGCCGTCCGGATTTCGGATCGAATTCAAGGGCCGTCGCACAATGTGCGGCGGCTTTTCCTTTGGGGAACAGCGTTTTTGACGGCAGGGGGCTTGTCAAAGAGGGCGTGAAGCAGATTTAATGAACCCAGTTCCGCACCATGATGAGGACCCGATGAACGAACTGAGTACCAATGATCGCATTTTGCTGATTTTCAATTCGGCCACCGGACAGCCGGGGCGGTTGGGAACGGTTTTGCGCAAATATGGTTACGAGTTCGATATTCGCCGTCCCGGCGAAGGCGATGCCTTGCCCGATGACCTGTCGGGCTATCATCTTGTTGTGGTGTTTGGCGGCCCGATGAGTGCCAATGACGATGATCTTGGCAATGTGCAGGCAATCATGGAATTCCTGCCCAAGGTCGTCGAAAGTGACGTTCTGTATCTGGGCATTTGTCTTGGCGCACAGATGATGGCGCGCCATCTCGGGGCGGATGTGGAACCCCATCCCGAAGGCTTGACCGAGATCGGATATTACCCGGTGCAGGCAACCGATGCCGGGCGTGATCTTTTCCCCGACGAGATGATGGTCTATCACTGGCACAGCGAAGGGTTCGGATTGCCCGAGGGGGCGGAGCTTGTGGCGACCGGGCCGACATTTCCCCATCAGGCCTATCACATTGATGAACGCATCTGGGGCATTCAGTTCCATCCCGAAGTTGATGATGAAACCCATGAACGCTGGCTTGCCAATGGTGGTGATAAAACCGACCGCCCCAATGGTCAGGGACCCGATGAACAACGCGCCGGACGGATCAAATATGATCAGGCATTCGGGGAATGGTTCGAACGGTTTGCCGCCCGGGTTCTGGTCCGTGAACGCACAACCCTTCAGACCGGATAAGGTGCACGCAAGTGCGGACTGGTTCGGGCAACCGGGCTGATTTGCCAGCGTGATATCCGGCCGTCATGCCGATTTACCGATTTGCCGATTTTTCCATTGCCGGTCAGCGATCAGCAGCCAGTCATCACGCGTCTTGCAGCAGGCTTGTCTGATGGTTCAGCCAGTCCAAGATTGCCTGTCGATCAAGGTCGAGACTTTCGGCAATGCCGCCATGGAAGTCGGCCCAGGCATCGGCATATTCACCGCGCACCCCGACCAGCACCGGCACGCCAAGTTCAAGCGCGCGTGAAATCACATCGCGCAAACCGCGCCCGTCGGCTTCGCTGCGGCCAAAGCGCGCGACAATCAACAGATCACAATCGGTTTCGACATCGCGTTCAAGCTGCTCGGACAGGGATGACAGGGCATCACCATCAAGCTTGCAGCCCTTTGCCATGGCGCCACGGTTCTTGGTGATCGGCATTTCATCGCCGCTGCGCAGATTACGGACATAAACCAATGTGCCGCAGTCCCGGTCCTTGCGCCGTTTTTGCACATAACCGGCGATGCGGTTGGCATCATAGCCCGCTGCGATATCGGCAAGGATATCGTCAATCGGTTGTTTGGGAAGAAACGCAATACCCGCCAGCATCGATCAGAACCGGTCAATGACAGTGACGCCGGTTCCGGCGAAGTGATCCATATTCATCAGCGCAGTGGCGCCTTCGGCCAGGGTGACGCGATCGCCGATCAGTTTTTGCGGGGCCAGTTTGCCGGTCATGATCATGTCGACCATGGCATCATAACGGAATGCCTGCATGCCGTGGCTGCCCAGAATTTCAAGTTCATGGGCAACGACCCGGTCCATCGGAACTTTGGCATGGGCGTGGTCGCCGGTCATCAGGCCGATCTGGATATGCTTGCCGCGTTTGCGCAGGGACGCGACAGAGTTAAAGCAGGTCACCGCACTGCCAAGCGCATCGACCGAGACATGCGCACCGCCGCGCGTGATGTCCTTGATCGCGGTCGGGATATCATCAATTGCCGCGGCATTGAGAACCGCATTGGCGCCAAGTTCCTTGGCAAATTCAAGCTTGGCATCGTCAATATCAACTGCCACCACATAGGCCCCGGCGGCGGCGGCAATCATGATTGCCGACAGACCCACACCACCAGCACCATGCACCGCGACGATCTGACCGGCACTGACCTTGCCCTGATCGATCACGCCACGGAAGCTGGTGGCAAAGCGACAGCCAAGACTGGCCGCAGTTGCGAAGTCCATTTCATCGGGCAGGCGCACCAGATTGGTGTCGGCATAGTCAATGGCGACAAATTCGGCAAAACTGCCCCAATGGGTAAAGCCCGGCTGGAATTGATGGTCACAGACCTGATGATTGCCACTGTTGCATTCCGGGCAATGACCACAGCCCGATACAAACGGGACGGTGACCCGATCGCCTTCCTGCCAGCGTTTGATATCCTTGCCGACTGCAACCACGGTTCCGGCAAATTCATGGCCCGGAACATGGGGCAATTGCACATCGGAATCATGACCCATCCAGCCATGCCAGTCACTGCGGCACAGGCCGGTTGCGCCAACTCTGATCACGACCCCGCCATTGGTCGGGGTCGGATCGTCAAGTTTCTGGACTTCGATCGGACCCTGATATTCGGTGAAATAGGCGGCGCGCATGGCAATCCTCCGACGGGGTTAGGGGACCCTTATGGGGTCAGTTCAATTATCGTCCGGGTTGGCGTCTTTATGCAAGCGAACAACTTTCGGAACACCAACAGACGGCTTTGTGGGCTGCTTTTGCTTTGGACCCGTGGCGGGGCGATAGCGCCCCCAGGGTGATGTATCGCGATTGTCGCCTTCCTTGCCCCACGGGCCGCGCTGATCGTCGCGCATGCTGGCATGTTTTGCCGCACGTTCGGCCTCGTAGGCAGCAGCCCATGGCGGGATGTTGGCACCCGTGCCAGCGTCGCGGGCCTTGCGGCCGGGGCGATAAATGCCAAAGGCCGGGGCGGGGGAGCCGTCATGCCAAAGCGGGATGTTGCGATGCTTGAAAAGCGGGATCAGGGCAAGACCGGCAACGAAACCCGCAATATGAGCAACCCAGGCAATACCGCCATCGGCACCGCTTCCGAAATTGATGATCTGGGTGACAAACCAGAAACCGAGCACGAAAACGGCGGGCACATAGAAAATGAAAACCCAGAAGAACCAGACCAGCACGCGTGCCTTGGGATAAAGCAGGAAATACGCCCCCAGCACGCCGGCAAGCGCCCCGGATGCACCGATCATCGGGATATGGGACTGGGTATCAAGCAGGCCATGGCCAAGGGCCGCGGCAATGCCGCAAATCAGATAGAACATCAAAAAGCGGAAATGCCCCATCGCATCTTCGACATTGTTTCCGAAGATCCAGAGATAGAGCATATTGCCGCCAAGATGCATCCAGCCGCCATGCATGAACATGGCCGAAAAGATCGACAAAAAGCCAAAGCCCGGCGGGAAGGGGGAGAATTCCGGTGGCAAGTCGGCATGGCCGAAGACAATGGCGGGGATTGCGCCATATTGCAGATTGACCAGCTGGGCCGACCGCGGATCAAGCGAGACGGTAAACAGAAACACCACGACATTGAGCGCAATGATCGCGTAGGTCACCCAGGGGGTGATGGTGGTCGGGTTGTTATCCTTGATCGGTAACATCGACGATAAGCCTGTTTCCTGTTTTACCCGTAAAACAAATCAATGACGCCGGGCAAATCAGGCAACGTCGGCCTGATGCCGCGGGGTAAGCCGGTCACGCAAATAGGTTGCCAGTTGGCGATATTCACGTTTACGGGCCGAACTTCTGCGCCAGACCATGCCGATGCGCCGGATCGGGACCGGGTTTTCAAACGGCATGATTTTCAAAAGGTCGGGGCGGCGGGCCTCGACTTCAAGCGACATTTCGGGAAGCAGGGTCGATCCGACACCCGCAGCCACCATCTGAACCAGGGTCGACAGGCTGTTGGCCTGGAAGTCGGCGGATTTGCTCCATCCGGCTTTCTGACAGACTTCAAGGGCCTGATCGCGCAGGCAATGGCCGTCTTCAAGCAGCAAAAGTTTTTCATCCTTGATATCGGAAATTTCAAGGCGGCTTTTGCTGGTCAGCGGGTTGTCGGGGCTGCAGGCAAAGACGAACTGGTCTTCGAACAGATCAAACTCTTCAAGCCAGGCTTCCTCGATCGGAAGGGCAATCAGGGCAAGATCAAGTTTGCCCGCCGACAGAAGCTTGATCAGGTTGCCGGTCTGGTCTTCGCGCAGGAAGGGCTGCAATTTCGGGAAGCCGGACTTGATCTGGGTCATCACATCGGGCAGCAAATACGGACCGATGGTTGGGATGACGCCGATATGGATCGGGCCCGACAGCGGTTCTGTCGCGGCCTGTGCCATGGTGGTCAGTTCGTCGACTTCCTGAAGAATGCTTCGCGCCCGCGAAACGACTTCTTCGCCCAGCGGGGTGATCAGGACCTGACGCTTGTTGCGTTCGACAAGCTGCGCGCCAAGAAGGTTTTCAAGTTCGTTGATTGCCGCAGACAGGCTGGGCTGCGTGATGAAGCAGGCCTCGGCCGCACGGCCAAAATGGCCGCATTCCGCAAGGGCAACTAAGTACTTGAGCTGCTTGATACTTGGTTGGGCAGCCATAAATTTTTCCTATCACCAACTGAGGATTTATCTATTTGTCTTAGTTAGTCCATTTCACTACAAATCGCCAGCAGGGAGTGCATTTTTTGCACTTGCACACAAGATGACACGGCCTGTCGGGGGCCGTTAATCGGGAATTTTAACTGGGTTATGGAGTACCAAAATAATGCTTACCGTTGGTGATACGCTTCCTGAATTCAATCTGACTGGTGTTTCGGGCAAAACCCCGGACAGCTTCGCACCGGTGACCGACAAGTCCTATGAAGGCAAATGGAAGATCCTGTTCTTCTGGCCGAAAGACTTCACCTTTGTCTGCCCGACCGAAATCGTCGGTTATGGCGAACTGAACGGTGAATTCGAAGACCGTGACGCAGTTCTTCTGGGTTGCTCGACCGACACCGATTTCGTCCATGCAGCATGGCGTACCCACCACGAAGATCTGGGTGACAGCCCGTTCGTATGGCTGGCTGACGAGAAAAAAGAACTTTCGGCAGCCCTTGGTGTTCTGGCAAAAGATGCCGGTGTTGCCCTGCGTGCGACCTTCATCGTCGATCCGGACAACATCATCCGTCACGTCCAGGTTAACGACCTTAACGTTGGTCGTAACCCGCAGGAAGCCCTGCGTATTCTTGATGCACTGCAGACCGACGAACTTTGCCCGTGCAACTGGAACCAGGGTGACGCGACCCTCTAAGTCGTATTTTACGACTTGGTCCAGACCGATTTTGGGGCCGGACACCTGTCCGGTCCCGTTTTCAGCCCATCGGGAAAATTTGATTGATCCATCTGCCGATATGGTCGGCGGCTTGGTGATGGCTGAAGAGTTTTGTGATTTTCGCTTTCAAAGCAGCAATGAATTCAGGGGTTAAACAATGACTTCTATCGTCGAAATCAAAGACGCAATGCCGTCCTATGCCAAGGATCTCAAACTGAACCTGTCGAGCATGGCCAACAATCCGGGCATGACCGACCAGCAGGTTTACGGCACAGCCCTTGCGTGTGCATTCGCATCGCGCAACGCCAAACTGATCAAGGCCGTTGCCGCTGAAGCAAAAGAAAAACTGTCCGAAGAAGCCATTGAAGCTGCCAAGGGTGCAGCGGCAATCATGGGCATGAACAACATCTATTACCGTTTCGTGCATCTGGTTTCGGATGCCGAATACGGTTCGATGCCAGCCCGCCTTCGCATGAACATCATCGGCAAGCCGGGCATCGACAAGGCCGATTTCGAACTGTTTTCGATC
This sequence comes from Thalassospira sp. GO-4, assembly GCF_023588965.1. NCBI lineage: Bacteria > Pseudomonadati > Pseudomonadota > Alphaproteobacteria > Rhodospirillales > Thalassospiraceae > Thalassospira > Thalassospira sp. GO-4. The sequence continues at coordinate 3,916,804 of NZ_CP097807.1, forward strand.
GCGGTTTCGGCGATCAACGGTTGCGGCATGTGCATCGATTCCCATGACAAGGTGCTCAAAGGTGCCGGCGTCAAAAAGGAAACCATCCAGAACGCCATCCGTATTGCATCGGTCATTCACGCCGTTGCGGTCGTGATCGACGCCGAAGACGCACTGGCCGAATAAGCCGACAGAATTCGGGCATAGCCCAATCAAAAAGCCCCGGTTGCATGACGCAGCCGGGGCTTTTTTGTTTGGGCGGCAAGTTGGTGTTAGCCATCGACAAGTTCGGCAAGGCCCAGATGCTTGAGGCTGGCGGCAATCACCTGATCGGGTTGATCAAAATGCGGGATGTGGCCGCAATTTTTGATCAGCATTTCGGTCGCCGGGCCGCTGACATTGGCGCAGATGGTGTGGACCTGTTCGTCGCTGCCAAACTGGTCATCATCGCCCTGAATGATCAGAAGCGGGCAGGTGATGCTGGCCAGTTCATCGACCATGTTCCAGTCACGAAAAGCCGGTTGCCGCCAGGTGTCGACCCAGGCGCTGAAAACGGCATCGGTCTGGAAGAAGTGATGGCGTTCAAGTTTGGTTTTCCAGTCGGTATTGGCATAAATGCCCGCCGCATCATTGATGCCGGCAATGGTGACGTCTTCGACAAAGACGTGGGCGGCCTCGGAAATCACCGCAGTGACATTGTCGGGGAAACGGGCGGCGTATTTAAGGGCAATGGTCGCGCCGTCACTGTGACCAAACAGGATGGGTTTGCTTAGTCCCAGTTCGGTGATCAGTCCGTGCAGATAAACATCGCTTTCGGTGTTGTGGAAATCGACCGCACGGGGAATGTCGCCATCGGCATGCGGGTCGGACCGGCCATGGCCGCGCCGTTCATAGACAATGACAGGATGCCGGGTTGCGGTTGCCAGTTTGGCGGGGAAGTCCCGCCACATGCGAATGGTGCCCAGGGCCTCGTGAAGGAAGATAATGGTCGGGGCATCTTCACGAACATCGGCAGGGGTGATCCGCTGACAGAACAAGCTTATTCCGTCGACGGTGGCGTAGAAGTTCTCGTTGATCATGATGTGTCCGATTTATCGGTAATTTAGTGCGTAATTATTGAATTCGATAATGGACAAAAAAACAGGGCCCGGCAAGTGCCGGACCCTGTTTGGTGATCAATGCCCCGAAATATCGGGTGCAGAAACCTTATTTCAGTGCAGCGCAAGCACGTTTGATACGTGCGCATGCTTCGGTAAGGGCCGCATCGGACGTCGCATAGGAAATGCGGAAATACGGAGCCAGACCGAATGCCGAACCCTGAACCGCAGCAACGCCTTCTGCTTCGAGCAGGTAGGTGACGAAGTCGGTGTCGGTTTCGATTTTCTTGCCATCCGGGGTGGTTTTGCCGATCGCACCCGCGCAAGACGGATAGACGTAAAACGCACCTTCCGGGGTTTTGCACGACAGGCCTTCGCATTCGTTCAGGGCTGCGACAACAAGGTCACGGCGCTTTTTGAAGACTTCTGCGCGTTCTTTAAGGAAGTCCTGCGGACCGCTAAGCGCTTCGATCGAAGCAGCCTGGCTGATCGAGGAGGTGTGGGTGCTGGACTGCGACTGGACCTTGTTGATCGCTTTGATCAGGTCTTTCGGGCCGGCAGCATAACCAAGACGCCAGCCGGTCATCGCATAGGATTTCGACACACCGTTACAGGTCAGCGTACGCTCTTTGAGCTTCGGCTCGATCTGGGCGATGGTGGTGAATTCGAAACCGTCATAGACGAGGTGCTCATACATGTCGTCAGACATGACATAGACGTTTTCGTGTTTCAGAAGAACGTCGGCAATCGCACGCAGTTCGGCACGCGAATAAGCCGCACCGGTCGGGTTCGACGGCGAGTTCAGAACAACCCATTTGGTTTTCGGCGTGATCGCAGCTTCGAGCTCGGCGGCGGTGATTTTGAAGTCGTTTTCTTCCTGGCATTCGACCACGACCGGGGTGCCTTCGGCCATCAGGGTCATGTCCGGGTAGGAAACCCAGTACGGAGCCGGGATGATGACTTCGTCGCCCGGGTTCAGCGTTGCAAAGAACGCGTTGAACAGGGTTTGTTTGCCACCACAACCAACGGTGATTTCGTCGATGGTGTATTCCAGGTCGTTTTCACGCTTGAACTTCTCGACAATGGCCTTGCGCAGCTCGGGAGTGCCAGCGACCGGAGTGTATTTGGTCTTGCCAGCATCGAGTGCCGCCTTGGCAGCTTCTTTGATGTTGTCGGGGGTATCAAAATCCGGCTCACCTGCGCCAAGACCGATCACGTCAACGCCAGCTGCCTTGAGTTCAGCGGCCTTGGTGGTTACGGCAATGGTGGGAGATGGTTTGATACGGCTCAAACGGTCGGCAATAAACGCCATTGGTCTGTTTCCCTGGAATGAAAAAAGAAGTGAAAAGAATCGCGTTCTTTCGGATCGGACCCTACGCCTGCCTTAAATGCAATTCAAGGCAGTTTGTCGCGTTTTGCGGGTTCTTTGGGATGAATTTATCCAATTTAACCGTCCACAGGATGTCAGATCGAACAGAACAGAATGCATAACGCGGTAAAATGGTTCTTGTTCCGGCAATCCTGATCCTGACGGCTCCTGACATTTCCTGACAGGAACTGTCAGGGGTGGGGCTTGCGATTGGTGCTATCTGACCTATAACTAGGGGCAAGATCAAACAAGGGATTTGCCCGATGGATGCGCTACCGGAATTTCTGACCAAACGTCGCCCGCCCGTTGAAGGGTCACGGGAATTCAAGCTGGTGACGGAATATCAGCCCGCCGGTGATCAGCCATCCGCGATTGCCGAACTGATGGCGGGCATCAACGAGAATGAACGTGATCAGGTTCTTCTGGGTGTGACCGGGTCGGGCAAGACCTTTACCATGGCCAATATCATCGCCAATACCCAGCGCCCCGCCCTTGTTCTTGCGCCAAACAAGACACTGGCCGCCCAGCTTTATGCCGAGATGAAGGGATTTTTCCCGGAAAACGCGGTCGAGTATTTCGTTTCCTATTACGACTATTACCAGCCCGAAGCCTATATCCCGCGGACCGATACCTATATCGAAAAAGACAGTTCGATCAACGAACAGATCGACCGGATGCGCCACGCCGCAACGCGTGCGATCCTTGAACGCAACGATTGTATCATCGTGGCGTCGGTGTCGTGCATTTACGGTATCGGGGCGGTGGAAACATATCTTGAGATGACCCAGCGCATTTCGGTTGGCGACGAGGTCGATCGCAACGACATCATGAAGCGGCTGGTCGAATTGCAATATACCCGCAATGACGCGGCCTTTTCGCGCGGCACCTTCCGGGTGCGCGGTGATGTGCTTGAGATTTTCCCGGCCCACGCCGAAGACCGGGCATGGCGGGTTTCGATGTTTGGCGACGAGATCGAGGAACTGGCCGAGTTCGATCCGCTGACCGGGCATAAATTTGCGACCATGGACTCGGTCACGGTTTATGCAAATTCGCACCATGTGACACCGCGCCCGACCCTTGTGCAGGCGATGGCCGGCATCAAGCAGGAACTGAAAGATCGCCTGGCACAGTTCCGCGAGGAGGGCAAACTTCTTGCCGCCGAGCGCATTGAACAGCGCACGACCTTTGACCTTGAAATGATGGAAACGGTCGGACACTGCAAAGGGATTGAAAACTATTCCCGCTGGTTGTCGGGCCGTAATCCCGGCGATCCGCCGCCGACATTGTTTGAATATCTTCCGGAAAATGCGTTGCTGTTTGTCGATGAAAGCCACGTGGCCGTCCCACAGATTGGCGGCATGTACCGGGGGGACTATAATCGCAAATTCACCCTGGCCGAACATGGGTTCCGCCTGCCAAGCTGTGTTGATAACCGTCCTTTGAAGTTCGAGGAATGGGACGCCATGCGCCCGCAAAGCGTGTTTGTTTCGGCAACACCGGGCAATTGGGAAATGGAACGCACCGGCGGTGTCTTTGCCGAACAGGTGATCCGTCCGACCGGTCTTATTGATCCGGTCTGTATTGTTCGCCCGGTTGAAACCCAGGTCGATGATCTTCTGGGTGAGGCCAAGGCATGTGCGGCCAAGGGCCAGCGCGTTCTGGTCACGACCCTGACCAAACGCATGGCCGAGGATTTGACCGAATATCTGCACGAACACGGCATTCGTGTGCGGTATCTGCATTCCGACATTGATACGCTTGAACGGATCGAGATCATCCGTGATTTGCGTCTGGGTGTGTTTGACGTTCTGGTTGGCATCAACCTTCTGCGCGAAGGCCTGGATATTCCGGAATGTGCGCTGGTCGCGATCCTTGATGCGGACAAGGAAGGTTTCCTGCGTTCGAAAACATCGCTGGTTCAGACCATTGGCCGTGCGGCGCGTAACGTTGATGGGCGGGTGTTGCTGTATGCCGACAAGATGACCGACAGCCTTGAATATGCGATTGGCGAAACCACCCGCCGCCGCGAAAAACAGATGGCCTATAACGAGGAACATGGCATCACGCCGGAAACCGTGCGCTCGCGGATCAATGATGTTCTCGAAAGTGTGGCCGAGCAGGATTACGTCACGGTCGATACCGGGGTTTCAGGCGATACCCTGATCGGTCACAATCTGCGTGCGCATATCGAGGATCTTGAAAAACGTATGCGTGAAGCCGCAGGCAATCTTGAATTCGAAGAAGCAGCGCGTCTGCGCGATGAGATCAAGCGTCTTGAGGACCAGGAACTTGGACTGGCCGAAGCAGGCCCGATGGCGCGCAGTATCGGTACCGCCGGGCCCGGGTCAAAATCGGTCAACAAACCGAAATACAAAGGACGTCGGCGCAAGGGCCCATAACAGGACATGACACATTTGCACGATTGTCGGTTGAGTATTCTTCCCGTGCGAATATAAGCCGTGGCAATCAGCATGCGGTGACCCAATCTAATGAAGATCGGGTATTTCACTGCCAGTGCAGAAAGTTAGTCAGTGTCAGATGGAGACGGGCTTGCGACAGCGCATGGTGTCTTGGGCGGTATGGTGTGTCTTTTCGATGATCGCGCTGCTGATGTCTGTTCAACCATCAGTGGCGCGCACGCTGGTTGTTGCGATCAATCATGCCCCGCCCTACCGGATTGTCGAGATGACCCCGTCCGGACCGGTCTATTCGGGCATTTATGTGGATGTGGCGCGCATCGCCGCAGCGCGGGCGGGCATCGAACTTGAATTTGAGGTCGTGCCGTTCCGGCGTGCGCTTTATATGCTTGAACATGGCGATGCCGACCTGATGCTGGGGCCGAACCGCACAGATGAACGCCAGAAATACATGTATTATTTCGGCGCGGCCTTACCCGAAGAACCCAAGATCATCTATACCGGCGTTCTGGATGCCGATGTCAAAAAAATCGAAGACCTTGCCGGACGGTCCATCGGGATATTGCGCGGCGCCAATTACGGCAGGCAAGTGGGGGATATCAGCGATGTGCGCAAGGTCGAAGCCGCAGATTACCTGACCTTGTTTCGGATGCTTGACGAACACCGGATATCGGCAATGATCGTCCCGGAACTTCTGGCCATCGAGCTGTTAAAGCAGGAAGGTCCTATGCGCATCCGCCGCGCCAGCCTTGTCTTGCAGGGAAGCCCGTCCTTTATCGCGGTGTCGCGGCAATCCCCCTATTTCATCAGCGGTGATTTTACCGAGTTTGAACGCCGTCTGGTGGAAATGCGCCAAGATGGGACCTTTGCCGAAATCTATGCCCGCTATGTGGACGGGGCGATGTAACGGCGCTGCCATTGTCTGATATCGTTCCAGAATGCAGCGTATCAGGCTGGAATATGGCGAAACTGCCTTAAATTTAGGTTTGACTAACTTTAAAAGTCGCGTCATAAATGATGACCTTACAGATCGTAAGGGTATTTCCACGAAGCAGGCCATTTCCAATGTCTGATGTTAATCAGGGGCGGATGCGCAATACCGGTTGGCGGGATGCACAGTCCGATCCATCCTTGATCGAAGTGTTCCGATCCATCGCGGTTTCGAACCATTCCGGCAAGTTCCGCAAGTTCCTGGCATTTGCCGGACCGGGATATCTGGTTGCGGTCGGCTATATGGATCCGGGCAACTGGGCGACGTCGCTTGCGGGTGGATCGCAATTTGGCTATGCGCTTTTGTCGGTGGCGCTGCTGTCCAATGTCATGGCGATTGTTTTGCAGTCCCTGTGTGCGCGGCTTGCGATTGGCTCGGGCCGTGATCTTGCGCAGGCCTGTCGGGATGCCTTTCCAAACTGGGTTTCCTGGCCGCTCTGGCTTTTGGCGGAGCTTGCAATCTGTGCCACCGATCTGGCCGAGGTGATCGGGACGGCGATTGCGCTTAATCTGCTTTTTGCCATTCCGCTTGAAATCGGCGTGTTGATCACAGCCGCCGATGTGTTGCTGATCCTGTGGTTGCAGGGGCGCGGATTCCGGTGGGTTGAAAGTTTTATCATTGCCCTGTTGGCGGTGATTTCGATCTGTTTTGGTATTCAGATCGCCATGGCCGATCCGGACTGGTACGGGGTAATTGTCGGTTTTGCGCCGACGGTTGATCTGCTGGGCAATCAGAACATGCTTTATCTTGCGCTGGGTATTATCGGCGCAACCGTGATGCCCCATAACCTGTATCTGCATTCCGGAATCGTGCAGACGCGCGCCTATGAACATACGCCTGAGGGCAAGCGAGAGGCGCTTAAATATGCCACACTTGATTCAACAATCGCCCTTTGCTTTGCGCTTTTGATCAATGCATCGATCCTTATTCTGGCGGCTGCAACATTCCATGTCAGCGGGCGGACCAATATTGACGATATCGGGGTGGCGCATGAGTTGCTCGCCCCGCTTTTGGGGGCGTCGGTCGCACCGAGCCTGTTTGCCATCGCATTGCTTTGTTGCGGGCTGAGTTCGACCGTGACTGCGACCATGGCCGGTCAGATCGTGATGGAAGGTTTCATCAATATCCGCTTGCCCAACTGGTTGCGCCGATTGGTGACGCGCCTTATCGCGATTGTGCCCGCCGCCGCAGTGACGGTGATTTACGGGGATGCACAGACGGCCAAGCTTCTGATCCTGTCGCAGGTGGTGCTGAGCTTCCAGTTGCCGTTTGCGGTCGTGCCGCTTGTGATGTTTACGGCCTCGCGTGAGAAAATGGGCGATCTGCGCGCGCCAAGATGGCTTACGGTATTTGCAACGATCATCGCAGCGATCATCATCGCCCTGAATATCAAGCTGCTTTATGACATCGCCTTTAATGGGGCAATGGGGTGAGCCCCGCGACCCGATCAAAGTCAAAAGGGCTGCCAGATTGGCAGCCCTTTGGCGTTGCATGATGGTTTGATCGCGACGGTTCTGTTGAGTTCACATGAACAGCTTTTCGTTTTCCATGCCCTTATACATGTCGGCAACATAATCGCCGTAACCATTGTAAATCCGTGTCGGGACACTTTCGCCATTATTGAGCAACTGCTCATATGCCTGGCTCCAGCGCGGATGGGGTACTTCGGGGTTCACATTGGCCCAGAAGCCATATTCGTCGCTGTTGATATCTTCCCAGAAGCTTTTGGGGCGCTGATCAGTGAAGCTAAAGCGAACGATGGACTTGATGTTTTTGAAACCATATTTCCACGGCGTGACCAGACGGAGCGGCGCACCGTTCTGCTTGGGCAGTTCCTCGCCATAAATGCCTGTGGCAATCATGGTCAGTTCATTGGTGGCTTCGGCGATGGTCAGGCCTTCGATATAGGGCCAGGGATACCAGAACTGACGTAGGCCCGGCATGGTGTCCTTTTGGCTGGCGGTTTCCATTTCGACATATTTGGCGCCTGAAAGCGGCTTGGCAAAATCGACCAGTGCCTTCATCGGGAAACCGGACCAGGGAACGGTCATTGCCCATGCCTCGACGCAGCGGAAACGATAAACGCGTTCTTCCAGTGGCATCTTGCGGACAAGATCTTCGAAATCGATCTCGATCGGGTTTTCGACAAGACCGTCGATCTTGACCGTCCATGGACGGATATTCATCGCCTGGGCGGCCTGCGAGATCGATTTGTGCGACCCAAATTCGTAGAAGTTGTTATAGGTCAGCGCCTTGGCCTTTTCGGTCAGTTCGCGATCAACCGTATAGGCGGGATTGCGTGATACCGGATAAAGATCGGCGGTGGATGCAGCACCTTGCGCCAGCGCACTGCCGATGGGCAGGGATGCGGCGGTTGCACCGATGGAACCGGCAGCGATGCCCTTAAGAAACTGTCGACGGTTTTGGTAAACCGATTGCGGTGTGGCATCACGTTCAGGTATTTCCCAGCCCTTCTTGCGGCGTATCAGCATGTCGTCCTCCAATTGCGCACTTGTTCCAATGTCCGTGCAAAAGCTGCTTTGGGCAAGTCACGCCTCGGTGATCAGTTGGTGAAATGCCGTTGAATTCACCTGCTTATGCGTCACCTCTTACGTGGAAAGCGGCCCATCTGATCAGATCCATGATCAATTGATCGTGCGAAGTGATCGGATGGAGGGTAAAGTGATCACAAACAATATTGATCAGGGTGGATGGCGTGTTTGAATTCAAGGATATCGAAATTCTGCAAGATATCGTCAAGGCTGGCGGTTTTCGGGCAGCAGCCCAGAAATACAATCTGTCGCAATCGGCGATTTCGGCCCGGGTTTCGGGGTTGGAAAAGAAACTGGGCATCATGCTGTTTGATCGCAGCAACCGGCAGGTTCGCCTGACGGCGGCGGGTTTGCGCTTTGTCGAGGAAGCCCAGCGGCTGTCACGGGCGCGCGACCGCATCTGGCAGGAATTGACCCATCCGGGCGAACTGAGCGGAACCGTGCGCATCGGTGTTGCCGAAACCATCGTGCATACGCTTTTGACCGATATGCTCAACAAGCTGAAAAATGACTTTCCCAAGGTCCGGTTCGAATTGTCAGTCGATACATCCGGGCAGCTTGGCAAGGCGCTTGAAGATGACGAGATGGATGTCGCGATCATGTTGCGCGAATCCGTGCCCCAAGGTGCGGTGGCAGCTCCGTTAAAGCCGGTTGAACTGGGCTGGTATTGTGCCGAAACGATGGAACTGGGGGATGCACCCCTGTCACTAAGTGAGCTGGCAAGCCACGCCATCGTGACATTTCCAAAGGGCACCCCGCCATTCCGCGAGGTCGAAAGCATCTTTGCCGCACCCGATATTTCCCAGCCGGCATTGCATGGTTCGGCATCGCTTTCGACCGTCAAACATCTGGTGGCGGGGGGCTTCGGGATCGGGGTTTTGCCGACCCTGATGGTCAAGAATTCCGTTTGGGATGAACATATTAAGCAAATCCCGGTGCGCGATGAGGCATCGCTGACGGCGTTGCATTTTGTCATCACCTATTACCCGGAACGCAACCGCGAAATCGGGGCAGCAGTACAGGAAGCAGCAAAACTGTTTGATCAAACTGATCGCTAAATACGATCAAAAATCAGATAAAATGATTTCTTGACAAGATCGGTCCGGTTTCTCAATCTTTACAAAGAGGCAGAGAATGGGACTGAAAAATGAACGCGTCAAAAAGCGCCCCCCGTTCCGTTGACATCGCGAAAGAAGCCATTTCCGCAATTACGCCACTGGCGTTGCGCAAGGCGATCCGTAGCGGCGAACATACAGGGACGACCACCGGTTATTCATCAGGTTACCTTCAGGGCAATCTGGCGATCCTGCCGGCCGACTACGCAGACGAGTTTCTGCAATTCTGTGCAAAGAACCCCAAATCATGCCCGTTGATCGGGATGTCCGAACCGGGATCGCCGTTTATCCCGGCACTGGGCGCGGATCTTGATATTCGCACCGATCTTCCGGGGTATCGCATTTTCCGCGGCAGTGCTGATTACACCAGTGCGACCGATCTGACCGATGTCTGGCGCGATGATCTGGTGACATTCGTTCTGGGTTGTTCGTTTTCGTTTGAAGCGGCAATCACGCGCGGCGGTGTGCCGCTGCGTCACATGGATGCCAACCGCAATGTGCCGATGTATGTGACCAATATCGAAACGTCCCCAGCCGGGCGTTTCCATGGTCCGCTGGTGGTATCGATGCGGTCATTCACCCCGGGCGACGCGATCCGGGCGATCCTGTATTCCGATCGATATCGTCTGGCCCACGGCGCACCGGTTCATATCGGTGACCCGGCCCAGATCGGTATTGCGGATATCATGAAACCGGACTTTGGAGATGAACCCGTCATTCATGAAGGGGACATTCCGGTTTTCTGGGCGTGCGGAGTCACGCCGCAAATGGCAATTCGCAATGTCTTACCCGAATTTGCCATCACGCACGAACCCGGCCTGATGCTTGTGACCGATGTCCTTGCCGAGGCCGCGGAGTTTTCCCTTCAGACCAAACCACACACACACCAATCATAAACGATCTATCAGAGAGGACTTTTCTTATGAAAAAGATGGTTTCTTCGCTTTTGGCGGTTTCTGCCCTGGGTGCAGGTTTTGCCGCAACCCCGGCCTTTGCCGAGGATCTTTCGGTTGTCGGCAGCTGGAGCAGCCTGCCGCTTTACAAACAGTATGAAAGCCCGTTCTGGACCGAAACCCTTCCGGCAGATTCCAACGGCGAATTCAATGTTGAAATGACCACCCATGACCAGATGGGCATCGGTGGCGGTGACGTGTTCCGTATCCTGAGCGACGGCGTTTTTGACGTTGCCATGACCGTTGGTGATTACGCAGTTGGCGATGCGCCGGAGCTTGAAGGCCTTGACGTGCCGCTGGTTGCCAACACCGCAGCCGAAGCAAAAGCAATGGTCGAAGCAGCCCGTCCGATGGTTGATGACATCTTTGCCGATCGTTTCAACGCCAAGGTTCTGGCAGTTGCACCGTACCCGCCGCAGGTCGTTTTCTGTGCCGGTGAAGTCAACACGCTTGCCGATCTTAAAGGCAAGAAAGTCCGTGGTTCGGGCCGTATGACCACCAAGTTCCTGGAAGCACTGGGTGCGACCGGCGTGAACGTTGCCTTCTCGGAAGTTCCGGGCGGTCTTGAGCGTGGTGTGATCGATTGTGCCGTTACCGGTGCCGGTTCGGGCTATAGCGCAGGCTGGTGGGAAGTTTCCGATCACCTGATGACCATTCCGCTGGGCGGCTGGGATCCGGTTGTGACCGCGATGAACATGGACAAATGGAACAGCCTGAGTGCCGAACAGCAGGCCTTCATCATGGATGAAGTCAAAACCAAGTTCGAAGCACCGGCCTGGGCATCTGCGGCAGATGCGCTTAAAAATGATGTTGCCTGCCTGACCGGCAATGGCACCTGCCCGGCAGGTGATGCGGCAAGCATGAAACTGGTTGAAGTTTCTGACGCCGATGTTGCCAAGGCCAAGGAAATCCTGACCACCACGGTTCTGCCGGAATGGGCAGAGCGCGCTGGTAACGACTGGGTTAAACGCTGGAATGATAGCGTTGGCGCGACCGTCGGTGTTACCGTACCGCTGAACTGATCAAGAGTGTATGGCGGAGACCGAAATCGTGACCCAAAAACTGATTGCGGCCATCCGCCGCACCAACCGCATAATCGCGCTGCTCGTCGGACTTGTTCTGATGGGCAGCGTGGCCCTGATCATCGCCGAGATTTTGCTGCGTGAAGTTGGCATCTCGCTTGGCGGATCAGAAGAAATTTCAGGTTACGTCATGGCAGGCGTTGCAAGCTGGGGGCTGTCATTTGCCCTGACCGAGCTTGCTCATGTCAGGATTGACCTTATTCGTTTGAAATTGCAGCAGCGCGGCAAGGCGTTCCTTGATCTGCTGGCAATTGTTGCGCTGGCCGCAGTAGCATCGATTGTTGCCATTCAATGCTGGCCGGTGCTGTCCAAGACGATCGAACGCGGATCAACCGCAAACACGCCGCTTGAAACGCCGCTTTGGATTCCGCAGGCTATCTGGTTTTCCGGCTGGTTGTGGTTTGCGGTCTGTTCCTGTGCGCTGGTGATCCTTACCCTTATTCTTTTGATGCGACGCGATCTTGAACAGGCCGATACGCTTGTTGGTGCCCGCTCTGAACTGGAGCTGGAATCATGATTTTTGCTGTTACCGCATCCTTGCTGGGTCTTTTGGCCCTGTCGATCCCGGTCGGGATTGTTCTTTTCCTGCTCGGGATTGGTGTTGATCAGTTCTTTACCCCGTTCCCGTTGTTGCGCGGGTTGGGGCAGGTTGTCTGGTCGTCGTCCAATTCTTCGACCCTGATTGCCATTCCGTTCTTTGTATTGCTGGGTGAAATCCTGGTGCGCGGCGGGATTGCCGCAAAAACCTATGAGGCACTTGATAAATGGTTCTCATGGCTGCCCGGTGGTCTGATCCATGCCAATATCGGTACGGCAACCATGTTTTCGGCAACCTCGGGGTCGTCGGTTGCGACGGCTGCCACCGTTGCGACAGTCGCCATGCCGCAGGCCGAGAAGCTTGGTTATGATCCCAAACTGTTTTCCGGGGCGATTGCCGCGGGCGGTACATTGGGCATCATGATCCCGCCGTCTATCAACCTGATTGTTTACGGGTTCCTGACCGAAACATCGATCCCGCGCCTGTTCCTTGCCGGTCTGGTGCCGGGCCTTGTGATGGCGGTGGCCTTCATGCTGGTGACAGCGGCCCTTTGCAAAATCAAACCGTCGCTTGGCGGGCAGAGCCGGTCCTTTACCTGGTCGGAACGCATTGTCAGCCTGAAGCATTTGCTGCCTATCCTTGTGCTGTTCTTTGTGGTGATCGGATCGATCTATGCCGGTTGGGCGACCCCCACGGAATCAGCCGCGGTTGGTGTTGCGATTGCACTTGCGATTGCTGCCTTTAACAAGGGTGTATCCAATCAGATGGTCAAAATGTGCCTTTTGGGCACGGTGCGGATTACCGCGATGATCATGCTGGTGATTATCGGCGCCTATTTCTTGAACTTCACCCTGACGGCAGCCGGTATGGGTCGCGAGCTCAAGGAGCTTCTGGTCGGTCTTAACCTGAGCCCGATGGGAACCCTTTTGGTGGTGATCGCGCTTTATATCGTGCTGGGCTTCTTTATCGAGACCCTGTCGTTGATGGTGGCGACCATTCCGATCATTGTGCCGATCATGGTTGGCATGGGGTTTGACAAGGTCTGGTTTGGCATTCTTCTGATCGTTCTGATCGAGATGGCGCTGATTACCCCGCCGGTCGGATTGAACCTTTATGTCGTGCAAGGCGCACGCAAGACCGGACGATTGTCCGAGGTCATGCTGGGCACCATCCCGTTTGTTCTGGTGATGGTGGCCATGATTATCGGTCTGATCTTCCTGCCTGATCTTGCACTTTTCCTGCCGGAATATCTCTGAGCCGGGCACGCGCAGACCCCATTTCCCTGAACGGGCCGAAAAAGAATGCGGATCCACAACCGATCCGCATTCGGGCCCCGCGTCCGCCTGTTGCATCGCGTATCCGCACCGCGCAACAGGCCGGACGCCCCAAAAAACAAGTTGAACGGACTATAAAAATGCAGATGAAATTCAGCCTTTCTGGCAAAGAGATCGCCTTTGATATCAGCCATTGCACCGTTGCCGGTTGGACCGGACGCGATGCCAAGGCCATTCAGCATCACATCGACGAGCTGGCCGCAATCGGTGTCAAACCGCCGTCAAGCGTTCCGCTTTATTACCGGACGGCATCGGGCATGGTAACCCAGCAGGACGTGATTGAAGTGGTTGGCAAAGGCACATCGGGCGAGATCGAACCGTTCCTGATTGCAAGTGACGGTGTGCTTTATATCGGTCTGGCATCCGATCATACCGACCGTGAACTTGAAGCGCATTCGGTTGCCCTGTCCAAACAGATCTGTGAAAAGCCGGTGGCACGCGACATCTGGCGTTTTGACGAAGTGGCCGACCATATCGAACAGATCGAAATGCGGTCCTGGATTTCGGAAAAGGACGGCGATGACTGGGTTCTGTATCAGGAAGGCACGATTGCCTCGATCCGTCCGTTGACTGACCTGATTGATGGTTCGGGTCTGATGTCATCGGCCCCGGCCGGCAAGGCATCGGTGATGCTGTGCGGGACCCTTGGTGCCAAGGGTGGCGTGCGTCCGGCAAAACGTTTCAAAATGGCGTTGCATGATCCGGTACTTGGTCGCACGATCGAGCATTCTTATGCAATTAATGAACTGCCGGAAATTGCCTGAGCCAGTTTCCGTCTGAACCATAACGATAAAACAAGGATGAGGCAGCCAGATGGGTGCGATGATCGACAAGGCACAAGCAGCAATCGACAAGGTCAATGAACTTGGGGATCTGAAAGGTAAAATCTTTACCGAATTTGACCCGGACCGGATTCTGGCTGCTGCGGCAAAGGCCGAAGAAATGGCTGCTGCCAATCCCGACCTGCCACTGGCCGGGATGCTGGTGTCGATCAAGGACCTGTATGACGAGGCCGGCATTGCCACCACGGCGGCATCCAAGCTTTTGCTTGATCGCGCACCGGCCGATCAGGATTGCGATGTTGTTGCCCAGGTCAAAAAAGCCGGTGCGATCCCGTTCGGGCGCACCAGCCTGAGCGAATTTGCCTATTCCGGTGTCGGGCTTAACCCGCATTACGGCACACCTGGCAATGTGTTCGACCCTGAAGGCATTCCGGGCGGCTCAACATCGGGCGGCGGTTTGACCGTTGCCCATGGTCTGGTTGATTTTGCACTTGGCACCGATACGGGCGGATCGATCCGCATCCCGTCGGCAATTAACGGGCTTTACGGTTTCAAACCCAGCCGGTTGTGCGTTTCGGGCAAGGGCATCCATCCGTTGGCAAAAAGTTTTGATACGCCAGGGCCGCTTGCACGTGATCTGGAAACCGCGATCACGGTTTTCGAAGTCATGACCGGCAAGACCGTTGCGCAGACTGCAGCGAAATCCATGCGGATCGGTGTGCCGACCAGCGGGTTTGTCGACGGGCTGGATGACCGGGTCAAAGCCGACTTTGCCGCGATTTGTGACAAGCTGAAATCGGCGGGCCATGAGTTGGTCGAGATCGAGCTTGGCTTTGTTGCCGAGAATGCGATCCTGAATAAGATGCTGGTGGCGTTTGAAGCCCACGCGATCTATTCGGGGGATTTGGAGGCGCTGGAAACGGTCGGTGATCCACGTGTTCTGGCACGGATCAAATTTGCCGAAACCCTGTCCAAGGACGAAATGATCGCAGCCTATGCCAAGCGGGCCGACATTGTTTCGATGTTTAATGCCGCGACGGCCGATGTCGATGTCATGATTGCGCCGACCTTGCCAATGATGGCACCGAAAATTGCCGAGGTCGAAGCCGATTTCGACCATTTGAATGCGCAGATGTTGCGCAATACCAGTTATCTTAATCTGGTTGATGCCTGTGCCATTTCGATCCCGGTCCATGTTGAAGGCGAAACCGTCCCGGCGGCCTTGATGATCGCAGCCCCGCACGGGGCGGATAAAGTAGTCCTGAATGCAGCCCGCCAGATCGATCCGCTGTTTGGCTAAGATCATCTGCCTGACAGATTAAAAAAACGGCCCGGGATTTCCGGGCCGTTTTCTGTTTGGGAAAGATTGATCTGATGATCAGCTTTCAAGCAGGGAACGCAGCATCCAGGCGGTTTTTTCATGAACCTGAATGCGGGCGGTCAGAAGGTCGGCAGTCGCGTCATCGTCCGAGCTGTCGCAAATCGGATAAAGCGAACGCGCGGTCTTGATCACGGTTTCATGGCCCGATACCAGCTGACGGATCATGTCCTTGGCAGCGGGGACGCCTTTTTCTTCCTCGATCGAAGACAGTTCGGCATAGGCCGAGAAACTGGCCGGTGCAAAGGCACCCAGCGAACGGATACGTTCGGCGATTTCATCAATCGCGGTGGCCAGTTCGGTATATTGTTCTTCGAACATGGTGTGCAGGGTCTGGAACATCGGACCCGTCACGTTCCAGTGGAAGTTGTGAGTCTTGAGATACAGCGCATAGGAATCAGCCAGAACGCGGCCAAGGCCGTCGGCGATTGCAGTGCGGTTGGTTTCATTGATGCCAATATCAATCTGCATGGTCGATCTCCTTTCGTCGAGGGCGCAACCCACGAAGGTTCTTTGTGTTTCTGTCTTGAGAAGGAGTATGAAACACGCAGAAACGTTACGCCAATCAATAGTTTATTGATTTGCAATAGATCAATTCTATTACAAAAAGTGTGGTTATAGATTGTGTCATGCCAAGGGCTATTTCCCGGCTTTCTGTTGCAGGGTGACGATGGTGTCGGCCTGTTTCCCGGTTAGTTCCTGCATGTGGGAATAGCTGCGTGTGAAAAAGCCGGTTCCCTGTGTCAAAGAACGTAATTCCGTCACCATGTCGGCGGTTTCCGATGTCGGCATCTGAACGTCGATTTCATCCCATCCCTGCCAACCATCCTTGGCATTGAAGCCAAGAATTTGACCGCGCCGGGTGCTGACCAGCCGCTGGGCCTTGGATGTGAAATCTGACGGGATCGAAATGATACAGCGATCAACCGGTTCAAGAAGCACCGGACCGGCATTGCCAAGTGCCTCGCTGATGGCGATGCGGCCAGCCATCTGGAAGGCCTGATCGGAACTGTCGACAGTGTGATAGGACCCGTCGACCAGCTTGACGGCGACATCAATCACGGGAAAACCAAGTGGCCCGCATCGCAAGCCGTCACGAATGCCTTTTTCGACTGCCGAGATATATTGCCGCGGGATGGCGCCACCAACGATATGGTCGCTGAAGTCAAATCCTTCGCCGCGGCCAAGCGGGCGCAGTTCGATTGCCGCATCCCCGAATTGGCCATGTCCGCCGGTCTGTTTTTTATATCGTCCGCGGGCCGAGGACGGTTTGCGGATGGTTTCCTGATAACCGGTCAGGACCGCCGTCGTGGTGATTTCCAGATGATAGTGATCACGCAGATGTGCCAGCGCGCATTGCAGGTGAATGTCCCCCTGACCGGCCAGAACCAGTTGTCCGGTGCTGTCGTTGTGGGTGAAGCTCAGGGAACGGTCCTGTTCGCATAAATGTCGCAAGGCTTCGGTCAGTTTGACATCATCACCCGGTTTGGTGACTTCAAGCCCGGTTTCATAAAGCGGGGGCAGGGGATCGGGCCATAAACTGTCGATCAGGCCATCGGTTGCAACCAGGCTTCCGGTGCGCAAATGTTCAACGCGCGGCAGGCCGACAATTGCCCCGGTTCGCGCAGCATCAAGCTTTTCATGCTTGTCGGCAAAGATGGTGCAAAGTCCTGACAGCTTGTCCGCACCAAGCGCATCACCGTTTTTAAGCCCCCCCGACAGGACGCGCCCAAAGCAGAACCGCCCGGCATGGGACAGATGCAGGGTTTTGAAAATCTGAACGATGGTTTTCTGATCATCGGGATCAACACCAAGACGATGGGCACAGACATCCGCCGCAGGGGCTTCGTGGCGCAATGCCTTAAGCAGCCGGATAATCCCGTGATCCTGTTCGGCCGATCCGAAAAACACCGGCACGATCAGATCGCGGCCAAGATCCTGTTTAAGATTGTCATAGATCGTGGCAGGGGCGGGTGTTTGATCTTCGAGAATTTGTTCAAGAAGATCATCATCAAAATCAGCCAGTGTTTCGAGCAGCCCTTCGCGTGCTTCGTCTTCGCGGCTTGCCAGCGTGGAGGGCATGGTAATCAGTTTGGAAGGCTGACCTTCGAGATACTGGTAAGCCCGTTCAGAAACGATATCGACAAAGCCGGTGATGGCATCGTCATGACCATCGCCATCGCGGATCGGTATTTCACGCAGGATCAGGGGGCGTTCGGAAATGGATTGCAGGGCGTCGATATTATCGCGCAATCGCACGCCGGCATGATCGGTCTTGTTGATGAAAATCAGATGGGGGATGCGGTTGCGATCAAGAAATTTCAGGATCGGGGCAACCGTCATCACCCGGGCGGGATCACAATCAACCACGACAATGGCGACATCGCAGATCATCGCGACTTCGCGGGCATCCTGGGCAAAGTCAACCGATCCCGGACAGTCGATAAAATGCCATTCCTCGTCAAGATAGGTGGTCTGGGCGCAGGTGAGTTCGGTACTCATTTCGCGGGTGCGCGATTGGGGATTGTTGTCACCGACGGTATTGTGGTCGCGGATGTTTCCCTTGCGGTGGATGCGCCCGGTTGCACATAGCAAACTTTCAAACAGGGAAGTCTTGCCGCTGGAATAGGGGCCGATCAGGGCCGCAACGCGCGGGGGATGTGTGCCGGGTGAAGTGGTCGAACGGGCGGTGCTGGGCATTGGCATCTCCTTGAACAGGAAGACCGATATCCCATGGTGCCGGGCGTGTGTTGCGATCTGTTCCACGCTGCAGCAATCCTGGCAGCCGGTCTGGACGTTTCGAATGCCCGGTTTTGTCCGGGATGTCTTTTTAAGGCAGGGTGGGGACATTGGGCGTCAGGCAAAAGCCGTTTGGTGGATATGCAGCCCGGTTTGCATGTTTCGTGCTGTCCGATACACCCCCTTAAGTAGATCATGGCTTGGGGCATTGGTATCAAGTGGTTGGTGGAAATGTGCCCAGATTTGAACATAATTCGCCCCGAAATGGCCCAATCAGGCCTGTTTTCCTGCCTTGTTCTTCGGTCAAATTCGTTCTTGTCAGTCGAGGACATGGCCAGCCAAATCTGTCCCCCCTCACAAGGCTGGGCCGGTTGTTTTCAGGTTAGTTCCCCCACCTGGAATGCCGCGACTGACAAGGTCTCCCCAAGACCGTAATGACCCCGAATATGTTGGGGCGGGTTTATCCCGCCCCATTTTTTTATGTCCTGATCGGGGGCGGGACCGGGTGCCGTATTTGCCCCATTTCGCCCGCAAATGGTCATCAAGCGTAGATTTTTAAGCCCCAATTACATGGCAAATTCGTAATTATCGGAAGCGCAAACACCGATGCAGTGCCCTCCCTCACGACGCATCGGGGCCCGAATGAACGTTTTCTCCCCCGAAACGTTCACACCCCACGGGCAAGGCAACGCTTCCGATCGGTCTCCCCAAGACCATCTGTCCCCAAAGCCCGGGCGAGCCCCAAGCTCCCCGGGCCTTTTTTTGTCTGTGGCATGGTGCGCAAACAGAACCGCGATCAGGCCTGTTGCGGGGTTGTTTGTGTCGTGTCGGCGTGACGTGGCTGCGGCGGGGCAATCCCGAATATGCGTGTCGGGGTTTCACGCCCGCGCATGGTGACCTCACCGCGCGAAATCCAGTTCGGGATATCGGCATGATCGCCACAGGCCCTGACGGTGCTTTCTGTGGCCAGGATGTAGCTTCCATATTGCTTGTTCATGCCTTCAAGGCGGGCGGCGATATTGACGTTGTCACCATGGACGGTAAAGGTCAGGCGGTTTTCCGATCCGATGGCGCCGATCACGATATCGCCGGTATTGATCCCGCATCGTGTTTTCAGCTTTCCGCCGAAACTGTAGACCCGGTTTTCGGACAGTTCCTGGATGGCAAGTGCGGTGCGCACCGCATTCAGCGCATGATCGGCATCCGGGGTGACTGCGTTAAAGGTGATCAGCATGGCATCGCCTTCGAACTGCGTGATCACACCCCCGAAACGCGAAATGATGGCATTGGTCTGGGTGAAATACTCATTGAGCATCGTCGCCAGTGCCTGGGGGCTCAGTTTTTCGGAGATGGATGAAAACCCTTCGATATCGGTGAACATCACGGTTGCGCTAACCGCTTCGCCATCGCCGGGCTTGATCTGTTGGTCGGCATGGGTGATGCGATCGGCAATTTCGGGCGATACAAACCGTGACAGATCGCGGGCGGCAATTTCATCGGTGACTGCACGGATAAAGGATCGTTTGGCACGCATTACCGCAATCGTCAGTACAAGGGTGACCAGAACAATTGCGATGATCTTGTCAATTTCCGCACCGATCAGGATCGAGTTCGAGGTCAGATAGGTGACATAGTCACGGGTGATCATGCTTTGGCCGCCCTCGCTCCAGATCACGTAACCGGCAAGGATCAGCCAGCCCAGCGCGGCCGTGCCGCCGGCAATCAGGATATAGCGCGGATCAAAGCGCAGGCTGCGCAACGCGATAAAGATAAAGACATACATCACCGTCGGCGCTTTGAGATAGAAGCTGGCCGGTTGCATATACTGGATATGGAAGCTCCAGATCAGGACCATCAGAAGCCCGATATCGGCAATCACCGACAAGGTCAGAAAACCGTCGGTCAGGGCATTGCGATAGGCCAGCATCAACCGTTTAAGCGTGAACAGGTAATAAAGCCCCAGCGCCCATGGCACCGGCTGAATGCCATTGGACATGGTGGCACTTGGCGAGATCGCATACAGGCTGGCGAAAATGGTCACCAGCAACAATTGCACCCAGCCAATCAGCTTTTCGCTGTCATGTTGTTGCTTGTCGATCGCGGCCTGAACCCGTTCGGGCAGGTGGGACTGGGCTTTGTTGCCAAACAGGAATGCACCAAGTGTGCTTTTCATTGTGACCGGAATCCCGATTGCTGTGGCCGAAACCATCAGACAATAGCACAGGATTGCTTAACAGACCCGGCAATGGCGCGCACGACCGGCGGGCATTGTTAATCATCGCCCATTTGCCAAACAGGCCATGCCGGTGCCGGTTAAACAAGCAGGTGTATTGATTGAGGGGGAGCATGCGGGCAAAAAAAAAGCCGGGCAACAAATGTGCCCGGCAAGTTTATCAGGGAGGCTTCACGTCTGGGAGACGTAGGACCCTTCGCAGGGCCCCGGGTAAGCCGGACAGGGCGTCCGGCTAAGACCGAAATTCGGTCAGGGAGAAAACTCTTTACCGCGGTGCGGTGTTTGCCGCTGCGGTTCGAGAGGGAAGATAGCGTTTTTGCCGGGAAACACCACTGCCAAATTGCTTTTTCAGCCATGCAAAATCTGCATAAATGTTGGGCTGCGAAGATTTGTGGTTTAACTATTTGAAATTGCGCGATTTTATTTGGGTGATCTGTATCACTTGCTTGTGAAATGGGCATTTGACCGCGAAATCAATTGTGCAACAGCACAAAAAAATGCCGGTAGCAGGGGGGCGCTACCGGCAAAGATCAACAGGGAGGCTTACGTCTGGGAGACGTAGGGAATCTTGGGGAAGATTCCGGTGCCGAATTTCGTTCCGACAGACGGATCATGCGGAGATCAGGGAAGCTGAAGCGATCACGATTTCGCGTCTGCTCACAACTTATGATGCAAATGTAAGTATGCTTACTTCCGATTTAAAGTAGAATAAGCTCAGACCAACCATGCAGGGAATGCATGGCAGAAAAATGTCAATAATTTTAAGAAATTATGACCAGCCCCGCGTCTGGCGCATTCCAAAACACTTATATTAGGCCCTGATCCTGATGGCTTGTCCGCGCGATTTTGCATGTAACGGACCGTTCTGCGACCCAAAAAACAGCATATGGCGATTCTGTCGGCCAGATATCTGCGGGGATCAACGCCGATCAGGTCGCCTTTTCAAGGGACAGGGATGAATTTGGATGCCGCATTTGGCGGGTTTGCAAAGCGTGGTCCGGATGGTGCGCGTATTCCGCGTGTATTCCCGTGGTCCGGGCATCCGGATCATCCCGGTGATGGCAGGGGCCATGCGGGCAAGGGCGCAGGCAGGGGCAGGCAGTGGGGTAGGCAGTGGGGCTGGCCGGGGCCATGATTATTGACCGTGGGGATGGGGCGAAATTATCCATGCGTTGCGCGCAATGCAAAACGGCCCGACAGTTCCGCCGGGCCGTTTCAAACGGGATTTGGGTAAGCCTTGTGCTATTTATCGGCGCTGGCACTGCTGGCGGCGGCCGCGGCCTTGGCTTTTACCTTGGAGATTTCTTCGATCAGGAAGTCGCGGAACACGGCAATGCGTTTTGAATGGCGCAATTCTTCCGGATAGACGAAATAGGCATCAAAGCTTGGCCCTTCGAGCTCGGGCAGGATGCGGACCAGATTGCTGTTGGTCGGCAGCAGATAATCAGGCAGGGCCGAAATCCCCAGACCGGATTCGGTCGCGCGGAAAATGCCGTAAATATTGTTCAGCTTCAGAATCGGGCGCATGTCCGGTTTGAACTGCTGGGCGGTGGCCATCATCCAGTTGACGTTCGAAACCGGCGGGCGGGCATCCGCACCGTAAATGATCAGCCGGTGATCTTTCAGATCTTCGGGTGTCTTGGGCATGCCGTATTGTTTGATATATTCCGGCGACGCAAAGACGTGATAGCGCAATGTCATCAACTGCCGCTGTACCAGATCGGCCTGACGAGGCGGCTGCATGCGGATGGCGACATCGGCTTCACGCATGGCAAGATCAAGTTCCTCGTCATTGAGGACCAGCGACAGTTCGATTTCCGGATAGCGTTCCAGGAATTCATTGATGCGCGGGGTCAGCCAGGTCGAGCCAAAGGCCACCGTGGTGGTGACTTTCAGCGGGCCACTCGGGCGTTCCTTGGATTCACGAATGCGGGCTTCGGCCATGGAAAGCTTGGCAAAGACGTCATGGGCGGTGCGATACAGCAACTCGCCCTGTTCGGTCAGAATCAGGCCACGGGCATGGCGGTGAAAAAGCGGAACCTTGACGCTTTCTTCAAGCGCGCTGATCTGTCGGCTGACAGCCGACTGGCTCAGATTAAGGTTTTCCCCTGCGTGAGTGAAGCTTCCGGCTTCCGCAACAGCGTGAAATACACGCAGCTTGTCCCAGTCCATAGACCCGCTCCTAGATGTCACTGCCGCACGGCTCTGCGCCAGTCCCCTGATAATACTTCTCTTCTTTTATGGGTAATTTGGTTTCAACACTGTTAAGCGCGTCACACAAACGACCCAAGCCCGTAATTGGGTTCAGACCCTTTACCAATATGAGGCCTGTAGCATTTTCTGCAAGCAGGCATTTTCCGCAATGTTGATTTCGCAGATGCGTGATTCTTTTGAAATGTCAGACGATTGGCGGGATCTGGTAATTTGTAAGCATGAAAAAAGGGGATGCATGTTGCATCCCCTTGCAGGTGTTTCTGACCACTTTGCACAATCGGCCAATCATCCTGTTTGGCCCGGCGATTGACGTGTTGTCAAAGCACTGTCAATGCCCTGTCAGATCAGGCTTCGTGTTCAGCGATGAACTTTTCGGCCTCAAGCGCGGCCATGCAGCCCATGCCAGCCGCGGTCACGGCCTGACGGTAAATCTTGTCGGTGACATCGCCAGCCGCAAACACACCCGGGACATTGGTCACGGTGCTGCCCGGCTTGACCAGAACATAGTTCTCGTCATCCATATCGACCTGGCCCTTGAAGATGGCGGTCGCCGGATCATGGCCGATGGCAACAAAGAAGCCGTCAGCCGGAATGTCGGTGACTTCGTCGGTTTTGACATTGCGGACGCGAACCGCCTCGACGCCATCCATCGGGCCGTCACCGCCCAGAATGTCTTCGACAACGCTGTCCCAGACCACGTCGATTTTTTCATGCTTAAGAAGGCGTTCCTGAAGCATCTTTTCGGCACGCAATTCATCGCGACGATGGATCAGGGTAACTTTCGAGCAGATACCGGCAAGATACAGGGCTTCTTCAACGGCGGTATTGCCGCCACCAACAACCGTGACCGGTTTGTTGCGATAGAAGAACCCGTCACAGGTCGCGCATGCCGAAACGCCGCGGCCATTGAATTTTTCTTCGCCCGGAAGGCCAAGCCAGCGTGCCTGCGCACCGGTGGAAATGATCACGGTTTCAGCGATATAGGTATCGCCGGAGTCGCCTTTGCAGACGAACGGACGTTTGGAAAAATCGACCTCGGTGATCAGGTCATGCACCATTTTGGTGCCGACATGTTCAGCCTGTGCCTTCATCTGATCCATCAGCCACGGACCCTGAATGACATCGGCAAAGCCCGGGAAGTTTTCGACATCGGTGGTGATCGTCAACTGACCACCCGGCTGAAGGCCCATCACCATCATGGGTTCAAGGTTGGCGCGTGCCGCATAGATTGCCGCAGTATAACCGGCAGGGCCGGAGCCGATGATGAGGACTTTGGTCTGATGTTCCTGGGCCATGTTCTTTGTATATGTCCGAGATTGATAAAAGCTGATGTCGAACATATGGGCAGTCCGGACAAGACGCAACCGCTTCACGCAAAGTTTGACCGGCGGATATCGCGTTTTTTGAATGGTGAAATTTTACGCAACAAACCGGTAGTTTCGCCAGACTGTTGAAGGCCGGGGACAATGCCGGAATTTTGCATCGTCAGCGATGCCAAAAAGCGGATTTTACTGCATTTTCAGTTACGGCATCCAAGCGCAAGATTGCATTCTTGCTCGGAATATATTATTGCCAGCAACTTGCCTCGCTGTAATATTGTTTCAATCGGGGTAACTTTCGCGCACAGAATCGAGGAATAAATGCAACGGGTCAAACTCGACAAGATCGACCGCAGAATCCTGCGCGATCTACAGGAAGATGGCCGCATGACCAATGTGGAACTTGCCAGACGTGCAGGTATCTCGGCCCCGCCCTGTTTGCGTCGTGTGCGCGCACTCGAAGAAACCGGATTTATCCAGGGCTATCATGCCGATGTCGATGCGCAGGCGCTTGGCTATAACGTGACGGTGTTTGCGATGGTCGGTCTTGCCAGCCAGGCCGAACATGATTTGCGTGCCTTTGAAGCCCGTGCGGCGCAATGGCCGGAAGTTCGTGAATGCCACATGGTGGCCGGTGAAATGGACTTCCTGCTGAAAATCGTTTCGCACAGCTGGGACGAATATCAGAAATTCCTGACCACCGAACTGACGGTTGCCGAAAACGTCAATCACGTCAAATCGGCATTGTCGATTCGAACAGCAAAGAACATGCCCGGCGTTCCGATTGATATCGACGCCGAAGACTGATCGCTTCGGACATTTGCTGCGTAATGTAAACCGGTGCCAATTTGGCGCCGGTTTTGTTTTTGCACCCTGTTTCCGTGCAACCCGCCATGGGCAGCGCATGCCGCACGGGCTTGCGGGCCGTCGTGCGGTGGTGTTGCGGGCTGGGTGTAGCTAGTGGACTGATATCATGATGGAAAAACGTGATCGAGCAATACGGTCAAATACACGTGCAGACGAATAACCTTACTAAACGTAGGGATGAAAATCCTTGTAAAGGATGTGGTTTAGGCATACATACCAAGTACCTATACCAATGGGATAGGTTTTATATCAAAGGTTAGTCATTGGAAGCGTTCAGATCACAGCATCAAGCCCGCGAAATTGAACCGGTCGTCGACCAGGGATGGTCGGGGATCGTGCCGGCAGGTTTATTTGCCCTGTGCGGTGTGGTGTTGCTGGTGCTTTTGTCCTATCGCCCGGCCGATGACATGACCGGTGTCGGTATGGTGTTTCCACTTTCACTGTCTGAAGATGACATTCTAGCGCAAGTCGGTGCGTCTGGCGGGCGCGTTGTGCGGTTTGGCGGCTTTGGCCATATGGCGGTCGTTGTTCGCGACGATGGTGCCGTCCCGCAGGCCGAAGATTTCGGCGCGATGTTTACCCTGTCTCCGCTGATTGCTTCAGCATGTTTTGAGTCCGGCGATACCAATAACGCCTTTTGACGTCTGGGTGTAAGTCCATGGAAAAGTTACTAGAAATTCGGGCCAACGCGATAAAGACACTGTTCGTGATCCTAGCACTGCACATCCCGCTTAGCGGGATTGCCGGATATGTCGCCAGCAGTGATGCATGGTCGCCATTGATTGCCAGCGCAGTTTTTGCCGCTGTTGCCTTTGTGATTTATCGCCTGGCGGGAACGCAGGCACAGGTCACGCGGTTTGTTGTGGCCTCGGCGATGATTTTGCAGGTTGGTGTGCTGGTTTATGCGTTTCGCGGGCATCACTGGCAAATTGACGTGCATATGTATTTCTTTGCTGCCCTTGCGGTTCTTGGCGCGCTGGTATGCTGGAAAACAATTGTCGTTGTGACCGGCGTGATCGCGCTGCATCACCTGATCCTGAATTTTGCAGTGCCTTACTGGGTGTTTCCCGAAGGCGGCCAGTTCTGGCGTGTGGTTTTGCATGCGGTGGTGGTGATTGTCGAAGCGGGCGTTCTGATCTGGTCGTGCAAAAGCCTTTATACCACGCTTGCCAATGCCGAAACCGCACGCAACGAAGCGGTCAAAGCAGCTACCGCGGCCGAAGATCTGTTGGCGCAGAATGAACAATTGCGCAAACAGCGTCAGGTTGAACGCGAACAGTTCAAACGTGAACTGGCCGACCAGATCAGTGCGATGATCGGCAAATCGGCCGGGGCGGTTGATGATGAATCTGTTCAGTTGCAGAAACGTGCACAGCATATGAATGACCGTGCACGGGTTGCAAAGGAAGCATCCAAAGGGGCGGTGCATGCGTCTGAAGAAACGTCGCAGAACGTTGAATCAGCGGCATCGGCAGTCGATGAAATCAACGCATCGGCCGAAGAAATCGCCCGCCAGATCGGACGCGCCCGCGAGATTACCGACAATGCGGTGGAGCGGTCAAAAACCGCCAGCGACCGGATCGAATGGTTGTCAAATGCGGCCGAAAAGATTGGCGAAGTCGTCAATCTGATTACCGATATCGCATCCCAGACCAACCTTCTGGCGCTCAACGCGACGATCGAGGCCGCCCGTGCCGGAGAAGCCGGCAAGGGCTTTGCCGTTGTTGCCAACGAGGTCAAAAACCTGGCCAACCAGACCGCGCGGGCAACGGACGAGATCGCCCAGCAGATTTCCGAAATCCAGGCCGCGACCGGAGATTCGGTGTCGGCGGTAAACGGGGTTTCCGAAACCATCGGCGATATGGTCGAAGTGGCGGCAACCATTTCGGCCACGATGGAACAGCAGCAAAGTGCAACCCGCGAGATCGCGCACAGTCTGGGCAGCACGGTTGAGGCAACCCGCGATCTGTCGGACCTGATCCATCAATTGTCACAGATTTCGGCCGAAACCGGCGAGATGGCAACCGAACTTCTGGGCAGTGCCGATCATCTGGGATCGGAGGCAACCGATCTTAATCGCAATGTGGAGGCTGTTCTCGAACGGTTGGCCAAAAGCGGTTAAAGCCAGCAGATCCGTTGCCAAAATGGCAGACAGCAGAAAGCCGGGCATACGCGCCCGGCTTTTTTGTTTGCAGTGACAGGGGCTGGAGCGGGGATATCTGGCATGCGGGCATAAAAAAAAACGGCCCGATAATCATCGGACCGTTTTGATCACTGGGACATTTCCCGATTTACGAGAAATCGACCTTCAGAATTTCATAGCTTTTGGTGCCGCCCGGAACGGTTACTTCGACGGAATCACCGACAGACTTGCCGATCAACGCACGCCCGATCGGCGAGGTGGTTGAAATGCGGCCAGCATTGATGTCAGCCTCGATCGGGCCGACAACCTGATAGGTGGTTTCCTCGTCGGTATCTTCGTCGACAAGATCAACCTTGGCACCGAACTTCACAACGTTGCCGGCCAGAGACGGCACGTCGATCACTTCGGAACGGCTCAGGACATCTTCGAGCTCGGCAATACGACCTTCGCAGAAACTTTGGCGTTCGCGTGCGGCATGGTATTCGGCGTTTTCCGAAAGATCACCATGTTCGCGTGCTTCCGCGATGGCCTTGATGATTTCAAGACGTTCGACGGACTTGCGATGCTTCAGTTCTTCTTCGAGGCGCTGATGCCCTTGCGGGGTCATTGGTACTTTTTCCATCGCGCTCACAGCCTATTCTTATTAGCGGTCGATACTACAAAATCAACCGCCCGGCATTTTACCGCCGGGCGGTCTGAATTCTTCCGTCAGGTTCGGTAAGGAACCTTAGTACTTGTCCCCAAGATATTCCTGAACCGGACGAACTGCAAGTGCGCCGCGTTTCAGGTTGTCGATGGCGCGCAATGTTGCGCGGGCACCGGCGACAGTGGTGTAGTACGGAATATCATCGGTAAGTGCGGTACGACGGATCGAGAAACTGTCGACCACGGCCTGTTTGCTTTCCGTGGTATTGAATACCAGGTTGATATCGCCGTTCTTCATCATGTCCACGATATGGGGACGTCCTTCCTGTACCTTATTGACCGGGGTGACGTCCAGCCCTTCTTTTTCAAGAGCTTCTGCGGTGCCGTGCGTCGCAACCACGCTAAAGCCAAGGGCAATTGCGTCGCGTGCGAGTTGAACAGCAGCCGGTTTGTCATGATTTTTGACCGAGATGAAGACCTTGCCACCTTGCGGCAGCGTGTGGCCTGCGGCCATCTGTGCCTTGGCAAAGGCGCGACCGAAATCGGTATCAAGGCCCATGACTTCACCGGTTGAACGCATTTCCGGGCCAAGCAGGGTGTCGACACCCGGGAAGCGGTTGAACGGAAGGACCGCTTCCTTGACGGCGATATGTTTGAACGGACCGTGATCAATGTCAAAGTCGCCCAGTTTTTCGCCCGCCATGATACGTGCGCCGATTTTTGCAATCGGGTTGCCGGTTGCCTTGGCAACGAACGGAACGGTACGCGATGCGCGCGGGTTAACCTCGATCAGATAGATCGTGTCATCCTTGATCGCGAACTGAACGTTCATCAGACCGACAACATTAAGCGCCTTGGCCAGCTGGACTGTCTGTGCCTTGAGGCGTTCAATCATGGCCTCGTCCAGCGAGTAGGGCGGCAGCGAGCAGGCAGAGTCACCGGAATGGATACCGGCTTCTTCGATATGCTGCATGATGCCCGCGACAAAGACGTTTTCACCATCGGAAACCGCATCGGCGTCGATTTCGATCGCATCCTGAAGGAAGCTGTCGATCAGAACCGGGCTTTTGCCGGAAACCTGAACGGCTTCGTGCATGTAGCGCAGCAGGTCTTCGGTGGTGTGAACGATTTCCATCGCACGACCGCCAAGCACGTAAGACGGCCGGATCACGATCGGGTAACCGATGCTTTCGGCAATCTTGACGGCTTCGTCAACCGAACGGGCAATGCCGTTGGCCGGCTGTTTGAGGCCAAGCTTGTTGATCAGCGCCTGGAACCGGTCGCGGTCTTCGGCAAGGTCGATGCTGTCCGGGCTGGTGCCAAGGATCGGAATGCCGGCCTTTTCAAGGGCAGCGGAAAGTTTCAGCGGGGTTTGGCCACCATACTGAACAATCACGCCCATCAACTCGCCCTTGGACTGTTCAAGCTGGCAAAGCTCGATCACGTCTTCGGCGGTCAGCGGTTCGAAATACAGGCGATCGGAGGTGTCATAGTCGGTTGAAACCGTTTCCGGGTTGCAGTTGACCATGATGGCTTCGATGCCGGCTTCGCGCAGCGCATAGGCCGCGTGCACACAGCAATAGTCAAACTCGATGCCCTGACCGATACGGTTCGGACCACCACCAAGAATGATGACTTTCTTGCGGTCGGTGACTTCGGCTTCGTTTTCCGGCTCGAAGAAACCGTCGCCTTCATACATGGAATACATATACGAGGTGCGCGACGGGAATTCGGCAGCACAGGTATCGATGCGTTTGTAAACCGGACGCAGGCCAAGGGCCTGACGGTCGGCCCGTACGGTGTCTTCGTCCTTGCCTGCCAGTTCGGCCAGACGGGCATCGGAGAAGCCGAGCTTTTTGAGGCGCAGCAATTCCTGCTTGTCGGTCGGGATGCCGTTGGCACGGACTTTTTCTTCTTCGGCGACCAGCATTTCAAGCTGTTTGAGATACCAGCGGTCAAACTTGGTGGCCGACTGGATTTCTTCGAGCGTCATGCCATGGCGGAAAGCCTGGGCCGCGTAAAGAATACGGAACGGGATCGGCTGGGTCAGCTGGGCGCGGATTGCGGCCTTGTCCGGGGCACCTTCGATTTTGACTTCGTTCAAACCGGTAAGGCCGGTTTCCATCGAACGCAGGCCTTTCTGAAGGCTTTCGGCAAAGCTTCCGCCAATCGACATGGCTTCACCGACCGACTTCATGGCTGTACCCAGAAGCGGTTTGGCGCCCGGGAACTTTTCAAAGGTGAAGCGCGGGATCTTGGTGACGACATAGTCGATGGTCGGCTCGAACGAAGCCGGGGTCACACCGGTAATGTCGTTATCAAGTTCATCAAGGGTGTAACCAACTGCAAGCTTGGCCGCGATTTTGGCAATCGGGAAGCCGGTTGCCTTGGATGCCAGGGCAGATGAGCGCGAGACGCGCGGGTTCATTTCAATAACGATCAGACGACCGTCGTCCGGATTGACCGCGAACTGAACGTTGGAACCACCGGTATCAACACCGATCTCGCGGAGGACGGCAAGCGATGCGTCGCGCATGATCTGGTATTCTTTGTCGGTCAGGGTCAGGGCCGGGGCAACCGTGATCGAATCCCCGGTATGGATGCCCATCGGATCGACGTTTTCAATCGAACAGATGATGATGCAGTTATCCGCGCTGTCGCGGACGACTTCCATTTCATATTCTTTCCAGCCGAGAATGGATTCTTCGATCAGGACCGTATGAGTCGGGGAGATCGCCAGACCGTTGCGCACGATCTGTTCGAATTCTTCACGGTTATAGGCAATGCCGCCGCCTTCGCCGCCAAGGGTGAAGCTCGGACGGATGATTGCCGGCAGACCGGTGATTTCAAGTGCCTTGACCGCATCTTCGAAGGTGCTGACCATCGCAGAACGCGCACTTTCCAGACCGATCTTGTCCATGGCGTCACGGAACAGCTGGCGGTCTTCGGCCTTTTCGATGACGTGCTTTTTCGCACCGATCATTTCCACGCCGTATTTTTCAAGGGTGCCGTCATTGAACAGGGCCAGTGCCGTGTTCAGCGCGGTCTGTCCACCCATGGTCGGCAGAAGCGCGTCCGGGCGTTCCTTTTCGATGATCTTGGCGACCATTGCCGGTTTGATCGGCTCGATATAGGTGGCATCGGCCAGGTTCGGGTCGGTCATGATGGTCGCCGGGTTCGAGTTGACCAGAATGACGCGGTAACCCTCTTCCTTGAGCGCCTTACAGGCCTGGGCGCCGGAATAGTCGAATTCGCAAGCCTGACCAATGACAATCGGGCCAGCACCGATGATGAGGATTGATTTGATATCTGTACGTTTCGGCATGTCGTTTTCCGCTTTTCGCAGGGCGGGCGCGCGTGCTGCACCGCCTCGTTTAAGTCCGTTAATCGCGTATCTTCGGAGCGTGTCCTGATCGGGTGATCAGGATTTTGCTTCTTCGATCAGACCAACGAAACGTTTGAACAGGTAGTGGCTGTCATGCGGCCCCGGCGAAGCTTCCGGGTGGTACTGAACCGCAAAGGCCGGTTTGTCTTTGGCGCGCAGCCCGGCGAGGGAGCCGTCAAACAGCGAGAAGTGCGTTGCCTCGACATTGTCGGGCAGGCTGTCCTTGTCGACGACAAAGCCGTGGTTCTGCGAGGTAATCTCGACGACACCGGTGGTGGTGTCCTTGACCGGGTGGTTTGCACCGCGATGGCCGACATCCATTTTCTTGGTCTTCGCACCAAGCGCCAGCGCCATCATTTGATGACCAAGGCAAATGCCAAAGACCGGCTTGCCGCTATCGATCAGTTTCTTGATGGTCGGAACGGCATATTCGCCGGTTGCCGCGGGGTCACCGGGACCATTTGACAGGAAGATGCCATCCGGGTTCATCGCCAGGACTTCCTCGGCGGTGGTGGTGGCCGGGACGACCGAGACCTTGCAGTCGAGGCTTGCGAGGTTGCGCAGGATGTTGCGTTTCACGCCATAATCAATGGCAACAACATGGTGTTTTGCATTGCCAAGTTTGCCGTAACCGCCTTCGCGCGACCACAGGGCTTCATCCCAGTCGTAACCGGTGGTGCAGCTGTTGTCCTTGGCAAGGTCCATGCCCTCAAGACCCGGCCATTCATTGGCCTTGGCGATCAGGGCAGGGATGTCAAACACGCCGTCAGGGTTATGGCAGATCACACCGTTCGGTGCGCCTTCGGTACGGATGCGTTTGGTCAGGCGGCGGGTGTCTACACCGGCGATCCCGATGCGGCCATGCTCGGCAAGCCAGTCATTGAAATGTTTGCGCGCACGGTAGTTGGAGGGTTCGGTAATGTCCTGGCGCAGGATGCAGCCAAGGGCGACCGGTTTGGCATTTTCGATATCTTCGTCATTGGTGCCGACGTTACCGATATGAGGGAAGGTAAAGGTGATCATCTGACCGGCATAGGACGGGTCGGTCATGATTTCCTGGTAGCCCGTAATGGAGGTGTTGAAGCAGACTTCACCGACGAC
Source organism: Thalassospira sp. GO-4 (assembly GCF_023588965.1). NCBI lineage: Bacteria > Pseudomonadati > Pseudomonadota > Alphaproteobacteria > Rhodospirillales > Thalassospiraceae > Thalassospira > Thalassospira sp. GO-4. The sequence continues at coordinate 3,949,037 of NZ_CP097807.1, forward strand.
CTCTCCTCGGGCCCCGACGCCGCGTCCCCAAAAAACTGAACCATCTGCGAGAACCAGTACGGCAGAAGCACCAGGAGGCGGGGTGTGCGTGGGCGCTGACATTGGCAAATGTCCTTTCGATCTTTCCACGGTGAGACACGGAGTCTTTTTATATATAATAAATGCGGGCAAGCCGATAAAAACGACTGCAATTTGCCTGCATACCGGACATGCGGACGTGCCAAGTCGTTCCCAGCATGTTGAACTGTGCACCGTTGATGCGACAGCGGACCGTGCTGGAAGCGGGGCAAATCGTGATCCCGGTAGGCAAATTGGCGGATGTCTACGGGAGTCGCGGACCCATGTCAAGGACGCATCGAAACTTTTATTTCCCAAGGAAAATCAACGGTTTGCGGGGGAAGGTTTTCTTTGCGTCTTATGCTGTAATGCGGTATGTTCGCTCCTTTCTTCCACAGAATCAGAGATGAGCCATGCTGCGATCGCAGCTTAATGACGCTTTGAAAAAGGCTGTCCTTGCCAAGGATGCCTGCTCCGTTACCACCGTGCGCCTTATTCTGGCAGCACTGAAAGAACGCGATATCGCCGCACGGGGCGAAGGCAACACCGATGGCATTTCGGATGACGAAATCATCAATCTGCTTCAGGCGATGGTGAAACAGCGTCGCGAAAGCATCGAGATGTATACCAAGGGCAACCGTCCCGAGCTTGCCGAACAGGAAGCCGCAGAAATCGCGGTGATCGAGAAATTCCTGCCAGCACAGCTTTCCGATGAGGAAATCGAAGAAGCTGTGCGCGGTACGGTAAGCGAAATCGGTGCGACCTGTCTTAAGGATATGGGGCGCACGATGGCGGCCCTTCGCGAAAAATACAGCGGCACCATGGATTTCGGCAAAGCCGGTGGTGTTGCCAAAAAACTTTTGGGCTAGTCCCGGAAGACCTATCTTTATTTAGAAAGCCGGGCGTGTAAAATCGTCCGGCTTTCGTCGTCCCAGAGCCGGCACTTCGCACAGACGAATTCATAATGCCGCGCCGGGACAAGGACCAACAACAGGGTTGCGCATGTGCGCAACAGCATCATCACGGGATCGGGACATCATGAGCTTTCCCCAGTCGTTTCTGGACGACCTGCGGGCACGGGTCGGACTGGCAGATATTGTCGGTTCATCGGTGAAGCTGATCAAACGCGGCCGGGAATATTCCGGGCTGTGCCCATTCCATTCCGAAAAATCCCCGTCCTTTACGGTCAATGAGCAAAAGGGCTTCTATCACTGCTTTGGCTGTGGGGCGCATGGGGACGTCATCAGTTTTGTGATGAATACCCGCGGGCTGACCTTTGTTGAGGCGGTCGAGGTGCTGGCCAATCAGGTCGGCATGGATGTCCCCAAACCGTCACGCGAAGCCCAGGAACGCGAACAGAAGGCCAAAACCCTTTACGAGGTGATGGAAGCGGCTTGTGTGTTTTTTGAACGCATGTTGCGCATGCCCGAAGGCAAGGAAGGGCTGGATTATTTTCATCGTCGCGGCCTTGATGACAAAACCATCGCCGAATTCCGCCTGGGATTTGCGCCCGACAATCGCGGCGCGCTGAAGGCGGCACTCAAACGCGAAGATATCGACGAAAAGTTGATGATTGAGGCCGGGCTTCTGATCGAACCCGAAGATAGCGGCCGGCAAAGCTATGACCGGTTCCGCGGACGGGTGATGTTCCCGATCCTTGACCGGCGCGGGCGGGTGGTGGCGTTTGGCGGCCGCGTGATGGGCGATGCCAAGCCGAAATACCTTAACAGTCCGGATACACCGCTGTTTCACAAGGGGCGCCTTCTTTATGGCCTGCCCCAGGCGCGCGAAGCTGCCCGTCACGATGCGCCGATCATTGTGACCGAGGGCTATATGGATGTTATTGCCCTGCACCGGGCCGGGTTCCGCGGGGCGGTGGCGCCGCTTGGCACCGCGGTTACCGAAGAACAGATTGGCGAGCTTTGGAAAATGACCAACGAGCCGATCCTGTGTCTGGACGGGGATGCGGCGGGCAAACGTGCAGCTGTGCGTGCGGCGGAACGGGCACTTCCGATCCTGCGGCCGGGCAAGTCATTGCTGTTTTCCATTCTGCCCGAGGGCGAAGACCCCGACAGTCTGATGGGCGCGCCGGGCGGGTTTGAGAATTTCAAAAAGATCATTGAACAGGCCGTGCCACTGGCCGAGCTGGTCTGGCGCATGGATGTGGGGGCGCACAAGATCGATACCCCGGAACGGCGGGCGGCCCTTGAGGCCGATATCAATCAGCGGATTTCGGTGATTGCCGACGAAGCAGTACGCAGCCAGTACAAGTCGATGTTCAGTGATCGCATCTGGAAATTGTTCAAGGGCGACCGCGGCGGCAACACGGCCGGTCGCGGGGCATCTGGCGGCGGTTATCAAAATAAAAAACCCGCACGGGGTGGCAAACGCGGAAAAAATGACCATTTCTGGGGTCCGGCCGGAAAAGCCGTACCGGGCATGTCGCGACCGCCAATGCAGAAGAAGCGCGATCTACAGGACTCCATTCTTTTGCTGACGCTGATCAATCATCCTGCCCTGCATGATGAGATCGGTGAACAGCTTGGAATCTATAGTTGTGCAGACTCCGCGCTTGACAATCTTCGTCGGGCCGTCTTAAAGCTGCTTGATGACGATCCTGGACTTGATTCCGATTCAATCCGGGCTCATTTGGAGCGCGACGGGCTGTCAGAGACAGTTTTGCGGGTGGTTAGTGCGGATGTAATCGCGCACGCTGCTTTCGCCAAGCCCGAAACGCCGCTGGAACGGGCCAGAACGGGTTGGAAACAGGTTTTTTCCATGGCTGTAAGCTCCCTGGAGGACGAAGAGGCAAAATACGCCGTCCGACAGTTGGCAGCAGATATCAGTCAGGAAGAATGGGAGAGGTTTTCTCACAGGCGTGAGGATCTCGCCCGTCGCCGGGAAAAAGTGTTTAAGCTCGACGACTGATCTTTGGGTGCCTTGCATTCAGGATCGGCGATCGGGCTATTTGTGATTTGCGCTGAAAAGACAGTGCGTGGGACAACAACGGTACGAATGTACCCAGCGGGAAACGGGGAATAGATGTCGTCTAAGACTTCGAACGCTGAAGAGAAAAAGAACTCTTCTGAAAACGCAGACGGACCTCTTCTCGATACATATAAAGCGGCCATCAAAAAGCTCATTGCCAAGGGCAAGGAGAAAGGCCACATCTCTGTCGATGAGTTGAACGCGGCACTGCCGTCAGAACATTTCTCCTCTGAGCAGATCGAAGACGTGATGAGCAATCTCAACGAGATGGGCATCAATGTCATCGATGGTGATGAGGCCGATGACAATGATGACGACAACGACGATTCCGACAACGATCCGAGTGGCAATATTTCTGCCGATGATGTTGGCCGTACCGATGACCCGGTACGTATGTATCTGCGCGAGATGGGCAGTGTCGAACTGCTGTCGCGTGAAGGCGAAATCGCCATTGCCAAGCGTATCGAGGCCGGCCGTGACATGATGATTGGCGGGATTTGCGAATCCCCGCTGACCATTCGTGCCATCGTGAACTGGCATGATCAGCTTCAGGCTGGTGAGCTTTTGCTCCGTGACGTCATTGACCTTGAAACCACCTATGGCGGTGGCCCGGATGCCGAAATCGGTGCCGAGGAAGGCGAGGACGAAGACGTTGATGCAGAGGCAGATGTCGAAAGCTTTGACTCTGCCAATGATGATGAGGACGAAGACGCCGAAACCGAAACCCCCGATGCGATCGGTGGCGAGGAAGCCGAAGAAGAAGAGGACGATGAGTCCGAAGACTCCGAAGGTGAAGAAGGCGGCGAAGGCGATGATGAGGACGAAGACGAGAACGAGCAGGTCAATGTTTCGCTTTCCAAGATGGAAGAGGAACTGACCGAGCAGGTTCTCGAGAAATTCGAACTGATCGCCAAGACCTATGAGAAGCTGCACAAGGCGCAGGAGCAGCGTCTGGTGGCGCTGAACAAGGGTGAAACCGTTCCGGCGGCGACCGAGAAGCGCTATACCAAGCTCAAGAACGAGATGGTCGAGCTGATGGAAGATGTTCACCTGAACAATTTCCGCATCGAAGAGCTTCTTGACCATCTGACCGGGCTTAACAACCGTCTTCTGGGTCTTGAGGGCAAGCTTCTGCGCTTTGCTGATCGCTGCAAGATCAAGCGTCCGGACTTCGTCAAACAGTATCAGGGCAATGAACTTGACCCGAACTGGATGGAACGTGTTGCCGGTCTGCCGGGCAAGGGTTGGAAAACCTTTATCGAACGCTATCCCGAAGAAATCGCCAAGCTGCGCGAAGATATCGGTGGTGTTTCGGCCGAGGTCGGTCTTCCGATTTCCGAGTTCCGCCGTGTTTACGGTGTTGTAAACAAGGGCGAACGCGAGGCCGGCCGTGCGAAAAAGGAAATGATCGAGGCCAACCTGCGTCTCGTGATTTCGATCGCCAAGAAATATACCAACCGTGGTCTTCAGTTCCTTGACCTTATTCAGGAAGGCAATATCGGCCTGATGAAGGCGGTGGACAAATTCGAATACCGTCGCGGTTACAAATTCTCGACCTATGCGACCTGGTGGATCCGTCAGGCCATTACCCGCTCGATCGCGGACCAGGCCCGTACGATCCGTATTCCGGTTCACATGATCGAAACCATCAACAAGCTGGTGCGTACCTCGCGCCAGATGCTGCATGAAATCGGTCGTGAGCCGACCCCGGAAGAGCTGGCTGAAAAGCTTCAGATGCCGCTTGAAAAGGTTCGCAAGGTTCTGAAAATCGCCAAGGAGCCGATCTCGCTCGAAACCCCGATCGGGGACGAGGAAGACAGCCATCTTGGCGATTTCATCGAAGACAAGAACGCCGTTCAGCCGCTTGATGCAGCGATCCAGGCCAACCTGCGTGAAACCACCACGCGCGTTCTGGCATCGCTCACCCCGCGTGAAGAACGTGTTCTGCGTATGCGTTTCGGGATCGGCATGAATACCGACCACACCCTTGAGGAAGTTGGTCAGCAGTTCTCTGTTACCCGTGAACGTATCCGTCAGATCGAGGCAAAAGCGCTGCGCAAGCTCAAACATCCGTCGCGCTCGCGCAAGCTGCGGTCATTCCTCGATTATTAATAGGATTACAGGCGACGTTCGGGCTTGACCTTGGCCCGAAAATCGCTAGTTTTCGGGACCGCACCGGTAATCCGGTGCGGTCTTTTCTTTACCCTGACACATCTTGTCTTGGGGGCCCGTAGCTCAATTGGTTAGAGCCGACCGCTCATAACGGTCTGGTTGGGGGTTCAAGTCCCTCCGGGCCTACCATTTTTCCCGAAAATTTATGCCGCCTGAAGCCGACGCATATATGCGTCGGTACCGCCAATGGTTTGTCATAATTCGGGGGTATGGAGCACAAAACCCCGATTTCTTTGATAGCCACTCCGACTGCGAAGCAAGATATTTATGCTTCGCTTGACGTGTAGTTAACTGGCCAAGCTTTTAGCTTCCGTCTGTCATGTTCTTTTTTTGAGCAATAGTGGTCCATACAGAAGTGCGAAACCAGTGAAACTCGCAACCCACAAAGCGGCAGAAATTCCGTAAAGAGACATCGAAAATGTGGGCAGAAAACCAGCTGTAACCCGCGTTAGCGTCGCTAAAATGATGCAGGCATACAAAGAAGTTGTGCCTGCGCCGCCTACCAGATCGCTACCAGTATGCCCCAACGTGGCTCGCGTCATTACCGCAATTGTCATCACACCGATCGCACCCCCCATCCAGAGATGCTGTGCCGAGGCGCTATCCATCAGTGAGGGCATGAGGGTTGCGACTGCAAGTGCAACAGCCCCCAAGGGGACAAACGCGTATCCAACGTGCAGAATCCATACAAGTGGCTCTTTCCCTGTTTGATGTCCTTGCCAGCGTGATAGGCGCACAAAATGAAGGCTGCCTGCGAGAGCAAGTGCCAGGGCAGTAAAGTCCTCGAAAGGGAAAACGACCCAAAGCATTACCGCAACAAACAACATGACCAGACAGGCCATATCAAATTTTCCAACCTGTGCAGGAAGTGAAGTTACTTTTTGTTTGGCGAGCCAGTTTCGGGTGAAAGATGGAACGATGCGTCCACCAATCAATGCTACCAGCATGATGCTCGCAGCCAGACCCAGACGCAAACCTACGCCTTGTGCCGCGTATTCTCCCTGCAAGATTTCCCAATGAAAAACTGCATTGCCGAGGACCACAGTCCCAAGCAGCCCGAGGACGATAAAATTGCGTTTGCTTTTTCCTGCGATGACTTCTCGTGCAATCATCAAGGCAAAGACGATCAAAAATGACAAATCGATGGAAACAACAATGCCAGCAGGAAAATGTGCTGCGAGCAAAATTACAATACGCCCTGCCATCCAAAGCAACACAAGCATTCCCAAACGTCGATTGCGAATAGGAAGCCGTCCTGTCCAGTTGGGAACAGCAGTTAGCATGAAACCTGCAATGACGGCGCCAAGATATCCGAAGAGGAACTCATGTGCGTGCCAGGAGACGATATCAAACGTCAGAGGTAACGCGATGACATTCATGAGCAAAAGTACCCAGATGATCATCGCAGCGGCCGCCCAAATCGAACTGAGCAAAAAGAACGGTCGAAAGCCGTGGCTGAGGAAGCCTGTATTCCCTTGCTGCGGTTCCTGAATCCTGATTTTGGTTGCCATTTCTGCACCTTAATGTTTCTAGGCAAATTGGCGTTTCCAGACAAAAGCCGCCTGACGCCGAGACGCAACACAAAAAGTTGGTTGCGTGAGCCTGTTCAATTCCTAAGGTGCTCAAGGAACCTGTTAGATGTCTTCGATCCAGGTTTTGGCAGCAACTGCACGTGGCAAACCGGCTGGTCCAATCGACAGCATCGCGACTTGCAACAAGTCATCAAGCCCGATGCCTTCTGCCTTCGCACGCCGGGTATGGGAATGCACAGCGCCCTCTGAACCAAGACCAATTGCCAACGCAAGTTTTACAAGACGACGTTCACGGTCTGTCAGTGGGCCTGCTTCTGCTGTCGCCTTACCAAGATCAGCATAAGCCTTCCAAATATCCGGATACTGTTCCGCCAATGTTCCTGCAGCACCGGGCATAGATTTAACCATAACTTCGCTCCTTACGTTTGATTGTCGTCAATAAGAGTTGTCGGTTTGGCGAACTTTTCGAGCTCGGTAATATCACTTAACTCAACGTTCTCCCCGCTCACGGTCACCCCGTATGCTTGCAAGGCTTTGAAAGCACGGCTCAGGTTTTCAGGTGTCATTCCCAAAACAGAGGCAAGCTGACGCTTTTCGAGGTCCAAAGCAAAGTGTTGAGCGCCATTGTGGTCTTTGGAGCGACTGAGCAGGTAGTTTGCAAGTCGTTCAAGTGCTGTGCGCAGTTTCAAGTTTTTTGTGGTCTTGATTACTGAGCGATAGCAAGCGGCCAGTTCAACCACCACTGCACGTGCAAAACCCGCATCCAGATCGAAAATTTCGCGGACATCTTGACTGGGTATCATCACGATACGGCTTTTTTCCATGGTTCGGGCTGACATCAAGTAGCGTGCATCACGGATTGTCGCCGCCAGAATGAAGGTCGACACAGGTTTGACAATTGAGACACTGGTTTCTCGGTTATTCCAACTGGAGAAAAGGTCAACTGAACCCAAAACGAGTACATGCAGAAAGTCGGCCTCTTCGCCTTCTGTGATCAAGTCAACATGCGGCGGAAAAGTTTGCAGATAGGCGCCACGCATCAGCTTGGCGTAACTCTCGTCGCTCATATCTGCGAAGAGATCAAGGCTACGTACCTCCGGGAAGGTCGAATCGAGCATTTGTTCCTCACTTCTAACCCTGTTCAGGAACATATCGACCAGTCACTTGATATTTATCAAGCGTCTATTTGCTCCTGATCTCTCTCTGGCTTGAGCTTTAGCAAATCGTTGCGCGAAATACTTGGCGAGCCTGTTTATTTCACCGAAGGGTTCCATGTTTTCTGATTTAGATCAACCCTGATTGCCCTCGTCTCATTCGATGATCAGCACCGCAGCAAGCGCTGCAATGTGCAGACAGATGTTCGAGGGGATCGACCATGCATACGTTAAAAGGGGTTTCACGAACTGATCAATATCGTGCCCTAGGTCTTAGCACCTTTGCCTTTACGATATGTTTCGCGGTCTGGACAATCTTTTCGATTATCGGGGTTAAAATCAAACAGGACCTAGGGCTGAGTGATACTCAGTTTGGCCTGCTGGTTGCGACACCGGTTTTGACCGGTTCGGTTAGCCGCATTTTCCTGGGTGTCTGGACAGAACAGTTCGGCGGTCGGGTTATGTTTCCGTTGCAGATGCTGATTACGGCAATCTGTGTGTGGCTTCTGACTTCCGTTCAAAGCTATGAAGTTTTTCTGATCGCCGCACTTGGCCTTGGTCTTGCCGGTGGTTCCTTTATCGTCGGTGTCGCCTATACGTCGCGCTGGTTCAAAAAGGAGCATCAGGGCACCGCTTTGGGCATCTTTGGTTCCGGCAATGTCGGCGCGGCAGTGACCAACTTTGCCGCCCCGTTTCTGGTTGTGGCTTTGGGATGGGAAGACACCGCACGTATCTATGCGATTGTGCTGGCCATTACGGCCGTATTGTTCTTCCTGCTGGCGAAAACCGATCCGCTGCAAAAAGCACGTCTGGAATCTGGCGAAAAGCCTGTATCTGCACGTTCGCAACTTGAACCCCTGAAAGACATTCGGGTCTGGCGCTTTGCCACCTATTACTTCTTTGTCTTTGGTGGCTTTGTTGCACTCGCAAGCTTCCTGCCGCGTTACTATGTCGGGGCCTACGGCCTTGAACTGACGACGGCTGGTGTCTTTGCAGGGCTTTATTCTTTGCCCGGTTCCGTTTTTCGCGCCCTGGGGGGCTGGATGTCAGACAAATGGGGCGCACGTGCTGTCATGTATCTGACATTCATCGTGTCCCTGATTATTCTGTTTGTCATGAGTTATCCCGAAACAACATACCTTGTTTCGGGCATCAACGGACCAATTCAGTTCAACTTCGGTGTTTCTGCCGGCCTGTTTGTCGTGCTGACCGTGGTGCTTGGGTTTGTCATGAGCCTCGGCAAGGCTGCGGTCTACAAACATATCCCGGTCTATTATCCATACCATGTCGGATCAGTCGGCGGTCTGGTTGGTATGATCGGTGGTCTGGGCGGTTTTTTCCTGCCAATCGCCTTTGGCGTCTTGCTTGATCTGACCGGTGTCTGGACAGCTCCCTTTATGCTTTTGTTTGCTTTGGTAGCTGTCTCGACAATCTGGATGCATGTTGCGATCCGCCGGATGGAACGTGCCCGTCACCCGGGACTGGCAGATGAAAAATATCTTTCCGATCTACCTGACAAGCCATTGGGTAAACAAGTGGTAACGGATTGGAGACCCGAAGACAGCGGGTTCTGGTCAAATACGGGCAGTGCCATTGCCCGCCGCAACCTGTGGATTTCCATTCCATGTCTGTTGCTTGCCTTCGCGGTATGGATGGTCTGGTCCGTTGTGGTTTCCAAACTGCCGGTGATCGGCTTTACCTACACGACAGGCGAATTGTTCTGGCTGGCGGCCCTTCCGGGGCTGTCGGGAGCAACCTTGCGGATTTTCTATAGCTTCATGGTGCCAATTTTTGGTGGCCGTGTCTGGACAACTGTAAGTACGGCATCCTTGCTGCTGCCAGCCCTTGGTATCGGCTTTGCCGTTCAGGACCCGAATACGTCCTATAGCTGGTTCCTTATCCTTGCGCTGCTGTGCGGTTTCGGAGGCGGCAACTTTGCATCTTCCATGGCCAACATTGCTTATTTCTATCCGAAAAAATCCAAAGGCAATGCACTTGCACTGAATGCCGGGCTTGGAAATCTCGGGGTTTCGGTCATGCAATTCGTCGTGCCCTTGGTCATTACTGCCGGTGTATTCGGTGCGCTTGGGGGGGAGGGTCAGACTATCGCTGATGGCAACACGATTTTCTTGCAGAATGCCGGTTTTATTTGGGTGCCGTTCATTGTGGTTTCGACGATTGCGGCCTGGTTTGGCATGAACAGCATCGCCGATGCCAAGGCCAGCTTTAAGAAGCAGTCGATCATCTTCAGCCGCAAACACAACTGGATTATGTGCGTCCTCTATACCGGCACCTTTGGCAGCTTTATCGGCTATTCGGCCGGGTTCCCGCTCTTGATGAAAACCCAGTTCCCGGAAGTTGATGCCCTGCAATATGCATTTCTTGGCCCGCTGGTTGGTGCGCTGAGCCGTGCTGGCACGGGCTGGGTTTCTGACAAACTTGGCGGTGGTCGGGTTACGTTCTGGACCTTTATCGGCATGATCATTGCTGTTGTTGGTGTGCTGCAATTCCTGCCGCTTGGCGGAACCAGTGGTCATTTCTGGGGCTTCTTTGCCTGCTTTATGGCGCTGTTCTTCCTGACCGGTGTCGGCAATGCATCGACCTTCCAGATGATCCCGTCGATCATGCGTCAGGAAATCCCGCGCCTGATGCCCGATGCCGATCAGGCCACCCAGCTCAAACAGTCGGAACTCGAAAGTTCCGCGATCATCGCCTTTACCAGTGCGATTGCGGCCTACGGCGCATTCTTCATTCCCAAAGCCTATGGCACCTCCATCGCACTGACCGGCGGCCCTGCCGGTGCGCTGTGGTGCTTTGCCGTCTTCTACGCGGTCTGTGTTGCCATCACCTGGTTCTATTACAGCCGCAAGAACGCACCGGTTTCGTGCTGATTAACCGAAATTCTCCCTGCCCAACCTAACCGGTTAGGCAGGGCCCGCAGCCTTCAGGAGAAACGCCATGAGTCACCTGTTAGACAGACTTAACTTTTTCCAGAACAAGGAACTGGAAAGGTTTTCAAACAATCACGGTCAGGTCACCCGCGAGAACCGCGACTGGGAAGATACCTATCGCAACCGCTGGCGCCACGACAAAATCGTTCGCTCGACACACGGTGTAAACTGTACCGGATCGTGCAGCTGGAAAATCTATGTTAAGTCCGGGATCGTCACCTGGGAAACCCAGCAAACCGATTACCCGCGTACTCGTGCAGGACTGCCAAACCATGAACCGCGCGGCTGTGCCCGAGGGGCAAGCTATAGCTGGTATCTGTATTCTGCCAACCGTGTCAAAAACCCGCTGATCCGTGGCAAGCTTTTGAAGCTGTGGCGCCGGATGCGTTCGACAATGAACCCGGTTCAGGCATGGACAGCCATTCAAAATGACCCTGTCTTGCGTGCAAGCTATGTTGCGAGCCGCGGCAAAGGCGGGTTTGTCCGAGCAACCTGGGATGAGGCAACCGAACTGGTTGCAGCCGCCAACGCCTTTACCGCGAAAACATATGGCCCTGACCGTGTGTTTGGTTTCTCTCCCATTCCGGCAATGTCCATGATCAGCTATGCGGCAGGTTCACGCTATCTCAGCCTTCTGGGCGGCGTGTGCATGTCATTTTATGACTGGTATTGCGATTTGCCGCCGGCATCGCCGATGACGTGGGGCGAGCAGACCGACGTTCCGGAATCGGCTGACTGGTACAATGCCGGATATCTGATCCTTTGGGGATCGAACGTGCCGCAAACCAGAACACCGGATGCTCATTTCTATACCGAAGCGCGTTATCGCGGGACCAAATCGGCTGTTATTTGCCCGGATTACTCGGAAGCTGCGAAGTTTGGTGATGTCTGGCTGAACGTCAAGCAGGGTACGGATGCTGCATTGGCATTGGCTTTTGGTCATGTGATCCTGCGCGAATTCCATCTCGACCGTCAGACCGATTATTTCGAAGAGTATTGCCGCAAATATTCGGACTTCCCGATGTTGGTTAAACTCGACGAAAAAAACGGTTCGCTAATACCCGGCCGCTTCCTGCGTGCCGCAGACCTTAGCGACAAGATCGGCGAAGAAAATAATCCGGAATGGAAAACCATCGCAATCGACGAAAAGTCGGGTGGCTTGGTCGCGCCGAATGGCTCGATTGGATATCGCTGGGGTGAAGCTGGTGAATGGAACCTCGAAGAGCGCGCTGCCGGGGCGGATACCTCTCTGAAAATGTCGCTGATCCTTGAAGAAGATCATGACGAGATTACCGGTGTCGATTTCCCCTATTTCGGTGGTGATGCCTCGGAACATTTTGCAACTGACGCTCAGCATCCCAATGTCCTGACCCGCAACATTCCGGTCAAACGCGTCCAGACTGCCGATGGCGAGGTCATGGTTGCGACCGTATTTGACCTGTTCTGTGCCAATTACGGCCTTGATCGAGGACTGGGTGGTGACTGGGTCACCAATGACTATGCTGACGGTATGCCAGGCACCCCGGCCTGGGCCGAAAAAATTACCGGTGTTTCGGCCGACAAGATCATTCATGTCGCCCGTGAGTTTGCCCAGAATGCCGAAAAGACCAAAGGCAAATCAATGGTCATCATCGGTGCGGCGATGAACCACTGGTACCACATGGACATGAATTATCGTGGTGTCATCAACATGCTGGTGATGTGCGGGTGTGTCGGCCAATCGGGTGGCGGTTGGGCCCACTATGTCGGACAGGAAAAACTCCGTCCGCAAACCGGTTGGCAACCGCTGGCGTTTGCTCTTGATTGGGGACGTCCGCCTCGGCACATGAATTCCACCAGTGCTTGGTATGCCCATACCGATCAGTGGCGTTATGAGACCCTTACGGCCAATGAAATCCTGTCTCCGACCGCACCGGAAGGCGATTGGGATGTTTCAATGATCGATTACAATATCCGTGCAGAACGGATGGGGTGGTTGCCATCGGCACCGCAGCTAAAAACCAATCCTCTGGATGTTGCCAAGGAGGCTAAAAAAGCCGGCAAGGAAATCCCCGCCTATGTTGCCGAGCAATTGAAAGCCGGTGATCTGGAAATGTCCTGCGAAGATCCCGATGATCCCAAAAACTGGCCGCGCAACCTGTTCGTCTGGCGGTCCAACCTGTTGGGTTCTTCGGGCAAGGGTCACGAGTACTTCCTGAAGCACCTGCTTGGCACCGATCACGGTGTTATGGGCAAGGATCTTGGTGAAGAAGGTCGGCAACTGCCGAAGGAAGCCAAATGGCATGAAGAAGCTCCGCGCGGAAAGCTTGACCTTCTGGTCTGTATTGATTTCCGTATGAGCACGACCGCGGTCTATTCCGATGTCGTTCTGCCAACTGCAAGTTGGTACGAGAAGAACGACCTAAATACATCGGACATGCACCCGTTCATCCACCCGCTTCAGGCTGCTGTTAACCCGGCTTATGAAAGCAAGTCGGATTGGGAAATCTTCAAGGCCATTGCCAAGAAGTTCCAGGAAATCGTACCGGGTTACCTTGGTAAGGAAACCGACATCGTCGCTCTACCGATCCTGCATGATACCCCGGGTGAAGTCGCCCAGGATCAGGTCAAGGATTGGAAGAAAGGCGAATGCGAACTTATTCCCGGCAAGACCGCACCGAACTATATCGCCGTTGAACGCGATTACACCGCAATCCACGACCGCTTTACTGCACTTGGTCCGTTGCTCGACAAGTTGGGCAATGGTGGCAAGGGCATCAACTGGAAAACCGAGGTAGAGGTGCAACATCTTCGCGATCTGAACGGCATGTGGCAGGAGGGGGCTGCCAAAGGCTGTGCGAAGATTGATACGGATATCGATGCCACGGAAGTGGTTCTGATGCTGGCACCGGAAACCAACGGAGAGGTGGCGGTCAAGGCATGGGATGCGCTTGGCAAGGTTACCGGACGGGATCACACCCATCTTGCCCTGCCCAAGGAAGATGAAAAAATCCGCTTCCGCGATATTGCCGCCCAGCCGCGCAAGATCATTTCTTCGCCAACGTGGTCGGGGCTTGAGTCAGAACATGTCTGTTACAATGCGGGTTACACCAACGTTCACGAGTTGATCCCGTGGCGAACCCTGACGGGGCGTCAGCAGCTTTATCAGGATCACCTCTGGATGCGGGCCTTCGGGGAAGGGTTTGTTTCCTATCGTCCGCCGGTCGACCTTAAGACGGTGACAGAGGAAATCAACGATGAAGCCCGCGATGGTGTACCGCATGTGGTGCTGAATTTCATCACACCGCATCAGAAATGGGGCATCCATTCGACCTATACCGACAACCTGCTGATGCTGACGCTCAACCGTGGTGGTCCGGTCATCTGGATCAGCGAAAACGACGCACAGCGTGCGGGGATCGTCGATAACGACTGGGTGGAGCTTTACAACACCAACGGTGCCTTGACCGCACGTGCGGTCGTTTCCCAGCGCATCAAGGATGGTACGACCTTCATGTACCATGCCCAGGAAAAAATCGTGAATACGCCCGGTTCGGAAAAAACCGGCAAACGTGGCGGCATTCATAACTCTGTCACCCGCACGACCCTTAAACCTACGCACATGATTGGGGGCTATGCCCAGCAATCATATGGTTTCAACTACTACGGAACCGTCGGTGCTAACCGTGATGAGTTCGTCATTGTCCGCAAAATGCAGAAGGTCGACTGGCTCGACGAAGAAGCAAACGACAAGGAGATCGGGAAATGAGAGTCCGCGCACAAATCGGCATGGTGCTGAACCTCGACAAATGCATCGGTTGTCATACCTGTTCGGTCACCTGCAAAAATGTCTGGACGAGCCGCGATGGCGTTGAATACGCTTGGTTCAACAACGTCGAAACCAAACCGGGCACTGGCTATCCGACCGATTGGGAAAACCAGAACCGCTGGAATGGTGGTTGGGAACGCACCAAGTCGGGAAAGCTTCAGCCCAAACAGGGATCGAAATGGCGGATTTTGGCAAACATTTTTGCCAACCCGGATCTGCCGGAAATCGACGACTATTACGAGCCATTCGATTTCGATTATGACCACCTGAAATCCGCCCCGGAAATGAAAGCCTTTCCGACCGCACGTCCGCGTTCGCGCATCTCCGGCGAACGGATGGAAAAAATCGAAAAGGGTCCGAATTGGGAAGAAATTCTGGGCGGGGAATTTTCGAAGCGCTCGGAAGATTATAACTTCGAGGGCATCCAGAAAGACATCTACGGTGAATACGAAAATACATTCATGATGTATTTGCCGCGCCTGTGCGAACACTGCCTGAACCCAGCATGTGCAGCTAGTTGTCCTTCCGGTGCAATCTATAAGCGCGAAGAAGACGGTATTGTCCTGATTGATCAGGAAAAATGCCGTGGTTGGCGCATGTGCGTTTCGGGCTGTCCGTACAAGAAGGTTTATTATAACTGGTCAACGGGAAAGTCGGAAAAATGCACGCTTTGCTATCCGCGTATTGAATCGGGAAACCCGACCGTCTGTTCGGAAACCTGTGTCGGGCGCATCCGCTATATTGGTGTGATGCTTTACGATGCAGACAAGATCGAAGCAGCGGCCAATGCTGAAGAAACCACCGATCTTTATGACGCCCAGCTTGGCGTGTTCCTTGATCCCAAAGATCCGGAAGTCATTGCCGCTGCGCGTGCTGATGGTGTTCCCGAAGATTGGATCAAGGCGGCACAGGAAAGCCCGATCTGGAAAATGGCCATGGAGTGGAAGGTTGCCTTCCCGCTACATCCGGAATACCGCACGCTTCCGATGGTGTGGTACATCCCGCCGCTTTCCCCAATTCAGAATGCAGCGGAAGCAGGTGCGATCGGTATGGACGGTGCGATGCCTGATGTACGCAATCTCCGCATTCCGTTGAAGTATCTCGCCAATATGCTGACGGCTGGCGACGAAGAGCCGGTGGCACATGCGCTTGAGCGGATGTTGGCAATGCGTGCCTATATGCGTTCAAAAACCGTCGAAGGTGTCATCGACGAGACCGTGGCAAAACGCGTCGGTCTGGATGGTGCAACCATCGAAGATATGTACAAAATCATGGCGCTGGCCGACTACGAAGACCGGTTCGTCATTCCAACGACACATCGCGAGCAGGTCGAAGAAGCCTATGATCTGCGTGGCGGTGAAGGGTTCACCAACTGCAATGGCTGTTCTTCGGGGATCAGTCAGGGTTCCCTGTTTGGAGGCAGCAAGAAGCCTCTGAAAATGCCAGAGGAGGTACGTTGATGGACCGCACGATCAAATCACTCTCGCTTCTGTTGAGCTACCCGACGGAGGAACTGCAAGGTGCCATGCCTGAAATCGGCGCTGTGCTGGCATCCGAAACGCGGCTGACAGCTGCGACCCGTCGCGATTTACGCCCGCTGGTCGAAGAGCTATCGAGCGACGACATTTACGATCTGCAAGAACGCTTTGTCATGCTGTTCGATCGGTCACGGACCCTTTCGCTCAATCTGTTTGAACATGTTCACGGCGAAAGCCGTGATCGTGGCGGGGCCATGGTTAGCCTGCTTGAAACATATCGGGCTGGCGGCTTTGAACCGGCAACAACGGAATTACCCGATCATTTGCCTGTGTTACTGGAATTCCTTGCAACCCAGCCCCCGGCAGATGCGAAGGAGGTCCTTGCGGATGCGGCTCATATTTTCGATGCCGTTCGCGCCCGTCTTGAGCATCGCGAAAGCCCCTATCAGGCAGTCTTTGCCGCTTTAACGCAGTTGGCAGATGTAACAGTCAGTGCAACTGCTGTTGCCGAACTGCTTGAACAGCCTGAAGACGATCCCGATGACCTCGAAGCACTTGATGAGGTCTGGGAGGAAAGCGAGGTCACGTTCGGACCGGACCCGAATGCCGGTTGCCCGCAGGTGCGTGACATTCTGTCGCGTATTGATCAACCCGCTGGACCGGTACCGCCGGAAGCAGCAGAGTAAAGGAGGCCCAAATGCATAACTTCCTTTTCGGGATCTATCCCTATATCGCGCTATCGGTCCTGATTATCGGCTCTATCGCCCGATATGAACGCGATCCGTTCACCTGGAAAACATCCTCAAGTCAGCTTCTGCGTCGCAGACAATTGATGATGGGCTCGGTTTTGTTCCATGTCGGTGTTCTGGTGATCTTCTTTGGCCATCTGATTGGCCTATTGACGCCGATCTGGATTTTTGACGCCTTGGGCATCAGTCATGGGGCCAAGCAGACACTGGCCGTTGTTGCCGGCGGTATTGCCGGTGTCATGGCGCTCATTGGTGGTCTGATGCTGTTCCATCGCCGGATGACCGACCCGCGTATCCGTAAAACCTCAAGCTTTGCCGATATTGGCATCCTTGCCCTGTTGCTGGCTCAGCTTGTTCTTGGGATTGGCACCATCTTTGTGTCGCTCGAACATCTCGATGGGCATGAAATGACCAAGTTCATGTCTTGGGCACAGGGAATTTTCACTTTCCAGTCTGATGCCGCCAGCCACATTGCCGATGTGGCCTGGATTTTCAAACTGCATCTGGTTCTGGGACTGACGATATTCCTTGTGTTCCCGTTCACGCGCCTTGTGCACATGCTTTCAGTTCCAGTGCGGTACTTCATGCGTCCGGGCTATCAGATTGTCCGTTCACGCCGGACCAAACCTTTGTCACACCGATAATGGACGCTCGGCGCATTCATGCGCCGACTTCCTTCTCCACACAAAGGACAAAGCGCTATGAATATACAAATGTTTCCTGACCTCGTCATCAATGGCGAAACCATCCCGCAGACAGCCGTTGCTGCGGAACTGCAAAACCACGCGGCGTCAAAGGACAATTTTGCTGACGCCCTGCGCAACGCGGCCAACGCATTGGTCATCCGGACCTTGCTGCTTCAAGAAGCGCGCAGAAACGGCATTGAAGCTGAACCACAGGAAGTCTCGCCAAACCGGTTCGAAACCGGCGAAGAGGCGATGATCCGCGCATTACTTGAAGCAGAAATCGAAATCACCCGCCCGAGTGAGGAAGAGATTCGCATAGAATGGCTGAAGGACCCCGAACGGTTTCGCACCATGCCCCTGTGGGAAGTTTCCCATATTCTTTGCAAATGCGATCCGAATGACGCCGTGGAGAGAGAACTGGCCCTCAGACGGGCAAACGATATCCTCAGTGACCTTCGTAAAGACGGCAATACATTCGAAAAGATCGCACGCAGGCAAAGCGACTGTGGGTCTCGGTCTGCGGGTGGGTCGCTTGGTCAGTTGCGCCCCGGCGATACGGTGCCAGAATTTGAAGCCTCTCTTCGCCAGCTTTCTGAGGGTGAAGTTGCGTCAGAGCCTGTGCTGAGCAGATATGGCTATCATGTCCTCCGGCTAGATGCATTGGCAGAGGGGCAGCCACTGCCGTTTGAGGCCGTGAAACCAAAAATCTCCGAAGCAATGGAAAAAGCCCAGTGGGCTCGTAAAGCAAAGCTGTTTGTCGATGGACTTATTGCGTCGGCCTCAATTACCGGCACGGATCTTGGGCGGGCCGCCAACAATACGAAGCCAAACTAGGTGCGCATTTTGTGCGCAGTACCTCCAACTGGTTTGAGGTTTCCATGCTTGAAAACCTATTGGAACGCAACAAGGTCTGGTCGCGTTCTCGCCAAAAAGAAGAACATGGATACTTCTCCAGACTGGCAAGTCATCAGGCCCCGGAGTTCTTCTGGATCGGTTGTTCAGACAGCCGCGTTCCTGCGAACGTAGTCGCCGGACTCGATCCCGGGGAAGTCTTCGTTCACCGCAATGTTGCCAATGTGGTGCATTCATCGGATTTGAATCTGCTGTCTGCGCTTGAGTTTGCGGTCGAGAGCCTGAAGGTCCGTGAGATTATTGTCTGTGGTCACTACGGCTGTGGCGGGGTGAAAGCCGCAACCGAAGACTTTCCCCATGGTCTTGCCGATCACTGGCTTGAACCCATCCGACGCCAAGCACGTTTTCATGCTCGCGAACTAGCGCAGCACGGTGATATCGAGGTGCGGCGCGACAGGTTGGCAGAGCTCAATGTTATCGAAGGTGTTGGTCGGGTTGCAGAAACTCCGATTATGCGTCGCGCTTGGCGGGCCGGTGCGGACATCAAGATTCACGGTCTGATCTATAGCCTGAAAGACGGTCTTCTACGTGATCTCGATTGCACGATCCGAGCATCTGACGTTCAGACATCTGATGAAGTCACGTTCTGACGCAGAACGAAGCAGTGCTATCAGCGGAATATAAAGGAACACTAAGATGAAAATTGCTTACACGATGGCTCCCGGACGGGGAGATACCGATTTGCTTCTTTCGCGCGTTACGCAGCGTATTGCGGAAATGGGATGGCGCGTTTGTGGAACCGTACAAATCAATTCAGAGCGCGAGACTGATGGGCCATGCGATATGGATGTTAAGGTGCTGCCGGATGGTCCGATCATTCGCATTTCCCAGACATTGGGTGAACATTCCCGCGGTTGCAGATTGGATACCAGTGCGCTTGAAGATGCTGTTGGTCATGTGACCCAAGAAATTAGTAAAGGTGCGGATGTTCTTGTCATTAACAAATTTGGTAAACACGAGGCTGAAGGGCATGGCTTTCGTGATGTCATCGCTGATGCGCTAGTGAATAACATCCCGGTTCTGGTGGGGCTTAACCAGTTAAACCTTGACGCCTTTAAGGAGTTTGCCGGTGGGCTTGAGGTCGTTTTGAAACCAGAAGAGAATGAGTTGTTCGAATGGTTGGAAGACAACTGTTCTTGCAGCGCTTTGGTATAGCGATAGTCGATTTATAGATGCCCATACCAATGTGCTAAATACGTTCGGGAAGCTGCGGTTTTCTATGTCTACTCTGCTCTTTGATCAAGTGTCTGACGAAACTCTGCGCCGGGAACACCGTGCAAGAAACCATCGGCGAAGGACATCGGGAACCGCATCTCGTTTAGGTGATGCCTGAGTTCTTCCGGACTGGTTTCGTGTGCCAACACCTGGCGATAGAGGTTTGAAACCTTTGTCATATTCAGGCTGTGCGGGGACAGGCGGAATGCAGAAACGCCAGTATCCTGCATCTGTGCGATATGGTCGGAGAGTTCTGTATAGTGGCAGGACAGGGTCTGTAACCCGTTCACCGCCAGAAATGGCGTTTCATCCAGAGTTTCAACATCCATACCGTCCTGATGTTCACCGCATACGTAACGGCATCCGTCCTTGTGCAGGCCGTGTGCCCTTGCTGAATAGCAGCGGGCCGAAATGGCCAACGGGATGCGACCAAACACTTGAACCTCTATCTCGACCGCCTTGCGCACGGTACATAATTTGGCAATCGAAGACATAGGCAATTCCCAAGGAAGGGCAATCCGTTTTGCACCTTTATCGGCGAAATAGGAAAACGTCCCTTCATTATAGGTATTGATATAAGGGCCAATCATGTGCGTTTGGCCTGCGAGCAAGCGCAAAATGGAAACATCATTGGCCTCGATCAGGATGCCGGGCATTTGTGCGATGTCACGTAGCTGGTTAACTTCGCGCTCATTCATCACCAGTGCCAAGGTTGAAAGAACCACTTCCTTTCCAGCGCGCTGAAGTCGTTCGATAACGTCAGGCAAGTGCTTGTCAAAGAATGGCATCCGCTTTGCGCAGACGACCTCGCCGACATGGACGGTATCGACGTCGGTTTCATCTGCGATGCGGTTGTAGAAGTCTATTTTACGGCTCTCATCCCAATGAAAAAGAACCGGGCCCATCACCAATCGCGATCTTGTCATTGCCAATTTCTCCGGTATGCACCTGTGGTATCGCTTTGACCTTCACTCAGCGTGCTGAGTTTTGATCGCGCGTCGTGTTGTCCCTTGGCGATTTTGTCCAGTGACGCACGAAAAGCGCCGACGACCTGCGATATGTATGCCTTCCCGCGTTGTCGTCCTTCGATCTTAAGGGCTGAAACACCGGCATCGGCCAATTCCGGCAGTATGGCGGTGACATCAAGGCTCGTGGGTTCTTCAAACAGATAGCCGGATTTGTCCATGGCGCGAAACCGACCCTTGCAGAGCGTCGGATATCCGACTTTTTCATCGCTGTCATAGATATTGATGGTGAAGTTACCCAGTCGGGAAACTGTCGCGTCACCGCGTTCTTCATAGTGAACATGTGCCGCTGGTGAACAGACACCGTTCATATTCGGACTTTCGCCCGTCGCGTATGAAGACAGTGAACAACGACCTTCGGCCATGACGCACATCCCGCCAAATGCGAATACTTCTGTTTCAACCTGTATGCGCTGATTCAGGGTACGTATCTCATCAAGCGAGAGAACACGGGGCAGCACAACACGCCGCACACCGAATTCCTGATGATAAAATTGAATGGCTTCTTCATTCGAAGCCGACGCCTGTACGGATAGATGCAAACGGGCGTCCGGATGACGGTCGCGCGCATATCGCAGCAAACCGATATCCGCAAGGATGATAGCATCGATACCAATTGCCACGGCGTCATCAACTGCCTTATGCCAGATTTCTTCTGCCCCGGCCTGTGGATAGGTATTGCAGGCAAGATAGACATGAACTCCGTGCTTGTGTGCATGTTCGACGGCATCGCGTAATTCAGCACGTGAAAAGTTCAATCCCGGAAAGTTTCGGGCATTCGTCGCGTCCCGAAAACCGCAATATACAACATCAGCACCCGCCGCGACGGCAGCGTGCAGGCTGGCAGGTGTTCCTGCAGGACATACGAGTTCCATATTGAACCTGTAACTGGTTGTGGATCAGGGATTGGCGGGTAGCGCGAAATCATCCTTGGCCGTGCCGGATGGTTTGACACGCGTATGGCGGTTCCGCCTTTGTATTGTTTTCTCAATCTCAGCCATTGTGGCCGCTTGCGCGGACGTGCGTTTCTCCAAGCCGAGCAAACGTGTGGCAGTAGGTGACGTCAACGCGTCTGCCGTCCGGTTCATGTCGTGCTGAAGTTGCCGATAAATCTTTTCCGCAAGGCCAAGTGCTACCTTGGCTGCAGGTCCCATTACGCCAAAGCTTTCCGCCACAGCGGATCGCAGATCAATGGACTCTCCATCCAGGGCATTGCGAAGTGCGACAACAAGTTCGGTGCGTCCCTCGATCCGCAATGTGCGCGAAAAGAACAGTGCGTCACCATCTGATGACCCCTGAAGAAGCTCCAGCAGTGCGGGAAGCGGGCCTGATATCTGTGCTGCGATAGTTTCTTCTTCGCCATGTCTCGCGGGTCGGAGTTCAGGATGATCGGCATCTATTTTTAAATAGAATTGCAGATCTAGGTCAGTCGGAGAAACCAGTAGGGTGAATGCTTCTTGTTCGGCGATCCGTTCAAATACCGGTCTGTAGCGATGATGCATCGTCGCCATCGCGTGGTGACATATGCGCGCGACCAAAAACGTCGGTGCATTGCGTATGAACGGGTTTGCCAGCAAAAATGGCGTAAAGGATGGATAGCTTTCTGTCACAGCGTACTCCGGCGTTTTGTATGGCGAAGTATCACTGGCCTGCACAGACTGGTGTTTGATGTTTGTCAAGTCGCCGCGAGATTGGAATTACGCTTAGTTGGAATAACCCGACAGAACGTTATTTTGACGGGATAACCGGTCAGAGGCGACCGCAGCATTTTTTTTGGGATGATGTCATTTGACCATCGTCAATCTGCCAAATTATTGCTGGTTTAAACTCCCTTTCGTTTGCTGGATGCCGATCTTAGGGAGGACACCTTTATGCAAGATGCGTTGAATACGGCAACATTGACCGTTACGCCTGACGAACTTCTTGATCAGACCCTGGGGAGCTTGATTTCATGTTTCCCCGGCGCAACCTTGGTTTTTCGCCGCCATCGCATCGGTTTTTGTTGTCATCCTGACCAGACGCTGGAAGAAGCTGCAAAGCGCAAGGAGCTTGATCCGCATGTGATTGCGGAGGAACTCTGTGCGCTTCCCAAGGGGCCTTTGATCTTGCCAAATGTGAGGGATGTCGATGGGTTTATCGATTTCATTCTTACGCGTTATCACGATGTTCACCGCGATGAACTGATTGAGCTAATTGCGTTGTCTCGCGAAATTGAAATTGTCCATGGTGACCATCCGGACGCACCGGTAGGGCTGGCAGATGCATTGATCGAAATGGCCGAGAACCTTGATATGCACATGACCAAAGAGGAAAATGTTCTTTTCCCAGCGATGCGTGAAATGAGCCGGAATACCCCGATCACGCCAGCATTGGCTATGCCTATCCATTGTATGCGCGAAGAGCATGACGATCATAGTCAAGTCATTCACAAACTGCAGAAACTGACGAACAATTGCACCTTGCCCGACGGGGTATGTGGTTCGTGGCGCAGATTGTACAGCGGGACCAGCAAGCTGATCGAAGATCTTGTTGCCCATATGTATTTGGAAAATTCGATCCTGTTCCCACGGTTTGAATAGTTTTTGCACAATGTGACAGCGATGTCGTAGCGCATTTTTTGGCAAAGCCCTGCTGATTGGCAGGGCTTTTTTACTGGATAGTGTACCTGGTTTTATGGACCTGACCGACGTGTTTGACATGGAACAATCCAACCCGCCCGGTTGAATGTTAGATTTCTTCCAATGCTTAACAAAAACCGCGTTTTTCCATGGAAACTTCACAATGAGAGATATTGATCGAATCTCGGGTGTTCTCCAGTCTGGGCGCTATTTCAAAAACTGGCCGCAAGACGACATTCTGGAACTGGCATCATTATGCACGTGGGTCCGGTATGAACCCGATACGGTGATGATCCGTGCCGAAGACCCTGCTTCGGCCTTGTTTCTGATTGTGAATGGGCATGTTGAGCTGTCCTACACGGATGGAGATGGCAAGGACGGCATTATTGATTTGTTGGAGGACGGCCAGCTTGTCGGCGAGTGTGCGCTGGCGCCGGAAGCTTGTTACGCCGTTTCTATCAAAACGTTGGACGCGACGACCGCCATTCGAATTGACGGGGCTGCTTTTGCAAACTTTCTTTCCGCGCACTTTGAACGGGCATTAACCATGATGTCGGTCGTAACAGAAAGACTATGTCAAATGTTGCGCCAGACCGAGGAACTGAAATGCCGGTCAGCGGCCCAACGTCTGGGGATCTATTTGCTTGCCAATGCCGTTCCTGTCGGAGATGCGTATGAAACACCGCTTACCATGGAAAAGTCCGCGTTGGCCCGCAAGATTGGCATGACCAGCGAGACGTTCTCCCGGGCGCTTAAAAAGTTGTCGGAATATGGCGTGTCCCAGCATTCCAGCGGACACATCATCCGTATTGCAGGTACCGAGATGCTGGCCGAGTGGTGTGGCCTTTCAAGCAATGAAATCAGGGAGGAACAGTCGGATGGTTTCAAGGTCGCTGTCTAGCGCGGATCACGATGTGATCTCCCAGGTGCCACTGTTAGCCGCACTTGGGGAAGAGCGGCTAAAAACTCTGCTCGGAACATGCAAGGTCGAAAGCCTCGCCCGCGGGGAACATCTTTTCCGGGCGGGGGATGTGGCCGAGTATTTCTATATTCTGCTGTCCGGTCATTTGCGCCTTGTGAAAACATCCGCACAAGGGGATGAAACGGTAATGCATTTCCTGACCGAGGCCGGGTCGTTTGCAGAGGCGGTTTCCTTTGCTGGTCGATCCTATCCGGTTGAATGTCAGGTTGTTGAGAATTGTGAAATCATTGCCATTCCGCGCACGGCCTATCTTGGCATTTTGAAAAGTGCGCCTAACGTTCTTGGTGATGTGTTGGCAAGCCTGTTACGTTGGGAACGGTTCTTTCTTGAGGAAATCTATAAACTGCGGCACACGCGTCCGATCCAACGGATTGCTGCGTTTTTGATCGATTTTGAAGACCGGAATGACGCAACCATTGACGGCACAAGTGGCAAGAACTTTCCTGAAAAGCGCCAGATCGCCAGCCGGATCGGCATTACACCAGAAACGTTTTCCCGGTCCTTGCGTAAACTCGAAGCATCTGGCGCCATATCGGCAGGTCCGAAACTGAAAATACTTGATCGTGCAGCACTTCTGGAACTGGCCAATTAGGAAAGCGACACTCCAAACGCACGCCAGAAATACCGTTTGGTTACCGGGCCAAAGCTAGACCATTCTTGCGCTTGGGAACTGCGTGAGCAATTTGTCTGCTTCGCCTTTATTCATAAGGCAAATTGCCGTGCTTAATCCGTCTGCGGCGGCGGCGCTGGTTGCTGTGACACTTACGGACGTCGTGCGTGCTTGCGCGGGCAGACCTGTGCGCGGATCAAGAATATGTCCAACAAGGCCCGCCTGATCAAAGAAGGTGCCATTCGGCAGTGATGTTGCCAAAGCGTTGTCACGCAACATCACCTTTTCTTTTCGAATTCCTAAACCGGTATCAATCGAAACAGGCCAGTCTTTCCCTTCCGGGTGACCGCCAAGTGCTGAGAATTCCCCGGTATTGATCAGCACATTATTCAATCCGTCATGTCGAAGCAGCTTGGCAATACGGTCTGCAACATAGCCTTGGGCAATTCCATTCAGGGTCATTGCCATATTCGGTCTTTTGAAGCTGACCCGATCCTGATTGATAGCAACCTTGTCCCAGCCTGTTCTCAAAAGCGTTTCACGGATCGACTCATTCTCGGGGGCGCGGCCCTGTGAATGGCTTTGCGCATATAGTCGCCAAAGTGACTGAACCGTTGGATCAAAAAGCCCACCACTTGCCCGGTTTATAATCCCGCATAGTCCCAAACATTCCAAAAATTCGAACGGCGGTGCATCAATCACACCATCGCGGTTCAATTGTGCAAGCGTGGAATGCTCGCGATAAAGGCTGAATATATTTTCCAGTCGTTCGAGTTCGAGGGTTGCGCGCAACAGGATATTGTCAGCATTAGGATGCGACAGGCTGATCGAGGCCGCAGCCCCCATTGCAACGCCCTTCCATGTTCGGATTTGTTCCTGTGCCTTTAATGTAAACGGCACCGTCGCGAGTGTGCCTGCGGCGGCAAATATGGTCAGAAACCGACGTCGTGAAAATTCGGGCATGGCGAACCTCATTTTTTGCGAAGTTTTTCAAGACGCGTGCGATAATCGTCGTCATCTGGAATGATCGCCGTTTCGAGTGGCTTGGCAGATGGCATGACCGTGGTGTTGTTTAGAACGAGCGCGTCATCAATGTCGTCAAGGCGCATTATCTGGCCACCATGGCGGGCGACAAATTTTCTGGCATCGTCCTGATCGGAGAAGGGAACAAGTTCCGATGCCCCCATGCCACCGGTCATGGTAGAGGCGACGACATAATGCGCGCTGCTTGCCGGTATCCAGTTTTCTCGTCCAACATTTTCCCAGTCTTGGGCCTTGGACATGTCGCTGACGTAGATGGCGCTGATTTTATAGTTTTGTTCGGGCATGCGTTCATAGGCGATGCCGTCGCGAACCTGGCTGAAAAACAGAGGGTAGGGCAAGCCGTCAAGATGAATTTGTGCCTTGGGGCCAGCATGCTCAAGAATGTTCATCTGGCAGAAATGTCCGACAGCTTCTTCGGTCATGGCAACCGGAGGCGGCATGGTTTCTTCAGTTTGTTGCTGACATCCGGCAAGAAACATCAGGTTGATTACGATCAGAAGCAACGTTGGGGGGGATATCATGGCGTGACCCTCCGGAAAGTCAGCCAGGCGAGGACTGTGGCAATCACCGGCCAAACCAGGATGGATATCAGGGCATGAACAGCGGGGATGCTGTTGGCAGCCCCTGTCAATCCAGCTGCAGCCGCGGTCGCATCCGAAACGGCGAGGTTGTATATCCGAAATGCATCGGCGGGATTGCCAAGCAACAGCCAGGGAAAATAGTGCGTAGTGAAGGTGCCGCCATCATCGGCGACGATGGCCGCCAACAGGCCAAGGTCATATAAAACAATCAGAACTAGCCAGAGCCCGATCACCAATCCCGCTGCTGCGCCGGGTCTGCGTGCAAATGATGATATGCCATAACCGATCCCAAGGAATGTTGCGCCAAGAAGAAGTGACGACCAGAACAGTCGGAACAGTGCGGGGATACCGACAAGTGCATTGGGGTCGGTTGCAATGGCAGCGACGGCGGCAATTCCATACCCCGCCAAGACGGCGATAGTCAGGATCGATAGATGGGCCAGGAACTTCCCGAAAACCAGTTCCCCACGGGCCACGGGATAGGTCAGAACAAGGGACAAGGTGCCACGTTCTATCTCGCCAGCGATTGCATCAAATGACATCAAAAGTGCAACCAACGGCACAAGGTATACCGCAAGGGATGTCAGGCTTGCGACAGTGATTGACAGTTTATCTGCACCAACCGTACCGGTCGGAGCGCTGCCTGCTGCCGATAATACAAGCGCAAACAACACCATCATCCCGACGGAGATCGCAATCCAGCGGTTACGAAGGGCAATGATGAATTCGCTATGGGCTGTCGCCAGAACCTTGTTCATGCGTTCCCCCGTTTACTGAAATGGCTATAGATATCTTCCAGGCTAGGCGGAATGACGTCGACATCATCGACCAACGGCCCCAGTGCCGAGATATCGCCAAGACGCGCGAGTTTTTCCTGCGAACTGCACACCAGATCGACCATCACCCCGTTGCTGCGTTCCCCGGAAAGCTTTTGGGCAACCTCGTCCGCCTTGCCGCGCTGTGCGGAAACCTGAAGGCGGATCGGCAGTGAGGCCCTTTGACGCAGGTTTGCCAGGGTATCGTTTGCCACCATTACGCCGGACGAAAGAATGACGATCCGGTCGGTTCTGGCCTCAACCTCGGTAAGGGCATGCGACGACAGAAGAATGGCAGTTCCTTGCGCGGCCAGTTCATCAAGAATGACATAGAATTCGCGCCGGGATACCGGGTCCAGTCCGCTGGTGGGTTCATCAAGGATAAGGAGTTTTGGTTCACCAATGAGCGCCTGAGCCATGCCGACTCGTTGGCGCATCCCCTTGGAGTAGGTTCCAATCCGACGGTTTGCAGCCGCCCCCAATCCGACCCGCTCGAGAAGTGATATCGCCTTTCGCGGATCCTCATCGCGAAGTCGAAGATAGTATCGGAGCTGTTCTTTTCCGGTCAGTGATGGGTGAAAGGACGCGTTTTCGGCGAGATAGGCCGTTTGGGTGCGAGCCCGGTAACTGCCAGGCGCAAGGCCATGCACGGAAACCGTCCCGCCGTCGGCGGTGATGAGGCCAAGGATGATTTTCATCAATGTTGATTTGCCAGCGCCATTATGGCCGAGCAAGGCGACACGTTCACCTGCGGCAACATCAAAGCCAACCGCATCAAGAACGGTATGATCATCATAGCGTTTAGTGACTTGCGAGAGGGTCAGACACATTTTCAGTCCTTTCACGCAACCAGACAGGATTGGCGCGAGCAGCCAGTTCAAGAGAAGTGATTTCTTCGGGAACCCGAATTTCGATCGGTTTCATGAGCGGGAAGCTGTCGACGACCCCACCCGGCAACGTGGCGGGGAAGTGTGCCTGGCTCCAGCGGATCAACTGAACAGCGGGTGACCCCAAAAGCATTCCGGCTGCTGGTTGTGACCAAAGAATATGGTCCATAAGGTCGTTTGGTCGGAACCGGCTGTCGGCAATACCATTGCGATCAAGATCGAACACCGGATGATCCGACCAGAAATTTCCCCGGCCATCGAAGCTCCATTCCACATCACGGGTGCCGACATATTTGACCTGGGTCTGGTTGGCGATAAATGCGTTTCCAACCATGGCATTTCTTTCGGAGCCGGCAGTGAAATGAATACCGATCCCACATCCTTCAAACCGGTTATCCCCGATCAGATTGCGATGGGCGTTGTAGATAAAAAGGCATTTGCCACCGGTTCCACGAACCAGATTTCCGACCAGATCAGACTTGTTGGTATAGTTGAGCATCAAACCCTGATCGCGGTCGGCAAGTGACATATTGTCGCGCACGGTAATCCGGTCGGAATACATCAAGGCAAACCCAAGGTGATTTCCGACCGAAATGTTTGCCGAAATTTCGGAGTCATGGGCGTACATGTAATGCACGGCAAATCTCAGATCGCGCATCAGGTTGCCGCGGAATATCCCGCGTTTGGAAGTATTGACAAAAATGCCGTCGCGACCGAGCCGGATGTCATTCCGTTCAACCAGTGTGCCGGGTGCGTTCCAGACATATATGCCGTTGCCACGTGAATTCATTCGATGATCACGCCGACCGACAATTGTATTGGCGAGAACGGTAACGTTCTTCGCACCGTGAATATCAATGCCGTAAAGATTGCCAAGAATATGATTATTCTCGATCAGGACACGGGCGGCGGTGCGGTGCAGTTGAATGCCCGAATCAATCGTTTCGTGTGACGATCCCGATCCGGTAATTTTCAAGCCGCGGATGGCAATATCCGTTCCGGTTACTGTAATAACGCTTCCGGTTTTGTTGCCATAGACGTTTGCCTTTCCCTGACCATCAATTGTTATGGGTTTATCGAGTGTGATCGGTCCCTGATGTGGGCCCGGGTCGAGCAACAGCACATCGCCGGGGGAAGCCCCGGCGATGGCCGCAAACAGCGCCCCGTCAATCGACGGCACAGATTGACTTGCTGCGAAAACCTGCAGCGGCATTGCAATCAGACCCAGAAACATCATGACGGGGCGCAACATCATAGGTTAGCTCCGTGGTTCAACGAACATACGGCCGCGCATTTCCATGTGCAGGGCATGGCAGAACCACTGGCAGTAGTACCAGTAGACACCGGGTTTGGAGGCGACAAAGGTTGCCGACGCGGTTGCCTGCGGGCCTACTTCGAATGCCACACCATGATCACCCATGGTGAAGCCGTGGGTCAGGTCATCGATGTCGTCCATGTTGGTGATGATGACGGTGACTTCATCCCCTTCCTTGACCTTGAAGGATTCAAGACTAAAGGTTGGGGCGGAAGAACTCATATAGACACGGACTTTGTTGCCATCCCGGACAACGGTTTCAGCCCAGTCGTCAATGTCGACGCCATCGGCCTCTGCCTGTTCGCGGGTTTTGGCCCACATCGGGTCCTGACGGTTCCAGACACTCAACGGATTGACCACGGAACGGTGAACAATGATTGAGTCATGAGGCTCGGCAAATGTCGGACCATCATGCATCAGGACAAGGTCGTCGCCCTGCATCGAAAACAGTTGTTCATTCTCGGGCTTGAGCGGGCCGACATTGAGGAAGCGGTCCTTGGAGAATTTGTTCATTGAAATGAACCATTTCCCGTCGGCTTCCAGTGTTTCCCCCATCGAGGTGGAGTTGTGCCCCGGTTGATAGTGGACATCGACCTTTTTGATGATCGGATCGACATTTTCACCAGCATAGGCGCGCACGGCTTTCTCGATGTTCCATTTGACCACCTGACTGTCGAGGAACAGGGTGGTCAGGGCGTTGCCCTTGCCGTCAAACGCGGTATGTAGCGGACCAAGCCCAAGTTCCGGTTCGGCAACAACGGCTGAACGCGGTTCTGCGCCGTTATAGAACACGTCATCCAGCTTGGTGACATCAATCACCGATACAGTCGGCGACAGTTTGCCAGCGATGCAAAGGTGTTTCTTGTCCGGTGCCATGTTGCAGCCATGTGGGCTGTTGGGGATTGGGATGTAACGGGTGTAGTTCTTGTTCTTGCCTTTCCGACCGTCGATGACCTTGACGCCATTGAGCTCGATGTAATCACCCGCAGCGATGCCTTTTTCGATTTCCTTGATGTTAAAGACAACAACGTGATCAAGCTCGGATGCGGTCATTTCCGCAAGGTTCATCCCCATTTCCGAGTTGTAGCTGGTCGAGAAGGCGTATTTTCCTTCATAGTCGGCATCAGTGTTATCTAGGTTACCCGATACCATGACCTGCCAGGCGACCTGCATCTCATCTGCGTCGATTGCAGTGTAGAAGTTTACGTATTGCGACGGATCATCGAGCACCTTGCCGTCATTGACCATTGGGGTTTCGTCTTCGCCATTGGCAAAGACGTAGTTGGTCCGCGGCCATTTTTGTGGACGCAGGCCGTGAATGGCCTTGGCGTTCGGGATTTCAAGGATCTTGTCCGCCTTCATAACATCACAACGGACGCGGGCGACGCGCGTATTCGCCTTGTCATTCATGAACAGGAAACGGCCGTCATATTTGCCGTCGGTGAAGGACATATGAACGTGGTGCAAGTCGCCGTTATCATGGATCTTCTTGCCGTTGGCAGCGAGAAACTCCTTGGTTTTGGGCAGCATGTTTTCGGTAAGAACATTCAGGCTTTCATTGGTTTGTCCCCAACCGGTTGCCGAACAGCGGTTGAAAACAGGGACACGCATCAGCTCGCGCATGGACGGGATACCCAGAATGCGCATTTCGCCCGTCTGACCTGATGACCAGAAACCGTAATATTCATCAAGCTGACCGGGGGCGAGGCTTGCCTCAGTTCCGGTTGACGCTTGCGCACTGCCAAGCGAAAGGGCTGTTGCAGCGCCGGTTGCGCCACCGACTGCTGCGATGCGCGCGGCACCTGCCGCACCGGCAAAGGCAGCACCACCGGCAGCAACGCCGAATAGATCACGTCGGGTGATTCCGGGTTTGGATATTTTGTCAGACATCATGACTTCTCCTTGAGATTTTGCTTGGTCGTCCGGGTCCGGTTCAGTGCTTTTTGCGCACCTTCCGTGCTCGCCAAGAGGCTTTCCTGCCGCTTGAGTTTCTTGATCACGACCGGACAGATTTTTTCGCTTTGATACAGCACCTGACAGTGAAGGCAGTTGTGGCACTCGTTGGGGTTGATTTCTCCTGTGGGGTGAATGGCTTGAACCATGCATTCATGTGCGCAGTTCTGGCAGGGACTGCCGCATTCCTTGTAGCGTTTGAGCCAGTCAAACATGCGCATACGCGCTGGAATAGCGAGGGCCGCCCCCAAAGGGCACAGATACCGGCAATAGAACCGTTCGACGAAAAGCCCGGCGCCAAGAAGGACAAGGGCATAAAGAACAAACGGCCATGCTCGATCAAATTTGAGGATGATGGCAGTCTTGAAAGGTTCTACCTCGGCCAGTTTTTCCGCCTGATCAATGGAGGCCAGCATGGTACCGAAGAGGCCAAGGAAGATGATGTATTTCACCGCCCACAACCGTTCATGCAATCCCCAGGGAAGCGTCCACTGCGGGACGTGGAAAAATTTGGCGATCCGGTTGGTCAGTTCCTGAAGAGCACCGAACGGGCACAGCCAGCCGCAATAGGCACCACGTCCCCAGAAGATCAATGCCGCAGCGACTGAGAACCACAAGATAAAGGTCAGTGGATCAAGCAGGAATGCTTCCCAGGTAAAGCCGGTCACAAGCGAGTTGGTCAGCGCCATGAGGTTGACGACGGAAAGCTGTGCATTAGCGTACCAGCCAAGGAACACCAGCGTGACCGTCAGGAACGAAATTCGGAACCAGAAGGTGAATCTGGCAGAACGTGTCAGGAAGCCCTGGAAGAAGAACGCTGCGGTCAGAACAAGCAACATGATGCTGAGCACAACAATTTCGACCGTTTTGTCACGCCAAATCCGTTGCCAAAGGGCTGTTTTGGCTGCTTGCTCGTCCGTGGCGAAACTAGCCTTGGTTGCGTTATCTGCCTCCGGCGTTGGCGGAACTACTTTGGTCAGGTAGTTGGCTGGCGGCTGCCAGCCGATGTCAAAGGTGGTGTAGAGACGTTCAATCGCACCGACATCGCGATGGACAAGAAGTTCCAGACGCCAGGGCTGGGTCGGGTCAAAGTTGCTGCTTGCCGGGATCTTGAACAGATCCATCTCTTTGAATTCCGGTGCGCCATCGGCCATGATGTCTCCAACACGGCGATGGTTGCGATCCCGGAAACGTACCGACATATCGCCCTGGATAAGCTGGATGCGGTCAAATAAGCCGCCGCGCACATATCCCGACCCCTTGAAGGAATACTGTCCGCGCGCGGTGACAAGAATGGCTTCTTCTCCGTCTTTGAGCCATGCCTTCAGGTTGTTGTAGCCGCGCTCGCCAAGTGCCGCCCTGCCGATGGCTGGGATACTGACGAGCGAGACATACATGTCGATGAAGGTTTCTTCAGCAGGGGCTTCGATCGGACGCTCAAGTGCTCTTGGATCGTCCATCGCGGCAAAGGCGTCATTGACCTGACCGACATCAAGTGACATGCGACGAACAGTCCCGTCACCAACCAGTGTGAACCAGTCTTCCGGGGCGGTTGCATCTGTGTTGATTTTAAGTTGTTGCGTGTTCGACGGTTCGGGTGCACTCAATCCACCCAGTTTGAGCATGCGTGCAACCTTGATGCCCGAACGCAGGATCGAGTCATCAATGACCATAATGGTGACCGTTGCACCGGAAATAATATTCAGCTCATGGTCTGCATCTTTTGTTGCGGCAACCAGGTCAAAGCCGACATATCCCTCGGTGAGTGACGCGATCCGCTCTTCTGGAATGCCAATAAGAACAATCGGTTCGGAATGCTTTACTAGTTTGACACCGATGATCCGGGCCTTTGAGTCAACAGCAACCATCACATGGATTGGTTTGCCGGAATAGCCGGTGGTGCCAACAAAATCAGAGGTAATAAAGGCCCAGCCGATTTGGTCGCCGTTCTTGAGAACCGGTGCTACCGGCGTGTCTTTTTGAATCGGGCCATAACCATCAGCACCCTTGACCAGGGATGCCGCGGGAACCTTATCAAGAAACTGTGCCAGAACAGGTTTGGTTTGCGCAGTTGCCGGGGATGCACACAGCACAACAGAAAGAAGGCAAACAACAGCAACAACCAGAAGCCAATGCAGGGGCGTCATCGCGCGCGGGGCGTGGTGTCTGGTCTGAGGATGAAGCGGGACACATGGGGTGTTCATGAATTCAAACCTTGTAGGGAGGCGCGCGTGCGCTTGCAGGCGCAGTCGGGGCTGTGTCTGCGTGGTCAAATGACAGGGGCACCGTCGCCCGGATGACAGCGCGGGGATGCCCGAATGCATCAGTGTTGTTGGGAAGTTCGAGCGCAGATCCGTTCAGACAATTCATACAATTTGGGCAATCGCATTCGACAGGAGCGGGAACCTTGTTGCCGTTCCGGTCGATCAATATTGTCACGGGATTTTGGTCTGCGGAGCAGATCGTGATTTGAACAAGGTCAGTAGGTGTGGCGTGCTTCGTCACGTGGGAAAACGCTTGAGCAACACCGGTTCCGGTCAGGGAAAGTGCGATCAGAAATACCAGAAATGTGCGAAGCATTTTTTCCATAATGCTTCTCATATTTCATTGTGGATTCTGGATCCTTGATACTGGTCAAGCGGGAAGAAGCTCGCCTGTCAATCGATTGCAGAGGACCTATAGATGTTGAGATTGGTTCAAGTCGTTTCTGAACCAATCGTGACAAATAATGAACTCGTTTCATTGCGGGACGAACAACCAGCGAGCAGAGTATGAATGAGGACAGGTTCAAGACCCAACCAGCAAACGTATCTGGAGCAATAAGTCCGCAAACAATTTCCTTGGCAAAGGTACTTTGAGAAAAATGTCAGCTTTTCTGTCAATTCTGCAGGTTTTTGTCATCTTTTGTGACAATCGATGACAACTTATCTGGCAATCGGAAATGCTAAGACATTGATTTCGCGGAAAGTCGAATGTCAGCTTTTGTGGCACCTGACACTGGTTTATTCGCCGAAGATAATTAATTGAGCTGTTCCAGTTAAACAGGAACCTCTGAATGATCTGCAGAGAGATGCTTTATGTTCTGCGATGATCAAATCTGATTTCTCAAGTGTTTCTCTTATCTGTTTCTCGCCATATAGTAGTTAATGATCTTGTGAACGCCTAATAGGCAAGCAAGCCCAAATGTAAGCTATCAAAAAGGTGAGGATTTGGTTCAATCTCCTGAACTGGCAGGTGGTGATGGTTTCAATTTTGAGGGGCAGGTCGCTTCGTTATACCTTTCTGCCCTTTTGGCAGAGGCGGAAGCGCCTGGGATTGAGAACGCTACGGTTTGCAAAGTTGCGTTTCAGCAAAGAGATTTTGGTCATCCGCTTGACGATGTAATTGTCGATTTCATTGATAACGTCGGTGAAAAAGCGCGCCTTAGCCTTCAAATCAAAAGAGAACTAAAAGTAAATAAAACTGCGAGTAATCGCGACTTCAGAGACATTGTCCGTGATTCGTGGGCATCACTAAATGATGATGGCTTTCGTGAAGGTATAGATCGCTTCGGGGCTGGCTTTGGTGATATGTCGCCAGCAAAGAAAAGAGATGTTTTGCGCTTGTGCGAATATGCCCGAGCAAGCAGCACTCTTGAGCATTTTGAGCAACGCTTTTCTGAGAATGGGAACGCTAGCAAGGACGTTCAAAAAGTTAAAGAGGACATCCATGCAGTACTTTCTGATAGTGCAGAAAGAGATGTTTCAAACGAAGAGCTGAGGCGATTTCTTGCTCACTTCGTTCTTGTGTCATTTGATTTTCTTCATGAGGGAGCTGTCACGCCTGCATTGGCCCTAGCTAACATCAGGTCGGCTATTGCAGACAGTGAATCTGGTAAGTGTTCATTGGTTTGGGCAAAGCTAAATAGCCTTGCTCGCCTCTCTGCAGGTGTGGCGGGCGAATTTGACCGTTCGGGAATTATCAGAGAGCTCTCCCCGATAGTGAGGCTGCGCGGCCGAGCAAGCTTTCAAGCTGACTTGAGAATACTGGGTGAGATTGCGAGTGGATTTGCGCTGGGGATTCAAAATGATGTCGGTGCTGTGAATCTGCCCAGAGTGGAATTGTCTAATGCTTTGGCTGAAAAGCTCGACGGGGCTGCCCGAATAATACAAGTGCGAGGGCTGCCAGGAACTGGCAAGTCAGTATTACTTCGTCAAAGTGTTCAAGATGCTCTTACAAACGGGCCAGTCTTATTCCTGAGGGGCGATCACCTAGAGTGTTCAAACTGGCGTCACTTTGCCACGGCGCATGGTATCTCCAACGCTGGTTTAACAGATCTATTGGTTGATTTAGGCGCTGTTGGGACACCAATATTTTATCTAGATGCTGCAGATCGCGTTACAACGGAAAACGAAGGAATTGTTCTCGATATATTCAACGCCATTTTTCAATCACCACTTTTGGACAATTGGAAGATTGTCATGTCGTTCCGCGATGGCGGTGTGGGAAGGGTGCAGAACTGGATCGAAAAAGTTACTAGCTCTCCAAACTTTGAGACGCTGACGGTCAAGGAATTCACTGACAAAGAATTGGAGGTGTTGGTCAAAAAGCATGATCACCTCAGAGTACTGTTTGCCGGATCCAAGCATTTTCAAGACATAGCGCGGCGCCCGTTCTTTACTAAAATACTTTTCCAGAGTGCTGCTTATTCAAAAAATAACGAAGATTTCTCTCCGTTGTCAGAGCTGGATCTAATAGAAAATTGGTGGGAGAGAGGTGGCTATAATTCATCAGCGAAACAGGTTGCAAAGAGGCAACGAGCGATTGTTGAACTAGGGGCAATCGCGGCTGAAAACCTGAGTAAACCAATTTCTTTATTTCGCTTGTCAGATTCTTCAAACGAATGTGTCCATCAGCTTGTTGAAGATGGAATCCTGCAGGTTATACGTCTGGGACACACTGTTCGCTTTGCACACGATATCTTTTTTGAGTGGGCATACTTTCAATTATTGGCAAGCCGTGACGATGATTGGTTAGATGCTGTTATTGCGTCAGGCGAGCCACCTGCACTGGCTCGTGTTGTTGAGCTAACGTCTCAATGGGAATACAAGAACAGTAATCGCTGGACGTGGCATCTAATGCGACTACAGGATTCTTCGGCTAGATCTCAATGGCTTCGCTCTTGGTTGCTGGGGCCAGTATTTACTCCAGATTTTGTGACTATTGAATCTGATTACGCCAAAATACTTTTTGACGGTGAGGGGCATTTTTTACACAAAGCTCTCGTGTGGTTCCAGGCTGAGAAAACAGCGCCAAATGCAGCTATCCTAGCTAGCGATACATCTGCCGAGCAGAAGCAGCTCTATGCCTATATGCTAGGGATACCCTCAGATTTCCTAGTATGGCGCAATTTTATAACTTTCCTATTGAAGCGTATTGAGGACATTCCAGTAAGGCTATACTCGGAATTGCTTTCTGTCTTTGAGGTCTGGCAGAATGCTCTTGCTGCAATTCCTAATGGCATTTCCCCCAAATTAATGAGTCTAGTCTCGTCTTGGATTGAGGAAATTGATTCTGAGCTTGATGATTGTCGAAACAGGAATGCCGACAGTCGTTGGTCCGAAGTCTCTGGGCTTGAAAGGTTCCGGGAGCGGCTGGCAAGTTTGCTCCTAAGTTCAGCTTGGGCCGACAGCCAATTTGCAAGACGATACTTAAACGGGTTGCTGGGTCCGGGAGTGCGACTAGAAAAAAAATACAAAGAGCTGCTCCCGTTTTCAGTGCTGTTGGCTCAAAAACTGCCTGAAGAGCTTGTAGAAGTAACCAAGAAATACTTGATGGATGAGCTTCCCGACGATTTGGTCAGAAGGCATCGTTCTGAGGGAGAAAAGGCACGTCAGTTTAGGGAGAAAGCTCGCGAAAAGGCCCGTGAAGAGAGGACCCGGGCAGAACAGCACGCTATAGATGTTCCTCCTAGCATCTTTCCTGCTCACAGCTTTAGCCACCATGACTGGGATCGGCTTTGCATTAAAAGTTGGTCAGGAGAATTCTCCCCACCATCCCCTGTACGGGAACCGTTTCACTCTCTATTCGAGCATTCGCCAGAAAATGCGATCAGGTTGGTTCGCGAACTTTGTAATCATTCTGTTGCAGCCTGGAAGCAACTCCACAAATACGATCATGAAAGAAAAGGTACTCCACTCGCTTTGGAGCTAGACTTCCCATGGGGCACTCAAGCTTTTTGGGGGAGTGACAGACACTATCTATGGTCGAGGGGAGAGTGGGCACCCGATCCCGTCGCTTGCGGCCTACAGGCGTTGGAAGAATGGAGTATTAGGGAAGTTGAAAAGGGCCGTGAAGTCGATGAACTGATTCGTGAGGTGGTGCAAGGGAATGAGAGCATTTCAGTTGTTGGAATTGCTGCAACAATTGCCTTGTATGGAAACCATGTTTCGGAGGTCACCTTTCCTTTGGTCACATCTCAACGTGTGTTGAGTTGTGACAATGATCGTTGGCGCAGAGATATAACACGCGGTTCGGAAGCTCTGATCGGCTTCGATGGTCGAAAAGACCAGGTACACATTGAGGAGATCAAGAAAGGAGCTGAGAGAAGCGTTCGACAAAAAGAGCTAAGTCAATTGCTACAACGCTTTTTCGTGTTCAGCAGTGGCAACCTTTCAGAGCGTGTGCGCGCAGCTGTGCTTGCGTTTCCCGATAAACTGCCTTTCCGGTACGAGGAG
The DNA here is from genome assembly GCF_023588965.1 of Thalassospira sp. GO-4. NCBI lineage: Bacteria > Pseudomonadati > Pseudomonadota > Alphaproteobacteria > Rhodospirillales > Thalassospiraceae > Thalassospira > Thalassospira sp. GO-4. Next base: position 3,987,285 of record NZ_CP097807.1, read on the forward strand.
CATCGTAGCGATCACTCTGAGAAAGCGTATCTTGCAACCCAAGCGGATGAATACGCGGAACTGGTCGAAAACAAAAACTATGCGTTGTATAGAACAGATGTTCCCAACCGTATAGCGGTACAGCACACTAGTCCGTCTCAAGTTGAGAGATCGACATCCAGTGAGGCGCAACAAAGTCAAATCTATCTGGAAACAACCAGTCTTCTAGTTTGGGCAGACCAATCAATTAAGGCCGGCGTTTTGGATGAGCGTATATTAATCTCCGACGTTATTTCGCGGGCTCGAAGATTGGATGATGCTGAACTATTTGAAGCATTTGATACTGACAGATCTCGGCAAACACGTAATGCCGTATCTGCTGTTGCGGCAGTATTGATTGTATTTGAAAGCGTCAGCGAAATTATTGAAGACGATATTGACTGGGCAATTGGTGTTCTGATCAAGGCAACAGAGGCTCCAGAAAACAGATCCGAGTTTTGGACTCCAAAATCAATCGTGAGTTACCACCACCAGATCTACGCTGCTATTGGATTTTCTGCTGCCCTGCGAAGAGATCTCTCAGCATATCAAAAAATCATTCGCAGCTTATTGAAAATCATCACACACCCTTTGGAAGAAGTTTCTTCGCGTGCGCTTGAAGAGACCTTCAAGTTATGGGATGCCGATCCTCGTCTTGCATGGGCATCATTGCATCTCGCAATGATGCTTTGCCAAGGGCCGCGAGACGCAGATGATTGCAGAGGGCCGTTTGATCCCATCCACGACGAAAGTCATTTGGATGAAATGCTTGAGGAAGCCTTACGGTTCTACACTGAACTCGCCCCCGGATTCTGTGAGCTTCTTGTGCCAGAGCTGGCTTGGCGCAAAGTAAGCGTTTCCGAGATGCGACAGTTTCGGTTTGTAAGAGCAGATCATGATGATGCTGTTGACATGGAAACTGACACAATATGGGTTGAACCCGAACCGATCTGGCGTGCTGATTTCGCATCGAAAGTTTTGCCCCGTATCCCTGTAGAGAAGCTGTTGTCATCTTCAGCGAGAACAGAGTTTTTGAAGTTTTTATCTCGGCTAATAAAATGGAATATTGAGAAGGTTTGTCCTACCTGGGCAACATCTAGAGATGGGGGAAATCGGGCAGTTGGAGTTTTTGAGCTGACCAGTGCAGTTGGGGAAATCTTTGGTCGCGTAGCAGGCTATCTAACCTTCGACGAGATTGCGGAGATTTATCTAGATCCAGTGTCTAGGCTTGACGATAAGAGTTGTTGGCGATTTCTAACGCCATTTACTCAGTTCTACACCTGCGTGCATGTGCTTGACGCTGCAAAAGTTGCAGAGAACTCTTTAGCTGTTCTTGGTGCTGTGCTGGATAGATTCTTGCAATCGAAAACCTTTGATCAAACAAGGCCTCGTTCAGGACAGATATCAGGATTTGAGGAACCAGCTTTGGCTAGATGCCTTATGTTTGTCAAGGTGACGGATGCGAGCGGTGCTGCACGATTTGCAAATGGCGACTGGCAAGATTTAGAGAAGATTATGCCTCTCATTGATCGATATGCACGTGAGGTGGGCTGGTCAGAAGATGTGCTTTACCTGTTTCTAGATCTTTGTGAGCGTGCCAAAGAACATTATTCGCCTGAGGTGTTCGCGGATCAGGTACTCGCTATCGTAGATAAGAAATCTGGAAACTTGCTTCGCTGGCATGGAACAATGATTCCTGCACGAATTTCTCGTCTTATAAAATTTTTCTCAGACAAGTATTCGCCGCTTGAGTATGAGGTTGCGCAAAAGCTACTGCGCGTTCTCGATTTGCTTGTTGACCTAGGTGACCGACGTAGCGCAGCGTTACAGTTCGAAGCCGCTTTCAGAGAGGTTCGGCGCCCGAGATAGTTAGGTTGTAACAATTAAAATAGCTCAACTATTTTGTCATAATTCCGGGGATATGACTCAATTTGAATTCTTTTAGAGATTTAAAAAATTTATCGAGATGGTAGATTATGTTCAGATAAGGGCCGATCAAATTGATTGTGTGACCGGCCCTTGATTTGGGCGTTTCTACTGGTCCAAGAGTGTGTAGTTTTCAGCCTTGGTAACGTCGGCATGGCGGTTGTCGATCGCAGTAGGATAGAGACCGATTACCTTGCCGCCTTGGATGAGAGCGGGAACATCATGGCCAACCAAGAGGAATTTGCTGTCTGAAAGCGCTTTTTTAATCGCGGTTTTTTCCTGCAGCGTTGTCATGGCCCTGTTCCCGGTGATGGTTGGTTCAAGCAGAGCCTGATCAAGTAGCGGCGAGATAAGTTGGTCCTGAAGATTATAGGCAATGTCGCCCGCAATATTGACCATACCTTCCTCGGTCTCGACGAGAACCGAAATTGATCCAGGTGTATGCCCCCCGGAAAGACGCACAGCTACGCCGGGAATAACTTCTTCTTCGAAGCTTCCGTCCACGTCAAACAAGCGGATGGCGCCGGGGGTATAAAGCCGGTCAATTAGATGCTTCGTATCCGCCGCCGCGTACATAGCCGGGCCCATAAGGCCGGACGCAGCAAATTCAAGTTCGCGTCGTGCTAGTGCTACCGTCGTTGTCATGGGAAACAGGTCATCACCGCCAACGTGATCAATATGCGCATGGGTATGAACAATATATTTGATGTCGGAACGCTTTAGTCCGTGCTGGCTTAGGTGATAGTCGATCGTCATGGAGTCCTCGAGGATTCCATGCATGTTAAATGGTTGAAACTGCTCCATGTTGCGAGGGCCTGTGTCGACGAGGACGGGGGCTTCTCCACCCAGGATCAGAAATCCCAGGAACGGAATGGTTACTTTGGTGCCCGGGTTGCGGAAAAGTACCAGTCCGCTGGCATCCATCGTCAGTTCGCCGATCGTAATGGGATACACCTTTAGAGTCATTTTAGTCTCCGTGTGGATTGTTTGTAGTTGAGGAAATTGAACGTTTGAATGATATGTAAATAACTAAGAGTGACATTATCGATACAGATAACGTGATGAAGTAGATTGCAGAGGAGACATCGAAGTATTCGGATATTTTTCCGACCGCAATTGATGCAAATCCGGTGAATAAATAGGCAAAAACAAGAATTTTGTTGATTGTCTTTGAATTATTTTTTTCTGTTGATTTAAGGTTTATTATAGATATTGATCCGGAAAATTTTAGCGCATAGCCAATTCCAGATGAAAAACTGGAGGCGCTATAAAGAAAAATGCTTTGCTGATTTGCCGCAGCCACAAGAAGAGACATTCCGAAAATCGAAAAAACTGCGCCAATTCGGATGGCGGGAAAGCCGTCAGATTTTCTTGCGAAAAATGCACCCGCACCAATGGAAATGGCAAAGAAGCCAAGAACGAAACCGTTCAGTAAGCTGTTGGTTGACGCAAGCAACTGTTTGGCGACAGTGGCACCAAGTGCTGTGTAGGTCACGCCGTGCATATAAGCCGTTGTTACAGTAAGGATCAGCAATGCGAGCAATGGCTTGCTTATGTTCGACTCATCCTGGCCTGATTTTGCTTGAGGGTATTGAGGGGGGCTGTTCGTCGTGAGGATATACAAGGCAAAAACGGCAAGCAGGACGATGAACAAGAAAACAAATGGGTAATGCGCGGGCTGAGCGGTGAACTCCACAAAGGCGCCACCAGCAATAAAGGATGCAGAAAACCCGACTGATTGTGCTGCGATCGTGATTGTGCCAGCGCGTTGTTTGTTGGGGGACAACTCGATCAGTTCGGCCGCAGAGTAACCTGCAGACAAACCAACGCCGACACCCATGAAAACACGACCAACGAGTAGCCAGGCAAGGCTGTCTCCAATCGTAAACAGGAAAACACCAAGGGTCGATGCACCTAAGCCAATGCTGACGAGCTGTTCTCTTGAGAAGCGTTGCAGTGCGAAATTACTCAGTAACAGCAAAACACCGACGACAATCGGGTAGGTCCCGAAAACCAGCATCGTCTGCGTATAACTCAGATTCCATTGATCAATGTAGATCGGATAGACCATTGCCGGTGCTGCACTGGTCCAAAGCGTGTGTGCGACCACAGCTGCCGTGATCCATATGCGATATTTTGTGACGAGCCTGTCCATCTGTTTGTCCGTGGCTAGGAGGCGGCATTTATTTTGAACTGTTCGGTTCAAAATAAATGCATCGGAACCTTTTTTGTCAAGATCATTTTGAACTGATCAGTTTTTTAAAGGTTGTTTTTCGAGATGTTTTCGCTGAGTATACGCTTCCGTATCAGGCGCGAAAAAAAGCAGTGAGGACATTATTGTGGCACGTCCAAAGCAGTTCAATCGTACCAACGTGTTAGATAAAGCTATTCCGGTTTTTTGGATGTACGGCCTTGCGGGCGCAAGTCTCAGCCAACTTGAACAGGCCACAGGATTAAACCGGTCCAGCCTTTACGCAGAATTCTCAAGCAAGGAAGAATTGTTCAAAGAGGCGCTTAAACGATACGTAAGTTCTGGGCCTGCGCGCGAAATCCTGCTTTCAAAGCCGTTGGGCCTTAGCAATGTCGAGCGCTTTTTGAACGTTGCTCAGTGGTTTTCGGAAGATGCACGTGGATGCTTCTTCGTGAACTCTGTTCGTGATCTTGCCGAATTGCCCGGTTCAGTGGTGTCGCTGATCGCAGAGCAGGTAAAAGCTTACCAGTCTTTGATCGAACCAAACCTTCAGAATGTATCGACTTTTGTTTCGCCCAAGACATTGAGTGAAATTGTTTGGTCATACTTCGCAGGACTTATGCTTAAGGACAATTTTGCAAATACCGATCCGCAAACAAGGTCCGACGAAATACGGGCATTTGTTGATCTGCTCGCAGGGCGTGAACGCAATCAATAGATATAGGGTTCTGGCTCTGTTTCATCAAAAGAGTAAAAATTGTGGTCGATGCCGATATCTTTCGTGAACTCTCGGAATTCCTTCGGGTTCGTCCCGTCCTGGATGATTACTGTCTTTTTGGCGGAGACTGGCGTGCATTTCACGAACATGATTTGGAAGGGTGCGCGTATTTCCACTTGGTATTGGCAGGAAATTGCTTTCTTGAACGCCGGAACTGCGATCCAATTGCCTTATCGAAAGGCGATATTGTTTTGCTGCCGCATGGATCTGAACATTCCCTGGGTAGCGGAACTGACACAAGCAACAGCACCGTCATTACCGATGTCCGCCAAGATATCCGCATCAAAACAATCGAGGGCATTGACGTAACAACGAAACTTGTTTGCGGACGGCTCTTTTACAGCACCGGGGCCAGTGACTTTCTTGTCCGGCTATTGCCCGAAGTTGTTATTTCAAAAACAATTGCACTGGGCACGGGGTGTCGGCACGAATGGATTGTCTCCAATATCGCGACAGAAATTCAGGAGGGGCGCCCGGGCTGGTCAATCGTTGCGGCCAATTTTGCATCGGCACTTTTCACCATGGTTTTGCGCGATCATTTTGAAAGACATCCAGTTGCTGAAGGCGTTTTTTCTCTCCTTGCCAACAATCAGAGCCGCAAGGCGGTGATTGCTATGTTGCACAATCCAGCCCATCCGTGGTCGCTTGACGAACTGGCGGCTGTCTCTGTGACGTCAAGAGCCTCTCTTGTTCGTGCGTTTTCCAGAGCTGGCAACATAGCGCCGCTTGGTTTCCTGATGCGGCTCAGGCTCGGCATTGCACGTCAAAAGCTGTCATCTGGAAGTACTTCACTGGGCCAGATTGCCGAGGATGTCGGCTACCAGTCCGAAGCCGCATTCAGTCGGGCGTTTTTTCGGGAGTTCGGTGTTCGTCCCGGCCAATGGCGCGAATTTTCATCCAAAGCCTGATCTTTCCGTATAAACCGAAGGGCCGGTCATTCCAGAATGACCGGCCCTTACGAACGAAAACGGTTTTTCTTCAGTCCTGCGTTTCAGTAACCGCATCGAATGCGTCAAGAGTGCGTGTTGTGTAAACCAGTGCAGCACCAGCATTGACACTGATCGCGACGCTTAATGCTTCGGCGATTTCTTCTTTGGAAACGCCGAGTTTGGCAGCTTCTGCGCTATGAACTGTAATACAGCCGTCACACCGCAGACTGATCGCAACGGCCAGGGCAATGAGTTCTCGTGTTTTGGCGTCAAGGTGACCTGTTTTGGCGCCCGCGCCGCCAATGGTGGCATATCCTTTCACGGTATCCGGGCTCAGTTTTGCTACTTCTCCGACGCCAGACAACACTTGACCACGATATTCGTTCCAGTTGTGCATATGCATAATATTTCTCCAGATTTTGGAAGTTTAACCGTTTGATGGAGAAAAGATATCTGACGAAGTGCATCGGGAGAATGTCCGGGCGGATCATGTTTATGGCTGTGCGGATCAAAAAGAAATCAGCAAGACTGATATGGAAAAAGGCCTTACTCCGGTGGAGTAAGACCTTTGATGCGCAGGCTGCGTGCAAGCTTAACTGGCGCGCCTGGTTCCGAGGAATATTGCTAGTGCCACTATTTCCGATATGGCTGCGACAGCCCCGATTTGCCAGCTGTTTCCAGCAGCAATGACAATCGAGCCCATTGCACTTCCAAGAGAAAAGCCCGCATACATCACCGACGTGTTCAATGAAAGCGTGACAGAGGCTGTTTGTGGCCCGCCGGCATTGATCAGGTTTGCCATTTGCGCAGGGAAAAACGACCAAACCGTAATACCCCACAACGAAATCGCGGCCAGAACAGGAATGAATGCGATGTCTGGTGTAAGGGCGAGGGCGCTAAATGCCATTACGACAAATGCCAGGGCCAGTAAAAGCAACGATGGCACAATGACGCGTGGATAACCGATGCGATCTGTCAGCTTACCACCGATCAGGACACCCACGGCAGCAGAGGCTCCCCAAAGGCTGACCGTTGCACCAATACCGGTTTCTGCAAAATTCAGAGTTTGTGAGAGATATGGCGCGATAAAGGGGTAAGCAGTATATGCCCCCATTGCCCAGAATGCAGTGACGAAAAGCGGTTTCAGAACTGCGGGCGACGTTGCAACTTTCACTCTTTCGGCAAGGCCCGCGACGCGAATCTCGCGACCTGCATCCTTATTGACGCCCGCATATATCCCCGCAGCAGCAATCAGGGACATTCCGCCGACGGCAAAAAATGTTGCTCGCCATCCAAGAGCATGTCCGATCAGTGAACCGAGCGGCAGGCCGAGCGCAATCGCAATTGTCATCCCGCCACTGACGATTGCCAGTGCCTGTCCTCGTTTCTCGGGTCCGGCGATCGCGCCAGCCAATGCATTCGCGTTGGGCACATAAAGCCCGGATGCGATTGCAAGCAGTATTCTTGCGATCATCAGGCTCGAATAATCGCTGGAAAGCCACGCAAAGATATTGCCGGCAGTGAAGAGTGCCATTGACCAGAGCAAAACATTCCGGCGGTTCAGGTTTGCTGTTAGCACCGTCATGACGGGTGAACTAAGCGCAAGTGTGATTGTAAATACAGTAACCAACTGGGCAACCGTTGAAACGGAATGGCCAAAGTCGACAGCCATTTTGGGTAACAGCGGAGCGATCATGAAGCCTTCTGTGCCGATCGCGAATGTTCCCAATGCCATGCAGAGTATCGGCATCAATTCCTGGAGGGTGGCGGATCGCCTTTTCTTTTCGGAAAGATTTGAGACGCTTGCGGAGCTTGAATTTGCGGGGGCAAGTGATTTTGATGTGCAAACAGATTGATGTGTCATGGGGCGTATCCAACTAAAAAGTCCGGATTGGCCGACAAAGCCAACCCGGAACTGGGACATCAGACAGGGATCGGTTCGGCAATGAGTGCAGCATTGAAGTTATGCACGAACTCATGCTCATCCGGTCCGACGTTGGCACGGAAGGCTGCTGCGGCCTCGACCACCACTTCTGGTGTTTCTGTCGCCAGTCCCAGCATTGTTTGTTCGATGAAGCTTGTAAGATCCATTGCGCGCGGATCGTCGCTTTTCTTGATCAGATCGGTGTTCACCCAGGGCGGTGCAATTTCTTGTACACTCACCGATGTATCTCTGAGCATGAAGCGCAGCGACATCGAGTATGAGTGGATTGCAGCCTTTGAAGCCGAGTAAACCGCATTTCCTGCCAACGGCACGAAAGCGAGTACTGAGCTGTTATTGATGATTGTTGCGCGTTGCTGCGTTTTCAGATGTTCGACTAGTGCTGAGGTCATTCGCACAGGGCCGAGTACATTTGTCGTCAGAATCTGTTGGGAAACCGTGTCATCAACTGGTCCAGATACATCATCAAATGGCATGATACCGGCATTGTTGATGAGCACATTCAGGTTCGGATACTTGTTGATCAATTGCTTGGCAGCAGCATCGATACTGGCAATATCGTTGATATCGAGTTCGAGAGCATCCATGCCCGGGTTGGCTTTGGTGATTTCGTCTAAAAGACCTTTCCGCCGACCTGCGATGATTACCTTGTTGCCCAATTTGTGAAACGCCTCTGCCAGTCCGCGCCCGATACCGGATGTTCCGCCAGTGATGAAAATCGTGTTGTCGGTCATATGCATTTGCTTATTCCTTCGGAGTTTGTGCCCGACTTGAGCTGTTAAGCCGGTATTGCGTGATTATCTTGATTGACCTGGGGTCAAATTGCCGGGGTCAGTGCTTTTTCGCGGTAACGAGCACCTGGAGTGCTATGCGCAAACTTTTGGGAGAGTCTCTTGCGAGACGCCTCGAAATTGTCCCAGTCAATGCCACTTTGCAGCGGGGGAATTGTTACGACTTCGCCTTGGTCAAGTCCGGCCAGGGCTGCATCGACCATCACATCCGCACGCATGACCATTTCGTCAGGCATATTTGAGTGATGCATACCGGAGATTTCCCAAAATTCTGTCGCCGTTGCACCGGGAAGAACTGCTTGTACGCGGACGCCTTTATCGGCCAGTTCGTGATGCAGGGACTGCGTCAAAGCCAGTACATAGGCTTTCGTCGCACCGTATACGCCGTTGAGAATCTCAGGGCCAATCGCAACAATTGAAGAGATGTTGATAATTGTCCCTTCATTGCGCGAAGCAAATGCCGGAGCAGCAGCATATGTCAGTCGTGTAAGTGCCGTGACATTCAGGCCAATCATTTCCTCCATGCGGTTGATGTCGGCCGACAGAAGGGGGGCTACCGATCCGAACCCTGCATTATTGACGAGTACGGAGATGCTGCTGTCTGTCTTCAGAATGTGCTCAACATGTGCGGTGTCGGATTTTTTGCTGAGGTCTGCAGGCAGAACGTGAACGTAACGGCCGGTTTCCTCAGAAATGCTTTTTGCAATTGCATTAAGGCGGTCTTCGTTACGAGCAACCAAAACAAGGTCATAACCACGCTTAGCCAAACGGTCAGCGTAAATCGCACCAATACCTGCCGATGCTCCGGTAATCAGTGCAGTTCCTGCGGCGGATGAGTCAGACATTTCAAATTCCTCTGCGAAGTTGGTTTCGATGAGGATGACGATAAGCTTGATTTGCGATGTCTTGAATGTCATATTAACGTCGTTTTAGGACATAATTTGTCCGTTTTATCAATTTTACGTCTTTTTATGCCATCGGAGGGTGCGATGCTCAGTTTGGGGTTTATTCTGCACAGTGATTTTTCACCGATGGGACTTGCGGCCCTCACTGCGTTCGAACTGGCCAATGCGCAATCGGAAGAAAAGCTTTATGACGTGTCAATTCTGTCCGCGAATGGCGGACCGGTAAAAGGGTCAATAGGGTTTTCGATAGATACTGAATCTGTATCCGATCGATACTTCGATTTGTTAATTGTCAGCGGCAGTATGCAGCCACCAGGCACCGAAGTTGTCGATTTTCTTAAGACGGCGCCACGCTTTAGTCGCAGGATTGCTTCAATTTGTACCGGCGCATTCGTGCTTGCGGCGGCCGGTCTGCTTGATGGCCGACGTGCTACGACCCACTGGGCATATGCACAGCAAATGAAAGAGAATTATCCCAAGATCAAAGTCGAGGAAGACCTGATATTTATCAAGGATGGGCCAATCTGGACGTCTGCTGGAATGACGGCAGGGATAGATTTGGCGCTTGCGCTTATTGAGGAAGATTTCGGAGCAGATCTTGCGCGCCTGATTGCCAAGAAGCTGGTCATTTATCATCGCCGTGCCGGAGGACAGACGCAGCATTCTACGTTGTTGGAGCTGGAACCAAAGTCAGACCGCATCCAGAAAGTGCTCACTTATGCGCGGCGCAATCTGGAAAGCCGTCTTGACGTTGAAGAACTGGCCGGTGTTGCAAATCTGAGCCCAAGACAGTTCAGCCGTGCCTTTCGTACCGAAACCGGACAATCTCCTGCGAAAGCAATTGAAAATCTCAGGTTGGAGGTTGCACGCAGCTTGATGGAAGACACCAATCATTCAATCGATGAGGTAGCACGTCAAACTGGATTTTCAGATCGTGACCGCATGCGAAGGGCGTTCCTGCGGGCATTTGGTCAACCCCCGCAAACCATTCGCCGCGCGACCCGTACCGCAGCTGGCATATAAGGTTCCCTCCCTGATCTGCCAGGTTTCCGATGTCTGACGGACTGGCAATATAACGTGCAGATATGACCCGCATTCAAAAATGAATGCGGGTCATTCAGTGTTGGCTGTTTGCACGTTTGAACACTCGATCAATCATTGCCGAGTTCACTTCGATCATTTCGGAAATATGAGGAAGACATGAGTGATTCAATGCGGACTGTTATTTTGGGCGGCAGCACGGGCATCGGCAAGGCCATCGCCTCTGCACTCTCGCACCGGGGAGGCGATGTTTTTTCTCTTGGCAGGTCGAATGGTATAGACGTTGCAAGTGCGGCAAGCATCGAGGGATGGTTTCTTGCCAATGGTGAGGTTGATCATGTGATTTTTACCGCGGGCTCGCAGGCGCCAGCGGGTATGGTTACAGGGCTGGACATTGACGCTGCCAAAGCAGCTTTCGACGTAAAGTTCTGGGGGGCGGTACGGGTGGCGCAGACAGCTGCAAAATACATCCGCTCCGGTGGGACCCTTACTTTTACTTCTGGATTTCTGGCACGCAAAACGGTTCCGGGCACATTTGTTAAGACGACGATGAATGCCGCATTGGAAGCAGGTGTGAAGATCCTGGCACGGGAACTTGCGCCTGTTCGGGTCAATATCGTTAGCCCCGGTCTGACAGACACCGAAGCCTATAGCGGAATGGCAGCAAGTGATCGCGAACAAATGTTTGCAAGTGCAGCGAAATCGCTGCCGGTCGGCCGTGTCGCGTCACCAAAGGACGTTGCCAAAGGGTATCTGTTTGTAATCGACTGTGATTCGGTTACCGGGGCCGTGATTGATATTGACGGTGGCGCGCTCGTTAGCTGAACGGACGCAATTCCCGAACCCCGGGTTCTAGATTTCAATTCAGAGAGAAGACTGTTCCTGTCCGACGTTATTTTGGGTTTCGGCACTGTTTTCTCTCGCAGGATTCCAACTTGTCAGGATCGCCTTTGGTGATGAGAAAGGAAGCCGCATGGCCAAGTCATTGACCGTCGGGCACATCGATTTGTCGTTTCACAAGGCCAGCTGCCTTGAAGTGGAGAAAGTTCTCAAAAGGCATGGCTTTGAGGTTCAGCGACGGGCTGCCCCTCATGAAGACATGTTTGAATTGTTGAAAAATGACGAGATAGATCTGCTTGTGTCGGCATGGTTACCGACAAGTCATGATTTATATCTTCGTCCAATTGCAGACAAGGTTACCAAACTCACGGTGCTGTATGAGCCATACTGCATATGGGGTGTGCCGGACTATGTCAGTGAGCTTGAAGTTCGCTCGGTAGATGATCTCAAGAAACCTGCATCTCTCGACAGAATGGATAAGCTCATCCAGGGGATCAATCCGGGAGCCGGGATCAGCCGTTTTTCAGAAAAGATGATTGATAGCTATGGCCTGCGCCAATTTGGTTACCGCTTTAATGCGGGCTCTGAAGCCGATTGTTTCGACAGGTTTGAGCAGTTCTATGCAGCTCAACGGTGGCTTGTCATTCCGCTCTGGCACCCACAATACCTTCACAACCGATACAAGATCCGCGCACTTGAGGAGCCACAAGGTCTGTTGGGCGGTTCAGATCAGGCAACATTAGTTGTCCGTAATGCCGCAAAGGACAAGATCGGGCATTCCACGCTTAAGGCGCTTTCCGCGATGTATTTGGGAAATGCGAAAGTGAGCGCGTTGGACGATCAATTGCAGCGAGCACACGCATAAAGCAACCGGCTGCTTCCGGTTTTACCCAAAATTCCAATGCGTCAGGACACAAGCCAGTCATGTCCCAAATCCCAAATGCAGCATCTTGTGACACACCATTTCCGCAGCAAAAAACCAACAGTACAATGTCTTATACGGGCCTCTTTGGTCTTGTTCTCGCGATCCTGATCTGGGGGGCGAATTGGCCCGTGATGAAAACCGGACTGGAACATATAACGCCGCTTTGGTTTTCCAGTTTGCGTTTTCTGACTGGTGGTCTTTGTTTGTTGGTCTATCAACTGGCCAAAGGGGATGTTCGTGTGCCACGAGCAGCTGATCTGCCCTTCCTGCTTTCCGTAGGCTTGCTGCAAATGATGTTGTTTACGGCGCTCGGTGCGATTGCGATGACCCAACTGAGTGCGGGGCGCTCTGCAATGCTGAGCTATACAACGGCTGTCTGGGTAGCACCTATTTCCTTCTTTGTTTTTGGCGAAAGAATAACCACGCGAAAGCTTGCTTCGCTGCTGCTTGGTGCGCTGGGAGTCATCGTTCTCATGAGTCCTGCTGCGATTGACTGGTCAAATTCAGCAGTCCTGCATGCCAACATGATGCTCCTGGCCGGAGCCTTGTGCTGGGCAGTATGTATTATTCATCTGAGATACTTCAGAAGTCACACTTCCCCATATCATCTGGCACCTTGGCAGATGCTTTTGGCAGGCACCGCCTTATTGTTTGTCGCCTTGATGTTTGAAGGGCGATATTCGGGAGACGGCAGTAATACGCTGTGGCTTGCCTTGTTCTTCGTGGGGCCTTTGGCGACTGCTTTTTGCTTTTGTGCCGTAAACTTGGCGAGTACGCGTTTGGCCGCCAGCACCATGTCCACGGCAATGTTGGGAGTGCCTGTTACAGGCATTCTGGTATCGGCAATTGTTCTTGGTGAAGCAATCGGGAGCAGTCTTGTTTTTGGAGCTGCGGCGATCATTTCTGGCATCCTGATCAGTTCTGTGCCTCTGAGGCGGCGCAAAATCGTATAAATTCTATGCGCAATTATCCCGAGATATGATTGAATTGTTACTCCGCGTAAGAGTAGCACTAGGCAGGACGGAAGGTCGGATGACTGTGCCATCTTCTAGCATATCCGAATTCAGATGAGGCTGCGTGGCATATGGAAAAACTCGATCCAGCGCTCTTGGACTGGGATGACCTAAAGGTGTTTTATTACGTTGCCCGTGAAGGATCCCTCACGGCCGCAGCACCATTGTTGAAGCTCAGTCAGCCCACACTTGGTCGTCGGCTTAGGCATTTCGAGGACCGGTGCGGGTTTTCACTGTTTCAACGCAGTGCAAATCGCCTGACACTTACAGACGAAGGCGAAGTTGTTTTCCAGCATGCAAAAAGCATCGACGAGGAATACATGGCTTTGCTGCGGCAACTTGCCGGCACAGCCGAGGATTTGGAGGGCACGCTCCGGCTTTCAGCTTCCGACTGGTTTTCAAACTGCGTTTTGTCCGAACCGGTCACCCGTTTTTCTATCGCGAACCCACTGATCACGGTGGAAATACTGACCGACTTCAGGCTGCTAAACCTTGATCGAAGGGAAGCCGATTTATTATTGAGGTTTGTTAAATTTACTTCCCCGGGCATCATTCAGCGCAAATTCACGCATGTCCGTTACGGGTTGTTTGCCAGTCAGCATTACATTGACCGTGTTGGTTTTCCGAACGTCAAGGATGGTGGTGCCGGGCACCAACTGATTACGATGGATAGCCAGTTTGACGAGATCGCGGACCTCAAATGGCTTCGCCATCATCTGCCGAACGCGCATCTCGGTGTGAGAAGCAACAGCCGGGAACTTCAAGCGCTTGCATCAAAGCAAGGTGCCGGACTAAGCGTTTTGCCGGTGGTTTTGGGGAATTCCTCAGGCCTTGTGGAAATAGAGCTTTTCGGAAGGCCTCCGGGGAAGGATATCTGGATGGGGTACCATGCAGACCTGAAACGTCTTGGGCGCCTTCGCCTATTGATTGATCATCTGATAGAAGCCGTGCCTGCCACTATTTGACAGGGTCAAACTGTCATTGTTTGCACGCTGACACGTGTTGGCGTTCCTGATGCTCGACAGCATTCAAAAATGTATGACGTGTATACAAGCTTGGTTCTGTTAGGGGCCACCAAGACGGGCAATCATCTCTCTATCAAGTTTTGTTTTGTGGAGATGCATGATGAAAGCCGTTGGTTATTATACTGCTGGTGATATTGCGCGAGACGATGCGCTTGTGGATATCGAGCTTCCTGTACCATCGCCCGGTCCAAAAGACCTTTTGGTTCGCGTCAAGGCGGTTTCGGTAAACCCGGTTGATGTGAAAGTGCGTGTGCGTTCACAGCCGGCCGAAGGTAAAGCCGCAGTTCTTGGCTGGGATGTTGCAGGGGTTGTAGAATCCGTAGGCTCGGACGTCACAATGTTCAAACCAGGCGACGAGGTCTATTACGCAGGTGATATCACGCGCCCTGGCGCCAATTCGGAATATCACATTGTTGATGAGCGTATTGTTGCTCTGAAGCCCAAAACCCTCAACTGGTCAGAAGCGGCAGCCGTGCCGCTTACCGCCATTACGGCCTGGGAACTGTTGTTTGACCGTCTTGGCGTGCCGTATGGGCAAAAGACCGGTTCAGGTGCCATTCTGATCATCAATGGTGCGGGCGGTGTCGGATCAATTCTGACGCAGATCGCCCGCCGTCTCACCGGGCTGACTGTGATTGCAACAGCATCTCGTCCTGAAACCATTGAGTGGGTTAAGGCAATGGGGGCGCATCATGTCATCAATCACCACAATCCTCTTGATCAAGAGCTAAAAGCGATTGGTTTTGATGAGGTGGAATATGTCGCCGGTCTGACTTCAACCGAAAAGCAGCTTCCTTACTTCCCGCAGATTATTGCCCCGCAGGGTAAACTTGCGCTTATTGACGATCCGGAAAGCTTCGATATCGTCTCGCTAAAACGCAAAGCGATCACCGTGGTCTGGGAGCTCATGTTCACCCGTCCCATGTTTGCAACGAAAGATATGATTGCTCAGCATCAATTGCTGACAGAAGTTGCGCATCTTATTGATGTGGGTGTTCTCAAAACAACGAAACGGGAAGAACTGGCGCCGATAAATGCGACCAGCCTTAAAGTTGCACATGCGCGCCTTGAAAGTGGTAGCGCAATCGGCAAGACCGTTATTACAGGTTTTGAGGGTTGATCCGATGCATTTCAAACCCCTGTTTTTGGCCGCAGTGATTTCACTGTCGAGCAGTTTTCCGACCGTTGCATATGCACGTCAACAATCCGAAGTCGTTGCGGAACTCTATGGTGCGATGCCCACAGGTATCACAGTCGCGCCCAATGGACGCATTTTCATAAATTACCCGCAATGGGGAGATGGGAGCGAATTCACCGTTGCAGAGCTGATTGATGGCAAGGCTGTTGCCTATCCATCACAGGAAATGAACACGTTCAATGCTGCAATTCCTACCGAGCGGTTCTCCAGTGTTCAGAGTGTTGTGGCCGACGGCGAAAATCGTTTGTGGGTTCTTGATACCGGGTCTCCGGGTTTTCAGTCACCAATCATGGGTGCAGCGAAACTTGTTGCAATCGACCTGACAACGGATCGGGTCATCAAAACAATCGTGTTCTCGTCAGAGGTTGTTTTACCGACCAGCTATGTGAATGACCTGCGACTGGATCTTCGGAAAGGTGCAGAAGGTGTTGCCTATATCACGGATAGTTCTCTGAGTGGTCCGGGTGGGATCATTGTCGTTGATCTTGCCAGTGGCCAGGCGTCACGGCGCTTGAGCGGTGCCAGCTCAACGATGCCAGATCCGTCTTTCGTGCCGGTAATTGAAGGGGAAGAGCTGAAAGTCCGTCTTCCCGATCAGGAACCTCAACCCTGGCTCGTTGCAAGTGACGGCATTGCCATTTCAGCTGATGGAGAAACTCTTTATTACTGTGCATTGTCGAGCCGCCATCTCTACAGCATTCCGACTGCTGCGCTTCTAAACTCCAGTCTGAGCGACGCCGATCTTGAGGGGCTTGTAACTGATTTGGGGATCAAAGGCCCGTCTGACGGTCTCAGTGAAGATACTGACGGTAACATCTATGCCGGTGATTATGAGAAAAACGCAATCTTGCGTCTGGGGCGTGATGGAAAATGGGAAACCGTTGTAGAAGGCCCGGAGGTACTTTGGCCTGATACTTTGTCGATGGGGACTGACGGATACCTGTATTTCACTGCGAACCAGCTTCACCGACAGGCAGCTTTTCATCAAGGGGTCGACTTGCGTGAACAACCTTATCAGGTCTTGCGCGTTAAAGTGGATGCCCGTCCGGTCTATCTGAAATAAGCAGTGGCGGGGTTGTCATGACCAAAGACCAGAATCACGAAATCCGTTTGCTTGCTTATCTTGTTCCCAAACCGGGCAAACGGGAAAAGTTGCTTGCCGAGATTCAGGCGATTGTTGAGCAAACGAAGTCCGAAGAAGGGTGTCTTGAGTATGCCCCTCACGAGTTGATCGGTTCGTTCGGTACCATTGTTATGGACGAAAGATGGCTGAACCAGTCTTGTCTGGATGCCCATGCAAAAAGCCGCCATTTCAAAAAACTGGCCGAACAATTTGACGAGCTGTTGGCAGAGCCACTGAAGCTTCATTTCCTGGAGCCGCTGGCTTCATGATCTCGAGGTGCGGAGAGCCGGATTGTTGAGTGTTTTCCGCACCTCATCATCAGTTTGCTCAGTTTCGAAATACTCTTTTCGCCGGGAGATGTGAGTTTAATTCGTAGGTATTAAACATCCACCGGGATGTCTTATGGAAAACGCACCGCGGTTTTCTGAAAATGCCGGAGACCAAAAATTGAAACGCCAGACCGTTTAAAAGGCGGCCTTGCTGGCGCAGTTATTTCAGGAGAGATCGATGGTGCGTGCATCCCTGTGGCTCGCGATGGCCGCGACGATGACTATGATTGGCGTATTGCTTTCGTCCTCGATCGCCTTTGCATCGGATGATGTGCAAAGAGGCGAAAAGTTGTTCACGCGTTGCCAAGCTTGTCATTCCCTGGTGAAAGGCGTCAACAAGTCTGGTCCTTCCCTGTTTGGGATCGCCGACCGCCAATCTGCTGCTGTCGAAGGGTATCGATATTCAAAAGCAATGGAAGGTGCTGGTGTTGTGTGGAACGAGGAGAACCTGAAATCGTTCTTGGCGTCCCCTCGAAAATTCATACCTGGTGTGAAGATGTCTTTTGCCATCAGGAAGCAGGAAGAACTTGATGATCTGGTTGCCTTCTTGCAGGCCCAATCACACGAGTAGCTATTGTCCGCCATTGTGCAGCCAATTGTCTCGAAAAGACGGTTTTGTGACATTCGGGTCTCGATCTGAAGGTCCTATTCTATCAAAGCACACAGACTGAACGAGAAGCGGGACCACTACCCGCATTGGGGATCCAGGGGATATGGCGTGCCGTCTCGCTAAGGTGCTGCCGTGCGAAACCCGCATCCCTTCCAGCGACTGGGATTGTCAGACAGAGAGAGCCGAACAAATGAAATATCAACTTAAGATCAATGGTGAAATCCGCAGTGTCGACGTTGAGCCCGGCACGCCGTTGCTTTGGGTGCTGCGTGACGAGCTCGAGCTGACCGGCACAAAGTTCGGCTGCGGTGTCGCCTATTGTGGCGCCTGTACGGTTCATATCGATGGCTATCCCTCGCGCTCATGTCAGACCTTCATTGAAGATGCTGTAGACAGTGAGATCACCACAATAGAAGGGGCCACAGACCGCGTTGCGAAAGCAGTCCAGGCAGCGTGGCGAGAAAAAGATGTTGTCCAGTGCGGCTGGTGCCAGTCAGGGCAGGTGATGTCGGCGATCGGTCTTCTGACCGAAAACCCGAAACCGTCTGATGAGGAAATCAAGGAATACATGTATGGCAACGCCTGCCGTTGCGTGACCTATCTTCGGATCAATGAGGCCGTCAAACTGGCGTCCCGAAAGCTGGAGGCCTAATTCATGACGGTTCAGATTTCTCGCAGAGGGTTTTTGATCGGCTCAGCGGCAGGAAGTACTGCGCTTCTTGTAGGGTTAGGTTCCAACGGAGTTCTGGCGGCAGCGGGCGAAGCAAAACTGGCGGCTGCTCTCAATCCCTTTGTCCGTATTGATGCCAGTGGTGTTGTAACGGTTATTCTGAAGCATTTTGAAATGGGCCAAGGAACCAGCACGGGTTTAACGACGCTGGTCGCCGAGGAGCTCGATGCGGACTGGGAGACGGTGGATACCGAGTTTGCTCCTTCGGATGGCAGTCGGTACGCAAATCTGATGTTTGGCCTTCAAGGAACCGGTGGGTCGACCGCGACAGCTAATTCTTACATGCAGTATCGCGAAGCGGGTGCTGTTGCACGTGATTTGCTGGTGCGTGCTGCCGCCCAAACCTGGGGGGTCGACCCGGACAGCATTACGATTGAACGCAGCATCCTGACATCGGGGCCGCATTTCGGGCATTTTGGTGAATTTGTTGAATTGGCATCAACGCTCGAAGTCTCCGCGGATCCGGTTGTTAAAACGCCTGATCAGTTCAGATTGATCGGCAATCAGCGTCTTCATCGAAAAGACAACTCGAGCAAGACGGACGGCACCGCCGTCTTTGCCATGGACATCAAGTTGCCCGGGATGATTTACGCGGCAATTGCTCGCAGTCCGAAGTTTGGCGGCTCCGTGATCTCCTTTGATGATCGTGATGCCAAACAGGTCGGCGGGTTCATTGCTGCCCAAGTCTTGCCAAACAAGGCAGGGGTTGTTGCCTTTGCCAAAAACACATGGTCGGCATTTCAGGCACGGGACGCTTTGTCTGTTGAGTGGGATTTTGCGAATGCCGAAAGCCGCAGCACATCCGAAATTGTTTCTGCTCAGAAGGCTTTGCTTGATCATCCCCAGTTTGACGTCAACCATGACGTTTCTCTGTCTTCGGTTGCCTCAACGATTGCTTCGGCAGCCCGCAAGATAGAGGCAGAATTTACGTTTCCATTTTTGGCTCATGCGCCACTTGAGCCGTTAAATTGTACGATCGCACCCACCAAGAGCGGTGTGATCATGTATGACGGCTGCCAATTTCCGGGGCTGTCACATCCGACAGTAGCTGCAATTCTTGATCTCGATCCGTCTCAGGTTGAGATCAAAACCCTATATGCAGGTGGTTCGTTTGGTCGACGTGCAAACCCGACGTCGGATTACAATGCAGAAGCTGCGATGGCCTTTGCCGTGTCCGGACGCAAGTTGCCGGTAAAACTGGTATGGAGCCGCGAGGACGATCTGCGAGGCGGGCACTACCGATCTCAGACAGCACATCGCGCAACAATTGCGCTTGGTGCTGAAGGTAACATCACAGCCTGGGATCACCGGATTGTCACAAAATCGATTATGAAAGGCACGGCGTTTGAGCCGGTTCTTGTTCGCGAAGGTATTGATAGTACGTCCGTGGAGGGGATAGCGGAAGGTCTGTACGATATCCCCAATCATGCGGTCGGACTAAGCGATTTTGAAACCGCAGTGCCTGTCCTGTGGTGGCGTTCTGTCGGTCATACCCACACCGGTTTTGTCATGGAAACCCTGCTTGATATGGTTGCAAGCGAGACCCGACAGGATCCGATTGAAATGCGCCTTGCAATGTTGGACCCCAAGGGCACTAACCAGGCTCGCATGATCTCGGCAATCAATCTGGTGCGCAGGATGTCGGGGTGGGAAGAAGGGGATAAGCGCGGATTTGCTTGTCACTATTCATTTAATACATGCGTTGCGGTCGTCGCGGACGTGTCGGTTAACGGCAAAGACGTTCACGTAAACAAGTTGTATATGGCCGTTGACTGTGGGGTTGCCGTCAACCCGGATATTATCCGTGCACAAATGGAAGGCGGGGCAGGCTTTGCTTTGGCCGCTATTTACCGAGGCGAGATTACGCTGACTGACGGTGAAGTCGATCAATTCAACTTTCCGGACTATGAGCTGCTGCGCAACGGTGAAATGCCCGAAATCGAAGTAGGGATCGTGTCTTCGAATGCCGCGCCGTCGGGTGTTGGCGAGCCGGGCGTCCCGCCAACGGGGCCCGCTGTTGCCAATGCCATTTTTGCGCAAACCGGCACAAGGATACTCAATCTTCCAATGACCAAGGCTGGCTTCAATTTTGTTTAAGCCGTCGCATGCGGGAAGCGATACCCGGTGTGTCGCTTTCCCGCACTTTATACTGCAAAGCGCGGATTGCCGGCGACCAGAACGGGGCGTCTGACCAATGAACAACCACCTGTCATCCATGCTGTCAGATTGGCAGAAATTCAGGACCAGCACCCAATGGGTGTTGGGGACTGTGTATCTTACCGAAGGGTCGGCTTACCGAAAAGCAGGCGCAATGATGCTGGTAAATGGTAACGGTCAGCAATTCGGTCTGCTGAGTGGAGGCTGTCTCGAAGCGGATATCATGCGCAACGCGCGCAAGGCCATGGTCACAGGCAAAGCTGTGATGCTGGTATATGACGCGAGTGACGAAGACGACCTGTCATTCAGGCTGGGAATAGGATGTGGTGGTCGCGTACACATCATGTTGCAACCGCTTTTACCGGGCAACGATCTTGGTCTGGCGGACTTGCATGCTTCGTTGCAACGGCGTCAGAAGGGAAAGTATTTTCAGAAGATTGGCGATGTTTGCGCCTATTTCGAACCTGACAATACAGTTTCTTTAGAGCACGCCTCTATTGAAAAGCGCCCGGATGGTGATTGGCTGGTCACCCCGATTTTGCCCGAACCCCATTTATTGATCATTGGCGGAGGCATGGATGCGCGTCCTGTCATCAGTTTGTCGCATCAACTGGGGTGGAAAACGACACTTGTCGACCCCAGAAGCGCCAATGCCCGGCGTGAGCATTTTCCAAATGCGAATGTGATCCTGCGTCACCTGGATGACAGCCTCATTGCGTACATCCATGAAAACAGTGTGGATGCCTCTGTCCTTATGGCTCACAGCATTTCACTGGATGCGAAGGCGCTGGAATTGCTGTCACACAGTTCTGTTCGACATGTCTCGGCCTTGGGGCCCAGGCACCGGTTTGCCGAGCTGTTGATGCAGGCGGGCCTCAAAGAGGTGGATCTGCCATTTGATGTTGCCAGCCCAGCTGGCCTGGACATTGGGGGGCAGCTGCCCGAAAGCATTGCCTTGTCAATTTTGTCAGGGATTCATGCGGTGCTTTTCAGGAAACATAGTGCTGCTGTTGCCCGGCTACAGGCCGCGGAATAATGGAGGATCAAATGATGATTGCTGCAATTATTCTGGCCGCCGGACAAAGCAAACGGTTTGGACGCTGCAAGCAGCTTGCAAACTTTAACGGAAAGTCGCTTCTCAATCATGCAATTGACGAGGTGCGCCAAGCGGTCAGTGGACCGATCTACGTCGTTTTAGGTGCGTCACGAGATGAAATTGCACCAACAATTACAACGGATGTTGAAGTTGTTGTGAATAGCAACTGGACATCGGGAATGGGCAGTTCTATCGCGGTTGGTGTTGCCTGTGCCGCGCGGCAAAATGACCTGGATGGCATGTTGATAGCTGTTTGTGACCAAGTCAGGGTGACGCAGCAAGACTATCGACATCTGACCGATCGTTTTGACGGCCATTCTGTGATCTCGGCGCAATATGGCTCTGCGAATGGTGTGCCTGCCATTTTTCCTCGATCAATGTTTTCCGCACTTGAGAAACTGGATGGGGAAATTGGTGCGCGGCGAATTCTGAATAAAGAATCCTCGCCTGTCACAAAAATACTTATGGATCATGCGGGGTTTGATGTCGATACGCCACTTGATCTTTGCGTGGTGACATAGCGGCGCGGTCAAGAAGTCGTCCTGATGAATTTCGATAGCACATATGTATTAAGCGGTGAACTGAAGGTGTGATTGAATTAAATCGGTGGTGGAGTAGGTTGTTTGGGTGGCCGACGGATGATCTATTTATAGTAGATGTCATCGGTTTCATCAAAGTACTTGAATGATTTTTTGAAGATTCTGGAAAACATGGTGATGAAATTGACTTTTATCTTGATTTTCAGTTTCTGCTTTAAATTTCTTCAAGTAATCCGGCGTTGACGTGGTGAGGATTTTCGCCTCGCCCTAACCCCCTCCGCCCCCGAGCGCCTCCCGCGTCAACGTCTGCTGCATCGACAAACCGCGTGCTCAATACCGTCGTTTATCGACTGCCCGATCATGGTTGGGCCTTACTCAGAGGGGGATGAGTTGCACTTGGAACTGGGGCTCGGAAAACATAGGTTTTTAACGTGTTTCCTGATCTTTCTATATGTGGCGTTTGTCTTTTACTTGGACAATCTGAGCGATTCCGGAATGGCGGTCGCTGTCATGTATGTGATTGCAGTGTTGCTCGCTTCGGGCATTGCCTCCGCAAATGTAATTCGGGCAACAGGTACCGTTTGCGTCGTGCTGACCGTATCGGCGTTTGTCTGGGGACATTACGATGATTTGTTCGATGACAGCCTGGCGCGCTGCATATTCAGTGTTGCAGCAATTGCGATTACCACAGTGCTCGCCGTTCGGAACCAGCGCGGAACAGATGTTCTGGCGCAACGTGCAGGTTTGTTGAACCTGAGCAACGATGCCATTTTTGTTCGAGACTTGGAAGGCGCCATCCAGTTCTGGAATCTTGGCGCGGAAAAGCTCTACGGATACCGATCTTACGAGGCCATCAATGCCGTAAGTGCGGAGCTTCTCAATACCAAGTTTGACGTTCGGCATGCCGAGGCGATGGCTTGCCTTGTCGAAACCGGCCGATGGGAAGGTGAACTTGTTCAAACGAAAAGAGATGGTTCACAACTCACCGTCGCAAGCAGATGGTCGCTAAGCCGGGATGAACGTGGACGGCCGCGGGCAATTCTCGAAACAAACACCGACATTTCAGAACGAAAACGCACCGAAGTAAAACTGCAGGAGCAGGAGCGGGAGCGGCGGGTCATTCTCAACACTGTTCCGGCATTCGTCTGGACAAACCTGACAGATGGAACGGTCGATTATCTCAATGAGCGCTGGACCGAACTTGGAATTGATCTGTCGGGGATCTCGCGCCGGCTCGAAAACCTGATCCATCCGAGCGATTTGCCGCGTTGGCGGGACCTTTGGGCGCAGGCCGAACAATCGGTGGAGATGATTGAAACAGAATGTCGCCTGAAAACCGGTAGTGGCGTCTATCGGTGGATGCTGATGCGGGGCTCTCCGCTTATGAGCAACGCTGGCGAGGTTGTTCGATGGTACGGGGTTATGAACGATATTGATGCCCTGCGACAAACGGAAGAGGCCTTGCAACAGGCACATGCCGATTTGGCGCATGCGACCCGCGTAGCAACGCTCGGAGAACTTGTGGCATCCATTGCCCATGAGGTGAACCAGCCGTTAGGGGCCGTTGTTACCAATGGTGAAGCCGCGTTGAGATGGTTGCATCGTACGCCGCCCGAAATCTCAGAAGTGCGGGATGGGCTCGACCGTGTGATCGCCGAGGGCCAGCGAGCAAGTGAAGTTGTCCGACGCCTGTTGTCACTTTCCAAAAAGGGCGTCCCGCTAAACAAATCTGTTCTCAACTGTGCGGAGCTGATTACCGAAAGTCTTGCACTTGTTCAGCGAGAATTGATGCGTCACGACATTGCTGTTGATGTTGATATCTCCGCACCGGATTTGAAGGTTCGCGGCGACAAGATCCAGCTCCAGCAAGTGTTGATCAATCTTTTGATGAATGCACATCACGCTGTTTTGGAAGTTCAAAACGGCGCGCGCAATATCCGGATCAGTTTAAAGTTATCTGTAACTTCGGATGTGCTGATTGTGGTGCAGGACAGCGGTCATGGCATTTGCCGAAAGCATCAAGAACGCCTTTTTACAACCTTCTTTACGACCAAGCGCAATGGTTTGGGGATGGGGCTGTCTATTTGCAGATCAATCATCTCCGCGCATGGCGGAAGAATTTCATTGCAATCTGAAGAGGGAGAGGGGGCGATTTTCACGATTGAACTGCCCGCTTGTAGCACGTGATGAAAAAAGTAGAGTTATCTGATATTGCGCTGAATGGATCGGTGTATGTGATCGACGATGATGCTGCCATCCGAGATGCCGTCAGCAGTTTGTTGCGTTCAATCGGCTTTGCTGTATCGGTCTTTGAAACAGTACCGGCCTTTTTGGAAGAGACGTTGCCGGACAATCCGGCGTGCCTGGTACTTGATGTTCGTCTGCCGGGAATTGGTGGACTGGATTTTCAGGGTAAACTGAAAGAGCTTGGCGTTTCGATGCCAGTGATCTTTATGACGGGCTTCGGTGATGTGCCGATGAGCGTTAAGGCAATGAAAGCCGGCGCAATCGATTTCCTTTCCAAACCGTTCCGTGATCAGGACCTAATTGATGCGGTTATCGTTGCTTTGGACCTGGACCGAAAAAGACGCATTGATTTGGCCAGCTTTGAGGATCTGGTTCAAAAGTTCAACTCGCTGACCCATCGTGAGCGCCAGGCAATGATGCTTGTTTCGGCAGGGCTGATGAACAAGCAGATCGCAGGAGAACTCAACCTGAGCGAAGTAACCGTCAAAATCCACCGTGGCACAATGATGAAAAAACTGGAAATGCGGTCGGTTGCGGACCTGGTTCGAACCGTCGAGCTTCTCAAGAAGCATGGTGTCATCGAAGATGATTAATCCTTTGATATGATTTTGTTTACTGCTCGGTAGGTTCATATTGGTTGGGTCACACCAGTGCAGAAATCCTGCGCTGAACAAAAGGGACCCTGAAATTGAAAAAATTGCCGATGGTTTCAATCATCGATGATGACGAGTCCGTTAGGTCGGCAACTGCCAGCTTGTTGCGTTCACTTGGCTACAATGTGCGTACATTCAGTGAGGCAAGATCATTTCTTGACCATCCGGAACGTGACAATACCACCTGCATCATCACGGACATTCAGATGCCTTCCATGACGGGATTGGAGTTGCAGCAGGTTCTTCTGGCTGAACATTCACAAATTCCGATGATCTTCGTTACAGGTTTTCCAAACGAACAATCAGAAAAAGTGGTTCGCAGGAATGGGGCAAAAGGCTTCTTTGCAAAACCGTTTCAGGCGCAGGAACTCATTGATTGTTTGGAAGATATTCTTTCCCGATCAGATTGACCGACCTTAAGCGCTCATACTTTGGTATTGCGCGATCATTTCCATGTGCAATGGAAGGACAGGCCCCTGTCAGTCATGCTTCCGGACATGCTGCTACTGTGACCCCGACCAGCAAGCAGCGACCGCCGGAGTGGCCCCTCCGGCTGAAAAAGTAATTTGCTTGTTCCACGTCTGGCAACAGATCTCTCTCCTCCCTGGAGATCATGTAACAGAGACGGATCCGCAAACATTGCAAATTACCCTTCCTGGCTGTCGGCGCGAGACATCAAATTCGCTTTCAACAGCGAAATCCTCGTGTCGGCAGCCAGCTTTTTAAGTGTCGGTGTTTTGGGAATACAAAGGATTCAAGATGTCGACGTTGCACTTTCGCGACTTGAAAATTCAAACCAAGATCATGTTGCTCCTGGGACTGATTGTGGCCGGTTTGGTCTTGCCAACGGTTTTCGAACTGAAATCTCTCAAAACGGCTTTAATTGATGAGAGAAAGGGAGAGTTGCGGCAAGCAACTGAGATACTTGAAGGGATGTTCGCAAACTTACAGGTTCAGGTCTCCCAGGGTGAGAAATCTCTGACAGAGGCACAGACGGATGCGCTGGGACTGATCCAGCATCTTCAATACGGCAAGCACGGTTACTTCGTTATTCTCAATGCAAGTGGCAAAGTCTTGTTTCATCCTTTTCAGGCCGATCTGGTTGGTAAGGAGACAGATCAGGTCGTCGATGCAAACGGTCGGCATTTTCTCAGTGAACAGGCGGCAGTCGCTCGCAATAGCCAAGGCGGGTTTGTGACCTATCTCTGGCGAAAGCCCGAAGATGCCAGCATATCTTCAAAACTCACATATTCCCGGTTTTTCGAGCCTTGGGGCTGGGTTCTGACCACCGGGGCATATATTGACGATATTGATCAAAGGTTTTGGAATAGGGCGCTGCGAGATATCTTCTTCGCAGTTGGTGTACTCGTCATCATCGCCAGTTTCGGATGGCTGGTTGGGCGCGGTATTTCGGATCCCATTCGTCAGGTGACGTTCGCAGTGAATAAGTTGGTCGCCGGTGATACCGCGGACAATCTATATATTCGCGACAGGAAAGACGAGATTGGTGAACTCTGCAAAGCACTGAATGTTTTTCGACGCAATAAACTTGAGGCCGACCGGTTGCATCTGGAACAAACGGCCACTCAGCGAGCTCAATTGGCGCAGTCAGCCCGGATCGAAGGATTGGTTCAAGAGTTTCAAAGCACGGTGGAAGAGAACCTGACGGTCGTACAGGCCGCCATTACCCAGTTGCGCAGTGCTGCCGGTGATATGGCAGACCAGTCAGACCAAACGACCAGTCAGACTGAACTGGTTGCGGGTGAGACGCAGAAGTCAGTTGGCAATGTTGGAACGGTTGCATCGGCGTCAACTCAACTGACATCTGCAATCAAGGAAATTGCCCAACAGGTCCATCGTGGGTCAGAAATCGCTCAGGCCGGGGCAGAAGAAGCGGTTATCGCCAATCGTGTGTTTGCTGATCTTGAAGGCGCTGTTGACGCAATCGGATGTGTTGTTCAGTTGATTCAGGGGATTGCAGAGAAAACCAATTTGCTGGCGTTGAACGCAACCATCGAGGCTGCACGCGCAGGAGGGGCCGGCAAGGGGTTTTCTGTTGTAGCAGCTGAAGTCAAAACCCTGTCGACGCAAACCACACGTGCTACGGAAGATATTTCAAACCAGATCGCACATATTCAGGCTTCAACACGATCGGCAACTTCGGCGGTGACAATGCTTTCGAAGCGCATGAGCGAAATTAGCGCAATTTCAAGCGTGATCTCGGCCGCGGTTCATGAGCAGGATAGTGCGACCAGTGAAATCTCGCGCAATATGTCAGAAGTGGAAGTTGGTACCCAGAAAATACTTTCGAGCTTGGAAGGTTTGAGAAAAGCCGCGCATCTTGGGCGTGTTGATGCGAGCGAGGTCTGGCAGGCCGCGGAAAATCTCAATGAAAAATCGACCAGTTTATTGACGAATATCGAAGAGTTTCTGGCTGATGTCAGGACGGCTCAACAGTTAAAGCTTGCCGACTATGCCTTTCGGTCATGACCAAGTATCGTTGGGGGGATCCGCGCGCGATGTCAGCATCAAATGATCACCTTGCCCTACACTGTTATTGATCGCGCAAGTGCAGTCATAAACGCCAAAGTTCATGAATGACGGTTGGAGAACTTTTTTACTTACAGAAGACACATATAGGAGACGTGATCACCCCTTGTTGGGCGCCGAGCACTTTTAGAATAGCCCGGGATATCCTGCTGCGATGACCTCTTTGAGAGTGAGCTGCAGTTCTTCGTCGTGGTCTGCCTTTAGTGCTCCTTCGTCTTTTTTTACGATCTGCCAGAATACCGTGTTTGCCGAGTTGATCGCAAACCTGATCGGTAGTCCGATAATGGTATCTTTCTGATGAACAAGCTCGACCGCAGTTTGTTGGAATGTTGTTGGCTTCTGCCTCTGTAGGCTTTGTGTTCAGGAAATCCCGAACATTGGAAATGTTGAAAGTTTCCCTGGCGGGCTAAAATTTAAAAGTAAAAGTGCAAATTCGGAAGAACGGGCCACAGGACGGGGCAATGTCACAGAGCTCAAAATTAATTTTTGGAGAAATGTCATCTTTTCTGTCAATCCTGCAGCTTTTTGTCAGTTTATGTGTCAATCGATGACAACTTATCTGACAATCGAAAATGCTAAGGCATTGATTTCGCTTTATGTCGAATGTCAGCTTTTGTGGCACCTGACACCCGTGTCGATCGCCCGCATCATTGGCACGCCGAGGCCAAGGTCCTTCTCACTGAACCAAACGCGGACACCCCGTTCTTCGAGCAAGTCATGCAGTTCTTTGGCAGCACCTTGTCTGTCATCCCACGCGTGACAGAGAAACACGTCTCGCAGTTCAGGTTGCGATGCGGCTAGGTTTTCTGCGTTTTCTCGAACCGGCGTGAGCGCCTGCACTTGTTCTGGTGTGTACCATACCGCCGATCCCGCACCTGACCACCGTGGCTTTAAGGTCTTGCGCCCTGACCTGCCGCTTGCCGAAGAGGCATATGATGGTGGGGGCGAGTAACTTCCTTGGTGGCTATAGTTGCTGCTATACTGGCTGTAACCGCCGAAGCGACCATAACCGCCTCCGCATGCAGGGCAAGCAGCTCTCGCTGCTGATGAACGATGGCCCCTTCTCGGAGCAGTGCATCTAGCCATACCTTTCAAATCTCCCTTATTTGGAATGCTTTCGGCATGTATCGGCCTCGGTATCCAAATCTCATTTCTCCCCGCAATCGAAAAGGAGCAAATACACTGCGTTTTCGGCATATCGTGATTCGGCTGCACCAAATGTCTATTTTTTTTGACGTGCGTCGATGCATGAGTGTTTGCGAATTATAGGGTAATTGCAACCAATCTAATTGTTCTGACTGCTTAACAACAATTTTTGCGAGTTTCGAGAGATCGCCGCGAACGGATGAACTAAGTGCAAGCGCTTTTGTCATAATTCAGGGTTTTCGAGTAGTCTCGCATTGGAAAATGAGGCAACAATGTTGCCCGGTTGCTGAGCCTTCAGGTCCGTTATGTGGCTCTTTGATGGATCGCTTCTTTCTTCATCGTTCATTTTGGCATGAATAATCGCGTAGGCCGCAACGAGGACTAGAACCGTTATTGGTTCGATGCTGTAGGCGTATTCACCGTTTATTATGAGTGTTCCAGCTGACGCGATCATAACGCTTCCTGCTAATGCTGCACCGAGTAGGCGTGTCGCGCGAAACACAAGAAGTATGGCTGCTGCCCACTCCAAAATTCCAGTGAGATACGGAAACCATGTCGGGTGACCCCATCTTGCGTAATCTGCTTGCGTTACATCAGACGCAAGCAAGTTCATCGTGCCGCCAATGACAAAGAAAACGGCCAGTATCAGCGCGTAAATCGTTAGCAATTCAATTTCTTCATATTTCTCGCTCTGTTGGGTGCTGCTTATCGGTAAGTAGGGATTGGTGATCTCTAAAAAAAAGTCGTTTTGGGTCGGCAGCGTATTGCAATCCAAAGCCCATCCATCTCTCCTTTGAGACATCTGTCCTGTTCGCGAGGAAATCTCGTTTGACATAATGTTAGATATCGAAGTATTTAAAAAGAAAAATTCTAAATTGCTTTGATAAAGCATTGAAAAGTCCGGGAGGAAAAATGGAAAAAGTCGAGAATCCTGCTGCATCAGGATCGGAAGGGGTTTGGGGTAGTGACCTGATTGCAGAGATGTTGCGTGCCCTTGATGTGGAATTTGTTGCCCTTAATCCAGGATCAAGCTTCCGCGGTTTGCATGATAGTCTGGTCAACCATCTTGGGAATGAAAATCCCAGAATGCTTCTGTGCCTGCATGAAGAGCATACGGTTGCGATCGCGCATGGTTGGGCGAAGGTTACCGGACGCCCAATGGCGGCCATCGTTCACGCCAATGTCGGGTTGATGCATGCTGCCATGTCGATTTATAACGCTTGGTGTGATCGTGTGCCTGTATTGGTGTTTGGTGCCACCGGTCCCGTCGACGCTGCCGAGCGGCGTCCATGGATTGACTGGATACATACATCCCGTGATCAGGCCGCTTTGGTGCGCCCCTATGTTAAATGGGATGATCAACCCTCTTCTATTCGTGCCTCGCTTGAAGCCATGATGCGCGGGGCAACAATTGCAAAAACGGCTCCGATGGCGCCAGTTTACGTTTGTTTTGACGTTTCGGTACAGGAAGAGGAGGTTACCGAATCAATAAGTCTTCCTGATGTCAGTCGTCATGCTTTGCCTGCGCAACCTGCAGCATCACGCGAAACGCTGATTGAATTGCAGACGATGCTTCGAACGGCCAAAGCGCCTGTGTTCCTGATGGGCCGTGTTTCGCGCAACGAGGAAGATTGGACGCGCCGCGTCGCACTCGCTGAGGCATTCAATGCCCGCGTCCTGACCGACATCAAGCTTGGGGCCGCATTTCCGACGGATCACGCGCTCCATACCGGCGCTCCTGGCTTCTTTATGTCGCCAGACGGAGCTCGTGTCCTGAGTGATGCTGACCTGATCGTCAGTTTTGACTGGGTCGATGTTGCGGGTACTCTGAAGCAGGCGGGGTCGAGGACGGAAAATACAAAGATTGTTCAGATTTCCCTCGATCATCAGATCCACAATGGCTGGAGCATGGATCATCAGGCAAATGTCAGGGCTGATCTGCATATCGCTACTGAACCGGATGTGGTTATCAAACAACTTTGCAAAGAAGCTGACATTGCACCAACCAGTAGTCTGGAAAGTCTGCCGGCACTATGCACTGGCGATATCGCAACCCCATCAGCCCCGCTTAACGTAGACAGTCTTGCTGCATCTTTGGGGGAGGCTCTCTCCGAAGAGATCGTGTCGCTTGTTCGGTTGCCGCTTAGCTGGGGTGGTGATCTTTGGCATTTCCGCCACCCACTTGACTACCTTGGCTATGATGGTGGAGCCGGGATTGCGTCGGGTCCGGGTATGCTGGTCGGTGCGGCCTTGGCGCTGCGCGATACAAATCGTCTTCCGGTTGCCGTTTTAGGTGATGGTGATTTCCTAATGGGGGTTTCGGCGTTTTGGACTGCTGCACGCTATGGCATTCCGTTTCTTGCAATCATTGCCAATAACCGGTCTTTCTATAACGATGAAATTCATCAGGAAAAAGTCGCCATCAGTCGCGAACGTCCGGTCGAAAATAAATGGATTGGCCAACATATTGGCGGGCCGGATATCGATTTGGCGGCAATGGCCCGGGCGCAAGGTTTGAGGGCATTTGGTCCTGTGTCCACACCGGAAGAACTAAATGCCGCCATTGAAGAAGCTTTGCCAATCGTTAAGGCGGGAAAAGCCGTCGTGATTGATGCGCGCATAACCCCCGGTTACACGAAAGCTATGTCGTCGGGCATGACGCGTACTGCTGAAGAAACTGCCGAAGGTGACGAAGGGTAATCGTTGGCGTAATGTGCAAACGTGCTTGGCGAGCTCCCGGCTAAGCACGTTTGACACCGGCAAAAGACGGCTGTATCAGTCAACCCGAAAAGCAAGATCAGTTGGTTTTAGGGGCATCCATCAATTTATGGTCGATAGAAAAAACAGAGTTCCGGATTCACGCGAACGTCTTGCGCATATTATCCGGCTGGCAACCCGCGGTTTTAACCGTTCTCTGCAAATACGTCTTGCGTCGCATCACGTGACGTTTGGCCAGTGGATTTTCCTGCGCATCCTGTGGCAGCAGGAGGGTTTGACTCAACGTGAGCTGGCTGAAGAAGCCGGTCTTACCGAGCCAACGACACATACAGCCTTGCAACGTCTTGAAGCGCTTGGCTTTCTTGAAAAACGTACCTTGGCCGGTAATCGCCGCAAACAGCATGTATTCCTGACCAAACGGGGCAAGGAGCTTCGTATCGAGCTTGAACCGCTCGCGATTGAGGTGAACGAGGTTGCCTTGGATGGTTTGACACCAGACGAGGTCGAAACCATCCGTAAGGGCATGTTGGTTATTCTTGAGAATCTCGAGGAAGATGAACGAAAGGCGGGAGAGGAAGGACGTAAAGTCCCACCAACCCGCATTCCGACTTAAGGCTTTCGTTCAGACTGCTGACAGCTTTGCGATCAAGGCATCTGCCGTTGTGATTTCTCGCAGCGGCATTTGGTCCGTTGATGCGTCTGGATTTGCGTCATAGTGCAATCCTTCACCATCCCAGAACCACCAATATACGACGTTGCCTTGTTTGTCGCGGATTGGCATCCGGAACGTAGGAAAGGTGCTGTCGCTGGCCGGTATTTTCGCGGCACCGACTTTTTCGCCTTTGATCATGTCCTGTTTAAGTGCTGAGAATAGCGGGAGCATGAAGGTGAATTCGGTTTTGCCTTTTGCAAGCTCTGCAATGTTTGCCGGGCGAGCTGGGTGGTGCCCGGGCAAGGCGCGAACTACTTCTGGGTACGCAGGATGGTTATGCGTGACTTGTAAGTAACCAAAGCCTTGGGGGAGCGTGATTTCGATGATATCGCCAGGCTGAAATTGTTTCATTGTTCTACCCCAGTGTGACGTCGAGACCGATATCAAGGGTCGGTGCAGAAATGGTGATCTTGGAACTTGAGATGAAATCAACCCCTGTTTCGGCAACATCCTTGATTGTGTCGATATTGATACCGCCTGATGCCTCAATCCGCGCGCGACCGTTGTTAAGCTTTACCGCTTCTTTCAGACCATCAATTCCGAAGTTGTCGACAAGAATGGTCGTTGCACCGGCGCTTAGCGCTTCTTCGAGCTGTTCAAGTGTGTCGACTTCGATCTCAATCACAACAAGATGCCCGACATAATTGCGCGCGGCTTCGATTGCTTTGGTGATGCTACCGCAAACGGCGATGTGGTTGTCCTTGATCAGAACTGCATCATCAAGGCCAAAGCGATGGTTCGCACCGCCACCACAACGCACAGCGTATTTTTCATAGGCTCGTAAACCCGGCGTGGTTTTACGCGTGCAGCAAATCCTTGCATCTGTGTGCGCAATTAAGTCGGCAAACTTTGCGGTTGTGCTTGCAACGCCAGACAGATGGCAGAGGTAGTTCAGTGCTACCCGCTCGGAGGATAGGATGGCACGTGCGTTTCCTGTCACCCGCGCGATTTCGTCACCTGGTGCGAGCGTATCCCCATCCTTTCGGAAGGCCTCGAATTGGAGCCCCGCACCGGCAAGAGCAAAAGAAGTCCGGGCAAAATCAACACCGCAAAGGCTCCCGGCTTCGCGGGAAACGAGGGATACTTGTGCGCGCAGCTCCGGCCCGATCGTTGCATCGGTGGTCAGATCACCAGCGCGCCCGAGGTCTTCCTTGAGAGCGGCGCGTACGCCCTCTTCGACCAGAATGGCCGGGAGAGAGGGAAATACGCCCGATGTTTTTGCATTATTGGTGGTCATAGGCTGAAAACCTCGCGAGTGGACGGATGGAAGAGTTCATCAATAGAAAGCTTCCGTGGTGAGAGGCCTTGGCGGTAATGGTAGTCAAGGAAGGTTTCGATCACTTTGCGGTTTGGTGCTACTCCATATGGCCACAAATCGTCGCCCAGAAGTTTCTTGGCACGATCAAGGGTGTCTTCGACAAACGGCATGGTGACTTTGGTTGCAGAGGTGTCGCTCAGAGCATCTAAGGCCATTTGCTTGGATTGCGAGAAAGCCTTAAGCAACGCGGCGGGCAGCCATGGATGTTGATCTGCAAGACTTCTCCGGACGCCTAGCACATGCATGATCGGGAAAATGCCGGTGCGGTTGTAGTGGCCCTCAGCTGCAGAAATGCTGTCTGAGAACAGGCGGCCAACATGCGGGTGGCCCTCGTTAAAGCATTTCGGCCAACGCGGGCCGATGAAGCCATCAATCTCGCCATCTGCCAGCATCTGGTTGAGGGTCGCGCCTTCGGGGGCTTGGGTCATTTTGACGTCTTCGGGAAGCTCAACCTTAATCTTTTCCGGGCGGCCCGGGGTGTCCATACCACCACGTACCCAATGGATATCGGATGGTTTTACCCCGTAGTCGTCTTCCAGAATGCCGCGCACCCAAACATTGGCGGTCAGCTGATATTCGGCAATGCCGATCTTGCGGCCCTTTAGATCCTCTGGCTTGTTGATACCCTTGTCCGTGCGAATGTAAACCGAGGTATGCCGGAAGGCGCGAGAGAGAAATACCGGGATCGCCACGTAATGTGCTTCGTTACGGGCAAGCTTCACACAATAAGATGAAAATGAAAGTTCACTTACGTCGAAGTCTTCGTTGCGAAACGCCCGGAAGAACATCTCTTCGGGTGACAGGAGCATCGAGACAGGGTCGACGCCATCAATTTTGACGCGACCATCAAAAATCGGTCTGGTGCGATCATAGTCCCCATAAGCCAGTGAAAGGGTCAGGTTGCTCACGAGTTTCCTCCGGTGTTTGTTTCTTTTGACGGTATTTGATGAACCAATTTCACGGTTCCTGCTGTTTCTGCCGATTGCAGAATTGCGTGACAGGCTTCGAGTGTTGCCAGTCCCCAGCGGCCAGTTTGTGATGGCGGTGCGTTCAGGTGCACCGCACTGATCAGTGCCGAGACAACCTCAGATCGCGGGCCGGCATGCATTGGAGCTGGTATGAACTTTTGTTCAAAATCGCCATGCAACCAAACGCCATCTGCCGTGATGCGCAAATCGCCTCCTTCACAGGAAACAACAATTGGTCCGAAATGTTCATGATGGGGAGCTGGCGGTCGCACTGGTGTCTCCCCATATGTCCGGCCAGATTTAAGGGCGGCTTCCTCTTGCGGGGAGGATACTTTTGAAAGTGCGATGCGGGCCTGACCATAATTGGCAGGGTCTTTGGGGTAACCCAATTCACCAACCCAATCTTGCCAGACGTCTGAATCAAAATGCGCATAGCCCGAATAGGTCAAAGACGCAAAGGCGCCTCCTTCAAAACAGACAAGGGCGCTATACGCACCTTCTGTAGAGCGTTCTGGATCCCAGTTACCAGTAGCTGCCGTAATGGTCTTCACCATGCCGCCGCCCAGAAGCCGGACGATATCAAGCTGATGGACAGCCTGACTAAAGATGACGCCACCACCTTCCGCTGTAACGAGTTCCTCCGGTCTGCGCGGGCGGTACAGAAAGTCGGTATAGTTCAGGGCTTGGATCATTCTGACACGACCAACCTTGCCGGACTGAATGATATCGTGGGCAAGGCTGACGGCTCCATCAAAGCTATGACTTGGTCCCACAATCAGCTGTACGCCAGCCTGCTCGCAGGCCTCGACCATCTTGATGCCATCCTCAAGGCTAATCGCCAGTGGCTTTTCGACGAGCACATGTTTTCCTGCTCGGGCGGCGATTGAAACGTGATCGACATGCATCTGATGCGGCGTTGCGATGTAAACAGCTTCAACGTCTGGGTCAGCACAGATGTCTTCAACGCGGTCATATGTTCGACCGCCGAATTCCTTTTCGAATGCAGCACGCGATGATGCCCGCGGGGCACAGGCAGCGATGAGTTTGACGCGTTCATCGGCAAGCAGGCTTGGCAATGTCAGCATGAACCCGCGTCCGAGCCCGATCACACCCAGACGCAATGGGGGCTGTTCAGACCAGCACTCAGAGTTCGATGACAAGGTTACCCTCCCTGGCGCGGGAGACGCAGATCATGATCTGGCTGTCTTTTTCTTCATCCATCAGCACCATATCGCGATGGTCGACGTCGCCTTCGATCAGCTTGCAGCGGCATGTACCACACGTGCCACTCTCGCATGAGCTGACAGTTTTGATGCCGCTGTCGCGCAAAGCTTCAAGAACAGATCGATCTGCCGGGACCTGTATTGTCTCTCCGGTATTAAGGAGCGTGACCTCAAACGCCTTGTCATCCTCACGGACGGCCTCAACGGCCTTGAAATCCTCGAAATGGACACGCCCTTCCGGCCAGTGACCGGAAATCGCCTTGATTTCTTCCATCAAAAGTGATGGTCCACAGCAATAGACATGGATTTGGCTGGGCTCTTCGAAGTGGTCCCAGAAATCGTAAACCTGTTCAAGGTCGCCATTGTCATGATGGAAGGTAACGTTTGAGCCGAAGGATTCCTTCATCTCGGCCATATATGCCGTATCTTCCGCAGTGCGTGTGCAATAGATGATCTTGAAGGGTTTTCCCTCCATCGTCAGGTGATTGGCCATCGCATAGATAGGTGTGACGCCGATGCCCCCGGCAATCAGAAGGTATTTTGACGCATTTTTCAGGGCAAAGGTGTTCTCGGGCGGCTGGATCGATAACTCGGTTCCTTCAAGCGCCGACTCGTGCATCGAAGAGGAGCCGCCACGCGATTCAGGTTCACGTTTTACGGCGATCACATACTCCTCGGGGCTGTGTCCATCATTAACCAGTGAATAGCGGCGCATCGCCCCGGAGGGGGTCTCAACTGTGATGTGCGAGCCGGGTTCAAATGCTGGAAGTTCAATGCCTTCCACGGGAGAAAGCGTAAACTCGCAGATGTGGGGGGTGAGCTCTCGCCGGGCCACAACGCGCATTTTTATGCTTTCTAATTCTATTGACATTTTTTCCTCCCGAATTAACTTTACGCAATAAATTAGATATCTAATAATTTTTGTCAAGTCACTAGACGCCTGTAATCAGGTCATGTATATAAACTTTGATATCTAAGAATAAGCAACACGGAGGAGAGTTCGCGAGATGCTGAGCCATGAGGAGAATGATCTTTTAACCCGCGTCACTGGCGATGCGCCGATGGGCAAGCTGATGCGCCAGCACTGGACGCCGGTCTGTCTGATCGAGGAAGTCGCTGAAGCAGACGGCAAGCCGCTGCTTGTTGAAGCGGTGGGTAACCGTTACGTCGCGTTTCGCGACTCAGAAGGTAAGCTTGGGCTGCTTGACGAGCTTTGCCCGCACCGACGTGCGTCTCTTGTGTTCGGTCGTAATGAGGATTGCGGACTGCGCTGCCTTTATCATGGATGGAAATTCGACGTTGAAGGCAACTGCGTTGCCATGTCGTCCGAACCTGAAGGCAGCCCGCTTCACGAAAAGGTCAAACACAAATCCTATAAAACTGTCGAGTGGGGTGGATTTGTCTGGGCGTGGCTTGGCGAAGAAGAAGGCATGTATCCGTTTTCTCCGCCCGCTTTTGCACCGACCGAAGACACGCAGGTTTCAATCCTGAAAATTCGCATTCCGGCAAACTGGGCACAGATCACTGAAGGTCAGATCGACTCTGCTCACTCTTCCAGCCTGCATTCTTCTGACATGAAACCCGCGCGTGTCGAAGGGGCGTCTGCAGACGATCAGGCGTGGTATCGTCCGTCCACCGACAAGTCGCCGCGCATGCAGACGCAGACAACCAGCTATGGTTTCCACTATGCTGCGATCCGCAAGCCGATCAAAAATGCAGGTACGCATCATTATCTGCGTATTACCGAATACATCGCGCCATACACTGCATTGATTCCGCCGAACAACAATTACAATGTCGCGAGCGTCATCGTACCGATCGATGATGAAACCACGCACTTCCATTTCATCGCGTGGGGTGGGAAGGCCTGCCCGACAACCGAAGAGTGGCGCAAGTTCAACCATGCCCAAAAAGGCATTCATCTGGATGAACGATGGGTTTCCCAGCGACAACTCCACAACAACTTCCTGCAGGACCGGCAAGCGATGAAACTTGGGAACTTTACCGGTGTGCTAGGCATTCCGAACCAGGATATCGTGATGTGGGTTTCTATGGGGGCGATTGTTGACCGGTCTGACGATATCTTGGGCGCATCCGATCTGGCGATTGTCGAGTTTCGTCGTCTGATGGTGGACGCCGCGAGGAAAGTTGATGCCGGCGGTGAAGCCCTTGGAACAACGGAACCAAGAGTCCCCCATGTAAACATCGCTTCGCGTGAGGGAGTTTATCCGCAGACCGTTGATTGGCGTACGCTTGTAGAAGGAGCAAGCGTCGCTGCAGAGTAGTGTTTGCAAGGGCAGGTTCGGCTCCGAATCTGCCCTTCAGATAAAAAAAATAACTAAGATATCTAATTTTATTGTTGACGGATCGTACGTCCTGCCATTTAACTTAGATATCTTATAAAAAATAAAATAACGACCTTCCCGCGCACAATAAAAATCGCGGATTTTCCTGGGAGGAAAACAGCATGAAGCCATTAAAAGCTTCTACTGCCGAGGTATTGCTGACTGAGAGAGTTCCCAAAGGGCTCTATTATGGAGGGGCATGGCATCGCGCCGCAAATGCCCAAATCTCGGTCTTTGCGCCGTCTACCGGAACTGAAATCGCAAAGGTAGATAGTGGTGCAGCATCTGATCTTGATGCCGCTGTGACAGCGGCAGCGGCAGGGCAGAAACTTTGGGCGCGCACGACACCGCGCGAACGTTCACAAGTGATGCGTGAAGCCGCGAACATCATCCGCGCAAACAAGGACGAGCTTGCCCATCTTGATGCGCTCGATAGCGGAAATTCCCTGACCGGGATGCTGTTTGATGTCGAACTTGCCGCGACCTTGATGGATTTCTTTGCCGGTCTTGCGACGGAGCTCAAGGGCGAGACTGTTCCGGTTGGCGCGGGCAAAGTGAACTATGTCGTTCGCGAGCCGGTCGGGGTTGTTGCCCGTATTGTCCCGTTCAACCATCCATTGATGTTTGCATGTGCCAAGCTCGCGCCACCGATTATGGCTGGTAACAGCGTTATTATTAAGCCATCCGAGGAAACGCCGCTTTCAAGTCTGAAGGTTGCAGAACTGATCGGTGGTCTTTTCCCGCCCGGTGTTTTGAATATTCTGAATGGTGGCTCCGATCTGGGTGCAGGTCTTTCGACCCATCCGGGGATTGCCAGCGTCAGTGTTGTTGGCAGTGCTGCAACCGGACGTGCTGTTATGCGCCAGTCCGCGGATACCCTTAAGCATGTCTCTCTTGAGCTAGGGGGCAAAAACGCCCTTGTCATATTCCCCGATGCCGATGTTGAAAAAGCTGTTCAAAGTGCGGTTAAGGGCATGAATTTGCCTTGGACGGCGGGGCAGTCATGTGGGTCGACCAGTCGTGTTTTCGTTCATGAGAGTATTTATGATTTGGTCGTCGAACAACTGGCTTCTGCTTTCAACGATATTACCCCGGGTGATCCACTCTCCCCGGACACTCAGATGGGGTGTTTATCTACACGAGGTCAGTACGAGAAGGTTCTCCGCTACATCGATATTGCCAAAGGCGAAGGGGCAAGGATGGTCGCGGGAGGCGACGTTCCTGCCGATCTCGCGGGTGGCTTCTTCGTCAGGCCGACGGTGTTTGCCGATGTGACGCCTGATATGCGCATTGCCCAAGAAGAAGTGTTTGGCCCCGTACTAAGTATTCTGAAGTGGACGGAGTATGACGCTCTTATCGATGCCGTGAACGGCGTTGATTACGGGTTAACGGCCTCAGTCTGGACGCGTGACCTTTCCCAGGCAATGCGTGCCGTGGATGACATTTGTGCCGGATATGTCTGGGTCAACAATTCCAGCGACCATTTTCTTGGCACCCCATACGGCGGGATGAAGCAATCAGGTATCGGGCGTGAAGAATGCCTCGGTGAGATGCTGTCCTATACCGAACAGAAGAACGTGAATATCACTTTCGAGGCCTGACGCTGCTTTGCGGTAACCGGAAAAGGTTCAGCGTCCAATAACAATAAAACAAAACCATAATCAGAGATCGTACCCATTAGGGAGGAAAGAATGAGGCTTTTGACTCTTGCCGCGG
The DNA here is from genome assembly GCF_023588965.1 of Thalassospira sp. GO-4. Classification (NCBI taxonomy): domain Bacteria; kingdom Pseudomonadati; phylum Pseudomonadota; class Alphaproteobacteria; order Rhodospirillales; family Thalassospiraceae; genus Thalassospira; species Thalassospira sp. GO-4. The sequence goes on from NZ_CP097807.1 coordinate 4,026,987, forward strand.
CTATTGGACTGGCCTTCGGCGTTAACACTGCACAGGCTGAACCGGTAAACCTGACATTGTCGGGTGGGAACCCGGGTGGCTTGTGGTCTCTTCTCGGCGCAGGTATCGACCGTGCTGTAAAACAATCAGATCCAAATTCCGTTGTGACATATCAGGCAACTGGTGGTGGATTTGCAAATATAGGTTTGCTGGGAGCAAATCGGACGGACATGGGATTGGTTCACAATGCCGAAGTGAAGATTGCTTTGGCAGGAGAAGAGCCCTTCAAGGCCCCTGTAAACAACATGCGTGCAATTGGTTACATGTATAACTGGGCGCCGATGCATTTCTTTCTGGCGAAGTCGATTGCCGACGAATACAACATTGATAGCCTCGACGATCTTGCAACAGCAAAAGCACCGGTGCGTATTGGCGTAAACCGTTCGGGTAATATTACGTCCAACGTAGCATTGTTCATGCTCGAACAAGCCGGTTTAACCAAGGAAGCTGTTGAGGCAAATGGTGGGCGCATTGTTCAGGCAGGGGCAAACGACCAGGCAGAGCTGCTGAAGGATGGTCGTATCGACATGGTTACCAATGGTGTGTTTGTTCTCCATTCCTCATTCCGCGCTATTGATGAAAACAATGAAGTCATTGTCCTCGACATTCCACAGGACGTGATTGATGCAACCAATGAACGGTTTGGAACCCAAGAATTTACCATTCCGGCGGGCAGCTATTCCAACCAGCCAAACAATGTCGAAACATCTGCTCTCGGGGCGCTTCTCGTTACAACCGAAAAAATGCCAGAAGCAACTGCTTATGAATTGACCAAATCACTTGTCGCTCATATCGACGAGGTGCGAGCAGTGCATGGATCAATGAAGGCGCTCAACACCGAATTGATGGCTGATCAGGATGTTCTGCCGTTCCATCCCGGTGCAGAACGGGCATATCGCGAGGCAGGACTTCTCAAATGATGAAGTCACTTGTTAGCACAGGCCGCAAACGTAAGTTTGCGGCCTTACCCCACAAAGTTTTGATCAGCTTGGCGGCACTATTTGCGATCGGGGTTATTTACGGCAACCTCTTCGTTATCTCGGACCCGCTTATAATTGGCATTCTGTTTCTTAGCGCCTTGTTCTCGATGCTCTTCTTGGTGGTCGGTGCAACAACTAATGCACGGGACGAGCCGACCATTATTGATTGGGTGTTAAGTGTACTGAGCCTCGCTACCGGAGCGTTTTTCCTCGTGAATGCAAGTGTGATTTCAAGTCGAATCACTTTGCTTGAAGAGCTTACACCTGCTCAACTTTTCTTTGGGTCGTCACTTCTATTATTGTCACTTGAAGCGACGCGTCGCACGACGGGTGCAGGTCTTACGATCGTTGTTCTCGGTTTTATGGCATACAACCTGTTCGGTCACATGCTACCTCCGCCCTTTGGACACGGAGTGATCGAATACACATACCTGCTGGATGCACTAATCTTTACAACGGACGGTGTCTTTGGTGTCCCGATCCAGGTTGTCGCTAGCTATGTTTTCCTATTTGTTCTCTTCGGGACGTTGCTGTCATTTGCTGGCGGCGGGGACTTCTTCTTCAACCTTGCTGCCTCGCTGACCGGAAAGAGCCCCGGTGGTCCGGCAAAGGTTGCTGTTATCTCATCAGGCATGTATGGAACGATTTCAGGCAGTCCCGTATCTGATGTCGTCGCGACAGGCTCGATAACGATCCCAATCATGAAGCGTCTTGGCTATTCATCGCGTTTCGCCGGTGCTGTTGAAGTTGCTGCGTCCACAGGTGGCAGCGCCATGCCTCCTATCATGGGCTCAGCAGCGTTCATTCTTGCTGAGTACACAGGATTTGCGTATCGCGAAGTCGTTTACGCCGCGATTATTCCAGCGATCCTTTATTATCTTGGAGTTTTCTCACAGGTTCACCTGCGCGCGGTCAAACGCGATTTGCGCTCCTATCCGGATGATGTCCCTACGCTCAAGGCAACTCTGATTAACGGCTGGATGTTTATTGTCCCGATCGCGGTGATCATACTCGCACTGTCGCTTGGCTATTCGCCAACCATGACGGCAGGCTTGGGAGCTGCTTCTGTAGTCATTGCAGCGGCTTGCTCTGCGCGAACCCGCATGAGCGTTTGGCGTGTAGTTGAAGGCCTTGGTGAAACCACATTGCGTATCCTCCCCGTTGCCGGCGCGTGCGCGGCTGCGGGACTTGTAATCGGTGGTCTGTCTATGACGGGCCTTGGCATGAAAGCGGCAAACGTGATCATGACAATCAGTGGTGCAGATCCGGTTATCACCTTGATGATTTCGGCTGTGGTGACCATCATTCTTGGTTTAGGGATGCCAACACCAAGTGCTTACATCCTTGCGGCAGTTCTTGTCGGGCCGGCGCTATCAAAGTTGGGATATCCGCTTCTTGAGTCTCATATGTTCCTGCTCTACTACGCGATCCTCTCGGCCTTGACGCCACCAATTGCGGTTGCGGCTCTTGCGGCAGCGGCCATTGCACAGGAAGATCCATTTAAGATTGCATTTGATGCAGTCAAACTTGCCTCAGTTGGCTTCCTTGTCCCATTCGTCTTTATTTGGAATCCTGCCATCATTGGGTCCGGTTCACCCCTTGAGATTGGGCTTGCTGTGATCGGCGGTGTTATTGGAACGATTTCACTGGCGGCTGCAATAGAGGGCTATATGAACGGCACTCTATCCCGACTAATGAGAAGTTTATTCGTTTGCGTCGCTGTTGGCAGTGTTGCGCCGTACATGCCCGTATCACTGGCAGCGATTTTTGTGGGTGGTGCATTACTTGCACGAAACTACTTCTCAACGTCTCCCACCTCGACGAAAGAGACGAAAGATCAAAAAGTTCCTGGAGCTTGATGCGCTCCAGTTGTGCGAGGGAGGTGTGCTCATATGCTGTGTGCCTCCCTTTTTTTCGCGATGTCATAAGGCTGTTTGATATTGCATGTTCACAAGATTGGATTTTTTACCAGCAGCTTCATGCTGCGGCGCGAATGATCACTAAATTTTACCGGTTCCGTTTCGTCGATAGTTATCCCAGTTCTGCATCGAGACCGCCGATTTGGGTAAGTGTCGCGGTTAGTTTTGTGCGCATGTCTATTTCCAGTCTCAGGAGATGTTTATTCTGGCTGACGCGACTTCATTTACTGAAATAAAATAGAATAAAATCTTCGATCTCTAATTATAAAAGGGCCAGTGACTTAAACTGGCTTAGAATAACAATTGGAAGCAGCAGCCAGAGAATGCTGGCCGTTCGGAGGAAAACGATGACTAACCTAATGCGTAATTTAAAAATCTCGACAAAAGTTTTCGGTGGCTTTGCGCTCATCTTATTGCTTTTGGCAACCGTTGCCGTGTTGGGCGTAGTTTCCATGAGTAGTGTGGGAACAGACTTTTCGCGTTACAGAGAAGTTGTTCTCCAATCAAATCAAGCAGTCCGTGTGCAGGAGAAGCTGTTGGAGGCACGGGTGGCAGTTAAAGATTATCTATTAAGCAATAGCCCTGAAGATGCCCAGATAGTACTTGATATACTCGACACGACTAAGCTGTTGAATCAAGAACTAGGGTCTTTACTGTCCGAAGGAAGCCGAAAAGAGGCATCGAGAGTAGTTTCAGATAACTTGACAGCATATTCTGAAGCTTTTGAAGAAATAGTTTCTCTCTCGGTTTTTGATCCACTACGTGGCGATTTGGTTTCTAATGAGTTAGAGCGTATCGGGCCGATCGTTGCCAGCGAGTTAGAAGACCTCAAGCGTGATGTGAAAGCAGAACAAGATGAGATCGGCCCTAGGGCTGCAGCTGCATCTAAAAGATCTGTCTTGATCAGCGAGATACTAGCGGGTGCTGCAATCATCATTGGCATAATTTTCGCGTGGTTAACTGGGAGAGGTATCTCTCAACCTATTGTGCAAATTACTGAAGTGATGAAAAAATTAGCTGCGGGCGACAAAGAAGCAAATGTTCCAGGAGAGTATCGTGGAGATGAAATTGGAGAAATGTCTCAAGCAGTATTGGTGTTCAAAGAAGGCATGATTCGTGCTGATCAGCTTGCTGAGAAAGAAGCTGAAGCATTAAAATTAAGAGAAAAACGAGCCGAGAAGATAAGCGAACTTACCGCCGGGTTTGACAGTGAAATGACTTTCGTGCTCAAAGCCCTCGTAACTGCGGCCAAAGAAATGCAATCGACTGCGACTGGGATGACCAATACTGCAGAAGAGACAAGCCGACAAGCTGGGATAGTTGCGACAGCGGCCGAGCAGGCTTCGGCTAACGTTCAAACAGTCGCGAGTGCAACTGAAGAGTTAAGCGCTTCGATTAGCGAAATAAATCAACAGGTGGGGCAGTCATCCACGGTTGCGGCTCGGGCCGTTGTAAATGCGGAAGAAACGAATGTCCGGGTACGTGGGTTGGCGGATGCAGCGCAAAAGATTGGTGACGTTGTTGGGTTGATTAGCGATATTGCAGAGAAAACTAACCTTCTTGCTCTAAATGCGACGATTGAGGCTGCTCGCGCTGGTGACGCGGGTAAGGGTTTCGCTGTGGTGGCTGCGGAAGTAAAGAATTTGGCGACAGCGACATCAAAAGCGACTGATGAGATTACTGCCCAGGTTTCAAATATCCAAAGTGAGACTGATGGCGCGGTTGAGGCAATCGCTGCAATCTCTTCCACTATCTCGGAGATTAGTGAAGTTTCGGCAGCAATTGCAAGCGCTGTTGAGCAGCAGGGAGCTGCTACACTCGAGATCACTCGCAACGTCCAAGAAGCCGCTGGGGGTACTTCTGAAGTTACTAGTAGTATTATTAGCGTGAATGAAGCTGCGGTTTCGACTGGTGGGGCAGCTGAACAAGTGCTAGATGCTTCAGGCAGCTTATTACATGAGACAGACAAATTACGTGAGAAAGTGCAAGAATTCCTGAGTTCTGTTCGAGCGGTCTAGCTGTCAAACATCCTTTCGAAGTGTCAGGGTTGAAAAAATGTTTGTCTTTTTAGTGTCAGCTACTTCTGTGTGATATTTCTCTGATTCTTGGCTTCAATATCATCCGTTGACGCCGGTGTGTGAGCTGATCCATGTGCGTGTTTTACAAAGACAATCATTGCGCCGCTTTAGCCTAGTCCCCTGGGTAAACCCGGACTGCAATTGAAGTTAGGTTTCCTACATTGCAGCTTGATCCTTTCAAGCCTGCCAGGGGTTTGAATAGAACGGCCATGGAGCTGGCATCCTGACGTACTAGGTCGCCTCCCCCCCCCCTTTGTTAATGCAAGGGCATGACCTAACGGCGTTCGCGAAGCTCAGATCGAGTATGGTTGTGATCCGCGGTTGCCGTTGAAGGATATCTGAATCGCGCTGTGCATGCTGTTGGGCATTCAGGCTGCCTGTGTCGCACCATTTATCTGCATTGGTAGAGTGCAACTTGTTCCCAATTATAGCACCTATTTATGTGCATCAGACAAAATAACAGAGCGTCGAAAAGTTTCTGGAGCACTGTACGGCTATGGTGTGCGAAAAAAGTATGTGCCTGTGTGCCATACCTTCTTTTTTTGACTCGTCGAAAATTGTCAGATTTTCTGACAATTCCGTAGATTTTTGTCAGCTTTTGTGACAATCGATGACAATTTATCTGGCAATCCGAAATGCCAAGTGCTTGATTTCGCGAGATGTCTAATGTCACCTTTTGTGGCACGTGACATCGGGTGACAAAGAAGTTGTCGTTTTTGCCAAAGAAGTTGTCGAGATTGACACAAAAGTTGTCGTGAATGGTCGACAAGTCACATCGCTAAATATGACCACGATGTTTTCTCACAGTTTATAATCTTCGGAAATATACCCTATCGGATACTGCTGATCGCATTATTCCGTGAATTGCAGATAGTCATTAGTGGACTAGGCGATTTCTGCGTGACACTAGCTTTTGCGAGATTTCAGTTGTCTGGTTTGTTGATTGAAGTAATCAAAGGCACTTTCGAAAATTTAGCGATATGCTGAGTTTCGAATCGATTTTGCAATGATTATCAACTCCATTGCATTCAGATGACGGTTTTAGTTGCAGTCCTGAGAATATTTATTGAGTCCTTAAATTCCACTTAAGGTAGGATTATATTTTCCTAATCAACATGAATTTTAAATGTCGATTCATTCACCGCCTTCATATGTGTGTGCGGTGGAATATCTTCTATCCCTTGATTCGCCAAATTGGTGAATATCTGGCACAAAATTTTCACCAATTTGACGAATATTTTGCGCATAAAATGTGATTCTACTTTAAGTTGTTTTACTTACTTGAAGGCATTGACCTCTCAATGTCTCTCAAGAAAGATGTTTCCGTCATAAAACAACTAAAGAGGTCCAAAACGTAAAAACCGCCCCAGAGTGTCTGAAGCGGTTGGATACGTCGCTGAAGCGAGATTGCTTGGTAACTTTATCCTTAGCACGTTTCCCCGAGGCAGGCAAGCATTGCGTGGAAAGCACGCCACAGGCGAGCTATGCCCAAATTCAGCTTTTGGAGAGAAAGATGAACAATCTTGCTCGACGGGTTGTAACCCGTAGCAAAGGCCGTGTCGTCGGCCATTTTTTCAGTTATCGCAATCAGAAACATCTGCAATGGGAGTCTCAGCTCGAACGCGATTGTATGCGTGTGTTGGACGTACTCCCAGATGTGGAAAGTTTTTCTGAGCAGCCCTTTCCCCTGCGCTACGTGTGTTTAGGAAAAGAGGTCACCTATTACCCAGACTTGCTCGTTACCCGATCAGGCCGACAAATTGTAATAGAGGTGAAACCCTACGAAAAAGCGATTAGCCCTGAGGCCATTGAGAAGTTTAACAACATCGAAGCTGCCTTGGCGGAGCTTGGTATCTCGTTTGAGGTTTGGACGGAAAAAGAAATCAGGAGAGAGCCGAGATGGTCGAATGTGATCCTTTTGATGTCTACCCATCGTCAACGTATTGAACTGCTCGCTGATGATGTCTTGGTGCAGTTGTTTTCTGAATGTTCGTCGCTCTCAGTGCGACAGCTTTCAAAAAGGCTGCGAAAGGTGAATGCTCGAGGCCAGGCGCTTTCACTTGTGTCTGCGGGCAAGCTTTTGATGGATCTGGATCAGCCAATTACACGCGATAGCCTTGTTCGGCTTCCTGAGAAGGAGTGCGTGCAATGACCAGTCTGCATCTCCCCTTGAACACCAAAGTGCAGGTGTATGGTTCAGAATTCAAAGTCGTATGTCATACCGCATCAAACGAATTCAACTTGGCAAACATTGAAACCGGAAAGCCCCTGTTAATTGAGGAGTCTACGTTAACTTCGCTCATTATGAAGGGTGAAGCCGAGATCGAGTGTTTTCGACAATACGGTGCTGGCAAAAACAAATCCCAAATCAAGCGCAGCTTTGAAAGCTTTAGTGCGGATAACCAAGAAGAGGCCAGACGTCGCCTTAAGTATGTGAAAGCGGTTCATCAGAGGATTTCCGATGGTTCGTTAAGTTCCGCAGTTTGTGACGTGCTGAAATTCTTCGCTCAAGTTCCCGAAGAGTGTCTGCCGAGCCAAAGAACAGTAGAGAGGTGGTATCGTGCTTGGTGTGACGGAGGGCATGATCTCAGAGCCTTGTTGCCTGCAGATTTTCTGAAAGGCAGACGTGCAAAAATCATATCAGGCGCAGTGGCCGAAATACTCGATGAGGTGATTGAGGACTTCTACCTCATTGCAACGCCTTACAAAGTGAACCAACTGTTCCAAATTCTGCGAGGTCGTATTGAGAAGCAAAACTTGGGATTGCCGCGTAAGGCACAGTTAAAAGTTCCAAACATTCGTAGTGTCTATCGATATGTTAGAGCGTTAGAACCTTTCGAAGTTGCCGCAGCTCAGCATGGCGTACGTGCAGCGAAGGCTAAGTACGATGCGGTCGGAGCAGGGATAACAGCAAGACACCCCTTGGAGATAGTACAGGTAGATCACCACCTGGTTGACTTGCAACTGATCCTTCGCAGCGGGACGATTTTGGGACGCCCTTGGCTAACGCTTGCGATTGACCTCTATTCAAGGATGGTTGTCGGTTTTTATCTGAGCTTCAATGCGCCAAGTTATATCTCAGTGATGCGTTGTTTGAAGCATGCAATTGCACCAAAGGAGATGTATCTCCAGCAGGTCGCTGAGCAACTGGAGCAGCATTCCGACACATCGTACAACCCAGAATTCGCGTCAAATTGGCCCTGTTTTGGTCTGATAGATACGTTAGTTCTCGACAACGGCCCAGAGTTTCACTCCCAGCATTTACTCGACGGCATGGCTCAGTTGGGTACGTCGGTCGAGTATAATCCGTCTTACTCGCCTCATTACAAAGGGGTCGTTGAAAGATGGTTTGGGACATTAAATACCAAACTTGTTCACACCTTCCCGGGGACAACTTTTTCCAATCCAGATAAACGAGGAAATTATCCTTCCGAGAAGGAAGCATGTCTGACAATTGAAGAGTTTGAGTTCCTGCTGACAAAATTCATCGTGGATGATTACGCGAACTGTCAGCATAGCAGTTTAAAATGTACTCCGGCTCAGAAATGGCGTGAAGGTACGCGCAAGCACCCAGTCCACTTCATTTCGTCTCAGCAAGATCTGAACGTCCTTTTGTTTAAGATCGAAACACGGACCCTTGGACGGAGTGGAATAGCTGTCGCAGGCCTTTCATATCAATCGGAGGCAATTCAACTCCTTCGTCGGAGATTGATAGGCAATAGCTCGTTGGGACCCAAAAATCCTAGAGTTAGGATCAAAGTCGATCCCGAGGACCTCTCAACAATATATGTTGAGGATCAGGAAAACCGTGTCTTTATTCCAGCAAACTGCATTTACGAGACTTATGCGCTTCGACTGTCTATGTGGCGACACAAAGTCATCAGAAGCTTGATCCAAGACACTGGCTCAAACCCCGATAAGTCGTCTGAAAGTGAGTTGTTGGATCGTCGCCTCTCTGTGTTTGAAGCTTCGCGTCAAATCATCTCTGATGCCCAAAAAACCAAACGAAAACAAGCCTACCGCTATCAGAATGAAGAGTTGAGATCTCTGTCGGCGATAGAAGCTGGTGCGCAAGCCGGCAGAGCCATAAGTGCTCCATCAGAGGTTGAGGCTGAAGATTATGAAGCACCGTTCTTTTCGAGTGAGGAAATAGAGGCAGAGTTGATCGAGAGAGGTTGGCATGCTTCCCGAGCCGGTGATGGGGCCAACCCTGATGCAGAGGATCCTGACAATGGCGTCTCGTAAAAGACCATTTCTCGTAGATCATCAAGCAAAGGCACTAGCAGCTTTCCGAGACGTTCGGATCGTGCATGACAAGTTCCAAGACGCAATGGCGCGGATATCCAATTTTCATCAAGCAGGGCGTTATTCAGACGCACCAGGGATTATGAGTTTGATTGGGCATACGGGCTCCGGAAAGACTTCAATAATTCAGGAGTATTGCCGTACGCGCAATGTACCCGGCGAATTCAAGAAGGTCTTGTCCATCGTCGTACCAGAAAACTGTACCGTTAAAAACCTAGCTTCTCGAATTCTAAGTGCGATCGGCGATCCGAAGCCAACATACGGTACCCGAGAGGACATGGAAAATCGGATTAAGTACTATGCTGATCGTACAAATGTTGAGCTGATCGTTCTTGATGAATTTCAACATATTGCTGTGCGAGGAAGTTCAGCCAGGCAGTATGACGCTGCGGACTGGATCAAGACACAGGTGGAAGTTCTAAGGAAACCGATACTTCTCTCAGGGCTGCCTGAAGTCGACAATATTTTCGTTGTGAACCCGCAGCTTGAAACCCGCCGAAAAGCGAAGATTGAACTCTATCCTCTTCGACTGAGCTCACGAGAGGCAAGGCAGGCGGCTCATTTGTTCTTCTACTCCGTCAATCAGTGTCTTCCTCTTCCTCGGCCAGAGCGCTCTGCATTACACGACACAATATCAATCAATCTGCTCGTGACATCATCAAATGGTCTGCTTGGCTACATGATGCGCGTTGTGCATTTGGCAACTGAGTTGGCAATGTTGGAGCAAGCAGAAACATTGCTCCATTCTCATATTACTGAGGCACTGCTCGAATTAGGGCCGGTTGATTTTTCGCTTGATAAGGGGGCTTTGAGGCCAACTGCCTTAAAGTCGGTAACGCGCAAAAGAAGGGGGCGCCCCAATGGCTGAGCTCAGGAAACTTTTGTTTAGCGTCCGGCCCCATCCTGAAGAGAGCCTCTTAAGCTACCTCTACAGACTAGCGGAAGAGAACCGATATACGCGAGTTTCGTGGATATCAAGCCTCGCGCGATTCTCAGTTTCAGAGGACTCACTCAATCGCGCTCACTCAAACTTCCGTGGGTTGGCAAAAGTAGCGAATGTTGATGTCGATGAGCTGATGCCGTTATTGAACTATTCTGATCGTAACGGCAACCACTCTCATGTCTCTTTGCCGACTGGAGAGATACTGTCCCGGAAGTTCTTGGAATGGCCGTCTCCTCGGATGTGCTTTTATTGTACATTCGAGAATGGCTTTATATCTCGCCTGTGGGATTTCAGGTGTGTATCCCACTGCCCTATACATGGTACCGAAGTCACAAATGTATGCCCCAGTTGCGGGGAGATTGCCACCATTGATCGGGGGGCCTTAATGCCCTGTATTCCCGGATGCAAGCCTCAATCGACTGGTAGGACATGTTCTCCGGAAACGCTTGGGTTGATGCGGCTGCTGTCAAACAAGATCACTGGTACGAACTACCCCACGCTAAGATACAAGTTTCCAAACGATTTCCTGACGGGTGGTGTCTCGGAAATCTTACAGACAATTTCCCTTATAGGGCAGCTTATTGTGTTTGCGCGCTCATCCGGACAGGAGGCATCGAGCAGCATTGATTGGAGGGCATTTTCGCAGATAGTTGACCAGATTTCATACTCTTTGGCGTATTGGCCGCGAAGACTTAATCAGACCCTTCAGACAGTGATGCCTGATAATGGACGTGGCTCTAATTCGGTCAGTGTAGCCAGAGACTTTGGTTATCTGTATCGCGGAGTGATTGCGAATAGAGAAAGCTTGCAATTCGTGTTTGATGCGCTTCTCCAGCACATAAACGATCCAGTCCAAGAGCGCGTTCTGACGGGCCGTGGTAGTCCAATCATTCTCTCTGGTGAAGAGGGTCGAGATTACATCCCAGGGCAGCAGGCTAGGCGCAAGCTCAGTGTTGGTCGGGCACAGCTCAAGCATTTGTATGATTGGGGTTATATTCAGGGAAAGTACTTTCGGACAGAGTATGGTGAAACGCTATGGATCAACCGTGAGAGCCTTGAACTCTATGCTGATCAAAAGCAGCACCTCGTTGGCGCTATGCAACTGGTAGCTATACTTGGTGTTTGCCAAAACACGATCCGATCACTTCGAAATACCGGCGTTATTCCGAGTGTCCACGGCCCAGGAAAGGATGGCTGGATTGGTTGGCGATACGATAGGCGTGTTGTTGAGGGCCTAATTTCAACCTTGCAGGAGAAAGCCTGTAAATTGCCATCCAACAATGGGTTTCTTAGCTTTAAGCAGGCTGTCGCCAAATTTAACAAGCAAGGCTTGAGCTACGGTAAATTGTTGGCGGCAATAATGGACGATGTGTTGAGCGTGTACGTTAAAGCAAAGCCGAGTGAGCAAGGGTTGGCGAAGTTCAAAGTGCGCGAAAAGCAATTAGTTCGATGGTATGGAAAGCCAGATCCTGTCGAGGCTGCTGAAACTGAAGATTCTCTCGAGCAAGGTGACGAGCCATTTTCAGTGTTTGTGGAGGTGCCAGGTGTCCAGTGAACTGATACGTGAAATTCATCAAATCCACAGTGACGAGGAACGGCGCCGATTGAGCGGACCTGGCCTGAGAACCTTTGTGGTTATTTCAGGAAGGTTGGGTTTGAATGCGTCTCAGCGAATCGCTGTGTTAGGAGCGCCATCTGCTTCAACGTATTATCGATGGATAAGGAAGGCTCAGCGAAAAGAGGAGCTTACCTTGTCCGTTGATACGTTGATGCGTGTTTCTGCTGTACTAGGAATTTATAAGGCTGTGGTGACATTGTTTCCGATTGAGAGTGAAGCTCTCACTTGGTTACATGGGCCTCATAAGAACTTACTGTTTGCGGGAAGGTCGCCGCTTGATCTTATGCAAGATAGCGGCTTTGAGGGCATTAAGTCCGTTCGGACTTATTTGGATGCATGGAGCAGTGGATCAATTTAGGTCAGTGAACTGCTCATTGGTCTTGACCCGGCCCGAAAAATATCTAATTTGTGCAGCTGCATCGAGTTTCTAGCACTTAAAAGTTGGCTCATGCAGGGCCTGTAGCTCAATTTGGTTAGAGCCGACCGCTCATAACGGTCTGGTTGCGAGTTCAAGTGTCGCCGGGCCCACCATCTCCTCCCAAAATCCGACAAATGCTTAAGTGCCAGTGTGTGTGTTACTCGGTTCAAGACGAGTTGTCATAATTCGTGGTTAATGAACATCAGTTGGGCTATAGCGCGAGGCTCAGGACTCAATGGGCCGAAACCGAGAACAGGAAAGCCAAAGCGGATCGCTCACATAGTGTTCTTTATCAATCTGACGAACCACTTTTAACCAGAAAGGTGGAATGGGTTCTGAGCCTAACGTTGAGAAGCAGGAGCGCGCGCAAGCCAGTCTCCAAGCTCTTTGTTGGCAGCAATCAATCCTTCGCGATTGATCACCTTGCGTGCAATGGCACTGGAGACAGCGCGTGTTCGTTTGTTCAGCACAATGCCCATTTCGTTCTGGTCCTGCGACTCTACTTCGAGTTTGTCATAGAGAGATAATAAACGGTTCTGGACGGTACGGAGCGACAGTTTCCGGCGCGCGGCAATAGCCTTGTCAGGCAGCCCTAGCGCCAAATCAAGTAAGATCAGATATTCAAATTCTGTCAGAGCACTGCGGGAGCGCATTTGCTGGGCCTGTATCTGGTGGACTTCGCGATCAACCACAATCTGGGCTTCGACAAGGACGGCGCGCAAAGCCAGTCGCATCTTGTCCTGTGTCGCGGTTTTCAGAACATATCCATAGGCCGCCTGATCCGGAACAATTCGCGTAATCCCGCGCAAATATGCCTCATCAGAATAGTTTGACCAGAACAGAATACGGGTGTCAGGACGTTCTGCCCAAATGGTTCGCGCGGCTTCGATGCCGTTATGTTCCTTCATGCGCAGGTCCATCACGACTGCCGAAATTTGATGCCGGTGGGCTAGGGTTTCGGCCTCCTTGCCGTTATGTGCAACAAGGATTTCATCAAATTCTGGCAAGGCTTGTTCAACGATTTCCATCAGGAAATCTGCATGCATGTTGTCATCTTCAACCAGCAATATTTTCATTCATCTTTTCTCCTTCTTGTCTGGTCGGTTGATGCAACTGAATTGTTACCTGTGTGCCGTCCGAGGTTGAAAGGTCATACTTTGCACCGATCAGGCGGGCGCGCGTTTTCATATGTTCCAGGCCACTGGGGGGCTTTCTCGGATGTGGCTGGAAGTTTCCGTTGTCCGAGACCTTGATGGTCAGGCAACCATCAACACTTTTGGCAATCGAAACAGAAACAAGAGATGCATTTGAATGCAGGACCGCGTTATTGATGGCTTCCTGACATATGCGAAAGACCGCGATACGTGTTGTTTCAGGCAGCAGGTCAATCGCGCCGTCTGTCTGATCATCCACTTTGAACTGCATGACGCTGTCATAGCTTACGGCGCGTTCGAGATGCGTCTGGACAGCATGATGGAAGCCAAACAGGTCAAGAATGGAGGGGATAGAGGTATCAATGATATCGCGCAGTCCCTGGATCATGTTTTGGACTTGCTGTTGCAATCTTAAGTACTGTGCTTCGCTCAGGCCGGGGCGGAGGTCGCGGGCGATGCGTGTCAGATCGGCCAAAGTTTGATCATGCAGATCCATCCCAATGCGCTGGCGCTCGGCTTCGAGTGCGTCTGTAAGGCTTAGTGCGCCTAGACGCAAGCCTTCTTCACGGGCAAGGATTTCGGCACGAATGATGGCTTCCTTGTTGGCCTTCTCATTGGCACGCAAAGCATAGAAATAGGGGGCCAGCATGTCTGCGAGGATACGGATCTGTTCCAGGTGGCTCTGGTTATAAAAGTCTTCCTTCTTCGAAGAACAATTCAACGAGCCAACGACTTCTCCCAGAACCTTCATCCCGACACTGACGCGACTACGAAGTTGATGGTCAATAATCGGTGCGCTTACCGCGCCGGGGAAAAGGAAGCGCTGGTCCTGAAGGGCATTTCCCGTCAGTAGATGATCTGTCTTACCCAGCAAAATGTCGCGGATGGGGGCTTTTTGTACGTACGAACGCATTTTGCTCCAGGCTGTTTCAACGCCGACCTCGTAAGCCGTTGCCCAGCTTTTGTCCGTGTCAATCAGACATACATCAAGGTGATCAAACTCGATAATCTTCTCGATCTCGGTTTTGACCGAACTTAATGCCGAGTGAATATCGAGGTTGCCCGCTAGTAAATTGGATATGCGAAGGTAATGAGCAAGATCCGACATGGGTGGTTTCCTCCAGCTCTTCGATAATATTCACAGGCGTTTCTCTTGTCTTGCGGGAACCCGCAACCTGGATGCGTATCACCGTATGCGTTCTGCGGAAACCGCTCTTTACGATTTAATCAGATAATATGATGATTGCGCCATGGTTTTGTGTTTGCCGATGAAGGCATTTACGGGCCCTTGCCGTTCAACGGCACAGAAGTAAACAAAAGAAATAAGTCACATGCTGACATCAGGGGGGAATGCCCGGTCCGCTCAGGTCCTGAGTGAGAACGAGTTCTCTCTGACAACCATTTGAATTTCCGTCATTTCTGTTCGTTGATCAGAAGTGTCTGATCCGGCATGCGGCAAACGAGACGTCAAGAACTTGCACAATGCGGGCAGGGGCGCTGACCTGCTTAGGAAGCGATAAAGAACAGCGTATCCAACGGGAGGACTACCATGAAAAAACTACTGACTATGACGACCGCCGCTGTCGCGTTGATGGTGGCTGGACAGGTTGCGTCTGCCGGCCCGAATACCGTTGCTGGTCCCGGTGCCGATCCGTCGTGCTTCACGCCGGTGTCCGATGACACAACCTATTTCCAGTGGCCTGCACGTGAAGGGCCTTACAAAATTGCACTTGTGAATGGCTTTATTGCCAATGACTGGCGTGTTCAGATGATTGCGGTGGCCAAGGCCTATGCCGCACAGCCGGAAGTTGCTGCCGAAATCGAAGAATTCAAGGTTGTTTCTGTCGGAGAAGACATCGCGGCACAGATTGCAGCCGCCAACAACTTTATCGATCAGGGCTTTGACGCAATTATCATTAACGCCAACAACACCCGCGCGTTCGGATCGGTGGTGCGTAAGGCCAACGAAGCCGATGTCGTCGTTCTGTCGTTTGACAATGTGATTGATGATCCCAACCAGATTGCGATCAATGTTGATCAAAAAGGTCTGGGCATGTCGGCCGGTAAGTTCCTTCTTGAGCAAAGCGGTGATGGCCCTGCCAAGTTCCTGCATGTGCGTGGTCCGGCAGGGCAACCTGTAGATATCGCACGCAATGAAGGTTTCCTTGAGGTCATCAAGGAATCCGGACGCGACATCGAAGTCGTTGACGTCGTCGGAAACTGGGCGCCTGGTGATGGCCAGAAAGTGACGGCAGACGCCATTGCTGCGGGCGGTATTTTTGACGGGATTTATGTTCAGGGTGGTTCGCAAGGTGTTGCGACAGCGATGCTTGATTCAGGTGCTTTCAAGGCCCCGATTTCCGGGGAAACCGAGAACGCGTTTCGTCAGCTTTGCAACAGTGCAGGTCTTGCCTGCCAGTCAGGCGGTACAGGCCCGGCACAATCATCTGTGACGATTAAAACCGCGATTGCGGCCCTGAAAGGTGAAGTGGTTCCATCCGGAATTGCCCTGCCGACGTCGATTTCCTATTCACCCTTCAAGGAGGGTGTCGAGATGTTCCCGAAACTGCCGGGTAGCTTCTTTGCAGGCAACAATTTCGAGGCTTGCAACATTGGCTTTACGGCAGAAGAGATCGCGTCTCAGACAGGCGAGAACAACTAACAACAATAAAAGGCCGGATACCGTCGATGTCAGGTTTGGCATCGACGGTGTTCAATAACGTTAGGAAAACTGCCGTGTCAGAGCGCAAATCTCCTTATCTATTATCCATGTCGGGCATAACCAAACGCTACGGCGGTGTCCGGGCACTTGAAGATGTTAGTTTCGATACGCAGCGTGGATCAATTCATGCGCTGTTGGGTGAAAACGGGGCTGGGAAGTCGACCCTGATCAAGATCCTTTCGGGCGTCGTGCAGCCAGATAGCGGCACGATAGAAATCGATAGCAAACAGGTGAGCTTTGCAAATCCGCAACAGGCCAATGATCTTGGCGTGTCATGCATATTTCAGGAATTGTCCCTGTTGCCGGACCTGACCGTTGCCGACAATATTGGCATCACTCGTCCGCCACGTAAATTCGGGATGATTGATTACCGCGCTCAGCGGCGTATCGCCGAAGAGGCGCTTGCGCGGGTCGGGGGCGAAAACATTGACCCGATGGAAACCGTCAGCAATTTGTCGCTTTCCCGCCGTCAGATGGTGGAAATTGCCAAGGCACTGGCCCGTAATCCCAAAATTCTGATCCTTGACGAAGCGACATCCGCGCTGACCGCGGCCGATGTCGAAAAGGTCTACAAGATGCTTCATCGGCTTCGCGATGAAGGGATGGCGATCATCTATATTTCACACCGCATGCCCGAAATTGCCGAACTGGCAGACACCTGCACTGTCTATCGCAATGGTACCAAAGTCGAGACATTCAAGAACGGTACGAAATCGGACAGTGCCGTTGTCGAGATGATGATCGGTCGCGAATACAGCAGTGTCTATCCAGCCAAAAGTATCAGACCAGTTGCCTCCGAACCGATTCTGAAGGTGATGGACTTTTCATGGAACGATGAACTGAATGGCATCAATCTGGAAATGCGGCCGGGTGAAATCGTTGGGCTTGGCGGTTTGGACGGGCAAGGACAACGTCAACTGCAATTGGGGCTGTTTGGCACCCTGATAGGGGCAACCGGGTCGATGGAGATCAATGGTGATCCGGTAAAACTGAACAGCCCGAAAATGGCGAAATCAGATGATATTGGTATTGCGCTGGTGCCTGAAGACCGCAAATACGAAGGCCTGATGTTGTCAATGACCGTGCGCGAGAACCTGTCCTTCGCTGCGGTTGAAAAAATGAGCCGGATGGGCGTTGTGGATACACGCGCAGAAGAAAACGCAATCGACGAGATGGTCGAACTTCTCAAGATCAAGGCAGACGGCATTGACGGACCTGTCGGGGCGTTATCCGGAGGGAACCAGCAAAAAGTCGTGATCGGCAAGTGGCTGATGACCAAGCCACGCATCATTCTGTTGAACGATCCGACACGTGGAATCGATGTTGGCACCAAGCAGGAAATCTATCAGCTTTTGCAGAAATTGGCGGCAGAAGGGTGTGCGATTCTTTTGTATTCCACCGACTACGATGAGCTGATTGGTTGCTGCGACCGTGTGCTGGTCATGTATGACGGCAGGATTGTTCGAACCCTTGCCGGAGATGATCTTAACGAAACAAATCTGGTTTCAGCCGCGCTTAACCTGCCGGAACAGGCAGCGACCCGACCTGAACCAAAAAAAATACAGGGAGCGTCGCTATGAATGTGAGCTCAGAACCAGCAGATCTGGTTTCTCGACAAAGGTATTTCGGCTGGGTTGGCCGCTTGTCCGCGGCGCAACGCGGTGTTCTGATCGCAATGCTGATCTTTGCCGCGATGTTCATTGTGTATGGATGGAAGCAGGCGGCGGGCCTTACGCCGAACATGATAAATACTGCGGCCAACAAAGGCGCATTGCTGGCACTTGTTGCCATGGCGCAGACCCTGCCGGTCATTACCCGTGGACTGGATTTATCGGTGGGCGCGACTTTCGTTCTGGCAAACTGTCTGGCATCAACGATTGTTGTTGGCGGACCGGTGGCAACCACGTTCGGCATATTTGGTGTGCTGTTGCTTGGGCTGGCATGTGGTGCGGTAAATGGTGTGATTATCGTTTATGGACGGTTGCAGCCCCTGATCGCGACGCTGGCCACCAGTGCGGCTTATTTCGGTATTGCGCTTGCCATCCGGCCGCAACCGGGCGGGTTGGTAAATTTTGAACTTGCCGACTTCATGACCCGTTCGACATTTGCCGTGCCGCATACTGTTTTGCTGCTGCTGGCTGTCGTTGTGTTCATCTGGATTCCGTATCGCCGATCGGTTCTGGGGCGAGCGGCGTTTGCCATCGGTTCATCCGAGCAGGCGGCATATATGTCGGGCATCCCGATCAATCGGGCAAAGATGCTGGCCTATACACTGAGCGGCTTGTTGGCATCCATCGGTGGCATCCTGTTGACGGCGCTGACCTATTCCGGGGCGGCGAAGATGTCAATTGCCAACGAGTACACGCTTAATTCCATTGGGGCTGTCGTTATTGGAGGCACGTCATTGTTTGGCGGTGTTGGCAGTGCTGTTGGCTCGATTTTTGGTGCGTTTGTGATGCGGACTGTTGGTGATCTGCTGATCGTGTTTGACATCAACCCTGTCTTGCAGCCGCTTTTCGTCGGCGTCGTACTGCTTGTTGCGGTCAGTCTCGGTTCGCTGCGCGTCCTGAGAATCAAGAACAGACTAGATATTTATCGGTAAGGCGGAAAATGAGTGTTTCAGGCGTAATCGCAAGGCAGTTTGATCGGGCAACGCTTATTGCGTTTGGTTGTGTGGTTGTTTTGCTTCTGATCGGGGCCATGGTTGAACCGGCCTTTCTGTCTCCGAAATATTTGATCCAGCAGCTTCATACCGCATCCTTCCTTGGTGTGGTGGCAAGTGGTGTGATGCTGGTTATTCTGTTGGGACATATCGATCTGTCCATTCCCTGGACCATCGGTGTGGGGGGCATGATGGCGACTGGTGCCACCGGGTTTCTGGGGCCGGAATGGGGCGTTACACTTGCCGTTCCATTTGGTGTTCTGTGTGGTGCGCTGATCGGGACGGTTAATGGGCTGGGTGTGGCCTATCTGCGGGCGCCGGCCATGATCTTTACACTTGGCATGAATGCGGTCGCGCAAGGTCTTATGGTTTATCACACCGGTGGTTTTGCACCGCAGGACCGCGCAACTGAATTCATGCGTGAACTGGCCGTCGGACATTTCATTCCTGGCATTCCCAATCCGCTTCTGATCTGGATTGTTTTGGGGGCTGCGATTGTTTTCATGCTGAACCGGTCGGTTCTTGGTCGACGGATTTATGCAGCAGGAAATCAGGAACGGTCCGTCTTTTTGAGTGGCGTTGATACGCGCAAGGTCATTCTGGCGTGCTTTATTTTTTCCGGTGCGTGTGCTGCGCTGACCGGTGTCTTGTTGGCAGGATGGGCAAACCGGTCCTATCAGGCCATGGGTGATCCGTACCTGTTGCCGACGATTGCGGCGATTATTCTTGGTGGAACCAATGTTTTGGGCGGTCGTGGCAAATATGTTGGAACGATTGCAGGCGTGATCTTGATTACAATCTTGCAATCGATGCTGTCGGTGGTTCAGCCACAACGGTATTTCGCCCAGCTCGGTGTTGATATTCCTGCCGATACATTCCGGCAGGTGGTCTTTGGCGTGGTGATCATTGGAATGTTGTTGATCTATGGTCGGCAACAGTTGGTGCGCTGATCGCTTGATGGCATTCAGACACTGCTTTCTTGTTACAAATTGAATTTGGCAAAGGAATGTCTCTTGGCTAGCAGTGCCGCAGATAAATTTGGTGATGTGATCGGTATGTTCGAGCCCTATCAGGTTCTGGACTGTCGGTTTCGCGATCTTGTTCTGGCTAATGTACGTCTCAGGAAACTGTCCGGCGGGCATTTATGGACGGAAGGTCCTGTATGGTTTCCGGCTCATCAGTGCCTTTTGTTTTCGGATATTCCGAACCAGAGGATTTATCGCTGGATGTGCGACGGATCGGTCAATGTGTTTCGGGACAGGTCGGATTTTGCCAATGGCAATACTGTCGACAGGCTTGGCCGGTTAATCACCTGTCAGCATGGGACAAGATCGGTTACCCGTACCGAACATAATGGGGAAATTACAACTTTGGTCGCCGAATTTCAGGGAAACAGGCTCAATTCACCCAACGATGTTATCGCCAAAACAGACGGAACGATCTGGTTTACCGATCCGACATACGGGATTTTATCGGACTATGAAGGTTACAAGGCAACGCCGGAACAGGAATACAACAATGTCTTCTGCCTTGACCCGGAAACCGGAATTGTAACGAGTGTGGCGCGGGATTTCACCCAGCCGAACGGTCTTGCGTTCTCCAATGATGAGAAACTGCTTTATATCGCTGAGTCCGGCAGTAGCCATGATGACAAAATCCCGTCAGTCATTCGTGTTTACGATGTTACAGGCGAGAACAGATTGGAGAATGGACGTGATTTCGCAAGAATTGACGATGGGTTGCCCGATGGGCTGCGTGTAGATTGCTATGGCAATATCTGGTGTTCCGCGAAGGACGGGGTTCACTGTTTTGCCGCGGACGGGACATTGCTTGGTAAAATATTTGTTCCCGAAACAGTCTCAAATCTAACGTTTGGCGGTGCGCGCGGGAACGAGTTGCTGATTACTGCAACTACAAGCCTTTATGCAATTCATGTCAATAGTCACGTGATGTTCCGATAGCAAACCCGGCAAAGGCGAGGTGGTGCGCCTATGCGTTTTTTGGTGGTGCCTCAACAGAATCGCGTTCAACCATCTGGCATTCGACTTTGATCTGGTTCGGGGTCGCAAGCAGGCCGCCGATACTGTCGATCAACATCTCTGCCCCTATTTCCCCCATTTCATATTGCGGGAGAACCAGGGTCGTCAGGGCAGGGTGCGTGTGCTGGGCAATTTCGCGATCGTCAAAGCCGATCACGGCGACATCGTCCGGGATGCTTTTCCCCAGTTCGCGCAGGGCGTCATAACAGCCAAGTGCCATCAAATCATTGGCGCAGAAAATTGCGTCTGGCGGATTGTCGAGGGCCATCAGCTCATGAGTCATGGAATAACCGGTTGATGGTTCCCAGTTTCCTGATCGCACAAGGGTCGGGTCAAAGGGAATATCGTTACTTGTAAGTGCTTGCCGGTAACCTTTGAGGCGATCACGCGATGCGTCGACACCTTTTTGGCCGTTGATGATGGCAATGCGTTTGCGGCCGGCATGTATCAATCGTTCTGCCGCAGCCCGCCCCCCCAGAAGGTCGCCGGGCAGGACAGACGGAAGGGTGCGGGTACTGTCATAGCAATTGACCAGAACAGTGGGATTCTTCGAAAATTCCACCGGCAACTCAACCAGACGGGTCAGAATCGTACCATAGATAAATCCGATAACATTCGAGTCCGCCATCTGGTTGACGATACTTGCCTCGATCAATGCGTTCCCGTGGCTGACTGCAAGGCAAACATTGATTCCGTACTCAAGAGCCTTGTTATGGGCGCCTTCAAAGGCAAGTGCCATCCACGGGTCGGTGCTGATTTCGTCTGCTATGAATATGATTGTCGAACGCGCTTTGTTGCTGGGCGGTACCTGGCTGTCCCGACGCACGAGCTGATAGCCAAGTTTGCTGGCCGAATCGATGACACGCTGCCGCGTCGCTTCGGTCAATTTGGCAGGGCTGCCATTCAGCACCAGCGATACCGTAGCCTGGGATACGCCGGCCATCGAGGCAACATCCATCATCGTGGGCCGTTTTTTGCCACCGTAATGTTTCTTTTGCGACATGAATTCGATCTGCCTTTGGTCTTTGGCCCAAACAATCTTTGGCGACGGTTGAGTCAGATGACCCGAAAACTGCGGTTCAAAGTGCTGTTAATTCTGCGAGTTGAATGGTTCGGCACATGCATGCCGCACCAATTCGATATTGGTAATACCTTTTCAGCTTCTTCAAAACAACCCGTCTAGGCGCGGCGGCGGAAGAATTATTAATGATCGAAACGCGACATTGATTCGATCACCATGCTGAAGGTCTCTTGACTAAATATTATTAATTAATATTATTAATTCAATAGGGAGGGGGATTAATGAAGATTTTAGTCACCGGTGCGACGGGAAAGGTCGGTAGGGCTTTTCTGACAGCATTTCTTGATGACGACCGCTATGCGTCTGCGAAGGTTGTGGCGCTTTGCCATAATCGTGGACTCGATGCGGGGGATAGAGTTGAAGTTGTCTCCGGCTCGCTTTCTGATCCGCAAGCTGTTGCGCACGCGATGGACGGCGTGACGCACGTTCTTCATATGGCGGCCGTGAAAGAAACCCCGGATCTGGTTATTGATGTCGCAATCAAGGGCATGTTTTTACTGCTTGAGGCGGCGCGTCAGTCGTCAACCCTGAAGCAGTTCGTTCTGATCAGCGGGGATTGTACGGTCGGGCATATCTTCAAAGAATATTCCGCGCCGATTAATGAAGTCTCGCCGCGGAAGGCCTATAGCGGTTGTTACGCGCTGACCAAAGTGCTCGAGGAAGTCATGATCGAGCAATATCAAATTCAGTACGGCCTGAACGGTACAGTGCTGCGTGCGCCCTGGATCATGGAAAAAGATGATTTCAAATATGCCCTGTCATTTGGCGAGGAGCAATTTGGCGGGCCTGCCTGGAGCGACTTGATAGGTGCAGACAAGGCGATGCGCCTTGCCAGGGGGGATTTTGTCCCGCTCATGCGTGACAGAACGGGCGCATCTCTTAAGCGTAACTTTGTGCATGTGGATGATCTGGTTATGGCGCTTATGGCCGTTTTGGATCATGCCGGTGCAATGCAGGAACTTTTCAACATCGCGATGGACGAGCCGGTCGATTACGCGCAGGTCGCCGAATATCTTGCGCGAACGCGTGACATGGAAGCTGTCGAAATACCTACGCCGTTTCATAGCAACTGGCTTGATAACACAAAGGTGCGCCACGTTCTTGGGTGGAGGCCGCAAGTGGATTTCGGGGGGCTGATCGAGCGGGCCTGGTCATATGAAAGGAGCCCGGGCGATCCTCGTAAAATCTGGTATCCGGGGTAATCGATCCCGGGCCGGACCAACTAGGGAGAGCGAAACGTGAAACGTAAAATATTACTAACTCTCGCATCTGTCGCCATTCTTGCGACAGGTGTTGGTACTGCTAATGCTGATGGCAAAAAGACATTGGCGATTGTGGTGAAAGGCTTGGATAACCCGTTCTTTGAACAAATCAATCTGGGTTGCCAGAAATGGATGTCAGAAAACAAGGACTCTGAATATGAGTGCTTTTACACCGGCCCTGCATCCAGTGCTGATGAGGCGGGGGAAGTGCAGATTGTCGATGATCTGCTGACCCGCGGCGTTGCGGCAATTGCTATTTCCCCATCGAATGCACCGGCAATGGCGAACCGTATTCGCCAGATCAACCCGAGCGTTCCGGTGATGACCATTGATGCGGATTTCCTGGAGAAAGATCGGGATTTGCGGGTGACCTATCTGGGAACTGACAACTATCTGATGGGCGTCAAAATGGCAGAAGAAGCCATGAAGCTGAAACCGAAAGGCGGGTCAGTCTGTTTGCAGCTCGGAAACGTTGCGGCGGACAATATCAATGCGCGTGCAGCCGGCTTCCGTGACACGATTTCAGGGGCCAAAGGGACGGAGCGGCTGGGCAGCAGCAATGGTTGGACAGAGGTTGATGGATGCCCGGTCTTTACCAATGACCAGGTTGATCTGGCAAACCAGCAGATGGCCGATACCTTTACGGCAAATCCGGATCTGGATGCATTCATTCTGATCGGCGGGTGGGCACAGTTTGCGCCTCAGGCTTACGCGCAGGTGACGGATCAGGTGATGAGTCGTCTGAAAAGCCAGGAGCTGATCCTTATTGCCGGTGACACGCTGCCGCCGCAAACCCAGGCATTCCGCGATGGGCGCAGTCATGCACAGGTTGGTCAGCGCCCGTTTGAAATGGGCTACCGGGCGCCGGACGTTATGATCGATCTGATCAACGGGAAAAAGGTAGATGACCCGCTTTATACGGGGCTGGATGTCTGCAACCAGTCAGACCCGGGATTCTGCGCGGATAACTAATCTTCTGGTGATGTGAACTGGGCCGGGTTCGGGGGGCGGATCCGGCCTTATTTTTAGCAAAAAAAACTAGGCAGGGCAGGCGACGGTCGTGACAGCAAAGCAAGTTAACTGGGGTATTCTTTCAACGGCTAGAATTGGGTTGGAGAAAGTTATTCCTGCAATCCAGAAATCAAGCTCTTCAAATGTTCTGGGGATTGCCTCGCGCAATGCTGCGCGTTCTGCGCGGGCTGCAAATGATCTCGGGATTCAGAAGTCCTATGCTTCCTATGAGGCGCTGATTGATGATCCGGAAATCGATGCGATTTACAATCCGTTGCCAAATCACATGCATGTGGACTGGACGCTTGCTGCGGTGCGCGCGGGGAAGCATGTGCTGTGTGAAAAGCCGATCGGCTTAAGTGTGCGTGATGCCGAACGCCTGCGTGGTTGTCCGGAAAATATACTCGTCGCCGAGGCCTTTATGGTTCGCTACCACCCGCAATGGCTTCGGGTTCGGGAGATGGTTCGAAATGGTGAGCTTGGCGAGGTAAGGGCAATCCAGGCAGCGTTTAGCTATTTCAATGATAACGGGGAGGATATCCGTAATCGTCCGGAAGCCGGGGGTGGTGCGATTATGGATATCGGCTGTTATCCGATTACCGCAGGTCGATTCCTGTTTGAGGATGAGCCCAGACGGGTCATGGCACTAATTGATCGTGATTCCGGGTTTCAAACGGACCGGATGGCAAGTGTGATTGCTGATTTCGGAGAGGGGCGGCAGCTGTCCTTTATTGTCTCAACCCAGCTATGCCCATACCAGACATTGAATGTATTTGGCACGAAGGCTCGCGCTGAAATCATGATCCCGTACAACGCGCCCGCAGATGAAGAAACGGCGGTGATAGTGGACAGTGGCGAGAGTCTTGACGGGAGTCTGGCGGGCTGCGAAATGCTGCCGGTATGTGATCAATACACATTGCAAGCCGAGAGATTCGCGCAGGCAATTTTAACAGGGACAGCTTTGCCATACGGCATTGAGGACTCCATTGCTTCCATGCGGGTGCTGGATGCGATTTTCGCAAGTGAGAAGCAGGGCGCGTGGATCAATCTTTAATAAAATCACCCGCTTATCATCCGGTGGGCGAAAAAGCTTGATCCATAATTATTAATTATATTATTAATTAAAAAGCACGCAAATAATTCATAAATTCGGCTGTGCTTGTAATTAATCGGGAGGACCAAAAACATGAAACTTGCAACAACATTTGCGACACTCGGCTTGTCGATGGCTCTGGCAACCGGGGCGTTGGCACAAGACAAACAACAGCTTGCATTCGTGGTGAATGCGGCATCGGATTTCTGGAAGCTTGCAGAAGCCGGGGTCAAAGCGGCGCAAGCTGAATTGCCAAATTATGAGCTCCAGTTCCGGTATCCGGCGCAAGGAACTGCAGCACTTCAGAATGCATTGATGGACGATCTGGTTGCGGGGGGAACGGATGCGATTATGATTTCATCCGCCGATCCGAAGAACTCCATTGATGCATTCAACCGTATTGCTGGCCGGGTTCCGCTCTTCACGACCGACAGCGATGCTCCCCAGAGTGACCGGATCGCCTATCTCGGGTCGTCGAATGTTGCTGCCGGCGTGCAGGCTGGTGAAATTGCCGTCGATGCAATGCCAAACGGTGGTAAATGCATGGGGTTCGTTGGCTTCCTTGGCGCTGACAACGCAATTGAACGCATTGCCGGCTTCCGCGAGGCTGTGGAAGGCAGTGGCATTGAACTTGTCGATGTTCGCGGTGACGACGTCGACTTCGCGCGGGCGCGTTCAAATGTTGATGATGTCCTTGCAGCGAACCCGGATATCAATTGTATGGTCGGGTTCTATTCTTACAACCCGCCCAAAATTTACGAAGCACTGCAAGCAGCAGGAAAACTGGGGCAGATTACCGTTATTGCCTTTGATGAGGATCCTGTGACTCTTGGCGCTGTTCGTGAAGGCAGTTTTGCAGGCACGGTTGTGCAGGATCCGTATCAGTGGGGGTATCAGGGGATGCACCTTATGGCCGATTACCTTGAAGGTGATTCGTCCAAGGTTCCAAATGATGGCCTGATCATCGTGCCAACCAAGGTGATCGACAAATCCAATGTCGACGAGTTCGAGGCAGTCGTTAAGGAAAGAATAGGCGGGTAATTTCTTCCCCCTGCCTAGCGAGCAGGTGTGCGCGTGGTCTTTGACGCACCTGCTCGCACCGTTCCGATGACGTCGAATAGGACACATTGGGGGCCAGTAGGAATGAGTGCAGTGCATGGGCTTGATTTGCGACTTGAAGGCGTCACCAAGGTTTATCCCGGTGTGGTGGCCCTTAATGAAGTTTCTTTGCAGATCAAAGCAGGCGAAGTTGTTGGACTTCTTGGTGAAAACGGGGCTGGTAAATCAACCCTTATGAAGATTCTCGGTGGGCTGATTGCGCCGACATCCGGGAAAATTATTCTTGATGGTCAAGAGTATGATGCGTTTGACGTCAAACAGTCCCAGCAAGCAGGGATCGCGTTTGTTCATCAGGAACTGAATGTTTTTGATAACATGGATGTGACGGCTAACATCTTTCTTGGCCGTGAGAAAGTTCGCGGGCCGTTCCGTCTGACCGATCATCGGGCAATGCAGGACTTGGCAAAGCCGCTGCTGGATCTTGTCGGTGCACGGTTCAAACCGGATGCGCCGGTTTCATCCTTGTCACTGGCAGAACGTCAGCTGCTTGAAATCGCAAAGGCGTTATCGATGAATGCAAGGCTTGTCATCATGGACGAGCCGACTTCCAGCCTTACGCTTTCCGAAACCAACATGTTGTTGAAGGTCATTGCCGATCTGAAAGCGCAAGGAATTGCGGTCGTTTATATTTCCCATCGGCTAAGCGAGGTTGAAGAATGCGTGGATCGTGCAGTCGTGCTGCGAGACGGGCATAAAGTTGGTGCCCTTGAACGCGATGAAGTTACGCACGACGCGATGATCCGCATGATGATCGGGCGGGAGCTCAAGGCGCTTTATACGCCACCCGCGATCGCTGCGACCCGACCTGTGCTTGAAGTCAAAGACCTTTCGACCAAAGGCAAACCGGACCGTCCGGCCAGCTTCGAGTTGAAGGCTGGCGAAATTCTTGGTGTCGCCGGGCTCATCGGTGCCGGTCGGACGGAATTGGCGGAAGTGATCTTTGGCGTGGGGGAAAAGCTCGGCGGCAAGGTGCTGATTGACGGCCTTGAGGTGAAGGTAAATAGCCCTGCGGATGCAATCGCAGCCGGGCTCTATCTGGTGCCGGAAGATCGCAAACGGGCCGGGCTGATTCTGGAGTTCCCGACTTTGGAAAACGTCACAATGGCCAACCTTCCAGCCTTCACTTCGCGCGGGCTGGTCTCGCGGGAGAGGCAGATCGAGGTCGCGGAAGCGCAACGGGTGGCCCTGTCAATCAAGACCCAGGATGTGCGCCGTGCAGCCAACGAGATGTCTGGTGGAAACCAGCAAAAAGTCGTTCTGGCGAAATGGTTGTCGATGAATCCGAAGGTCATCATTTTCGATGAACCCACGCGCGGCATTGATGTGGGGGCGAAAGCCGAGATTTATGGATTAATGCGATCGCTGGCGGATCGCGGAGTTGGGGTGATGATGATATCGAGCGACATGGAAGAGGTGATCGGAGTGTCTGACCGCATTGTCGTCATGAAAGACGGCGTGATCACAGGGGAATTGCCCAGATTGAAATTTTCCGAAAGCAACGTGCTCAATCTTGCCGTTGGCAAAGTGCTGGAAGAGGCCTGAACAATGCAAAAAAAAGATATCGGTCTTGGCGTGCTGATTATTGTGGTTGGTGCAATCGTTTACATGCAGAACCCGTTATTCCTGTCGCCGATCAACCTTGGAAATACCGCGAACCTTATTGGTTTGTTTGGTCTTTTTGCGATCGGACAGGGCTTCGTCATTATGACCGGTGGTATTGATCTTTCGGTCGGTTCAGTGATTGCCCTTCTGGGGGTTTTGTTTGTCGATATGGTCGGGAAATTTGATGTCGCCTGGCCAATAGCTGTTGCGATTACAATAGGTCTGGGCGTGCTGATCGGGTTGGCCCACGGGATTTTGATCACCCGATTTAGGTTGCAACCATTTGTTGTCACGCTATGTGGTCTTTTGATCTATCGCGGCATTGCCAGGGGGTACACAGCAGAGTCTACAGCCGGGTTCCCGTTCGGTTCCAGCTATCCCCAGTTGGAATGGTTGACAATTGGGCGGAGTTTTGGGGTTCCCCATTCCTTTATTGCCATGCTGATTGTTGCGGCTGTGATGTGGGTTGTGCTGCACCATACCGTATTTGGGCGGCACCTGTGTGCGGTTGGGAAAAACGAAGAAGCAGCACGGTTCTCAGGGATAAATACCCGCTTCGTTACAATTGCCGCATATGTCATTTGCGCGGTTCTGGCCTCCATTGCGGCGATCTATTTCGCAATGTTCACAAAGTCCGTGCAACCGTCTTCGCATGGCAATTTCTATGAGCTTTATGCAATTGCTGCAGCGGTGCTTGGGGGATGTTCGCTTCGTGGCGGAGAAGGATCGGTCATTGGCATTGTTCTGGGTGCGGTATTGCTCCAGGAACTTCAAAACCTTGTCAATCTGCTCGGAATTCCGTCTTCGCTGAACTTCGCAGTGATGGGGGCGGTGATTTTGCTGGGTGTTCTGGCGGATCAGCAATTTGCAGCCTATCGCACCAGAAGAAATACCGAAAGGGCGCTGGGTTTGCTGCAAAAGCCATAAACCACAAAAGAAAACCGTCTGCTTGTTACCACATTAGGTGGATCAGCAGATATGGGGGGTGTTCATGAATGTGCTTGAACTTAAAAATATATCAAAACGTTATGGCGCCATACAGGCACTTGATAGCGTGTCACTTGCCATTGCGCCGGGCGAAGTTGTCGGACTTATGGGCGATAACGGTGCGGGGAAATCCACCTTGGTCAAGGTGATTGCGGGCAACTTTGCCCCGACGTCGGGCGATATCCTTATTTCCGATAAGAAAGTGGCGTTTAACAAACCGTTGGATGCACAGAAAGCCGGTATCGAGGTCGTTTATCAGGATCTGGCGATTTGCAACAATCTGAGTGCAGCATCGAACGTATTTTTGGGGCGTGAACCGACCCGCAGGATAGGGCCGATCAAGGTTGTTGATTATGCCTTCATGCGCAGCAAATCCGCCGAACTGTTTGCGCGCTTGAAATCGGAAACCCGTCCTCGTGATCTGGTGCACAAAATGTCCGGCGGGCAGCGTCAGGCCGTTGCAATCGCACGAACCCTTTTGAGCGATGCCAAGATCGTCTTGATGGACGAGCCAACGGCTGCGATCTCCGTTCGGCAGGTGGCGGAAGTCCTCAATCTTATCCGGCAGCTTAGTGATCACGGTATCGCCGTCGTTCTGATCAGCCACCGAATGCCCGATGTCTTTGAGGTCGCAGACAAGGTTGTTGTCCTAAGGCGCGGCGAACTTGTTGCAGACAAAAAAGCATCGCAGTCTTCGCCAGAAGAAATTACGGGCCTGATTACTGGCGCGATTGAGCACGCATGAGTGGACATGAAAAAGGAACAATGAACATGGCAACGCCGACTCTTGCTGAAGTCATCAATCGTTCTCAGCAGCATGGGCTGATTGCGCGGATCACAAGCCAGCAGATTTTTTGGGTGTTCATGGCGGCTGTCTTTGCCTGCCTGGCATTGACGATCCTTACCGACAGTTTCGCAACAGAGCGCAACCTGTTTAACGTGACTCGTAATTTTGCGTTTGTCGGGATCATTGCGCTTGGCATGACAGCTGTCATTGCATCCGGCGGGATCGACCTTTCTGTTGGCTCTACGCTGGTGATCTCCGCGATGACAGTTAGCGTTATCATGTCCGCGGGAATGCCGTTTTGGCTCGGTTGTATTGCCGCACTTGGCATCTCGCTACTTGTCGGGGCGGTTAATGGCGTGCTGATTGCCTATGCGAAGATGCCGCCATTCGTGGTGACGCTTGGCATGCTGTCGGTTGCGCGCAGTCTGGCAATGGTGCTTTCTGATAACAAGATGATCTACGAGTTCGGGCCGGACCACGACTTTTTGCTTTGGCTTGGGGGCGGTTCGACCCTCGGTCTTCCACATCCGTTGATCATCATGGTGGTTCTGGCGTGCCTGACGGCTTTTGCGTTCAGGCATTTACGTTGGGGCCAGCATTTGTTCGCGATAGGCAGTAACGAAAATGCAGCCGTGCTGACCGGCATTCCCGTCGCGCGCATCAAAGTCAGCGTTTATATGTTCTCTGCCCTGATGGCGGGTATTACCGGGGTCCTGGAAGTTGGTTGGCTCGGCGGGGTAACCACCAATCTTGGTCAGGCCATGGAATTGACAGTGATTGCAGCTGCCGTGATCGGTGGGGCGAACCTTGCTGGCGGTGGTGGCACGGCATTTGGTGCAGTGGTCGGGGCTTTGTTGATCGAAGTGATCCGTAACAGCCTGATATTGCTTGGTATCAGCACGTTCTGGCAGGGAACGTTTGTCG
The DNA here is from genome assembly GCF_023588965.1 of Thalassospira sp. GO-4. NCBI lineage: Bacteria > Pseudomonadati > Pseudomonadota > Alphaproteobacteria > Rhodospirillales > Thalassospiraceae > Thalassospira > Thalassospira sp. GO-4. Next base: position 4,057,730 of record NZ_CP097807.1, read on the forward strand.
GATCGTTTATTGTGATAGCCGTGGCATTTGATCGCTTTAGGCAGAGAAGGTCGTAGACTTACAAAAGTGCTATTAGAGAAATGTCGCCTTTTCTGTCAATCCTGCAGCTTTTTGTCAGCTTATGTGTCAATCCGTGTCAACTTATGTGGCAATCGGAAATTCTAAGTATTTGATTTTGCTGTATGTCGAATGTCAGCTTTTGTGGCACCTGACAACTTTCCCAACTCTTTCAGTCTTCCGGTATTAGTCGTGTCGAGATCCTGCTCGGGTCGAAGTACTTGTTCTTTGGAGGATGTCGAATGGCTGAACTACAGTGGCTTGGCTCAAGAGAGCCTGACGCGCAATGTGGCGATAAAACCGAACTCTTACTGGACGCGAATTGCCTCTGGAAAATATGGAGATATGCGGTCGACCTCCGCCTGATCATTCATCAACCTTACGCAAACCAAGTTCTTTTTCGTCCGCGAAGCGGCAACATATAAAAGCTTCCTCGAAGCGATGTCTTTTTTCGTTTCTGGAATCTTTCCTGAGAAACAATTCAGAAAGTCATATTCTGTAGTCCATCCATACTCGTCTATCACAAGAAGAACGTTCTCTATTCCGGTTCCTTTCGTCTTATGCATCGTGGCGAAGCCGACATCATTTTCGTCATAGTCATAGAAAGACAATATTTCAGCAAGACTGAGTTTTTCTGAGAACAATTCGTCAAAGAACACTTTTTGCTTGAGTTCATTAGCTCTGTCTTCATGCTCCGCTTCAATTAAATCCGCATTGAGGTTTTCTCTAGGTTCGGCCACGATTTCCTTGAGCATCTGCGCTTTGGTTCGGTAGCCACTTGCGTGAAGAGCTTCAAAAGCTGCGAAGACGGGATCATCCTGAAGTCTTTCCAACAGCTCTTTCCGTCGAGCTACGAACGCCTTGTGACTCTCTGAAACTTTAATCAGCCCAGCTTCCGTAGCGAATTCGATTGCTTTGTACGCGGAAAGAGGTTCGGCAGTGAATGTGCGCAGCATATTATCAAGCTTCACTTTGTCAGAGACCGAGACAATCCCAAACCCTCGGTTCCGAAGACTAGTGATCAAGCGATTGTATGCACGTTTATTCCCAGGCAAGCTCTGATGCAGTGCCGTAAAATTGACTATTTCATCAAACTGCAACCGATCGAGCGTTTTTCGCATTCGGTCTCGTGGTTCAGAGTACCGATCAGCAAATATCTGATAGAGCTGTCCAAAACCCGCATCGTTCGCAATCGATTTGTTCGTTAGCTTCAGCTGGACATAGCCCGGATAATCTTGACTAACCCTTCCAACGAGCTCATCGAGCGCTTTACGAAACGACGCGGCATTGGTTTTACGATCTAGTCTACTATCGCCCGTGTCTACTTTCTCAGGAGCAAAATCGTATAGCAGTTTTACGCTACCTTTCCGGCTCTCAAGGGTTTCAATCGTGCCGTCATCGAGCTTTTTTAGCGCTACATCTTGCTCTAATCCGTCTGTGCGAAATTTATTGGCGAAGGTTATGACCTCTGGGGAGCAACGGTAATTGTCATCTTTTTCAACAAGAACGACTTCCCCTGCATCAATGTGCTCTTGAGCGCTCCCTATACCGTCTGAGTAAATTGCCTGCTCGGAATCTCCAAACAAACCTATGATTGTTCTTGATGCTTTCGGCAGGCAGCGGAGCAAAACGCGAATAACATCCGGGTTGGTATCCTGATACTCATCAATGAAAATGCAATCATGCCGGTCCGAAACAATTTTCCCCAATATCGGGAACTCGTCGAACATCTTACAGGCTATTTCGATTAAGCCGTCATGCCCGAATGATGGCTCATTGAAACTATCAAATTTTGTTTCATTGTAGAAAAATTCATCAGGGTTTCGATCTGTCAGTTTTGCACGAACTTCTTCGTTCAGCTCATCGATCAGTTTGTTCATCTGCGCGATGTGCGCCTCAGGGTCCTTATCGTAATCGCGCTTGCCTATTACCTTTGGAGTTACATCGCCTAAGACAGTTTGGCGGCGCTTCTCCAATTTTTCGTAGGCCTTCTTGTAACGTTTATGTTCTTCAGATTTCCTAAGTATTTCGTCTCCACCATAGTACTCATCACCCCGGCCTTCAAAAGTGGGAAGTTGGAACAGGATTGGGAAGACATTCTGAATGTTTCGCTTAAACGGCGAAATAATCCCGCGCAGAAACGAGTGGATGGTTGAGACCTCAATGTCAGCTGATATACGGTCGGAAATTTCGTCAGCGGCTTTGTTCGTATGCGTGATGCATGCGATTTTAAGATTGTGATCGACAGAGAGCACTTTCTGCACAACTCTTTTTAAACTCTCGGTTTTGCCGCTTCCCGCGCCGCCTTGAAGGAGAAAGTTCTCACCCTCAAAAACGAGTTCCGCAATCCGATCTACAGGATTCAATTTTTGTGAATCCATTTCAGGCCATCCATTATATATTTGGGCGTTTCCCAATTTTCACCATCAACCAGCGCCGAATAAAGAACCGAACCAGCGAAATCAGATTTTTTCCTGAGAATTTTTTCCGTCAGATCGTAGTAGTCGTTCCCGTCAAAATTATCGAGTTCCTGAGTGTTTTTGAGCCCGTCCAAGACGTCTTTCTTGATCTTTATTTTTTCAAAGTTCTTTGCAATGAAAGCGTCTTCGAAGCTTCTTGCGTGATAGCCATTTTCCTCAGTTTGATAGCTAAGCTTGATTTGCCCTTCATCGGATGCAGCTTCGCCACTCAACAGACGTTTATGCCATTTTTGGTACTCTTCGACTTCGTCAATTGCCGGAGCCGAAAGGAAGTGCTTGAGCGTCTCATTTGATGTGTGCGAGGAGCCTTCGACCTTGTGCGCTTTATAGCTCAACGCGCCGGTGGTTTCATTGCGTACAGGCTTGGTCGTGTCGATATCTGTAATGATAAGTGTGCGGACACCGATGAACTCAAGGAATGGCGCGAACGCCCGCGCGTTCGCGCCTACCTCCAGCACAGAGATATTCTGAGAGGACAGACCACCTGTTGCATCGGCCTCTTTATTCTCATTATCGTGTATCTCAATAAACAAAGGGAGGAGGATGCGTTCGGTTGTGCCTTCGATAAAAATTGCCTTATTGGCAAAAAATAGCTCTGCCGAGTTGATGGTGAGATATTGCTTGAGGAATGTGAATAGCGCTTTGCCGTCTTCGCCAAGCTTATCGTATTCCTTGCTGAGATCGGTGTGGAAATTCTTGATAGAAACCGGCCCTGAGGCGGTTGGTCTCAATAGATAACGAATATCCTCGAAGTCAGATTTCGATACGATATGAGAAGAGTGCGTGGTTACGAGAGCTTGTAGGCTGGGAATGGCTGATACGAGGCCATGAATTTTGTCTGCAAACACATATTGCATCTGTGGGTGAGTATGCGCCTCGGGTTCCTCGATTATTAGAAGGTTTAACGGCGCATTCCGACTTGAAAAGTCATCGCGGCAAAGTTCGATTTGCAGGAGCAGATAAAGGATGTTCAGATACCCAAGGCCGCTATGGTTCTCTGGAAGGAAGTTATCGGTGTCACCGTAGATGACCTGCGACGAGTTCTCGATAAGAGACTGAGACTGGATATTGGAAACCACTTTCAAGTCGCCGAGGTCGAGAAAGTCGCGTGAATTTTTCAAGAAATTCCCAAAGACCTCAACATATTGGTCACCCAGTTGAGTGTCGATCTTACCCAAGATCGATCTCAGATTTTCTATGCTCCCAGCACCGGGCCTGTCTGCGCTGGCGTCCTCTTCGTCCTCAACCTCAGCATCTGCCTCAATATCTCGTTTTCGAAAAAACTTGGTTGATAGGGCAGAGAGCGGCTTTGAGCCGCGTCCGGCATCCTCTGAGCTTGCTACGTTTCTGCGGGCATGGATGACTTGAAAGTTTAAAAGGGCACGAAGGCTGTTGCGTTCCTTCTCCTCAAGCTGGTCGCGATGTGACATGTAGTACGCTTGTTCGCCATCATGCTCGAAATCATCAAATGCATAAACTCTTACATCCAGAAATTTTCCTGAAAGGTTGTTTTCGATAAACTTCTTTCGTTCTTTTTCGTCTGCGGGGAGAACGTGAAGGAGTTTAAACTTGTCAATGGTGCACTCGAAGAGGATACTCGTGTGTCGCCTTTCTGGATCGAGGTCCAGCATAAATTCGGAGAGAATTCCTAAATCATCTGCCTCGGTATAAGCGATGCGAAGAACCATTCTTATGGCAAGTTCCTCGACGTTCATTTCCTCGTCTATTGAAAAAATGTCTTCGCGCAAGCTAAGCGGGAAATCAGTGAATGAAAACGTGTCCGGGCGTTCGAGGAATTTTTCCAACAACACTGCGAATGATGTCTTGCCTGTATTGTTCTTCCCTACGAGCAAAGTCGTTTTTTCTCGCATATCAATGCAGCAATCCTGCAATAGCCGAAAATTCTCAACTGTAATCTGCTCAATATGCATTTCTTTATCGCAATGTTTTTAGTTGCTGAGGTGCTTGAATACATGTGGTTCAGCTAATGTTATCATCGTGGTGTCATCGGAACAAAGAGATTTACATCTTTGAGTTGTGCGAGTGCGAATAGTTAAGTCCATATCTGGGTGATTTCTCTGATAAGTTCATTTTTTAGTCACAGCGTAGACACCGAATTAAGGAGCATTCTCCAAGTAGTGGTCTTGTTTCCAGCCACTGCGAAACACCTTCGATTTAAGCTGATATCAGACGGTAAATCACCTCAACTCAATTTGAGGGAGCTCTTGTTGTTATCCATGCCGAATTGTCATAATTCGGGGTAATGGGATTTTTGTTCAGCGTGGATAAGCGGTGCAGAAGCCTTTCTTGTCCTCTGAATTAAATCAGTTGCCAAACGTCTTTCCAATAAGAGTTCCAATCAATAGGAAAGACGTAAGATGCTTCAGCAACGCGAGTCATCAATTGACGCCCTTCGCGCGTTCGCCCTGTTCGGGATACTTGTGGTCAATTTGCCCTTCTTTGCGATTACGTTCGGTTTTGCTGGTGGGGCATGGCAGGACGGGGACCCACTTTGGTTGAATGTGCTTGCCGCGAGCGTGATTCAGGGATTGTTTGAAAGTAAATTCATCCTGATTTTCTCGGCCCTGTTCGGGTTTGCTGCGTTACAGCAGTTCAAACGATATGGGGTCGGTTTTTATGTTCGGCGGCTTTGTGTGCTGGCAATGTTCGGCGTTGTGAATCTGGTATTCCTTTTCGAAGCAGACATTTTGCTGCCCTATGCGGTGATCGGGCTGCTTTTGTTGAGTGTTCGGCATATGTCTGTTCGTGGGCTTTTGGTTTGTGGTGTTGCTCTGTGGGCGATGGCTGTGCTTGGCAATGCGCTTTTCGGGGTGAACCTGACAGTGAACCCGTCGCCTTATGTCGTGCCGGAAATACCGGTTTCGGTAGTTCTGGCCACAGGCAGTTTCGCCGATGTAATGGCGGTACGTCTTGAGAGTTGGGCCGGTTTCCAGCTTTATTGTCTTTGGAGCAACTATCTGCTTGTTGCGGCTGCCATGGTCTCGGGCCTTGCTGCCGCGCGGTTTTGTGATGAAAACGGCTTTGAAGTCCTTGTTGGCAAATTACGCACCATTGCGGCGTTTGCCGCCTTTCCGGGAATTGCTGGAAGCCTTTTTTATGGGGCGCTTGCATCGCTGCCCGCAGTATTTGAACCAGAACGGTTCTTTATGATGACATTGGTTTTGCGTCCGCTGTTTGCGGTGCCATTGTCTATTATTCTTGTCGCATATAGTCTTGTGGCTTTTCGTGCAACGGCTTGTCGCAGTTTGGTTGCATTCATTGCGCCGGCCGGTCGCATGTCGCTGACAATCTATTTGGGGATGTCATTGGCCATGGGGTTGGTGTTCCTTGGTTACGGTGCCGGTATGCACAATCAGGTTCGTCTGGCTGATTGTTTGTGGATTTCAGTCGTGATGTATCTGGGCTGGATCGTTTTTGCCAAGTTTTGGTTCCGCTTTGCATCACGCGGACCGCTTGAATTGATTTTGGCCGCTCTGACAAGGCCGAATTCGCGACAGCGAGTTGTGTCGTTTGGCAGTTAAGCCGCAACAGTCAGAAATGCAAAAGGGCGCCATTTTGGCGCCCTTTATTATTAGGAGCGTGGCACAAGCCTTGGCCTTAACTGGTTCCCCCGGCATCGATTGCCTGTTTTAAATCTGCGAGAAGGTCAGACGGATTTTCCAGCCCGCAGTAAATGCGCACAAGTTGCGGATCCAGCTGGAAATGACGAAACGCACTGATTTCATATTTCTGGTGCAGTACAGCAGCCGCAGGAACGACCAGACTTTCAGGTCCCCCCCAACTTACGCCTAACCTGAATGTTCGAAGGGCGTTGCTGAAATTCCGAATGTCGACCGTCTTATCAAGAATGATGGAAAACAGGCTCGAATGGCCATGTAATGTACGTTTCCCGCAATGGTCACTGAACCCGGTATAGAGCACTTGGGAAACCTTAGGGTGCTGGGTCAGGCTTGTGGCCAAATACTCGCCGGTTTGAGCGTGTCGTTGCATGCGCAGCTCAAGTGTGTCGAGGCCGCGGAGCAAAAGCCATGCTTCAAACGGACCGAGTTTTCCGCCGAGATAGGGGAAGGTTGAACCGTTGATTTTATTGATCAGGTCCTTTCGTCCGGTGACGACGCCGGCAACCGTGTCGCTGTGACCAGACAGGAATTTCGACGCGGCATGGATGACAAGATCGATACCGTGGTCTGCCGGGCGCTGAAAAACCGGTGTGGCCCACGAGTTGTCTATAACGGTGATCACGTTTTTCTGCTTTGCAGCTTGGGCCAGGTTTTCCAGGTCCTGGAGCTCAAATGTCAGAGACGTCGGGCTTTCAAGGAACAATAGTTTTGCACCTGAAATGGCGTCAATTACGGCATCTGTCTTGGTGCCATCGACATAATCGATGGCGACCCCCATTGGTCTGAGCATGGTTTCAAAAAGTCGATATGCATCGGAATAGACATTGTGAACGGTGACGATCCGGTCTCCCGGTTCGACAAGTGCCATGACAGTTGCACTGATCGCCCCCATCCCGCTTGCAAAGGCGCGGGATGCTTCGGTGTTTTCCAATCTTGCAATTTCCCGTTCAAATGCCATTACGGTGGGGTTGTCACCACGCGCATAGATGGGGCCGCCAGGATTTCCGGCATAGGCATTCGCCATGTCGTCAAAGTCGCGAAATGCAAATAATGACGTTTGATAGATCGGCTGGGAAACCGCCCGGAAGTGACGCTCGTAGTTGGGATCAAATGCGCCGTGATGCCGGGTCTCGTGGTCTTGCAGCGGAAGTGGCTTTGAAGGCAGCTCGTTCATGATGAAAGCTCCTTGATCAAGAGTGTTTTGCGATCAGAAAACGTCAGAGAAACAGCAAGGAGTGCTGTCAGACCGGCCGCAAGCGCAGGTGCCATGACAATTCCGTCCAAGCCAAATGCCATGGGCAAAAATAAAGCTAGCGGTATTTGAATGTAGCCCTGTGGTGCCATGCTGACGATGGCAGCGCGCCGCGCATTATGAGCAGCCTGAAACCGCGATACCATTGGCTGATAGATGCCAACAAACGCGATTTGTATGGCAAGGATATCGAGCAGATGCGCACCAAAGGTGATCAATTCCGCTTTGCTGACGAAGGCCGCAATCAACCAGTCCCCGAACAGGAAGGCAACAACTGCGCAGGTCATCGAAAAGCCCGCGCAATAGAGAAGGATACCCTTAAACACAGCCTCAAACCGTGCCTGATTACCAGCACCCGCAGCGTAGCTCAGGATCGGTTGCGCACCCAGGCAAAAGCCGATGATCGGAAGAATGGCAAGAAGCACAATACGTAACGAGATGGCCAGTCCAGCCAGTTCTTCTTCGTTGCCATGCGTGGTGGCGGCCTGCATCAGAACGGCAAAGCATACTGATGCCAGAATGGTGGTTGTACTGGCTGGAATGCCAAGCTTGCCAAACGGTATGAGGGCTTTGCGCCAAGAAAGTGTGCGAAGGGCCCCGACATCGGGATGTATTCGGCCAAGGCGTCTTTTGAAGTAATAGACATACGCACAAAGGGCTGCGATCTGCGAGATGATCGTTGCCCAAGCCGCCCCTGCCACCCCCAAATCCAATCCGAAGATGAGTATCGGGTCCAGCACCATGTTCAGACCAAACGATCCGAGCAAGGTATACATCGAAAACCGACTGTTACCTTCGCCGATTGCAATGAAATCGCAGACGATCTGCAACAGCACCAACACAGAGCAAGCCCCGAGAATTCGCATGTAAATGGAAGCTTCGGTGAAAACCGCGTTGCGCGCACCGAGCAGATGCAGAATTGGGCCGTTAAACAATGTGATCAGGATGGCAACGGTAACACCAAAGCCAATGGCCAGAGCCAAGGCAAGGGACGCGCTTCTTGCGGCATCATTGACATTGTCTCTGCCAAGAGCGCGACCGATTTCGGTTGAGGCCGTCAAACCCAATCCGTGCCCGATTGCACCGACCAGCATGAAACAAGGAATGGATAAAGTTACGCCCGCCATCGCACTAAGTGCATATTGGGAAACAAAAAAGGCGTCGACGACCTGATTGATGGCATTGATCGAAAGCCCTGCCACAGATGGCAGGGCCAGTCGCAGGATCAATCGCATGATCGCCGGATCATTCAGGTCCGGAAGAGCACGCTTTCGCATCAGGAAGCATCCTCATCGCGGACAAAGTCCGGAACATACAGCCGGTCATCAAAGAAGCGTTCGCGCAGCAACATGACAAGAAGGGACGTCTTGTGGGGGAAACGAACCTGTTTAATGCCGGCAAAGCCCGAACGCAGAAGATTGCGGATTTGCTGATTGTGGCCGGCATCAGGTTCGCCAACAATGCGCTGCGTTCTTGGGTCATCAAGGAACATGTAATGCATCAGAGACGGCAGCCATGCGGTCAGATATTCCTTGCCGCGAAATGTTTCTTCACCAATGGCAACATGCCAGCCGCGATCAAAGTCATCTGCATCATAATGTTCGCCAAGGCGATCTTCTTGTGCCCAGTAAAGCTCGAAATACCCGAACGGGATGTCGTTGAAATACCCGATCAGCGGTTCGGTTCTGGGGTCATCCAGTCGGCTTTGGATGAAGGCTTTGTGCTTTTCCTCTGAGCCGGATTCTTCCCAGAAGACGTCGACGCGCGGGTCATTCATCCATTTATGGAAGCACCCGAGATGACGCCGGATATCCGCGCGTTCGAACCGGATTGTTTTGTCAATCCAGGGGATGTAACGCGCATAAAGTGTGTGCGAGGCACTTGGACGACGGACTGGATGACGACGTCCGTTGGTTGACGTGTAACTCAACGGGAGAGGGTCGCGTTCGGGATGAGCCAACCAGTTCAGCGTCAATTGATAGAGATTGCGTGAACTGACAACAAGGCCGTCATTGGAATGAGAGATCAAACCGCTGCGAACCATGTTCGCTGTCCATTCCGGGTCCAGTTGCGGCGGAAGTTTGATTTCAGACCGGGAAGGATGCGCAATCAGAAGCGCCTCGCCCAAGGCAGCCAAACCCTGGGCATCCAGAACGTTCAATGTCAGGCTTGCGACATCATCAAGGATGATCTGGTTTGGTGACAGGGTGAAATAGAAGTCGTGATTTTCACTTTCACCACATAGCTGAATATGTCCGTTCTCGATGGAAGAGCGCCATTTTCCCGCGTTCTGAAAGTGCGGAATTACAAGTTTTCGGGATGAGTTTTGAGTTGGCGTTTCTAATGCAATGACATTCATGTCCGGATCTCCTGATGTCGAAGTTTCCAACCCGGTTGGGTTCGTTAAGTCGCTGTAGTCCGGACGGATGAGGGGATGCGAAGTTCAGGTGCATTTTTTCGGTTCGAGATGCAGAAACTTCTGAACTTGGCGCGCGACGGTTCGTCTTCGGTGCAAATGCTTGAAACTTGCTTTGCCAACGTGGAGACGGCCATGAATGGTTCTCAGGCGGTAAATGCCGCGTCCTTAAACCCATCAAACGAACCGATGTCAAAGCCCGGCTTTCGTTCAATTTCAGACGATGCTGTTGGTTTGCCATGGGCGGTGGAATCCTGGGGAATGACGGGATATCCGCATCAAGTCATTGACCGTTTTTGTAGTGACGATCCCGACCGCCCGGTCATCCTGACAACAGATGAGGTTTGGTCACGAAAGCGCCTGAAACAAACGTCAGATGCGATTGCATGCGCCTTGATTGCCAAAGGTGTCGGGCGTGGTGATGTTGTTGTTGTGGCGCTTCCGAAATCGGCAATGGCGATTGCCGCCATTCTGGGTGTCTGGAAGGCGGGCGGGGCCTTTGTTCCCGTGGACCCACAGCACCCCGAGACCAGAAATCAGCACGTATTGAAAGATTGCGGTGCACGTTATGCTGTTACCACCGGCAGGGATTTGACGGTTCTTGGTCAGCAGGCGCTTGACGTTGTTCTTGTCGATGAGCTTGACATGTCGGAAGCCGATTTCCTTGCCGTCGCCCCGCTTGCCGATCAGCTTGCCTATATTATCTACACGTCCGGTTCGACTGGTAAGCCCAAAGGGGTCATGGTGGATCATGGCCCGTTGATTGACCATCTGAATGCTACCGGGCCGATCTATCTGATGGATGAAGATTCGCGAGAATTGCCGTTTCTTCCATTTTCATCGGATGGCGGTCATGAACGCTGGATCGTGCCGTTGATGGCAGGTGGCAGTATTTTGTTGCCTGACCAATTGCTTTGGACGCCGGAAGACACGGTTAACGCCATTCGCAAACATGGGGTGACCCATGCTTCATTTCCGACCAGCTATGTCCACGAGTTGGCAGGATGGCTTCGCGAGAAAGGTCAGACTCTTGATCTGACACTTTGTTCCTTTGGCGGTGAAGCGATGCCAAAGGAAACCTTCAACCGGATTGCGCGGGCCATCAATTCTCGTTATCTGATCAACGGTTACGGTCCGACGGAAACCGTGATGACACCCATGTTGTGGCGTGTCGATCAGGACCGGCTTTGTGAAACCGTTACAGCCCCGATCGGAAGACCGGTCGGAGATCGTTGGGCCTATATCCTGGATGCGGATGGCAACGCGGTCGCACCCGGCGAAATCGGTGAGATACATCTTGGCGGCTATTGTGTTGCGCGTGGCTATAACAACTTGCCTGAAAAGACCGCCGATCTGTTCATTCACGATAATTTTGCGCTCAATGATCATGCAAGAATGTATCGCACCGGTGACTTGGGCCGCTTCCTTCCCGATGGCATGATCCAGTTTGCCGGACGGGTCGATGATCAGGTTAAAATTCGTGGACATCGTATCGAGCCGGCAGAAATTGAAACAGTTTTGCGCGGCTTTGACGATGTTGCCAACTGTGTTGTCATCGCGGCTGAAATTGCTTCACGGTTGGAACTGATTGCCTATGTCGTGCCGCGTTCCGGGGCATCGGTTGATACACGATCAGTTCGTGCGCGTTTGCAGGACCTGCTGCCAAGCGCCATGGTTCCTGGCTACATCATCGAAATGACGATGTTGCCGCTTAATGCCAATCATAAGGTCGACAAATCACAACTGCCGCTGCCGCGTCGCGAGGGGGCCATAACCAAGCCAGCCAATGACGACGAGGCCGCTTTGCTGGAAATTTGGAAATCCGCGCTGGGTCTTGATGAAATCGGCGTGACCGATAATTTCTTTGAGATCGGCGGGAATTCGATAACGGCCCTGCGTGTATTGGCAAAAGTTCGTGATCAGTTTCCTGCACGTGACGCTGAAATTACCGATCTTTTCAACTTTCCGACCATTCGAAGCTTTTTGTTGGCGCTGTCTGAGCCTGACTGCAAGCCGGGCGCGGATATCGTGCATTTGCAGCAAGGAAAGTCCGATCAGCCGGTCCTTTATTGCTTCCCCGGGCTGCTTGTCAGCACACGCGAATATATGAAGCTGGTGAAAAGCCTGGGCAAGGATCAGTCCGCTGTGGGCTTCATGTGCCACTCGCTTACAGACAATCAGGAACTTGATGTTTCGGTCACCGATATCAGTTCGCGTTATGCAGAGCTGGTTTATCGGGAAGCGAAGGGACGCACCTGCGCCTTTCTGGGGTGGTCCTGGGGTGGTTTGCTTGCATACGAAGCTGCGCGAATGTTGGGCAACGACATTGATTTGCGCGTGATCGGGATGGTCGATGTCTGTGATATGGACGATGATTTTGATTTGAACGCACGGCCAAAATTCCAGCCGGGGCAGCGTGCCGAGATTGAAGGGCGCATTCGGGCCTGGTTACAGAAAACCAGGATGCGCGAAGAATGGGAACGGCTTCTGGCGCTGATGGATGACCTTGCCTATGCGCAGTTTGTTCATTTTGTGGGGAAAAGCGAATTCGGGCTGCCCACGGACGGGCCGGGGATTGGCACGCGCGAACATACGTTCTGGGTGCTAATCGATAATGCCCTTGTTTTCCGCCGTCACGAACTTCGGCCCTATGACGTGCCGATTGCTTCATGGCTTGCCGGCGATACGGTCAGTCGAAAACTTGATCTGATTGATTGGCAGTCACTTTCACGTCTTGCCGAAGCCCCTGAACATATTCCCGGAACGGATCATCTGACCATCATCGGTGATCCGGCATTCCACAAGCGGTTTGGCAAACGTTTGACGAACGCTTTCGCACAACCAGCCGATATTAAGTTTTCAGGCAAATAGAAGGACTTGAACGATGGATAAATTGGATCTTGTCGGGATCGGAATTGGTCCTTTCAATCTTAGTCTTGCTGCGCAGCTCGACGGGGTTGCTGATGTGTCTTCAATCTTTCTCGAGCAACGTTCTGAATTTGCCTGGCATCCGGATATGATGCTGCCCGGTGTCGAGCTTCAGACGTCGTTTCTGAAAGATTTGGTGACGCTGACCAATCCGACCAGCAAATGGTCGTTCCTGTCTTACATGGTCGCCCGGAAACGCATGCTTGATTTTATGAACGCCGATTTCTCTGCTGTGCCAAGGCGGGAATTCGCAGCTTATCTGAAATGGGTTGCAGACCATCTTGATGGTTTGGCCTTTGACAGTTCAGTGCGCGAAGTCACGTTCGATGGTCAGGACTTTAAGGTTCGCACGGATCATGCAAGTTACATTGCGAACAATCTTGCCATTGGTGTCGGCAAGCCTGCATTTGTTCCGGCCTGGGCGCGCCAGTTGCCCAAGCATAAATGCTTCCACACAAGTCAGGCAAAGTCGAATTTGCCAAAGCTGCGCGGCAAGAAAATTGCCGTCATTGGCGGGGGGCAGAGTGGTGCTGAACTTGTTGAGTATCTGCTTGGTGGCAACATCAAAGATGTTGAAGAAGTTCTCTGGTTGTCGCGGCGCGACAATTTCGAACCTCTTGATGATACTCCTTTTGTGAATGAATATTTCACCCCCGGATATGCCGATGTGTTCGCAGGTTTGCCGGATGCCTGCAAACAGGATCTGATGTCTCGGCAAAAGCTTGCCAGTGATGGTGCATCGCTTTCGACGCTCAAGTCGATTTATCAACTGCTATACCGGCAGCGTTACCTGCAGGAGGGCAATGTTGCCGGCCGGCTCCTGCCGCAACGTGAAGTCTTTCAGGTTCAGCAAGACGGCGAAGCAATGAGGATTGCTGCCCGGAACGGGCTCAATCAGGATGTCGAGTTCTTTGATGCGGATGCGCTGATTCTGGCAACCGGTTATGAAACAACATTGCCGGAATTCATGGCGCCACTGCGTTCACGTCTGGAAGTGGGGGCGTCTGGTGCGTACCGTCTGGATGCGGATTTCCGTGCCCAATGGGATGGACCATCGGACCGCAACATCTTTGTTCAAAATGCCGGCAGGATCGATTTGGGGATCTTTGAGCCTCAATTAAGCCTGATGGCTTGGCGAAGTGCCAAGATTGTAAATGCACTGACAGGCAAGAACGTCTTCAATCTCGATCAAAATCCACCGATTGTTGACTGGGTTGCCGGAAGTGGTGACCTGGCTGGTGGTGCCGTCGTGCAAGCGTGGGGCTAGGGATTGCAAACTGAAACCTGCAGCCTGTTCGACGTTGGGAACAGGCTGCAGATCGCTAAACCTTATGCCGGACGTGTCAGTTCTACATTATGAAGAGCCTGACGGCATCGCTGATCGGCCTGATGGATATATGCGCAAACAGATGCTTTGGAGACGCCGATATCCTTTGCTATGACGTTTTGTGCGAAACCATCCACGCGGTGACGGTAAAATGCAGTGCGCACGTGCGATGGAAGTTCCTTCAACGCATTTTCGATGATGCGTAGGGCTTGGCAACCACTTAGGCGTGCCTCCGGGCAGTTGGCGTTTCCAGCCGGACAAAATTCGGTTTGGTCACTGTCAGCGAAAAGAGTGCGTTCGAACGTAATTTGGCGGACCTTGTCGATTGCCATGTTTCGTGTAATTCGCGTAATGAAGGCACTTGGTGTGGTGACCTCGTCATCGATCTTTGCTGTAAGCAGTTTGGCATAGGTATCTTGAACAATGTCATCTGCCAGATGGGGACATTTTACGATAGATCGCGCCACGCGTCGCAATTTCCCTTCTTGATTTTTGGCGATGGTTAGCAAGGCTTGTCGTTGAAGTTGGCCTTTGGGAAGTGGATCAGTTTGGTTCGCTTGATGCATTTCCAAGTGTCTCCGTTGGCTTGCTCGTTAGTGAAAATAATAGTCACTTGCAAATCTGGGACGTGGTTTGCACTCTCCACTGGGTCGATCACCATTTGTCATTCGGACGGATCTGACGCACATCAGATCCGTCCGTTGTTCATATGACGGGATTTTCGCAGAGACTCAGTAAGGAATTCTGCAGTGCGGATCTATGCCGCAGGAAAGCGGGCTACCTAATGGAAATCTAAAGCTTTGCCAGCGGGCAGGTCGGGCAAATGTCGACGGATGTCAGCAGGTAGCGAAGGCAACAGACGCGTCTTGATGGACTGCCATCCTCGGATTGTTTGGTGCTATATGGATTTGCCATCGGGTTTCGATTGCCATCAGGTCGCTTGGCATCGCTGATCAATGGCAAAAGCGATATCCGGGTGTTTTTCAGGACATGTTTCTCAACGTAAGAAACAACAACACCGATATTTGACCAGAACACTTTTGGTGAGACCTTTGACGATGCAGCCAGTGACGCAACCATCGGTTCGAGATGGCCGTCAATCAGGCTTTCAAGATGTGTCCAAGGATCAGGTGCAGCTGATTGGTCTTTCATTTCAGACAATTGCCAATCTCGAATGTCGAAGCCTGTAGGACATTGATTGTCATCTGTTTTCAGGCTGACGAAACCGGGCTGAAATGGGAGTACGACTTCGCCCGCCGCGGCCATAACCAGCATCGGGGATAAAAATATTCCGAAATACCATTGTGACCACATCGAAATGGCAGCCCGGCGATCATCATTCGGATATTTTGCCTGGCAATAGTGATCAAGAATTGGTGCGAGACATTCAGGATCATGGAGTGCGAAGCAGTCAATTCCGTTGCTTTGCGCGGCCAGAATATGATGTCGGTCACCGAGCCCCTGATAGGGACCCTGAAACAGGTCGGTCTTGATATTCGACAGTGCGCGGGTGATAGGTGCATCGCCGACGGAAGAAGAAGCGTTGTTTTCAGAACCGTTCTGGAGGGGAAGCGAGTTCATCATGTTGCACCTCTTCCGATGCGTAAAAGCAGCCAGACCATGATTGGTCCTGCGATGATGGCCGCCATCAGTCCGGCCGGGATTTCCCAGGGGAAGAACAACATCCGCCCAAGCCAGTCAGCGGCGATCATCAAGGCCGCCCCGATCAGTGCTGCCCCGATCATATGCGACAATGCATGACGCAATCCGGCCAGTTTTGCCAGATGTGGTGCAATCAGACCCGCAAAGCTTAGAGGGCCGACCAATAAAGTTGCCGCCGCTGTAAGGATCGATGCAAACAGCAACATCACCCCGCGCGAGAGTGAAAGATCGACACCAAGGGACTTTGTTGTCACCGGCCCCAATGGAAACAGGTTAAGCCAACGGGCAAAGGCCGGCAGGACGGGCAAGGAGGCAACCGCGATGCTTGCCAGTATCGTCGCACGGTCAAATCCAAGGCCGTAAGTAGACCCGGAGCTCCAAGCCAGCAGGCGTGTTGCACGGGGATCACCACCGGCCATCAGAAATGCGATAAATCCGTCAAACAATGCGCTAATCGCTATACCTGCGATCAAAATTCGTTCCGGTGCATAGCCGGACTTGCGGGTGAGCGCAAAGATCGCCCCCAAGGTGATAAAGGCGCCAATCGTTGCGCCCGCGATTTGCAACCAGGCCGTTGGGGCATCCATCGAAAACACGATCGCGATCATCCCGATTGCCGCACCTGCACTGACGCCAAGGCTTTCGGGACTTGCCATCGGGTTTGCCGTCATGCGTTGTAGCACGGTACCTGCAATCGCCAGCATGGTCCCGGCTGCCATCGCACCGAGAATACGCGGACCGCGCCAAGGCCAAACGGTTTCAAGCGCGCCATTCCATTGAAGTTCCCAGTCACCGTGAACGTCACGACCGATCAAGATCGCACCCGTCACCACCACGAACACACCAGTCAGAACAAGCAAATGGTTTCGAAGGTGACCCCGGTCAGCTGTGCTGACGGCGATCGTGTTTTGCGGCGGTTGTGCATCACTTCGAAGTTGCCGGATCAGGATGATCAAAAGCGGGCCACCCAGAATACCCGTCAGGGCACCGGCTGGTACCAGTGTCCCGATATATCCAGATAAAACCTGCACGCCCTGGTCTGCGGCACATAACAGCAAGGCGCCAAAAACCGCAGACATCATAAGTTTTGTTCGTAATCGCCTGATGCCGAGCATACGTGTGATGGCTGGACCTGCCAGTCCGACAAATCCGATGATGCCAACTGCGGCAACAATTGTCGCCGTTAGCCAACACCCGATCAAAAGACATAGCAGTCGCAGTCGCGCTGGTGATGCGCCAAGGACTGTTGCCTGATGATCACTGAGATTAAGCATCTCAAGCGGGCGGGCCAGGGTAACTGCAATTGCGGCGCCCACCATGACCTTTACGGTCAGTGGTTCAAGGATATACCAACCGTCTTGGGTAAGGTCGCCACTCCCCCATATAAAAAGACTTTTGAGCCATTCATGGTGGATGATCGCCAGCGCAGTTGTCACTGCCCCGCAATAGAGCGCGATGATCATGCCCGTCAGGATGACGATCAACGGCGAAAAGCCACTGCGACGCGCCAAGGCAAAAACCAGAAATCCGACACAGAGGGCGCCCAACAGTGCGATCGTATCCTGACCAATGACGAGTGCGCCTGGCACATAAAGGGTCACCAGTGTCAGCGTCAGCTTTGCGCCGCCTGCAAGCCCCAAGGTAGATGGTGATGCCAAGGGGTTCTTTAACGTATGCTGAAACAGTCCGCCGGCAATCGCAAGCCCGGCACCCGCGACAAGCGCAATCAAAAAGCGGGGGACCCAGCCCTGAGTGAGCAACAATGATCGCGTATCGGATCCGCTGGCAAGGTCGATTATTTCGGTCGGATTCAAGCTGCCGACCTCAATGTCGAGCGACAGCAGGGTTAACACAGCTGAAAGGATGCACAGCACAGCCGGAACCGCATTTAGTTGGATGGGGTGTCTTCGCATGGCTTGGCTTGTCATGATGCGAATTCCCCATGATCTGCACTTTGCGCTGTCAGGCTGCTGGCAAGAAGGTCCGCAAACCGCCCGGCGGCATAGAGCCCACCAAATGTTGCAACTGGTGGCATCGTGATCAGTCCAAAGCGCTTGATGGAGGGGAGCTCCGAAAGGATCGGGCTATATTGAATGGCACGGTCAACAGTGTCGGGAACCGGTTCGATCGCGATGAGAGCTGCGTCTGAATATTGCGCGATCTGATCAATTGTTACGGTGGCAAAACCCCAGTGATTGGTGGGACCTGTCCAGGCATTTTTGATGGGAAGTCGATCAATTACATTCTGCATCAGGCTGTTTTGCCCATAGACGCGCATATGGCGCGGCGAAAGCATGCTGGTGACAAGCACCGAGCCGGCCCGCGACGTGGTCAGCCTGCTTGCCGCCTGATCTATCTGACTTTGGGTATTGGAAATCAGTGTATCGGCAGCATGCGGGTGCCCCGTAACGTCAGCAATTTTTCGTGCCGCTGCCATCGCATTCAGGAAGGGTGTTTTCTTCCTGTCGTAAATGTCGATTTTCTCAATCGGGGCCAGATCGGAAAGACTGGCATATTGGTTTGCATAGAAACTGCTGGTCAATATCAGGTCAGGCTCAAGTTGCGCCAATCTTTCCAGGCTTGGTTGAAAGCGTGCCCCAAGATTGATGACGCTTTCCGGAACTTCCGGCTTCTGAACCCAGGCGCGATAGCCAGGCACATCGGCCATGGCCAGTGGAACAATCCCCATGGCAAGTGCGGTTTCAGCAATTGCCCCATCGGCGATGACCAACCGTTTGAGAATGTTCGCCATAGCAGGATGTGCGAAGGTTACAGGCAGAATTGGCGCGAGCGTTGCGAAGGTGTAGGCACCTGTAATGCCCTTGAGAAAAAGCCGTCTGGAGTATGCGCGATGGTTTTCATGCATTGAAATTATCCCCATCACACATTGGCAAGGGCAATCGGGTGCCCGTGGGCAGGGTGGGGATGCACCAGCATATCCATACCAAAGATGGTGCGAAGCATGTCTGACTGCATGATTGTTGAAGGCGGCGCATCTGCAATCAAATGACCGCCTTTAAGAGCGACAATCTGATCGGCAAATCGGGATGCCAGATTGATGTCATGCAAGACCGCAATAATGCAAAGGCCATCCTGTTTGCAAAGCTGTTCGAGTAAAAGCAGGATTTCGTATTGATGCGAAAGGTCCAATGCGGAAATCGGCTCATCAAGCAAAAGACAGGGGGCTTGCTGTGCAAGTGTAACCGCGATCCAGGCCCTTTGGCGTTCGCCACCTGAAAGTGTGTTGACCGCGCGTTTGCGAAGCGGGCCTAGTCCAGTCAAAAGGATAGCGCGTTCAATAGCTTGTTTGTCATGTTCGCGCAGGCGGCCAAACGGTCCATGCCATGGGTAACGTCCAAGCGCAATCAGCTCTTCGACGGTATAATCTGCGCCGTGCCCCGGGTCCTGTGCAAGATAGGCAACGCTTTTGGCAAATTCGCGCGCACTAAACTGTTCCACGTCATTCCCGTCAAGCGTGACAGACCCACTTGTTGGTTTGTTCAGTCCGGCGAGCATTTTAAGTGCGGTGGATTTTCCGGACCCGTTATGTCCGACAATCGCGGTCAGGCAGCCTGCACGAAAAGTCACGGATATGTTGTTAAGGAGTGTCACACCCTGGGCCGTTTCAAAGCTGGCCTTTTGCATTCCAAGGACAGCGGGACGATCAGATATATCCATGGCCATAATTTGCTCTCGATAAACGCAGAAAATCCGCGGTGAACGCGGATTGCGAGATTGGGTCCGGGGCGCAATCGCGCGCCCCGGAATATTCGGTTACCAGTCGTATTTCAGAGTTGCGGCGATGGTCTGTCCTTCGATCTGGTAGCAGTAACCATTGTTACAGATACTGGCATCGTTATCGGCAAGGTTGGTGCCGTTAATCGCAAGGGTCAGGCCTTCAAGCTTGTTACTAAGTGCCGCAAAGTCATAGCGGATCGCAGCATCAAGCAGCGTATAGGGCTTGTTCTTGCTCGTGTTGGTATAGTTGGCATAGCTTGAGTCGGTGTAGCGAACACCGGCACCAAAGCCCCATCCATCAAGCGGGCCTTCATTGAAGGTGTAGTTTGCCCAAGTGGATGCTGTTTTTTCCGGTGTTACGAGCGGGGTATTGCCGCGATAGGAACCTTTGACGATTTTGGCATTGTTGTAGGAAAGGTTCCCGACCAGGCTAAGGTTTTCGGTTACATTGGCGCTGCCTTCGACCTCAAGGCCACGCGTTTCCAGTTTGCCGATTGAGTCATAGTACGAACCGATAGACCCGCTATAGCCAGCATAGCGGGCGACATTGTCCTCGGTCAGGCGATAGGCGGAAACCGTGAAGAAGCCATCAAACCCGAACGGTTCGAATTTGATTCCGGCCTCATACTGCTCGCCCTCGGTCGGGGTGAGCATTTTGCCTTCGGAATTCTGACTGGTACTTGGCAAAAAGGACGTACCCCAACTGACATAGGGCGATATGCCGTTATCAAAGGCATAAAGCGCACTGACGTTAAAGGTCGTTGCCGTGTTGTAGTCGGTCGAACCTTTATTGGTCAGTCGGCTGATACGTTTGCGTTCAGCATAGTCAAACCGCACACCACCATTGAGATGCCAGTTGCCAAGTTCAATCTGGTCCTGAACATAGATGCCAGATTGATTGTAGGTTACGTCATCAAATGTTGTGTAGGCTGGCGTCGTGCCGGAAATCGACCGGTTGGGATCATTGAGATAGAAGATGTAGTCACTGAGTACACCGCTTGAACCGAAACGGTAATCCGACTTGGAATACATCAGATCAAGACCGGTCAGGACTTCGTGTTTGGCATCGGCGGTCTCGAAAGTCGTGATGACCTGGTTGTCGACCTGCGCGCTCCAGAGGGTTTCCTCAACTGCCTGTGCAGCGCGATGGTATTCCGTATTGGAGTTCTTCCAGCCGCCGCCGGTCACGCCGCCGGTCAGGTAGCGTGCCTCAAGATCGAAATACCCGAAGCGCGCTTTCTGCGCCAAAGTGACAGGCGCGTTGTTCAGGTCATGGGTCAAGTCATAGCCTACCTGGAACTGATCCTGCTTCTGGTAGTCGTAATCCGCGTCACTGGTCCGGTAATCAAGGATCGCGCCATTAAGGTTCAAAAGGGTTGCCGAGGCGTCCGTTTCGTCATGCTGGAAAAGGGTATAGATGGTCAGATCGGTATCCGCGTTGGGTTGCCAACGAATTGTTGGCGCGAACATTTGCCGATCATCCTGAATTTCGTTGCTGGTTTCGCCAAAGCGCGCCATGCCGACAAAGCGTGATGCCCAGGTCCCGTTTTCTGTCAGGCCAAGATTGTAATCAAATCCGCCTTCGTATGAGTCGGTGTTGGTGAAACGGCCATAGACATTGTTTTTTGCACCAAGGTGGGGGCGTTTGGTAACACTGTTGAGCAAGCCACCCGGTGTTGATTGCCCGTAAAGAGCCGCGGTGGGACCCTTTACGATTTCAAGCTGTTCAAGGCTGTAGGGTTCTGTGCGAAACGTCGCATAGACGCCTGTCATCTGGCGTAGGCCGTCACGGTAATCGCCATAAATATGCACAGGGTAGCCACGAACATAAACCTGATCAAAGCGCGGATCATATCCGTAATTGTTGGTTGCTACCCCGGCGGTATAAGCAACTGCATCTTCGATGCTGGCAACGGCGCGGTCTTCGATTTCCTGGCCTGATACGACGGAAATACTTTTTGCTGTTTCAATCAGGGCTTTGCTGGTTTTTGTACCTGCACTGCTTCGCGTGGCGACATAGCCATGTGCGAGGTCCTCTGAGTCCTGGGCGTTTGCTTCGACATAGACCGGGTCAATGACGTTTGCTCCGCTGTTGTCTGATGTTTCCAGCTTGGTAAGGGAAACCGTATTCTTGCCAGTAAAGCGATAGCTGACGCCACTGCCGGAAAGAAGGATTCTCAATGCCTCTGCAGGGGAATGCGTGCCGTTAAGGGCTGTGCTTTGCAATCCGGCAACCCGATCGACATCATAAAAGAGTTGCAGATTTGTCTGGTTGGCGAAGGTCAAAAGCGCCTGATTAAGGTCCTGAGCCGGGATGGAAAAATCGATTGCGGATGATGTGTCACTTTGCGTTTCTGTATTTTGCTGCGCGGTTGCAGGCGTCGATACCCCGGCAACAACAATACCCGCAGCCAATGCGACCAAGCTGACGCTATGTGCCAGACGATGGCCAAACCCGTTTACCAATCCGGCTTTGCCGGTTTTTATTACCTGCATTACGCAGACCCCCATTCTCGAAAGTTTTTCCGTAACGCAAATGATTGTCATTTGCTTGTATTGGATGAGACGGGATTTGCGTTCAGACTCAGTAAGATAAATTTCAGTTTTTTTGATTTTTGGGTCGATAAAGACCAGAAGCCCAAGAAAAACGGGCCTCCCAGAATGCAGAAATCCTTAGTAAAGAACGGTCATTAGCGGGGTTATCGAGATATTTTGTACCCCAAGTTCCCGTGCAATCAGTTCCAGTCCGGCCTGGGGATCGGTCATGTCAAAGACACCGCTGACAAGCTTGCGTGCCGCAGTCTCGTTCGCAATCATGATTTTGCCGCGCTGGTACCGCGAGAATTCCGAGACAACTTCGCGCAGTGTGACGCGATCAAATATCAGTTTGCCTTTTTGCCAACTAAGCGCACGGTCGGGTTTGATTGTGGACACCGGGCTGATTGAATGGCGGTTATAACGGACGGCCTGATTTTCCGCCAAGATCGCTATTTGTTCTGATGTTGCCGAGTTTGGCTTGACTTCAACCTGATGTTCCAACACGGCAACATTGGTGTGGTCATCAAAGCTGTTGACGATAAACCGTGTGCCCAACGCCTGCACCTGGCCATGCGGCGATGTGACGGTGAAAACACGTTTGTTCGCACGTTCCATCGGAACAGCTTGAAAATCGGCAAGCCCGCTAATCAATGCGATGTTTCGGATTTGATCGGTAAACTGAACCGCGATTGCACTATCGGGGCCCAGGGTGACGGTACTGCCATCCTCAAGTGTAATGGCCTGCACTTCCCCGACAGCAGTGTGATAATCAGCGCTGAGGAAAATGGTCGGGTCACCAAACATAATGCGCGTAGAAGCAACCGCCAGCAGCAAGCTTGCGGCAAGTGCGACGTAGCTCCAGCGGCGTTTCTTTGCCGAGGGGGCCTTGGATGACGGTTTTGCAGGATGTTTAAGCTCGACAACCTTTGGTGAAGGGCTTTCGGTTGTGCGATCTTTTGATCGGATTGCTTCATCCATTACAGCAAGCGCGTTGTTGGCCTCAATGAAAGCTTGCTGGTTTTCCGGTGCGGCATTCAGCCAATTGTGGAGCTCTTCATGTTCAGATGTGCTGAGGTCGCCATTGATCATTTTCGCAACCCAATCGGCCGCGGCCAGATCAATGTTTTTCTGTGTTTCTTGCATCTGGCTCACGTTACCAACCCGCACTTGCCGACAACCCGGACAAAGCGTCCTTATCTGTTGGACGATAAAACTGCAAGAAATGCGTAAAAATTTTGTGCAATTTCATGACCGGCTTTCCCGCATGCGCTTCATCACATGGGCAATAGCGCGCGCGACATGTTTCTGCACGGAGCTGTCAGAAATGTCGAGCTGTTCAGCCGTTTCGCGATAGGTCAGCCCTTCAACGCGCACAAGAGTAAAGATTTCGCGCGTTTTTTCAGGCAGCTCATCAAGCGCGCGGCGTACATATTCAAGCTCAGACTGCCCTCCGACGATCTGTTCGGGCGAGGGTGAATTATTGGGAATGACATCAAGGGGAATGTCATCGGCACCGGCAACCGGGTTTCGCTTTTGTGCCCGAACGTGATCAATCGCAAGATTATGGGCGACGCGGTACAGGTAGGAACGGACATGGGTGACTTCGTTTGCCTTATCGGGGCTGGCATGTTCCGACACACGCAAAAATGTCTCCTGTGTCAGATCCATTGCTGTATCTGCATCACGCAAAAGGCGTGTCAGATAAATCTGCAATTCCCTTTGGTGAGACTGAAAGAGTTTTTTGAGGTCCGTTATTGCCAAGTCACATACCTGACTAAGGTGATGGGTTTTTATGGAGTTATCAAAAATAATACTCATTCGCAATTAATTAGTTGTGCAGGGTGTATGAAATTTGCATCCTGCACGTGTGTAAGGTGAATGTGTGTGGTTGCCTGAATACAGCTTGGGAAAGCAGCCATCTTCGTCGGGCCATACAGAAGCAGTCTGAAAAGTATGAGGTTAACCGTCATGTTTCCGGAAAGCTGCGCCGTGCAAAAACTGGCATTAACCCGTAATGGAACCTTCGGAGGCTTTGGTGCCCCGGATATTTTGAAAGCGACCATTGCAATAATTGACAGGCAACGCCTTGGTCCGCAGGAAATCGAAAGTCTGGCGAGCAGATATTTACATACACACGAACAGCAAAGACGGCTGTCTTTCGAGTTTCCTCAGCGACGTGACAGTTTCACAATCGGACGGTTGGCTGCGAAGCTTGCTTTGAAATGTCATCTCGATGATGTGTCACCACATGATATCGCCATCGGTAGCGGTGTTTTTCACCAGCCTATTATTATGGGTACATCTGTCGGGTGTTGTGAACTTGGTGTGTCGATTTCTCACTCCGACGAGATTTGTGTTGCCGTTATTCACCATAAAGGTCACCCGATCGGCGTCGATGTTGAGCAATTGGCAGAGGCCGACATTGTGCCCGTTCTGAGTGATATTGACGCGAGTTTGCGGCAACAGTTCTTCGAGCTTTCTCTGAATGAGCATGAGGCAGCATCCATACTTTGGTGTGCACGCGAAAGCTTGGGCAAGGTGCTGACAACAGGTATGACTGTGCCGCCCAAACTGTATGAGCCGACCTTAGTATCGGAAGTCGGGGCAGGGGTCAGATTGAACTACAAGACCTTCACACAATACCAGACACAAGTTATGCCAATTGACAAAGCATGGTTGGCGATAACGCTTCCTGCGCAGACAAAAATTGATTTCGGGTGGCTGGAGGCACTCAGCAGTTGACGTGCCTCAACTATCTATCCCGGACGGATCTAGCATGTTGAAAATGTGTCGTGTTTTCTGTCACTAGGCACATTTTCCTTCATCCACTGTCTGTTTGTTGGAGTACTGTTATTGTCACAACGTTTGCACGGTTCCCTTTGCGTGTTCTTGCCAGCAGGCACCGCAGATGGATAGGCCCGCTTTCCTCCATCGCCCCCAGTCCATCTGAAAGCTTTTGATTTGACTCTGATATCGGGCGTTCCTAAATAAGAACAAATAGAGAACATTTGTTGTGTTTGGGTAAGATGCTTGCTGAACGGATCAGGGATGCTCGGGCTGTCTTGGCACGGGCCGAAAAAAGTTGGAGGGGAAATGTATCCTGTTTCCCCGGCAAAGCAGGCGGTGTGATCGGCTGCCTGTTTGGCGGTATGGCCTTGTCACGCAATATCAGCATCGGCGGTTTTGTGCCGGTTGGTATGCATGAGGTGATCTGTGCCCATGATGGTGGGGCGGCGGCGATTTTGGCCTGGTATCTGGCCCGGATTGCTCCGCAAGAGCAGAGGGAAGGGCACGGAAAATTACAAGGCTGCGAGCAAGACAGATCGCAAGAAAAACCGCAAAACAGCGCACAGGACCATGCCCAGTCAAACCGGTCTGTTTTCTGGGTTCGGCAAAGGCGGGCGATTGATCAGGGCGGGTTTTATCATCTGGCCTTGCCGGTCGGGCAGGCAACGGATCCGCCGCCCTTGATGATGACAGTCGATCAGCAGGATATCGCCTTATGGAGCTGTGAGGAGGCCGCCAAATCCGGGCAGGTCGCATCGATTATTCTGGAAACCACCGATTACGACCTGACATCGGCAAGGCGTCTGCAACTGGCCTGTGAGGCGGGTGGAACCCGGATGATTGTTTTGCGCCGGGCATCTCATGGCGGGCGGCTGATGCCATCAAGTGCACTGACACGCTGGAAGATCGAACCGGCCCTAAGCACGCCAGACACCAAGACAGGGAATATTCATCATCTCAGCCTGATCGGGGGACGCGGGGTCCGACCGGGAAGCTGGAAAGTCAAAACCGATGCATCAACGTTTTCTTTATCTGTGGTTGACCCACTGGAAGACGGATTGTCAGAAAATCAGCAGAACCACGGCCGATACCCGCCACAAGGCGGACCAGGACGTGTCATCTGAAAACAGCAACCCTATCGGGCAGGCAGATGATGCTGACGGGCCACATGTCATCACGCGCGCCGATCACAAAGGGGTTCTGGTGTGCGGGCTGAATGCCCGGGCCCGGGACGCCGGATTATACGGGGGCATGCGTCTGTCCGATGCGCGCAGCATCCTTCCCGCTTTGCACGACAGCCCCGAGGATGAGGTGCTGTATGACATGCATCTGGCGGGATTGATCCGTTTGATGGATCGATACAGCCCCTGGGTCGCGCCGGATCGGGAATTGCATGCGCACGGCCTGCAAGGCGATGGCGGATTATGGCTGGAAATCACCGGCGGCAGTCATTTGTTTGGCGGGGAAGCCGCCATGATCGGTCACATCCTGCGTGATGTGAAATCCCGGGGCTATGGTGCCAGAATTGCCATTGCCGATACGGCCGGGGCCGCCTGGGCCGCTGCGCGTCATCATCCCGGTGCGTCGACCGAGCATATCCTGTCCTTGCCCGCCGATCATGAAATCGCGGCAGGATTTCCGGTTTCGGCCCTGCGTCTGTCAGATGACATCATCGCCCTGTTGTCGCGGCTTGGCCTTAAGCAACTGGGCGATATTACACCCTTGCCGCGCGCCAATATCACCACCCGGCTGGGACCCGATGTGTTGCGCCGTCTTGATCAGTTTTATGGGCGCTTGCCCGAACATCTGAACTTCAAATTGCCCGATACTCCCTGGCTGATCAAACAAAGCTTTGGCGAGCCGCTTGGCGATGCGACCAATCTGGCACTGGCGATCGAAGACATGACCGGCAAGCTGTGCGAGATGCTTGCGGCTGAAAATCTGGGCCTGCGGCGGATATGTGTCCGTTCGATCCGGGTGGATGGTCATGCCCATACCATCACCACGACAACCGGGACCCCGTGTCAGTCAGCACCGCATATTCTGCGATTGCTGGGCGAAAAAATGCCCGGTGTCGATACCGGTTTCGGTATCGAGCAGATCATTGTCCATGCGCCGTGGGTCGAACATGTCGCCTTTCGCCAGGCCCGCCTTGACCATCAGCAGGATGACAGCAGTGACGGGCTTGCACTGGGGCAGTTGATTGACCGGATTTGTCATCATCTTGGTCCTAATGACATTCTTTATCGTCCGGCCCATCACGCAAGCCACATGCCCGAACGGGCCGCCATTCGCCAATCCCCGGTTGGCGGGGCAAGGCCGGCACGGCTGCCAGATGCCCCCTTGCCAAAACGTCCTGTCAGATTGCTGGAGCCCCCCGAACCGGTGGAAGTCATCGCACGCAGTACCAATGGCGCGCCAACGCGGCTGCGCTGGCGCAAAATGATTGTGGATATCGCCTGTGCCGAGGGGCCTGAACGCATCTGTCCGGAATGGTGGGGGCATCTTGATGACGATCATTACGCCCTGTCGCGAATGACACGCGACTATTTCCGGATCCGTGATCAGAAAGGCCGGATGTTGTGGCTGCTGCGCACCGGACATGCGGGGCAGGATATCTGGTCAATCCACGGGATTTTTGGGGGATGATGCCATGACCCAGCAAGCCATTCGCACCGATGAACCGGCCTATGCCGAACTTCAGGTCAGCAGCAATTTTTCCTTTTTGCGCGGGGCATCCCATGCCGAGGAACTGGTTTTGACCGCCGCGACCAAGGGATTGCATGCCATTGCGCTGACGGATCGCAACACATTGGCCGGTGTCGTGCGCGGACATAGCGCACATCGCAATTATGAAGACCGGTTAAATTACATTGTTGGCTGCCGGCTTGATCCGATGGATGGGCCATCCTTGCTGTGTTATCCGACCGATCGGGTATCCTATGCACGATTGTGCCGGTTGCTTACCCTTGGCAAGCGCCGCGCGCCCAAGGGAGCGTGCGAGATTTATCTTGCCGATATTGTCGATCACAAGGACGGGCAACTGTTCATTGCCGTGCCACCACAGGTGCCGGACGATGCATTTCGCAGCGATCTGGTGCGGCTCAAATCATGGTTCGGGGGGCAATTATGGCTGTCTGTCGGGCGGTTCATGGACGGGTTCGACAGCGAACGCCTTGCCTTTACTGAGGAAATCGAAACCCGTCTTGGCATTCCTGCGGTCGTGACCAATGATGTTCATATGCATCTTCGGTCGCGCAAACCCCTGCAGGATGTGCTGACCTGTATCCGCCATCATTGCCGGATCGAGGATGCGGGTTATCGATTATTCCCCAATGGGGAACGCCATATCAAGTCGCCGCGTGAAATGGCACGTCTGTTTCCCGATCATCCCCATTGGCTTGCCCGCACGGTCGAGATTGCCGATCAATGCACTTTCAGCCTTGATCAATTGCGCTATGAATATCCCGATGAAAATGACGGATCGGGCGAAGGCACACAGGAACGTCTGATCCGTTTGACCTGGGAAGGGGCGGCAAAACGCTATCCCGAAGGGGTGCCCGACAAGGTCAGAAACCTGATCGAGACCGAGCTTAAACTGATCGACGAGCTGGGCTATGCCCCCTATTTCCTGACGGTGCATGACATTGTGGCCTTTGCCCGGTCCAGGGGGGTTTTGTGCCAGGGGCGGGGATCAGCGGCCAATTCATCGGTTTGTTTTTGCCTGCATGTCACATCGGTTGACCCCAACAAGGT
The DNA here is from genome assembly GCF_023588965.1 of Thalassospira sp. GO-4. Classification (NCBI taxonomy): domain Bacteria; kingdom Pseudomonadati; phylum Pseudomonadota; class Alphaproteobacteria; order Rhodospirillales; family Thalassospiraceae; genus Thalassospira; species Thalassospira sp. GO-4. The sequence continues at coordinate 4,086,312 of NZ_CP097807.1, forward strand.
GGAGTTGCTGTTTTCGCGCTTCATCAGCAATGCCCGCAACGAACCGCCCGATATCGACGTTGATTTTGAACATGAACGCCGCGAAGAAGTCATTCAGTTCATCTATGAACGATATGGCCGTGAACGTGCCGGATTGACCGCGACGGTGATTTCATACCGGTCGCGCAGTGCCATTCGTGATGTCGGCAAGGTATTCGGCCTGTCCGAAGACACCATTGTCAAACTGACCAAAACCATCTGGGGATCAAGCAGCAAGGGCGCGCATGACACCATGATGCGCCAATCGGGCATTCATCCCGATGAGCCAAGGCTTAAGGCCGTGCTTGATCTGGCGGGCGAACTCACCGGATTTCCCCGCCATTTGTCGCAACATGTCGGCGGGTTTGTCATTACGCGCGGGCCGCTTTGTGAACTTTCGCCGATTGCCAATGCGGCGATGGCCGATCGCACGACGATTGAATGGGACAAGGACGATATTGATGCGCTGGGCATTCTCAAGGTCGATATCCTCGCCCTCGGGATGTTGACCTGCATTCGCAAGGCACTGGATGATTTGCGCACGCACAAGAATATTGATTATGACCTTGCGACCCTGCCCAAGGAAGACCGGGCAACCTACCGGATGCTTGAAAAGGCCGACAGTATCGGCACTTTCCAGGTGGAATCACGTGCACAAATGAGCATGCTGCCCCGTCTTAAACCCAAAAGCATCTATGATCTGACCATTCAGGTGGCGATTGTGCGCCCCGGTCCGATTCAGGGCGGCATGGTTCATCCCTTCTTGCAGCGGCGCATGGGACGGGAAAAGGTCGAATATCCGTCCAAACAGCTTGAAGCCGTTTTGAAGCGAACCTGCGGCGTGCCGCTGTTTCAGGAACAGGCGATGCAAATCGCCATTGTTGCCGCCGGCTATTCCGGCGGAGAAGCCGATAACCTGCGCCGGGCCATGGCGACCTTCAAACGCACCGGCACGATCGGCGAACATCGCACCAAATTCATCAATGGCATGCTCAAAAACGGCTATGATATCGAGTTTGCCGAACGCTGTTTCAAACAGATCGAAGGCTTTGCCGATTACGGATTTCCCGAAAGCCATGCCGCAAGCTTTGCCATTCTGGCCTATGCGTCATCCTGGCTGAAATGCCATCATCCGGATGTGTTTTTATGTGCGCTTTTGAACGCGCAGCCGATGGGGTTTTATGCCCCGGCGCAATTGGTCAATGATGCGCGCAATCACGGGGTACGCGTGCTTGAAATCGATATCAATCACAGTTTCTGGGACAACCGGCTTGAACGTGAAATGGGTCGGGCCAGCGGCTATCATGCGGTGCGGCTGGGCTTTCGCCAGATCAAGGGATTTGGCGAACTTGATGCCCTTGCCCTGATGGCCAATCGTCCGGCTGGCGGCTTTCAGGATATCTATCTGATGGCACGTCAGACCGGACTGTCACCTGCGGCCCTTGAAAAACTGGCCGAGGCCGATGCGTTTGGATCTCTTGGTCTGTCGCGGCGCGAAGCGCTTTGGGCCGTTCGGCGCTTTGGCAAGGGGCGCAAACCACCCGCTGCCTTGCCCTTGTTTGAGGCAGCCCAGAATTTCAACCACAATATGGGGGTATCAGCCGAATTCGGGCCGGAAGCCCCGGTGGATTTACCGGTTATGGGGCCGGGCGAAGAAATCATCGAGGATTATGCAAGCCTGCGCTTGTCGCTTAAGGGGCACCCGATCAGCATGTTGCGTGATGCCCTTGGCGGGGCCGGTATCAGCAAGGCGACGGATCTGGCCCGGGTTCGCGACGGCGACCGGATCAGTCATGCCGGTCTTGCCATTGTGCGTCAACGTCCGGGTACGGCATCGGGGGTGGTGTTCATCACGCTTGAGGATGAAACAGGCATCACCAATCTGGTGGTCTGGAACAAGGTGATGGAAAAATACCGTCGCGAGGTCATGACCGCCACGGTGATGGGGGTAACCGGCAAGCTTCAACGTGAAGACGGCGTGACCCATATCATCGCCGACAAGCTGGTTGATCTGACCCCCATGTTGCAAGGATTGACCGAAAACAACAGAATTGCGCGCAGCAACAATACCCATCCGCGCAATCTGCGTTGGGCAAGCGGGCTTGATGGTTTGGGTTCCTCACCTGCATCAAAGGCGCAAACTGCCCCGACCCTGAAAATTGACAGTCATGATTTCCATTGACCGCCCAACAGATGCGGCGATTTTCTGTGCCGCGGTTATCGGAATTGGGGCAGCAATGCCTATGCTTCGAACCCTTCGTCTTCGTCGGCGGAATAGTCTTTTAGCTGATCAATGATCGACAGGGCCTTGGTAGACGGGTTTGCCACGCCCTCGTCAATCAGCAGCTTTTCAAGGTCACATGCCATTTCCCCCAGTCTGGGGAAACCATATGTTTTTGCCGTTCCGGAAATGCGGTGGACTTCCATCAGAAGAACTTCGAAATCATCCCGGTTCGGAGTTTCGCAGTAACGCGACCAGGTGCTTACGATAAAGTCGATTTTCTCAGAAGTTTGCTCGGCATAGCGTTCACGCAACGCAGCAATTTTCGACTGAAAGCTGTTCATGTTTATCGAAGCGTTCATGACTATAAAATCTCCAGAACACGATTGAGGTGTATTCTACTGTTGATGGATATCCATTCCTTGGACGGTGCGGTTTGCGGGCTTCGTCCTTCTTCCCCCAGGAAGCAGAACTGCCCGCCCGAGAAAACGTTTTCCGGATGCAGCAGATACTCGTCAGACACGCCGGGAAGTGCGATGGTCACAGGCAGATATCCCGACTTTACCAGTGTCGTGATCAGATTGTCTTTGGCATCCAGAAGTGCGAGTGGACGGAACCGGCAACTTCCGCGTTCACCAATCACCCCGAATCTGGACTGTTCGTTCATGATATAGGTGACACCGGTTTCCAAACCAAGTCCGTCCTCGACCGGCATAAGCGGCCGGATTGACTTCCTCTTGAGAAAAGTCTCAAGAGATTCAATGCACGAGCGCGGCACATTTGCCGAAATCAGGACCGGCAAACAGCCGGTGGAAAAGGTTTCCACAATATCCTTGAGAATGGGCACGCTGCCCGCCCCAGCCTTTAGCAAAAGCAGTTTGGGTTCTTTGCGTTTGACCAGGATTTCGATTTTCGGACTGTCGCCGATTTCATCCTGTTCCGATCCGAATGAATTGCGCCCCCAGAAAATGATCTTTTCAAGCATGGTTGCGGCAATACCATCGAGATCGATATCAAGCATCGATGCAGACTTCCAGATCACATCGACCGCACCAAGATTAAGCAATTCATTGGCCAGTGTATGGCGTTGCTCGCTTAATGAACTCAGAACGATGATCGATGTATCGGCCTCGGACAGAATTTCGCGGGTGGCAGAAATACCATCCTGATGGGGCATCGCGATATCCATCGTGATGACATCGGGCTGCAATCTTCGGGCGGCTTCAACGGCTTCAAGTCCGTTTTCGGCTTCCCCGACAATTTCGATTTCCGGATGATCCTCGCAAAGGGCAACCAAAGCCATTCGCATAAAGACGGAATCATCACAGATAAGCAGGCGTACCGGGCGTTGACCGCCTCGTTCTTGGGCAGCAAATTTTGTTATTGTCGCTGTCATTTTATCCACTCCTCTCCAGACGGGATCAGATCAACGGATCCAACGGATTTGGCAGCACATCGATATCCAGCGTTGCCGTCGTTGTCGCCACAGTATTGCTCGAAGAATCTTCAACCGTCGCCGTGATCGACAATTGCAGATCGTCTTCGGTGTCCGGCGTGATCGCCAGACCCACCAGATCCAGAAGCTCAAGCGTATAGGTGCCATCCGGGTTAAGCGTTCCGGCATTAAGCGTCGCACCGTTATCCACCCCGTCAATTGTCAGGGTGACATCCTCGGTAAGGGCAAGATCACTTACCGTAATCAAAAGCGGCGTGGGCGAGTCCTCGATCACAGCAGCAGAAAGCGACAGATCAAGTGTCGGTGCATCTGCGATATTGAGAACTTCCAGATTGATGTTGGCAATCGTGCTGTCACTGGTGCCGCTGATTGGATCACTGACAGTGGCGGTCACGGTCAGAAGCGAATCCCCCGGCTCCAGCGCGGTAACGGTCAAACCGACGAGTTCAGCCTGTGTCAGGGTCCAGCTACCATCGGGGTTTTCGATCCCGGCCGACAGGGTCGCATCGTTAGGCAATCCTTCGATGGTGACTTCAAGTACCTCGGTTGGGGATAGCACACCAACATCGATGGTCAGACCGCAAGCCGTGTCTTCGAGGCACAGCGCCGGCAGACCCAAATTCAGGGTCGGGCCTTCTGCGACATTGAGGACCTCAAGATTGATATTGGCAATGGTGCTGTCACTGGTGCCACTGATCGGGTCATTGACGGTGGCGGTCACGGTCAGAAGCGAATCACCGGGCTCAAGGACGGTGACAGTCAGCCCCACCAGTTCGGCTTGGGTCAGGGTCCAGCTGCCATCCGGGTTCTTGATGCCGGCCGACAAGGTCGCATCATTGGGTAGCCCTTCAATGGTGACTTCAAGAACTTCTGACGGTGCCAGCACACCAACATCGATGGTCAGACCGCAAGCCGTGTCTTCGAGGCACAGCGCCGGCAGACCCAAATTCAGGGTCGGGCCTTCTGCGACATTGAGGACCTCAAGATTGATGTTGGCAATGGTGCTGTCACTGGTGCCGCTGATCGGGTCATTGACGGTGGCGGTCACGGTCAGAAGCGAATCCCCGGGCTCAAGCACGGTGACAGTCAGGCCGACCAGTTCGGTCTGGGTCAGGGTCCAACTGCCATCCGGGTTTTTGATGCCGGCCGACAAGGTCCCATCATTGGGCAGCCCTTCGATGGTGACTTCAAGAACTTCTGATGGTGCCAGCACACCAACATCGATGGTCAGACCACAGGCTGTGTCTTCCAGACACAGTGCCGGCAGCCCCAAATTCAGGGTCGGGCCTTCTGCGACATTGAGGACCTCAAGATTGATGTTGGCAATGGTGCTGTCGCTGGTGCCACTGATCGGATCATTGACGGTGGCGGTTACGGTCAGAAGCGAATCACCGGGCTCAAGGACGGTGACAGTCAGGCCGACAAGTTCTGCCTGGGTCAGGGTCCAACTGCCATCCGGGTTTTTGATGCCCGCCGACAGGGTCCCATCATTGGGCAGCCCTTCGATGGTGACTTCAAGAACTTCTGATGGTGCCAGTACGCCAACATCAATGGTCAGACCACAAGCCGTGTCTTCGAGGCACAGGGCTGGCAGACCAAGGGTCAACTCAGGACCGTCTGCAACGTTTTCAACCTGAACCGTAAGCGTTTCAGAGACAGATGCAGAGTCTGAGCCATCAACCGAAGTCGCGGTAACTGTCAGATCGAACGAGCCATAGTAATCAGCAGGCGGCGTGATTGTCAGACCGGCAAGTTCCGCAGCGGTAAGGGTAACCGTGCCATCCGGATTAACGGTACCAGCCGACAGAGTGGAACCAGCCGGAATGTCGCTGATGGTGACCGACAGGGTCTCATCCGCATCAGTCAGACCTGCGGTGATATCAAGCGCAATGGCACTGTCTTCATTGCCCGAAGCCGGATCAACGCTCAGCGTCGGAGCATCAGCAACCGGATCAACGGTGACAGACAGGGTATCGGCGATGGATGCGGTGTCTGCACCATCCGAGGAGGTGGCGGTTACAGTCAGATCAAACGACCCGCTGAAGTCTTCCGGTGGGGTAATCGTCAAACCTGCCAGCTCTCCGGCAGTGAGGGTCACAGTCCCATCCGGGTTTACGGTACCAGCCGACAGGGTGGAACCCGCCGGGATGTCGCTGATGGTCACCGACAGGGTTTCGTCCGCATCGGTCAGACCGGCGGTGATATCGAGCGCAATTGCACTGTCTTCGTTACCCGAAGCCGGATCAGCACTGAGCGTCGGAGCATCGGCAACCGGATCAACGGTGACCGAGAGGGTATCTGCGATGGATGCGGTGTCTGCACCATCCGAGGAGGTGGCGGTGACAGTCAGATCAAACGACCCACTAAAGTCTTCCGGTGGGGTGATGGTCAGACCTGCCAACTCGCCAGCGGTGAGGGTAACCGTCCCATCCGGATTGACGGTGCCAGCCGACAAGGTGGAACCAGCAGGAATGTCACTGATGGTGATTTCCAGGCCTTCACCGGCATCGGTTACACCGGCCGTGATATCAAGCGTGATGGCACCGCCATCTTCAGCACCGCTGGCGCCATTGACAGTCAGGATCGGGGTGCCGGCAACGGCTTCAACCGTTGTCGAGACGTTTTCGGTAACGGTTTCGGTGCCGGCTCCGGACGTGGTTTCAGCGGTTACCGTGAAATCAAGGCTGCCATTGTAATCGTCAGGCGGGGTCAGGGTCAGACCGGCCAGTTCGCCCGGGGTCAGGGTAACGGAGCCGTCGGGATTGACGGTTCCGGCAGAAAGAGTGGTACCGGCAGGCAGGCCGTCAACAGTGACTTCGACAACACTTTCACCGCTTTCAACGGCGACACTGATATCGAGAGGTGTTGCAGCATCTTCCAGCACGGCACCATCGAAGCTGACAGTAACACTTGGCAGTGCGCCAGCATCGACCACATCGACAGTCGCACTTTGGGTCGTGCTGTCGGTTGTGCCATTGATGGTGTGTGTCACGGTGACATCCACCGTGAAGGAGATATTGACGGTTGTCGAAACCGTGAGGGTCAAGCCCGCAAGGTCGCCTTCGGAAAGGGTCCAGCTGCCATCCGGGTTCTGGGTGCCGGCACTGAGCGTTGCATCAGCGGGCAGACCGGTGACGGTGATTTCTGCGGTAACATCGGCCTCAAGCGGATCGAGGGTGATGGTCAGATCAGACGGAACATTTTCTTCGATGACCGGATCAATATCGATCGTGACAGCCGGTGCATCGGCAACCGGGTCAACGTTGACCGACAGGGTATCAGCAATCGACGAAGTATCTGCGCCATCCGAGGAGGTGGCAGTGACAGTCAGATCAAACGACCCGTTGAAGTCTTCCGGTGGTGTGATGGTCAGACCAGCCAGCTCACCGGCAGTCAGGGTCACAGTCCCATCCGGATTAACGGTACCAGCCGACAGAGTGGATCCCGCCGGGATGTCACTGATGGTGACCGACAGAGTTTCATCCGCATCAGTCAGACCAGCGGTGATATCGAGCGCAATGGCACTGTCTTCGTTGCCCGATGCCGGGTCAACGCTGAGCGTCGGGGCGTCTGCCTGGGCATCGACGGTGACGGCCAGTGTTTCACTAACAGATGCCGTATCCGATCCTTCGGTCGAAGTCGCCGTCACGGTCAGATCAAACGACCCGCTGAAATCTTCCGGCGGGGTGATGGTCAAACCTGCCAGCTCACCGGCAGTTAGGGTGACGGTGCCATCCGGATTGACGGTACCAGCCGAGAGGGTGGAACCAGCCGGGATGTCGCTGATGGTCACCGACAGGGTCTCATCCGCATCGGTCAGACCGGCGGTGATATCAAGTGCAATTGCGCTGTCTTCGTTGCCCGAAGCAGGGTCAACGCTGAGCGTCGGGGCGTCTGCACCGTCATTTGCAGCAAGTTCAAAAGACTCGCTATCGACGACTTCACCGGTTTCGGTGTTGATGACAGTGACAGTAACATTGTAATTGCCGATGGTTTCTTCGGTAATTGCAACGCTCAGCCCATCAAGTTCATCAACGCTGACCTGCCAGATCCCGTTGCCGAGATTGTCACCGGCAGAAAGGGTCGCACCATCAGGCATGCCCTGGATCAGGATGAAATAGATCGAGGTGGAGTTATCTTCGAAAACATTGATGTTCAGTGTCAGGTTTTCACCACCCGCACCTTCGACATCATTTACCGAAAGAACATCGGAGCCCGAAGCCCCCGCCGCCGCATCATCAGCACTGGCACCAGCAATGGTTGTGGTGCCGCCACCACCCCCGCCGCCGCCCACCGAGCGGGCAGCCGCAGATGAGCCGCCAGAACCCGATGTGCCACCAGCGCCACCCCCGCCGCCAAAGCCGTTGCCAAAGGTGTCGCCGGTGTCAGGCTGGGTAACCGGTTGCAGAGGCGGGCTGTTGGTTTCGATAATTTCCTGCCCGTTTCCTGCGATCGGGGCCTGATTGTTTACGATTTTGGTCGAGGAGGCATTGTTTCCGGACCCGCCCAACTCTATGTTTGAAACAGAGCTGTCGCCATCCTGAAGGACAGATTCATTGTAGTTTTCGGAGGAGTTCGAAATATCGGGTGACTGCGTGTAGCCTTCATCCGGGGCCGCTTCGATACGGGGGTCATACCACTGACGGCTTCCCGTATGAACGCTGGAAAGCGAGGTATCCTGTCGCAGAGACACCTGAAGGCTCTGGCCATCGTCAGCCTGAACTTTCGGTGTGTTGACTTGTCCCTGATCACGTATGTCAGCCATCATTCGTCTCCAAGAATTCCGTCGGCGAACAGGATTTCGCCCATAGATTTGTCGTTATTCCGATGAATTCTGGAGAAGCGGGCGCAACAAAGAAATGCACTTTTGGTTGCAAAATGTTATTGAATTGTAATGCCTGGTGTACAATTGAAATGGGGTCTTTTTTGACACAAAGCCTGACCATCATGATCGTGGATGACGATCCTGATATCACAAATCTTCTTGAGGTTTATTTATCCGAAGAAGGGTATGAGGTCGTTGTTGCCCATACAGCCCAGGCAATGTGGGAATTGTTGGATAGCCAGACAATTGACCTGATACTGCTTGATATCATGTTGCCGGACGGGGACGGTTTCGACCTGACGCGGAAGTTGCGCGAAACGCTGACTTCGCCGCTGATCATTCTTTCGCGCAAAAGTGACAGCATCGACCAGATTGTCGGTCTTGAGCTTGGCGCGGATGATTATGTCACAAAGCCGCTGGAACCGCGTAACCTGTTGGCACGCATAAGAAGTTTGTTGCGCCGAACCAATCTGAACAGTGCCGCCCAACCGGCTGCACCCGCAGCGGGCGACAAGCACATCCGGTTTGCTAAATGGACACTTGATGCCCAGACACATCGTCTGACGCATGACAATGGTGACGAGTTTACGCTGTCGGCAAACGAGGCAGAATTGCTGTATTTCCTGGCAAGCAATAGCGGTCAGGTTCTGTCGCGCAATGACCTTTCTGTCGCGGTGAGTGGCCGGGAATGGGAATATATGGACCGCAGTATCGATATCCTGATTGCGCGTCTGCGCAAACGGATTGAACGCGAACCTGCCGAGCCGGAATTCATCCAGACGGTGCGCGGCAAGGGATATGTTTTCAGCAGTTCCGGTGACAATTGACCGTTCGCCGGATGTATCGGCAAAAACAATCGCATAACAATTCGCTACAGACCCAAAACTGAAAGGTGTTTCCGCCTCGTACTAAACTCCGAGCATGAACTGAGCTGGCAATTCGCAACCAGGGAAATTTCATGTCAGAGTCAACGACGAGCCAAACACAGGTTTTGCAGGCAGCAGGAAAGACACGCGGCATTCGTTTGAATGAAGCGCTAACCCTGTTTGCTGCGTCTGCAATGCTGAACCTGCTGGCTCTGGCGATGCCGGTTGCGATCCTTCTGGTTTATGACCGGGTATTGCCGAGCTCCTCTATCCCGACATTGACAGTCTTGCTGATCGGCATCGTCATCGTGGTGGCGTGCGACATGCTGTTGCGGTTCTCGCGGCAGGCCATTCTGGCCAAGGTTTCCGCCCGGCTTGATTATTCCCTGCGTGAAAAGACATTTTCGCGCTTGTTGCGTCAGAGCTTCCCGACGGCGGCACGCATTCCGTTCGGTGTTCTGAGCTCGACCTTCAATATCGCCAACAGCAAACGCGAATTTACCTTGCTGCGGGCACAACTGATCGCGGATTTGCCATTTCTGATCGGCATTCTTGCGATTGTCGGGTTGATTGGTGGCTGGCTGGTCATGATGCCGGTGACGTTGCTGATGCTGTTTGCAATTGTCATTTCGATTTTGGCCGTTCTTCATACGCGGGCGTCAAAAAGCTACTTCGATAGCGAAGATGTGCGTCAGCATTTTCTGTCGGGTGTTTTTGACAATCTGGGCCATGCCAAATCGCTGGCATGCGAGGTCGCGCTTTCCGACAAGTTTGTAAACATTCAGGGCGCGCATTCCGAAAGCCTGCGCCGGATGAAGTTCCTGTCAGCATCCAGTGTCGAGATATTTACCTTTGTCACCCAGGCCCTGATCGGGTCGGTGATCGTGGTTGGTGCGCTTTCGGTTTTGTCGGGCAATATGACCTATGGTGGTCTGGCGGCGTGCACGCTTTTGACCGGTCGTTCGATCGAGCCGCTTAAAACCTGCTATCAGTTCCTGATGCAGTTCCAACTGCACCGTCTGAACAAACAGCGTGAAATCCTTAAGCTGAAGCTGGGCCGTGCGACCGATGCCGCACCGTCAGCGGTCAAGTTGCCGCGTTGGAGTGCCGCGCCGAAACTTTCGCTTTATCAGGTCAGCGTCTGCCGGGTCGGTGAAGATCAGGCCTGCCTTGAAGACATTACGGTTGATATCGAACCGGGCACGATTGTCAGCATCGAAGGCGGCCGCGGTGATGGTAAAACCACATTTTCGCGAGCACTTCTGGGGCTGTGCCCGATCGTGGGCAATATCACCATCAATGGAATCCGCCTTGAAGGCAGTTCGGCCGAACTCATTCGCAGCAACACAACCTATATCGGGACATCGCCCCAGTTGCCGGAAGGAACGGTGATTGATGCGCTGACCATGGGCAACCAGGATAACTATGCCGATGTGCGTTATCTGAGCCATCTGATCGGGCTTGATCAGGCGGTCAAGCGTCTGCCCAAGGGATATGCAACCGAAATCGGTTCAACCAATACCGCACTGCCGACCGGCTTCCTGCAAAAGATCGCAATCGTACGTGCCCTGGCGCTGAAGAAGAAGTTCATCATTCTTGATGATGCAACATTCGGTCTTGATGCCAACACCGAAATCCGTCTGTCGCGGTTGATCAAGGCCCTGTCGGGCAAGGCAACTGTCCTGATTTTCAGCGACCGTGAAACCCTTAAGGCTGTCTCGTCGCGGCGCTTCAAGCTGTCCGAAGGCCACTTACAAGAAATCAGAACCGTGGAGGCGAGAGCAAAATGACGCTTACTCCAGTTACCACAGCAGGCCGCACGACAACCGAGAATGCCAAGGATCCGTTCGAGGAACTTCGCTTTGAAGGGCTGCACAGGCTGTTCGTCAAGGCAGGTTTGGCTGTTACGACAGCAGACCTTGCAACCATCACACAGAATTATGAGCGTTTGCAGCTTGAAGATATTGCCAAATTCTCGCTAAGCCTTGGCGCATCCCCGGAACTGGTGAACGGATCGTTGCGCGATACGCTGTTCTTCGGGTTGCTGTGTGTTTTCGAAACCCGCGAAGGCAATCTGATTGCCATTACTCCGAACGGGGATGGCCCGCCCATCTGTTTGCGGATCGATAATGGTCTTGAAACAGAAATGCCGGCACTTGATTCGATCGGGCGTGCATTGGTGTTTTCGGTTGCCGAAAACAATCGCAGCAATGCCGGTTCAATCCGGGCCACCATTTTTGAACAGATTTCGCAATATCTTGACGGGCACGGGCCGCTGATTGCGTTTTTGACGCTGGTATCAAGTACCCTTGGTCTGGCATTGCCGCTATTCACACTTGCCATTTATGACCAGGTTCTTGCCGCCGAAAATACAACGATCCTTGCCTATGTGATTGTCGGTTTCATGCTTGCCGTGGTTGGCGAGTTTTGCGCACGGATGATCCGTGCCTGGATATTGGCCAAGGTTTCCGCCAATACCGAATTCCGGGGCAATACCCGGATTTTCAGCCGTTTGCTCAAAATCTCGCACACCGAATCCCGGATGTTTGACAGCCGCCTTGGCCTGACCAGGATGCGTGATGTTGAAACCGTACGTAACTTCATCACCGGTCCGGTCGGCATGGCGCTGATCGAAGGCCCGGTCAGCATCATCTATTTCATTGCACTTGCGGTGTTGGGTGGCTGGCTTGCGGCGGTGCCTGCACTTGTGGTGGGTGGTGGTGTGATGCTTATTCTGGTGCTGCTGGCGCCGCCGTCATCGCGCAACATGCTGACGATCCAGAAGGCCGATGATTTCAATCTTGTCTGTCATGAAATTGCCCGTCGTCTTTTGACCATCAAACTGGCTGCACGTACGCAGAACTGGCTCAACAGGTTCCGTGATGCATCAGCCCGCCTGTCAGAAGCAGACCGTCTGCGTCAAAGCAAATTGCATCTTGCCCGTATCATTTCGTCGGGTCTGGGGTCGCTTGCCGTCACAGCAACGCTTGGATTTGGCACAATTGCCGTTCTGGACCAGAATTTGACAGTCGGTGCGCTGATTGCCTCGGTTGCACTGGTCTGGCGGATCATGTCCCCGGTGCCATCAATGCTTGAAGCCAAGCTGCGCTGGAACGACACCAAAAATTCGATGGATGTCTCGCAGGCCAATGCCGACATGATGTTTGACAATTCGGCGGCCGACGGCACGGGCAACCAGATCAAGGGCATCAATGGCAACATTTCGCTCAGCGGTGTGACCATTACCTTCCAGCGCGGTATTTCCCCGGCACTTCGCAATGTGTCACTTGAAATCACCGCGGGCGAAACCATTGCCATTACCGGCCATAGCGGTTCGGGCAAGTCGGTTCTGCTTGATGTGATTGCCGGGACAACCGCCCCGCAGATCGGCACAATCACGATTGATGGCGTATCGCCAAGCCATGTGCCGCCGAACGTTTTGCGTCAATCGATGTCCTATATGTCACGCGATACGATTCATCTGCCCCTGACCATTCGTGAATATCTCGAACATGCCGATCCGTTCGACAAGACGATCTCGGCAGAACTGATCTGCAAGCAGATGGGCCTTGAATTCGAAGTTCAGCGGTTGCCAAACCGCTATAACACGTCGCTTTGCGATCTGGACCCACGAAGCAGCCTTGGTCGCATTCTTTCGATGGCGCGTGCGTTCTATTGCCGTCGCGGGTTGCTTCTTCTTGATGAACCCGATGCCGCCAGCATTCAGTCGCGTCATCTTTTCATGTCGGAAATCGAAGAAAGACGCGGCAAATCGACAACCATTTTCACCACGCACGAGCCGGAATATCTTCGTGTTGCCGACCGCGTGCTGGTTCTTAATCAGGGAATGCTGGTGCGCAACTGTGCACCAAGCGAACTGTCCCAGAAGCGGGGAGCTTGATCATGAGCAAGAACAAGTACGCCATCCCACAGGGCGATACCGGGAAAACAAACAACAGCAAGTTTACGGTCGACGCCCCGGTGACAGCGATCCAGCTGTTTGACAAAAAATCCACCCACCGGCCGGCCATGTTTACGGTGGTCTTCATGCTGGTCTTCTTCCTTGGTGCAACTGTCTGGTCAACCCAGACACCGATGGCCGAGATTTCGGTCAGTTCCGGCGAAATTGTGCCGGTTGGCGCGATCCAGCGTATCCAGCATCTCGAAGGCGGAATTTTGTCGCATCTTGCGGTCAAGGATGGTCAGCACGTTACCGAAGGACAGTTGCTTGTCAGCCTGGCCCCCGATATCGCGCAGTCCGAACTTGAACAGCTTGAAACCCGTTTGATGGCCGTCACCATGAAATACGGGTTGCTGAAATCCGCAGCCGAAGGAACGACACCCGCCGAACTGATGCAGACCGGTGTCTATTCCGAAATTGCGGAAACGGCATTGAAAGCGTTGAACAGTCGCAAACAGCGTCTGGTAAGCCAGCTTGATGTTCTTCGTCAGCAGGAACGCGAACGCAAGGCTGAGCTGACAACGATCACCCACCAGTCCAATGCGCTGGGCGAACAAATCGATCTGATGCAGAATCAGGTCGACGGGCGTCAGATTCTGGTCGACAAGGGACTTTTCCCGCGTCTGGACTTCATTCAGGATCAGCGTGAACTTGCCCGTCTTCAAAGCGAACGCATGGCATTGATCCTGGATGCGGACCGTATCAATGAACGTGTTGTCGAGGCACGCCAGCGTATGATCGAAATGGAAATGACGTTCCATGCCGAACTGACAGCCGAACTCAGTGCGCTTGCCACCGAGGCCGCTGAACTTCGTCTGGCAATCAAACGTGCGGTTGATCGTGTCAAACGTCTGGATATCACGTCCCCGGTGTCGGGATACGTCAAAGGGATCGATATTGAAACGATCGGCGGGGTGATTACCCCGGGTGCGCAGATCATGGAAATTGTGCCTGATGACAGCGAACTGATCGTTGAAGCCCGTCTGTCGACAAATGATGTCGGACATGTGACCGTCGGTCAAAGTGCCAAGATCAAAGTTCTGACATATGACTATACCCGCTATGGAACAATCGAGGGTACGGTACAGCGTGTTTCGCCATCGACATTCTTTGACGAAGACGGAACCCCGTTCTTCAAGGCGGACATCGCCATGAACAGCTATATCGTGGGTGAAGAGGACAAATTCCTGGTCAGTCCGGGCATGACGGTTCTGGTCGATATCATCACCGGCGAGAAAACTCTGTTCAAATATCTTGCATCCCCGATCATCAAAAGTTTCGATGGCGCATTGCACGAAAGATAAAAGGTTACATTGAAATGATGGCAACCAATGGTTTAACATCACAAAATAGTTAAACTAATGGCGGCGAATGAGTGACTTATATGTTCAGTGTCAATCCGTTAAGGCATGTGTGGGTCGTTGATGATGACCCCTTGATGCATGAGGTTTGGTTTGCTGCAATTGGAAAAGATCAGGAATTCGAGCTGAAGCTCTTTCATTCCGGCGCAGAAGTGATCAATGCGCTTGAAGAAACATTCGGTCCCCAATTGCTGGTGATTGACATGAATTTGTCAGATACAAGCGGCGATCAGCTGTTGCAGGAATTGCGCAGCTTGCCAAACTTTCACCGAACGGCGGTCATTATATGTTCTGCCAACCTGTCATCTTATAACGATGAAGCTGGCACGACATCGCCGCCGATTGGCTGGATGAAAAAGCCCCTTAATATTATTGAGATCAAAAACCAGATCCGTACGTTTTGGCGTGAGATCGGGTAATCAATCACAAATCAATCAAAACAGGCTTTGAAGAAGAACAATCAATGCCGATGATTTGCATCAGGCGATGTTGCAAAGCCTTTTCTGGCAGGGGACGGATTGCATAAGGGCCTATTGGCTTTTGGCAAGCTGCTTCTGGACCCAGTGCATGACCTTGTTCACCAGCCGGTCGGGTTCGATCGGCTTGGTGATATAGTCATTCATTCCGGCATCCAGGCATTTTTCCTTTTCACCCGACATTGCATTGGCGGTCATGGCGATGATCGGAATGTTTGACATGACAGGCCCAAGAATGCCGCTTCTGATCTGTTTGGTGGCTTCGAACCCGTCCATGCCCGGCATCTGACAATCCATCAAGACCGCGTGAATCGGTTCGGAAGCATGGCGCATGGTTTCGAGTGCCTCGGCACCGTTGGTTGCGGTCAGCAGGGTGAAATCCATTCCCGACAGCAATCCCTTGGCGACTTCGATATTGATGGCATTGTCATCGACAATAAGAATGGTCGCCAGTTTGTCAGATGCCGCATTGGCATCCGCGGTGCTGGTTTGGGGGGCGTTGGCAGTAACCGGTTGCAGGGCCTTTGTCCCGGACGGCATATGCGGGGCGGGTTGCTGGCGATGATCCGGATCAAGATTGGCAACCAGTTCGGAATAGCTGACCGGTTCGGACAGCCAGTTTGTCTTACCCGAATATTTTAACGGATTGCGCCGGAAGTTCTGCACGATCAGCAAGTGCGGTGGCGTCTCGCCATCGGTTGTCAGGGTGCTTAGAAACGCACAGAACTTTTCAAGTTCGCGATCGGTGTGATCGGTAATTGCAACATCGGGCAGCGGCCGTATTTTGTCTGATACTGCATCTGTCTTCATGTTGATGACATCACCGCCAAGCCGTTTGATCAGGCGCGATACCGCAATGACAGCTTGTTCATGAGTAAGATCAAGCAAGACATATTTGTCTTTCAGAAGTGCCGGAACAGAACGTTTTTTGGCGGTTTTGGCATCGAAATACACATGGAAGAAAAAGCGGCTTCCGGTTCCTTTGGTGGAATCAAAATTGATGTCGCCATTCATCAGACCGCAAAGCTGCCGACAGATCGACAATCCAAGGCCGGTGCCACCGAATTCGGATGAAATGGATGTGTCTTCCTGGGTGAAAGCGGTGAAAAGCTTGTGTTTGTTTTCTTCTGAAATGCCAATACCGCTATCTTCGACGGAAACATCAAGGCGAATGCGTTCGCCTTCAACTTTGCTGGCGACAAAAATACCGACATATCCCTCGTCGGTGAATTTTATGGCGTTGCTCAGAAGATTATTGAGCACCTGTTTCAAGCGTGTGGCATCGCCATACAGTTCAATATGATCAAGATCGACCGTATCAAGGATCAGATCCAGACCCTTTTCACGTGATCGAATGACCGATGAACTTGCAATGGCTTCAAACAGTTGCAGGGGATTGAACGGCTTGCTTTCAAATTCGAGTTTTCCGGCTTCGATCTTTGACAGATCAAGGATGTCGTTGATCAATGTCATCAGGGTCGAACAGCTGGTTTCGGCCATCAGCAGGTATTTGCGCTGATTTTCGGTCAGTGGATCGCGTTCTATCAGTTTGTGGGCACCGACCATGCCGTTTAACGGGGTGCGCATTTCGTGACTGACATTCGAGATAAAGGCACTTTTCATGTCGCTTGCCTGCAACGCCTTTTTGTGGGCTTCGGCAAGTTCGGCTGTGCGTTTGGCGACTTTTTCCTCAAGCTCGGCATTGGCGCGGCGGATCTGGCGTTCGGCGATCCTTTCCTGCGTTACATCACGGGCAATTACCGCAGCCCCGGTGATCCCGCGACCGTCACTAATGATCGGGGAACAGGTCAAAAGCAGTTCTTTTTTGTCGGTGCTGGCCGAAACAAATGTAGCGTCAAAGGACACAGGTGTTTTTGACGTTGTGACCTGTTTGATTTTTTCGACAAAATCTACATCCGGCAGGATGTTGAGATCGGCGATATTGCGCCCGATCGCCGTGCCGCGTTTGATTTCAAAAAGCTTTTCGGCGGTTTCATTGACGCTGGAAACCGTTCCGGATCGCTTGAGCCCGATCACCCCGTCAGAAGAACTGCGGATGATTGCTTCGTGTTCTGCACGGGCATCGGCAAGATGAATGCTGTTTCTGTATCCACGCAGCAAAAGCAAAAGCGTGATGGTCATGATGACAATGGAAACCGCCGCAAACCCGTAAGTCGACAGGCGCCTTTTCCAGATCACGTCGGCGACCCGTTGCGATGCAATTGCGGCATACAGATGCAATACCGATGCCGGGTTTGACGCAAACTGAATGGTGGATGCCTGAATATAAAATCGACGGTTCGAACTGAGTTCAGTCGCGGTAATCAGGCCGGTTTGTTCGTTTTCGCGGGTGTCGTAATCTTTGTCCCAGCGATGTTCCGGCAGCAAATCCCGGCTGAACCGGTATTCTTCAAGCGGATGAGCAATATAAAATCCGTCATTATCGGTCAGGATGATTTCGAAATCGCCGGTGACTTCTTTTTGCAGACGCGTCAGAAGGTTCTGCGCGTTGATATTCATGATCAGAAAGCCAAATCGCGTGCCGTCTTCGTTAAAGATCGGCAGCGATAACCGCAAGGTTGGCCGGATCGGATATTCAATCTGGCCGAATTCCTGGTTCAAATTGATGCGTGAAACAAACAACTCGTCTGGTTTGAGGGCGGCGGAGTGGGCGAAATAGTCGGTTGTGCCCTTGTCCTGAAGCATTTGATCAGGGACGGCATAAATATTGCCGCCCCTGCGATTCACCCGGACAAGTTCGGATCCGGCATCGTTGGTCCGAATGATCCGCAATTGATCGATCGATGCATTGTTGTGAAGCATCGCGATGAAAATCGTCTCAAGACGAAGCTTCCACTGGTCAAAACTGGTGCCATCAAACGGGTCAATGCCGCCATTGCTTTCCGCCCGCGTCAGCCCCGAAATCGGCGGGGTCGCATGCAGGAAACTCAGATTGTCGCGAAACCGGTAAAGATCGTTGAACAGAACCGAACGCCCCTGCGCAAGAAGCTGTTGCAGGTCCTGATTGGTGTCGCTGAAGACTTCCTGTTCAACCGACTTTTCGTAAAAGAAAATGAAGCCCGAAGCCGCGGTCAGCAAACACAAAATGCATATCGGCAAAAGCCACCGAGATGTATCCTTCACATTCCCTGTCACGAAGCTGCGCATGCATTGGTTCCTCAAGTCACCTTATGTGGGCGACTTTGTTTGGGTGGCTTCGCCTATAGATTGTGTTTGTTGAGAAGGATTTAAACATCACAACCGAAATTAGCCCGATTGTTTCAACCGCGCGCCACAATGCAATCATAGCGTGTAATGAATTTCGGTCAATTGCGCGGGTAAACAAACGCGATTTTCCCGCTGAAACCGGGCAGAAGTCGTTTCAACAAACTGCCATTTACGGTATGCTCAAAACGTCAGAAAAAAAGGACAGGCCTGCTTGGCAGCAGGTGTATTTAACCTTTGCAAATCCACAGGAATTTTGACGGTTGCAAGAACCCCATTTTGATCTGAACTGGGATGACTTAAAGCATCTTCTGGTATTGTCACGCGAAGGCACCCTGTCCGCAGCAGCAAGGGTTCTTGATACGTCGCGCGTAACGGTCAAGGCGCGGATATCCAACCTTGAAAACAGTATGGGGGTGCGTCTGTTTTCACAGGACAAGACCGGCTATAAACTGACCCGGGACGGGCGCGATCTGGCCAGTTATGCACTTGAATGTGAACGTCAATTACGGCTTGCTTTTGCGCAGCAGAACAGTCCCGCAGCCCCGCGCCTGAAAATCCGCGTCGGTGTTGTAGAAGGCATCGGGAACGGGTATCTCGGTGAAAAGATTTCCTGGTGGCTTCGTGGACAGAATATTGATTTTGAACTGGTTTCACTGCCCAAGCAGGCCCGGATCACAAACAGAGAAGCTGATATCTGTGTAACCCTGGAAGAACCCGAAGGTGAAAACATCATCAAAAAGGTTCTCACTCCCTACACATTGGGTATCTATGCCAGCGAAGGCTATATTGCCGAACACGGCCCGCTTAAGGGATCGCAGGATGTTCTTGACCATATGTGGGTCGGATATGTCCGGGATCATATTTTCTCCCAGACCCTGAATTATCACGAAGAACTCTCACCGAACCTGAAATATGCGTTCCGCGGAACCAGCATGGTGTCGCAATTATTTGCCACGGCTGCCGGGTTGGGACTGGGGATTTTCCCGATCTATCTGATTTCGGAATTTGATCTGGTGCGGGTCTGTCCGGAAATTGCATTCGAGCGCAAATACTGGATTTCCTCGTCGAGCGACCTGCATCGGTTTCCCGGTTTGATGTCCGTTTGGAAATTTCTGCTCGAAACCTGTCAAAAAGACCGGCGGCTGTTCTTTGAAGGAAATTAGCGGGACCGGATTTCTCCGGCCCCGCCAACTGTTCGGATTGCTTTATCCTATTGCGCGTAGATCAGGTCAGGAAGCCACAAGGTAATCCATGGCACATAGGTGATCAGGATCAGGGCAACAATCATGATCGCGATAAACGGCAGACAGCCGCGCAAGACATCGCGCAGCGACATCTTTGATACCCCCATCGCGACAAACAGGTTCAGGCCGACTGGCGGTGTCAGCATGCCGACCGAGAAGTTCACAACCGTGATCAGGCCAAAATGCACCGGATCAATACCGACCTGGGCGGCAATCGGTTGAAGCAACGGCGCAAGAACGATGATGGCCGATGCACTATCAAGGAAAAAGCCGGTCACCAGCATGACAACATTGAACAGGGCCGCGATGGTGAAGGGATCGCTTGTGTTGCTCAATACCTGTGATGACAGGTTCCCCGGCGCCCCGGTTATCGTCAGAAGCCACGAAAAGGCCGATGCCCCGGCTGTGATCAAAAGCAATGTCGCGGCAATGGCGCCCGACGATTTCAAGATGCTTTTAAGCTCGTCAACGCCAATCTGCTTATAGATGACGGCCCCGACAAACCAGCCATACATGCAGGCAACTGCCGCGGATTCCGTGGGGGTAAAGATACCGGAATAAATGCCGCCCAAAAGCAGGAAGGGCAGACCAAGACCCCATGCCGAGCGACGAATGGCCAGAAGGAAGGCCGCGCGTGTCGGGAAATCTTGGCGCGGATAGCCGCGACGGATAGCAAAAATCACACAGGCTGCAATCAGAAGCGCCCCAATCAGAAGGGCCGGACCAACACCGCCGGCAAACAGTTTGCCGACCGATGCCCCGGTCACAGAGCCATAAATGATCAAGCCGATACTTGGCGGAACAATCGGGCCAAGCGTTCCGGCCACCGTGATCAGGCCGATAGCAAAGAAGCGGTCATAGCCCGCGGCCACCAGTGCCGGGAACATGATGCTGCCAATGGCAATGACCGTTGCCGGACTTGATCCCGAAATCGCCCCGAAAAACAGGCAGGACAGAACGGTTGCCGCAGCAATACCGCCCGGGATCCAGCCAACCAGAACGGTGGCAAGATCGACCAGTCGTTGCGACAGGCCGCCAATGCGCATCAGTTCGGATGCAAGAATGAAGAACGGAATGGCCATCAACGAGAAATTGTTCATGCCTGCGAACATGCGCATCGGAACAATTACCGGATCAAATGGTCCCCAGAAACCGACGGCAACAACAACGGCAAAGGCCAGTGCCGCAAAGATTGGCAACCCAAATAGCAAAAGGCCGCCGAATGAAAGCAATAGTCCTGATAACATTATTCTTTTGCCCTGTTAAAAACCGGGAATCAGCTTCGCGAAAAGCAGCTTACATGGCGCGAAGGTTTTCTTCTGATGCTGCGATCTGCTTGCCCTGTCGCAACTGCACGAACGCATAGCCATAGCGAAACAGCGACAGGAGCCCGGAAACGGGAATGATTGCGTAGATTGCTGCGACCGGGATGCGCAAGGCAGGCGACAGCTGGCCACGATCAAGCGTATTGAGGAAAAGTTTCCCGCCGAAATAGACCAGTGCACCGGCAAAAAGTATTCCGAGAACAATGGCAATCATTCGAAGAACGGGGATGTGTTTTTCCGGAACAAGTGCATCAAGAAGGTCGACCGAGATGTGGCTGCCAAGCCGGATGCCGATACTGATGCCGACAAAGCTCATTACGATGATCGAATAGAGTACAACTTCTTCGGCCCAGTAAAGCGGTGCGCTGAAGACATAGCGCATGACCACCTGAAGAAATGTCAGGCAAATTGCGACGGCCATCAGAAAGATCATGGATCCGTCTTCGAGCCGGGCAAGAGCCTTGTCAAATTTTTCGAACATGTTGCCGTCCCATTGTCAAAAAACCGACTTGCAAGAATGCGTTCCTGCAAGTCGGTCCATCATTTCAAAATGTGCAGATTACTTGGGGCCTGCGCCGGTAACTGCATAAATGGAATTGATCAGTTCCGGTGTAACTACATCGGCGAAGGCTTCATGGACAGCGAAACTGCCTTTGATGAAGGCTTCTTTTTCAGCATCGGTCAGGCGATGGACGGCAATGTCCGAGCTGATTTTTGCCAGTTCTTCTGCCTCATACTCATTGGTGAGTTCGCGGGCCAGATCACGGGCATTGTCGAATGCGGTAACAACAATGGCGCGCAGATCATCCGGAAGCGAGTTCCAGGCATTTTCGCTCATGACTGCGGCATAGCCGTGATAGGCATGTGACGACAGGGTCATGTATTTCTGAACTTCATAGAACTTCATCGCAACGATGTTGGCGATCGGGTTTTCCTGCCCGTCAACAACACCGGCCTGAAGGCCGCCGTAAACTTCGGCAAAGGCCATCGCGGTCGGGTTTGCACCCCATTCATTGTACTGGGTCAGGATGACCGGTGCCTGCATGGTGCGCATTTTGATGCCGGCAAGGTCTTCTACCGAGGTGATTTCGCGCACATTGTTGGTGATGTTACGGAAACCGGCACCCCAGAAGTTGACGCCATGCATACCGTGCTGATCAAGGGTATCAAGGATCGAACGACCGACTTCGCCGTCAAGAACCTTGACCATCATTTCTTCGCTCGGAAGGATGAAAGGAAGATCAAGAACCTGAAGCTTCGGTTCGAAGTTACCCAGGGTCGCGGTCGGCGGAATTGCAATCTGTACCAGATCGTTTTGCAGCTGCTCGATAATGTCGACATCACCACCGAGCCCACCAGCCGGGATCACATTGATCTCGATGCGGCCATTGGATTTTTCTTCGACTTCTTTTTCGAATGCGCGTGCTGCCTTGCCATTGGGCGTGTCTTCCATAAGAACATGCCCGAAGGTAAAGGTGAATTCCTGTGCCATGGCTGGTCCGTTGAAGCCGGCCAAAGCGATTGCAGTTAATGCCGCAAATTTGAACTTGCTGTTCATTGATGCCTCCGTACTGATAGTAATTATCTGATTGTTGCTGGTTGTTCGACCAGTTTTCGACCCCGAAGACGATCTGCCATCAGGGGGTAGTTGGTGCGGGCTTCGATGAGATCATCGACATTCAGTTCGGCCCGAATGGTTTCAGCTGCGAACTGTCCGGCTTGGGCAAGAATGCCGCTGTTTGGGGAAACAATCTGGCTCAGGCCAAGGCGTTCCCAGGTCCCGACTTTTTTGCCAAGGTCAAGGAAGCCGCAAGCGTTGCATGACACGACAAACGCCTGGTTTTGAATTGCGGTAACGGTCGGGACAGTTTCCCAGAATTTCTTTTTGGTTACCGGGTCACCAGCGCCGCCTTTGATGCCGCCAGACCAGAATGAAGAGGTGACTGCAAGAATTTCTACACCCTGTCTGAAATGCTCAAGTGCAATTTCAGGGAACAGGGTCTCATAGCAGATTACAATGCCGATTTTGCCCAGTGCGCAGTCAAAGGTCGTGCGATTGTAGTCCGGCGTGTAATACAGCTTTTCAATGCCCGGGAAGAAGCATTTGCGGGTGACACCAACGATGCCTTCCGGACCGATCAGGGCCGCGCTGTTATAGATGGTGCCAACCATCGACGAACGTTCGTTGAAACCGACGACGGTATAGATTCCAAGGGTCTTTGCCGCTTCGACAATCGCATTGAGTTCCGGGCCGTCAACATCAACCGATCCCTCATTCCAAAGCCGTTTCAAGCCGCCTTCTTCATGTTTGAAAAAGCTGGTCAGATTGGCTTCTGGAAAGACGACAAGATCACTACCGTTCGATGCTTCGAGCTGCATCTGATTAAGGATGAAAGCAAGATTTTCATCAATACCACCCAACTCTACGGGTTGGTGTTGGACCGCACTTGCTACGACCTTGCTTTGCATGGAGTTACTACCCTTCGCCTGTCAAATTGTTATCCAAAGAGCTTGCTGCCCTTGTTTGTTGGATAAACATTATCGAGGCCCGATCCGGGCGAACAGGTAGTCACTGCTTGCGCTATGTGTAAGAAAACTTACACCATGCGTGTTTATGGTAATTGTTTCAGTGGATTATTTGATGTGCGGCGCTTAACAGCGCATCGGTTGCGGGCCGCACATCACGGCATCTTATCGGTTCAGATCGACCAGATGCGTTGGGCGTTGCGGTGGGTCAGGGATGCGCGTTCGGTTTCTGACGCACCGGCGATCAGGGCCTGTGTTACCGCCATCCATTGGTCCAGTGATGAGTTCAGGGTGCAAACCGGGCTGTCTGATCCCCACACCACGCGATCCCAGCCAAAGCATTCAATGATATGTTCGACATAGGGACGCAGGGTTTCGAGTGTCCAGTCGGGTTTGGCATAGGCCGTGATGCCGGAAATCTTTGCATTCACATGCGGGCGTTTTGCAAGTGCTGAAATGGATTGTGCCCAATCGGCGAAGCCGTCCCCGGCAATATCGGGAACACCGCAATGATCAAGAACAAACACCGTATCAGGGCAGGCATCGACAAGATCGCGGGCCAAAGGCAACTGGCGTTGCAGAACACATATATCAAAAGGAAGCCCCTTTTGGCCGATCCGTCGGACATTCTCGCGGAACAGGGATCCTTGTGACAGGTCGTCAGGCACGACATGCAGCACCCGGCGAATGCCCTTGACGATATCAAGATCAAGCGTATCGAGGAATGCTTCACAATCCCCGGATTCCGGTCTTGCAGATGAAATTGCGCCGCGCATGAGGCTGCCGGGCTGTGCCATCAATTCCCCGACAAAGGTGTTTTCGGCGGCGATATCGGTTGGCGCGCAATCGACTTCCATATGCAAGACGCCCTCGATCCCGATCCGGCGTGCAGTGGTTTCATAATCCTGAAACGTCCAGTCACGATCCAAAGCAGCGACATCCTTAAGCCAAGGATAGGTGATCCGGTCGCGTGCAACGAGGTGAAGATGCGTGTCGATGAACATGGCGTTTCCTCTTTGGTTCGGCGTTTCCCGGTTGTCACGCGACAGGTGGTGCTACCTTGCGTCCCGGCGATCTTATGTTTTTTCAGCTGTAAGGTGATTTCTTGTGGAGTTCAACTTGACTCACCGATCAAGTCAAGTTTAAATATAAAAGATGCTTCCGAATATGAAAGTCACAGCAAGAATGACCTCGGAAGTGATAGTCGGTCGGGAAAGACCGTTCCTTCAGGGAGGATAGAATGAAAACGTTATTGAGCGGTGCGTCCCGTGCCGTGCTTGCGACTGCATCTTTGACGGCAGCAATTTCTGCATTCGGCACCGCGCAGGCGGGTGAATTTGACGGCGTAACCATCGAGGCAAAGCTTATCGGTGGTCAGCAATATGAAGCGCTTTATGCCCGCATTCCCGAATGGGAAGCCGCCAACGGTGCCAAGGTAAATATCATCTCGAAAAAGAACCATTTCGAGCTGGACAAGGAATTCAAATCCGACATCGCAGCCGGAACCACCGACTGGTGCGTCGGATCGAACCATTCGTCTTTCGCATCCCAGTACCCGACCCTTTATACCGACCTGACCGGTCTGGTGGACAAGGGGGTGGTGGCCGAGTTCGTGCAGGCCAATATCAAGGCCGCGACCTTTGACGGCAAACTTGTGATGTTGCCGCGTGCACAGTTCGATGTGTCGGCACTTTATTATCAAAAAGACCTGTATGACGATGCCGAAAAGGCCAAGGCATTCGAAGCCAAGTTCGGCTATCCGCTTGCCGTGCCGGAAACCTGGGAACAGGTAAAGGATCAGGCGACTTTCTTTGCCGATCCGCCGAACTTCTATGGCACCCAGTATGCGGGCAAGGATGAGGCAATTGTCGGTCGTTACTATGAAATGGTCGTTGCCGAAGGCGGCAAACTGTTTAATGACGATTTCTCGCCGGCTTTTGATTCCGAAGAAGGCAAGCGCGCCCTTCAGTGGTTTGTTGATCTTTATAATGCCAAAGCCGTTCCGGCCGGCACGACCAACTATCTCTGGGATGACCTGGGCAACGGCTTTGCGTCGGGCACCATTGCGCTGAACCTGGATTGGCCGGGCTGGGCCGGTTTCTTTAACGATCCGTCATCTTCGAAAGTGGCTGGCAATGTTGGTGTTGCACCGGCTCCCAAAGGATCGGCAGGTGTGCGCACCGGTTGGTCGGGCTTCCACGGTTTTTCCGTGACCGAAGATTGCGCGAACAAGGAAGCTGCGGCATCGCTGGTCGAATTCCTGACCAACGAAGACAGCCAGAAACTTGAAAGTGCGGCCGGACCGCTTCCGACCCGCACCGCAGTTTGGGATTACATTTCCGAACAGGCCAAAGACGATCCGTATCGTCGTGAAGTGCTGGCGGCATTCAAGGAAACCGCGGCAACTGCATTTGCTGTCCCGCCGACCCCGCTTTGGATCGAAGCAACCAACCTGATCTATCCTGAACTTCAGGCCGCCATTCTTGGTGATAAATCGGTTGATGATGCGCTTGCGGATGCGTCCGAGGCCGTTGACGATCTGATGCAGGAAGAAGGCGTCTACTAAGCCAGACTTGCGGCGGCGCAATTCGCAATTTCGGGTGTTGCGCCGCCTGACCATCCTCTGACCCAAATGCATGGGCAAAGACCTGTGCCGACTAATGGGACATCCCGATGAATCGCTTGAAGCTTCCACCGTGGTTGGTTCTTTTGTTGCCAGCCATCATTATTCTATCGGCCGTCGTGCTGATTCCGCTCGTCCTGTCGTTATATTCGAGTTTCACCTCGTATCGGCTGACCCGGCCTGACAGCATTTTCAACTGGGTGGGCTTTTTCAACTATGAAAAGGCCCTGACGGATGTGAAGTTCTGGGCGGCTTTCGGGCGGACAGTTCTGTTGCTGACCGTGGCACTCAATCTTGAGATGCTGTTTGGTCTGGGGCTGGCTTTGATGGTGTCCAAGGTGACGCAGGGACAACGTCTTTTGCGCACCATGATGATGTTCCCGATGATGTTTTCGCCGATCCTGGTCGGCTTTCAGTTCAAATTCATCTTCAATGACAATGTCGGTCTGGTGAATAACGCGCTTCAGTCGCTTGGCATCACCGATCAGGCGATCCCGTGGCTGGTTGACGGGCAATTGGCGATGTTTTCAATCATCTTTGCCGAGATCTGGACCGCAACCTCGGTCTTTGGAATTCTTATTCTTGCCGGTCTGTATGCGATCCCGCGTGATCCGCTGGAAGCCGCAAAGGTCGATGGATGCACCGCATGGCAGTCGTTCCGTTATGTGACCCTGCCGTTCCTGATGCCCTTCATCTATATCGCGATGGCGATCCGGTCCCTTGATGTCGCACGTGCCTATGACATTGTGCAGATCATGACCAATGGGGGCCCGGCACGTCGTACCGAACTGCTTTGGACCCTGATCGGGCGGACCGGCTATGTCGATGCACGCATGGGGTATGCCAATGCCATGGGCTATATTTCGATCTTTCTGGCGATTTTCTTCACCATCTATTTCTTCAAGAAACTGACGCAGTCGCGCAAAGAACTCGGGATGGGGGCGTAAATCATGGCGAGTAACCTTAATCATCGCATGCGCCGCTATACCCTTAAGGGCCTGCATTTCTTTGGTCTTTTCAGTGCCATGATGGTGCTGTGCGTGCCGGGCCTGTGGATTGTTCTGAATTCTTTCCGCCCGACGGTCGAAATCATGGCCAAACCACCGGTCTGGATCCCCAACGAGCTTAACCTTGATCATTACCGCGCCATGTTCAGCGGTATCGGGGAGGGCGGGGTGCCGGTTCTGACCTATTTTGCCAACTCGCTGGTTATTTCGGTTACCTCAACCGTGATTGCCATTCTGATCGGGATGGCAGGCGGCTATGCCTTTGCGCGCTACAAGTTCAATTTCAAGGGCGGCATGTTTGTCGGTCTGATGGTAACGCGGGCTGTTCCCGGTGTGGCGCTTTCGCTGCCGTTATTCATCCTGTTTGCGCGGATCGGGATCATCGATACCCATTTTGGTCTGATCCTGGCTTATGTCGCATTGAACATTCCGTTCACGATCTGGCTGATTGACGGGTTCTTCCGACAGGTGCCGCCGGAACTTGCCGAGGCCGCCGAGATCGATGGCTGCACCCGTTGGCAGGCATTCTGGCGTGTCGAATTTCCGGTGGCTCGTGCCGGTATTGCATCGGCGGGCATCTTTGCCTTCCTGACATCGTGGAACGAATATGCGCTGGCATCCCAGCTGACCCGTTCGACCACGTCAAAGACCATGCCGGTCGGGCTTCTCGATTTTACGTCTGAATTTACCCTGAATTGGGGCGGGATGTGTGCGCTTGCGGTGTTGATGATTATCCCCGCGCTGATCCTGACATTCCTCGTGCAGAAACATCTCATTGCCGGCCTTACTTTTGGCGGTGTGAAAGGATAATAAAATGGCTCAGGTCCACCTTCGCGATGTCGTCAAAAAATACGGCCCGCTTGAAGTTGTTCATTCCATCAATCTTGATATCGCGGATGGCGAATTTGTCGTGCTGGTCGGTCCGTCGGGCTGTGGCAAATCGACGACACTGCGCATGGTTGCCGGTCTTGAAGGCATTTCCGGCGGTGAAGTGCAAATTGGCGGACGTGTTGTAAACGATCTGCCGCCGCGTGAACGCAACATCTCGATGGTGTTTCAGAACTACGCGCTTTATCCGCATATGACGGTGCGTGAAAATCTTGGTTTCTCGCTCAAGATTGCCAAACAGTCACAGGCCGAAATCGACAAGGCCGTTGACGAAGCCGCCGAAATCCTGTCCCTGACGCCGTTGCTTGATCGCAAACCGGGCGCATTGTCCGGTGGTCAGCGCCAGCGTGTGGCGATGGGGCGTGCAATTGTGCGTCACCCGGAAGTCTTCCTGTTTGATGAACCGCTTTCAAACCTTGATGCCAAGCTGCGTACCCAGATGCGCGTCGAGATCAAAAAGCTTCATCAGAAACTGAAATCCACCATCATCTATGTCACCCACGATCAGGTCGAAGCCATGACGCTGGCCGACCGGATTGTGATCATGCGCGATGGCCATATCGAACAGGTCGGAACCCCATTGGATGTCTTTGAAAACCCGGTAAACACCTTTGTCGGGACTTTTATTGGCTCCCCGCCGATGAACCTTCTCGATGGTGTGGTGAAAGGCAATGAGCTCGAATTTGCTGACGGCACTCGCCTGCCGGTTCCACCGGGCTATGCAATACAGGACGGTCAGGCTGTGACCTTTGGCGTGCGGGCCGACAATATCATGCCGGTTGGTCATGCCCTGCCACGTGGTGAACATATGGCGGAGGTCGAAATGGCAGTCGATCTGACAGAGCCGCTCGGTACCGAGACCCTTCTATTTGCGACCCTTGCCGGAACCGAAGTTCAGGCCAAGATGCTAAATCCCCGTCCGGTCCAAAGTGGCGAGCGCATGACGTTCCAGATCATGCTCGACAAATGCCATCTGTTTGATGCCGAATCCGGCGCAACCCTTCGTACGTGAGGTTGATCAATGGCGCGCATTACATCTGCAAATGCCTTTATGGTCGATCTTGAACCCAAGGTCGTGCGCACGGATGCGATTCAGTCATTCAATTCACAGGAAACGATCTTTGTTGTTTTGCGTGATGCGGATGGCACCAAGGGCATGGGATACAGCTACACCATCGGTGATGGCGGGCCAGCGATCCTGTCGCTGTTGAAAGAAACGCTGTTGCCGCGCCTGATGGGACAGGATGCCGATCGGGTCGAAGCCATCTGGCGGGATCTGTTGTTCTGTTCGCATGCCACGGCGGTCGGACCGATCATGTCGCTTGCCCTTGCGGCAATTGACACGGCCCTTTGGGACATGCGCGGCGTTAAAACCGGCTTGCCGCTTCATATTCTGGCGGGCGGGGCGAAATCATCGGTGCCGATGTATACGACCGAAGGCGGGTGGCTTCATCTGTCACCCGATGCACTGGTCGAAGATGCCATTGCCTCAAAAGAAGCCGGTTTTCTTGGCTCCAAGGTAAAGATCGGCAAGCCGACCGTGGCACAGGATTGCGAGCGTCTGGAGGCGGTCCGCAACGCACTTGGTGATGATTATGAAATCATGACCGATGCCAACCAGTCGATGACATCAGGTGAGGCCAAGCGTCGCCTGCCGATGCTTGAACGCCTTAACATCGCATGGTTTGAAGAACCGCTTCCGGCTGATGATATTGCGGGCCATGCCCGGTTGCAGTCCCAGTCACGCGTGCCGGTCGCTGTCGGTGAAAGCATGTATAGCCCCGGTCAGTTTGCCGATTACATCGCACAGGATGCCTGTGAGATTGTGCAGGCCGATGTGGCCCGGATTGGCGGGATTACGCCATGGCTTAAGGTCGCGCATCTGGCCGAAGCCCATAACATCGCGATCTGCCCGCATTTCCTTATGGAACTGCATGTAAGTCTTGTATGCGCGGTGCCCAATGCGCCCTGGCTTGAATACATCCCCCAGCTTGAAGACATCGCAGCCCCGATGGCACGCGAAGGCGGTAATGCGCTTGCACCGATGACGCCGGGCCTCGGGATCGAATGGGATCACGACAAACTTGCCGCACTAACGGTCGCAGGAAGCGCATTCGAAATTATGGAGGCACATCAATGACCCGTCATGGACAATTGATCGGGATCGGCGCGGACGCCATTGCCGAATATAAACGGCTTCACGCCGATGTATGGCCCGGCGTGCTTGCCAAGATATCCGAATGCAATATCCGCAATTATTCGATTTTCCTCAAAGAACCGGAAAACCTGCTGTTTGCCTATTTCGAATATGTCGGCACCGATTTCGAAGCCGACATGGCGAAAATGGCCGCCGATCCGGAAACCCAGCGGTGGTGGTCTCATTGCATGCCGCTTCAGCGTCCGCTCGACAGTCGGGCCGAAGGCGAATGGTGGGCTGAAATGCCGGAGGTCTTCCACCATGACTGATCTGCGCCAAACCGTCGAAATGCCCGAAAAAGTCACACCGGTTGTGATTTTCGGATCGGGGTCCATCGTCACCGATGCCCATCTTCCGGCCTATCGCGATTTGAAGGTGCCGGTGGCCGGGATTTATGATCCCGATCTGGCCAAGGCACAGAAAGTTGCAGGTGCGTGGGGCACAATTGCCTTTGAAACGCTTGAACAGGCCGCAAGTCAGGCTGGTGTCGTCTTTGATCTTGCCGTGCCGCCCGCAGCCATTCCGGAATTGCTCGAAGCATTGCCCGATGGTGCGATTGCTGTAATTCAGAAGCCGCTTGGTTCCGATCTGGGGCAAGCGGACCGGATCATCTCGGTCCTGCGTCGCAAAAACATCAAGGCCGCGGTCAATTTCCAGCTTCGTTTTGCGCCGAATTCACTGGCGATCAAGGATGCCATAGCCAAGGGTCTGCTTGGCGATATCGTTGATTTCGATGCATGGCTGGCGCTTGATACGCCGTGGCATCTTTGGGCGTTTCTTGCCGATTTGCCACGGGTCGAGATCCTGTTGCATTCGATCCATTATCTGGATTTCGTCCGCGACTTGCTGGGCAATCCGGCGGGCGTCCATGCGCGCACCATTGGTCATCCGTCATCAACGGTTTCCAATACCCGAAGCGCGATCATGCTTGATTACGGTTGTGACGTTCGCTGCAACCTGTCGATCAATCACAATCATGCCTTTGGGCGCAAATTTCAGGCCTGCGAATTCCGGATCTGCGGCACCAAGGGGGCGGCCTATATGAAAATGGGCGTTAACCTTGATTACCCGAAAGGCGAGCCTGACGAACTGTGGCTGAATACTGACGGTGAATGGCGTCAGATTGATCTGGTCGGCAACTGGTTCATCGAAGCCTTCCACGGGCGCTTTGCCCAGGTACAGCGTTTTGCGGCCGGGATGGATGATGCGCTTGAAGGTTCGGCTGAGGACGCATGGCATACCATGGCACTGGTCGAGGCCGCTTATGAAAGTTCGGCCCTTCCGATGCATCCGATCAAGGAGGCACCCGATGCTTGAGCAAACCAAATATTACGAAGATTACGAAATCGGCGAAGGGCGCGACACGGTTGGCCGCACGATCACGGAAACGGACTTTGTGGTTCATGCCGGTCATTCCGGGGATTTTTTCCCGCATCATCTTGATGAGGAATTCTGCAAAACCTTGCCGTTCGGACAACGGATCGCCCACGGCACGATGGTCTTTACCATCGGGGTCGGTTTGACTGCGACGATTATCAATCCAGTGGCGTTTTCATATGGTTATGACCGTATGCGGTTCGTCAAACCGGTCTTTATCGGTGATACGATCAAATCGCGGGTCGAAATCATCGCCAAGGAAGTGATGGAAAAACGCCCGGGTTACGGACGGGTGACCGAACGTTTGACTGTCACCAAGCAGAATGGCGAAACCGCCCTTGTGGCTGATCACATCTATATGGTGGAGATGAAGCCATGACCGCACCGTTCCTGCATCTTCATCCCGATGACAATGTGCTGGTGGCCCGGGCATCTGCCCCGGCCGGAACGGAAGTCAAACTGGCTGACTGCACGGTTACGCTTGCCCATGCCATCCCGCTTGCCCACAAGATTGCCTTTCGCGATATCGCGGCGGGTGAACGCATTCTGAAATACGGGATGCCGATCGGTATTGCGACGGCTGATATCGCCGCAGGCACGCATGTTCACATCCACAATATCCGTTCTGCCTATACCCCGACCCATGCGCTTCAGGATGCGGATGGGCAGAGCCCGGAGACGTCCAAATGACAGAAAAATTCCAAGGCTATTTGCGTTCTGACGGGCGCAAAGGGATCCGCAATACAGTCGTTGTTGCCTATCTGGTTGAATGTGCGCACTTCGTCGCATCGAAAATCGTTGCCGGTTTTGATGATGAAGACGTGCAACTGATCGGATTTCCCGGATGTTTCCCCAATGAATATGCTGCCCGTGTGATGGGACAGCTTTGCACCCATCCCAATGTCGGTGCGGTTCTGTTTGTATCGCTTGGCTGCGAAAGCTTTGACAAGGTGCGCGCAAAGGGAACCGTTGCAAACACCGGGCGCCCGGTTGAAACCCTTGTCATTCAGCGATCCGGCGGTACGGCAAAAACGGTTGAAACCGGTCGCGCCTGGGTACGTTCCGCACTTGATGAAGTCGCCAAGGTCGAACGTGCCCCGATGGGGGTCGATGAATTGATCATTGGCACGATTTGCGGCGGGTCTGACGGGACGTCCGGCATTTCCGGTAACCCGGCGGCGGGGAAGGCATTTGATCTTCTGATCGCCGAGGGGGCTGCTTGTATCTTTGAAGAAACCGGCGAACTGATCAGTTGCGAAGACATCATGGCCGAACGTGCCAAAACCCCGGAACTGGGCGAAGAACTTCGCGCAGCGGTGCAAAAGGCCGAACGGTATTACGCAACGCTTGGCTATGGCTCGTTTGCGGCCGGCAATGCCGCAGGCGGTCTTTCCACGATCGAAGAAAAAAGTCTGGGTGCCTATGTCAAATCCGGGGACAGCCAGATTTCCGGTCTGATCAAACCGGGCGATGTGCCGCCGCGCGGCGGGCTTTATCTGATGGATGTGGTGCCGGATGGCGAAGTCCGGTTTGGATTCCCCAATATTTCGGACAATGCCGAAATCGTCGAGATGATCGCAAGTGGCGCACATATGACCCTGTTTGTCACCGGGCGCGGATCGGTTGTCGGATCGGCCATATCCCCGGTCATCAAGATTTGCGCAAACCCCGATACCTATCGCGCCCTTGAAGGCGACATGGATGTCAATGCCGGTGACATCATTGAAGGCAAACGATCCATCGCCGAGGTCGGACAGGAAATCCGCGATCTGGTCGTTAATGTCGCCAAGGGGGCGCAAACCAAATCCGAGGCCCTTGGGCATCGGGAATTCATTCTGACCTACAAATCATTTGATCCGATCGGGCCGTCGTGCCTGCCAACGGTCTGAGGAGGAATTATGAAAAGACTAGAAGGAAAACTGTGTTTGGTCACCGCTGCCGGTCAGGGCATTGGCCGGGCATCGGCCGAACGGCTTGCGGCCGAAGGCGGTCGTGTGATTGCAACTGACGTCAATGACGCTGCCCTTGCCGAACTTGGTGCCATTGACGGCATCGAGGCCCGCAAACTTGATGTCACCGACAAGGATGCGATCACGGCATTGATTAATGACATTGGTCCGGTTGATGTTCTGTTTAACTGTGCCGGGATCGTTCACAACGGCACCATTCTTGAAGCAACCGAAGAAGAATGGGACTTTGCGTTTGAATTGAATGTCAAATCCCAGTTCCGAATGATCCGCGCGGTCCTGCCCGGTATGCTTGAAAAAGGCAAAGGTTCGATTATCAATATGGCCTCGGTTGCGGGGCCGGTAACAGGGCCGGTCAACCGTCTTATCTATTCGGCGTCAAAGGCGGCGGTTACGGGCATGACCAAGGCAATTGCCAATGATCACGTTACCCAGGGCATTCGGTGCAACGCGATTGCACCGGGAACCGTGGACAGCCCCAGTCTGCATGAACGTCTGCGGGCGACGGGGGATTACGAAGGCGCGCTTAAGGCATTTATCGCGCGCCAGCCGATGGGTCGTATCGGCAAGCCGGACGAAATTGCAGCACTGGTTGCGTATCTCGCATCAGATGAAAGCGGCTTTACCACCGGTGCTGTGCATGTTGTTGATGGTGGCTGGACCGCCTGATCGGAATTTGAACAAAGGATTGGACGTAATATGAAGTTCGCACGTTACGGAGAACGCGGTGCAGAAAAGCCCGCACTGGTCGATGCCAATGGCAATCTGCGCGACCTTTCGGCCCATGTCGATGATATCGCGGGTGACATTCTGACCCGCCTTGATGATCTGAAATCAATCGATCCGCAAAGCCTGCCGCTTGTCGAAGGCAATCCGCGTCTTGGTGCCTGTGTCGGTCAGACCGGCAAATTCATCTGCATCGGTTTGAACTATGCCGATCACGCCGCAGAATCCGGTATGGAAGTCCCGCCGGAGCCGGTGATTTTTGCCAAATATACCTCGGCAATTTGTGGTCCGAATGATCCGATCATTATTCCGCGCGGCTCGGAAAAGACCGACTGGGAAGTCGAACTTGGCTTTGTCATTGGCAAGAAAGCCAAATACGTGTCCGAAGCCGATGCACTTGATCATGTTGCCGGTTTCTGTCTGATCAATGACGTTTCCGAACGTGCCTATCAGATCGAACGTGCCGGCCAGTGGTCCAAAGGCAAATCATCAGACAATTTCGGGCCGACCGGTCCGTGGCTTGTGACCCCCGACGAGGTTGGCGATTTTGACAATCTTGGCATGTGGCTTGATGTGAACGGCGAACGGGTTCAGGACGGTTCGACCGCGACCATGGTTTACCGTGTGCCGCACCTGATTTCCTATTTGTCTCAGTTCTTTACCCTGCATCCGGGTGACATCATTTCGACGGGTACGCCCCCGGGTGTCGGTCTTGGTTTCAACCCGCCGCGTTACCTTAAGGCCGGTGATGTGGTCGAACTGGGCATTGATGGGCTGGGTACCCAGCGTCAGGTCTGTGTGAATGACGACTGATCCAATTGTATGACAAATAAAAAGCGCGGCATTGTGATGATGCCGCGCTTTTTTCGTTCGTGGGTTTTGGCTTACCAGCCGGTTTCAAGCAACCCGTTCGCATCACCAAGTTCCGGTGCGGCACGGGATGATGACGGACGCACACCGTCAATGCGCAGCGGCAATTTGGTGGTTTTCATTGCAACATCACCGCGTTCGATATTCTGAACCATATCAAGTGTCTGCAAGACACCGCTTGCAACCACGCCGTCCCAATCCATCACCGGGGCCGCCCAGATATCATTGGCAACGAAATCATCCATCCAGCTTGCGCTGGTTCTGGTTTTAAGCTGTGCGGCAAGACCGGCCTTGATTTCATCGCGCTGTTTGAAGGCATCCAGTCCGGCGATTTCAGGCGCAAGGCCGGTGATCGTTGCCAGAAGGTCAAGCTTGCCCATGGCAATGGCGATGTGGCCGTCGGCGGTTTCATAAACCCCGTACGGTGCTGCCAGATAGGCATGGGCCGGATTGTTTTTTGACCGTTCCGGGGTGCGGTTGCCGTCGTTAAACCAGGTGGTCAGCAATTCAAATTGCAGATCGGCCAGAACTTCGATCAGGGATGTCTCGACATAGCCGCCGATATTTTGCGTCGCCTTGCGATACAAAAGTGCCAGAACCCCGTGCGCCAGGGCCGATCCGGCCAGCACATCGGCAATCGGAAGGCCCATGGCAACCGGGCCATGGTCACGACCGCCCGACAACCACATGACCCCTGATCGTGCCTGTGCCAGCAAATCCTGCCCCGGAAGGTCCACCCACGGCCCATCCGATCCATATCCGGTTACGGTGCCATACACGACCGTTGGATTGATCTTTTTGACGGTTTCATAGCCAAAGCCAAGGCGTTCCATCACGCCGGGACGGAAGTTCTGCAAGATGACATCGGCATCACGGACCAGTTGGGTCAGGCGGGCCTTGTCATCATCGGATTTAAGGTCCACCGCAACCGAACGTTTGTTGCGGTTGATCGCGTGAAAGATCGTGCTTTCACCGGCAATCCTGGTGTCGGTCAGATACAGATAACGTGACAGATCGCCAAGGCCGGATCGTTCGACCTTGACCACATCC
This sequence comes from Thalassospira sp. GO-4, assembly GCF_023588965.1. Classification (NCBI taxonomy): domain Bacteria; kingdom Pseudomonadati; phylum Pseudomonadota; class Alphaproteobacteria; order Rhodospirillales; family Thalassospiraceae; genus Thalassospira; species Thalassospira sp. GO-4. The sequence goes on from NZ_CP097807.1 coordinate 4,122,524, forward strand.
GCGCCAAGGTCCGCCAGTTTCAGCGCGCAATAGGGGCCGGCAAGAAACTGCGAGAAATCAAGAACCTTAAGTCCCTTAAGCGGCAGCATGTCATTCATGGTCAAAGCTTTCGTCAAAACGTGTCTCAAGGGCCATAAGGGCCGATTTAGGATCGGTTTTTCCGGTCAGCGCATCCAGAAGGATGTGCGATGCGTCTTCCTGAAACGCCATATAGCCGTCATGGCGCGGGCGCAGCCACGCGGCTTCGTGGGTCATGCGGGTATTGCTGTAACAGGACCCGACCGGCGCATTGACCGCCGCATCCCCCCAGGCAACCGCGTTGCCCGGCTGACCGTTATGGGTGGCATAAAGGCCGCGCTGGATATCGGCCGACGCAACCCAAAGGGCGAATTCAACGCAAAGATCGGGATGTTTGGTTTGTGATGACACCGCAATCCCGGTGCCACCAAGGGCGGAGCCAAGCGGGCCGGACGCGCCAAGCGACGGCATATCGTGGAAGGCAATGCGATTGGCCCGGTAATTGGCCCGCGCGTAGGGCGCGTACAAATAGACATACGGGCACAGGGCAAATGTATTGTCCTCACACAGGGCATCAAGTGCTGCAATCGGATCCATTGTCAGGCAGGCAGGATCCACCAGATCAGCAAGCGTTGCCATCGCCCCGATCACATCAAGGGCGGCGGTGTGATTGATTGCCGTGCCACGGGTCACCGGAAAAGGGGCGCCGGAATTTGCCAGCAAGCTGAAGAATGACATCAGAACATGGGGGGCAAGAAGCGGCCATACGACCCGGCCGTCTTTGGCCTGCGCAATCACATCGGAAAATGTTTTGACGGGGGCAGAAACAAGGTCCGGGCGGATGGCTTGCACCTGGCAGGCGGCATCAACCGGCAAGGCCCATTGATGACCGTCATAGGCATAGCTTTGATAGCTTTTGCCCACGGTTTCGGCAAACAGACGTTCAAGCGCAGTTTTTTCGGCAAACCTGTCGATCGGCAACAGGCAGTTTTTTTCAACAACAGCCCCGACATGGGGATGATCAATGATGATCAGGTCATAGGTTTCTGCCAGTTCTTCGACCGGGGTGCTTTCAAACCCCTGAAGCGATCGTTTGTCCCAGACAATATCCGCATCGGGATGCCGGTCGCGGAATGTTTGGCTGGCCGCGACAAGCGGGTCATATCCCCGCGGATCGGACCAGGTCATGCCCCTGATTTTCTTGTGTTCAGTCATTCTTGCGTTTCCTCCTTGCCGCAGTTTAATGCTGAACATTTATAAATGAAAGAATGTTTTATATTTGATATTATGATTTGCGCATCACGGGGTCAGTTGCCACAATGAGGCTGGCCCGCATATACTCCGCCGACCGAAATCAACCGGTTTTTATCCGCCTGCGAGGACATATGAACGGCAAGACCGACGACCAGATTGATCAGGAAAAATACCGTGCCCCGGCATTGTCAAAGGGGCTTGATATCCTTGAACTGCTTGCCTCTGAAGTGGACGGATTGTCGCAAATCGCCATTGCCAAGCAGCTGAACCGCAACACATCGGAAATCTTCCGGATGCTGATGGTGTTGTGTCAGCGCGGCTATATCGAACAGCGCGAAGAAGACGACCGTTATCAACTGACGACCAAGATGTTTGAAGTTGCACACCGCCATCCGCCGATCCGTCGTCTGACCTCGATCGCGGGTGATGCGATGCAGCGTCTTGCCAATGAAGTGAACCAGTCGATGCATCTGGCGATCATTCATTCGGGCAAGGTGCTTGTGATTGCGCAGGTCGATTGTCAGGACAACAACATCACCGCTGTTCGCCTGGGCGCACAGATCAATATTTTTGACACGGCATCGGGGCGGGTGCTGGCGGCCTGGATGGATCAGGATGTGCTTGATAATCTGATGAAGGATGTCGGGACCGAGCCGGCAGACAAATATCAGGCATTTCTTGATGACCTGCCCAAGGTCAAGGAAGCGGGATATTGTGAATCACAGTCTTTGACCATTGCGGGGGTCTTGAACCTTTCTGCGCCGATCTTTGATTTTTCGGGCAAGGTCGTGGCAGCATTGACCGTACCGTTTATCCAGCGCCTGTCGGGAACGTCGGTGGCATCGGTCGAAGAATGCCGTGAACGTCTGATCGCAGTGACAAAGGATATTTCCCGCCGTCTTGGTGCCGGCGCACATAGCTGATTGCGGCAAACGTCAACAGGCACCCAAGAACATCGCTGTGGTGCCTGTTCCTATTCCTATTCCTATTCCTAGGTGTTGTCGCTGGTGTGCTTGCGCAATTTGCGATGCAGGAAATCGATGAAAATGCGCACCTTGGCCGACAGGTTGTGACGTTCCGGATACACGGCATAAATATCGGCATCGACATGGGCGTATTGCGGCAGCACGAGTTGCAGGCGGCCTGCCTTGACGTGGCGGGCAATATCCCATTCGGACCGCAACATGATGCCAAGCCCGTCCATCACCCAGCCCAGTGCAATTTCACCGTCATTACTGCTGAGTGTGCCATGCACCTTGACCGTTTCGGAATGCTGACCACGCTGTAATTTCCAGACATCATAAACATCATTGTCCTGACGCAGGATGATGCAATTGTGGTTGATCAGGTCCGAAAGACTGCGCGGCATGCCGTGCTTTTCGATATAGGACGGGGCCGCACATAAAAACCGCCTGTTGGCGAGAAGCTTGCGCGCTGTGATACGCGAATTGGGCAATCCCCCGAACCGGATACCAAGATCAATGCCTTCTTCAACCATGTTCATCGGTGCATCGGTCAAAAGAAGCTGGACCTCGACCTCGGGATAAAGGTGGGAAAACTCCGAAATCACCGGGGCCACATATTCACGCCCGAACCCGAATGTTGCATTGATGCGCAAAAGCCCGCTCGGGGTTTCGCTGGCATGGGAAACCCGTTCTTCGAGTTCTTCGATTTCGCGCATGATCTGGATTGCGCTTTGGTAATAGGCCTCGCCTTCGCTGGTCATGCTGATCCGGCGGGTGGTCCGGTTCAATAAACGCACCCCAAGTCGATCTTCAAGTTTGGCCAGCCGTTTGCTGACTGCAGGCGGCGACAGGTTTAGCTCCTGGGCGGCTGCACTCAGGCTGCCCTTGCGGACCAGAAGAACGAAAAAGCCGAGATCACTGTCTGATGACATTCTTAACCTGTGCGACACAATGAAATGAATAATCAGAAATTATAATGAATAACTAAAAAATCTACACTGCAAGAGTCATTCGGGCAAATGATTCAAGCCAAATACGCGTGTCCTACTGCGCCACAAAAGCCCGCAATGACATCAGGGAAACAGCTGGTGACGGGGCCGGGTGTGCTTTGCCGTCCCTTCGTGACCAGCCGGTGCCAACAAAGTTGGTGCTGTTCATTCTACGGGAGGAATACCAATGCGTAAGCTCGCAATCGCGGCAGCCATGGCTGCAACCCTGGTTTCAACACAGGCATTTGCCGAATATCCGGAAAAGACGATCAACTACATCATTCCGTTCAACGCGGGTGGCGAGTCTGATGTTTCCGCACGTTTCCAGCAGCCCTATCTGGAAGAACTGGCTGGCCAGTCCTTTGTGATCCAGTACATGGCGGGTGCCGGCGGTGCACAGGCCTGGTCACAGCTTAACGGCATGGAAGGTGACGGCTATACGATCATGGGCATCAACCTGCCCCATACGATCCTTCAGCCGATGGAAAAGGACGTTGGGTACGAAACCAAGGACCTTACCTATATCAACTTCTTCCATTACACCCCGAACGCCCTGTTCGTTCCAAAAGACAGTGAATTCCAGTCGCTTGGCGAACTTGTGGAATATGCAAAAGCCAATCCGGGCCTTGTCACGCTGAGCGGTTCGGGATCGAATTCGGCCAACCATCTGGGTCAGGTTCAGTTCGATGAACTGGCCGGTATCACGACCACCTATGTCCCGTTCAGCGGCACCGGTCCGGCCGTTACCGCGATCCTTGGCAGCCAGACCACCGGTGGTTTCAACTATGTCACGTCTGGCGTGAATAACGGTGATGGCATGCGTATGCTTGCTGTTGCGTCCGAACAGCGCGTCAAGGCATTCCCGGATGTTCCGACCTTCAAGGAACTGGGTTACAACATTGTCGGTGGTGCATTCCGTGGCGTTGCCGTTCCAAGTTCAACTCCGGAACCGATCCGCGAAAAGATTTCGCAGTTGATCACCGATGTGAACAACAACCCGGAATTCCAGAAAAAGATGGAAGATGCGGGCTTTGTTCTGACCGACATTTCCTATGACTTCATCAATGACTTTGTCGCGGCCAAATCCGAAGAATACCGCGAAATCGCAGAAAAACTGGGCATTGCCAACCGGTAAGTGCCCGGTCTGAAACATTTGAAACTGCGACAATAAAAAGATTGGGATTGGAAAGGTCCATCGTCATGGAGCTCTTGGGTTATCTTGTTAATGCCTTGACGCCACTAAACATTCTTATGGCACTTGGTGGCGTCATTCTGGGCACTGTAATCGGTGCTTTGCCGGGACTCTCGGCAACCATGGCGGTGGCCGTTCTGGTCCCGTTTACCTTTACCATGGATCCGGCGACCGGTTTGATTGCACTGGGTGCGATCTATACCGGCGCCATTTATGGCGGTGCCTTTGCCGCCATTCTGGTCAACACACCGGGAACCCCGTCGGCGATCGCCACGACCTTTGACGGTTTCCCGATGGCCAAACGTGGTGATGGCAGTCTTGCAGTAACACTGGCGACGCTTGCTTCTGTTGTAGGCGGGCTCGTCGGGGGTGTGTTCCTGTTGCTGCTGTCACCACCGCTGGCCAAGGTGGCACTTGCCTTTGGCCCGCCGGAATATTTCTGGTTGGCGATTTTCGGACTGACTTTGATTTCGGCCCTGTCGGTTGGCAACACCATCAAAGGGTTGCTGGGCGGCTGTATTGGTCTGATGCTGGCGATGGTGGGCGTTGCTGTGGTGGGCGGTGATATCCGCTTTACGATGGGCACCCATATGTTGCTGGGCGGGTTTGATATCGTATCGGCACTGATCGGGCTTTATTGCATCCCGGTTCTGATTGATCTGGTTGCAACGCCTGACCCGCATCTGAAGGTCGAACATGGCAACCGCGGCATTCGCCTGCGCGAAGCATTCGGCATCGCCTGGGAAAGCAAATTCAACGTTCTGCGCAGCTCGATTATCGGGACTGTGATCGGGGTTTTGCCCGGTGCGGGTGGATCGATTGCCGGACTGGTTTCCTATTCCGAGGCACGCCGGTCATCGAAAAAGCCCGAAACATTCGGCAATGGCGCACCCGATGGCATTATCGCAACGGAATCTGCCAATAACGCAACAGTTGGTGGCGGTTTCATCCCGACCCTGGTTCTGGGTATTCCCGGTACGCCGCCCGATGCGGTCATTCTTGGTGCGTTGCTGGTACAGGGGATCAAGATTGGTCCGACGCTGTTTTCCCAGCAGGGCGATATTGTTTACACCTTTATCTTTGGTCTTTTGATTGCAACGGCCTTGATGTTGCCGGCCGGTTTGCTGATCGGGCGCTATGCCTATAAGTCGATTGCATCAATCCCAAAGACCCTTCTGGTTCCGACCATTGCCTTTTTGACCGTTGTCGGCAGCTTTGCCATCCATAGCAACCTGCATGATGTGCAGATGATGCTGGCGCTTGGCGTGATTGGCTGGCTTTTGAACCGGTGCGGTTTTGCGCCGTCGCCGATTGTGCTTGGTCTGGTGCTCGGTCAGATCGCCGAACAGGGATTTGTGCAGTCCTATCTGATCGGCAATGCGACCCATAATCTTGTCGGTATGTTCTTTGGGCGTCCGATCAGTCTGGCGATTGTCGCCCTTGCCGCCTTTACCCTGCTTTATCCGCTTGTTTTTTCCAAGCGCAAGGAAAACGCCAAGAAGCGCGCGCTTGATGCGGCACGCAGCTATGCCGACAGTCAGGGATCAACCACCGTGGGTGACGTCGAGCCAGTTGCAAAAAGCGGTTTTGCACCCCTGGCAGGATTGAAAAAACAGCTGGCAAAACCACGTGATCATGCGGGCATGTTCCTGTCTGTATTGCTGATTGGTGTGGCTGTCTGGGCATTTGCGGAAACATCTGCCATGACCCCGATGGGGTCGGTCTTCCCCAGCACGATTTCGGTGGCGATCATTGTCATGTCACTGATGCTTCTGGGGCTCAATATTTTGCGTAAACCGGCAGGTCCGGAGCAAGGGGGCGTTGCTGACAATAGTTCAAACGCACGCCGGGTTGCTTTGGTCATTGCCATGATTGTCTGGGTGGCGGTGATCCCGATGGTTGGCTTTGGCATTGCTGCCATTCTGGCCTTCCTGATTTTGGGACGCGTTGCCTGTTACGAGCATATGTCGGCCAAGCGCATCCTTGGCGAAGCGGTCGGCGGGCTTGTGATTGTCGGGGGGCTTTATCTTCTGATGGCCGAAGTGCTGCTGATCAGAATGCCAACCGGTGCGCTTTTCTAGGACACGCGTCAAACCCTTATAAAATTAATCTGCAAACTGAAGAGACTTGTGATGAAGAACTATCGTATTGCTGCCATTCCGGGTGACGGAATTGGTAAAGAGGTTGTTGCGGCCGGTGTAGAAGTACTTGATGTCCTGGCAAAGCGGGATGGTGGCTTCACCATGAGCTTCGACAGCTTTGACTGGGGATCGGATTACTACAAAAAACACGGCATCATGATGCCGGCCGATGGTCGCGATCAGATCAAGGATCATGATGCGATCTATTTCGGTGCCGTGGGTGCGCCCGATGTTCCCGATCATGTGACCCTTTGGGGGTTGCGTCTTGCGATTTGTCAGCCGTTTGATCAATACGCCAATGTGCGTCCGACCCGTATTTTGCCGGGCATCGAAAGCCCGCTTCGCAATGTCAAACAGGGCGAACTTGACTGGGTGATCGTGCGCGAAAACTCCGAAGGCGAATATGCCGGGCAGGGCGGTCGGTCGCATGTCGGCCTTCCCGAAGAAGTCGCAACCGAAGTTTCGATTTTCACCCGTGCCGGTGTCACGCGCATCATGCGGTTTGCCTTTGACCTTGCCCGGTCACGCCCGCGCAAGAAACTGACCGTGGTCACCAAAAGCAACGCCCAGCGCAACGGCATGGTGATGTGGGATGAAATCGCCAAGGAAGTGGCGGCCGAATATCCGGATGTCGAATGGGACAAAATGCTGGTTGATGCAATGACCATGCGCATGACCCTGCGTCCGGAAACCATTGATACCATCGTTGCCACCAACCTGCATGCCGACATTTTGTCTGATCTTGCCGCTGCCCTTGCCGGGTCGCTTGGCATTGCACCGACGGCAAACCTTAATCCCGAACGCAATTTCCCGTCGATGTTCGAACCGATCCATGGGTCGGCTTTTGATATTACGGGCAAAGGCATCGCCAATCCGGTCGCAACATTCTGGAGTGCGGTGATGATGCTTGATCATCTGGGGGAAAAGGCGGCATCGGATCGTTTGATGCGTGCGGTGGAACGCGTTACCGCTGATCCGTCCCTGCATACGCCCGACCTGGGTGGCAATGCCACCACCCGTCAGGTGACCGATGCCGTGATTGCGGCAATCCACGGCGATAACGTCTGATCGTTGGGCAGGCAGATGACAGGGGATGACATGATGTCTGGCATTGGCGATAGCACGGCGATCAAAAGGTTCCTGACGGAGCTTTTTGAAACGGCTGTGCGTGCTGCTGATCCCGATATCTGTGTGCCGGCGCATCTGCCTGCGCCGCCAGACGGACGCACGATTGTGATCGGTGCGGGCAAGGCATCGGCAAAGATGGCGCGCGCACTCGAACACCACTGGTCCGGGCCGGTTTCGGGATGCGTGGTTACAAGATATGGCCACGCGGTGCCAACCCGGCATATCGAAATCATCGAAGCATCCCACCCGGTCCCCGATGCCGCGGGACTGGCGGCAACACGGAAGATCACAGAGCTTGTGCGTGATCTGCGTGAGGATGATCTGGTCATTTGTCTGATATCGGGCGGGGGATCGGCGTTACTGGTTGATCCGGTTGCGCCGCTGGATCTTGCCGGGTTGCGCGACATCAACCGTGCGCTTTTGAAATCCGGTGCGGCAATTGACGAGATGAATTGTGTTCGCAGGCATATTTCAAACGTCAAAGGCGGTCGTCTGGCCGCGATGTGCCATCCGGCACGCGTTGTGACCCTGGCGATTTCCGATGTGCCGGGGGACAGTCTTCTGGATGTGGCATCCGGGCCAACTGTTGCTGATCCGACATGCTGTGCAGACGCGCTGGCAATTATTGACCGCTATGACATCGCACTTCCCGATGCTGTGCGGGCCATGCTTGAAAATGGAGAAACCGAAAGCATCAAGCATGATGATCCGCGCATTGCAAAATGTGAGGCCGTTCTGATTGCAACACCGCAAATGGCGCTGGAAGCTGCCGCGCAAAAGGCGCGTGATATGGGAATTACCGCCCATATCCTTGGCGATGCGATCGAAGGTGAAGCATCTGACGTCGGAACGGTGATGGCGGGTATGGCACGTCAGATCGTGCTGCGCGGGCAGCCGTTTGCGCGACCTTGTCTGTTATTGTCCGGGGGCGAAACAACCGTCACCGTAAAGGGTAACGGGCGCGGCGGGCGCAATGTGGAATTCCTGCTGGGGTTGGCGGTTGCGCTTAATGGTTTGTCCGGGGTCTATGCGATTGCCGGGGATACCGATGGTGTTGACGGGCTCGAAGAAATTGCCGGTGGCCTGATCACACCCGATACCCTTGATCGCGCAATTGGTGCCGGGATCAAGGCGCAAGAATATCTTGCAAACAATGACGGACACAGTTTCTTTGAGCGGCTTGGCGATGCGGTGATTACCGGGCCGACTTTGACGAATGTGAATGATTTTCGTGCAATATTGATTAATTGATATCTGAATTAGTCCCACAAGGAGGAAATGGCTGAAATGGCTGGTAAACAACATAAGATCGCGGTGATCGCCGGGGACGGCATTGGCACAGAAGTCATGCCCGAAGGTGTTCGCGTCCTTGAAGCAGCCGCCGAGGTCTATGGGATCGATCTTGCGTTTGATACGTTCGAATTCGGGTCCTGCGACTATTATCTCAAACATGGCCAGATGATGCCCGATGACTGGAAGGCACAGATCGGTAATCACGATGCCATTTTCTTTGGGGCGGTTGGTTGGCCCGATACGGTGCCCGATCACATTTCGCTGTGGGGATCGCTGATCCAGTTCCGGCGCGATTTTGATCAATATGTCAGCCTGCGCCCGGCAAAACTGATGCCCGGTGTGCCATCACCCCTTGCCGGTCGCAAGCCGGGCGACATTGATTTCTATGTGGTTCGTGAAAATACCGAAGGCGAATATTCGTCGGTTGGCGGAAAAATGTATCCCGGCACGGATCGCGAGATCGTTATTCAGGAAACCGTCATGTCGCGGGTCGGTGTTGACCGTATCCTGAAATATGCGTTCGAGCTGGCCCAAAAACGCCCGCGCAAACATCTGACATCGGCGACCAAGTCCAATGGCATTTCGATCACCATGCCCTATTGGGATGAACGTGTTCTGGAAATGGCAAAGTCCTATCCGGATGTGACCTGGGACAAATACCACATCGATATCCTGACTGCACAGTTCGTCATGAACCCGGATCGCTTTGACGTGGTGGTCGCATCGAACCTGTTTGGCGATATCCTGTCCGATCTTGGTCCGGCCTGTACCGGGACCATCGGTATTGCGCCGTCGGGCAATATCAACCCGGAACGCAAATTCCCGTCTCTGTTCGAACCGGTGCATGGTTCGGCCCCGGATATCGCCGGCAAGGGCATTGCCAACCCGATCGGCCAGATCTGGTCAGGTGCGATGATGCTTGATCATTTGGGCCATACCGATGCCCATGACGGCATCATGCGCGCGATTGAAAAGGTCCTGTTGTCGACCGAATTGCGGACGGCGGATCTTGGCGGTACGGCAAATACGGTCACCTGTGGCAAGGCAATTGCCGATGCGGTTCGCGAACAAGGCTAACCTCCCCAAGAAACGATAAGAACAGTTTCCCTTATGTCCTGACCCGATCACGGCTTATTGCGGTGATCGGGTTTCTTTATGGCCGGTGACATGGGCCCATAACCGTTCGGCAAGTGCACTTCGGCGATGGCGCGGGCGGGTAATGCGGATTTCAAGCGGGATGGACGGGGGCGGGTTTGTGCCCGTGTTCGTGCCCGCGACAGGTGGCTCAAATGACTCGGATACCTCGAAGGGTTGTAGCTGTCCTGTTTCAATATCACGCGCGATCAGGCTTTCCGGAAGCCACGCGAAACCGGCACCATTTCTGACCATAGAATGCAATGTCGCCGCCAGATGGGATGTGAAATTGGCGCTGCCTTGTGGTGCGATTTCGCCGTCTTGATCGCTGGCGGCAATGATCCGGCCAAGCCCGGATTCCGTGCTATAGGCCAGATAGGGCACGGGTGTCCTCGTTGTGCGCGCGCTTGCGGCAAGTAATGGGCTGATCACGGCCATCAGTCTGTCATGCCCGATCACACAGCTTTGAAACAGCGATGGCTGCAAACCATCCGGCGCATTCGAGGCATCGGGGCCATCCGGCCGGGCATGGGCAATCAGAAAATCTGTTTCGCCCTTGAGCATGCGGCTTTCACAGGCCTGCATGCTGTCTGACACCAGATTAAGCGGGCCCAGTGCGATGTCTTCATTCTGGCGGCGCAGCCATTCGGGGATGAAGGTAAAGGACAGCGCATGGGTTGCTGCAATATTCAGCGACGCACTGGCTGTTTTCGCAAGTTCGGCGGCCTCGCGCTTGGCCTGTGTCAGGGAAAAGCAGATTGCCCGTGCATGGGACAGGAAATGTTCCCCGGACGGGGTCAGGGAAACAGAATGCGTGGTGCGTTCAACCAGGGGCGCTCCGACCCAGGTTTCAAGTGCCCGGATACGGCGGCTGAATGCCGGTTGGGTGATGTTTCTGATTTCGGCTGCACGTGAAAAATTAAGCGTCTCACACAATGCGATGAAATCTTCAAGCCAGCGCAATTCCATTTTGGTTATGCCAAATCTGTATAAACATAGACCCAGTTCACATTGGATGCAGGCGCTTTTCAAGCCTTAATATATGGCCATTCATCACATTTACCGACGCCCATTACAGAGAGCTGGTCATGCAAATCGTCGATATCGTCGAAGTTACAAAACCCATCGCATCCCCGATCCGCAATGCCTATATCGATTTTTCGAAAATGACGGCCAGCTTGGTGGCGGTTGTCACCGATCAGGTGCGGGATGGCCGCCGGGTGGTCGGATATGGTTTTAATTCCAACGGACGTTACGGGCAGGGCGGTCTGATCCGTGAACGGTTCCGGGATCGCGTATTGTCGGCCGATCCGAAAAGCCTGATCAATGATGCGGGCGATAACCTTGATCCGCATCGCATCTGGGCGGCGATGATGCAAAATGAAAAGCCCGGCGGGCATGGCGAACGATCGGTTGCGGTCGGGACCATGGATATGGCGGTCTGGGATGCGGTGGCGAAAATCGCCGGAAAACCGCTTTTCCGTCTGCTTGCCGAAACATACGGGGTCGAAGCCGATCCCAGGGTCTTTGTTTATGCCGCGGGCGGTTATTACTATCCGGGGAAGGATCTTTCGGCATTGCGTGCTGAAATGCGCGGATACCTTAACCGCGGCTATACGGTTGTTAAAATGAAGATCGGCGGGGCATCGATTGACGAGGACCGCCGCCGGATCGAAGCTGTTCTGGAAGAAATCGGTAACGAGGCCCAGCTTGCGGTCGATGCCAATGGCCGCTTTGATCTGGAAACCGCAATTGCCTATGCCAAGATGCTGCGCGAATATCCGCTGTTCTGGTACGAGGAAGCCGGCGATCCGCTCGATTATCAGCTTCAGGCTGCCCTTGCCGATTTTTATCCGGGCCCGATGGCAACAGGGGAAAACCTGTTTTCCCATCAGGATGCCAGAAACCTGTTGCGTCATGGCGGCATGCGCCCGGATCGGGACTGGTTGCAGTTTGACTGCGCGCTTTCATACGGGCTTGTTGAATATCTGCGCACGCTTGATGTTCTCAAGGTTCACGGCTGGTCGCCGAAACGCTGCATTCCGCATGGCGGGCATCAGATGTCGCTTAATATCGCAGCCGGTCTGGGACTTGGTGGCAATGAAAGCTATCCCGACCTGTTCCAGCCTTATGGCGGTTTCCCCGATAGCGTAAAGGTCGAACAGGGCTATATCACCATGCCTGAACTGCCCGGCATCGGGTTTGAAGGCAAATCCGATCTGATTTCGGTGATGCGCGAACTGGCCGAATAACGGACCCCGCAAACAAACACCCGACAATCGCGCACATGGTGTTGCGGTTGTCGGGTGTTTGGGTTTGATCCGGGCCGACCGGGTTATTTCGGATCGTAAAGGCGGGTCGGATTGTCGATCAAAAGGGCGCGTTGCTGTTCGGGTTTGGGGGCAACGCGTGCAATATGGTCAACCAGTTTGCCATCGTCTGGCACATGGCTTTTCATGTTGGGATGTGGCCAGTCCGTGCCCCAGATCACGCGATCGGGAATGTCTTCGACGATCGCCTTGCCAAAGGCCACAACATCGTCATAGGGCGGGCCAGCAACTGTCAGGCGTTCCGGGCAGGTGACCTTGACCCAGATATGGTCATTTTCGCGCACCAGTTTGCGGAAACGCTCAAAGTCCGGGTGATCAACGCCCTTGGTCACATCGGGGCGGCCCAGATGATCAATCACCACCGTTACCGGCATATCGATCAGGAACTGCTCAAGCCCCAGCAGGTCGGCGGCTTCGAAATAAACAACTATGTGCCAACCATAAGGTTTGATCTTTTCAACGATCTTGAGGAAATGGTCGCGCGGCGTATCATCAACCAGTCGTTTGACGAAATTGAACCGCACACCCCGCACACCAGCCGCATCAAGTTCATCAAGATGTTCCTTGCTGACATCCGGGCGGACGGTTGCAATGCCGCGATAGCGGCCATTTGACGCCAGAAGTGCATCGACAAGCGCGCGGTTATCCGCACCATGACAGGTCGCCTGAACGATGACGGATCGATCAACGCCCAGATATTTGTGCAACTCAAACAGTTTGTCCTTGCCGGCATCGACCGGGGTGTATTTCCGTTCCGGTGCAAACGGAAAATCTGCCTCTGGCCCGAAGACATGGCAATGGGCATCCCAGGTTCCTTCGGGCAGGGTGAATTTCGGTTTGGACGGGTTGGGATGGAAGGGCAGATAATCTGGCGATGGGGGCATGGGTATCCTCGTAACTATCGTCAGGCGCCCGGCAGGCAGCGCCATATTTGGCGGCCGTGCTGGGACGCAGGATCAAGGCAAGTGGTGGTAAAGCCAAAACTTGGTCGGGCCGGATCACCCGACATGTTTTGCAAGGAATTCGGCCGTGCGGGCATGTGCCACATCTGCTGCATCCGCGACATAGGACGGGCGCGCATCATTGGCAAAGGCATGACCGGCGTCATACATGTGAATTTCCATATCCGGCAAATATGCCTTGGCCTGATCAAGCATTTCGGCGGGAACATGGTCATCCTTGCTGCCGAAATGGCCAAGGAATGCAGCCTTGAGCGGTCGGTCAAGATATTGCGGCAAACGCGTGCCGTAAAACGCAACACCTGCCGCAATATCAAGATCCTGTGCCGCGCGCAGGGCCAGTCCGCCACCCCAGCAAAAACCGATCACACCGACTTTGCCCCCATTGGCAGCAAGTGCTTTGACCGCGGCATCGATATCGGCAACGGTTTTCTCAAGATCCGATGCCAGCATCATGTCGCGGCCACGCGGGGCCTGATCAAACGGAATTACCGCATCGCGTTCCTGACGGTCAAACAGGGCCGGGATCGCAACTTCATAGCCAAGGGCTGCATATTTGGCCGCAACTCCTTTGAGCTGGTCGGTCACGCCGAAGATTTCCTGAAGGATAACAATCCCGCCGCGACGTTCGCCAACGGCCGGTTCAAACCAGCAATTCAGCGAATGGCCATCCGATGCGGTAATGGTCTTCATCATGTCATGTGTTCCTGTTGTCTTGTGCCTGTGATGGTCAATGCGTTACCGGCAAATCAGACCGGTAACGCATGATAGTTCGCGGTTATTTGCCGACCGGAATGCCGGCTTCTTCATAATATTTGATCGCGCCCGGGTGATAGGGCATCAGGTTTTTCGGGGCCATCTTTTCTGGCTGGGCACGGGCAAAGGCACCAAAGGTTGCCTTAAGCGCATCGCGTCCTTCGGCGATTGCCTTGGTCAATTTGTAAACCAGATCGTCGCTGACATCTGCGTTGGTCATCAGAACCCAGGGGATCTGCATCAGGTTGACGTCATAGTTCTGAAGGCCATTGATCTTTTCGTTCTGTTTCATCGAAACGATATCGCCGGCGGGCAAAAAGCCCTTGAACAGTGACGTGCCAATCACCGAATTATCCAGCGAGATATAGCAAAGACCGCCACGATCCTGAAGTTTCACACTGGCCTGCTGACCGGCACCGGCATTCAGGCTGACAAGTGCGATATCCACCAGACCGTCACCAAGGGCGTTGATCCCGGCAACAAAATTGGCAACCGGAACCATCTGGAAATCTTCGTATTTCAGGCCGGCATTGGCAAGGCCACCCATGATGTAATAGGGGATGATGGTCGATGACGTATATTCCGAGGCAATGCGAAGCTCGGATGCCCGCTCCTTAAGGTCATCAACCGATTTAAGGTTGAGATCACAAGGCGCCATCAGGCCGGTGGTCAGCGGGAACATCGTTCCGACCAGACGCATATTGCCATTGGCGCGGTCATAGTTGCCGGTCCCGGAATAGGCATATTCCGCTTCGACACCGTTGGAGAAACCGAAATCAACCTCGCCCGAATTGATCAGCGGCAAATACCCGACCAGCGGCTGGGTCCGCGCGATGATGCCCGCATCATTGGCGACTTTGGCAACGGCCTGACCGGAATTATAGGCAAGTGAGCCTTGGGCGCCGGTGGCGACGGTGACGACCTGGGCGGATGCGGCACTTGCACTGATTGCAAGGCCCATCAGCCCGGCAGACAATGCCTTGGTAAGTTTGTTCATTTTCAGTTTCCTCCTGATTTCACTTCGTTCTTTTGGTGTGTTCCCTGAAACCGCAGGCCGACAGCCAGCAAAATGGCTGCGATTGCGGCGATGATGTGAAGTTGAATGCTGAATGCGGCGGGCAGGAAGCCCAGCGGCAAGGCTGCAAAGCCAAGAATGGTAAAGGCGATGCGCAACATCGGCCCAAGACCACGCGACCAATACCCGACAATCCCGGCGGTTACGGCAATCACCCCGATGATCGCAAGACCAAGGTTAAGGGCAATATCGATCCAGCTTCCCTGCATCAGAATTGCCGGGGTTTCGACAAAGATGAAGGGCAGGATAAAGGCCGCCCAGCCAATGCGCATGGACGCAATTCCGGTGGCCAGTGGGTCATCCTCGGTGATTGTTGCCGCGGCAAAGGCCGCAAGGGCAACCGGCGGGGTAATCATCGACATCATCCCGAAATACAGGATGAACAGATGTGCCGCGATCGGATCAATTCCGGCTTCGACCAGGGATGGTGCAACCAGTGCGGCCAGCAGGACGTAAACGCCCGATGTCGGCATGCCCATGCCAAGGATCACACAAATCACTGCCGATACGGCAAGCAGCAAGAAGGCGTTTGATCCAACCGCATCGACCAGAACCAGTGTCAGGGCAAAGCCAAGCCCGGTGATGTTGAGGATCCCGATCACGAACCCGGCCGCCGCCACCACAAGGATCAGGTCAACCATGCCCGTTCCGGTTTCAACAAAGGTCCGGCCCAGCATTCGGGGTGTCAGTCGATATCCTCGATACCCGCGCACGAAACCGACAATGACAATTGCAACCGCCGCCAGAAGTGCGGAATCTTCGGGATCCATTCGCCACCAGAACAGGGCAGCCAGAAGGACAGCAAACGGGATGATAAAGTGCCAGCCTTCTTTCAGAACCTCGCGAACCGTCATGGTGTCCGTATCGGCAGGCTGAATATTATCGCGTCCGGCAATCAGGTCGACTTGGGTGAAGACGCTCAGATAATAAAGGATGGCCGGAATAAGTGCGGCGCCCGCGACGGTGAAATAGGAAATATCAAGGAACTCGGCCATCAAAAAGGCCGCCGCCCCCATGATTGGCGGCGTAAGCTGCCCGCCGGTTGACGCCACGGCTTCAATCGCACCGGCATCGCGTTTGGTATAGCCGCCGCGCTGCATCAGCGGGATGGTCACCACCCCGGTGGTGACGACGTTCGATACCGCACTGCCCGAAATAGATCCGAATAATGCCGACCCGACAACAGAGATTTTGGCACTGCCACCCCGTGATCGACCGGTGGCCGCCATGGCAAGATCGGTAAAGAAGTTCCCGCCACCCGCAGCAAACAGCAATTTGCCAAAAAAGACGAACAGCATGACGATGATCGTGCCGACCGCAAGCGGGGTGGAAAACACCGCATTCGGGTCAAAGCCGATATACTGGACCATCCGTTCAATGGTCAGCGCCTTGCCGATCAACTGACCGGGCACCTTGTCGGCGAACAGTGAATAGACCATGAAAACAAGGACGATGGCAAAAAGCATCCAGCCGGTCCGCCGACGGATCCCTTCGACCACACCAAGCGTTACCACTGCACCAATCAGGGTAATCTGCCAGGGCCGATAAGCCTGTTCTTGCAGCAGCCAGACAAAATCAAGTGCTGCATACATCAGAACCGCAAATATGATCGCGGCAACCGTGCCGTGGAACCAGCCGATGGTTTGCTTTTCCTCGCCGCGGAAATTGAACTTCAGATAGGCGATGGTCAAAGCCATACCGAGCTGGAAGGCCATATATTGTTGCGGCAAAACAGCAAAGCCCAAGCGGATCGGTGCTTCAAGATTCCAAAGAATACAGGCAACCACCATGCTTGATGCCAGCGCGGTAATCAGATGATTGCGCAGGGATGCCGAATTGATCATGGCCGTGCCCCCGTTTTTGCGCATATCGGCACGACCCCGGCGTGATGCGGGATCAAAAGGCAATGGATCGTCGCCAGACGCGCATCGGAAAACAATGCGCTGATGTGTTTTGCCACACGCGGGTTCCGCGTCATGGGCTTCCTCCTACTTCCTTGTTTATTCTTGTTATTATTGTTTCTTGCTTTTGGCGGGGCATCGTCATCAATCGATGAAAACGGTCCCGTCAAACAGTTTGCGTGCGGTGCGCAGCAGGCCGGCCTTTTCGACCGTACCGTCTTTGGTCTTTTCGATGATTACGCTCATTTCCCCGGACGGGTGTTCGACCGAAATCGTGCTGAGATCGGCGATATTGCCAACAGCAACGCTTGCGGCCGGTGATCCCGGAAGCAGACAGGCCGTTGCCACACTGACCGCGCCCAATACCCCGATCGAGGCATGGCAACGATGCGGGATGAAGGTCCGTGTGGAAATGGCACCGCCATTTCGGGCGGGCGAAACCATGGTCATTTTGGGAACGGATGCGTCGCTGACATCACCAAGATTCATCAACGGTCCGCATTTCAGGCGGATGCTTTCAAGTTTGGTGCGAAGGGCAGCATCGCTTTCCAGGTCTTCCCGGCTTTCTTGCCCGGTAATTCCCATGTCGGACGCACGCAGGACAACAACCGGCATACCGTTATCGATCATGGTGACGGGAACGCCGTCGATCACATCAACTTCGTTTCCGGTCGGAAGCAATGCACCACAGGTCGTTCCGGCAGTGTCACTGAACAAAAGCGGGATTGGTGCAGATGTGCCGGGAACGCCGTCAATGCGGGCATCCCCGCCATAAACCGGTTTGCCATTTGGCGTTTCGATGGTTGCGGTTGCCGTCTGTCCGGTGTTCTCCATGAAGATGGAAACTTTGGTTTGCCCGAATGTGGCTGCAACCAGTCCCCGTTCAATGGCAAACGGGCCAACCCCGGCAAGGATATTGCCGCAATTCTGTTGATCGGTCACAACGGCGCGATCAACGAAAACCTGCAAGAACAGATAATCGACATCAATGCCCGGGCGATCGGATTTTTTGACAATGGCAACTTTCGAGGTCAGGGGATCTGCACCCCCCATCCCGTCAATTTGTTTGGCATCGGGCGATCCCATGACACGCAGCAAAACCGCGTCGCGTTCTGCAATGTCATTTGGCAAATCTTCTGCCAGGAAATAGCCGCCCTTTGACGTGCCGCCACGCATCCACATGCAGCGGATGCCGCCGGTTTGCTTGATCCCCCTAGACATATTTCAGGCCTTTTTCAGCCAGACGCGGGCGCATGTCATAAATATCCAGACCCAATTCCCCGGCCATCAGGCGGGCACGTGTCTTGGCTTCTTTTTCTTCGCGTGCGATCGACTGTTTCAGGACATTTTCCGCATTGGCATTGGGGACGACGCAAACACCGTCATCATCGGCAACAATGACATCGCCGGGATTTACCAGGGCACCAGCAATCGTCACCGGCACATTGACCGAACCAACCGTTTCCTTGACCGTGCCCTGTGCCGAAACAGCCTTGGACCAGACCGGGAATTTGATTTCGGTAAGATCAAGCACATCACGTACACCGGCCTCGATGATCAGGCCGCGGACCTTGCGATGCATCAGCGACCGGGCAAGAAGTTCGCCAAAATATCCGGCATCACAGGGCGAGGTCGGCGATACGACCAGAATGTCGCCTTCCTGACACTGTTCAACCGCAACATGGATCATCCAGTTATCGGCCGGTGCGATGGAAACCGTTACGGCATTTCCGGCAATGCGTGCGCCCGGATAGATCGGGCGCATATGCGACTGCAAAAGCCCGGTACGGCCCTGAGCTTCGTGAACGGTGGCAACACCGCATTTACCCAGACCGTCCACAATCGAAAGATCGGTACGGGTAATGTTCTGAACAACGACGCCACCCATCACAGTTCATCCACGGTGCGCGGATAGACCGACTGGAAACCTTCGGCATATCTGGCGTTACGACCACCGGCCTGACCGCCCGAATTGCGGCGGAAATGGTTGCCGCGGTTTTCAGCAACATTTTCATAATAGTGCCAAAGATGTTCCTGGCCTTCCATGCACTGGATCGCCGCCCATTTCTGATCCCAGACATCGGTGATATCGAGGAAATGGTCAGGCTTCCATTCCATCTGTTCGGTCTGGTGGGGTTCAAACAGATAAAGCTGCGGCGCACCCAGAACCTTTTCACCCGGGTTGTGGCCCCAGGCCTGCGCGATCATGCGGCATTCAATCGCCACACGCGTCGCATAGGAATGGTCGGTATTGTAATTGTCGACAAAGCTGTGGCTCAGCATGAATTTCGGCTGAACAGCACGAATGGTGTCGACCAGTTCGAATTTCTGATCACGGGAAAGTTCAAGCGGGTAATCACCGACATCCATGAACTTGATGTCATGAACGTTAAGCGCCTTGGCAGCGTTTTCGGCTTCCTTGCGACGTTCGGTTTTGACCCGCTCCATCGTGCAGCCTTCCTGCTTCCACAGCTTGGCGGATTCACCGCGTTCGCCATAAGAAAGGCAAACGACCGTGACGTCGTAACCCTTCTTGGCATGCAGCGCGATCGCGCCGCCGCAGCGCCAGACAAAATCCGCAGAATGCGCACTGATGACCAGTGCGGTCGGTTTGGTGGTGGTCACGTTTCTGACTCCCTAGCTTGGTTTGGTTTTGTGAAATCATGCTAGGTGCCATGCCGCGTCAGGTGAAATAGAACCAATGGTATTTGCTATAAGTTCTTTCTATAATGTGTGCGCGATCACAGGGAGAACGTCCTTAATGAGCCTGCAAAATCCGAACCTCAAACATCTGCGTGCCTGTCTTGCGGTGGCCCACCGTCAAAGTATCAGTGCCGCTGCCGAAGACGTTTACATGTCCCAGCCCGCCGTGACGCAGGCGGTGGCAAAAGTCGAACGTCTTTTGGGGGTGGAACTGTTTGATCGCAGGCCCGAAGGCGTGTTTGTGACCGAACCGGGAAAGATATTTGTTCGCCGTGTTGAACGTTTGCAGGATTACCTTGTCCAGGCGACCGCCGAGATCATGCGCATCGGGCGGCGCAATCGCGGTCATCAGGTCAAATTGCATCAACTGGTCACCGGCGTGCAATTGCGCGCATTGATTGCCATTTCCGAGGCGGGCAGTTTCAGTCTGGCGGCACGCAATGTCGGTGTGTCGCAGCCGTCCTTGCACCGGGCGGCGCGCGAACTTGAACAGCTTTGTGCCGTGCCGCTGTTTGAAAAGGCCAGTACAGGCATCCTTTTGACCAAACAGGCCGAAACATTCGTGATGTTTGCCAAACTGGCACTGGTCGAACTGGGGCAGGCCGAAGACGAAATTGCATCCTGGAAGGGCGGGCGTGGTGGCCGCATCGTGATTGGCAGCATGCCGCTTGCGCGTAGTGCCATTCTGCCCAATGCGATCAATGCCATCATGGAAGAATTTCCCGATACCCGATTGCGGGTGGTCGACGGACCTTATCAGGATTTGTTATTCGGGTTGCGGCACGGTGACATTGATCTTCTGATCGGTGCGCTGCGCGATCCGGTGCCGGTCGATGATGTGGTTCAGCACAAATTGTTTGATGATCCATTGGCAATTGTCGGGCGGGTTCATCATCCGTTGCTTCGCCAGAAAAAGCTGACACCTGCCGATCTTGCGGCGTATGGCTGGGCGGTGCCGTTACGGGGGGCTCCGACCCGGGATTATTTCGAAACCATGTTCCCGGTTGATGGTGGTCTGCGCCCGCAAAGCATCGTTGAAACCGGGTCATTGATCCTGATCCGGCGGATGCTGTCGACCAGTGACAAGCTGACCATCATTTCGCGCCATCAGATCATGCAGGAAGAAAAATACGGTGAACTGACCATGTTGCCGATTGATCTTCCCGATACCGAACGTCCAATCGGGCTTACAGTGCGCAAAGGCTGGTCGCCAACATCGATACAGCAAAACCTGATAGAGCGCCTGGAAGCGATCAGCAAAAACATTGCTACTTTGTGGTAGGCACGCCCGATCCGGAAAACGGACCTATTTGCATTTTGAATGCCGATTTCGGGCAATCAATTTTCCCTGACAGCCATGAAATGATAGCAGAGAGGCAATGACTTCACATCTGCCGCCTTGTGGCGGCCCATCACAACAAAAAATCAGATCGGGAACTTCAAGAATATGACAGTCACCATCAATACCATCGCCTTTCTGGGGTTCGGCGAAGCTGCACAGGCCTTTGTAAAAGGTTGGGGCCATGACATCGTGCCGGTCACGCGGGCTTTTGACATCAAGACAACAAGTGCCGATACCGCCATCCGCGAAGCCAAGAATGCCGATTATGTTGCTGCCGGTGTCACCGGTGCAGTCAGTGGCCAGGTCGCCCTTTCGGGCGCGGAACTTGTTTTCTCGCTGGTGACGGCTGATCAGGCAGCAACGGTTGCCCGTGATGCCGCGGCATCGATTGAACCGGGTGCGTTTTTCTTTGATTGCAATTCATGTGCGCCAGGCACCAAGCGCCGCAATGCCGAACTGATCGAAGCAGCAGGCGCAAAATATGTTGATATGGCGGTGATGGCGCCGGTTTATCCGAAATTGCACAAAACCCCGATCCTGCTAAGCGGTCCGCATGCCGAGGCGGCAAAACCGGTTCTGGAATCTCTTGGCATGGAGCCGGGTATTGCCGGTGACACCGTCGGTGCCGGATCGGCGATCAAGATGGTGCGATCCGTGATGATGAAAGGGCTCGAAGCACTGTTCGCCGAATGTGTCTTGGCTGGGCGTCGTGCCGGCGTTGATGAAACCGTGCTGGCATCCCTTGATAAAACCTATCCGGGGTTCGACTTCATGGAAAAGGCCGCCTATATGCTTGAACGGTCCATGACGCATGGCATTCGTCGTGCAGCCGAAATGGAAGAAGTCGCACTGACGGTCGAGGAACTTGGCCTTAATAACGGTATGGCCAAGGCCACTGTCGATTGGCAGCGAACCATTGGTGAATTGAAGCTTGATGCCGGGGATCTCGGCTATCGCGAACGGGCCGATATGATCCTTGAGGCGATGGCAAAGAAGTAAATCCGTTCTGAGTTTGACCGGAAATGTAAAAGGCAGGGTTCGCACCCTGCCTTTGCCGTATCTGGATGAAGCTTGCAGATCACAAATGATTATTCTGCGGCGTCCGGCACCGGCGGGGTGCCATGGGTATGGAAGGACGAAATGGTTTTCAGTCCCCATGCCTGCCCCTTTTTGCGGTCGCTTTCGGTCCAGGTGACGGTTTCCCAATCGGGTTGCAGGATCAAACGTGCCCCGGCGTTGCAAACCTCGACCCGGTTGCCGGCCGGTTCATAGACATACAGGAAGAACGTGCCCTGAACGGCGTGCTTGTGCGGGCCTGTTTCGATGAAAACATTGTTTTCAAGGAAGATGTCGGCTGCGCGCAGGACATCCTCGCGCTGATCAAGCGCATAGGTCACATGGTGAAAACGGCCCGGCGTGCCGGTCGCATCCTTGGTATAGGCAATGTCATATGTCTTGTTATTGACCGTAAACCAGCACCCGGCAAGCACGCCGCTATCAAGCATGATCTGTTCGGTCACGCGTGATCCCAGTGCCTTTTGCATGAAGTCACGAATGGCTTCGACATTGGTGGCCAGAAGGTTCAGGTGGTCAATACGGCGTACTGCGACACCACGACCGTGATAACGCTGTGCAATGTTTTTAAGTGCCGGCTTTTCTGATTCCGGGGCCTGATATTTGACCGTGTCGTAATAAAGTTCAAACACATGGCCATCCGGATCGGTAAAGCGATACGCCCGTCCATGGCCCATATCGCCATCGACCCAGCCAATACCGCATCCCATTTCCTCGATCACTTTGACGCGGCGCATCAGGGCGGCTTCGGAACTTGCGCGATAGCCGATATGGCCAACGCCGGTGGTGTCGGATTTGGTCAGTTTCAGGCTGTGGAACTCGTAATCGTCCCAGGCGCGCAGATAGACAGAATTTTCATCACGACCGCTTTCGGTCAGACCATAAACATTGACGAAGAAATCCAGGCTTTCTTCGAATTTGTTGGTCAGCAACTCGACATGACCGAGATGGGCAACATCAAAACAGGGTTCAGACATGTCCGTTTCCTTTCAGTATGGGCGTTATCGGATCGCGGCGTTACAGAAGTGCATAAACCAGCGACGGGAAAGCAATCAGCACGGCAAGACGCACGATGTCTGAAATGACAAACGGCATCACACCACGGAAAATCTGACCAATCGGGATGTCGGGCGCGACCGACTTGATGACAAAGGCATTCATGCCCACAGGCGGTGTAATCAGGCCAAGTTCGACTGTAATCACGGTCAGAATGCCAAACCAGACCGGATCAAACCCGGCGGCAATGACAATCGGGTAAACCACCGGCACGGTCAAAAGCAGCATGGCAATACTGTCCATGACACAGCCCAGCACGACATAAAGGGCCAGCACACAGAACAGAACCGCATAAGGTGGCATGTCAAGCTGTGCCACCAGTTCGACCAGCGAATGGGAAATGCGCGACACCGACAGGAAATAGCCAAATATTTCCGCCCCGACCAGCATGAAGAAAATCATGATCGACAGGGTCAGGGTTTCGCCAATCGCCTCGATAAACTGGGTGCCGGTCATGCCGCGGACAAAGGCCAGGATCATGGTAAAGAATGCGCCAACTGCGGCTGCCTCGGTCGGGGTGAAGAACCCGCCATAAATCCCGCCAATGATAAAGGCAAAGATCACCGCAAACGGCAAAAGCCCCTTAAGGCCGATAATCTTTTCCTTGATTGTTGTCGGCTGGCCGGGTTTGGCAACGTCGGGTTTGAAAAACACGATGGCAGCAATGGTTACGCAATAAAGCACAAGACCCAGCAAGC
This sequence comes from Thalassospira sp. GO-4, assembly GCF_023588965.1. Classification (NCBI taxonomy): domain Bacteria; kingdom Pseudomonadati; phylum Pseudomonadota; class Alphaproteobacteria; order Rhodospirillales; family Thalassospiraceae; genus Thalassospira; species Thalassospira sp. GO-4. The sequence continues at coordinate 4,146,532 of NZ_CP097807.1, forward strand.
CCGGAATGATCCCGGCCATGAACATCTGGCCAACCGAATGCTCGGTAATCAGCGCATATAGCAAAAGCGCAATTGATGGCGGGATCATGATGCCAAGGGTGCCGCCCGCGGCAAGCGTCCCGGCGGCAAAGGACGGCACATATCCGTTCTTTTTCATTTCGGGCAGGGCAACGCGTGCCATGCTGGCCGCGGTGGCCAGCGACGATCCGGAAATGGCGGAAAACACGCCACAGGACGTGACAGCAGCCAGTCCCATGCCGCCGCGCCAGCCGCCAAAGAATGTCTTCGCACCGTTAAACAGTTCGGCCGACATGCGGGCTTTGGAGGCAAAAACACCCAGAAGGATGAACATCGGGACCGGGCTGAAACCATAAGCGGTCAGGGTTTCAAACGGTCCCTTTTCAAGCAGGGCAAAGGCCGGTTTGAATGCGACAATAAAGCCAAAGCCGACAAAGCCGACCGCCGACATCGCCAGTGAAATCGGGCAGCGAAACGCAATCAGCAACAGCATGACCGCAACGCAGATAAGACCAATCAGGGGCGCGCTCATGGTCGTTTAGCTCCTGAAACAAGATAGTCAATTGCAAGCAGGATGCAGCGCAGGGCAAGGAACGCCAGCGCGCAGGATGCAAGGCTGTAGACAATGTGAAGGGGGATCAAAAGATCCTGACTGGATTCACCGGACCGTCGCATGCGACCGGCAACTTCGAAAAACCGAACCGTCATGCCAGATGACAGGGCGGCAAAGCCGAACATGTAAACGGCTTCAAGGATCATTTTGGTGCGGCGGCGCAGATTGTCGGTAAACAGATCGACAATCACCTGTCCCTTGTCGACGCCATAGGGAAAGGCCAGAAGAACCATCGCCATCATGCCATAGCTGACCAGTTCGACCGCCCCGGTAAAGGTGACATCAATGCCGCCATTCGTCGCGGCAAAGATCGTGCGTGCGATGACATCGACAAGCGTGACTGTCATGATAAAGACCAGAAGAACCCCGCTACCGATCCGCATCGCCTTGGCGATGCGGTCGGTCAGGTCAAGAAGGAAGAAAGCCTTGCGGGCAGGCTCTGTGGTCGAGCTTACTTGCATGTCGCGGCAAGTTCCTTGGCGCGGGCATAGACTTTGCGGGCCGGAAGACCGCGGCTTTCAAGATCGGCCAGATAGGTTTCCGTTGCTTTGTCCAGAACCGGCTTCCAGGCCGGGTTGTCAACGCCGCCCTCAACCGTCAGGAAGGTGTGACCGGCATCCTGTGCCTGTTTCAGACCCTTGGCATCAAGGGCGTCAAACAGGTTCCCGGCCTTTTCCGACCATGCCATGCCCGAATTTTTCGTAATCACGTCCTGAAGGTCTTCGGGAAGGTCTTCAAAGCTGTCTTCGTTCATGGTGACAAGGAAGGACAGGGTGTAAAGGTCCCCGACGCTGGTATGGGCCTTGGCCAGTTCATTAAGACGGAAAGCCAATGCGCCTTCCCATGGAAGGGCAACACCGTCAATCACCTCAAGCTGCATGGCCTGATAGGATTCCGGGGCCGGCATGCCAAGCGGTTGCGCGCCTGCTGCTTCAAGGATATTGGCAACCACAGATGTCGGACGGCGAATACGAAGCCCGGCCAGATCATCCGGGGTGGCAATCAGCTTGTCCCCGGTATGCAAAAGACCTTGACCGTGGGTGAACAGGAACAGCGGCCGGGTGCCCTTGTATTCATCGGAAATCAGGCCTTCGTCATACAGGCTCTGGATGATGCAGGAACCATGGGCGGCATTCTTGATCAGGCCCGGAAGCTCCACCACCTGGGTCAGCGGAAAGCGGTTGGCGGTATAGCCCTGAATGGCGGCGGCGACATCGGCAATGCCGTCTTCGACCGCTTCATATTGTGCGGGCGGTGCGGCAAGGGTTGCGGACGGATACATTTCAACTTCGATCCGGCCATCGGATTCCTTGGCGATGGTGTCAGCCCAGACCTGGAACAGGTCCTTTTGCATGCCGGCAACCGGCGGCCATTGATGCGAAAAGCGCAGGGTGTAGTCGGCGGCCTGTGCCTGATTGAACGAGACAGCAAGTGCCGATGTCATGACACCGGCAATCAGTAATTTGCGAAACATCATTTTCCTCCCGAGTGTTACGCAACGATTGGGGGCTTTGCATGCCGGGTCCGATGACGGCCCGTGCCACGAAAGCCAATTTGTTTTGTCTAATTGCGTTTGGCGACGTCTTGATCGCCGCAACCATGTTCGTGCTGCTCTGTCCAATGATGTTCAGGGCAGAGGCATAATTTTGGGTACCATTCGGGAGGTGCGCGGGGAAATTGAATGACCGGCAGGTCTATTCAAAATTGTTAATGGATTTCTCGGTGCAGATGAAGTGATCGACAGTCGGACGCCAAGCTATCAAGGGTAGTTGGTCCGAATTCTGCTTGTTCAAGAAACGCAGGTTGGGTTGGAACAGCGTCACCTTTTGCGGGCTGCCTTTGTTGAGAGTTGCGATGTTAACGGTTGGCCTATCTTTGCGCTGGCGTTGGGCAAAATCGGCAATTGTTATTTGTCTTATCAACTTGTTTTACAAGTTGGCATTGGGTAGTTTTGGTCTTTGTTTGCCCCAATGAAAGTCTGATCATGACCCGGTCTGTTCTTGCGATTACGGATATTCGTCCTGCCTATACCGCGCAGCTTGCCAAGCGATATGACCTTCATCGTTATGATCAGATCGATGACAAGGCGGCGTTTCTTGATCGCATGGGGGACAAGATAACTGCTGTTGTGACTTCCGCACGGTTTGGACTATCTGTCGATCTGATGGGCCGGTTGCCAAACCTTGAAGTGATTACAAGTTTCGGGGTCGGCTATGATCAGATTGATCTCGAAGCGTGCCGGGCGCGCGGCATCCGGGTTTCAATTACCCCCGATATCCTGACAGATGATGTTGCCGATACCGCGATCATGTTGATGCATGCGACCTTGCGCAAACTGGTTGCCGGTGATGACTGGGCGCGCAGTGGCAAATGGGCATCGGTCGGGCCGATGGCATTAACCCGTTCAGTGCGGGGCAAGAAACTTGGCATTGTCGGCCTGGGCCGGATCGGTCAGGCGATTGCATCGCGTGCCGCGCCAAGCGGGCTTGAAATCGGTTATTTCGGACGTAATCCAAAGCCGGTCGATTACCGGTTTTTTGATCGTTTGACCGATCTGGCGACATGGGCCGATATCCTGATGCTGTCCTGTCCGGGCGGGCCAGCAACAGAGGGGATCATCAATGCCGATGTGCTGGCGGCATTGGGGGAAAACGGTTTTGTTATCAATGTGGCGCGCGGTTCTGTCATTGACGAGCCTGCCCTGATCAAGGCCCTTGAAACCAGGCGGATTGCCGGTGCCGGGCTTGATGTCTTTTATAATGAGCCAAACATGGACCGGGCTTTTGCCGCGTTCGAAAACGTGGTTTTGTATCCGCATCATGCCAGCGGTACTGTTGAAACCCGCGATGCCATGGCGCAGCTTGTTGTGGATAATCTTGATGCCTGGGATACGCGCGGGGAACTGATCACGCCGGTCGCGTGACCGCGAATGTGACCCGTTGCCAGGCCCCCTGATCTTTGATCTTGGCGGGCAATTGCCGGTCGGGATAATGTAGCGCCATGACAGGCGAAAAACTTACGGTCCGACTGAAAATTGAACTGCCCGACGGTGTTCGGCTTGGCTATGGCAAGGTCGATCTGCTGCGGGCGGTGGATGCGCATCACTCGATCTCGGCAGCGGCGCGGTCTATGGGGATGTCCTATCGCCGGGCGTGGTTGCTGATTGACGAGCTTAATCGCAGCTTTGCCGATCCGGTGATTGAAACAAGCATCGGCGGGCGCGGCCATGGCGGAGCAACTTTGACCGCCACCGGCATGCGGGTGATCGAACTTTACGAAGCAGCCTGCACAAAGGCCCGTGCCGCCCTTGATGGGGAGCTTTGCGAACTTGCGGGCCTGCTTGGTTCGGATATGCCAAATAATTGAATTTCAATATTTGTTAGCGCTAACATCATCAGATCGCGTGGTCGGCAACCTGACCGTCGACCGTGACGGATTTGATGACGGCGAAGACTTTCTGACCAAGACCGAGTTTCAGGCGGTGTGCCGACCATCGGGTGATGCGAGCATGCAGGACCGGTTGGCCATTTGCGGTGTCGTGAGGGCGTGAAACCGCATCATGGCCAAGGCACAGGCTGATATCGACGGTATCGCGGTTTTCCTGGCTGATCTTGGTGATGGTGACCGGAATGACGTTATTGGCACTGATGCCGGTCGGTGCGGTTTTCGCGATCATGACATCGCGCGCACGGATATGCAGCCTGACATTCGGATTGGCCGGACGGCCGAGATAGGGCACAACAAGCCGTTGTCCGGCGCAATCAAGAAAGCTGACTTCGGCCTTGGGATCGCGACTGACAATCCGGGCCGAAAGAACGGTACCGGCATCAAACCGACCGGCAAGGGGGGGCAAGTCGGTGCGACCCAGCATGTCAAATACCGAGCCGCTGGCCAGTGTTTTGCCCTGATCAATCACCACCATATGGTCGGCAAGCCGCGCAACTTCGTCAATCGCATGGGTGACATAAAGCATCGGAATTTTGCGATGGTCACGAAGCCATTCGAAATAGGGCAGGATTTCCTGTTTGCGGGCATGATCAAGTGCCGATAGCGGTTCATCAAGCAGCAGGATATCGGGGTTGGATAACAGCGCACGGCCAAGAGAGACGCGCTGTTTTTCCCCGCCGGAAAGTGCGGCAGGACGGCGTCCCATCAGCGGCAGAATGCCCAGCATTTCAAGGATGGCGCTTTGTTCTTCGCGTGGCAGTTTCTGTGCATTGCGGCGTGCCCCGAAATACAGATTTTCACTGACAGTTTTATGGGGAAACAGGCGAGCATCCTGAAACACATAGCCGACCCGCCGTTTCCGCGCGGGCAAATTGATCCGTTGGCGATGGTCAAAGACGACCCGCTCACTGATTTCGATATGGCCCTGACGGGGAGTTTCCAACCCGGCGATAATATTGATCAGACTGGTCTTGCCACTGCCCGATGGCCCGAACAGGGCGGTGATGCCGGTATCAGGAATATGGAAGTCCGCATCCAGATCAAATTTGCCAAGCTTGTGGCTGACCGAAACAGTGATGCTCATGCCAGTGCCCTTTTGCGGATGTGGCGCATGGCAATTTCAGACAGCAACAATCCGGCAAAGGCCAAGCCGATCGACAGGGCAGCCAGCCGTGCCGCGGCAAGTTCGCCGCCCGGTGTCTGAATGGCGGTATAGATCGCAAGCGGCAATGTGCGTGTTTCGCCGGGAATATTGGAAACAAAGGTAATGATCGCGCCAAATTCGCCCAAACTGGCAGCAAAGGCCGTAATCGCACCGGCAATGATCCCCGGAAGGGCAAGCGGCAATGTCAGCGAGAAAAAGCGATCAACCGGCCCAGCGCCAAGTGTTTCAGCAGCCTGATAAAGGCCGTGATTGACGTTTTCAAGGCTGAGCCGGATGGCCCGGACCTGAAACGGGAAACTGACAATGGCCGATGCCAATGCCGCCCCGGTCCAGCTAAAGACAAAGCGGATATCAAAGGTTTCATAAAGCCACGCGCCAAGCGGGGCGCGGGTGCCAAACCCGATCAAAAGCAAATAGCCCATCACCACCGGCGGCAAGATCAGCGGCAAATGCACAATGGCATCAAGGATGAAGCGCCCCGGAAACCGGCCCAGTGCAAGTGCTGTGGCGACAAGAATGGCAAAGGGCAGGGCACATAAAACAGCAACGCCCGAAATCCGCAAGCTCAGTAAAAGGGCCTCGATTTCGGCGGGCGTTAAACTGATCATTGCGGGGTCGTACCTGTTTTGAGTGTCTCAACCGGATCAAAGCCATAATCGGCAAAAATTCGACCCGCGTCATCCCCCAAAAGCCAGGCAAGGAATTTTGTGTTGCGATCGGTATGTGCATCCCTGGTCAGGGCGACCGGATAGGTGATGGGGGGATGGCTGTCTTTGGGGAAGGTTGCGACAATTTTGACATCCTGTGCAATTGCCGCGTCGGTGCCATACACAATCCCGAATGGCGCCTCGCCGCGCTCCACCAGGGCAAGGGCCGCACGCACATTATCAGCGCGTGCAAGTCGGGGTGACAGTTCATCCCACTGCCCCAGTTTGGAAAGCGCCTGTTTGGCATAAATACCGGCAGGAACATGGTCCGGGTCGCCAACCGCAATTCGGTCATCTGTTCCCAGCAGTGCCACAAGTCCAGGGTCCCCGGTCAGGGAAACCGTTTCAACCGGACTGTCGGTTGGCGCGATCACCACCAGCGAATTGGCAACAACATCGTGACGCGTGCCCGGCGCGATCATGTCCTGATCAGACAGCCAGTCCATCCATTTCTGATTGGCCGAAATGAAGATATCGGCCGGTGCCCCCGCCGCGATTTGCCGGGCGAGTGTCGATGAACTGGCAAATGACATCTGAATATGATCGCCGGTTTGGTCTTCATAAGACCGGGCTGCTGCGGTCATTGCATTGGTCAGGCTGGCCGCAGCAAAAACCGTAATAGTGTCCGCGCGAACGGCAAGCGACGCAAAAAGAATCACCGGAAGAACAAGAAAAGGGGCGAGATAGCGCATGGGGCGGGTTTCCGGACCGGTTATGATATATCGTTATATTTCATTGGATATAGCGATACGTCAAGCAATTGATGCGATGGCCATTATGCGCATCGGGTGCCTGATGGCGGGTTCGTGTCCGCAAAAACAAACAGCCCGTAAAAAGCGGGCTGTCGGGATCGGGTGATGAAGAATTCGGCGGTGGTTACTGGCAGACCGCCGCGCGCAGCGGATCGTCAGCATCCATGTCAAACCATTCGGTCATGTCGGTCGGAAAGCCGTTTTCATCAAGATTGTTATCGGCAGTGATATAGCCGCGTTTGCCCGATGCACAGTCCACAAGATGGGTCAGTGCCAGTGTTTCGGCACCTTTTTTCAGCAGCAATGTGGTGACCCGTTTCTGATCAGGATTGCCGGGATTGGTGACAAGCTTGTCCCGGTCAATGGCGGTAAAGCGATTGATCGGCGCAGAAATCAGGGTCCAGGGGGCGAACGGGTTTTCGTCGGTGAAGGTCTGAATAACGGTGATGGTATCGGGAAGGCGGGCGTCATAGCGTTCAAACCAGCTATATTCATCCCAGATCATGTAGCAGAACATCGCAACAGCCGCGACGAAGGGGATGACATATTTCGGTGCCTTGCGCCCCCACAGGCGAAAAAGCAACATGACCACCCCGGCCGCAGCAAACCCAACGACAACCGTCGTGAAAATAAAGACATACATGCGTGCGGCTCCCAGTTCCCTGTTATATTTGTTCGGGCCTTTTTTAATGCCCTATCATCGGATTAGCGCAGTATCCGGTTGAGCTCAAGTTCGCCTTTTGGATCACGTTTGGCAATCTGTGCCAGAAACAGCCCCGAGGCGGCAATTGCATCGGACAATGCGTTATGGGCGCGAAATGGTGGCAGGTTATGACTGCGTCGCAAATTATCAAGTTTCAGCGCCCCTGATTTCATTGGCTGTCCGCTGCGATGCAGGTCGCGCAATGCCAGAACCAGGGTATCAACCGTTGGAATTTGCAGTGGCGCACCAAAACATCGTTTGCAGGCCTGACCCAAAAAGCCGAGCTCGATCGGGGCGTGATGCGATATCAGGACCCGGCCAGCCATTTGGGGCAGCAAATGTTCAAGTGCGGTCGCAATGTCGGGGGCATCGGCCACGTCACTGTCAAAGATGCGGTGAACAACAACCGAACTTTCACGAAGTTCTCCGCGCGGGCGGACCAGAATATGTTCGCAGCTGGCGAAATCGACGCCGAGCTGGCGGATAATCACCCAGCCCAGACTGACGATCTCGTCGCGTTTGGGATCAAGACCCGTGGTTTCGAGATCAAGGGCGATAAATTCGGTCTCCATCACCGACCGGGCCGGATCGGCAGGCGGGATATCATAATAGCGGCGCAACGGGCCGGTGGCCTTGCGCTGGATGAAATCGCGATAGAGCTGACTGTCGAAGATTTTCTGGCGCAACCCCATACCGATCAGGTCCCGCTTTTGCCAAAGGCGTGTTCAAGCGCACCCTGAAGGTTTTTGATCACCGAAAAGGCATCCTTGAGGTGGCTGCGCTCAAACGCAGACAGGCTTTCAGGATGAAGGAAGTTGTCCGGGGCATCCCCGCGTCGGATTTGCCGCACCTGATGTTTCAGGCGCGTGATGCTGATGAATTCGAACGCATCAAGCAGATCGGATGCCCCCTGTGTGCTGATGGATGGCAATGGTTTGATGGCATGAAGACGTTCGAAGGTATTGACTGCTTCGACCCCATTTGCCAGCGCGTGGATACGCGCAATATCAACAATCGGGACCACGCCATTATGTTTCAGATCAAGGGTCCGGTCATGTTCTCCGCCGCGGATCATCACAAAGTTTTTAAAGAAGCCCAGCGGCACATGATGGGTCAGGGCATTGCCAACCATATAGGCCTGGAAAATACGGTTGTCGCGGGCCTTTGACACAATCAGGCGGTGCAGATTGTCAAACAGGCTTTTTGTGCCGTGGATCGGGCGCAAGTCGAACCAGACCGAACACAACATCAGGGCCTTGGGTTCGGGTTGTTCGATCCATTTGTTGAAATATTGCTGCCAGACCCGCACGGGCTGACGCCACTGGTCGGTTTTTGCCATCATCTCGCCCGGGCAAAAGACATAGCCAACCGTATTCAGCCCGTCACAGACAAAATCAGCCAGCGCCTTGAACCAGGCCCCGTGCTGTTCGGGATCATAGGTGTCATCAATGATCAGGCAGTTATCCTGATCGGAAAGGGCGGTTTGTTCCTGTCGGCCCTGGGATCCGCCAGCCATCCAGACATAGGGAACGGGCGGCGGGCCAAGCTTTTCTTCGGCCAGTTGCAAAAGCCGGACGGTTGCTGCATCAGACAGGGTGGTGACGATATGCCCGGCATTTTGCGATGTTGCGCCCGCTTCGATCAGGTGGCTGAGAAGTTCGGGAACCTGTTCGATCACCTTTGCCATGTCTGCCGGATTGGTGAGCTTGCCGATCCGTCCGGCCATGTAAACGGCGGACAGGGATTGACGCGCCAGCAGGTTGTTGGTGGTGATCATGCCGACCGCCTTGCCGTCTTTCATGACCGGAAGATGGCGCACATTGTGTCGCGTCATGGTCAGCAGCGCGTCAAAGGCATAATCATCGGGATGAACCGAGATCGGGTTGGCGGTCATGATTTCGGTTACCGGTTCATCATAACTGCGCCCCTGGGCAACAACTCGATTGCGAAGGTCGCGGTCGGTCATGATACCGGCAATCTCGTCGGCACCCTCTGTGATCAGCAGGCAGGAAACTCGTTCCTTGCTCATCAGTTTTCCGGCTTCAAGGATGGTGGCCGATTTGTCGATACTGACAAGATCGCGGGCAATCAGGTCGGCGACCTTGATGCTCATGAGTTTGAGCTGATCGTCATCGCGGCTTTCAATCAGTTGCATGCCGCTGCGCAGCCGGTCGCCCCCCATCTGGGCAAAGAAATATTTGAATTGCGGGTATTTCCCGGCCAGTTCGTGAAAGTCCTTTTCCGGTAACAGGTAACACAGGCTGTCTTCAAGGGTGGTGATGTTATTGGCAGCCTTGCCATTGCGGAACATCGCGCGCACACCGAAACATTCCCCTTCGGACAGGCGTGCAAGAAGCTGGCCGTCCGGATCGCGGGTTTCGGTGCCGCCAGTCCGGATGATGTAAAGATGAAGGCATTGTTCTTCGGGGGACAGGACCTTGGTGCCGGCGCGGAAATACCGGGCCGTCAGCCGTTTGGGCAGGGCATTGATTTCTTCGTCAGGCAACAGCGCAAACGGGTGATGCTGTTTGAGAAATTCCGCGATTTCTTCGAGTTCGATGCTCATGCCTTTTGTCCTCCGTCAGAGGCTGTTTGATTTAATTTGCACAGCGTGGCCGGTTGGTGGGCCAACATAAATCAATGCAAACCAAATAAAACAGACCCGCCGTCATTGTTGCCTGATAGCAACCGAAAAGAAAAGCCCCCGGACCAGTGATCCGGGGGCCTGCAACAGATTTGGCAAACCGGTTGACCGATTAATGGTCAACCGCGCCACCGGCTCCTTTCGGAACGCGGATGTCTTCAACCATGTGCTGGATATGTGCCGGCGGTTCAGCGGTGACTTTCGACACAGCGAAAGCAACGATGAAGTTCAGAACCATACCCACGGTACCAATGCCTTCCGGCGAGATACCGAACAGCCAGTTGTCCGGCGTGTTGGCAATGATCGGATCGAAGAACACACCTTTATAGGCAAGGATATAGCCCATGGTGAAGATCAGACCCGTCAACATGCCGGCAATCGCGCCTTCGCGGTTAACCTTCTTGGAGAAGATCCCCATGATGATAACCGGGAACAGCGAGGATGCCGCAAGACCGAAGGCAAAGGCGACCACCTGTGCCACGAAGCCCGGCGGGTTGTACCCGAGATAACCGGCAATCAGGATCGCAACAGCTGCTGCGATACGTCCTGCCATCAGTTCCTGGCCTTCTGTCATGTCCGGTGTGAAGGTACCTTTGAGAAGGTCATGCGACACGCCAGAGGAAATCACAAGAAGCAGGCCGGCAGCAGTCGACAGCGCAGCGGCAATACCGCCCGCAGCAACCAGTGCAATGACCCAGTTCGGAAGCTGTGCAATTTCCGGGTTGGCCAGAACCATGATGTCACGGTCCACGCTCAGCTCGTTGCCAGCCCAGCCATATTCGGCAGCCTTGGCAGCGAATTCTGCGTTCGCATCGTTGTAATACTGGATGCGACCGTCACCGTTCTTGTCCTCGAAGCTCAGAAGGCCGGTTGCTTCCCAGCGCTTCATCCAGTCCGGACGTTCTTCATAGGACAGGTTGCCGTCTTCGGCACCAACTTCACCGGTCTGGATGGTTTCGGTCAGGTTCAGACGAGCCATTGCACCAACTGCCGGGGCAGTGGTGTAAAGCAGCGCGATGAAGACCAGCGCCCAACCAGCCGACGAACGTGCGTCACGCACTTTCGGTACGGTGAAGAAGCGAACGATAACGTGCGGAAGACCGGCAGTACCAACCATCAGGGCGGCGGTGATGGCAAAGACATCAATCGTCGACTTGTTGGTGGTCGTGTATTCAAGGAAGCCGAGTTCCGTCACGACATTGTTGAGGCGTTCAAGCATATATTCGCCGGTACCATTGACGGTCGAGCCGAATGCCAGCTGCGGCAGCGGATTGCCGGTCAGCTGGAAGGCAATGAAGATCGCCGGAATGGTGTAGGCAACAATCAGAACGCAATATTGTGCAACCTGGGTATAGGTAATGCCCTTCATGCCGCCAAGAACGGCATAGATGAAGACGATGCCCATACCGACGATCAGACCGGTAAGAATTTCGACTTCAAGGAAGCGCGAGAACACGATACCGACGCCGCGCATCTGGCCTGCCACATAAGTGAACGAAATAAAGATCAGGCAGATAACAGCAACGATACGGGCCGCTTTGGAATAATAGCGATCGCCGATGAATTCCGGCACGGTGAACTTGCCGTATTTACGCAAGTAAGGTGCCAGAAGCATGGCCAGCAGGCAGTAGCCGCCGGTCCAGCCCATCAGGTAAACCGAGCCGCCATAGCCAAGGAAGGCAATGAGGCCAGCCATAGAAATGAAGGAAGCAGCCGACATCCAGTCTGCTGCGGTCGCCATGCCGTTGACGACCGGGTTAACACCTTTGCCAGCGACATAGAATTCGCCGGTGGTGCTCGCCTTGGCCCAGATCGCGATGCCGATATACAGCGCGAAGCTCAAGCCTACGACGATATATGTAAGGGTAGTAAGATCCATTTTGTCTGTCTCCCCAGATCCAGCGTCAATCGTCGTCTTCGTGAACGTCGAACTCGCGGTCCAGTTTGTTCATCTTCGACACATAAACGAAAATCAGTGCGACAAAGACATAGATGGACCCCTGTTGAGCAAACCAGAAACCAAGCTGGAAGCCCGCTATTTCGATACTGTTAAGGGCATCGACAAACAGAATGCCGAAACCGTAGGAAACGATGAACCAGATCACAGTCAGAGTTGCGACCAGCTTCACGTTTCTCTTCCAGTAGGCTGCGCTTTGTTCATCCATCGCGCGTCTCCTTCCTAGAATTGATAACTTCCCCTGCCGACCGTTTGTTGTGTTTTTGTCAGTCGGCCGCATGTACTAAGCGGCAATGAAACTGTAACGACACACTCATTGCCTTCTAAGCTCGATACCAGTTTTCGGGATTCCCCAGAAGCTAATCATTAGTCGTATAGAACAGTGCGTTAGCGACGGTCTGGTTGAATGAACCGGCCAAAATCACAAAGATTTCCGCCAGTTTTTCCATTGTGCAATGCGGTATTTTTGGTTGAGTTTTCGGGGTGAATAAAACACTCATAGATTGCCGTTTGGCAGTGTTCCGGATGCTTTTGGTCTGTTTGGGGGCGATTGCCTGTGGTGGTTTGCATATCGGTTGCGGATCAAATTTCCGCGTCGCTTGCACAAAAAATTGCCGGGCGCGGTTGCCCGATCACCAATTTCGACAAAGTTAGAGGGTGTCCTGCCCCCGCGTGCGGCTTGCATGCGGGCATGTGCGGTTTGAAGTTGTTAAGCGCAAGCACGTCGGTTACAAACGGGCACAGCTTTTCAGGCATGAATATGTGCATGCCGTCGTGATCCGGTCCCGATGGGGACGGACCCAATGACATTTGGATGGGGAATTTAATGGCATCCTACCAGTATATTTACGTCATGAAGGACCTGACCAAGATCCTTCCGGGCGGTCGTGAACTTTTCAAGGGCATTACGCTGTCGTTCCTGCCGGGCGTAAAGATCGGTGTTCTGGGGAACAACGGTGCGGGTAAATCGACGCTGCTCAAGATCATGGCAGGCATCGAAAAGGATTTTGCCGGTGAAGCATGGCCGGCAGAAGGTGTTCGCGTTGGTTACCTTGAACAGGAACCGCAGCTGAACCCGGCAAAGGATGTTCTTGGCAACGTCATGGAAGGTTGCGGCCAGGTTGTTGACGATCTTGCGCGCTTTAACGAAATTAGCGCCAAATTCGCCGAGCCGATGACCGATGACGAGATGAATGATCTCCTTGCCGAGCAAGGTGAACTTCAGGAACGCATCGATGCGGCCAATGGCTGGGATCTTGAGCGTACGCTTGAAATCGCCATGGATGCGCTGCGCTGCCCGCCCAAAGATGCCGATGTGTCCAAGCTTTCCGGTGGTGAACGCCGTCGCGTTGCGCTTTGCCGTCTGCTGCTGGCCAAGCCGGACATTCTGCTGCTCGACGAACCGACCAACCATCTTGATGCGGAATCGGTTGCGTGGCTTGAACGTCACCTGGAAGATTATCAGGGCACCGTCATTCTGGTTACCCACGATCGTTACTTCCTTGATAACGTTACCGGCTGGATCCTTGAACTCGACCGTGGTCAGGGCATCCCGTATGAAGGCAATTATTCCTCCTGGCTGGAACAGAAGCAGAAGCGTCTGGAACAGGAAGCCCGTCAGGAAGGCAGCCGCCAGAAACAGCTGGCAACCGAGTTGGAATGGATTCGCCAGAACCCGAAAGGCCGTCAGGCAAAATCCAAGGCCCGTGTCCGTGCCTATGATGATCTTGTCGCAGAAGCCGCCAAGGCAGTTCCGGATTCGACCAAGATCGTTATTCCGATTGCAGAGCGCCTTGGTAACGAGGTTATCACTGCCGAAGGTCTGACCAAGGCATTTGGCGACAAGCTTCTGTTTGATGATCTTCATTTCCGTCTGCCGCCGGGCGGTATCGTTGGTGTGATCGGCCCGAACGGTGCCGGTAAAACCACGCTGTTCAAAATGCTGACCGGAACCGAAACCCCGGATTCCGGAACGCTGAAGATCGGTGAAACCGTCAAGCTTGGCTATGTCGATCAGTCGCGTGACTCGCTTGATCCGAACAAGACCGTCTGGCAGGAAGTTTCCGACGGCCTGGACGAGATCCTTCTGGGCAAACGTCCGATGTCATCGCGTGCCTATGTTTCGCAGTTTGCATTCAAAGGTGCGGACCAGCAGAAAAAAGTCGGTCAGCTTTCCGGTGGTGAACGTAACCGCGTTCACCTTGCCAAGATGCTGAAATCGGGCGCAAACGTGCTGCTGCTTGACGAACCGACCAACGATCTTGACGTCGATACGCTGCGTGCGCTTGAAGAAGGTCTTCTGGAATTTGCCGGTTGTGCTGTGGTTATCTCGCACGATCGCTTCTTCCTTGACCGTATTGCGACCCACATCCTGGCTTACGAAGGCAATTCGCATGTCGAATGGTTCGAAGGCAACTATCAGGAATACGAGGCGGATTACAAACGCCGCTATGGTGAAGAGGCAAGCCGCCCGCACCGCATCAAATACAAGCCGCTTACCCGTTAATTCGGGAAAGGGTATTGTGAATTGTGAAAGGCCACCTTCGGGTGGCCTTTTGTTTTGGCGCGCAATGGGCTTATTTCCGGACAAAGAAAAAGCCACCATCTGGAAATGGTGGCTTTGATCTTTTGATGGTGTGGTCTGTGACCTAAAGGCCGGTTTTTGCCTTAAGCGCGCTGGTCAGGGCGCTGACATCATCGTTATTTTGCTGGATCACCGAGGTGAATTCGTCACGCTGGGTGATGCCCATGCTCAGACCTTCGATCGAAACATCAATGATCTTGTAATGGTTATCAAACAGACGCATACGCCAAACGATATTGACCGGCGGGCCATCAGGGCGAACGAACTGTGAATTGACGAAGGTGTCCTTGTTCTTTTCCGTCTCGCTGCCGACAACGAACTGTTCGCCGTTAAAGGCTTTGAACTGGTTGGCATAATTCAGCGCGAGATAGTTCTGAAGAAGCTTGGAAAACTCGTCGATTTCTTCCTTGGAGATGGAACGCCAATAGCGGCCGAGCACAAAGCGCGACACAACTTCCATTTCGAAGTAGCGATCCATCAGGGCAACGAATTTCTGGCGGCGGACATCATCGCCAAGCGTCTGGTCGGTCAGTTCGGCCATTGCCTGATCGGCAAGGGACTGAATGACATTGGCCGCACTTTGGTCAACGGCGACCTCTGCGATCACCGGGGATGCGGTGGTCGCGGCCATAACCGGGCCAGACCAGACCGCAGCAACACCAAAAAGTGCGGCTGCTGCGGGGATGATGATCTTGGTCTTGGTCATGGATTGCTCTTACTGGCTTGCGGCTTCGACGGCGTCGTCAAAGCTAAATTCAGCACTTTCATCCTCGACCGCAGAAGCCGGTGCAGGTGCACCGTTGCGAATCAGGGTGTTGCGCTGCTGGCGATACAGGCTGCGCAGGGCTGCATAATAGTCGATTGACGATTTCTGCAACTCGTTAAGCTGATTGACGGTCGCATAGCGATAATGCAATGCGCTTACACCGATCGAGCCAAGATAAAGTGCTTCGGCGGTGTCGCTATTCTGTGCGCCCCAGGTCAGAGGGTTGGCAACATAGTCAACACCAAGGCCAACACTGTCACGCAAGTTGGACGGGCCAATCAGCGGCAGAACAATATAAGGACCGGCACCGACGCCATAATGCGCAAGGGTCTGACCGAAATCTTCACGACGGTACGGAATGCCGAAATCGGCAGCGACGTCGTTGAAACCAAGGAAGCCCAGCGTCGAGTTCATGATGAAACGCTGGAACGAGGCTGCGGCCTGATCCGGATCACCCTGAAGCAATGCGTTGAGTGAGTTCAGCGGTTCGTTCAGGTTGCGCACAAAGCTTGCAACCGACGTCTTGACGGGTTCCGGCGCAATATCGCGGTACCACATCGCAGCGGGGTACAGAACCATGAAATCGACTGCGCCGTTTACACCGTGCACAACACGGTTTACCGGTTCAATTGGGTCGAAATCGCTCATATCCTGTGCGGGCTCTGTTGATGCACAAGCCGTCAGCAAGGACAGCGAACCAGCAGCACAGAGTGAAAGTAGAGCTCGAAACTTCATTATTTTCAGCCAACCGATTTTCGATACATAGACTTCCTTGACCCAAGACGTTTTTCGCGCGGGAACACCAAAAAACGTTACCGATCAACTTCCTGCTCTCGAAGTCGGATCATGTATCGCGTACGCCTCGAATATTTATGTGGTTAGCATAGGGCGAAATTAAACGCCAGCATACAAAAAGTTGAAAGGGTTCAAGCCGTTTTACTGTGTGACCTTTTTGCCATACCTCGTTTGGGTGGGAAAATAGTCGTTGATTAAATATAAACATATCTTTATATCTGTTTTTCGTGAATGGGAGAAACGGTTATGGAACAGGTTTTGGCAAGATTGCGCGCGGCCGCCGAAGCGACACGGCTTCGGTTATTGGCGATTTGCGCGGAATGCGAACTGACGGTCAGCGAGATCACGCAGATCATCGGCCAAAGCCAGCCACGTGTTTCCCGTCATCTGAAATTGCTGTGCGAAGCCGGGTTGCTTGTGCGGTTCCGTGAAGGGACCTGGGTGTTCTATCGCACGCCGCATTCCGGCCCGGGGGCCGATCTGGTGCAGCCGGTTCTGGCATTGTTGCCGGCCGATGATGAAATTTTGTCCCTTGATCGGGCGCGTCTTGATCAGGTCAAAGCACAGCGTGAAAAAATCGCCACCGAATATTTCCGCGCCAATGCCGAAGACTGGGACCAGATCAGATCCCTTCATATTGACGAGGCTGTTGTTGAGCAGGCCCTGCTTGATGCGGTTGGCGATCTGAGCGGCGGGCGCATTCTTGATATCGGTACGGGGACGGGTCGGATACTGGAACTGCTGGGCCGAAATGCCGAAGAAGGTGTCGGTGTGGACATGTCGCGCGAAATGCTTGCCGTGGCGCGTGCGCGCCTGCAACGTGCCGATCTTTCCAATTGTCTGGTGCGTCAGGCCGACATGTATCAGCTGCCGTATCCGGGGGGCATGTTTGATGTCGTGACCCTGCATCAGGTTCTTCACTTTGCCGAAAAGCCTGATGCGGCAATCGCCGAAGCCGCCCGCGTTCTGGCGCCTGGGGGCAGGCTGGTGGTTGTCGATTTTGCCCCGCATGATCGCGAAGAATTGCGTGAAGAGCACGCGCACCGGCGCCTTGGCTTTGAAGATTCGTCGATCAGTACGTGGTTTCGCGCATGTGAACTTGTATTCGACAATGTCATAAACCTGCCCGGCAAGCCGCTGACCGTCCGGATCTGGACAGCGCATGCCGCAACCCAGGCCGCCACACAGACACCAGATAAAAGCACCGACAGGGCTGCGGAATAATCCGTATCACCCGAGACCAAAAATAAAGCCCGATCCAAGGGAAAGCGAAGACAGGATTGAAATGATGACGGTTCAAGAAAAACAGGCAGCACGCAACGATCTGCGGGTTTCATTCGAATTCTTTCCGCCCAAAACGGAAAAGATGGAAGAAACCATGTGGCGATCGATCCATCGTCTTGCGCCGCTGAACCCGTCCTTTGTTTCGGTGACCTATGGCGCGGGCGGTACCACGCGTGATCGCACACATGGCAGTGTCACCCGAATTCAGGGCGAAACCGGCATTCCCGCGGCCGCGCACCTGACCTGTGTTGGTCATACCAAGGATGAAATCGAACAGATCGCCCGTAAATACTGGGACGAAGGCATTCGTTCGATCGTGGCCCTGCGCGGTGATCTGCCCGATGCCGGTGATACCTATGAACCGACCCCGGGTGGTTATCCCTATGCGGTTGATCTTGTTGCCGGGCTTAAGGAAATTGCCGATTTTGATATTTCGGTGTCGGCCTATCCGGAAATGCATCCCGATGCACCAAGTGCCGATTTCGAGATCGATTATCTGAAACGCAAGATCGATGCCGGGGCCAACCGTGCGATCACGCAGTTCTTCTTTGATAACGAGACCTATCTGCGGTTCCGTGACAAATGTGATGCTGCTGGCATCACGGCCCCGATTGTTCCGGGCATCCTGCCGGTGACCAATTTTGCATCGCTTTTGAAATTTGCCGATATGTGTGGGGCGTCTGTGCCGGAACGCTTGCACTGGCGTTTTGACGGTCTGGACGAAGATCCGGAAACGCGCCGCATGGTTGCATTCCACGAAGCCATTTCACAGGTTGAAGGGTTGATGAAGGAAGGGGTTAGCGACTTCCACTTCTATACCCTGAACCGTGCCGAACTGACCTATGCCATCTGTCATGCGCTGGGTATCCGCGGAACGGACAAGGCTGCGGCCTGAGTTCCGATTACCGATAACAGCAAAGCCTGACTGAAAGACTGGATGAAAAAGATGAATGATCGCAAGGAACGCGTCGCCCTGCTGCGCAAACGGGCCGAACAAAAGATACTGATCCTTGATGGCGCCATGGGCACCATGATCCAGAAACACAAACTGACCGAGGAAGATTATCGCGGTGAACGGTTTGCCGACTGGAAACAGGATGTCAAAGGCAATAACGATCTTCTGTCTCTGACCCAGCCAGACATCATCAAGGACATCCATCTGCAATATATTGCGGCAGGTGCAGACCTTCAGGGGACCAATACCTTCAGTGCGACGACCATCGCGCAGGCCGATTACGGCATGGAAGATCTGGCCTACGAGATCAATTTCGAAAGTGCCAAGATCGCGCGTCAGGCCTGTGACGAATGGGAAGCTGCCCATCCCGGCGATGTGCGTTTTGTGAACGGTGCCATTGGTCCGACCAACCGCACGGCATCAATCTCGCCGGATGTGAACAATCCGGGCTATCGCGCGATCACCTTTGATCAGCTTAAAGACGCCTACAAGGAAGCGGCCAAGGGGCTGCTTGACGGTGGTGCGGATACGCTTCTGGTCGAAACCATTTTCGATACGCTCAATGCCAAGGCCGCATTGTTTGCCATCGACGAAGTTCTTGAAGAACGCGGTGAAGATGTTCCGGTCCTTATTTCGGGTACCATCACCGATGCATCGGGCCGTACCCTTTCAGGGCAGACCACCGAAGCATTTTATAATTCGGTCCGCCATGCCAAGCCGTTTTCGATCGGTTTGAACTGCGCACTTGGTGCTGCGCAGTTGCGCCCCTATGTGCAAGAACTGTCGCGCATTGCCGAATGCCGCGTTTCGGTTTATCCCAATGCCGGCCTGCCGAACGAATTTGGTGAATATGATCAGAGTGATGCGGAAATGGCCGCACTGGTCAAGGAATGGGCTGAAACCGGCATGGTCAATTTGCTGGGCGGATGCTGTGGCACGACGCCGCCGCACATCAAGGCGATTGCCGATGCCGTGGCGAATGCCAAGCCGCGGGCGCTTCCGAAAATTGAACCCAGAATGCGTTTGTCCGGCCTTGAGCCGTTTGACGCTGCGTAAACCCGATATTGATTGCTGAAAAGAGATCGAACAGACCCATGACCGACATTTCCAGATTTATCAATATTGGTGAACGTACCAACGTTGCCGGATCGCTGAAATTCAAAAAGCTGATCGTTGACGAAGATTACGATGCAGCCCTTGAGATTGCCCGCCAGCAGGTCGAAAACGGCGCGCAAATCATCGACATCAACATGGATGATGCGATGCTTGATGCCGAAACGGCGATGGTCAAGTTCATCAACCTGATTGCCGCCGAGCCCGATATTGCGCGCGTGCCGATCATGGTCGACAGTTCCAAATGGAACGTCATCGAGGCCGGTCTTAAATGTCTTCAGGGCAAGGGGATCGTCAACTCGATCAGTCTGAAAGAAGGCGAAGAACCCTTTATCGCCCAGGCCAAACAGTTGCGCCGTTACGGTGCAGCTGTTGTTGTCATGGCCTTTGATGAAAAAGGCCAGGCTGATACGGTCGATCGCAAGTTTGAAATTTGCAAACGCAGCTATGACGTTCTGGTCGAAAAAGTCGGCTTCCCGCCCGAAGATATCATTTTCGACCCGAACATCTTTGCGGTCGCAACCGGGATCGAAGAACACGACAACTATGCGGTCGACTTCATCGAAGCCTGCAAGCTGATCAAAAAACACCTGCCCTATGCCAAGATTTCCGGCGGTGTTTCAAACGTGTCCTTCTCGTTCCGGGGCAATAACCCGGTGCGCGAAGCCATGCATTCGGTCTTCCTGTATCACGCCATCCAGGCCGGTCTTGATATGGGGATCGTCAATGCCGGGCAGCTGGTCGTTTATGAAGAAATTCCGGCAGAACTGCGCGAACGCGTTGAAGACGTCATTTTGAACCGTCGTTCTGATGCGACCGACCGTTTGCTTGAGGTTGCCGAAAAATACAAGGGCACCGGCGGTCCGGAAAAGAAAGCCGATCTGGAATGGCGCAAAAAGCCGGTCAATGAACGTCTGGCCCATGCGCTGGTCAACGGCATTGCCGAATTCGTCGAGGAAGACACCGAAGAAGCCCGCCAGCAGGCCGACAAACCGCTTCATGTCATTGAAGGGCCGCTGATGGATGGGATGAACATCGTCGGTGACCTGTTTGGTGCCGGCAAGATGTTCCTGCCCCAAGTGGTGAAATCCGCCCGTGTGATGAAAAAGGCCGTCGCCTATCTGATCCCGTTCATCGAAGAAGAAAAAGACGGTGTGCGCGAAAGCAACGGCAAGATCCTTCTGGCGACGGTAAAGGGCGATGTCCATGACATCGGCAAGAACATCGTTGGTGTGGTTCTGCAATGTAACAATTTCGAGGTCCTCGACCTTGGTGTGATGGTTCCGACCCAGAAGATCATTGAAACTGCCAAGGCCGAAAAGGTCGACATGATCGGGCTTTCGGGCCTGATTACGCCGTCGCTTGAAGAAATGACCTATGTTGCGGCCGAAATGGAACGCGAAGGTCTGGATATCCCGCTTCTGATCGGCGGGGCGACTACGTCAAAGGTACATACCGCAGTCAAGATCGCACCGAACTATAACAAGTCGGTCGTATACGTGATTGATGCATCGCGTGCGGTGGGTGTTGCAAGCCAGCTGGTTTCGGAAACCCATCGCGAACGATTTGCTGCTGAAATCCGCAATGAATATCTGGCGATGGCGGAAAAACACGCCGCCCAGCAATTGCAGAAAAAACGCTTCGCCCTTGCCGATGCGCGTGCCAACAAGGTGCAGCTTGACTGGGATGCCTATGAGGTTCCGGTTCCGGCAAAGCCGGGGATCACCGTGTTTGATGACTTTGATCTTGAAGATCTGGTCGCGCGCTTTGACTGGAAGCCGTTCTTTGAAACCTGGGAACTGCATGGTCGTTTCCCCGACATCCTCAAGGATGAAAAAGTCGGCGAAACTGCGCGCGGTCTTTATGACGATGCGCAGGAAATGTTGAAACGCATTGTTGCGGAAAAATGGTTCAAGCCGCGTGCGGTTGTTGGCATCTGGCCGGCAAACTCGGTCGGTGATGATATCGAAGTCACCCCGGCCCCGGATCAGAATGAGCCGGTCATGCTTCATACCCTGCGCCAGCAGATGTTCCGCGAAAACAACAAACGTCCGAACCGGGCTTTGGCCGATTACATCGCGCCGAAGGAAAGCGGCAAGACCGATTATATCGGTGCCTTTGTTGTGACGGCGGGACCGGAAGTCGAACAGATCGCCTCAAAGCTTGAAGCCGAGCATGACGATTACAATGCCATTCTGGTCAAGGCGCTTGGTGATCGCTTTGCCGAAGCCTTTGCCGAGCGTATGCACGAAAAGGTCCGCAAAGAGCTTTGGGCCTATGCCGCAGACGAGAATCTCGGCAATGATGATCTGATTGCGGAAAATTATCGCGGTATCCGTCCGGCACCGGGTTATCCTGCGTGCCCGGAACATACCGAAAAACGCACCCTTTGGTCGCTTTTGAATGCCGAGGAAAATGTCGGCGTTTCCCTGACCGAAAGCTGTGCGATGACCCCGGCATCGTCTGTCAGCGGTTTCTATTTCGCCCACCCCGAAGCCAAATATTTCGGCCTTGGCAAGATCGAACGTGATCAGGTCGAAAGTTATGCCGAACGCAAAGGCATGACCATGGCCGAGGCAGAACGCTGGTTGGCACCAAACCTGAATTACGATCCACGTCAGTCATAATGATCTGAAGTCATGATGATCTGACCGGTCGCATTGAAAAGCCCCGCAGACTGCACTCTGCGGGGCTTTTTCGTTTAGGGGCTGTCGGGTAAAGGCCGTGTCAGTGTCAGAGCCCGTGTCAGTTTCAGTGTGTCGCCTGACAGAACTTTCCGCGTTCGGTAATGCCGACAATGACGATGGCAATCACACCAAGGCAGAAATATCCACCCAGAAGCGGGATCACCGTGCCGTCAAACTGCTGGCCGATAATGCCCCCGGCAATCACGCCGATCAGGGTGCTATAGACGCCGATCATTGAAGACGCGGTTCCGGCAATGGCGCCAACCGGTTCCATGGCCAGCGAATTGAAATTCGGCATGGTCAGTGAAAAGCAGAACAGCGTCATGGTAAGGCCGATACCAAACAGCCAAAGCGGCGGCTTGCCGTCAAAACCGATTGCGATCAGAACGTTGACCAGACTGCTTGCCGTCATGAAGAACAGGGCGACATGGGAAATCTTGTGCATGCCAAGTTTCCGCACCAGACGGGCATTGACGAAGGACGAGAAACTCATACAGGCCGCAATCATGCCAAAGGCAAGCGGGAACCAGACGCCCAGACCATAGACCTCGGTCTCGAAGATTTGCTGTGCCGAACCGATATAGGCCATCAGACAGGCAAACATCATGCCCATGACGGTGGCATAACCGAATGTCTGGCGGTTGGTCACTGTGGTTCTGATGTCACGGGCAATCCGGCGAACCGAGAGTTTGTGCCGATATTCAGGATGCAGTGTTTCGGGCATCCGAAGCAGGTACCAGCACACAATCGCAATCGCGAGGACAAGCGTACTGACAAAAATCATGTGCCAGTTTGCCAGTGCCAGAATCAAACTGCCCGATGCCGGGGCAAACACCGGAAGAATGATGAACACCATCATGACAAAGGACATGACGCGCGCCATTTCGCGACCTTCAAAACAATCGCGTGTGATCGCCATGGTCAGAACGCGCGGGGCAGCAGCACCAAGTCCCTGGACGAAACGGGCAATAAGCAAATGATCATAGCTGTCGGCAAAGATCGCCATGACCGTGCCGACGGCATAGATGCCAAGTCCGGCGATCAGGGTCGGGCGGCGACCGAAACTGTCGGCAAGCGGGCCATAGACGATCTGCATCAGGCCAAAGGCAATCATGAAGACATAAATCAGCATCTGCATGCGGTTGCCGTCTTCGATGCCGAAATCGGCAGCAATCGGGCCAAAGGCCGGTAACAGGTTGTCAATCGACAGGGCGACAAGCCCGATGGTGATGGCCATCAGACAGACAAATTCAGCAAAGCCGGGTAGCGGTCGTACCGCAGTGCTACCCGTGGGTCGGGGATCATTCATTTTCGGATTCCGTATCAACACGGTTTGGGTGGCGTCAGAAATTCTGAACAGACGGCGAAGAATGCTGCATTTCCCCCGTCGATGGCAATGATCGTTTTTTGAAAGCTGTTTGGTTGTGGACACCGGCTGACGGGGGAGGACGCGGGTAAAGATCGGAAAATATCCTTGATGTTTCGGGTGTTTACCCTTTATTCGCAGCAATCGCTGATCCTATGATCAACCCCATCGGAACAGGACCCCTTCGTATGTTTGCTCTGCGGTGTTGCGGCAATGGCTGAAAAACTGATCAAATCCAATCTGGTACTAAGCCGTCTGCGCCGCCTGGTGAAAAGCGAGCAACTGGTCCTGTCGCTTCTGGCGCTGGTGGTTGGTGCGATGGCCGGGGGCGGAACGATCCTGTTTCGGGACGGCATTTTGCTGGTGCAGGCGCTGGTTTATGGGTGGGGCGAAGAATCCCTTCATCAGCATCTGATGGGATTGTCGAACTGGCATCTGGTTCTTGGCCCGACCGCGGGCGGGCTGGTCGTCGGTGTTTTCATCTACAAGTTTTTACCCGGTCAACGCCCGCACGGGGTTGCCGATGTTATTGACTCTGCCTCGTTCAATGATGCGCGCATGTCGACCCGGTGCGGCATCAAAAGTGCGATTGCCAGCGCGGTGTCACTGGGAAGTGGCGCGTCACTTGGCCGCGAGGGGCCGGTTGTCCATATGGGGGCGTCCTTTGGGGCCTGGCTTGCACGCGTGTTGCATTTGCGCCGTGGGGCCGCGCGCACCTTGTTGGGGTGCGGGGTGGCATCGGCCGTTGCCGCATCCTTCAATGCGCCGCTGGCCGGGATGTTTTTTGCCCATGAAGTGGTTCTTGGCCATTATGCCCGGACCGCTTTTGCACCGATTGTGATGTCGTCGGTGATGGGGACGGTGATTACCCGTCTTTATTACGGATCGGAAGTGGCGTTTTTGATCCCGCTCCATAACATTCAGTCGTTCTGGGAATTTCCCGCGTTTGCACTTTTGGGGTTGCTGGCCGGGATCACCGCAATGCTGACGGTGCGTGCCATTCCCGTCGTTCAAAAGGTTGCCGATACCACGCGTGCGCCGCTTTGGTGTCGGCCGGCGATTGCCGGTCTGGTGGTTGGAATTGTTGGTCTTGGCTTTCCGCAGATCATCGGTGTCGGTTATGGCGCGATGAATGATGCGCTTTATGAAACATACAGCCTGACATTTCTGATCGGTCTGCTGTTTGCCAAGGCGTTTGTCGTGGCGATCTGCATGGGGCTTGGCTTTGCAGGCGGGATGTTCAGCCCCAGCCTGTTTCTTGGTGCGATGCTGGGCGGTGCGTTCGGGATCGTTGCCACCCACGCCTTGCCGGATTTCTCGTCCGGGCACGGGGCATATACCCTGGTCGGGATGGGGGCGGTGGCCGCTGCTGTTCTGGGGGCGCCGATTTCCACAACCCTGATCGTGTTTGAGCTTACCGGCGACTATCAGCTGACCATTGCAGTGATGCTGGCATCGGTTCTGGCATCGGTAATCATGGATCAGGCCAATGGCGGATCATTCTTCCACTGGCAGCTTAAAATGCGCGGGCTGTCGACCAATTGGGGGCGGGAGGTCAATCTTCTGCGCATGATCAAGGTCGCCGACATCATGAAGCGCGAATATGTCACCGTGCCTTTATCCCATGATTTGCCAAGTGTCCGATCAGCCCTTTTCAATGCACCCTATGCGGAGCTTTTTGTCGTTGATGACAAAGGCAAACTGCATGGCACCATCACATTGACCGATTTGCGCAATGCCGCGTTTGATACGGATGCCGCCCAGAATATGACGGCTGGCGAAGTGGCGCGGTCAAAACCGCCGGTTCTGTTCCGTACTGACAGCATCGAAAAGGCCATCCGCCTGATGGAGCAAACCGGCGAGGAACATTTGCCGGTGCTCAATAATGGTGAAGATCGCGAGATGATCGGCTTTGTGCACGAAAAGGATGCGATGATGGCCTACAACAACGCGCTTCTTGAACTGCAAAGCGAAGAACGCGGCGACGCCCCGCCAAAGCTGTTCTGACGTTATCAAAGTCCCCGCATGAAAAAGAGCAGCACCGAAAGATGCTGCTCTTTTGCGTGGTCGGATCACAGACTGGTCTTTATGCAGCCAGTGCCGTGTCACCGGCTGATTTCCGGGTTTGCTGTCCACTTAGAAGCTGGGCTGTAAGGCGACTGTCCAGACCGGCAACATCTTCGGGAAGATTTGTTGCGGATTGTTCGATCTGATCAAGTTCCTGACGTGCCTGGCGTCGTTCGAGTTCAGCCTTTTCTGCCTTTTCATCATCCTTTATCGGAATTGAATTGGCATCACGCAGTGCGGTTCTGAATTCTTCTTCGGCGTCTTTCTTGGCGTTCAAGATGTCAGCTTCGGTAGAATCAGATTGTGAGGATGACGAAAACACATCGCCTGCCGTATTGCTGTTCGGGTCATTGTCATTGCCTTGAACGTCAGCCATGGCAGACGCAAAGCTTGATGATCCCGAACCGATATTCTGAAATTCAAGCATGACGGACTGCATCGCATCGGAAAGCTGGCTTTTGGACGTGCCGGTTTCCGAATTGGTTTCGCCCGTTGTCAATACAGGTACTGCGCTACCTGCGCTAAAACCTTCGATACCTTCGTGTGCACCTGACCGCTCCGAAGAGCCGGCCCGGGAAGACATTGGCAACCCGTTGCCCAATCCAAAAATAGTACTCATGCCGAGATACCCTTCTTGTGGGATGCACAAAGCATCCCTGACAGCGGCAAATTTGCACAAACCGCCGTCAGAGGATGCTAACCACCGGGAAACAAGCAATTCCCGGACCACATGAAGCAGGGCAATCTTCTTGAGTGGACAGTAATTTAGGTGAATTGAATTTTGCGTGCGCGGCGGTCCCCGAAAGATGTGCAGCAGGCAAAATATACCGATACCAAAGAGGGTTATGAGCACCCCGCCTTATCCATTAGGCTGTTTGACCTTGAAAACATGTCTGGCGGCAACGACGGGACGGGGATGAAGCTTCATCTGATTGCAGGGGCACGGCCGAATTTCATGAAGATCGCTCCGTTATGGCAGGGCTTGCGTGCCTATGCGGATATCAAGGCGGCTTTCATTCACATGGCGCAGCATCGCGATGCTGAGATGACGTCAACGATCTGGCGTGATCTGGGAATGGCGGATCCCGACCATATTGTGCAATGGCAATCCAGTACCAGTCAGGACCGGATTGCGCCGATGATGGCCGGTTATGAAAAGCTTTGTCATCAGGATCGCCCGGACGCGGTTCTGGTGGTCGGGGATGTCAGTGCGTCACTTGCCGCGGCGATGACGGCCTCGAAGCTGCAAATACCGCTGATCCATCTTGAAGCCGGATTGCGGTGCTTTGATTTGTCTGTTCCCGAAGAACGCAATCGCATGACCATCGACCGGTTGGCGAACCTGCATCTGACCCCGTCTGCCGATGCGGACGAAAATCTTCTGGCCGAGGGGATCACGCCAGACCGCATCAGGCGTGTCGGCAATATCATGATCGATACCTGTGTCATGATGAATGATGCGATATGCAAGGATGTGACAACAGAAAGGCTGGGGCTTGCCGGGGGTGGATATGTGCTCGTAACGCTTCATCGTCCCGGCAATGTTGATGATCGCGCAAAGCTGCGCCGGATCTGTCATGCAATTGGTGATATTGCCAGCCATGTTCCTGTTTGCTGGCCACTGCATCCCAGAACCCGCCATCAACTTGAACAGATTGACGGTATTACCATGCTTGAACAAAGCGGGGTGAAGGTCTTGGCGCCGCTTGGATATGTATCCTTTGGGGCTGTGATGGCAAATGCCGGACTGGTGGTAACCGATTCCGGTGGTGTGCAGGAAGAAACCAGTTGGCGTGCGATCCCCTGTCTGACCTTGCGCCCGTCAACCGAACGACCGGTTACGATTGACTTCGGGACAAATCGGCTTGTCAGCATTGAACGCCTGTCCGCCATGGCAATCGATGCCATGACCGGGCAGTCCGCCCCGGAACGGCAGGATTGTGAAATCCCGCTTTGGGATGGTCAAACGACGGTGCGCGTCATTGCGGAACTTGACCGGTTCCGCAGAAATGGTGGCATCAGGAAATAATCTGCGCCATCACCTTGTTGCCCAGGGCTTCGTTGCGCATGTCAAAGCCGCCAGTCGATAAGGTGCTATCATCATTATTTTCAGCCATATTTCGCGCAACGGTTTCAGGCATCGTGCCGTTATCGGTGGCCGTATCCGTTTCCACGCTAGCGTCAGTAACGGATTCAGCTTCCGAGCTGTTGTCAGGAAGGCTGCTTTGTGACGGGGTTGCATCCTGCGGGGCGGCAGCCATGATTTCCGACAGGCTGACCACGCCGTCTTCGTTGGTATCAAGCGGATCATAGGTGCCCTCGGACCCCATGGAAGCCAGCATGCTGTTCATGACGGTATCTTCGCTGCTGCTGTCATCGCTTGAAAGCACGGCCCCGCTTGGCGGTGTCATGGATGCCAGATAGTCATCTTCGGATATGCTTTGGGCGTCGGACCCGGCCATGACATTCCAAAGATTTTCAGACATTTCATCGCTGACACCGTCGGGGGCCGATGCCATGAATTCATCCTTGGTCAGCGTCCCGTCGCCGTCGGTATCCATGTCAGAGAACAGGCGCTGGGCATCAAAACTGCTGTTGCCGTCGGTGGTGGTGCTGGTTTCCTGCAACTCAAGAAGCATCGACATGATGGAGTCTGAAAGCTGACCGGTGATGGCTTCGCTTTGCGATGTCATTTCCGACATGCTGTCGGTGCCGGTCGATCCGCTGCCCTGCAAGGCATAAAGCGAAAATCCGCCA
This sequence comes from Thalassospira sp. GO-4, assembly GCF_023588965.1. NCBI lineage: Bacteria > Pseudomonadati > Pseudomonadota > Alphaproteobacteria > Rhodospirillales > Thalassospiraceae > Thalassospira > Thalassospira sp. GO-4. The sequence continues at coordinate 4,174,912 of NZ_CP097807.1, forward strand.
AATGCTTCAATGCCCGAAGAACCGTCGCTGCCTGTTGATGAATTGGCAGACTGGCTGTTCTGGCTAAGTATTTGCGCGATGCTGCCGCTCATGCTGCTGATGCCGCTCATATTTCTACCTTCATTCAGAATTGCGTTGTTATCTGAACTCACGCGAAAGACCGGAAAAACTGGCGCAAAAAGTTTTTGAAGATCGGGAAAGGGGTGGTTGATGTTCCTGTTTCGTTGCAGAATGGAAAAAATACCCGGCCGCATCCGATGCAAGGCTGGTCCTTGGAACACAGCGTGATATATATGCCGCCATGATGGATGATCCCTTCGAAATTGATGAATTCGCCGCCAGCCCGGAAATGCGTCTTGGTGATGCACCGGCCCCGGCATATCTCGACAATCTGAATGCCGAGCAGCGCGATGCTGTCGAAACGCTTGACGGGCCGTTGCTTGTGCTTGCCGGTGCAGGCACGGGTAAAACCCGGGTCTTGACCACGCGGCTGGCGCATTTGCTTGAAACCAAGGCCCAGACCGAACGTCTGCATCCGCAGCAAATCCTTGCCGTGACCTTTACCAACCGTGCGGCAAAGGAAATGCAGGAACGCGTGGCACAGGCATTGGGTCGTCCGGTCGAAGGTTGGTGGCTGGGAACCTTCCACTCGCTTTCGGCGCGATTGTTGCGCCGTCATGCCGAACTGATCGGGCTGCAATCAAACTTCACGATCCTTGATAGCGACGATCAGGTCCGTCTGCTCAAGCAGATCATGGATGCCGAACAGATCGATCCGAAAAAATGGCCGGCCAAGCAGCTGATGGGCATCATTCAGCGCTGGAAGGACAAGGGCCTGACGCCGGAACGGGTCAATGAAAGTGTCGAATTCGCCAATGGCGGGGCCAAACATCTTTACAAGATTTATCAGGAACGGCTGAAAGTTCTGAATGCGTGCGATTTCGGGGATTTGTTGCTGCATTGCCTGACCCTGTTCCAGCAGCATCCCGAAGTTCTGAAACAGTATCAGAACACCTTCCGCTATATTCTGGTTGATGAATATCAGGATACCAACGTTGCGCAGTATTTGTGGCTGCGCGCCATGGCGATGGTTCATCGCAATATTTGCTGTGTCGGCGATGATGATCAGGCGATCTATAGCTGGCGCGGGGCCGAGGTCGGCAACATCCTGCGTTTTGAGTCCGACTTCCCCGGAGCCAAGGTCGTGCGCCTTGAACAGAATTATCGGTCCACCCCGCATATTCTGGCCGCCGCATCGAAACTGATCACCTTTAACGATGGGCGTTTGGGCAAGCAGCTTTGGACGGAAATCGACACCGGCGAAAAGGTATTGGTTAAAGGTGTGTGGGACGGTCCTGCTGAAGCCCGGTTGGTCGGCGAAGATATCGAAGCCCTTCAAAGCAAGGGCATCGGTTCTTCGCAGATGGCGATCCTTGTTCGAGCCCAATTCCAGACCCGTGAATTTGAAGAACGGCTGATTACACTTGGTATTCCGTATCGTGTTGTTGGAGGCGCGCGGTTCTATGAGCGTCAGGAAATCCGCGATGCACTGGCCTATATCCGCCTCGTTGCCCAACCCGATGACAGTTTGGCCTTTGAGCGCATTGTCAATGTGCCCAAGCGCGGGGTTGGCAAGGCAACGCTTCAGACTCTGCATCAATATTCCCGTGATCAGGCGATTTCATTGCCTGCGGCGGCGCGTGATCTGATCGATACCGAAGAACTCAAACCCAAGATGCGTCAGGCAATTGGCGGGTTGTTGGGGGATTTCAAACGCTGGCGCGAGATGCAGTCGAACACCAATCATGACAAGGTAGTCGAAACCGTCCTTGATGAAAGCGGCTATACCGATATGTGGCAGACATCAAAGGAGATTGATGCGCCCGGCCGTCTCGAAAACCTCAAAGAACTTGTTTCCGCAATTGGCGAGTTCGAAAACCTGACCAGCTTCCTTGAACATGTTTCGCTGGTCATGGAAAACGAACAGAATGACGCGCAGGAAAAAGTCACCATCATGACCCTGCATGCGGCCAAGGGTCTGGAATTCGATTATGTCTTCCTGCCCGGCTGGGAAGAGGGCGTCTTCCCCCATCAGCGCGCGATGGATGAAAGTGGCGTCAAGGGGCTTGAGGAAGAACGTCGTCTTGCCTATGTCGGGATCACGCGCGCGCGCAAACGTGCAACCATTTTATATGCCGCGAACCGCCGCATCTATAATCAGTGGCAATCGGCGCTGCCGTCGCGCTTTGTCGACGAACTGCCAGATGAGCATATTGAACGGATCAGTGATACCGGTCTTGGCGGACATGGGGGGAATCATTCACCCGGTGCCTGGGGGGCTGATGACTGGATGAAAATGCCAAGCTGGGCCAACGAGGGTTCAAGCAACCGCAATCCGGTTTCCGGTGCATCCGAGCGCAAATTTGCATCCAGCGGCTGGCAGGATCGCGTGCGTAAAAACGTGATTGATGTAAAGCCGGACGGCGAAACCAGCTATGCGACCAGCTCGAAATCATCGAAATACAAGGTTGGCGATACAGTGCGACACCGAAAGTTCGGACCGGGAACTGTGCGTGCGGTGGATGGCAACAAACTTGAAATCCATTTCGAGGGTGTCGGCAAAAAGAAAGTGGTCGACAGCTTCATTCTGCCGGGGTAAGCCCCGGTTCAAATATTCACGGAATACCGAACTAACCGGGCGGCGATCGCAAGCGGCCCTGACAAGCGAGAAGCGATATGACCCAACCCGTTCTTTGCTATAACTTCCAGTTCGAAGTTGATGGCGCCTATGCCGAGGCCTTCGCCGAAGGGCTATACGAATATTGTGATGCATTGTCGCATTTCGAACGTCCCGGTGATCCGAGCGCGCCTTGGAGAATAGAAGGTTTCTCGGGCGAGATGTTTGACAAGCCGGCAATTGAAACGGCAGTGTCGATCATGGCATCGGCGGTCGGGGTCGATGCGCCGGTTGTGACATTTGGCACATATGAGCCCAAAGACTGGGTCAGTGAAAACCTGCGCAGTTTCAAGCCGATTTCGGTCGGGCGTTTCTTTGTCCATGGTTCGCATTGGGACGAAGACCTGCCGGTGGCAAAAATCGGGCTTCAGGTGGATGCCGGTCTGGCATTCGGTTCCGGTGAACATCAAACCACCAAGGGATGCCTTGCGGCAATCGACTGGGTGGCAAAACGTGGTCCGCGCCATAATGCCCTTGATATGGGCTGCGGGTCGGGCATCCTTGGCATGGCATGTGCCAAAACCTGGCGCAGCACAGTGATGATGGCCGATATTGATGCCGCATCGGTGCGCGTTGCACAGGAAAATGCGCGGGTTAACAAGATCGCCGATCTGGTCACCGCCATCCATTCAAACGGTTTCCAGGATACCCGTATCCGTGACGGCGGTTATTACGACATTGTCTGTGCCAATATTCTGGCCCGTCCGTTGCGCGCCATGGCCCATGATCTGGTCGGGACATTGTCACAGGACGGCGTTGTGATCCTTTCGGGGCTGCTGTCCGAGCAGGAACAGTTTGTTCTTTCGGCCTATCGCGAAGTCGGCCTGTCGCTGATCAAACGGTTCAAGGTTGAAAACTGGACCACGCTTCTGGTCGGCTAAGCCATCAGGCTTCCGGCAAATCGATACAGCCCCAGAATGCCCAATGTGACGATCAGCACACCAACGGCGATCATCAAGGGTTTTCTGGGGATGATTTTGACCAGTACGGCCGCCAATGGTGCGGCCGGGACCCCGCCCAGAACAAGGGCCAATGCCGCCATCCCGAAGCTTTCAAGCCCGAACGATCCGGCAAAGGTCACTGTAATCGCCACAGTAACGAAAAACTCCGCAGCCGCAGATGTACCAAGCATGCGGTGGGGTTCGCTGCCGCGATAAACCAGGGTGCTGGAAACAATCGGTCCCCAACCGCCACCCCCGACAGCATCCAGAAAACCGCCAATCAGGCCAAGCGGCGTCAGACCGCGCATTGCCGCAGGCGGCTGAACCTTGCGGATGGCTTTGGCAATTACCAGCACACCCAATGCCGACAGATAAAGCGCAACCGCCGGGGCAAGGTATTTACCAATCCCCGAGGACAGCAAGGCTGCGCCGACGCAACCGCCGACCGCACCGGCAATGGCCAGAATCCGGACCATCCGCCAGTCCACATTTCGGGCAAAATGATGCGCAGTCCCTGAAACAGCGGTGGTTGCGATTTCAGCGGCATGCACAGTTGCACTGGCATGGGCCGGCGGCAATCCGATTGTAATCAGCAACGATGTCGATGTAAGGCCATAAGCCATGCCAAGTGCGCCATCAATCAACTGGGCGACAAAGCCGATCAGAACGATCCACCAGAAATAGTCATCCATAAGACCACAGGCTCCTGCTGCGGGGATACTTTCCGGAAGTGTAGCAACTTGCCCGAAGCGCGATATGGCATTTTGGTTTCGGCCCGGCATTCCCGGTATGCATTAATGCCACGCGACATTTTTATGAATTTGGCGATGTGCCGGGATCGACCGCCTCATATTCCTACATTCGAATAACTATACATAAGTGGTAGTCAGTTTACTGCTTATGTATAGTCCACATCGCGCGTGACAGCGATGATATATTAAATCAGTAAGGGAGATGTCCTTGGCTGAATTTGAACATCGAATACTTGTGGTTGATGATGAACCGGTAATCCGCAAATTGCTGACCCGCGTTCTGGAGCGAGCCAACTTTGAGGTTGTGCAAGCCGTTGATGGTCTTGACGGGATCGAGCATCTGCAAAAGGATGCTGGATTGCGGCTGGTCATTTCCGATTTGCGCATGCCCAACTGTGGCGGCCTTGATTTTGTGCGTCGCGCCATTGGCGAATTTCGCCGTGATTTTGAATTCATCCTCCTGACCGGGGATGGTGACAAGTCAGACGCGATCGATGCGTTGCGTCTTGGCGTGCGTGAATTCCTTGATAAACCGGTGGATCGTGCGGACCTTGAAGCCGCCGTTCAGAAGGCGCAGGAACGTTTGCTTGAACGGGATCGCGAACATGAACGCGTCCGGAAACTTGAACTTGAAAATGTCAGCAAGGCCAAGACGCTTGATGACATCACGCGCAAGCTGGGCGGTGCCGAACAGGAAATGATCGACCGGCTCAGCCTGATTTCCCAATACAGGGATATTGAAACCGCCGAACATTGCGTGCGGGTCGGGCTTTATTCCCAGTTGCTTGCCGATATGGCCGGGCTTGATACGCAAACCCAGCGCTCCATTCGCCTGGCGGGTATTCTTCATGATATCGGCAAGGTTGGCGTGCCCGATAGTGTCCTTCTGAAAGAGGGGCCGCTGACGGATGCCGAATTCGAAGTCATGCAGCGCCATACCGAAATCGGTTTTTCGATGCTGAATGCGTCGGACAATCCGGTGCTTGATCAGGCGGCACAGATTGCGCGTTACCACCATGAAAAGTGGGAAGGCACGGGATATTGCAACGGGCTTTCGGGCGCAGATATTCCAATGGTTGCGCGCATCGTTTCCATTGCCGATGTCTATGACGCCCTGCGCAGTTCACGGCGTTACAAGCCGCCATTCAGCCACAGGGAAGCCGTCGACATCATCACCAAGGGCGACGGACGCACGACGCCAGACATGTTTGACCCGAAACTGATGTCGCTGTTTCTTGAACATAATCAGCGCTTTGAGTCCATATTTGACAGCATGCCAGACCAGATGGTGTAAAGCCGGAGACGTTTAGACGATGAGCCAGAACGTAGACGTGATTTTGCACCGTACGCGAAATCGCATTGCCGATTTCATGTTGCTGGTCATGGTGATTGGCGGATTTCCGGCGCTGATTGCATCGTTGCTGCGTGAAACAAAACAGCCATTCTGGGTGATCGAAACCATCCAGCTTCTGGTGTTTGTTGCCGTGGTCGCCAGTCTCGTGCTGCGTCGTCGGCTTGAAACACGGACAAAATCGCATGTGATTGTCGGCGCAATGACGGTGTTGTCGTTGCTTTATATCATCATGTTTTCGCCAGCCAGTGGCATGGCGCTGATGATCGTATCAACAGTGACGGTGGCCATATTCCATCCACTGGTTACGACATTCCGGTATGCGCTTTTCTGTTTTCTGACCATAACGGGCATCGGCATCATCCGTGTTTATGATCTTGACGGATTTCTGATTGATGATGCGGGCATGGTCGCACACACGTTGCCGGTGTGGATTGCGACATTGTTTGGCTATGCCTGGATGAGTTCGGCCGTGGTTGTCGGGGTCATCTGGATGCGCCAGGCGCTGTTGCAGATGAGTGTTGATCAACTGTTGTCCAAACGGGAACTGGTTTCCGGCAAGAAGTTTCTGGAAGAAATCCGTGTCAGCGCGGGGGAAGTTGCCAACTACTTTTCGTCGCTGGAACGTGTTGAAGACGTATCATTTCGCCCATCCTTGCAGCGGTTTGCCGAATTGCTCAATTGCGAACGGGCCAGTTTGTGGTTGCAGAATGACGATGGTGATGTGGCATGCTTTGGTCTTTACGATGCCAATAACCCTGATGCATCGCATGAAGGACTGGTTCTGCGCCGCAAGGATCTGCCGCGGTATTTTGCCGCCCTTGAAACCGGGCAGGCGATTGATGCCGAAAATGCCAAAGAAGACCCGCGGACATCGGAATTTACCGAAAACTACCTGATTCCTTTGAATATCGGGGCGATGCTGGATGTGTCGCTGATGTCGGTTGCCGGTCGCATGGGCGTTGTCTGTTTCGAGACCGTCGGAAGGACCCGCGTCTGGCGATCAGACGAGGTTGTCTTTGCCCATATGGCAGGCGGGCTTCTTGCCGCGGCGGCCGGGATCAAATCGATCATGGAAGCTGACGAGGCACTTAATTTCTCGCGCAGGCGGTTCGAGGCGGTTGCCAATTACACCTATGACTGGGAAAGCTGGGTGTCGTCAGACGGGCGTCTGGTGTGGGTCAACCCGGCTGTGGAACGTATTCTGGGCTATTCGGTTTCGGAATGCATGACACTTGAAAACTATCCGTTGCCATTTGTCGCACCCGAAGATCAGGCGCGTGTGCGCCATTATCTGGATGAAGGCCTGTCCGGGCTTTCGGGCAGTGATCGGGAATTCACAGCCATTCATAAAAATGGCAACCGGGTCAGTATCGGAATGTCCTGGCAACAGATTGCCGATAGTGACGGAACCAATCTGGGGGTTCGCATTTCATGTCGGGATGTCACCGAACGGGTGCGGTATCGCCGAGATCTTGAATATGCCAAAACCGATCTTGAAGCCAACCAGCGCCGTTTGCGTGCGCACTTCAATAACGCGAAGATCGGCGTGTTTTACTGGACCCCGGATCGTACGATCATTGAAGTCAACGACACCGCCTGTCAGTTATTCGGGTTCAGCGCCGAGGAGTTTGTTGGCAAAAAGCTTGAACTGATTGTGCCGCCATCGGAACGCGCCCGGTTGGGAACGCTGATCAATGAAATCATGGAAACCCGGACCAGTGTAAATAACCGGTTCGAAAATGTGACGCGCAGCGGCAAGCGTCTGGTGTGTGAATGGTATGAAAGCCCGATCTTTGACACCAATGGGCAACTTGATTGTATTGCAAGCTTTGCGCTCGATGTGACAGACCGGCAGCGCTATCAGGAAACGCTTGAATCCATTTATCGCGGTGTGCGCTATCAGGTCGGTGAAGACTTCTTTGACAACCTGACCAAGGTGATGTGCGAAGCATTGGGCATGCATTACTGCCATGTCGGGTCGATCGAAAATGGTCGCGTAAAGCCGGTTGCCCATTACAGCCATGACAAATCGCGCGGCGGGCTTGAGTTCGAAGTCAAGGGATCGGCCGCCGAAATGGTTGTTGATAACGGCATCTTTGTCTGCCCGGACAATTTCAAGGAAGTGACAAGCGGCGTGCGTCGGGTGACCGACCTTAAGATCCGCGGATATGTCGGAGCGGCACTGAAGGACAGCGAAGGCAACCCGATCGGGATATTGGCAACGGTTTCAGAACAACCGATTGCCGATCCGGAACTGGCGCGGTCGATTGTTGAAGTGTTCGCCGCCCGTGCGTCAGCAGAATTGCAGCGCCTTCAGGCCGAACGCAAACGTGAAAAACTTGAACAGCAATTGCGTCATTCGCAGCGCATGGAAACGATTGGTGTGCTTGCGGGCGGGATTGCGCATGACTTCAACAATATTCTGCAACCGATCAGCGGTTATGCCGAACTGCTATATACGGATTTGCCCGAAGATTCGCCGCTGCGCGAAGATGTCATGGAAATTCGTCAGGGGGCAGATCGGGCGCGCGATCTTGTTAAACAGATCCTGTCATTTTCACGCAATTCCGAAACCGAACGGTCGCCGATTGATGTCGCATCCATGATCAAGGGAACGGTCAGGTTCGCGCGCGGATCCATTCCATCCACCGTATCGCTGGTCAGCAACCTGGCACCCGACACCATGTCGATCCTTGGCAATGCCACGCAGCTTGACCAGTGTCTGATGAACCTGATCACCAATGCCTATCACGCGGTTGGTGAAGAGGGCGAAATAAAGATCGAAGCCGCACCGTTTGAGCTGACCGACGACAGTGCCGAAATGCATCCGCTTTTGACACCGGGGCCCTATATCCGCATTTCGGTGATTGATAATGGCACGGGTATGGATGCCGATACCGCCAAGAAAATCTTTGATCCGTTCTTTACGACCAAGGAACCGGGCAAGGGCACTGGGCTTGGCCTGTCGACGGTGCATGGCATCATTGCCGGTCACAAGGGCGAAATCACGGTCTATAGCCGACTGGGGCAGGGGACGCGTTTTTCGATCCTGCTGCCGGAATATGACCGCGAGGAAGAAGGTGAGGAACGTGTTTCGCGTGGCCTTGTTTCAAATGCCAGCGGTCATCTGGCGGTTGTCGATGACGAGGAAAAGAACCTCAAGCTTTGTTCGCGGATGCTTGAACGCATTGGCTATACCGTTGAAACCTTTACCAATGGTGCCGATGCGATTGAGGCGATCAAGGCCCCGGGGGCAAAGTTTGACGGTCTTTTGACCGATCAGACCATGCCAAACATGACCGGGGTGAAGCTGGTGGAATTGCTGCGTCAGTCCGGAAATGATATTCCGGTTGTCGTCATGACGGGATATGCCGCCGATGATATCGTGGCGGCCTATAAGGATCTTGGGGTTGAGACCATTCTGGCAAAGCCGGTTGATGTGGTTGAACTTCACGATGCACTGGCCACGGCCTGCAAGGGCGCGACAGAGCATGCACCGTCATCCGAGAAACCCACACCCGATGCATCGTCAACTGACGCGGTCGCACCGGAAACAGCCTTGCCGGGGGAAACGCTGCCATGACGGGGGATATGCGATAAGGCGGGGCTGCGGGCGGCGGTAGGGCCTTGATCAGGGTTATCGCCCGCCGGAAACATCAAGGATCGCACCGGTAACATAGGACGCGTCATCTGAAATCAGCCAATAGATGCTTTGTGCGACTTCATCGGCATTCCCCGCACGGCCCAGCGGGCAGCCCGGCCCCAGTTCGGAAACCCGTTCCGGGCGTCCTGCGCTGGCATGGATGTCGGTATTGATAATCCCGGGTCGCACCGCATTGACGCGAATGCCTTTGGGGCCGAGTTCCTTGGAAAGTCCGATGGTCAGCGTATCGATCGCGCCCTTTGATCCGGCGTAATCGACATATTCGCCAGGTGATCCAAGCTTGGCTGCCATAGACGAAACATTGACGATTGATCCGCCGTTCGGAAGCATCCGCGCCGCTTCACGGGCAACCAGATAGGCCCCAAGCACATTGGTATCGAACACATTTTTCATGCGCTCGACATCCATATCGGCAAGGGTGCTTTTGGGGGCGACAATGCCGGCATTGTTCACGACACCGTCGATTGCGCCAAAACGTTCATAGGCGGTCCGGAAGAAATCGATGACGCTGTATTCGTCGCGGACATCGCATTTGCGGGCAAATGCATTGCCGGTAACGCCCGCACGTTCGCACAAGGCACAGGTTTCGTCAGCACTTTGCTGATTTCCGACAAAGCTGAAAGCGACATTCCAGCCGCGACTTGCAAACAGCACTGCTGCCGCCCGACCGATCCCGCGCGAACCGCCGGTAATCAGAACCGTTTTTGCCATAACCACCCCGAAACAGTTTTGTTGTTTTGGCTACTATGGCGCGGATGGTGCGTGATGGTCAAAAAGAAACGGCCCTGCTGTGGAGAAGCAGGGCCGTCTCAGAGGGAAAAGACAAAACTGACCGCAAGGATCATGAACCGTGATCCTGCGCTTCGCCATTAGGCATCCGACCATTCCGGGCGGGACTGATCCTTCAATCCTTGCCTTTGGTGTCTGCCGATCCGGTTGGGGACCGGTCTGCTTCATCGTCTGCCAGATGGGCAGGGCCAATATCAAGACCGAGCGCGGCTTTGCGACCAATGGTCAGGCGCTCAAGGCCATCATAGGCCGTCTGACGTCGACGCGATTGTACGACACTTAGGGCAGTAATAGGAAAACGGATCACCGTTCATGGTCTCCTGCAAATTGACGTCCCGACGGGCCATCTTTTTGTCACGGAGATGTAATAAGTTAATCTTTGACTAATGTGCATTGCGAAGCTTGCAACGCATTCATTCCTGTGACGCATGTTACCGCTGTTAGGGGCCGGATCACGGGGTGATTATTTTATAAAATATGCACAAATATCATTGTGGCTTGCGCCGGATCGGCAGTAACCCTTACATAGATTAACTGCCCCACATATCAAAACGAGGACGTCTATGACCATTTCCGGCGATGCCCAACTCGCGACCCTTCTGGAACGCGACAATGTCAACAAGGATGTTAGCGCTGTCATCGCCCTGATTGATGGCGTGCTTGCGGCCGCCGACGGACATAGCCGGACCGACTGGATTGATCTTGTATGTGCCGATCCCAGCGAAGAACTGGTGCAAGTTCTGTTGGCGCTGCGCGATGAACGCAAAGGTCTGTTCAAAATGGCAAAGGATGATTTCAATCCGGCCGAACGGATCGCAGCTCTTCGGAAATATCTTGCGGCAAAGGGTGTGGACGGCTTTATCGTTCCGCGTGCCGACGAACATCAGGGCGAAAATGTCCCGGCCCGGGCCGAACGTCTGGCCTGGTTGACCGGTTTTACCGGGTCGGCCGGGGCTGCTGTGGTTCTGGCGAACAAGGCAGCGGTGTTTGTTGATGGCCGTTATACCATTCAGGTGCGCCAGCAGGTCAATCGCGACCTGTTTGAATATCGTCATCTGGTTGACGAACCGGTGGTCGGCTGGTTGCATGACAATCTGAAATCCGGACAGAAACTGGCGTATGATCCGTGGCTTCATACCGTGCAGCAGGCAAATCATTTGCGCACAGCGTGCGAAGGTGTCGGGGCGGAACTGGTTGCGATTGATACCAATCCGATTGATGCGCTTTGGCGTGACCAGCCGGCCATGCCGCTTGGTCCGGTGCGCCCGCATCCGTTGGAATATGCCGGAAAATCAAGTGCCGAAAAACGTCAGATGATTGCCGGGCAGCTGTCGCGCCTGTCATGTGACAGTGCCATTTTGTCCGCACCTGATAGCATCGCATGGCTTTTGAATATTCGCGGGGCCGATGTGCCGCAAACGCCGCTTGCGCTTGGTTATGCGATTATCAACGGTGATGCATCGGTTGAGTTGTTCATGGATGAACGCAAGCTGGCTGGTGAAACTGTTACCTGGCTGCGTGATGAGGCAAGCCTGCGCGCACCCGGTGAACTCGGCGATGCCTTGAAGGCCATGGGCAATCAGTCCGTCCGCCTTGACGAGGCAACAGCAGGTGACTGGTTGCGGATGCAATTGGCCGAGGCCGGGGCAACCGTTCGTGTCGGGCGTGACCCGGTGGCCTTGCCCAAGGCCTGCAAAAATGACGTCGAACTCGAAGGATCGCGCAAGGCCCACAAGCGCGACGGCGAAAAGATCATTCGCTATTTCAAATGGCTTGATGAAACGGCAATCGATGGCGGGATTGATGAACGTACGGCAGCCGACAAATTACTGTCGCTGCGTAAGGAAGATCCGCTGTTTCGGGATTCAAGCTTTGAAACCATCCCGGGCAGTGGCCCGAACGGGGCGCTTTGCCATTATCGCAACACCCCCGAAAGCAACCGCAACCTGACCCCGGGCGAGATCTTTTTGATTGATTCGGGCGGTCAGTATCTGGACGGCACGACCGACATCACCCGGACCACGATTGTTGGTGAACCGACACAGGAACACCGTGACCGGTTTACCCGCGTGCTCAAGGGGCATATTGCGCTGGCGCGGGCGATTTTCCCGGTCGGAACAACCGGTCAGCAGCTTGATACGCTGGCGCGCATGCCCCTGTGGGAAGCCGGTCTTGATTTTGATCATGGCACCGGGCACGGGGTTGGGAGTTACCTTGGCGTTCATGAAGGACCGCAACGAATTTCAAAGGCCCCGAACAGCATCGCACTCAAACCGGGTATGGTTCTGTCAAACGAGCCGGGCTTTTACAAGGAAGGCGAATACGGCATCCGGATTGAAAACCTGATTGCGGTTTGCGAGATTGATGCACCGATCGGGGCGGACCGTCAGATGCTTGGTTTCGAGACCCTGACATTCTCGCCGATTGAGCGCAAATTGATCGATCCGGAATTGATGACTGCTGACGAGTTGCAGTGGCTCAATGATTACCATGCCCAGGTCTATGCCATGTATGCCGATGAGCTTGACGAAGATCATCGGGAATGGCTGCAAAAGGCAACGGCACCGATCAAGAAGAAAGTCATCTGATCTGGCCATCGGATGCCATGATGTGAAAAAGTTGAGCCGTCCCGTCCCGCGGGGCGGCTTTTTGTTGTTTCGGGCACTGACAAGCGTGCGGGAATGGCTTAAAGAGTATCTATTGGATCGATTCAATAGAAGGCGGAAAACCGCTTCTGATAATTGGAGGAAGACATGGCTGAAGTCGAAACACAGTGGATGGCAAACCCCAACCGCTATGACGACGAAACCTGGAACCGCTGTGGCAATAGTGGCCTTATGCTGCCGAAAATCACGCTTGGCCTTTGGCAGAATTTCGGCGGCGTGGATGTCTATGAGACCCAGCGTGCAATGATCCGCCGCGCCTTTGACCGCGGTGTGTTCCATTTTGATCTGGCCAACAACTATGGCCCGCCCCCGGGATCTGCCGAGGAAAACTTTGGCAAGGTATTGAGCCAGGATCTTGGTAAACATCGCGACGAACTGATCATTTCGACCAAGGCGGGCTATCGCATGTGGCCGGGGCCGTTTGGCGAATGGGGATCACGCAAATATCTGATTTCCAGTCTGGATCAGAGCCTCAAGCGGATGGGCCTTGATTACGTCGATATTTTCTATTCCCATCGTGTCGACCCCAACACGCCGCTTGCCGAAACCATGGGTGCACTTGATCAGATCGTTCGGTCGGGCAAGGCGCTTTATGTCGGGATTTCTTCCTATTCCCCGGAAATGACCCGTCAGGCGCACGCGATCCTTAAGGATCTTGGTACGCCCTGCGTCATTCACCAGCCGTCCTATTCGATGATGAACCGCTGGGTCGAGAATGGCTTGCTTGATACGCTGTCCGAACTTGGCATGGGATGCATTGCCTTTTCGCCGCTGGCCCAGGGGCTTTTGACCAACAAATACCTTAACGGTGTGCCCGAAGAATCACGCGCCGCCCTGGAAGGTTCCTTCCAGAAAGGCATGTTGTCGGAAGAAAACCTTGATCGTGTCCGTGCACTTAATGAAATCGCCAAACGCCGCGGGCAGAGCCTTGCGCAGATGGCGATTGCGTGGGTATTGCGGCGTCCGGAAATCACATCGGCCCTGATTGGTGCCCGTCACGTGCAGCAGCTTGATAACAGCCTTGATGCGCTTAACAATCTTGAATTCAGCGCAGAAGAGCTGGCGGAAATCGACAAATATGCAGCCGATGGCGGCCTGAACCTTTGGCAGAAGTCATCGGACAGCAAGGCACCTGTCTGATCCGGTTTTCAGATAAGCTTGTGAACAAGGCCCCGACCGGTATCGCGTTCGGGGCCTTGTCGCATCAAAGGGTCATTTTTCAGCCATTGGCATGGTTCCGGCCAGATCACGCAATGTATCGACCACGGCCTTGGCCCCGGCACTGAGCGGACGATCATGAAGCCAGGACAGCATTACCTTGCGTGACAGTTCCGGGCTGACGATCCGGCGGGCCTTAAGCCGCCCGGTTGACAGTTCCATCACAAGCGAACTGCGCGGCAAAACCGTATGCCCGACATTGCGATGAACCAGATCGACCAGCACACGTAATGCGTCGGCTTCGACCACCGGGGTCAGGGGACGGCCGGCCCGAAAGGCAGCTTCCTGCATTTTGGCCCGCAAACCGTGTTTGTTGGTTGGCATGATCAGCGGCAGTGACAGGACATCTTCATAGGCGATTTCGGTTTCCTGTTCGCCAACCTGTGACGGGTGGGAAATCAGAAACAGGTCCTCGCGCCAAAGCGGTTCGGCATGCAAACTGCGCGAAATCATGCCGTCATGCAAAATTCCGATATCAAGACGACCTGACAGCAAGCCTTCCTGAACATCACCGGTCAGGTCTTCGGCAACCGAAATATTCAGATCGGGATAGTGTGCGCGAAGGCGTTCAATCAGTGCCCCGGTAATGACAATCCCGGCACTTGGCGGGACGCCGACATGGACATGCCCGGTGACCTGGCTGCTGCGTGCTGTCAGGTCCGCTTCAAGGCGGGCCAGATCGGCCAGAATGACGCGTGCACGTTCGGCAAGCATTTGCCCCGCTTCGGTCAGCTTTACACCGCGGCCGGTTCGTTCAAGCAGCTTGGTTTCAAGCGTTTCTTCAAGCAGGTTAAGCTGGCGGCTTAGCGCCGGTTGGGAAAGGTTCAACCGTTCGGCTGCGCGTGACAGGCTTCCCAATTCGGCAATATGCACGAAACTTCGCAGCTGTTTGATATCCATGGATGACGGTTCCAAGCCGGATTTGTTGATGCGATCCCCTAAGATATAGCCAAAGCTGATATCTGATAGCAATTAATTCGAATTGAATAATGACACCTTGCGGGTAACACTGAGCCCGAGAGAGGATCGGAGACCACCATGACATCACAGCCCCACGCGGATGCAGATGCCCCGACGGCATCTGCCCAGTCATCACCTGTCAGCACACAGAAAAGCGCAAATGCGGAAAAGCCGGTTGGCTCCGCTTTGACGATTGTGTTGCTCGCGACCGTCGCGCTTGCGATGAAGGGGCTGCTTGCCAAATTTGTGTATGCCACCGGCATGACAGTTGATGGCTTGTTGCTGTTGCGGTTTCTGATTGCGATGCCGTTCTTTTGGCTTGGCGTTATGCTGTTTGGCAAACAGCGCCCCGGTGATCGCAAGATGCAACCGGTCGATCTGGCATGGGGGGCGTTGTATGGCGGATTGTTCTTTTTGGCATCGCTGTTTGATTTTACCGCCGTATCCCTGATCGATGTGACCGTCTCGCGGATCGTGCTGTTTACCTTTCCTGCGGTGGTGATGATCCTGGAAGCTTTGCACAAACGGCGTTTCCCGCCATTCCGTCAGGTGGTGTGTTTTGTTGTGACCTATATCGGTCTGATGCTGGTATTGGCACCGGGCGGTTTTGACATGGTGTCAGGCGGTTTGTGGTATGGCGCGGCCTGGGCATTCGGATCGGCATTGACCTATGCCTGCTATCTGTATTTCGGACAGCGCATGATCAAAACCATCGGGTCGATGCATTTCGCGGCCCTGATCAACACAATGGCGGGGCTGTCGATGGTTCTTTACGAACTGGTGGTCCAGAAGCCTTTGAACCTTAATCCGGCCGGAATTGCATGGACGGCGGGCATTTCGATCTTTTGCACCGTGATCCCGTTTTTCCTTTTGTATGAGGGGATCCGGCGAATTGGTGCGACCCAGGCATCCCTGATTTCCCTGTCGGGGCCGGCAATGACATTTTTTGCTGCCTGGCTGTTCCTGGGCGAAATTCTTACGGTTCCGCAAATGATCGGTTTTGCGGTTGTGACCTTGGGGGTGGCATCGTTGAAAAACAGCTTCAGCCTTGCGGGACTGGGGCGGTTATTGGCACGGCCATTTGCCCCCAATACAAAACCGTAACCAGCCGGTGATCTTGCAGGTTTGCCGCCTTACCAGCGGCGGACTTCGATTTCATGTTCAGGAAGGCGTTCACCGCGTCGCCATTTCAACGGATCAATGAATTGCCCGGCCCATATGCCGGTTCTGCTTTGTCTGGCGCGGGCTTCGATCGCCCCATATTCGGGCATCTGATCGGGGCGCGCGACCGCCATGCCCCGGGCAATCAGACTTTGTCCGATATCCATGCCATTGGCATTGCGACAAATGGCCAGATTGCGGTGATAGCGGTTCTTGCCCTGAACCCGGCAGGTGATCGGGGTGGCGACCAGAAGATTGGTGGTGACCTGCCATGCCTCAGCACCGCAGGCCGTACTTTGACCGTTCACCAGGCATTTCTGGAACCGGTTCATGGCATCCGCGCCCCACAGGTCCACACGCCGAAATCCGAATTCCAATGTGTCGGCATCAATGGCCCGCGCCGTTCCCGACAGTGTTTCAAAATCAGGGTCGGCTTTGGCCGTGGGCGGTGCGCCTGCAAGCAGCAGCACAGTACATAAAATCAGAAGCCGGCGGGGATCAGGAACGGCCATCAAGGGACCTCAATACAGGTCGCTGTAACGGATTTCATCAAGCTGGGCGAAGACGACCTTCCATTTCTCGTCCTGTTTCAGCAGGGCAAAGGCATAATCACAGTCAAAGATCAGGTTGTTTTCCGAATTGCCAAACCGGAAGGACACGATCGCACGTGCCCCGCCCGGAAGTGCGGAATGCTGTTCGACCACCATGGATTTGGCCATGGCAAGATCCGCATTTTTCAACTCGTCAAAGAATGACTGATGATATTTGTGCAGATCCTCGGCCTTGGAAATCGCATGAACACCGGACAGGTCATTGATCAGACAGGGAAAGTGATAAAATTCGTCAAGCGCGCCTTCATCGAGCTTAAGATGTGCATCTACGTAGCGGCGAAAAAAACTTCCGAGATCTTCCATCTGCACCCATTCCTTCGGTCATGGACCGCCATTATTGCGTGGCAATCAGATCAAGCCATCCTTGCTCATCAAGAACAGTCACACCCAATTCTTCTGCTTTCTTTAATTTGGAACCTGCACCGGGTCCTGCAACAAGATAATCTGTTTTTGCCGAAACCGAACCCGCTACTTTAGCACCAAGACTTTCGGCTTTGACCTTTGCCTCGTTGCGCGAAAACAGTTCAAGTTTACCGGTAAACACAACGGTCTTGCCGCTAACTGGGCTGTCGGAAACGGTCGGCGCTTCGACATCGGTGATGGTCAGCAACGATTGCAGGTCATCAAGCACCGCCAGATTGTGTTCTTCGGCCATGAACTCGATCAGGTCCTTGGCAACGCCGGGGCCGATCTGATCGATATTGATCAGTTCGCGCAATGCGTCACTATCGGCCTGATTGGCGGCAATCATGGCGTTGCGCCATTCGCCCAGTGACCCGTAATGCCGGGCAAGCAGTTTGGCGGTTGCCTGACCGATCTGGCGAATGCCAAGCGCATAGATGAACCGGTCAAGCCCGATGGTTCTGCGTTCATTGATCCCGTCAAACAGCTTGGTTGCGGATTTATCACCCCAGCCTTCAAGCTTTCTGATCGCATCGCCATGGTCCGTTTCAAGCCGGAAAATATCACCCGGTGATTTGACCCAGCCCAGTTCAAAGAATGTCTCGATATTTTTGGCCCCCATGCCGTCGATATCAAAGGCATTGCGCGATACGAAATGTTTAAGCCGCTCAACCGCCTGTGCGGGGCAAATCAGACCACCGGTGCAGCGGGTGACAGCTTCGCCTTCTTCGCGCATGGCATGGCTGTGACATTTCGGGCATTCATCGGGGAACTGATATTCCTCGGTTCCCTCGGGGCGTTCATCAAGGATGACTTCAACCACCTGCGGGATCACGTCACCGGCACGCTGAATGACCACCATGTCGCCAACCCGCACTCCCAGACGTTCGATCTCGTCACGGTTATGGAGGGTGGCGTTTGACACAACAACACCGCCGACCGTGACCGGTTCAAGACGGGCAACCGGGGTAAGCGCGCCGGTGCGGCCAACCTGGATATCGATGGCATTAAGGCGGGTGCGGGCCTGCTCGGCCGGGAATTTATGGGCAATGGCCCAGCGCGGCGAACGGCTGACAAAGCCAAGCCGCAGCTGAAGTTCAAAATCATTGACCTTATAGACGATGCCATCAATGTCGTAATCAAGGTCCGGACGCTGTTTTGCCAGTTCGTCGTAAAACGCCATGATATCATCGGCATCGTTCAGTCGGCGTGTCAGCGGGTTGATGACAAAGCCCCAGCCAGCGACCTTTTGCAAAAAGTCCCACTGTGTCTGGGCCAGGCTTTCGGAGAGTTCGCCAAAGCTGTAGGCAAAGAAACGAAGCGGGCGTTTCGCGCTGATGGAAGGATCAAGCTGGCGCAAGGAACCCGCAGCAGCGTTGCGCGGGTTGGCAAATGTTTTGCCGCCGGTTTCTGCCTGTGTCTCGTTCAGCTTTTGAAAGGCGGATCGCGCCATATAGACCTCGCCGCGGATTTCGACCACATCGGGCGCATCATCGGGCAGGGTTTTGGGGATGTCGTCAATATGGGCGACATTGGCGGTGACATCTTCGCCTTCGGCCCCGTCACCGCGGGTTGCCGCCGTAACAAGCGTCCGGCCTTCATAGCGCAGCGAAAGCGAAAGCCCGTCAATCTTGGGCTCGCCCACGACTTCGACCGGGCTGTGCGCTGTCAGGTTCAGGAAACGGCGGATACGGGCAAGAAAATCGACAATGTCATCGCGTGAAAACGCATTGCCAAGCGACAGCATCGGACGGGCGTGCTTGACCTTGGCAAAGCCTTCGGCCGGGGCCGCACCGACTTCCTGTGTCGGGCTGTTTTTCTTAAGCGTCGGATAATGGGATTCAAGTTCGATCAGGCGATTGAACAATGCGTCATATTCGGCATCGGGAACGAGCGGTTCGTCATTGACGTAATAGGCTTCGTTATAGGACCGAATGCGATCGGAAATTTCCGCATGCTGTTTGCGTGCCTCGGTGCTGGTGGCGGGCATTTCCGGAAGGCTTGTGTTGTTTGACGCATGTTCGGCGTTCATATTCTTTTTGTTCCGTATTCGAAGTGGGTTCGGCGTGAATGCCGGATCTTAATTGGGTTGTTCAAGCAAGCTGTCAGCCGCTGCGCGGGCCTCGGCGGTGACGGAATGCCCGGCCAGCATGCGGGCAATTTCTTCGCGGCGCGCACCATCAACCAGGGCGTCGACACGGGTCACCATGGTGCCGTCTGTTTCGCGCTTGGCAATATAGAAATGGGTGCGTCCGCGTGCCGCGACCTGCGGGCTGTGGGTAATCACCAAGATCTGGCGTTCCTTTGCCAACAGATGCAAACGCTGTCCGATGGCAGCAGCAGTGGCACCGCCAACACCGCTGTCAACTTCGTCAAAGACAAGGCTGGGGACGGCTGATACACGTGCCAGAACGACCTTAAGCGCAAGCAGGAACCGGGACAGCTCGCCGCCTGAGGCGATCTTGTTCAGCGCGCCCGGAGGGCTTCCCGGGTTGGTGGCAACGGTGAATTGCACCCGGTCGATGCCATCAATGCCCCATTCATTTTCATCAACCAGTTCGATATCGGTAACGAAGCGGGCCTTTTCCATGCGAAGCGGTGGCAATTCGGCATTGATCGCGCCGTCAAGCTTTGCAGCGGCTTCCTTGCGTGCGGCATGAAGCTTTTGTCCGGCTTCGATATAGGCATTGCGATGTTCGCCAACCGCAGCGGTCAGGCGCGACAGTTCCTTTTCCCCGAATTCAAGCTGATCAATCTGGGATCGGAAATCCTTCATCAGGGCATTCAGGCCATCGACGGGCACGTTATATTTGCGTGCCGCCGCCCGAAGGGCAAAAAGCCGTTCCTCGACATTTTCCTGATGGCCGGTATCAACATTCAGATCGGCAAGGGTGGCAGAAATGGCGCGATTGGCTTCTTCAAGTTCGATGGCTGCACGGTCCAGCGCCTCGATGATCGGTTCAAATCGGCCATCGGCCTTTTCAAGTTCACGTTCAAGGCAACGCTGGGCGCTGCGTAGCGCGCTTTCGGCGCCCTTGCCGCGCGAAAGTTCGGTGCCGGCATCATTGAGGGCGGCAACCAGCTTTTCACCATGCATCAGGAACTGGCGTTCCTCGGCAAGGCGTTCTTCTTCGCCTTCTTCGGGACCCAGTTTCTCAAGTTCATCGACTGCGTGGCGAAGCCATTCTTCTTCTTCGCGCGCCTTGTCGATGCGTGCGCGTGCGGTGTTGAGTTCTTTTTGCGTTTCCCGCCAGGCCCGCCAGTGGTCGCGCACCGTCATGGCAAGCGCCCCAAGATTGCCATGGGCATCAAGGGTGGCGCGGTGGGTTGTCGGGTCAAGCAGGCCGTGCTGATCAAATTGCCCCTGAATTTCGACGCAATAATTGCCAACATCGCGCAAAAGCCCGACTGAAACCGACTGGTCATTGACATAGGCCCGCGACCGTCCGTCCGCGGTTACCACGCGGCGTACCACCAGTTCTTCGCTTTCAAGATCGATATCCTGATCGGCAAGTAGCCGGAAAACCGGGTGTCCTTGTGGCAGGGTGAAGGTGGCGGTGACGCTGCATTTGTCGCAGCCATGGCGGACCAGTCCGCTATCGGCGCGTGCGCCCAAAGCAAGCCCCAGAGAATCCAGCAAGATGGATTTACCGGCCCCGGTTTCACCTGTCAGGACGCTAAGTCCGTCATGGAAATCCAGATCCAGCTTGTCGATAAGGACTACGTTCCGAATGCTGAGGCGTCGAAGCATTTCTGGGTACTGATGTTGTTAACGGGGCAGCAGACAGTTTGGTCAAACAGCTTTGCGACTTGCAGAGTGCCCAATACCGACCCGGCTTGCAAGTATTGCAACACCCGGCGCGTGATCAAAAACCGGGTTCTTGTGCGGTCGGAGCAGAAGCGATTTGCAACAGGACCTTATTATCGTTTGTTCCTGTTGTGTTCTATGGTTGTTTTGCCCCGGATGTCAAGAAGACCTGATGGTGATCAGGTCTTTTGCACGAGTGGCCTAGAAAAGGTCAGTGATCGACTTGGTTGCGGAATCCCACCAGCTTTCTTCGGTGCGCTCGGCACCGGCATCCCCGACCAGAAGGCTGTAGGATTCGCTGTAATATTCGCTGCCCGGGAAGTTGTGGCCAAGGACGGCTGCGGTGCGCTTTGCCTCACCCTCAAGACCCAGTGCCAAATAGCATTCGGTCAGGCGTGCAAGTGCCTCGGGAACGTGGGTTGTGGTCTGATATTTGTCGATAACCGATTTGAACCGGTTGATCGCAGCCAGATATTCCTGACGGTCCTGATAATAGCGCCCGACGCTCATTTCCTTGCCGGCAAGGTGATCGACCGTAAGGTCCTTTTTCAGTTTGGCGTCGCGGGAATATTTGCTGTCGGGGAAACGGCGGATAACATCATCAAGCGCCTCCATGGCGTGCTGGGTCATCTGCTGATCACGGCCGACATCGGAAATCTGTTCATAGTAGGACAATGCCTTGAGGTAATAGGCATATGGCACATCCGGGTTGGCCGGATGAAGCGAGATGAAGCGATCAAGTGCGTTGATGGCATCATCATATTTGTTGTCCTGATAATAGGAATAGGCCGACATCAGGGTCGCCTTGGTCGCCCAGACCGAATAGGGGTGCTGGCGTTCGACTTCGTCAAATGCCTGGGCGGCCTTTTGATATTCCTTGGCGTCCAGAAGATCCTGTGCACCGTTATACAGTTCGGATACCGGACGTTCGACATATTCCGGTGCCTCATTGCTTGAGCAGGCAGCAAGCAGAATGGCCATGCCACATGTTGCAATGATGTGTTTGGCGCGAACGGTACTAAGCACTGTGACCTATCCTTGAATTTTGTGACGCACTCACGGGAAAATCCGCCGGACTATATCATGTGAAGGGCGTGGTTGGGCAAGTAGTTGTGTCGCCAATCGGTGACTTTTATGCCCGATCTTGAGCCTGTGCTTTGATCTGCGCGGGAAAAACGCGGTCAGACAACAAAAAAGGCGACCCGACGGGCCGCCAATTTCGAATGTTTTGTGCCGGATTCCAAAACCCGTTATCGGCTTACGCGGTCGCCAGAACCGGTGCAGATGCACCATGCAGTGCTGATTTCGGCATCGGGACAACCTGATAGGCGCTTTCATCGGCCAGCAATGCCTGAAGCAGCAGGTTATTTACGTGGTGACCGGATTTATAGGCGGTTACCTTGCCCTGAAGCTGCAAGCCGGCCGTATAAAGATCGCCCAGCGCATCAAGGATCTTGTGGCGAACGAATTCGTCTTCGTAGCGCAGGCCTTCTTCATTCATGACTTCGTCGCCCGACAGCACAACCGCATTGTCAAGCGAACCGCCACGGGCCAGACCGGCTGAACGCATGGCTTCGACTTCGTGAAGGAAACCGAACGTGCGGGCACGTGCGATATCGGCCACGAAAACACCATCATCGAATTTGACATTCATGCGCTGGTTGGCAATGGCCTTGCTGGCGAAATCAATTTCGAAATCGATTTCAAAGCCGTGGGCCGGCTCAACACGCGCCGTGCAGCCGTTATATTCGACTTCAACTGCCTTGAGCACTTCGATGACCTGACGCGGGGCATTCTGTTCTTCGATGCCGACACAATCGATCAGGAAGTTGAACGGTGCGGAACTGCCATCCATAACCGGAACTTCGTCGGCATCGATATCGATCAGAACGTTATCAATGCGCGACCCGGCCAGAGCAGCCATCAAATGTTCGATGGTGCCGATCTTGATACCACGGGAAGCGTCGCCCAGGCAGGTGCACAGGCGGGTGTCGATCACGCCATCGTAACGTGCCGGGAACAACGGCTGGTCATCCAGATCCGTGCGGCGAAATACGATGCCATGATTAACCGGGGCAGGGTGCAGTGTGATGCGGATCTTGTGACCGGAATGCAGACCGACGCCCGCACAGCCGATGGACGCTTTAAGCGTGCGTTGACGCACGTAATCGTCACCAGAGACGCCTGTCTGCGCGATGGCAGCACTAAGGTCGGCGATGTTGTTCACAGGAACCCCCAAATCAGGTCAGTCAGGTTGCAATCAATCTTGGTCGAAGTCATTGGCAGGGCCGTAACCCTTACTTCGTTAGCTTCAGACACTACAGAGGTTGTGAAAATCACTCAAATCACTCTTTGTTACGCTTTGTAAATCATCGAAAACGGCGAAAATTACAAATAGAACAATGACTTGAATTTATATTTCTCTGTTCTGAAACAACGATGTGAAACATTTCATTTCACAGGTGCCGGTCTTGGGCGTCAGATAAAATGGTCTGCCTATAAAAAAAGGGAAGGCCGAAGCCTTCCCTTTCATCGCGCGGAGTTTTGCCGTCAGTTCGCCTGACGACGAAGGAAGGCTGGAATTTCAAGAAGGTCATCAGACGCGCCTTGCGCCTTGCCCCGGGAAGCGGGCTCCTTCTTCATGACAGAAGCACTGTCTTCGCCAAGAGACATTTCAGTCTGACGCGGTGCCGGTGCCTGCGGTTGCGAGACTTTCGGCTCCGCGTGCTGATGCGGTTCCTTGACGGTTTTGTTCTTGCCAAACAGGCTGCTCAGAACCGAACGCGGAGAGGTTGCGTTCTGCGCATCGGCAGCTTCGAAGACGTCCGGGCTGTGACTGACCTGATCGGCTTCGCTTGGCGAAACGGCGCGCGGCGGGATAAAGGCCATGTCGCCGTTGCTGTTGGTTTTTTCCATCGGCTTGTTGGCGCGCAGAACCGGTTTCGGTTTCAGAACCGTCTGGCCCATTTCAATGGAACCGGTTTCCTGTGCTTCGGCTTGATGGCTCAGTTCCGGCTGCTGTGCGCTGCCGGTCGCGGCAAAGCGTTCGGCCGGAATGTGATCGATGGATGCGCCACCGGCATAATCGCCACCGCCCGACTGGGTGGTTTCAGCAACGCTGGCTGCTGCGTTGGCAGCGCCATGCTGACCAAAGGACGGCATGGACGGCTTTTCAGCCGGCTGTGCTGCTTTGGGCTGTGCAACGGAAACGGTGGTCGGCTGCGGACGGCGTACTTCTTCGGCGTCGATGCCCGTGGCAACAACGGAAACACGCAGTGCACCTTCGATGGTCGGATCAAAGGTCGAACCAAAGATGATGTTGGCTTCGGAAGCGACTTCTTCGCGAATGCGGTTTGCAGCTTCGTCAACTTCATACAGGGCCATATCCATGCCGCCGGTGATGTTGATCAGGACCGCACGTGCGCCCTTCATCGATGCATCTTCCAGAAGCGGGTTGGCAATGGCGGCTTCGGCTGCTTCAAGCGCACGTTTCTCGCCGGATGCTTCGCCGGTGCCCATCATCGCCTTGCCCATTTCGCTCATCACGGTGCGAATGTCGGCAAAGTCAAGGTTCACAAGACCCGGAACCATCATAAGGTCGGTAATCGAACGGACACCGTTGCGCAGAACATCGTCAGCCATCTGGAAGGCATCTGCGAAAGTGGTTTTTTCGTTCGCAACCCGGAACAGGTTCTGGTTCGGGATGATGATCAGGGTGTCGACATATTGCTGAAGCTGTTCGATGCCCTGTTCGGCAGTACGCATACGGCGCGTACCTTCGAAATGGAACGGTTTGGTAACGACACCAACGGTCAGAATGCCGGCTTCCTTGGCGGCACGTGCAATGACCGGGGCTGCACCGGTACCCGTACCACCGCCCATACCGGCGGTGATGAATACCATGTGGCTGCCTTCAAGCTGGGCCTGAATGTCTTCGATGGATTCTTCGGCGGCGGCACTACCGGCATCCGGTCGTGCGCCTGCACCAAGACCCTGGGTAATCTTGCGGCCAAGCTGCATCTTGCGCGTGGCTTTGCTTTGGGTCAGGGCCTGTGAGTCTGTGTTGGCAACGACAAAATCGCATCCTTCGAGTTCGGACGCGATCATGTTGTTAACGGCGTTGCCGCCCGCACCGCCGACACCGATAACGGTGATCTTCGGCTTTAGATTTTCTTCCGTTTCAGGGACGGAAAAATTGATTGTACTCATTGTTTGCTCTTCCTCTCCGCGCTTTAGAGCTGAGGGTCAGGACCTATTAATTTGGTTCGAATGGTCATTCGGATTAATGCGGATACGCGGATCAAGACCGAAGGAAGATGAATATCTTTCAAGGTTTTGAGACAAAGTAGCCCGCGAAAATCCGATTGACCCGAAGGGCAGTGTTTATATTTACGAACTCCGGCGTCAAATCCCTTGCCCGGGGTGCCAACCCGCTCTGCGGGCTTTTCCTTGGGTTTCGCAAATATAAACACTGCCATTCCAATCAAATTAATAGGTCCTGACCCTTAAGATCACACAAGCCTTCCCTTTGCCTGTGCGTACCCGAAATGCATCGGGCACAAAGACCTCCGAGTCCGTTTTAGCGGGCAAAGAGTTATTGGCTTGTTAATGCGCGCGAAAGTTTTCGAGAAAATGCAGAAAAAAATGCACTTGTTTTTCGATTGCACAGATTTCTGCGCCAGTCAGGGGAAAGGGTCACAGGAAACTAGAAGTTTTCCTTGAACCAGGCCCCCAGACGGCCCCAGCGACCGCCCGATTGATGGATCGATGCCATTGCTTCGCTAAGGGGGTCATTGCCTTGTTCAACCGCCCGCAGCAACAAGCCTGCGCAGGCCGAAAATGCCGGGCCGGCGGTTGCTTCTGCAAGGCCGGTCACCCCGTGCGGATGGGCAACGGATGCCGGACGTTCAAACATCTGGTTGGCGAGATCGGCAATGGCATTCAGCTGACTTGCACCGCCGGTCAGGACAATGCTGCGTCCGCCGATTTGGGTCAGGCCGTGTTCTTCAAGCTGATCACGGATCAGTTCAAAGGTTTCTTCAAGGCGCGGCTTGATGATGTTGATCAGCATCGAGCGCGGCACATGGTTGAAGTTGTTTTCGTCTTCATCACCAATGATCGGGACCGCAAGGATTTCCTGATCATCTGACGGTGATGTCAGCGCACTGCCATGCAGGGTCTTCATCCGTTCCGCGTGATTAAGCGACGTATTAAGGCCATAGGCAATATCGCGGGTGACATGCGCGCCACCAACCGGGATCGAGGCGGTATAGATGACCTGGCCGCCATTGAACACGGCAACGCTTGTTGTGCCGGCACCCATGTCGATCACGGTTGCGCCAAGGTCACGCTGATCAGGGGTCAGTGCCGAAAGACCGGACGCCAGCGGCGTGACTACGGTTTCCTCGATCGCCAGATGGCAGCGTCCCAGAAGCGTATCAAGGTTGCGCAATGGCGCGGTCTGGGTGCGCACGAAATGCAGATCAAGACCAAGGGTCGACCCATACATGCCGCGCGGATCGTTCATCGTACTGGCGCCGTCAAGCCGGAAGCCGAGCGGAACGGTGTGGATCAGTTCGTCACCGGCCTGACGCAGAAGGGCTTCTTTCTGGTCATTCAGTTTGCGGATCTCGAGATTGCCGATCGGGCGCGACCCCAATGGCAGTTCAACCGTGTGGGTTTCTGATTCCGGGCGACCACCCGACAGGTTCACAATGACCGATTCAATGGTCTGACCCGCCATTTTTTCAGCCGCATTGACCGCGGCCAGAACGACTTCCTGTGCAGCATCAAGATTGGCGATCGAACCGCTTTGAAGGCCCTTGGACATGTTGTGTCCGATACCGATGATTTTCGGCGGATGGTCCTTTTCGCGTCGCGCAATGAAACAGCAGACCTTGGACGTTCCAATGTCCAAGGCCGCAATCAATCCTGATCTTGTCTTGCTGCGTGCCAATTTAATGCTCTGAATTATTCTAAAGTTATTGGAGGGAGGCGAACCTGCCCCAGGGTCATGACCCAAGTTATTAAGCCCGTTTTCCATCAAAAGCGGTTGCAATTTGGTTAAGGCAGCACCGAGTCTTCTGCATGTCACCATGCTTTTCACGGAAATGTCCGATTTTGCGATGCGATAGCGCTCCCATATCAATCACGGGTTTCTCGGGCGGTTGATGTCATGCTGTACTGCAACGTTACAGGTGTAGCTTGACACTCAACTGTAACGTTGCAGTAATCAAGCGCCGAAACAATAACCGTACAGGGAGGAAGCAAAATGTTTCTTGGCAAGATGACGCGTGCCGGGCTTGGCATGATTGCGGCACTGGGGCTTTCCACAAGCATCGCATCCGCACAGGAAAGCGTGGAGGTTCTGCACTGGTGGACCGCCGGTGGCGAGGCAAAGGCGCTTCAGGTTCTGAAAAAGGATCTCGAAGGTCAGGGTGTGTCATGGAATGACATGCCGGTTGCAGGCGGTGGCGGGGAACAGGCAATGACTGTTTTGCGCGCGCGCGTGACATCGGGCAATGCACCGACAGCCGTTCAGATGCTGGGCTTTGATATCAAGGACTGGGCAGGCGAAGGTGTTCTGGCCAATCTTGATGAGCTTGCCAGCAAGGAAGGCTGGGATGCGGTTGTTCCCGATGCGCTTAAGGGCTTTTCAAAATATGATGGCCACTGGATTGCAGCCCCGGTCAACGTGCATTCGACCAACTGGGTCTGGGCCAACAAGGCGATCTTTGACGAGCTTGGCCTGAAACAGCCGGGCAACTGGGATGAGCTGATTGCGGCCCTCGACAAGATCAAGGCTGCTGGCTACACCGCCGTTGCCCATGGTGGTCAGGCCTGGCAGGACGCGACCATCTTTGATGCGGTCGTGATGGCAACGGGCGGACCTGATTTCTATCAGGCATCGATGATCGATACCGATCCCGACGCACTTGGTTCCGACACCATGAAGACCGTGTTTGAACGCATGGCAAAGCTGCGCAGCTATGTGGATGACAATTTCTCGGGCCGTGACTGGAATCTTGCAACCGCGATGGTGATCAACAAGGAAGCCGGCGTTCAGTTCATGGGCGACTGGGCCAAGGGTGAATTCCTGAATGCGGGCAAGGTGCCCGATCAGGACTTTATGTGCTTCCGCTTCCCGGGAACGCAGGATGCCGTGACCTTCAACTCTGACCAGTTTGTCATGTTCAAGGTCGGTGAAGACCGTCAGGACGCCCAGATGAAACTGGCATCAGCAGTGATGTCGCCAACCTTCCAGTCGGCGTTTAACGTGGTCAAGGGATCGGTTCCGGCCCGTACCGACGTTCCCAATGATGCCTTTGATGCCTGTGGCAAAAAAGGCATGGCAGAACTGGCGGCAGCCAACAAAAAAGGCACGCTTTTCGGGTCCATGGCCCATGGTCACTCGGTCCCGGCCGGTGTCAAAAACGCCATGTATGACGTGATCACAGCCCATTTCAATGGCGAATACGACGCCGAGACCGCGGTCGAGGAACTCGTCAACGCCGTTGAGTCTGCACAGTAAGAATAAAAATGATCCTCGGCGGTCGGGTTTCCGACCGCCGAACCGAATTGCGGAAGTGCGGAGCATCATCAATGCAACACTCACTGCCCGGCAAGGCAGAAGCCACCCTGCGGGAAATCCTTCCGCGGCTGGTGCTGAGCCCCAGTCTGTTTTTAATCCTGTTATTTGTTTACGGTTTCATCCTTTATACCGGTTATCTGTCGCTGACCGACAGCCGGATGTTGCCATCCTATGATCTGCAAGGACTTGATAACTACGCCCGCTTGTGGGGGCAGCGTAACTGGATCACGGCCCTTCAGAATCTTGCGATTTTTGGCATTCTTTACATTCTGATTTGCTCTTTGCTGGGGCTTGTTCTTGCGATCTTTCTGGATCAGAAAATCCGGGGCGAGGGCATTTTGCGCCCGATCTATCTCTATCCGATGGCGCTGTCCTTTATTGTGACCGGAACGGCCTGGAAATGGTTTCTTGATCCGGGACTTGGTCTTGAAAACACCATGCATCTATGGGGATGGGAAAGCTTCACCTTTGACTGGATCAAGGATCGCAATATGGCGATCTATACCGTGGTGATTGCCGCGGTCTGGCAATCGTCGGGCTTTGTCATGGCGATGTTTCTTGCCGGATTGCGCGGGATTGACAGCGAAATCCTCAAGGCCGCGCAAATGGACGGTGCCGGTCGCTGGAGCCTGTATACCAGGATCATGATCCCGCAATTGCGTCCGGTCTTTTTGTCGGCTTTCGTGGTGTTGGCCCATCTGGCGATCAAGGCCTATGACCTTGTCATCGCGCTGACCAATGGCGGGCCGGGACGGGCGACCGAACTTCCGGCAACCTTTATGTATTCCTATACCTTTACCCGCAACCAGATGGGGGTTGGTGCATCATCGGCGGTCATCATGCTGGCGATGATTGCATCCATTATTGTGCCCTATCTGTATGCAGAACTCAGGGAGCGTCGGTAATGGCACATTCTTCGCAACCTGCATTTTCATCGGCCCGTTTGCTGCGCGCATGTCTTTATGCGGTCCTGATCCTGTTTGCGGTTTATTATCTTTTGCCGCTGTTTGTGATGCTGGTGAATTCCGTCAAGACGCTTGATGAAATTCGCGGCGGCAACATGATGGCATTCCCGGAGAACTTCACGTTCGAACCGTGGCTGACAGCCTGGTCCAGTGCACAGATCGGGGTCGAGCCAACCGGGCTTAGCCCATATTTCATCAACAGCATTTTGATGGTCGTGCCGGCGGTAACGATTTCGACCTTCCTTGGGGCGTTGAACGGGTATGTCCTGACCAAATGGCGGTTTCCCGGTGACAAGATTGTTTTCGGGCTGATGCTGTTTGCCTGTTTTATTCCGTTCCAGATCGTTCTGATCCCGATGGCGCGTGTGTTGGGCACCATCGGACTGGCCGGGACAACAAGTGGCTTGGTTCTGGTGCATGTGGTTTACGGGCTTGGATTTACCACGCTGTTTTTCCGCAACTATTACGCGGCTTTCCCGGACGAACTGATCAAGGCCGCCAAAATGGATGGTGCCGGGTTCTGGCGGACCTTTACCCGTATCCTTCTGCCAAGTTCGGGACCGATCATTGTGGTTACCGTGATCTGGCAGTTCACCAATATCTGGAATGACTTCCTGTTCGGGGCATCCTTTGCCGACTTTGATTCGATGCCGATGACGGTTGCGCTGAACAACCTTGTGTCATCCTCGACCGGGGTCAAGGAATACAACGTTCACTTTGCCGGTGCGGTGCTTGCCGCCTTGCCGACCCTGATCGTCTATGTCGTATCGGGCCGCTATTTCGTACGCGGGCTGATGGCAGGCGCGGTCAAGGGTTAGGCCAAAAACAGAAAGTTCAGGGGAAGAACCATGTCATTTCTTCAGATCGACAAGGTATGCAAAAGCTTCGGACCGATAAATGTCCTGCGTGATATTTCATTGGATGTCGAAGAAGGCGGATTTCTGGTGTTGGTCGGGCCGTCGGGCTGTGGCAAGTCGACCTTGCTCAATACCATCGCCGGGCTGGAAAAACTGACCACCGGGGAAATCCGGATCGAAGGCAACGTGATTGACGATCTGGCACCGGCAGATCGCAATATTGCCATGGTGTTTCAAAGCTATGCGCTTTATCCGAATATGAATGTCGGGCAAAACATCGCCTTTGGCCTTGAAATGCGCGGCATGCCCAAGGATGAACGCGACGCCAAGGTCGCCGAAGTCGCCAAAACGCTTCAGATCGAACATCTTCTGGATCGCAAACCCGGTCAGCTTTCCGGTGGTCAGCGACAGCGCGTAGCCATGGGGCGGGCACTTGTGCGAAATCCGAAACTGTTCCTGTTTGATGAACCGCTCTCAAACCTTGATGCCAAGCTGCGTGTGGATATGCGTACCGAAATCAAACGGATGCATCAGACATTTGGCAGCACGATCGTCTATGTCACCCACGATCAGATCGAAGCCATGACCCTGGGGACGCGCATTGCGGTCCTCAAAGACGGGATTGTCCAGCAATATGGCACACCGGCCGAAATCTATAACGATCCCAGCAACATGTTTGTTGCCGACTTCATGGGCAGTCCGGCCATGAACCTGATCCCGGCGACCGTGCGGGGCCATGCAATCGAGATGAGCCGTGCGGGGGATGATCCGCTTGTTCTGTCCTTTGACGCCCTGCCGGTTACGGTCAGTGCGCGCAACGGGCAGGATGTGATTGTCGGCATCCGGCCCGAAGCCATAACCGATGCGGCCGGGCGCGGTGGCGAAAAATCCATTCAGGCAACCTGTCGTATCGACGTTGTCGAACCTGCGGGTGCGGATATCTATGCCATCACGACACTGGGCGGCAAAGAGGTCGTTACCCGCCTGCATCAGGACTGGTCCGGATCAGCCAATCAAGCAGCCGATTTGCTTTTCAATCTTGAAAAGATTGTGTTTTTTGATCCACAAAGCGGTGAACGGTTGCGTTAATTACGCGTTCAGCCCGGAGGTTGGGAAAACTGTCTGATCCATATCTGACCGGAAAGGGGGTAACATCCCCCCGGTCACGCCCCACACTTAAAACCATTGCCGAGATGACCGGGCTTGGGGTCACGACGGTATCGCGTGCGTTAAAGGATGCGCCCGATATTGGTGCAAAAACCAAGGAACGTGTCCGCAAGGTCGCAGATGCGGTCGGCTATCACCCTGATCGAGCCGGTGTAAGGCTGCGCACCGGCAAGACAAATGTCATCAGCCTGATCCTTGATCAGACCGACAAGGTGCCGGAATTCGCCCGACGCATGATTGTCGGCATTTCAGAAGCCATTCGCGGTACGCCATATCATCTTGTGGTAACGCCGCAATCGCGTCTGGATGATCCGATGGACCCGGTACGCTATATCCTTGAAACCCGGGCCGCCGATGGGGTGATCCTGACCCATATCCGGCCTGATGACGAACGGGTTCATGCCCTTAGACAAAGCAGATTGCCCTTTGTCACCCATGGGCGATGCCAGACGATACAGGATCATGCCTATCACGATTTTGATAACCGTGCCTTTTGCCGGATGGCGGCAGAACGCATGATCAAACGCGGGCGCAACCGTCTGGCGCTTTTGGCACCGCCGTCGGAATTTTCCTATTATCAGGAAACTTTGGCTGGACTTGCCGAAATCGCCGAACCGGCCAACATCCCGTTCAAGGTCCTGCCCGGTGTCGATCTTGACAGCAGCATCGAAGTTCTGCGCCAGGCAGGCATGGCGCTTCGTCATCAGGAATATGTCCCGGACGGGATCATTTGCGGCAGTGAATTATGTGCCATGGCACTGATTGACGGCATGACGCAGTCCGGGCTTGAGGTTGGCAAGCATGCCGACGTCATCGCCAAGGAAACGTCGGATTTGCTGGATCTGACGCGCCCGCGGATCGACAGTTTGCGCGAAGACCTGATTGTTGCCGGTCAGCAACTGGCTTCGCATCTTCTCGATGTGATCAACGGGGCGGAACCCGATACGCTGCAAACGCTTAGCGAACCGAAACCGGTTTGGCGCGTCAATCAGTCCTGATTGGTGATTTCAGGCGGCCGTTCTAGACCGCTCCCTCCTTCTTTGGGGGATTACGGCGCTTTTCCGCCGCCCCCGGTGTCAGACGTACAAAGGTACGATCAGGCAAACGCAAATCGACAATCAGGATGTCGCGTTCAAGAAGGTCATGTTCGCGATCAAGCATCTCAAGCCGTTGCCAGGCCTTGTCCATGTCATGTTCGGGCAAACGGATGAACATGCCGTTCGACAACTGAATATTCCAGCGACGATGACCGATGCGCTGTGCGCCGGTGACCTTGGCATAGAGATCCGGGATGCTTTGAATGGTTTGAAGCATTTCGGCGGCATGTTGCGGGGCATCGTCCCCGACCAGAACCGGCAGATCAAGATAATCCCCAAGTTCATAGTTCTGAAGCTGTTCACCGTCCCCATCAATCAGGACGTGACCGCGATCTTGGGTCTGCCACAGTGCAAGCGGTTTACGTTCAACAATCGACACGATCAGGGTATCGGGCAACTGGCGTTCAACCGTTGCGGTGCGCACCCATGAAAGCTGTTCGATCCGTTCGCGCGCGGCATCAACGTCAAAGGTAATGATCGGTGTGCCAGGCTTTTGACCGATTGCTGCCAGAAGGGCGTTGGTATCGGTTTTTTCCCGGCCCGAAACTTCGATATTCTTGACCGTCATGCCCAGTTCAGCAGACAGGCGGACACTTTCCTCTTCGGCAATGGCAATCCATTTGTCTGCCTTGCCGGTATACCAAAGGGCTGCGGGAATGATTGTAATGACCCCGACAAAGCCCGCCCACCACATGACACGCGCCACCTTTTTCAGGTTGGAGGCGATGCCATGCTTTTTATCAAGCTTTTCGCGACGTTCGCGTGCCTGTTCTTCAAGCGTGCCAACGGGGCCTAGCGTTCGCATGAAGCATCCTCCACCATCCATGCGACGATATCGGCAAAGCTCATGCCGTCATGGCGGGCCGCATCGGGAACAAGTGATGTCGGTGTCATGCCGGGCTGGGTATTGATTTCGAGAATGGCCAGCCGGTCCTGTGCCGGGTCATAGCGGAAATCTGCGCGCGCCACACCACGACAGCCCAGCGCACTGTAAGCCTGTTCGGCATGGCGTTGCAGACGGTCGCGCAGATCGCCGTGAATGTCGGCGGGAATGATGTGTTCGGACCCGCCCTGGGCGTATTTGGATTCAAAGTCATAAAAGGCATGGTTGCCGGTCAGGATTTCGATGACTTCCATCGCCTTGCCATCCTTTACCGCAACCGTCATTTCGCGCCCGGCAATGAATTCTTCCTGCATGACGCCATCGCCATGGACCCAGTCGCGCGCCAGCATGTTCTGTTCTTCTTCGGGGGTCAGAATGATTTCGACACCGACAGAAGACCCTTCGTTATTGGGTTTAAGAACATAGGGCGGCGGTAGTGCCTTGCCATTGGCGATGTCGCCCCGGCTTACCCAGACATGGCGCGCACAGGGGATTTCATATTCGGCAAACATCGCCTTGGCCGACATTTTGTCCATGGCAATGGCTGATGCCCGCACACCGGAATGGGTATAGGGGATGTTCAGAATTTCAAGCAAACCCTGAACCGCGCCATCTTCGCCCCAGCGGCCATGCAGGGCGTTGAAAATCACATCGGGTTTGGGATCGATTGCGGCGATCTGGTTGGCAAGGTCACGGGTCGCATCGATTTCGGTGACCTGATACCCCTTTTCACGCAGGGCCTTGGCGCATTCGCGCCCGGAGGACAGGGATACTTCGCGCTCTGCTGACCAACCGCCCAGAATGACAGCGACATGTTTGCTCATGCGTCTTTTCCTATGATCGAGTGGCCAAGGCGTTCGCCAATGCGCCGGATTTCCCAGCGCAGCTCAACGCCGCTATGTTCCTTAACCCGTTTGCGGACTTCATCGCCCAACTGTTCAAGATCAAGGGCGGTGGCATTGCCCGTATTGATCATGAAATTGCAATGTTGCTCGGACATTTGCGCCCCGCCGATGGTCAGTCCGCGACATCCCGCCGCATCAATGACTTCCCATGCGCGTTCGGGCACCGGATTGGCAAAGGTCGATCCGCCCGTCCGCGACTTGATCGGCTGGGACCCGGCGCGGGCCTGCTGGATTTCGTCCATACGTTTGGCGATTTCATCGGGATCGCCCGCTGTGCCGCGCAGGATGGCCGATGTGAAAATCCAGTCTTCGGGCAAATCGCAATGGCGGTATGACATCCCCATTTCATCGGGCGTCACGGTGTGTTTGATGCCCTTGCCGTCAATGGCGGTGGCGGAAATCAGAACATCCTTGATCTCGCTGCCATAGGCGCCGGCATTCATCCGAAGTGCCCCACCGATGGTTCCCGGAATACCCGACAGGAATTCAAGTCTGGCGATCCCGGCCTGCTGTGCGACTTGCGCGACATTCAGATCAAGTGCACCGGCACCGACATGCAGATCGCCATCCTTGATCACGGCATCGGTAAACGGGCGACCTAGGCGGATCACAACACCGCGAATACCACCATCGCGCACCAGAAGGTTCGATCCCACTCCGATCACGGTAACTGGCATGTCATCGGGTTTGCCTTTGAGAAAATCGGCAAGATCGGCTTCATCGGCCGGGCGGAACATCACATCGGCCGGGCCGCCGACCTGAAACCAGGTGACTTTTGCCAGTTGCGCGCCTTCACGCAGCTTGCCGCGAACCTTGGGCAGGCGATCGATCAGCGGTGTGTGGTGTCCCGGCGTGCTCATGGATGTCTCAGTTCTTCAGGGCTTCGAGTTGTGCGGGCAGGGCGTTTGCCCATGCGCTGATGGAACCGGCACCAAGGCAGACAACAAGATCGCCCGGCTTGGCTTCGTTCCTGATGACTTCTGCGAGTTTGTCCGGGCCTTCAAGGGCACTGACATGGCGGTGGCCACGGTTGCGCAACCCTTCGACCAGGGCGTCACGTGATGCGCCTTCGATCGGGCTTTCGCCAGCTTCGTAAACATCGGCGACAATCACGCTGTCGGCATCGTTAAAGCAGGTGCAGAAATCTTCAAACAGGTCATGCAGGCGCGAATAGCGGTGCGGCTGAACCACGGCAATGACATTGTTCTGCGTCGCTTGGCGGGCGGCCTTAAGGACCGCTTTGATTTCGACCGGGTGGTGGCCGTAATCGTCAATGATGGTGACGCCATCGACTTCACCGGTTTTGGTAAAGCGGCGCTTGACCCCGGTAAAACCGTCAAAGGCGGAAACGATTTTGTCGTCCGGAATGCCAAGTTCAAGCGCAACCGTGATCGCCGCAAGCGAGTTCGATACGTTGTGATCGCCAACCATCGGCAGACGGACATCCTTGATCACGCGTTCTTCGCTATCGACACGTTCGCGGATAACGACGTCAAAGATGCTTTCGCCGATATTGGTGCGCACATTGACCGCGCGCACATCAGCCTGTGGCGAGAAGCCGAAGGTAAAGATACGGCGATCCGTGACCTTGCCAATCAGGGCCTGAACTTCGGGATGGTCGATGCACAGAACGGCAAATCCATAGAACGGAATGTTCTGAACGAAGTTTTTGAAGGCTTCGCGCAGCTGATCGAAATCTTTCCAGTGATCAAGATGTTCCGGATCGATATTGGTCACAACCGAAATGGTGGACGGTACTTTGACAAAAGTACCATCAGACTCATCGGCCTCAACCACCATCCAGTCGCCTTCGCCAAGGCGAGCATTGGTGCCATATGAATTGATGATCCCGCCATTGATCACGGTCGGATCAAGCCCGGCAGCATCAAGCATGGTCGCCACCAGCGAAGTGGTGGTGGTTTTGCCATGCGTGCCGCCAATCGCGATTGCTGCCTTAAGGCGCATCAGTTCGGCCAGCATTTCCGAACGGCGGACAACCGGGATCATTTCTGCGCGCGCGGCGACAACTTCGGGGTTGTTCGGTTTGACGGCGGTGGAAATGACAACCACCTTGGCATCTTCGACGTTGGACGCCTGATGACCGACAAAAACCGTGATGCCCAGATCGCGCAGGCGCTGCACATTGGCATTGTCCGAAATATCCGATCCCTGAACCGAATAGCCCAGGTTATGGAGAATTTCGGCAATGCCGGACATGCCGATGCCACCAATACCGACAAAGTGGATGGTGCCGATGTTGAGCGGCAGGGTATTCATTGCATGTCTCCTCATACCTTCTGGGGGTCTTTATTCATGTTCTGGTTATTCGGGCTTCCGGCCGGGTTCAGCCCCAGCATATCAAGCACCATATCGGCCAGCCGTTCGGCGGCATTGGCGCGACCGCTGCTTTTGGCGGCCTTTGCCGCGCGCGTCAAGGCCGCCGGATTGGTTAAAAGTTTCGCCAGCCGTTCAGATACCAGTTCGCTGGTAAAACGATCCTGGGGCAGCAACCATGCGCCACCGGCATCCTCGACCTGCTGGGCATTAAAACGTTGATGATCATCAATGGCATGGGGCAGGGGAACCAGAAAACCCGGACGTCCCGCCGCGGTCAGTTCGGCCACTGTAGATGCCCCGGATCGTGCAATCACCAAATGGCAGTCCCGCAATTTTTCGGGAATATCGTTGATGAAGGACGCAAGGGTCACATCAATCAATGATCCCTCATAGGTCGCGCGCACGGTATCAATATCTTCTTCGCGGGCCTGCTGGGTGACGTGAAGACGTTTGCGAATGTCTTCTGGCAGGCTGACCAACGCATTTGGCAGCACCTCGGACAAAATGCGTGCCCCTTGCGAACCACCGGTGATTAAAAGGCGGATCGGGCCATCGGCCGTTGGCGCCTCATACTCACTCGCGGCAAGGGCTGCGACTTCGGCGCGCACCGGATTGCCGGTCCAGATGATCTTGCCTTCATCGCCGGACGCAATCATCGTGACTTTGGCAAAGGATGTGGCAATGCGTTCTGCATGGCTGGCAACCAGTCGGTTTGCCCGGCCCAGAACCGCGTTCTGTTCATGAATGGCATAGGGGATGCCAAGCCATTTTGCCGACATGGTGGCCGGGATCGATGCATATCCGCCAAAGCCGATCACGGCGGCCGGTTTTGCCTTTTTGATCAGGGATCGCGCCTTTAACGTGCCAAGGCCAAGGCGAAATGCGCCGGTCAGACGACCCTTGATGCCTTTTCCGGCAATGCCACCGGCTGGCAGGATGACGGTTTCGACACCTTCAACACCCTCGGTATAGCGGGCGGCACGGGCATCTGTGAAAAACAGAACCTTGGCACCGCGTCGAACCAGTGATCTGGACAAGGCAACAGCAGGGAACATATGTCCGCCGGTTCCGCCAGACGTGACGGCAATCACCTGACCCGCAAGCGGTGTGTCAGTGGCCGAAATATCAAGTTTGGTGAAGTCAGTCATCTTGTCCACATGTGAAACGACATCGCATCGGGATGATCCCGCACAGTTACCCCATCAGAACCCGACAAAGGTTAATATCCCTTCAAACCGGGTATGGAATAAGGTCGGATTTTGTCGTTTTGATGCAGAAAATTCAGGTCAGGCAAAACATCCGGAAAACAGGTGTTATTCACCCGGACGTTTACGCGTAAGCGCAAGAACAAATCCCATGCCGATCGCAATGCCGATGGTGGCCGACCCGCCATAGGAAACGAATGGCAGGGTCATGCCCTTTGGCGGGACCAGTTGCAGGGTGGAGGCCATGTTAATGACGGCCTGCAAGCCGAACTGAACCAGAATGCCGGTCACAGCCAGAACCACAAACAGGTTGCGTTCCCCCATCAACCGCGAAAGCCCGCGCATGATGATAAAGGTAAAGACACCGACCACCAGCACACAGAACAGCAATCCGAATTCTTCACCGGCCACGGCAAAGATAAAGTCGGAATGGGCATCAGGGATCGAGTTCTTGACCCAGCCTTCGCCGGGACCGCGACCCATGATACCGCCACTCATGAAGGCTTCCATGGATCGTTCGATCTGATAGTTGTCACCAGATGCCGGATCAAGGAAGCGGTCCACGCGGGACTGAACATGGGGCAGGATCAAATAGGCACTGACCGCAAGGCCAACTGCACCCAATCCAAGACAGAACACCAGAATGATCGGAAGTCCGGCCAGGAAGATCTGTACCGACCAGATGGACGTGACAACGACGGTCTGGCCAAAGTCCGGCTGGATCATCAAAAGAAAGATGCAAACCGCCAGCATCAGACAACTGACGATATAACCCGGAAAGTTCGGGTTCAGCCGCCCTTCGGCAAACATCCATGCGACAACCACCGCAAAGGCCGGTTTCAGGAATTCCGATGGTTGCAGGTTGATGCCTGCAACGTTGATCCAGCGCACCGCACCCTTGATGTCCGATCCGATAAAGGGCGTGATGATCAAAAGGAAAATCACGCCCAAAAACATGATCGATGCCAGGCGTCGCACCCATTTCACGGGCAAAAGCGATATGCCGAACATGCATCCGGCCGCCATGCCCAGAAATACGAACTGACGGGTGACAAAGTGGAAACTGTCAACATTGATGCGATCGGCCACCGGCGGACTTGCCGACATGACCAGAAGCGCACCGATGCCCATCAGAAGAATGATTGCCGCCAGTAGCCAGCGATCAACCGTCCACCACCAGATACCCAGAACAGACGTATCGGCACGCGAAAAGGCGATATTGGTGTTATTGCCAAACAACGATTTCATGCGCGTGCCTTCCCGTTTGTGCCGGCATTTGCCAGGCGGGAATACAAATCGCGGAATGCATCGCCGCGTGCCTCAAAACTTTTGAACTGATCGAACGAGGCACAGGCCGGGGTCAGCATGACAACCGGTGCATCCTCGCCGTCCGATCTGGCATCTTCAAAGGCGGCTTTGGTCGCGACATCAAGAGTTTTACACTTCTCCCATGGCAGATCGTCACCAAGGGTCCGTGCAAAGGCATCTTCTGCCTCGCCGATCAGATAGGCCTTCTTGATGTGGGGATAGAATTCCTCAAGCCCGGCGATACCGCCTTCCTTGGGTTTGCCGCCAACAATCCAGTAGATGTTCTGATAGGCAGAAAGCGCCTTTGCCGATGCTTCGGCATTGGTCGCCTTGCTGTCATTGACGAAAACGACATTATCAATCGTACCCAGCCGTTCCTGCCGGTGGGCAAGGCCCGGAAATGTCATGATCCCGTCAATGATGCGGGTGGCATCAACACCGCGCGCCCGGCACAGGCCGTAGGCAAAGGCGATGTTTTGCCAGTTATGTTTGCCCGGCATGTGGGTTACGGTCGCAAGATCAAGGATTGGTGTTTTGGCACCCGTAAGGTCATCAATCAGCCAACCCTTTTCATCGACATAGATGCCGTGATCGACCGGGTTCTTGACCGATACTTCGATAATGTGACGGCCGCCTTCGCGGGCCAGTTCAACCGCCATCTTGGCACAAGGTTCATCATCAACCGAAATGATCGCCCATTTCGGACCCTTGTTGCGCGCAAAGATCTGGCGTTTCGCCCCGATATAGCCATCCATTCCGCCATGACGGTCAAGGTGATCCGGGGTGATGTTCAACAGCGCACAGGCATCAAAGGCCGCATGTTCAAGAAGATCAAGCTGATAGGATGACAGTTCAAGAACAAGACAATCATCGGCTGTTGACGGTTCAAGGCCAAGGGCCGCATTGCCAAGATTGCCGCCCGCCTGGGTTTTGATCCCGGCCTGCGCAATGATATGGGCGGTCAGGGCGGTGGTGGTTGACTTGCCATTGGTGCCGGTGATCGCCAGTGTCGGAACGTCTGGCTGTGCGGTGCACAGAAGTTCGACATCGCAAATGATCGGCTTGCCCGCCCGACGTGCCTTTTCGGCGGCCGGATGCGGGGTCGGGAAGGTGGATGGAATGCCCGGGCTGATCACCAGCATATCAGGTTCGGTCCAGTCACATTCCGCCAGATTGATCGGGGCAAGGCCCAGTGGTTCGATCTGTTCGCGGCCCGCGGGATTGTCATCCCATGCCCAGACGATGGCACCGGAATTGATCAATGCCTTTACGCTGGCAAGGCCGGATTTCCCGAGCCCCAGGACCGCAATGGTTTTGCCGCGCAGTTGCGAAAGATCAATCACGATAGGACGTCCTTACCGGAGTTTCAAAGTAGCAAGACCAACCAGCGCCAGAATGACCGCGATGATCCAGAACCGGATCACGATGGTCGGTTCCTGCCAGCCTTTTTTCTCGAAATGGTGATGAAGCGGAGCCATGCGGAAAACGCGTTTCCCGGTCAGTTTGAACGATCCCACCTGAATGATCACAGACAGGGTCTCAAGAACAAACAGGCCGCCAATAATCGCCAGAACAAGTTCATGTTTGGTCACAACCGAAACGGCACCCAGGGCACCGCCAAGGGCAAGCGATCCGGTATCCCCCATAAACACCATCGCCGGCGGGGCGTTGTACCAAAGGAAGCCAAGACCGGCCCCAACCAGGGCGCCAAGGAAGATGGTAAGCTCGCCCGATCCGGCGACATAATGAACCTGAAGATATTCGGCAAACTGCACGTTACCGATCAGATAGGTGATCAGCGCAAAACTGGCAGCGGCAATCATCACCGGAACGATGGCAAGACCGTCAAGACCGTCCGTCAGGTTGACGGAGTTCGACGCACCGACCATGACAAACATGGCAAACGGAATAAAGAACCAGCCAAGATCAAGCAGGAAGTTCTTAAAGAACGGGAAGGCAAGGGCGGTCGAAAGCGGATCAGCGGTATTGTAGGAAATCCACCAGGCAGCAAGGGCCGCGATCGAAAACTGCCCCAGCAGTTTGAGCTTGCCCGGAAGGCCTTTGGTGTTTTTCTTTGAAACTTTAAGATAGTCATCCAGGAAACCAAGGAAACCATACCCGATGGTGACAAGAAGAACCGCCCAGACATAGGGGTTTTTCAAATCCGCCCACAGCAGGGTCGCAATCGATGTCGACAGCAACAGCAAAAGCCCGCCCATGGTCGGCGTGCCTTTTTTGGTCAGAAGATGGCTTTCAGGGCCGTCTTCACGGATCGGCTGGCCTTCGCTTTGTTTGGAACGCAACCAGTTGATCAGATGGGGGCCAATTACAAAGGCAAGGATAAGCGACGTAATGATCGCACCGCCCGTCCGGAAGGTAATGTACCGAAACAGGTTCAATACCGGCATCTGATCAGACAGTTGATAAAGCAGATTATAGAGCATTGCTCTTGTCGTTCCTTCTGCGACTTAATTCTGTGTTTCTGCGGGGCTATCCACCACGCCACAGGATTTTAGGGCCGATACAATTTT
The DNA here is from genome assembly GCF_023588965.1 of Thalassospira sp. GO-4. NCBI lineage: Bacteria > Pseudomonadati > Pseudomonadota > Alphaproteobacteria > Rhodospirillales > Thalassospiraceae > Thalassospira > Thalassospira sp. GO-4. Next base: position 4,216,821 of record NZ_CP097807.1, read on the forward strand.
CGAAACGTAAATGCCAAGCGATCCTTTGACCAAAACCACGTCTCCGGACCGCAAATCGGCCTTTATCGGTTCAATCGCGTCTTCGGCGGTATCAAAGTGACCGGCATTTTTGTCTTCAGGCAGGGTCTTGTCGAGTTCAGCCATTAGCGGACCGACGCAATAAACCCGATCAATTTCAAGTGCGGTTAGCGGCTGATGCAAATCGGCATGCAGGCGAACAGCATCGTCACCGAGTTCGCGCATATCGCCCAGAATGGCAATCTTGCGACCACCATCGCCCGGTTTGGTTTGCGACAGAACCTTGATCCCGGCCATCATTGATGTCGGATTGGCATTGTATGCATCATCAATCAGGGTAAAGGTGCCATCACCTGACGGGACCTTGACGGTCGAGATTTCACCGCGCCCAGCCGGCGGGGTCACATCGGCCAGATCCTGTGCGGCGCGCAGCGGATCGGCCCCGATTGCATCAACGCATCCAAGAACCGCCAGCGAATTCAAAACCCAGTGTTCGCCGGGGCACCCGATGAAATATTCAAGATCCCGGCCACCGATACGGGCGCGCACAGCACTGCCATCGGTGACAATGTTGGCTTCAAACAGGCGGTAATTGGCCATCGCATCGGTGCCAAAGCACTTGATATTGCCAAGACCCAGTTCCTTGGCGCGCCGTGCCAGGGCAAAGTAATGCATGTTGTCACGGTTCAGAATAACCGCACCATCCGATTCAAGACCGTCGAAAATCTCGGCCTTGGCCATGGCGATTTCGGCTTCATCCTTGAAGAATTCGGTATGCGCGCCAACCACGGTGGTAATCAGGGCGACCGATGGTTTGACCATCTTCACCAGCGGGCTGATTTCACCCGGATGGTTCATGCCGATTTCAAAAACACCATATTGCGCATCGACCGGAAGGGTCGCCAGACTGATCGGAACGCCCCAATGATTGTTGAAACTTGCCGGGCTGGCATGGGTTTTACCCTGCTGGGACAAAACATATTTAAGGGCTTCCTTGGTGCCGGTCTTGCCGACACTGCCGGTAATCGCAACGATTTTTGCCGAACTGCGCGCACGACCTGCAAGGCCAAGGCGTACAAGCGCATCCATCGTGTCATCAACCAGAAGAACCTTGTCGGTATCGGTAATGCCGTCGGTATCAGAAACCATGACGGCACTGGCACCGGCATCAAGGGCGGCCTGTGCAAATTTGTGCCCGTCGAAATTCGGGCCTTTAAGTGCGATGAAAAGATCGCCTTTACTGACTTTTCGGCTGTCTATAGAGATCCCGGCAACCGACCAGTTCCCGGTCGTTTTGCCATCGGTTGCGGTTTCGGCATCCTTTGCCGTCCATAAAACAGCCTTTGTCATAACGTCACTTTCATTTCACTCAGGCCGTTACGGCCTGTGCGCCGTAACGGGAATTCAGGTCAATTGCCGCCTGCAAGGATGCTGCGGGCAACAGATGCATCGTCAAACGGAAGAACCGTATCACCGACAATTTGGCCTCTTTCATGGCCTTTTCCGGCGATGATAAGGACATCATTGCGTTGCAGGATGCCAATGCCGCGTTTGATGGCCTCTGCCCGGTCGGCAATTTCCACCGCACCTTCGCATTTGGCCTTGATCGCCGCACGGATCAGGGCTGGATCTTCGCTGCGCGGGTTGTCATCGGTGATGATGGCGATATCGGCAAAGTCATGGGCAACGGCACCCATCAACGGACGTTTGCCGGTGTCGCGGTCTCCGCCGGCACCAAATACACAAACGATGCGGCCTTTGCAATGCGGGCGCACAGCCTTGATCACGGTTTCAAGCGCATCAGGCGTATGGGCGTAATCGACAAATACCGGTGCGCCAAAACTTGTCTTGCCCACCAGTTCCAGACGACCACGGACACCTTCAAGTTTTTCAAGCGCCAGCACGGCCTGATCAAGATCGGCACCCGATGCCACAACAATCGAAAGGGCCGCAAGGGCGTTCATCACCTGGAAGCTGCCCATCAGGGGAAGATGAATGCTGTATTCACCCTTGTTGGCCAGAAGCGTGATTTTGGTGCCGGTGCTGTCCGGGGTTGCCTTGACCAGTTTGATGTCATCGGCATTCTGCCCGTAAGACAGAATATTCACGCCGCGCTTTTCACACATCTTTTTCAACAGCGCGAACTGTTCGACATCGGCATTCAGAACAGCAGTGCCGTCTGCCACCAGAAGGTCGGAAAACAGGCGTGCCTTGGCGGCAAAGTATTTTTCGAACGTGCCGTGATAATCAAGATGATCACGCGACAGATTGGTAAAGGCCGCCACGGTGACCTTGACCCCGTCAAGACGATACTGGTCAAGCCCGTGCGAACTTGCTTCCATCGCGACATGGGTGACGCCGATGCCGCACATTTCATCAAGACTTTGGTGCAGGGCAACCGGGTCGGGTGTGGTCAGTGATCCGGGGATCTTGGCGCCGGCGGCACGAATGCCAAGGGTGCCGATCGATCCCGACATATTGCCAAGGATCGTCCACAGCTGTTCGGTAAAGATCGCCGTGGATGTTTTGCCATTGGTTCCGGTGATCGCCGCAATATTTGCCGGCTGCTTGCCATAAAAGCGCGCGGCAAGCTGGGCATAGCGTTTGCGCGGATTTTCAACCGGGATAAGGGGAACTGTCGCGGCCGTCGGTCTTGGCGTGCCATCCTTTGCCAGGATTGCGGCAGCCCCAAGTTTGATCGCATCAGCAATATATCTGGAACCGTCGTCGCGGGCACCGGACAGGGCGGCAAACATATAGCCATCCTTCACGGTGCGTGAGTCTGCTGTCAGGCCCGTGATATTCGGGTCCTGTCCTTGGGCATGTTTCAATGCCGCCTGATCACCTGCCATGAGCTCAGAAAGACGCAAGTTTGCGTTCCCCCTTGCGAAGTTCGATCTGCAGCGCTTGCTCGATCTCCGGCGCCTTCGCATTCGCCGGTTCAATGCCCAAAAGGGGAGCAATACGTGTCACAACCTTGCCAACCGCAGGGGCGGACACCCAACCTGCTGTGGCAAATCCATAAGTTTCTTTGGTGCCTTTGGGCTCGTCCAGCGTCACCAGAACCACATATTTCGGGTCCTGCATCGGGAAGGCGGCGACAAAGGTCGACATGCGGGCGTTCTTGACATAGCGCCCGTTCACTAGTTTTTCCGAGGTGCCGGTCTTCCCGCCAAGGAAGTAGCCGGCCACTTCGGCCTTTTTGCCCGAACCTTCGGTGACAACCAGTCGCATCAGGCGACGCAGCTGTTCCGAAGTTTTCTGGGAAAACACACGTTCGCCGGCCGGTGCACCATCCTGTTTGAGGATCGTGGACGGGCGGCGGATACCACCATTGACGATGGTTGAAATGCCATTGACGACCTGAAGCGGGGTGACAGCCAGACCATGACCGAACGAAATCGTCATGGTGTTCACTTCGCGCCACGGATTGGGCACAAGCGGCCCACCGACTTCCGGAAGCTCGATTTCCGGTTTGTCGAGCATGCCAAGCTTTTTCAGGTATTTTTTCTGGTTCTCACCGCCAAAGGCCATCGCCATGCGCGCCGATCCGATGTTGGAGCTGTGGACCAGAATTTCCGGTACCGTCAGCCAGCGGTTTTCAGCGTGGTAATCGCGGATCGAGAAACGCGCAATCCGCAGCGGTTCGGTCGCGTCGTAAACCGAATTGAGTGTGGATGTGCCGGTTTCAAGGGCGATGGCGGTGTTAAACAGTTTGAACACCGACCCCATTTCATAAACGCCAAGGGTCGACCGGTTGAACCGTGCATCTGCCGGGGCCTGACCCGGGCGATGGGGATCAAAATTCGGAAGTGACGTCATCGCGATGACTTCACCGGTATAGACATCCATGACAAGACCTGCAGCGCCCACCGCGCTATAGGTCTCCATCGCGTTTTCGACTTCTTCTTCGAGCGCGAATTGCACACGGGTATCAAGCGACAGCTGAAGCGGGCCGTTATTGATGCGCAACTCGTTATCGAATTCGCGTTCGGCGCCAGCAATGCCGTTATTGTCGATGTCGGTAAAGCCAAGCACGTGCGAGAACAGCCGCCCATGCGGATACACCCGGCGTTCCTCGCGCTGGAAATTCAGGCCGGGAATGCCAAGCGAGTTGACTTCATATTGCTGTTCAGGCGTCAGGTTGCGGCGCAGCCAGACGAATGCCTTGCGCGAGCTCAGATGCCGGATCAGAGTATCACGATCAAGATCGGGCAAAACTGTCAGCAAAAGATCGGCAGACTCAACCGGGTCCTTGACCACGCGGGCATCGGCATAAAGCGAGTTGGTCGGAAGATCGGTGGCAAGTAACAGGCCGTTGCGATCAATGATGTCGGCGCGTTCGGTTTTAAGTTCGCGCGCATCGGTACCCGATGCCACAGCCGGTTCGTTGCCCTGGCGCAAGACCGATGCGTCTACCAGGCCATAGGTGATCCAGCAAAAACCGATGATGAACATCGCGCCGGTGATGAAAATACGGTTGCGGGCCGTTTCAAGTGCAAGACGTTCACGCTGATCGGGCCCCAGTTCCGGACGGTCACCACGCAGCCAGTATGAGAAACGGGTAAAGCTCATTGCGCACCCCCGGTCTCGGCGACTGATGGTGCGTCCACAATCATGGTTTCGGCGGCCTCGGCATAGGCGCGATCGCCCGGACGCGGACGGGGTACAGGCATGAAGGCAACCGCTTCGCCGAACTTGTCGATGCGGTATTGATGCATGTCGGAATCTTCTGGCAGATCATCGATGCTGGCCATCTGCAGCACTTCGATCTGGGCCAGGCTAAGATATTCGCGCGAAAGCTTTTCGATCCGTTCCGGATTGTTCAGGTAGCTCCATTCCGCTTCAAGTACGTGGATGCTTTCCTGTTCGGCCAGAATGTCGGACTGGATTTCCGCATAATGCTTTTCAAGGCGTTCGACTTCGTGGCTGACCCAATAGGTGCCAGCGCCAATCAAAATGGTCAGGAACAGGCCGATAATTGTTACCGCACGGGTCATTTCGGACCTCCGTGCTTGTTGGCAGGCTGATCATTGCGGGCAACAGCACGCAGCTTTGCCGACCGGGCGCGCGGGTTGGCACGAATTTCGTCTTTCTGGCCGGTCACCGCCTTACGGGTGATGGTCGTAAAGGTCGGTGTGGCGACTTCCGGCTCACCGGGCAGGCGGCGAGACATTTTCTTGGGATCGCCCGAACGCGCCTTCATGAATGTTTTAACCAGGCGGTCTTCGAGCGAATGGAACGTCACAACGACCAAACGTCCGCCGGGCTTTAACAGTGTTTCGGCGGCATCCATGGCGCGTTCAAGTTCGCCAAGCTCATCATTCACATAGATGCGCAATGCCTGGAACGTGCGGGTGGCCGGGTCAATGCCGTCCTTGGATTTGCGCACGACCGAGCGCACAGCTCGGGCAAGCTGTGATGTGGTTGCAAACGGCTCATCTGCACGCATCTCGATGATCTTGCGGGCAACCTTGCGCGATGCCCGTTCCTCGCCATAACGATAGATGACATTGGCAATGTCTTCTTCTTCGGCGGTATTGACGAAATCGGCCGCGGTGGGGCCAGACATCGACATGCGCATATCAAGCGGACCGTCTTCGCGGAATGAAAAGCCGCGATCGGCCTGATCAAGCTGCATTGACGACACGCCGATATCGAGAACGATACCATCGACCTGTTCGGGGCCAGCGGCCGGGATCAGGCGACCCATATCGCCAAAGCATCCTTCGACCATGTGGAAACGGCCGTCATATTCGGCTTCAAGTTTCCGGCCGGTTGCAACCGCACTCGGGTCGCGATCAATGCCATAAAGCTCGCATTTCGCGGAATCAAGAATGGCGCGGGAGTAACCGCCTGCGCCAAAGGTGCCATCGACCATGATTTCGCCGTCACACGGTGCAAGAGCGTCAAGCACCTCGCGAAGCAGGACCGGCTTGTGCGGGCGATCTTCGGTGGCGAAACGGATGTCCTTGTCGCTCATGATGCGTCCTCCTCGTTCGGGGTGCCGGGACGTGCACCTTTGGGGAGTTCGTTCATCGGTTTGAGCTTGAGCGTCGCACCACGATTAAGCGTGCGGGTCCGGCTGGCTTCTTGCAGGGGCTTGAAGATGTCCGGGTTCCACAGGCGGAAGGTGCGACCACGGCCGACAAAGGCGACCTGATCTTCGATACGGGCAAATTCGATCAATTCAGCGGGCAGAATGATACGACCTTCGCCGTCATAAGGAAGCATATGCGAGGAGCCAAGGATGGTGTCTGCCAGATCGTCTGCCTCGTCAGAGAACATATCAAGTTCATCAAGCGACGCGGCGATGCGTTCCATGTGGCTGTGGCTGCAGCCTTCGAGCGCGCATTCCTTGTGGGATTGATACAGGTAGATACCGGCGAATTCTTCCATCTCAAGGGCCGCACGGAACCGTTTGGGGACGGATACGCGTCCCTTCCGGTCCAGCTTGTGAATGTGCGTCCCTGTGAACAGCACTTCGCCATTCCCCTGATCAAAAGTCCGATTTCAAAGTTCGACGTGAACAGGTCCGCCTCAACGGCCGGTCGATGTTTGAAATGGATATGCCCCGCATGGCACAGAATTTGTGCCTGCTTATGGGGTATCATGGGAAATGATGGGGGTCAATGGGATTTGATGGGGTCAAATGTGACGATTTGGTGTGTTTCTGCGGATTCTGCGGTACATGCGAAAAGTCTGAATTCCCTCAAAAACACATTGAATCACGGTCTTATCCATCTTCTGCCCATAAAATCCCAATTCGGTTCCATGGGAACCCATGGGGCGACCATAAAAAGACCTGATCCATGGGTTTTGATGGTCAGATCGAAAATTGGAATACGATGGGGCGTTCGAAGACAATTTGCGATTTGGCTCCCAATCGGGTTTGATGCGCGGGCGAACTCCTGCAAAATGTCGGGACGGTATTTCCGGAAACCCGGGGCGTTTTACGTCTTGTGATGCCCGGATGATTTCCGGATATGCAGTAGCAAGACCGATCAGATATTTGGTCAAATACTGGCGCGGGGCTGCGTCAGTGAAATGAAGGATGCGATTGTTGCGGATAAAAGCTGCCATTGTGTTAATGGGTTGCATGGTTTGTGCCGGAATATCAGGGACCTTTTTCGAATGGCCCGGTGTTGTCGGGGATGCCCGTGCGCAAGGATTGACCATGGACAAGGCCGGTGGCAGCAGTTCCTCGCCCGAGGTGACGTCACCGCAAATGCGCGAACTTTTGCCGCTGATCATGAAGCAGCTTCAAAACAATCCGGAACTGATGTCGCAATTTGGACTGGGCGGGCTTTCGGGGCTGGGGAGGCTTGATGGTGCTGCGGGTTTGTCGGGCGATGCTGGAACCGGGACTGCCAATATCCCGGGGCTCAATGACGCAATTGCCAAGGCCCTTGCCCAGAAAAATGGTGCGACGGGTGGCGTACCGGCAGGCATTCCCGAACAGGTAAAGCTTTACCGCGAACAATATCATCCGGTCGATATTGATCAGGATGGCCGTATCAGTGCTGACGAAGCCGCATCCTATTCAAGCTGGATGTTCAGGCGGCGTGACATCAATGGCGACAGTGTTCTGGTGGCACGCGAATTTGCCGCAGTTGAACAATTGCCCGGAACGGCGGATGCCAATCGCCAGCGGCTGCGCACCGAAAGCCGGCGTCTGGAATTGTTGTTTCCGACATATGATGCAAACAACGACCAGATGATCAGCAAGGATGAGTTCCTTGATCAGGTGCGTGTTGCCTATGACGAAAAACGCGGAACCAATCCCGATATTGATCCGTTTTCATTCCAGACGGTTCTGCCATTCTGACTGGTGACAGAATTGCAATGGAAACACCATATGACAGCAAAGCAATAATCTGGCATCCGTATCACGCGGCAAGCCGGTCAGGATGGAGAAGCTAATGGATACCAACGAATTTTTCGCCCCTCTCCGGGCAACGGCGGATGACGGCAACAGCGCGGATGCCGCAGTTGCCGACAATGTTGGTGTCGAAAACGGTGAACCGGCGGCAACCACTGCGCAAGCACCAGCAAAAATCACGGCCAATGCGCTGGGCAAGACAACATCGACCTCGACCAAACAGGATGGTGGCAAGGCTGATCGGACGCCTGTCTGGATTGACTTGTTGTCACCAACGCCTGACGAAATCCACGATATCGAGGAACGCTTCGGGATCGAGGTGCCGACCCGCGAAGAAATGCAGGAGATCGAGCTGTCATCGCGTCTGTATGACGAAGAGGGCGCACTTTTCATGACGGTTTCGGTTCTGACCCGTGCTACGACAGATGCGCCGCAAACAACGGCCGTGACTTTTATCCTGGTCAAGAAAACGCTGATTACCCTGCGCTATGCCGATCCGGTTCCCTTCAAGACATTTATCCGCCGGGTCAAACGCAGCCCGTCACTTGCCAACAGTGCCGAGGCGGTGCTGTTTGGTTTGCTTGAACAGATTGTCGACCGTCTGGCCGATTTGATGGAACAGACAGCAACCGATCTTGAAAACCTGTCCAATCAGGTGTTTGCAAGCCCCGAAGACATTGCCTCGGATCAGGATCATCGTGAAACCCTTCGACAGATCGGGCGTACCGGCAACCTGTCTGGTAAGGCCAAGGACAGCTTGCTGAACCTGCATCGTCTTGGCTTGTTCCTGTCGACCCAGACGCGCCTGAAAAAGGATGCCAAGGCGCGGCTCAAAGTGATTTCGCGCGATATCGTGTCGATCACCGAACATGCCAACTTCATCGCCAACAAGGTTACGTTCCTGCTTGATGCGACCCTTGGTATGATCAGTCTTGAACAGAATAATATCATCAAGATTTTCTCGGTCGCAGCCGCGGCGTTCCTGCCCCCAACCCTGATCGCCAGCATTTATGGCATGAACTTCGAATTCATGCCGGAACTGGGATGGGAATTCGGCTATCCGGTCGCCATCGGTTTAATGATCCTGTCCGCGGTTTTGCCGCTTTGGTATTTCAAGCGCAAAGGCTGGCTCTGATCATTTGGCAATATTGGTGGGGTGTTTGTCATTTGCGCCAGACAAATTGCTGCTAAAGTCTGTGCCCTGATCTTCCCGTATTGTTATCGGAGCCTCACCCATGACCCGAACCGCCCTGATCCTGATTGATTGGCAGCAAGGATTTGATGATCTTTCCTATTGGGGGAAACGCAATAACCCCGATGCCGAAACCAATGCAGTGCGGTTATTGACCCATTGGCGCGCAAACGCCTGGCCGGTTATTCATGTCAAACACAACTCGACCGAGCCACAATCGCGGTTGCATCCTGATGATCGCGGAAATGCCTTCAAGGCGGCACTCGCACCGATGGAGGGCGAGGCGGTCTATGGCAAAAACGTCAATTCGGCCTTTATCGGAACAAGTCTTGAGGCGGACCTGCGCGCGCAGGGGATTTCACAACTGGTGCTATGCGGGATTACGACCGACCATTGTGTGAATACCAGTACACGGATGGCCGGAAATCTTGGCTTTGATGTTGTCATTGCTGCGGATGCCTGTGCGACCTTTGATCGAAGCCTGCCTGACGGGCGGGAATTCCCGGCGGAACTGGTGCATGATGTGGCACTGGCAAGCCTGAATAGCGAGTTCGCAGCCGTCAAAAATGTTGACCAGATCATAGCTTCGTGACCGGGGTGCTGATCGGTAATTGACTTCCGTTCGCAAGTAACGCACCTTCGGCCCCTGATTCCCGCATAAGGTGCCTTTTGATGACGTCTGCAGAAACCAAAATCGATACGCATGACAAGCTTCGTGCGATTTACGGTGAACCCATGGGGCTTGCCGTTGACAAATGCCTGTCGCGGCTTGATCCGCATTGCAAGCATTTCATTGCACTGGCACCCTTTGCGGTCATTTCTTCTGCTGATGCCAATGGCGACGCCGATGTCAGCCCGCGTGGCGACGGCCCGGGTTTCATCAAGGTTGTCGATGACAACACCATCGTCATGCCGGACCGTCCGGGCAACAATCGTATCGATACATTGGCCAATATCGTCGATAACCCCAAAGTCGGGATGCTGTTTTTTGTTCCGGGCGTGAATGAAACGCTGCGTGTGAATGGCAGGGCTGAAATCAGCATTGACCCGGCGTTGCTTGATCTGTTTGCCGATACGCCCAAACCGCCGATCACCGCGATCAAAATCACGGTGGAGGAAGCCTTCCTGCATTGTGCAAAATCGCTGATGCGTTCCAAGCTTTGGGACGCTGGCACACAGATCGATCGCAAGACGCTTCCGACATTGGGCAAAATGATCAAGGATCAGACCGCGGCCGATTTCCCGGTCGGTACCCAGGAAGAGGCAGATCAGCATTTCGCGCAATCCATCGCAGAGCGCGGCTGAAACCCGGCGTGTTCGGACGATGCATCTGATCACACAAGGCGGTGACAAATCCAGTCATCGCCTTTTATTTTGGGAAATAATACCAGATGGCCTGTAAGCCGGGTTCTGTCCATGCGGCGAACCGCACTGGATGGCTATTCATCTGGGACGTCCGTCGCCGAACGCCTCCTGCAACCAACCCGAATGGTGGTGCGAAAACCCACCTGCCGACAATGCCGAAGCACCCGGCCGACCATTCCTATTAGGTTTTGCTCCCGGTGGGGTTTACCATGCGTCCCGCATTGCTGAAGGACCGGTGCGCTCTTACCGCACCCTTTCACCCTTTCCGACAGGCTTGCGCTGTGTCGGTGGTTTGCTTTCTGTGGCACTTTCCCTAGGGTCGCCCCCGCCAGACGTTATCTGGCACCGTGTCTCCGTGGAGCCCGGACTTTCCTCCCCCGTTGTAAACAACAAGGGCAGCCATCCGGCCATCTGGTGGTGCGGATGTAGGTCACATCGATCTGAACGTCAAGCAAAAGCGATGGGGTGGGGAACGTACAAAGCAGCCTATTTGCCAATCATATTGGCAAGGGCAGTGGCAATTGACATGCATTGCCCGTCAAGCACACCCGAAATGTTTTCCGGACGCCAGTGGTGCTGAAATGCGATGGCGCGTTTGATGCGATCATCGTTCTTTTTCGTCTGGTCCTGACCGCTTGCGGGCCAACCATAACCGATCCGGTCAAGAAGCTTGTCAAAAGCTTCCCGATCAACCGGATGTGCTGTTCCATGGTCTGGTTCGGGCCACATGCCGATGCCGTTTTCGGCAAGCAGTTTCCAAGGAAACAGTTCGCCCGGATCTTCCTTGCGATCCGGGGCCATGTCGGAATGGGCTATGACGCGATCAGCGGGGATATTGTGGCGTGCCAGAATTTCCTGACACAGGCTGATCACCGATGCGATTTGGGTATCGGGAAAAGGGCGATAGCCAAATTCATGCCCCGGATTGACGATTTCAATGCCGATCGAATGGGAATTCACATCGTCGCATTCCTGCCAGCATCCACGCCCGGCGTGCCAGGCGCGTTTGTCCTCGTCAACAAGGGCGAAGATGCGTCCGTCTTCCTCGATCAGGTAATGACTGGAAACCGAACTTTGCGGATCACACAGGCGTTCAAGCGCATCGTTGCCGGTCTGCATCCCGGTATAGTGCAGAACCAGTATGTTGATCGGGCAGCCTTCCGGTCGCGGTCCGAAATTGGGCGACGGGCAGGATATGATTTCCCCCGTTTTGTGGTCTCGTGACTGCCCGGATGCCATCTGGATCAATCCATGCCCTGTGTTTTGCGCTGAACGGGTTTGCGCAGCATGATGACGGTCACCCCGCATAGCACGACAATCCCGCCAATGATCTTAAGCATTGAAAAGGCTTCGTCAAATACGACAAACGATCCCAGAACGCTGATCACCGGGGCAAGCAGCGACCATGGCACAACCGCGTTCACATCCTGTGTTTTAAGCAAGTGATACCAGAAGCCATATGCAACGATTGATGACATCACAACCGTGAAGCTCAGATTGGCCCAGGCCACCCAACTGGCGTCAAAGACCGCTTGCACCGATCCCGGTTCGAACGCCAGGGACAGGATCAGCAATTGCGGGGTCGCAAACAGCGCCATCCAGCCATTGAGCTGGAAGGTATCAATATCGCCAAGTTTCTTGATCATGACATTTGCAACCGCCCACATGAAGGCAGCAAACACCACAAGCAGCAGCGGAAGCTGAAGATCGGTCATGGTCGGATCCCAGAACATGATCGTCACGCCAACAAAGGCCAATGACATGCCCGAAAGCCTTTTCCAGCCAAGCCGGTCATTAAAGAAATAGGTGGCAAGCATTGATGAAAACGGCACGCCAAGCAGGACAATAATCGCCACCGGCCCGGCATCAATCATCGACAGTGCAAAGAACAGCACCCCGAAATGAAGACTGCCGAATGTAACGGAAATGATTGCCAGACGGCCCATGCGCCCGCGTGGCACCCGGGTAAACGGGATCAGCAGGATCGCGACCGAGGCAAATCGTATGGCCGTAAGCATAAAGGGCGGAATTTCCGCAACGGCACCTTTGACGGTCAGCATGTTGATGCCCCAGATGACGGCAACGGACAGGGCCATAAGCATTGCTTTAAGCGGCATGGAGCAGGCTTTCAATAAGGGGCGGCACGCGCATGTGCCCAATAACGATACATTCCTTTGTCATCTGTTTGCAGCCAAACGACAAATGAGTTCTTTTCAATCGAGAATATCTGATCGTGCCAGAATTACGCGCAGGACAAGTGTGACCCGGTCTTTACATCACGTAAAGCAGCAGGGCGCAAAAGATGCCAGATGAAATTTTCGGGTGTCGGTTGGGCGCTTATCCCAGACCGAGTTCCTCGCGCAGCATTTCAAGTTCCAGCCAGCGTTCTTCGGATGCTTCAAGTTCGCTTCTTGCGGCATCAAGGCGGTCGACCTTTTTCTGAAATCCGGTCGGGTCCTTGGTGAACAGAGTGCTGTCCGAAAGCGCATCCTCAAGCGTTTTGATTTCCGCTTCCAGCTTTGCCATCGCTCCGGGCAGGTTGTCATATTCGCGCTGATCCTTGTAGCTCAGCTTCGAAGATGATTTCGGTTTTGCCGGTGTTGATGATGTGCCTGTTGATTTCTTGGTCTGCTTGGCGGCGGATTTGTCTTCTTTGGCCGGTTCTGCGCGCGAAAGTTTGCGCTGGGTGATGTAATCGGAATAGCCACCTGCATATTCAACAGCCGTTCCGTCGCCTTCCATAACGATGGAAGACGTCACAACACGGTCAAGGAAGTCACGATCGTGGCTGACCAGAAGAAGCGTGCCTTCATAGTCATCCAGCATTTCCTGAAGCAGATCGAGCGTATCCATATCCAGATCGTTGGTCGGCTCGTCCATGATCAGAAGGTTGGTCGGCTTTGCCAGCAATTTCGCCAAAAGCAGACGGTTGCGTTCTCCACCCGAAAGGGCGCCAACGGGGCTTCTGGCCTGTTTTTCATCAAACAGGAAATCGCGCAGATAGCTGACCACATGGCGCGGATTGCCGCGCACCATCACCTGGTCGCCGCCAACATCACACAACGTATCCCAAAGCGTCTTGTCGTCATCAAGCGCGATACGTTTCTGATCGAAATAGCTGGGATTTAGGTTGGTGCCGATCTTGATCGTGCCACTGTCAGGTTCAAGCTGCCCGGTCAGCATTTTAAGCAGGGTGGTTTTACCCGCCCCGTTCGGGCCAATGATGCCAACCTTGTCGCCGCGCAGGATACGGGTCGAGAAATCGGCAATGATCTGGCGGTCGCCAAATGACTTGGCGATGTCGGTGGCTTCGATCACGACCTTGCCCGATGTTTCGCCTGCCTCGGCGGCAAGCGACACATTGCCGATGCGGTCAACCTGTTTGGAACGCTGTTCGCGCATGTCGTAAAGACGGCGCAGACGGCCCTGGTTGCGTTTGCGGCGGGCCGAAATGCCCTGAACGGACCAAACGGTTTCCTGTGCGATCAGCTTATCAAGCTTTGCGCGTTCTTCGGCTTCCTTGCGATAGATTTCCTCGGACCATTCTTCGAACTTGGCAAAGTTGATCGCCCCCTGATGCATGACACCGCGATCAAGCCAAAGGACACCGTTCGACACTGCATTCAGGAATGCACGGTCATGCGAAATCACCACGACGGCGCCGCGGAAATTCTTGATCTCGCCTTCAAGCCATTCAATGGTCGGAAGATCAAGATGGTTGGTCGGCTCATCAAGCAACAGAACCTGTGGATCGGCAATCAGGGCACGCGCAATTGCCGCACGGCGGCCTTCGCCACCCGACAGGCTTTTGGGATCGGCCTTGGGGTCAATATCAACCGACGCCAGCAACATGTCTGAACGATAGGCATATTCCTGTTCATGTTCGTCCAGTGCCGAAAGAACGAAATCTTCGACCGTGTCATAGCCGTCAAATTTCGGTTCCTGATTAAGATAGGCAACCTTGCAGCCCGGCTGGACAAAACGTTCGCCGCCATCGGCTTCGATTTCGCCGGCGATGATTTTCAGAAGGGTGGATTTCCCGCCGCCGTTACGTCCGACCAGACATAGCCGGTCACGTTCGCCAATGGCAAATGACACATCGGAAAACAGATCATTGCCGCCAAAGGTCAGGCGAATGTCATTAATATTGATCAGCGGTGGCGCCATGGAAAAACCGATAAGCTTGAGTTCAGAAAACAGGTCACTGTGACAGGTCCCCTGCAAACAGCAAATTGGATGCCGTTGCAAGGGAAATCATCTGTCAGCCGTTACGTCCCGCTGTTTTGCAATTAGCGGATGCCGCGTTCCTTGCGGATTTGATCCCACGCGGCATTGATGCGGGCCATTTTGTCGTTCGCCTGTTCGATAAATTCAGGCGGCATGCCCTTGGCCATCAAGGTGTCGGGATGGTTTTCGCGTGACAATTTGCGATGTGCTGCTTTCAGTTCATCGTCACTGGCATCGCGGGTCACGCCAAGCTGTTCATAAGGATCGGCACCGTTCGACGCGGTATAGGCGTGATGGACGCGGTCAAAGTCGACATCGGCAAATCCGAAGATATGGGCGACTTTTTTCAAATATGCCTGTTCTGCCGGATGCAATTCGCCATCGGCCATCGCGATCTGGTAAAGCGCTTCTAGAATGCCTTCCAGAAGGGCGTGTTCGCCGCGGAACATGGTGGCGATTTGCCGCGCATAGATTTCAAACCCGTCCGAGGATGCGCGCGCCATATCAAAGATACGTCCGACATTCTTTTCCTCGCCCGGCGGGATATGAAAGACGCGTTTGAATGCGTTGATTTCATCACGGCTGACATGGCCGTCAACCTTGGCCATCTTGGCGGCCAGCACGATTACACCCGTGGCAAAGGCAACCTGTCTCGGGTCATGCCCGCCAAGCTGCGGTCCGCCATTTGCCGCACTTTTGATCTTGTCAACGACATGGCCGGCTGTTGCGCCAAGAATTGCGCCAAGTGGTCCGCCCAAGGCAAAACCTGCGGCTCCGCCAATAATTTTGCCCCAGATACTCATGCTGTACTCATGCTTTGCTCATGGGTGAATTGCTTCCTGATTTCTGTGTCGATTGCGGCACGGTGGTATTCGTCCGGCAAGATTACCATCTTTCCAGAACAACCAACATAGTTCGCAGAGCGCGGAAATAAATGGCGAATTGGCTTTATTTCCGACTGAACACACCCGGTTTCACCCGTCGATCTATACTTAAGTGTTTATTGATCTACTTTGGGTGGGGTGTTTCTATGACAGCCGTGTAACAAGAACAATAACGCACATGGACTGGATTTTAGGGGGGGTGAAACATGTCTTTCTTGTCGCGTATGAAACTTGTCTATCAGATTTCACTGATAAGTATTGTCGCACTGGTCATTTTTGCTGTTGTCGGAACGACCCAGTTTGTCGCAGATCAGCAACGGCAGTCCGCACAGGAAATTGCCAAGGCCGCGACCGCCGATCAGCTTGTGGTGGACGGAATTTCTCGGGAATTCCTTAATGCCCGACGCCATGAAAAGGATTTTGTTCTTCGTAAAAGCGAAGAATATATTACCTCTCATAGCGAGGCGGCGGCTTCGGTGCGTAGCGGGCTTGAAGAACTTGCCGGGCGCAAGGAAATCGGTGAGCTGATCGGTCAGGTAGATCAGGCAAGAGCCGCCTTTGAAGATTATGTCAGCGAATTTGCCAATGTGGTCGAACTGCAACGCAAGGTCGGGCTGGATGCCAGTTCCGGCCTGCTTGGTGAAATGCGCGAAGCTGCCTCCGAAGTGGAAACCGCGCTTGGCAAGATTGCCCAGCTTGAAGCGATGCTGGGACTTTCCAACACCAAGGATATTTCAATTGCGGTTCTTAAGATGCGTCGCGATGAAAAGGATTTCCTGGCCACCCTTGATCCTGTCTATGTCAGCAATGTGGATGCCACAGCCAAGGAATTTGACGCGGCCCTGCAAAAGGCAGGCAGCATTCAGGACGAAAAAAAGGCCGAACTGGCCAAGCTGATGACATCCTATATCGCGGACTTCAAGGCGCTGGCCGATGCCGTTCTTGCCCGCGAGGAATCGCTTGCGCAACTTAGTGTCTATTACAGTGCGGTCGAACCGGTTCTGGTAGAACTCAGCAATTCCATCGGCGAGGTCGCCGAACGAATGCAGATGCAGGCCGAAGAAATCGCCCATACCGGCGTTCAGGTTACCTTTGCAATCTTTATCGCCGGTGCGCTGGTGCTGATTTTGTTATCGATCATTCTGGCGCGTGCGATCGTGCGCGCGATTACCGGTCTGACAGGCAAAATGGCCCGTCTGGCCAGGAATGACTTTGACGTCAAACTTGAAGAAGCAGATCGCAAAGACGAGATCGGCGAAATGGGGCGGTCGGTTGTGGTGTTTCGTGAAAACGGACTGGAACGCCAGAAACTCGAAGCCCAGCAACGCGAACTGGATGAAAAGCAGCGCAAACGCATCGAAAGCCAGGAAAAGCACATTCGCGAATTTGACAATGATGTTGTTGCCATGATGAGCGAGGTGGGAACCGCCGTGCAGCAGCTCCATGCGGTATCGGAAACCCTGCGCAGCAGTGCGGCCACGGCCAATGAGCAATCAACAACCGTTTCGGCCGGAACCGAAGAAGCATCGTCAAATGTCCAGCTGGTTGCGACCGCGGCAACCGAACTTTCGGCATCGATCCATGAAATTGCCGGGCAGGTCAGTGACACATCGCAAATGGCCATATCGGCCAGCCAGCGCGCGCAGACAACCAACGAGGATATCCAGGGTCTTAATGCCGCCGCCGTACGCATTGGCGAGGTGATCGGTCTGATCAACGATATTGCGGGACAGACCAATTTGCTTGCGCTGAACGCAACGATCGAAGCCGCCCGGGCGGGCGAAGCGGGCAAGGGATTTGCCGTGGTCGCAAGCGAGGTCAAAAACCTTGCCAATCAGACGGCAAAGGCCACCGAAGACATCACATTGCAGATCAATGAAATCCAGCAGGCAACGCTTTCGGCCGTTGAGGCAATTGACGAAATCGTGCGCATGATCACCGATATCAGCGAACGTGCATCAGCTGTTGCTGCTGCTGTTGAACAGCAAACCGTTGCCACCAGCGAGATTTCGCAGAATGTCGAACAGGCTGCATCGGCGACCAGTGAAATTTCATCGGCGATGCAGGGCGTGTCATCGGCGGTTGCCGGCACCACAGAAGCCGCAAGTGACGTGCGCGGCTCGGCCGACAACCTTGGTCGTCAAAGTGACAGTTTGAGTGAACGGATTGATCAGTTTCTTGCGCGGATGCGGGCTGTCAGCTGATCGGTTATCGGGCTGCCTGACGTCACAATTCTATCCGAAAGGAGGGGGAAGATTCGTCTTCCCCCTTGTTTTGTTTGTATGCGGTGCAAATGTATTTCGGTATCGCGCATGCGAGCACGGATGCGAATTTCGTTTCGCGTCAACGCGCTGACATCGGTGTCGAAAACGGGAATTGTCACAAAACCGTAACAATTCCCTTCTGATAAACCAGCCACCGCATCCCAAACTAAAAGGTTTGGGGCGACCGGATGTTTGTGCAGTGCCGTTGTAGGTTGGCTTGTGCCTGTCATGTCGCGTCTCACACTTTTGGACAGGTCCGGTAAGGCTTGGGGGTTTAGATGAATTTCCTTTCACGCATGAAGCTTCTTTATCAGATTTCGCTGATCGGGGCGGTGGCGCTTGTGATCTTTGTGGTTGTTGCAGCGGTACAGTTCGTTGCCGACCAACAGCGCCAGTCAGCGCAAATGGCAGCACAGGAAGCATTTGATGATCGGTTGATTGCCGATGAAATATCGCGCGATTTCTTGCATGCCCGTCGGCGTGAAAAGGACTTTCTGCTAAGGCTCGATGAAAAATACGTTACCCAGCATGCCGAAGTCGTCGAACGTGTAAGTTCGGGGCTTGCAACGCTTGAAGCTGATCCGGAACTGGCGGAATCTGCTGCTGAAATCGCGCAGATCAAGGAAGCCTTTGCAAACTATGCTGCGGAATTCGAAACCATCGTTGCCCTGCAACGTGAAATCGGTCTGGACGAAGAAGGCGGCCTTTGGGGCCGTTTGCGTGGTTCGGTCCACAATGTTGAAGAAGCGCTTGCGAAATACAAGGCAGACAATCTGACTGTCATCATGTTGATGATGCGTCGCCACGAAAAAGACTTCCTGGCCCGTATCGATGAAAAATACGTCGATCGTATTGATCAGCGCTTGACCGAATTCGGACCGGCACTGGCGGCATCCGACATTCCGGCTGCGGAAAAGGCCAATATCACAAAGTTGATGAATTCCTATGTCGCGGACTTCAAGGCGCTGGCAGGAAAGATCCTGCAACGAAATGCCGAACTGGGATTGTTGTCGGATTATTACGCACAGGCCGAACCGGTTCTTGAAGCGCTAAGCGCATCCATTGCCGAAACCGCCGCGCTGGAAAAACAAAAAGCTGAACAGATCGCCAAAACCAGCCTGACCATCACGGTTGCGATGTATGTGATCGGGGTGATTGCGCTTCTGGGGCTTTCTGTTTTGTTGTCGCGCGCGATTGTCCGTGCGATCGGCGGATTGACCAACAAGATGACCCGTCTGGCTGAAAATGACTTTGACGTCGATATCAACGAGGTCAATCGTGCCGATGAAATTGGTGAAATGGGTCGTGCTGTTCTGATTTTCCGTGAAAACGGGATCGAGCGTGTCAAACTTGAAGCGGCCCAAAAAGCCGATGACGAGCGCCGCCGCAAACGCATGGAAACCCAGGAACAGTATATTCAGGAATTCGATCAGGCAGTTGTCGCCGTGATGGCCGACGTTGCTGTTGCTGTCAAACAGCTTCATCAGGTGTCAAACGTTCTGCGCAGCAGTGCGGACACAGCAGCCGACCAGTCGATGGCCGTTTCATCCGGCGCAGAAGAGGCGTCATCAAATGTGCAGCTGGTGGCAACGGCTGCGACCGAACTTGCCGCATCCATTAACGAGATTTCCGGTCAGGTGACCGAAACATCGTCCATGGCCCAATCGGCGACCGAACGGGCACGGTCAACCAATGACAATATCCAGGGGCTGAATGATTCCGCCATCAAGATTGGCGAAGTCATCGGGTTGATCAGTGATATTGCCGGTCAGACAAATCTGTTGGCACTTAACGCCACGATCGAGGCCGCCCGTGCCGGTGACGCCGGCAAAGGCTTTGCCGTGGTCGCAAGCGAGGTCAAAAACCTTGCCAACCAGACTGCCAAGGCGACCGAGGATATCACCATCCAGATCAATGATATCCAGCAGGCAACCGGCATTGCTGTCAGTGCGATTGATGAAATCGTGACCATGATTGCCGAAATCAGTGAACGGGCTGCCGCCGTCGCCGCAGCGGTGGAACAGCAAACCGTTGCCACCAGCGAGATTTCGCAAAATGTCGAACAGGCAGCCGCCGGGACCGAGGAAATTTCATCGGCGATGCAAGGTGTGTCTGCTGCTGTTGGTGAAACCAACAGTGCCGCAACCGAAGTCCATCATTCAGCGGACAATCTTGGCCGTCAAAGCGGGGACCTTCGGGCCCAGATTGACGGTTTCCTGGAACGGATGCGCTCACTTTAATGACGAAATGTCGATAACAAACAGCAGCCGGGTCTTTACCCGGCTGCTTTTATTGCGATAAAATCCCGACAAACTTGTGGCGTTTTACAGAAATAGACCGCAATAACAGTATAGGTACGAAAGCAGGAAATGTCGGATGGCTGATAAACCACGTATTGTTTCATCGTCGCATCTTGTATCGGAACGCGCCGCAGAACTCTCGGAGCTTGAATTCGCGCTGATCCTTTCAGGCAACGCATTCAACCGCTGGATGGTTCGATGCATGCGCGCGGCCGGGATGCCGGATGTATCGGTTCTCGACATTCTTGTTCTGCATAATGTCAATTCGCGCGAACGCGAAAAAAGCCTTTCGGAAGTGTGCTTTGTGCTGAATGTCGAAGACAGCCATCTTGTGAATTACTCGCTTAAAAAGCTTCGCAAGCTAGGCCTTGTCGAAGGTGTGAAGCGCGGCAAGGAAGTCCATTACGGTACGACCGCCGACGGGCGCGCCATGTGCGAAAAATACCGCGAAGTCCGCGAAGCCTGTCTTGTCGAAACGTTCCAGCGCCTTGGTGTGAATAGCCAGGAAGTCGGCGATGTTGCCAAGACGCTCCGCGCCATTTCCGGCGTTTACGATCAGGCATCGCGCGCGGCAAGTGCGATGTAGCCGAATCGTCTAATCAAAAAACAGTATTTATCCACGCGATTGCGGCGTCAAATACCCTATCTACGTAAGGCTTCAGGCGTACGGCAATGTGTCGACTTAGTTCGTCCATTAAAGACATTGTCATGTTTGTAGCAACAGTTGCGGTGGAGATAACTATGATAGGTTTCCATTTGAGTCGTACGGACTTCAGGTCGTTAATTGCTTTTGAGATTACGTCGTTGTTTGGCGCCGTTAGTGACTCTGTAATGATCGCATGAGAGGCAGACTCTAGCGTGTCAATGTCATCAATTATTTCTGGTGGTGAGTTGTGCCAGCGTGGCGGGGCTGTTTCAGGTTGCAGATATTCTTGCCGTATCTGTGCAATTTCACGTTTCAAGTTCTCGATTTCTTGATGCAAGGTATTGTGGGCTTGTTCGGTTTCTGTCGGTTGAATTTGCGCCTTTTTAGACTGTTGCATTGATGCGAAGTCACTGAGTGTCACTACTCTGTTATGCGCCGGGACCCACTCATGGCTTTCGTTGTTCAGGGCGTCCAAGGTTTCATCAATAATTTCGTCGAGAACCCAGCCTTCGAATACAGATTTGATAATTTCATCAGCTTCGTATGGGCCTCCGTTTATATACAGATACGCTCCCTTTTTCCCACTGGGCAGAATGTTTTGAGTGGGGTCTTGGAAATTCTGATGAAACCAACTTGATAGTGACTTAACACCACTCTTTTTTGGCAGCATTGCCCAAGATAAAGAGGGAAGAGTACAGCCTTTTACCCCGGTTTGTTGGAAGGCGGCGACACGGGATCTTAGCTCGTTCCAGCTAATACCAAACACACTTTGTTCATTAATTATGATTGGTTTTGAGGTGCCGGAATGAATAAAAGATTCGTATTCAGAAATTATTAAGTCACCAATCAGGCTTCTATTTTTTTGCAGTAGGTCATTAGCTGCTATTCCTGAAGAAATTTCTTTGCCTGCAATGGCATTTAGGAAGCTGTTAGTTAGAAGTACCCAGAGTGTGAATTCTGTTCCTTCTTGAGACAAGTCTGGCAAAGGTTCGTCAATCGACGCCAGTTCGACCAGTTCGTCGTCCCAAATTACGGCGTCGACATTTAATCCATCTTCGGTGCTAAACCCCCTACCTCTAAGACTTTCAATAAGCAATATAAAGCACCTCGGGTTCTTCTGCAGCTGGCAGTATTATTGGTGTCTTAACAGTCAAAGGATACCAATTTTATGAGTTGGGCTCAATTTATAGTCGCGCTGAGTGTGGGGTATGCTCAATAGCTGAGCAAAATTATCCAAAAAGTTTGAGGCAGATGTTGAAAACACATAGCTGTTATGAAAATACATTGACAATTTGTCAGTAAAATGTGATCAAGATGTCGGGTGATTAATTTGGAGTCTCTGCTATCCTGACTCCACGCCTCAACACACAGGGAGACTTATCAATGCTGAAAAAAGCACTTTCGACGGTTGCTGTTGCTGCCATCACCATGTCGGCCGGTTTGGCGGCTGCGGCAGAAAAATGGGATATGGCAACGCCGTACCCGGACGCGACCTTCCACACCCAGAATATTATCGAATTTGCCAAGGACGTGAATGACGCGTCGGGTGGTGAACTGACCATCACCGTTCATTCCGGTGGTTCGCTTTTCAAACATGCAGACATCAAGCGTTCGGTTCAGCGCGGTCTGGTTCCGATCGGCGAAACCCTGATTTCGCTGCTGGCCAACGAAAACCCGATCTACACCGTTGATGCGATCCCGTTCCTTGCAACGTCCTATGACGATGCGAAAAAGCTTTGGGAAGTCTCGCGCGCCGGTATCGAAGCCGCACTGGAAAAAGACGGCCTTAAAGTTCTCTATGCTGTTCCGTGGCCGGCACAGGGTCTTTATACCGCAAACCCGGTGAACAAGGTCGAAGACCTCGAAGGTGTTAAATTCCGCGCTTACAACTCGACCACTTCGCAGCTTGCCGATCTGACCGGCATGGTTGCCACCCAGGTTGAAGTTCCGGAAATCCCGACTGCATTTGCAACCGGCATTGTTGAAGCAATGATCACCTCGCCGTCGACCGGTGCCAACTCCAAGGCATGGGACTTCGTTTCGAACTTCTATGACGTTCAGGCATGGCTTCCGAAAAACATGGTCGTCGTGAATGCAAAGTCGTTCGACCGTCTGCCGGCTGAAACCCAGAAAGCCGTTCTTGACGCTGCTGCCAAAGCCGAGACCCGCGGTTGGGAAATGAGCATGGCCGAAGCTGACGAGAAGAAAAAAGTTCTGGCTGACAACGGCATGAACGTTGCTGCGCCGAGCGATGAACTGAAGGCCGGTCTGGCCAAAGCCGGTGAAACCATGGTTTCCGAGTGGCTTGAAAAAACCGGCGATGAAGGTGCTGCCATCATCGACGCCTTCAAGAACTAAGGTTCTTTCGTCTTTCGGGATCGGGCAGACGTCGTCCTCTGTCCGGTCCCGGACAAACCCCACAATTTGATGTTACTGTTCTTAGGGAACAATCAATCAGCTTCGCGACATCGCGGGCGGAAAGGGGACTGCTGTGCGCAGATCACTAAATTACTTATTCAAGTTCAGTGCCGGGCTGGCCGCAGTTTTTATGGTCGCGATCGCACTTCTTATTCTGGCGCAATCGCTTGGCCGTCTGGTTGGAATTGCGGTACATGACGCAAACGAGCTGGCCGGTTTCTGTTTGGCGGCGGGAACGTTCCTGGCACTTGGTCCGGCACTGCGCGCCGGGACCCATATCCGGGTCATGATCATATTGTCCCACCTTCAGGGCGGGCTGCGCCGCGTGATCGAAAGCATCACGCTTCTGGCGGCAACTTTCCTTGGCGGATATTTCGCCTGGTGGATGGCGGTTCTTGCCGAAGAAAGCTTTTCCTATGGCGATACGTCGCCCGGAGTTCTTGCCTTTCCGCTTTGGATCCCACAGGCCGCAATGGCCTTTGGCCTGATCGTCTTTACCATCGGCATGATCGAAGCACTGGTTGATACCGTTGCCGGTCGTCAGGCTGCCTTCGCTGCTGGCGAAGCAAACGAATTGAACGAATAGGGGACGGTCGTGGAAGTACTTGAAATTGGCCTGATCCTGATGGGGTTGTTGTTCCTGTTCCTTGGGGCAGGATTGTGGGTTGCCCTGTCACTGTTTGCCATCGGCGTTTTCGCACTTGATTTCTTTACCAGTGCCCAGACCGGTCCGATCATCGCAACGACTGCCTGGTCAAGCCTGGCGACATGGTCGCTGGCCCCGCTGCCGCTGTTTATCTGGATGGGGGAAATCCTGTTCCGGTCGCGCCTGTCAGAAGACATGTTTACCGGTCTTGCCCCCTGGCTCAATAAACTCCCGGGTCGTCTGTTGCATGTGAATGTACTGGGCTGTGGCATCTTTGCTGCGGTGTCGGGATCGTCTGCGGCGACCGCGGCGACCATCGGGCGCATGTCGATCCCGGAATTGCGCAAGCAGGGCTATGCCGACAAGCTGATCCTTGGCACGCTGGCCGGGTCGGGGACGCTTGGCCTTTTGATCCCGCCGTCGATCATTCTGATTGTCTATGGCGTGTCTGCCGAACTGTCGATTGCGCGTCTGTTCATTGCCGGTGTTTTGCCCGGTGTCATGCTGATCATTCTGTTCATGAGCTTCGTTGGCATCTGGGCCACGGTGAACAAGGACAAAATGCCCCCGGCAGAACCAAGCATTCCGTTTGGCGAAAAAGTCCGCGCTTCAGGTCGCCTGATCCCGGTTATTGCCCTGATTTCGGCTGTGATCGGTTCGATCTATGGCGGTGTTGCCACCCCGACCGAAGCCGCGGCATTCGGAGTTGTCGGAGCGCTGATCCTGTCGCGACTAAGCGGTTCCTTGACCAAGGAAAGCCTGATTGACGGGATCATGGGAGCGACCCGCACATCCTGCATGATCTGCTTTATCCTGGCAGGGGCGGCTGTTCTGACCGTGGCCATGGGCTTTACCGGGATCCCGCGTGAACTTGCGGCCTGGATTGCGCAGATGGATCTGTCGCCCTATGCGCTTTTGGCGGCACTCACCGTGTTCTTCATTGTTCTTGGTTGCTTCCTTGACGGGATTTCGGTGGTGGTTCTGACCACCTCGGTCATCCTGCCGATGGTTCAGGCCGCCGGGATCGATTTGTTGTGGTTTGGTATCTATGTGGTGCTGGTGGTCGAAATGTCGCAGATCACCCCGCCCGTGGGTTTCAACCTGTTCGTTTTGCAAGGCCTGACAGGCAAGAACCTGTTTGCCATTGCGCTGGCTGCTTTGCCGTTCTTCTTCCTGCTGTTGCTTGCTGTTTTGCTGATTACCGTATTCCCGGAAATCGCAACATGGCTGCCCCAGCAAATGAATGGCTGACCGGCCTTTTGAAGATCTGATCGTTCGCACAGAATTTTATGACTACAGATGCCCAAGGAGTAAGCATCATGGCTTCTCACGACCAAAATTCCCCCGCTTCGCAGACATCGGGACAGCCGAAATGGCAGTTCTGGATCGATCGCGGCGGTACCTTTACCGACATCGTGGCGCGTAAGCCGGACGGATCGCTTGTCACTCACAAGCTGCTTTCGGAAAACCCGGAACGTTATCGCGATGCCGCCATTCAGGGCATTCGTGAACTTCTCGAAGTTCCGGCAGGCGAAAAAATCCCGGCCGAGAAAATCGAAGCCGTCAAGATGGGCACCACGGTTGCGACCAACGCCCTTCTTGAACGTAAAGGCGACCGCACGGTTCTGGTCACCACCAAGGGCTTCCGCGATGCGCTGCGCCTTGCCTATCAGAACCGCCCGCGTCTGTTTGATCGCAATATCAAACTGCCCGAAACCCTTTATGAAAGTGTGATCGAGGCCGATGGTCGTTTCGACGCCCAGGGGACGGAACTGACCCCGCTTGATCGCGACAATCTGCGCAAGGACCTTCAGGCGGCGTTTGATTCCGGCATTCGTGCCTGTGCCATCGTCTTCATGCATGGGTATCGTTACACCGCCCATGAAAATGCGGCGGCTGAAATCGCCCGTGAAGTCGGCTTTACCCAGGTTTCGGTCAGTCACGAAGTCAGCCCGCTGATGAAGCTGGTATCGCGTGGCGACACCACGGTTGTTGATGCTTATCTGTCGCCGATCCTGCGTCGTTATGTCGATCAGGTGGCGTCCGAACTGGGCGGCGTGAAACTGATGTTCATGCAGTCCAACGGTGGTCTGACCGATGCCGCCAAATTCCAGGGCAAGGACGCAATCCTGTCTGGTCCGGCGGGTGGCGTTGTCGGCATGGTTCGTACGGCTGAAATGGATGGCTTCAAACAGGTCATCGGTTTCGACATGGGCGGCACGTCGACCGACGTTTCGCATTATGACGGCGAATATGAACGCGATTTCGAAACCCAGGTTGCCGGTGTGCGCATGCGTGCGCCGATGATGAAAATCCACACGGTTGCGGCCGGTGGCGGTTCGATCCTGCATTTCGATGGTGCACGTTTCCGCGTTGGCCCCGACAGTGCCGGTGCAAACCCGGGCCCGGCGGCCTATCGCCGTGGCGGTCCGCTTGCGGTGACCGATATCAACGTCATGCTGGGCAAGGTTCAGCCGGACTTCTTCCCCAATGTCTTTGGCCCCGAAGGCAACGAGCCGCTTGATGCCGATGCGGTCCGCAGCGGTTTCGAAGCCATGGCTGCCAAGATCAAGGAAAGCACCGGTCAGGTCAGAACGCCCGAAGAAGTCGCCGAAGGCTTCCTGCGTATTGCCGTTGAAAACATGGCAAACGCGATCAAACAGATTTCGGTTCAGCGCGGCTATGACGTAACCGACTATATCCTGCAATGCTTTGGCGGTGCCGGTGGGCAGCATGCCTGCCAGGTGGCTGACACCCTTGGTATGACTAAGGTCTTTGTCCATCCGTTCGCCGGTGTTCTGTCGGCTTATGGTATGGGTCTTGCCGATATTCGTGCGATGCGCGAACAGGCGGTCGAGGCGAAGCTTGCCTCTGATGCGCTTTCCGGTCTGGATGAACAGCTTGATGCCTTGGCCGCTGATGCCCGTGCCGAACTGCATGAACAGGGTATTGGTGATGCCAAGATCACCATGCTGAAAAAGCTGCATCTGCGCTATGACGGCACCGACACCCCGCTGATCGTTGATTTCGGTGATGTCGATAGCATCAAGGCCCAGTTCGAAGAACAGCACAAGCAGCGCTATGGCTTTGTCATGGACGAGAAACCGCTGGTCGTCGAAGCTGTCGCGGTTGAGGCCATCGGCGAAACCCATAGCCTTCCGGATGCCGAAGCCGAAGCAACCAACGACAATGTGGCGATCACAGCCCTTGCGACCCGTCCGGTGGTGTTTGATGGTAAAACCGAAGATACCCCGTTCTACAAACGTGAAGACCTGAAACCGGGTGCGACCGTGCGCGGCCCGGCCGTGATTGTGGAACCGGTTGGCACCACCGTGATTGATCCGGGCTGGGAAGCCAAGGTCAATGGCCGTGACCATCTGGTTCTGACCCGTGTGGTTGCCATGAAACGGTCTGAAGCCATCGGCACCCAGGCCGATCCGGTGATGCTGGAAGTCTTCAACAACCTTTTCATGAATATTGCCGAACAGATGGGCGTTACCCTTGCCAACACCTCCTATTCGGTGAATATCAAGGAACGTCTCGACTTCTCGTGCGCCCTGTTTGATCAGGAAGGCCAACTGATCGCCAACGCACCGCATATGCCGGTCCATCTTGGATCGATGGGTGAGTCGGTTCAGGCGGTTATGCGCAACAATGTCGGCACCATGAAGCCGGGCGATGTCTATATGCTGAACGACCCGTATAACGGCGGGACGCATTTGCCTGACATCACCCTGATCACACCGGTCTTTGGCGATGATGGCAAGGACATCCTGTTCTATGTCGCATCGCGTGGTCACCATGCCGATGTCGGCGGGATTACGCCGGGGTCGATGGCGCCGAATTCACGCATTCTCGAAGAAGAAGGCGTTCTGATCGACAACTTCAAATTGGTTGATCAGGGCAAATTTGACGAAGCCGGCCTGACCGCACTTCTCGAAGGGGCAAAATACCCGGCCCGTAACCCGTATCAGAACATCGCCGATCTGCGCGCACAGATCGCCGCCAACGAAAAAGGCGTACAGGAACTGCGCAAGATGGTCGATCACTTTGGCCTTGATGTTGTTCATGCCTATATGGGCCATGTTCAGGACAATGCCGAAGAAAGCGTTCGTCGCGTGATTGATGTTCTCAAGGATGGCGAGTTCTCCTATGAAATGGACAATGGTGCGGTCGTTAAGGCCAAGGTCACCATCCATAAGGAAACCCGTTCGGCGACGGTTGATTTCACAGGCACGTCCGATCAGCTTGATAACAACTTCAACGCCCCGTCGGCTGTGACCCGTGCAGCGGTTCTTTATGTCTTCAGAACGCTTGTTGATGATGACATTCCGCTCAATGCCGGGTGCCTGAAGCCGGTCAATCTGATCGTGCCCGAAGGATCGATGCTCAATCCGCGTTATCCGGCCGCCGTTGTTGCCGGTAACGTTGAAACGTCCCAGCATGTCACCGATACCCTTTATGCCGCCCTTGGCGTCATGTCGGGTGCGCAAGGGACCATGAACAACTTCACCTGGGGCAATGATACGCATCAGTATTATGAAACCATCTGTGGCGGTTCGGGTGCCGGTCCTGATTTTGACGGCACCAGCGGTGTTCACACCCATATGACCAACTCGCGCCTGACCGATCCGGAAGTCCTTGAATGGCGTTTCCCGGTCATGCTCGAAAGCTTTGAAATCCGCAAAGGGTCGGGTGGTAACGGCAAATTCAAGGGCGGCGATGGCACGACCCGTCGTGTCCGCTTCCTCGAAGACATGACCGCATCGATCCTGTCCAACCACCGTCGCGTGCCAAACCAGGCCGTTGCCGGTGGCGAACCGGGCAAACTTGGTCGCAACGCCATCGAGCGTGTTGATGGTACCGTGATCGAGCTGAAAGGCACCGACGGGGCAGAAATGCATCCGGGTGATGTCTTCATCATCGAAACCCCGGGCGGTGGTGGTTACGGCAAGGCCTAAGGGTTCTTGCCAACCCCATCTTCCGGTTTGACCAGAAACACCGGTTTTCCCCCAAACCTTCGGTGTTTCTGGTCCGGGGTTTTAACCCCGGCCTCCCTGTTGAACTTCCTGCCGCCCCTGAGTTTCCTCACGGGCGGCTTTTTCTTGATGTTGGCAATATCGTCCCTACATGCATGAGGGGACACTTCATTAAAAATCAACGACATTGCCATAGGCTTCACTCAAGGATCGGGTTGCCAAAGCTTGCCCGCACAGGCTGCAATCGCGATCCATCAGGTCGACCTGAACAGACAGGATGAGAGCACCGTGAAATTCTTTATTTTGAACCAGCGCTATTTCGTCATTACAGGCGTTGCGCTTCTGACCGTCATTTCCGTGGTTTGTGCCGGCGTGATTGATAGCTGGTTCTGGGTGCCGGCGGTGGTGTTCGGTCTGTTGCTTCTGGTCGGCATTCATGATCTTCATCAGACCAAGCATTCCATCCTGCGCAACTATCCGATCAGTGCGCATATCCGCTTCATCCTTGAAAGTTTCCGTCCTGAAATCCGCCAGTATCTTCTGGAAAGCGATCAGGACGAAATCCCGTTCAGCCGTCAGGCCCGCGGCCTTGTCTATCAGCGCGCCAAGGGTGTCGAAGACAAACGCCCGTTTGGCACGATCGAGGATGTCTATAAATCGGGTTATTCCTGGATCACGCATTCGGTGGCGCCAAAACACATCACCGATACCAATTTCCGGGTCCGGGTTGGTGGGCCACATTGCAAGCAACCCTATGATTGCAGCCTTTATAACATCTCGGCCATGAGCTTTGGCGCGCTGTCGGGCAATGCGATCCTGGCGCTGAACAAGGGGGCGAAAAAGGGCGGCTTTGCCCATGATACCGGCGAAGGCAGCATTTCGCGCTATCACCGCGAAGGCGGTGGCGATCTGATTTATCAGGTGGCGTCGGGCTATTTCGGGGCACGCAATGAAGACGGCACATTTTCCGAGGAAAAATTCGCCGAAACTGCCGCCGACCCGCAAGTCAAAATGATCGAGCTCAAGCTTAGCCAAGGGGCAAAGCCCGGTCATGGCGGCATGTTGCCCGCCGCCAAAATCACCAAGGAAATTGCCGATGCCCGTGGCATTCCGATGGGACAGGATTGTGTATCGCCTTCGGCACACAGTGCCTTTTCAACGCCGATCGGCCTGATGGAATTCATCGGTCGCTTGCGTGATCTTTCCGGCGGTAAGCCGGTCGGGTTCAAGCTTTGCATTGGCCATCGTCGCGAATTTATGTCGATCATCAAGGCCATGCTTGAAACCGGGATCACACCCGACTTCATCGTGGTCGATGGCAAGGAAGGCGGAACCGGTGCCGCCCCGGTTGAATTTGCCAACCGTGTCGGCATGCCGATGCAGGAAGGTCTTACTTTCGTTCACAATGCACTGCGCGGGGCGGGGCTGCGTGATCAGATCAAGATCGGGGCCGCGGGCAAGATCATCTCGGCCTTTGATATTGCACGAACCCTGGCACTTGGGGCGGACTGGTGCAATGCCGCGCGCGGTTTCATGTTTGCCCTTGGCTGTATTCAGGCCCAAAGCTGCCACACCAACTGCTGCCCGGTTGGTATCGCGACACAGGATAAAATCCGTCAACGCGCTTTGGAACCGGGTGATAAAAGTGAACGCGTCGCACGGTTCCATAAAAATACCATGCATGCGCTGGCCGAAATCACCGGTGCAGCTGGCCTGACCGATCCGCGCAATTTCATGCCCTATCACTTCATGGTCCGCCAGAAGGACAATGAATTCATTGATGGCAACGAAGCCTATCCGTACCTGCCCGAAGGTTTCCTTCTGGCAGATAAAGAGATCGAGGAGCTTCATGAATGGCATTCGCGCTGGGGTCGCGCATCGGCCGATACCTTCGCGCCCAAGGAAATCCCGTTTGGTCCCTATAAGCGCGCCAAGGCAATTGCCGGCGAAAAGGCCGCGCAATAGACGATATCAGGAGCCGCTTGCACCATGGCTGTTAAACGTATCGTTGCAAATTTTGCGGTGGATGACATCGCCAAGGCTGTCGTGTTTTACGAGGACATCCTTGGCCTTGATACCGTGATGGATCATGGCTGGATCAGGACCTTTGCCGTGGCGGGGCAAACCATGACAACCCAGGTCAATTTCGCCACCGAAGGCGGATCGGGAACCCCGGTGCCCGACATGTCGATCGAGGTCGATAACCTCGACGAAATCCTTGGCAAAATGACCGATGCCGGGATTGCCATCGAATATGGCCCGGCGGATGAACCATGGGGTGTCAGGCGGTTTTACGTCCGCGACCCGTTTGGCAAACTGATCAATATCGTCATGCATACATGAACAAAGCCCGGCCAATTTGGCCGGGCTTTGTTGTTAGCGTTGAAACAGTTCGGCACGAACCGCAACCAATCCTTCACGGGTGATGCGATAAGGCGCACCGGCGCGGGATCGGATGAAGCGGCGTTTGCGCAGTTTCTTGAACACCTCGATCGTGCAGGCGGTCAGAAACCAGCCGTCACGGGTAATGCAGTCTGCTTCGAGGATGCGATTGTGGTCGTCCTTGATCACCTTGATCAGGCCACCTTGCGCAAGTGCATGCAGCACGCGCTGTTCATTCTTTGAAATATTCACTGTCAGAGTCCGAAAACCAGTTGGGAAAACGGTTTCCGATCGGGGCGGGCACAACAATACCGGCCACGCGCGCCCGTTTCATTGGCGGGCAGGCGGTCCGATCTGCTGATCAGCGGTCTGGAAGGTCAGGCTGTCAAACCGCGATCAGCGGCTGTGCCGGGACTCTGACATAAAAGCTCCGAATAAGGTTCGCCGCCAAATTGCCAATCTGGCGGCGTTTCGTCAAGCGGCGCGCTGCATTTCCACGGTCGGGACTTCGCGGTCCGGCACCGGGCCGGTCACGAGGAAGCCGAACTTGCGGTAAAACGCCTTGGCGCGTTCATTATGGGCAACGACCTTAAGGCGGACATTGCTGCGTGCACCCTTTTCCGACAGGGCATCAAGGGCCGCCATCATCAATGCCTTGCCGGCACCGCTGCCATGTGATGCCGGATCAACCATGATCCAGTCGATTTCCGGGCTGTTGTGGATGGCGATGACATAGCCCAGAAGAATGTCGTCTTTGGTCGCGACATAGACAGTGTGGTTACCACTGCCAAGGGCATTTTCAAAAACACTGGTCGACTGTTCGACATAGCGGGCAACCAGATTGGTTGCGGCATCGCCCATGCCTTCGATGAAATAGGTTGAGTCCGTCGCGCGCTTGGTCAGGTCGCGAATGAAAGGAAGATCGTCGGCAGTGCCTTTGCGGATCTGCATTTTGTAAGCTCGTGTGCGTTATTCTATTTTTCGGGTTTGCAACCCGTCACGCAGTCTGAGCCAAAATCCATACCATGTGGTTAATGGATCACGCTTGTTGCAATGATTTTTTAACCGACCTGAAACCGGTGAAAACGCCAAAGTCCCTATTTCTGGCGGTTTTTCTTGTCGCGATACATTTCAAGATCGGCAACCGCCATCATTTCTTCGAAATTTTGGTTAATTGGTTCAAAGAAAACAGATGCCCCCGAACTGATTTCGGGTGTCTCGCGGATCGGTGCTTTGGCGTTGGGGATGTTGAGTTTGATATTCGCAAGCGCGTTGCGCACACGGGTGATGATGGTCGTAAGATCCCCCCGGTTCCGGACATAGCCAAGCACGGCAAATTCGTCACCGCCGACGCGACCGCAAATATCAACCTCGCGGATGCTGTCAGTGATGGCCTTGCCAACCGCACGAAGGGCGGCATCCCCGGCGGCGTGGCCATAATCGTCGTTCCAGTGCTTCATATTGTCGAGATCAAAGAAAATGACCCCGATATGATGATGATAGCGTTTGGCGATGCGGATTTTCTGATGGGCAAGCATTTCAAATCCGGCGCGGTTATTCAGCCCGGTCAGCGGATCTGTCATCGACATTTCGCGCATGACTTCGAACTGTTCATACAGGCGCAAGTCGGCCTCGATCAGATCGCGGAAAACATCAAGCAGTGTCTGAAGGGAGTCCTCGTAGCTGGTTGGCTGGCGATCAAACACGCACAGAGTGCCAAAAACCTCACCATTCGGCCACAGAAGCGGCGTACCGAAATAGGAGACATAACCGTCATCAGTCAGTTCGGGATTGTCGGTCCATTCCGATTTTCCGCGGGCGTCGGGTTCATAAAAGGGTGTCTTTTCCTGAATGACGCGTCGGCAGTAAATGTTGGAATCAAGTGGTTCCGCCTTGCCGGAAATGTCGCGATGCGGGTTTTCCGCATTCTGGCTGGTTACAGCCGCCCGGTATCCTCGGTCCTTGTTATATTCGACAACATAACCGGATGTCGCACCAAGAAGCCGTGTCATCACATCGACAACGCGTTGCCATTTCGCAAGCGAGGCCTGTATGGCCTCATCCTGCGAGATCCATTCAAGTTTGTGGTGGGTCGCCATTCTAACCGCCTTCGTGTCTTTCTGCCTGATCATTGAAACCGATAAGCGGTTCTGTCCCGGGCCTTTGATTTTTATATTTGTCCCGCGCGCGGCGAGAACAAGCTGTCTTTTCCATCATTTACGCCCAAAAGCCCGCCGGGCCGCAGGACCAGAATGGCGGCCAGCAACCCGAATACCGCGACATCGCGATAGGCGCCGCCGAAATATCCGGACCAGTATGCCTCTGTCAGGCCGATGACAAATCCGCCCAACCAGGCCCCGCGCATCTGCCCGATGCCACCAAGAATGGCCGCGACCAGTGCCTTGAACCCGAAAAGTGTACCGGAATGAAAGTTAATCACGCCATAACGCAACGCCATTACAGCACCGGTAATGCCGCATAAAAATCCAGCCAGAACAAATGATTGCTGTTCGATGCGTTGCAACGATATGCCGCACAGACCAGCAGCAATGCGATCCTGGCTGATTGCGCGCCATTGGCGTCCGAACCGGGTATTTGCCATCATCCAGATCAGGACGCCACCAACCGCAACGGCCATGCCGATTGACAGGACGTCAAATCCAAGCATGCGCACAACGAACTGATCGCTGCGCAGGACCGGAAACGAATATTGCCACAGCGGCGGCAGATTGAAATTACGAGCCGATATGACAAGCCGGACAAACTCTTGAATGAACAAAACACATCCAAGCGATGCCACAATCACGGCCCGGCCACCCGCGGCCTTGCGTCCGAGCGGCCCAAAGACATTGCGCCAAGTCAGATGGCTAAGTCCGGAACCGACAAAGACCGCCATCGCGGTTGCCCCGATCACGATCAGAAAAAGGTTCCATCCGGCAAGCGATGACAACAGCAAACCGCCAATCACCGTTGACAGGGCCGCCGTCATGACGATTTCGCCAAAGGCCAGATTGATCCGTCCGATCAACCCGTAAATCAGCGTGAAAGACAGCGCGAGCAATCCGTAAATCGCCCCGCGAGACAGGCCATTGATACCAAGTTGCAGCCCATAGGCCAGATCGAGGGAAACTTCCGGCACATCGGGCGTCAGGCCGTGCTGATCAGGGTTTTCATACCGATCAAGCGCCTGCCTGCCGACACGATCAAGCCAGAACCGGTTCAGGATCGAAAGATGGGTCGGGGAAACCGGTCCGAACCGGCTGGTTTCGATCCCGATCAGGGTGCCGGGACTGTTGGGTTTGTCTGCATGTGAAAACAGACAGGTCATCTGATGGACCGGCAGGGACGATATGGCCGATGGTGATGGGCCCTGGGCTGGAGCCGTTTGGGCATTGTCCGGTATGATCTGATAGTGCAGGGTGATGCGCGTCTGATCGGTGATTTTGTCAAATCGGGTCAGAAGCCGGATTTTGGGTGCTTCGTCTTCAATACCGGGAAGGGCAATGCGGCAGATGTTGAATTGCCAGGGATCATCGGGCTGACAAGCGCCAAGGCCGATCGCCAGAAATGGCATCAGCAGCATAAAACGCCAGCATCTGAAAGCCCGGAACCGATGATACACGCAATTCCCCGGCAGAGTTGGTGATGGCATATCCTGCTTGATTTTCAGGTTTTTACAAGAACGCGATGCCATCTCTTGCCGGATTGTTGCCCCTTTTTCTTGCGATCAGGATCAACAGGTTCCAGACTTGCGCCAAACAGATTGATGATTTCATAAAAGGAGACGCCCGCATGGCAGACGTGATCGACTATACGATCCATGGCGAAGAAATGCAGTTGGTCGAAATCGAACTGGATCCGGGCGAAGGTGTCCGGGCCGAAGCCGGTGCCATGATGTATATGGGCGATGGCATTGCCATGCAGACCGGGACGGGCGGGGGCCTGTTTTCCGGGTTCAAGCGCATGCTGACCGGTGAAGGTTTCTTTATCACAAGCTTTGTCCATGAAGGATCGGGCAAGGGGCATGTTGCCTTTGCTGCCCCCTATCCGGGCAAGGTGGTGGCACTTGATCTGGCGGAACTTGGTGGTGAAATCATCTGTCAGAAGGATGCGTTCCTGTGTGCTGCGGCCGGGATCGATATTGATATCGCCTTTTCCAAAAAGATCGGTGCGGGCCTGTTTGGCGGTGAAGGTTTCATCCTTCAGCGCCTCAGCGGTGATGGCATGGCCTTCATGCATGCCGGGGGCACGATCATCCGCAAGGATTTGCAAGCAGGTCAGACATTGCGCGTAGATACCGGGGCGCTGGTCGCAATGACGCCATCCATTGATTATTCGATCAAATTTGTTGGCGGTTTTACCAATGCACTGTTTGGCGGCGAGGGATTGTTTGTCACGACCCTTGAAGGCCCGGGTACGGTCTGGCTGCAAAGTTTGCCATTCTCGCGCCTGGCAGACCGCATTGCGGCGGCCCTGCCGCAGGATCGCAACAAGGGCTAAGACGGGCTTGCCGGCATCAAGATGGATTTGTCGTGCCCGCATGTTTTGACGGGCGCGACAGATTTATCGGGTTTGAATTTTTGCCAAACCGGTCAAAAGGTATTACCAATTTCGATCATCTCGGCGTAAGGTGTCAGCCCTTATCGCGTAATCCGGATCAGACCCCACATCATTCTGGTTCGGTTTGCGGCCGCCACCAGGATTGAAAAGACCAAAGAGCAAAATCATGTCAGATCGCCAATATGAACGCATCGAAACCCCGGAAAGCCTGATCAGCGCCCTGCGCGAGATGCTGGGCGATCGGCTGTCAACTGCGCAGGCTGTGCTTGAACAGCACGGCAAGGATGAAAGCTGGCACGAGGCATCGCCGCCCGATGCGGTGGTTTTTGCAACCTCGACCGAAGAAGTCGCCGAAGTCGTCAAGCTGTGTGTTGCCCACAATGTCCCGATCGTTCCGTTTGGCACGGGTTCATCGCTTGAAGGGCATGTTGCGGCATTGCGCGGCGGGATTTGCATTGATGTATCGCGGATGGACGCGATCCTTGAGGTCAATAACGAAGACCTTGATTGCCGTGTTCAGGCCGGTGTAACCCGCGAACAGCTTAATGATCACTTGCGCGATACCGGTCTGTTTTTCCCGATTGATCCGGGTGCGAATGCATCGATCGGCGGCATGACTGCAACCCGCGCATCGGGCACCAATGCGGTGCGTTATGGCACCATGCGCGACAATGTGCTGAGCCTGACGGTCGTGACCCCGGAAGGCAAGATCATCAAGACTGCCAATCGTGCGCGCAAATCATCGGCCGGTTATGACCTGACCCGTCTGTTTGTCGGGTCCGAGGGCACGCTTGGTGTGATCACAGAAATCGGTTTGAAGCTTTATGGCATCCCGGAAGCCATGTCGGCTGCTGTCTGTGCCTTCCCGACGGTCGAGGCCGCGGTTGATACCGTAATCCTGACCATCCAGGCCGGCATTCCCGTTGCCCGGATCGAATTCCTTGATGAATTGCAGGTCCGCGCGGTCAATAACTATTCCAAGCTTGATCACAAAGAAGCCCCGACCCTGTTCTTTGAATTCCATGGCACCGAAGCCGGTGTGAAGGAACAGGCCGAGTTTGTTCAGTCCGTCGCCGAAGAATACGGTGCCGAGGAATTCCAGTGGGCAACCCGCCAGGAAGACCGCAACAAGCTGTGGGCCGCACGCCACAAGGCCTATTACGCGTCGCTTCAGCTGGAACCGGGCAAGGCCGGCATGCCGACCGATGTGTGTGTGCCGATTTCAAAACTGGCCGAGGCGATTACCGAAACCCGTGCCGATTGCGATGCCAGCCCGCTGACCTGCACCATCATCGGTCATGTCGGCGATGGCAACTTCCACACGCTGATCCTGCTCGATCCCGAAGATCCGGCACAGATGGAAGAAGCCAACCGCCTGCACAAACGCATGGTGGAACGTGCCCTGAAGCTTGGCGGTACCTGTACGGGTGAACATGGCATCGGTTATGGCAAGCTCGACTTCATGGTGGCCGAACATGGCGAAGATACGATCGCCATGATGCGCGCCATCAAAGCGGCCATTGATCCCAAAGGTCTGATGAATCCGGGCAAGCTGATCCCCGGGCTTTGATATCATCATACAATTTGGAAATTTGATGCAAAACGGGGCCTTTGGGCCCTGTTTTTCGTCAGAAGCGGAATGACAGTGAAATCGATCCAAACTGATCGGCACCGCTTTGGGCGGTGAATTCCGGGGTGCGATAGACATGTGTGTAGGTCAGGCGCGCCTGGCCGATGATCATCGCAAAACCGATCTGAAGGTCCCCGACCAGCGGTTCCTTGTCGACCGAGGCACTGTCGGCAAAGGTATTGCCATCAAGGGTGATGTCGCGCACGACATAGCGGCCGGCAAAGCCCGCGAAAAGATATCCGCTGACCGGGAAGCCTTCTGTATCCGGGACAAAGAAGTCCGAACCGGGCAGGCTTGGGCGAATGCGCGGCGGGCCGTAATCGGCAGGCAGGTCAAAGCCCATGCGGAACATCGTCCCGATTTCGGCATTGGTGAACGCATTGCCAAGGGTCACCGCCCCGTGTGGTGTGGCATCAAACTCGATGCCTGAAACGTCGGCTTCAAACCAGCTGCGATATTTCCGTTCATAGGTCAGGCCAATGATCGGTTCATTCTTGATCTGGTTATCCCAGCCTTCCGGGCGTGGGCTGTCGATCAGTTTATGCACGAAATCCTGCGTTTTGTCGGCAAGGGATGCCGGGCCCACAACGCCAAGTGTCAGTTCAAGCGTGTCGATGCGCGAATAGTTGCTTTCGCCGTCATCGGATTTCAGTCCGGTATCAGACAGAAGCCCCGCCGTCCCGTACAACATCCCGGCCCAGGGGCGATCATCGGGCTGGTGTTCGGCGATGGTTATGTCGTCGGGGGTATACATGGTCTGGCCCAGCGAATAGCTGGTGCGAATGCGGCCTTCGGATGCGAAAAACGGCACCTGTTTGGCAACGTTCAAAAAGGCCGCAGGCGCACTGTCTTCTGGCGAAACAAAGGCCAGTCGCACACCGTTGGTGTAATGCTGATCACTGT
Organism: Thalassospira sp. GO-4; assembly: GCF_023588965.1. Classification (NCBI taxonomy): domain Bacteria; kingdom Pseudomonadati; phylum Pseudomonadota; class Alphaproteobacteria; order Rhodospirillales; family Thalassospiraceae; genus Thalassospira; species Thalassospira sp. GO-4. The sequence continues at coordinate 4,255,117 of NZ_CP097807.1, forward strand.
TGGTCGGTGTGAAAAGGTCGTTTTCAACCGAAAGCGACACACCCCATTTTTCATCCGGCGTACGCGTTGACTGCGGCCCGTCTGCCGTATTGGTCTGGGCATGCAGGGTTCCCATCCCGGCGACTAAGGCAATCAGTGACGCTGAAAGTACGACAAGAGGACGAACTGCCGGGGCCTGATACATAATGAATTATCTCATGAACGCAGATGGTTGCAGGGAAACATGTGAAAGTTCGGATATTAATTGGTCCTGACCCTATGACCACAGAATTTGGACAATTTGTGGCGGGTTTGTAAGTGCTGTCCGGATGCGGTGCCCGATTACAGAAAACCGGGCCAATCTATTGTAACCGTGAAACAATACGATGCCATGATTGTTCCCGCAATGATGTGATCTGTTTATCACAATTTCGGCTATGCGCACAAAAACGCCGCCAGTGTGGCGGCGTTTGGAGGATGGTCTGGTTTGTTGGGCTGGTTACGGCACCTGTCGACGCAGGCGCGCGACATCGGCGTGACTGGTGTCAATGATCCCGCGATAGGCATGCCAGCTTGAATAGCCAAGCAACGGCATCATGATCGCCAGTCCTAACATGAAGACAACCATGCCACAGGCGGCAAGAATGGCAATCACCGCAGCCCAGCCGATCAGAACTTTCCAGTTTTTGCGAAACGCATTCACACTGATGATGACAGCGGTAATCACATCAACATCGCGATCAACCAAAAGCGGGATCGAAACCACCGAAATGGCAAAAACAATGATCGCCAGCGCACCGCCAAGGATGGAGCCGGTAATCAGGAATGTAATCGCATCGCGCGAAAAGAATGTTTCCCAGATCAGGGCATCAAGTGACGGCATGGTTCCGTTGTAAAACAGCGCGAACAGCAACATCGCAATCCGCGTCCATGCCAGGAAGAACAGCATCAGCACAACACCGATCGCCCCGATCTGTCCGGGGTTGCGGCGAAAACCGTTCAGGCTGTGCCAGATGGTAACATTTTCGCCCATCTCAAGGCGGCGGCTGGTTTCGTAAAGGCCCACGGCGACAAGCGGTGCCAAAAGCATGAAGCCCGCAGCCAGCGGCAATGTCAGGTAAGGCTGTCCGGTTCGAAAGATGCTCAGGATCACGAGCCACCCAGCCAGGACGCAAAGCGCACCATAGGTCAGGCCAATCGCCGGTGTCTGTTTGAAGTCCCGCCAGCCGGCCTGAAGCCATTTGCCGGACTGATCGGTTGTGATGGTCCGGATCGTAATACCGTGCAGTCCGTTGTCGACCGTGTTTTCTGGCGTTTGAATTGTTGTATCGGTCATTTTCATCCTCCCTGTCGCGGAAAAGCGCGATGATCTTTCGATATGAATGAAAGTCAGGATTGAATTTATTGTTTTCTAAAATGTATCATTTTAATCGACGATTTCCAGTATCCAGTTGATTTTAAACTATGTATTTGGCTCGAAAGGTGTTTCGAAACTGGAATTTATGGTTTGGTTACGGCCTGTTCGATGCTTGTTTTTATTTGTTAAAAATTGTGCGATTTCTGCGCGATGCTTGATCCGTGTCCGGGGGCTGCTCACATGTTATGGGCCGGGGCGATAAGGCGGTGGAAAAATGCATCCCGCAAGATCGCGCACCATGTCGTGTAATGAATGCAACATTCTCTCGCCATTTTCTGTTGCGACAGATGTCACGAGCCCTATGATTTTGGACTGAAAATCAAACCATTGAGGGTCACGGCCAAACGGCAGTGTGACCTTGCGAGCGAGCGGAGCCTGACTGTTGAAAAAGATCCTTGCCGTAATCGGTGCGTTAGTAGTGGTGCTTGTAGCCGCATTGCTGATCATTCCGTCCCTGATTGACTGGAATGGCTACAAGGCACAGATCACCCAGGCCGTCCGGGATGCGACGGGTAGGGAGCTTGTTCTGACGGGCGACCTGTCGATGTCGCTGATCCCGTCGCCATCGCTTTCGGCAAGTCAGGTGACCTTGGGCAATTTGCCTGGTGCACAGGATGCCGACATGGTTTCGATTGAAGAGGCGCGGGTTTCGGTTGCCCTGATGCCGCTGCTTACCGGCAATATCCAGGTTACTGAAGTCAGCCTGATTGATCCGGTTATCGCAATCGAGACATTTGATAACGGTACGAACAATCTGGTCTTTGATCCGGCAGCCGCGCCGCGTTCCGGACCGGATGCAGGCACGATAACAGTTCCGCAAACTGAACCTCAGACCCCGGCAGCCAACGAGGAAAATGGCGTCAGTACCGCAACCGGGACTGACGAAACCGCATCCGGCAGTGATTTTGCAAGCACGATCAAGATCGATCGTCTCGAAATTGAAAATGCCACCATCATTTACCGCACCCCGGGTTCGGTCGAACGTATCGAGGGTCTGACGGTTGGTGTGTCGGCTGACAGTCTGAATGGTCCGCTCGAAGGGGAAGGGTACGTTTTCTATCGCGGTATCCCGCTGACATTTGGCTTTAATGTCGGTCAGATCAGTCAGGTTGCGCCATTCCCGATCAGCCTGAAAGTCGGCATCGACAAGGTTGACGGTGGTGTCACCGTTGCCGGACGTGTCGATCTTTCAACCGACAATCCCGGCTTTGATGGTCAGATTGATGGTGATTTCAAGGACCTTCGCGAGGCGGCCCTGCGTATTGCCGGCGATGGTGCAGAAATCCCCGATATTGCGGCAAAGCCGCTTGATCTTGGTGGTCACATCACCGCGAATGCAAAGTCGGTCACATTAAATGATCTGTCGATCCGCTTTGGCGAGACCCGTGGTTCGGGCGCCATTGCCATTGATCAGGAACCCAGCATGCGTGCCGATGTCGCATTGCGGTTCAACCAGCTTGACCTTGATAGCATTCTGGTTCTTGCCGATATGGGCGACGGGGCCGGGGCAGCATCGGGTCCTTCATCGAAAGGTGCGGCCGGATCGGCAACTACGGGCAATGACGGTGCAACCGATGGCAGTGCGCAATCCATCCCGTCGCAAAGCTCGGTTAAAAAGGGTGACAGTGCAAATGCACCGATCATTCCGGCTGATCTGACAGCTGCGATCGATTTTGAAGTCGAAACCCTTATTTATAATCAGACCCCGGTTCACAATGCGCGGGTCAATGCCGCGATTGCCAACAGCAAGATCACCCTGAACGAGGTTTCAGCCGGCCTTCCGGGCGGGACCGACTTTGCGGTGTTTGGCAGCATTTCCGGCGAAAAGCCCAAACTGTCTGCGGCGCTGAGCTATGAAATGGCATCGGAAAACATCCGGGCGGTGATCCGTTGGCTGGGTGTTGATGTTGACGGTGTTCGTGCAGACAGGCTGCGCCGGTTCTCGCTGACTGGCGGGATCAAGGGAACGCCCGATCAGTTGAACATTTCCGATCTTGATCTTCGAATTGATGACACCGCCATTCGTGGTGCGGTTGTTGCCAATCTTGGCGGGTCGGGGCTGCCGGCACTTGGTATTGGCTTGAAGCTCGACCGGATCAATATTGATCAGTATGTCGCAACCGCCCAGACCGGCGGCGATGCATCCGCAACGACGTCGGGCAGCGCGGGCAATGGCACCGCAACCGGAACGTCCGCCACCGGCGGGGCTGCGAACGGTGCTTCAAACGCGACCGCGGCCAAGGAAGACATGGTCAAGGTCATCAAGGACGCATTGGCGCCACTTGATGGGCTGGCGGCAAATTACCGGCTGGCTGCCGATGAAATCATTTCGTCGGGTGTTGCGGTGCGCGGGATCATGATTGATGGCAGCATCAAGGGGCGCGATATCACCCTTGGCAATTTTGCCGTTTCAGATGCCGCAGGGCTGAGTGCATCGGCAAAGGGTACCTTTAATGGCAGTGCCGATATTCCGGCTTTTGAAAATCTGTCTGTCCGGGTAACCGCAAAGACACTGGAACCGCTTGCCAAGCTTGCGGGCATTACGCTTCCGGCACCGGCAAGCAGCTATAAAAGCATTCAGGCAAATCTTGGCCTGAATGGTCCGATTACCGGTCCGACCCTTAAGCTTGATGTGTCCAACCCGCTTATGCAGGTGGCACTTGATGGTGAGGTGTCGCAGATGCTGGGGGCCAATCCCGGACTGGATGGCAAACTGGCGGTGCAGGCATCCAGTCTGAACCGTGCGCTTGATCTGGTTGCGCCGACCTATACGCCATCAGGTAATCTTGGCCGACTGGCTGTTTCCAGCACGGTCAAGGGCAATGCGCAAAATGTTGCACTTGATGATCTGAAGCTTGTGCTTGGTGCGTTCGAAACCGCGGGTAAGGTGACCTTTGACGGCAGCCAGACACAGCCGAAACTGACTGTCGCACTTTCTGGTGGCAAACTGGTCGTCGATCCGTTCGTGCCAGCACAAAAGCGCGCGGGTCTTATGCCCGGTATTGGCAGTGGTCCGCGCAAGGCCGCGTTCAATCTGCCGGCAAGCATGACCGCAACACGTGTTGATGCCCGTGATGGTACGCCGTGGGATGATACCGTCATTGACGTATCGGCATTGCGATCGATTGATGCCGATATCGCCATTGCGCTTGATCAGCTTGATTTCGATACCTACAGCCTTGTGAACCCGGATCTGAAGGCAACCCTGGTTCAGGGACTTCTGACGATCTCGAACTTCAAGGGATTGTTGGGGGATGGTGATCTTGGCATCAACGGGACGTTTGATGCACGCAACACGGATGTGCCGCAACTTGCCCTGAAGGGGGATCTTGATGGTGCGCGGATCGAACGGCTGACACCGATCAAGGTTGCCAATGACACGATTATTGGCGGTGCGAACCTTAAATTCGATGTTACGGCATCGGGCAATACGTCACGCCGTCTGGTTTCGGCCCTGAACGGCACGGCCAATCTGGTTTTGACCGAAGTCCGGTTCAGCAATGCGGCAAAACGGTCGAGTGATCCGAAGCTCAATATCGAAGCCCTGCTGCGTCAGGGGCCACAGGCAATGGTCGTGGAAGGGGTTGGCAACAACGATCTGTTGCAATCGCTTGAAGGTGACATCACCATCACCAAGGGCATTGCCAAGACCACCCGTGTCGAAGCGCTTTCGCGTGTCGGGACGGCGGATGCCGATGCGACGCTTGATCTTCCGAAATGGGTGATGGATACGACCGCAGATTTCGATTTTTCCAAGAAGATCGAAGAACTGCCGCCGTTTAGCGTTTATGCCAAAGGCAAGATCGATGATCCGGTCATTACCGGACGCATGGACAAGGTTGCGGTCAAGGTTCTTGATAACATCCTTGATAAGGCACTTGGCGGAAGCAGTTCTGGCAACAGTGATACCGGATCGGGTGGCAATTCACCCGAAGATGCAGCAAAGGGCCTTTTGAAAGGGCTTTTGAATCAGTTTGGTCGCTAGGTGTGCGGCATCATGATGACACAGAAAACGGCCCTGCATTGCGGGGCCGTTTTTCGTTTGTCCTCAGACGGTTGTTCGTATGTTGTAATATAACGGCAAAAAAACCTTAACAAACGGGCTCGGCTTCGACATGATCCGCGCGTCGATTCCCTTTTGTGGTAACGGTTGATTATGTCGGTTAAAAAAACTGCTCTGGATAAGGACCTCAAGTGGCAAAAGCGCATGGATGCCGGGATGGGCGCAACTGCGTCGATCAGTGCAAAACTTGGTCTTGCCATTGTTTTCCTGCTTGCCTGTAGTGCGTTTGTCGCCTTTCACATGGGCGGACTGCCGCAAAGTGGCTTCCTGATCGCCGCTGCTGTGATCGGCGGTTACATGGCGCTCAATATCGGTGCCAATGATGTTGCCAACAATGTCGGTCCTGCAGTCGGCTCAAAAGCACTGACCATGGTTGGCGCGCTTTTGATTGCCGCCGTGTTCGAAGCCGCAGGTGCGATCATTGCCGGTGGCGACGTTGTCGGGACCATCAAGAACGGCATTATCGATCCAAACCAGATGCCTGATGCACAGACCTTTGTCTGGGCGATGATGGCGGCGCTTTTGGCTGCTGCCCTTTGGCTGAACCTGGCGACCTGGCTCGGGGCGCCGGTATCAACCACGCATTCGATCGTTGGCGGTGTGATGGGTGCTGGCATGGCTGCCGTCGGGCTTGGTGCTGTCAACTGGCCGACCATGGGCACCATTGCTGCGAGCTGGGTGATTTCCCCGGTTTTGGGTGGTCTGATTGCCGCGGGCTTCTTGGCCTTTATCAAATTCCGCATCATCTATACCGAAGACCGCGTTGCGGCCGCACGCAAATGGGTTCCGATCCTTGTGGGCGTGATGGTTTCGGCATTCTCGATGTATCTGATGATGAAGGGTGTGAAGAAAATCTGGAAGGCCGATACCCCGGTTGTGATTGCCATTGGTATCGCCGCATTCTTCATTACGGTCATTCCGGTCCGCAAGGCCGTGATCCGTGCATCGGCATCGATGACCGGACGGCGCAAGGAAATTGCATCGCTGTTCCGTATTCCGCTTGTTGTGTCGGCAGCTCTTTTGTCCTTTGCCCACGGTTCTAACGACGTTGCCAACGCGATTGGCCCGCTTGCAGCCATCGTATCGGGTGTGGATAGCGGTGAAATCGTGACCAAGGCCCCGATCCCGATCTGGGTTATGGTGATTGGTGCACTTGGTATTTCGGCTGGTCTGATCCTGTTTGGTCCGAAACTGATCAAAACCGTTGGCTCCAAAATCACCAAACTTGATCCGATCCGTGCCTATACGGTTGCGCTTTCGGCGGCATTGACCGTGATTGTGGCCTCGGCACTCGGTCTTCCTGTCAGCTCGACCCACATTGCGGTCGGCGCGGTATTTGGTGTCGGTTTCCTGCGTGAAAGTCTGTCGCATCGTCGTCGTCAGGTAGCACCGCCGATGCTGGTGGACGCGCCGGAAGGCGAACAGTCCGACGAACATCTCGAAGCATTGCGTCAGATTGATCCGAACGAAGCCGAACGGGCCGAAAAGAAACTGCGCAAGCGTCTTCTGGTGCGCCGTCGCTATGCGGTGACGATTGCAACAGCCTGGGTGGTGACGGTTCCGGCCGGTGCCTTCCTTGGGGCGCTGCTGTTCTTCACCATTCGCGGTATCATGCTGTAATTGCAATAAGAATAAAGTTTCGCGGCACGGCGTCCCACTTTCCCCGGGGCGACTTGCAGCGATCTGCAGCGGCGGTCAGGGTAACCTGGCCGCCGTTTTTCCTTGACCATACGGGGGGCGGGGCGTAAACAGCGCCCCAACCAAAGTTATCCGAACCCGGTCTCGATCGTCGCCCAGTAAGGTGGGCCGCGAGATTTGTTATGCGTGGGTTCACCTTTTTGAAGGACGAAAAGATGAAAGCGATCATTTTCGGCATTCTGGCAATGGCAGCGACTGTTGTCGCGTCGAACATTCTGGTCGAATACCCGCTTCCGGGTGTGTTGGCAGATTGGCTGACCTACGGCGCCTTTACCTATCCGGTGGCGTTTCTGGTAACCGATCTGACCAACCGTGCACGCGGTGCAGGGGCCGCACGTATTGTTGTGCTGGCGGGCTTTGCCCTGGCTGTTGTGTTGTCGCTGATCCTTGCTGACACGCGGATCGCCATCGCGTCCGGTACTGCTTTCCTGATTGCGCAGATGCTTGATGTCACCATCTTTGACAAATTGCGTCAGGCAACCTGGTGGAAAGCACCGCTTGTTTCATCTGGCATCGGTTCGGCTGTTGATACGGCATTGTTCTTTTCGATCGCCTTTGCCGGGACCGGCCTTCCGTGGGATACCTGGGCACTGGGTGATTTCACCGCCAAGGTGATCATGGCGCTGACCTGTCTTGCGCCGTTCCGTCTGTTGATGGCGGTGGTAACGCCGCGCCTGAATGCGGAACCGGCACAGGGCTGATATGACGCGCCAAGCCTTGTGGTTTTGAACGAAGGGGCGCATAAAACGCCCCTTCAATTGTTTGTCCAATCAACCGGAATAATCCCGATCCATGAAAGTCGATCTGTTCGATTTCGAATTGCCGCGCGAACGCATTGCCGAACATCCGGCAAATCCGCGTGATGCTGCACGCATGCTTGATCTGTCTGCTGGCGGAATGACCGACCGTATCGTGCGCGAACTGCCCGATATTTTGCGTCCGGGTGATTTGCTTATTTCAAATGATACCCGCGTGATCCCGGCGCGCCTGTTCGGCAAGCGCGGTGACGCCAAGGTCGAAGTCACCCTGCACAAGCAGGAAGGACTGGCCGAATGGGTGGCGTTTGCAAAGCCGGCCAAAAAGCTTCGGATCGGGGAAACCTTCAAGGTCAATGACGAATTCGAAGCCGAAGTGCTTGATAAGAAGGATGGCGGCGAGGTCACGCTGAAATTCAACCGTTCGGGTGCTGATCTGATTGCGGCTCTTGAAAAATACGGTGTCATGCCGTTGCCGCCCTATATCCGTCGCGAAGCCGGCGGCAATGATCAGGACAAATCCGATTATCAGACCATCTTTGCCCAAAAAGATGGTGCTGTGGCCGCCCCGACGGCGGGCCTGCATTTTACCCCGGAACTTTTGGCCAATCTGGATGCGCGCGGGATCAATCGCCGCACCATAACCCTGCATGTCGGGGCGGGCACGTTCCTTCCGGTCAAGGTTGATGATACCGATGACCATAAAATGCATGCGGAATGGGGATCGATCAGCAAGGAAATCGCTGATCTGATCAACGAAACGCGCGCCAATGGCGGACGCGTTGTTGCGGTGGGTACGACGTCGTTGCGCCTGCTGGAAAGTGCCGCGCGCGAAGATGGTGTGGTTGAACCGTTCGAAGCGGAAACCGACATCTTTATCACGCCTGGTTACAAGTTCCGTGCGGTCGACATGCTTTTGACCAACTTCCATCTGCCGCGTTCGACCCTGTTCATGCTGGTTTCGGCCTTTGCCGGGTTTGAACGCATGAAGGCAGCTTATAACCACGCGATCGAAAACGAATACCGTTTTTATTCTTATGGCGATTGCAGTCTGCTTGAATGCGCCAGTAAAATTGATGCACGGACATAAATTGTCATGACCGAATTTCGCTATGAATTGCTTGCCCAGGATGGCAAGGCCCGCTTGGGGCGCATCCACACCGCGCACGGCGTGATCGATACGCCGACTTTCATGCCGGTGGGGACTGCCGCCACGGTTAAGGGCATGTTGCCGGAAAACGTCGCCGATACCGGTGCGCAAATCCTTTTGGGTAATACGTACCATTTGATGCTGCGTCCCGGTGCGGAACGCATTGCGCGTCTTGGTGGTTTGCACAAATTCATGAACTGGGATAAACCGATCCTGACCGACAGTGGCGGGTATCAGGTCATGTCGCTGGCAAAATTGCGCAAGATCACCGAAGAAGGCGTCACCTTCAAAAGCCACATCGACGGGCGCAAGTTTAACCTGACGCCTGAACGTTCGATGGAAATCCAGCATTTGCTGGGCTCGACCATCACCATGGCCTTTGATGAATGCACGCCGTTCCCGGCAACCGAGCAGCAGGCCCGCGAAAGCATGCAGATGTCGATGCGCTGGGCCAAACGGTCCAAGGACGCCTTTGTCGAACGCGCAGGCTATGCGCTTTATGGCATTCAGCAGGGCAGCGTTTTTGAAAAACTGCGTCGTGAAAGTTCAGAAAAGCTGGCCGAGCTTGATCTTCCGGGCCATTCGGTTGGTGGTCTTGCCGTTGGCGAAGGCCAGCAGATCATGTTCGATACGCTTGATTTCTGCGTCGATATGCTGCCGGCCAACAAGCCGCGTTACCTGATGGGGGTTGGCAAGCCGTCTGATCTTGTTGGCGCAGTGATGCGCGGGATTGATCAGTTTGATTGCGTTCTTCCGACCCGTTCGGGCCGCAATGCGCAGGCCTTTACCCATCGCGGGACCTTGAACCTTAAGAATGGCCGTCATCGCGATGATGACCGTCCGCTTGATGATCAGTGCAATTGTCCGGCTTGTACAAAATATTCGCGGGCCTATCTGCATCATCTGATCAAGGCGGGTGAAATTCTGGGTGCGGTTCTGCTGACCTGGCATAACCTTGCCTATTATCAGGATTTGATGCGCGGCATGCGCGAAGCCATTGCCGAAGGCCGGATGGAGGCCTTTGCGCGCGATTTCCATGCCGGACAGGAAGGCGGGGATATCGATCCCGTGTCGATCATCGAAGATTAAGGAGGCTGTCATGGCCGATCAGACCATTTACGACAATCTGACCATGCTGGGCGGTGACACGGTACAACCGGCATCCCCGGACGAAGCCGTTCTTGAACGTGTTCAGAACCCGCAGGCCGGAACAGATTACTGTGTGCGCTTTGTCGCACCGGAATTTACATCCCTGTGTCCGATCACCGGGCAGCCCGATTTTGCCCATTTGGTGATCGACTATGTACCGGGTGACTGGCTTGTCGAAAGCAAATCGCTGAAGCTGTTTCTGACGTCGTTCCGCAATCATGGTTCATTCCATGAAGACTGCACGATCAAGGTCGGCAAGCGCATTGTCGAAACGCTTGATCCGAAATGGCTGCGCATTGGCGGATACTGGTATCCGCGCGGCGGTATTCCGATTGATGTGTTTTATCAAACCGGTGCCGCACCCGAAGGTGTATGGATCCCGGAACAGGGCGTTGCTCCGTATCGCGGGCGCGGATAGTCTGGCGCATCGGTCTGGTTTTCCGGGCCGGGGCAATAATTCAAAGGGCTGCCTTGTTTCGCAAGGCGGCCTTTTTCGTGCGATTTTGGTGGGGGCATGATCAGTTGTTGATAATTATTCGCATTGTCATTTTCAATTGATCCTGCTAAGTCAGAAGCCGGGCAGGGGAACCTGCCGGGTTTGTGTTACTGGCTTGGTTGGAAAACGGCGATGGCGCGCCAAAGCGCATCAGTCCTTATTGCGAGTTTTCAGGAAAACTATGAACAGCTTTTGCGGTTTCTGACCCGAAAGCTGAATGGTGATTCCGAACGTGCCGCCGATGTTGCCCAGGACACCTTTGTTCGCCTTGCCAGAACGCCAGATACAGACGACGAAATCGACAATCCCCGGGCCTATATCTATCGCGTGGCGGGTAACCTTGCGATTGATCAGATCAGAAGTGACCGCCGCCAATCCGCCCATCATGACGGCGCAGATGGTGCATCGGAAATCAGTGATCCCGAACCCGGCCCGGAAAGAATTTGTCTATCGCGTGAACAGGTCAAACTGCTTGATCAGGCATTGAACCAGTTGCCGGAAAATGCCCGTGCAGCATTGCTGATGTTCCGGGTAGAAGGATTGTCCCATACCGAGATTGCCGAGAAACTTGGTGTTTCCAACAGCATGGTCGCGAAATATATTGGTCGCGCCTTAAAGCATTGCCGTGATGCGCTTTTGGCAGGGGGCGAAAAATAATGTCAAAAAAAATGGCATCATTTGTTCTGCTCACTCGTCTTAATAACAGGAATAGCCGTTTGTCAAAGGCGGCACAGGATCGGGGACGGTTACTTTGAATTCGGGTGCATCCGCACATCAGCAGCCAGCTCTGCAAGGCTATGACAATGACATGGTCGCATTAAGCGATCAGGCCATTGACTGGCTTGTGCGTCTGCAATCCGATGATGCGACGGATCATGATCGTCAGGCATTTGCCAAATGGTCCGCCCAAAGTGATGCGCATATGCGCGCGGTCCGCGATGCAGAGGCGTTGTTCGGGGCGGTGGATCAAACGCAAACCGCGCAGGATTGTACGGGGCACGTTGCGCCATTGTCACCAAATGCAGCAAAGCCAAATAGCCCAGCACGAACAAAACGGCGTCCGGCAGCCCGTTCTGTTGCAAGGTTTGGCACACGCCGGTTTGCCCTGACGGCTGCATCGCTTTGTGCATTTGTTTTGATGATTGTGACCGGGGCTGGCATGCAAAGCGACATCTGGGCACGCTGGAATGCACAATACAGCACTGATATCGGGGGGGCTAAAACCGTCAATCTGCCGGACGGTACGGTGGCCCACATGAATACGGCGTCGGCCTTTTCCATTGATTTCTCTGACGGGGTGCGACGGGTTGATCTGGCCGCGGGCGAGGTGATCTTTGATGTGGCCAAGGATGCGCAACATCCCTTTATCGTTTCCGCCCAGGGGGGCGAAGCCATGGCCGTTGGTACCGTCTATGGCGTTCGCATCAAAGATGATCATGTGAACGTAACGGTGCGCGAAGGTATCGTTGAAGTCAGTACCGGTGTCGGAAGCAGCATACGCCTTTTGGCCGGGGATCGCGCCGTTTATCAGGATGGTCGCGGCCCGCAGGCAGATGGAACCGTTGACCTGGCAGCGTATGGAAGCTGGCAACGCGGCAAGCTGATCTTTAACAACCGTCCCTTGGGCGATGTGATTGATGAAGTTCAGCGCTATAAGGCCGAACGCATCGTCATTGCTCGTGATGCAGTCCATAACTTGAAAGTTACCGGTGTATTTGACATTGCCGATCTTGATGCATTGCTTGATACGCTGGAACAGGCAATGAATGCCCGGGTTGTCAGGTTGCCGCTTTTGACGGTGATCTACTAAATCCTGTTCCCGGTTGGCCGGGTTTTCGGGCGTTTTCCAATAAAATCGAAAAAAATTGAAAAATCCGGTGCAAATCGCGTTGGGTCAGATCGTCTTAAGGTCAAAAGCGAATGATTTCGGTTCTTATAATCATTCGCAAACAGGGGAATGACCGGAAGACTTATGATGAATTCAACGAATATGATGGCGCAGGCCGCAGTCAGTCAAAAAGCTGTGCAGCGGAGTGGGACTTTACGTAATGGATGGATGCGTCGTCTGGCTGCAACCACGGTGATCTCGGGGATCGCGGCAACGTGCCCGATTGTCGCACACGCGACCGAACAGCAAACACCGGTATCGATTGATGCGGAAGTTGCGCAGTCGACTGTCGTACGCCTTGATATCCCGGCACAGGAACTTGACCGTGCGCTGACCAGTTTTGCCGATCAGGCCAACCTGAAGCTGCTTTTCCCGTCCCAGGGACTGAACGGGCTGCAAGCCCCGGAACTTAAGGGTGAGATGACTGTTGATGCGGCTCTTGATCGTCTTCTGAGCGGAACGGGTCATTTTTGGCGCTACACCGATGGTGGCACGATTACAATTGAGCCGCTTTCCGAAACTGGCGAGAACGTCACCGACGCCATCCGGATTGAGGCAAACAGTGTCGGCGAAAAGGCGGATGGCCCTGTTGAGGGATATATCGCCACGAAATCACTGGCCGCGACCAAGACCGGGACACCGATCCTTGAAACATCACAAAGCATCACGGTTGTGACGCAGGATCAGATGGAAGATCAGGGTTCGCAAACCATCATGCAGGCCATGCGCTATACCCCCGGTGCCTTTACCGGACAGGTCGGGGCGTCAAACCGCTATGATTATGTGATCCTGCGCGGGCTGGTCGACCGGTCGATTGATAATATTTATCTTGATGGCCTGAAAACCATGGGCGATGACTCGACTTATAGCTCGATGCAGATCGACCCGTATTTTGTTGAACGCGCAGACGTTGTCAGAGGCCCGGCTTCTGTCCTGTACGGACGCAGTTCACCGGGGGGGATCGTTGCGCTTTCAAGCAAAAAGCCGCAGTTCGAACAGCAGGGCGAGATTGAGGTCTCCTATGGCAACCGCAATCAACGCGGTATCGGTTTTGATCTTACCGGTCCGCTTGATGATGCCGGAAAGCTTGCTTTTCGCGTGACGGGCAAGGCGGACGCGGCCGACACCCAATATACCGGTACCGAAGAAGAACGTTACGCGATTGCACCTTCGCTGACGGCGAACTTCACGGATGATACCCGTGTTACCCTGATGGCATATCTGCAAAAGGATCCCGAAGGCGGAACCCATAACGGGCTGCCCTCAGAGGGCACATTGTTCCCGCGCAATGGCAAATACATCTCGACCGGATTTTTTGATGGTGACCCGTCGCTCGAAGCGTTCGAAAGAACCCAGAACATGGTCGGATATCAGTTCGAACATGATTTTGATGACAATCTGACAGCGCGCCAGAACTTCCGTTTTCTTGATGCATCGGTCCATATCGATCAGATCTATCAGACCGGCTGGGATGGATCGTCTGATAACCTGAACCGGCGCTATGGCGGTGGTGACGAAGACATGCGCGCCTATGCCGTCGACAACCAGCTTCAGGCCGAATTTGCGACAGCGGATATCGATCATACCGTTCTGGGTGGATTTGATTATCAGCATCGCCGCGTTGAAAATGCCTGGCAGTTCCCAAGTGCATCCAGCATCAATGCCTTTAACCCGGTATATGGAAACACCGGTGTGACCATTGGCGCGCCGACAAACAGCAAAGTGCAGACGCTTGAACAAGCCGGTCTTTATCTTGAAGACCAGTTGGAATACGAAAAATGGCGCTTTTCCCTTGGTTTGCGCCAGGATTGGGTCGAAACCACCAAGCATGACCGCCTGACACAGAAGAACACCGGTGAAGATCGTCAGAAGCTCACCAAGCGGGCAGGGGTGCTTTATCTGTTTGATAATGGTGTCGCGCCGTATGTCAGCTATTCCGAATCTTTTAATCCAAGCCTTTATTCCGATGTCGCGGGCAATCCGATCGAACCGTCAGAAGGCACGCAGTATGAGGCGGGTGTGAAATACCAGCCCGAGAACGGCAACCTTCTTTTGAGTGCGGCGGCCTTCTATCTCGAACAGGATAATGTCGCGATTTACGACTCATCGACCTATGCCTATGATCCGGTCGGTAAGATCGTCAGTCAGGGGCTTGAGCTTGAAGCACGTGCGAACCTGAACGAAAACCTGAGTGTGATGGCGTCTTATACCTATACCGACGCAGCCTATGACGCGCCGGGCGATACCAAGGACGGCAAACAGCCGATGCAGGTGCCAGAACATATGGCATCACTTTGGGGCAACTATTCGTTCTATTCCGGGGCATTGAATGGCCTGTCCATTGGTGCCGGTGCGCGGTTTGTCGGTGAAATGGCAGCCAATGAAACCAACACCATAACGGTTCCGGATTACACCATCTTTGACCTGTCGCTGAACTATGACATGGCCAATGTCGGTCTTGAAAACACCGACCTTCGGGTGAATGTGAACAACCTGCTTGACGAAGAATATGTCGCGTCCTGTTTGATCACGTCGTCATCGGACAACTGTTACTATGGCGAGGAACGTTCGATCCTTGCGACCGTGCGGTATCGGTTCTGATCAGCACTACTTTCCAATCAAGGGCCGCAGCATCGTGCTGCGGCCTTTTGCGTTTCAGGCAGATGATTATATAAGGCAGCAGAGAGAGGCCCAAACAAGACAAGCCCGACTGATGCCATGACCACCAAGACGCACAAGACCATTACCTTTGACATGCTTGAGGCCAAAGCCCGTGAAATCGGCTTTGATGTCTGTGGGGTGGCGCGTCCGGAAATTGATCCGCGCAATCAGCAGCGTCTGGATGAATTTGTTGCCGCGGGTGAATACGGGTCGATGGCCTGGATGAATGATCCCGAACGTCTGCCGCGGCGGCGCGATCCGGAAATGCTGTGGCCCGATGTCAAATCGGTGATTGTTCTGGGCAGCAATTATGGCCCGGCCGAAAATCCGATGGCACTGCTTGATCACCCGGACCGGGCGATGATTTCGGTTTATGCCCGCAACAAGGATTACCACGACCTGATCAAAAAACGCCTGAAACAGCTGGCCCGCTGGCTGGTTGAACAATCCGGCGGAACAGAACAGGTCAAAGTGTTTGTTGATACCGCCCCGGTCCTTGAAAAGCCGCTTGGCCAGTCATCGGGGATTGGCTGGCAGGGCAAGCATACCAATCTGGTATCGCGGGAATTTGGCAGTTGGCTGTTTCTGGGCGAGGTCTTTACCACCATCGAATTTGCACAGGCAGAACCGGAAATCGATCATTGCGGGTCATGTTCGAAATGTCTTTCGGCCTGTCCGACCAATGCCTTTCCGGCGCCTTACAAACTTGATGCGCGCAAATGCATTTCCTATTTGACGATCGAACATGACGGGCCGATCCCGGGTCAATTCCGAACGGCAATGGGCAATCGTATCTATGGCTGTGATGATTGTCTGGCGGCCTGTCCCTGGAACAAATTTGCCAGCCGCACCGAAGAACTTGCCTTTATCCCGCGTGCCGAATTGACCGCACCGCGACTGGCGGATTTTCTTGATCTTGATGATGCATCATTTCGGGCATTCTTTACCGGGTCACCGATCAAGCGCATTGGACGGGCAAAGTTTTTGCGCAACGTTCTGATCGCCGCAGGCAACAGCTGCTCAGAACGGCTGATCCCCAAAATTACAGCCTTGCTTGCCGATGAAAGTGCGCTGATCCGTGCCAGTGCCGTTTGGGCGCTTTCGCGTTTGATGAGCAACACGGCATTTGATGCCCTGAAGGCTGAACATTATGACACTGAACAAAGCCCGATTGTGCGCGATGAATGGGATTTGGTGTCGGTCGCGGCCTGATTACAAATCCATATCGAATTTCACAAAATCAAAGTGATAGCGAAGTCCGCCCTTAGGATCGGTAAAGCCGATGCCATAGCCCGGGCCAAGCGGGTTGCGATCTTCGAGTTCTTCTTCCTTTTCATGGCGGAAATCAAGCGGCTCCCCGCATTGGGTGCTGTTGGCCAGAACAAATGGCACACCAAGCCAGGTTCCGGTTGCTGGCCGGTGAAGATGACCAAAGAACAGATGTTTGATCTGTCGGTTTGCCTGAACGATTTCGCCAAGTTCATGTTCAACATCAAGCCGGATGGTGTCCATGAAAGGCAGACCCATTTCAAAGGGCGGATGATGCATGAACAGGAAAGTCGGGGTATCGCGATGGGCGGCAAGTTCGTCACGCAGCCATGCAAGACGACGATCACATAACGTGCCGTGATGATGATCGGGAACGATGCTGTCCATCATCACAAAACGAACCCCGCCAATTGTTTGACCGAAATTGACAAAGCCGTTGGCATCAATATCGGTGGTCGGGAATGCATCGCGGAATGCTTCGCGGATGTCGTGATTGCCCGGAATGACCAGATAGGGAATGGCAAGTTCCGAAAGGATATCAACAGCATGTTCATACTGTTCGGGTGTGCCGCGATGGGTGATATCCCCGGTAATTACACAAATTTCCGCATCACTGTGCAGTGCATTGACTTCGCCAATAACCTTGCGCAGCGTTGCCGCAGCATCGGGCTTACGCGACATGTCATTGCGCGACAGAATATGAAGATCGGAAAGATGTATGAATTTCATGACGATGCCCTATCATGATCAAAAGCATTTGAAATCATGTTCGTTTTTCCCAGACATGAAAAGATATAAACGCCGATGGATGACAGCGTTCGTAAAAGATCAGTGACAATTGCCGGGCACAGAACCAGCTTTTCGCTTGAAGATGCGTTCTGGCAGGAACTGGTCGGTATTGCCGAACGCCGCAACGTGACCCTGGCGGAGCTTGTTGTCGAAATTGATTCCGATCGCGACGGTAATCTTTCAAGTGCGCTTCGCCTTTATGTGTTGCGTGACCTTCAAAACCGCCTTGCCAGCCAAACGTCAAATCAGACGACTGGCCAAACGCAAACTGGCCCCGGTGCAGCAGGCGCACCCGACGATGCGCCCGGTCCGGACAAACAGGCATAAGGTCGATGTGTGGTATTGCCGGGCTAACAGCACCAACTGATCAGCCGGCAATGGCGCGCATGTTGCAAAAACTGTCCCATCGTGGTCCTGACCATCAAGCAATATGGACAGAGCCCGATGGTGCCATGAGTGGAACGGTTGCACTTGGCTGTGCGCGGCTCATGACCACGGATCCCGATCCATCTGCGGATCAGCCATTGGTGACATCAGACGGGAAATTCGTTCTGGTATTTAATGGCTATATTGCCGCTCACCGGCGCAAGATTGCCCACCTGAACAATGATGGTGCTTTGCCACGCAGTTCCAGTGACGCCGAACTTGTCTTGCAAGTGCTGGCGCGCGCCGTCGCGAATGACTGCGATGTTGCCGATATTCTGGCCGGTCTTTCCGGGCAGTTCGCGCTGGCACTTTGGGACCGGACGCAAAGGCGGCTTTGGCTGGCCTGCG
This sequence comes from Thalassospira sp. GO-4, assembly GCF_023588965.1. Classification (NCBI taxonomy): domain Bacteria; kingdom Pseudomonadati; phylum Pseudomonadota; class Alphaproteobacteria; order Rhodospirillales; family Thalassospiraceae; genus Thalassospira; species Thalassospira sp. GO-4. The sequence goes on from NZ_CP097807.1 coordinate 4,273,205, forward strand.
ATCCGTTGGGGATCAAGTCGCTTTATGTTGCGCATCGCACCAATGGTGACATTGCCTTTGCGTCGGAACTGGCGGCACTTGATGAAATACGGGCAGGCCAATTCGATGACAGCATTGCATCAGATTATTTTGCCCATCTGTTCGTGCCAGGCCCGGCAAGCGGTATTCGCCAGACAGAACGTCTGAAGCCGGGAACGGTCCTGTGTTGGCAGGATGGCAAAATATCGCGCAGCATCATCGCTCATCCGGCGACAGCCGAGCGCGCGGGGCAGGCAATACCCGATGTAATCGCGGATTTGCGCCAACATGTTCGTCAATCGGTTGCCGATGCGATGGATGTTGATTGCACCCTTGGTTGTCTGGTTTCAGGCGGGCTTGATAGTGCCGGTGTAGCGGCAATCGCATGCGACATTGCACGCGGGCATGATCGTGATCCGCCACCTGCATTCACGATGGGGTTTGATGCCCCGGCACGTGATGAAACCGATGCGGCACGTAAACTGTGTGCGCATCTCGGACTTGAATTAAGCATTGTGTCGGCCCCGCAAAAGGCGGACGAGATTTTTGATATTCTGACAGCGGTACTCAGAGCCGTCGGCGTACCCTTTGCCAATCCAGCGATCGTTTTGAACTGGAAGCTGTCAGAAAGGGTGGCGCGGGATGTGCGGGTTTGTCTAAGTGGTGATGGCGGTGATGAGCTGTTTGGCGGTTACCCGCGCTATCGTGCCGCGCGGTTGTTTGACAGTGCCTGGCACTATCTGCCAGCAAGCCTGCGGCGATTATCGGCACAGGCCGGACAGGGGATTGGCAATCGCGCATTGTCGCGGTTCCTGGCTGGCGGCCAAGGGGATGCAAAGACAGCATTCACGGTTTGGAATAACCGTTGTGCGATTGGGCAATTGACGGCGGGGTGGCATCCCGATGATGGCGGTTTTGATGCCAAAATGCCGCTGACCGATCAGATGATGACGTTTGATCGTGATGTGACCTTGCCCGGTAATCAGCTTGTCATGGCCGATCTTTGCGGGATGGCGTTCGGGCTTGAATATCGGCCGCCATTGTTGGGCCATGATATCGTACGCAAAGTATCCCAGGTGCCGGGGATATCCCACCTGCGCGGGGGCGGCAAAGCGGTTTGGCGTGAAGTCGTTGCGCCGTTTCTTCCGTACTGGCATCTGCGCAATCGCAAGATCGGCTTCAATCCGCCTGTTGCAAATTGGCTGGCGATGCTGGGGCCATATATCTGGGGGGACGAGACCCGGATTTTGAAAAACCTGTTTGCGCATACGGGGGTGACATCAACCGAACAACGCAAATGCTGGAAGCGTGCCATATCAGGACGCGATATGGACATGTCGCTTAGTGTTTGGGCGCTTCTGGTTTGGGCAGTCTGGCCAATGATTCGCAACGGGAAATAGCCAATGGCAGGAACAGCGTGGTTTTGCCTTATGCCGTGCTGTCACCGGCAATATTGCGCGACCGGCGATAAAGATTAAGGGCGGTCAGCGCGGTTGGCGCCAGTTGAACGACCTGGCGCGACAATGAAAGCACGCGTTCTTCGTCAAGGTTGCTGTCTTCAAACACCGACTGGGTCGTTTCGCACAATTCCGACAACTGACGTAATCCAAAGGTCCCCGACGTGCTTTTAAGGGCGTGGACTTCGTTGCGCACGGTTTTCAGGTCATCTTCTGACAGGGCCTTGTCGATTTTGACCAGCCGTGATTCCGTTTCATTGATGAATATGTCGATGCCGCATTTTGCGCCTTCATCCCCGGCATCATTGTAAAGTTGTTCAAGAACACGAATATCAAGCACCGGGCTTGTCGGGGATTCCGGACGTGGCGGGCGACCAATGCGTGCGCTTTTGCTCCTTAGATGCGGCGGGGGCGAGTTTTTGGACTGGGCGTTGCTGACCGTTCCCGGTGCACGCGAAATCAGGTCATGCATGGTTTCGATCAGCTTTTCGCGCTGGATCGGTTTGTTGATAAATTCATCGACCCCGGATTGGCGGGCAATGACATTCCAGTCACGCGACTGATGTGCCGAAAGCGCAATGATCGGGGTTTGTGAAACCGGTCCCGCCATGTGGCGGATACGGCGGGTGGTGTGCAAGCCGTCCATATCGGGCATTTCAACATCCATCAGGATCAGGTCGGCATTGACCCCGCGGCGTAGCATGTTCAGAACCGTTTGTCCGTTGCTTGCTTCAACGATGCTGTATCCTTCGGCCTGAAGGATACGACGGGCGACCATGCGGTTGCTTTCGCTGTCATCGGCGATGATGACGGTCCCGATTTTGGAATCATTGGCCGAATTTTCGAGATTGATTTTATCAAGCGGCAGAAGCTGTGGCTTGACGAAGCAAACGGAAATCATGCCGCCATCGGCAAGTTCGGTTTCGTTGAAAATCAGATCTTCTTCGGCAACACCGGTGATCAATTGCTCCCACGCCGGATTGGCATAGACAATCCGTTCGTCCGCGTCAAAAAGAGCAATGCCTGCTTGCGTCTGCGCAAGTGCATCAATGATCCGATGTTCCATTGGCCACCTACCGATTCGGTGCCCAGTCCCTTACCAAAAGGCACAAAGATTCTTTTTGGGTGAAACGTTCACGTTTCTTGTATGACTCTTAATATTGTTACAGTTTTTTCTAATAAGTCCATGATTTTTAACAGTCACGGATCTAAGTCACTCAAAACGCGTGAAACACTTGTGTGAAACATGTGTTTCAATGATTGCGGCAAGTGAAACATATGTTGCGAAATGCAAGGTCATGTGGCGTAATTTCAGGTGTCCTGTTGCACAAAGGTGCCTGATAGATGGGTTTGTATTCCGATCTGCGCGAAAAACTGATTTCCGACTATGGCAAGCTAAGTCCGCAGATGCAGAAAGCGGCGCGCTATATTCTGGATCATCCCAACGAGGTCGCCTTGCGGTCGATGCGCGCACTTGCCGCGGCTGCCGATGTTCCGCCCAGCACGATCACCCGTCTGATGGGGGCGATCGGGGTTGGTACATGGCAGGAATTTCGCGATCACTATCAGAACCGGTTGCTTGATCAGCCCGCAAGCTATGCCCAGCGGGCCCGTGAAACGCAAAGTACCGAACATGATGCCAATCGTGACGAACATTTGCTTGAAAGCATCGCGCGTACCGAAATCGACAATATCGGCGCTGCGTTCAATCCCGATCTGATGGCTGGTATGATCAGGGCATGTGCCGCAATCGAAAATGCGCGCCATGTCTATATTGTCGGGCGCGGGGCTGCGTATCCGGCGGCATATCAGTTTGCCTATGCCTATCGGCTGTTTCGCGATAACGGGGTGCTGGTTGATGGTCATGCCGGCGCATTCGGGGATGAATTGCGCGGTATCGGGCGTCGCGATCTGATGATTTCGGTGGCGGCCAAACCCTATATCCGCGATACGGTCCGCGCCGTTGATTTCGCGCGCAGCCAGCATTGCCCGGTAATCGCAATCAGTGATTCAGACGTGTCCCCGATTGCACTTGATGCCATGACCAAACTGGTTGTGCGCGATACGTCGCAATCATTTTTCCAAAGTTTTACCGCCGCGTTGTCGGTCATGCAGGCGCTTGTTGCCCTGCTTGTCGCGCGTGGCGGTCAAAAGGCCCTGCAGCGGATTTCCGCAGCAGAAGAACAACTTGCTGCTTTCGATACCTATTTTGAAGACTAGGGCAAAACTGCAGCCCCATACGGATTTCCGAACATGACGACTGTGTCAAATACCAATCCCGTTCCCAATGCCACCACCCGTGTTCTGCATCGTTCCAGTACGGCGACACCGCCGCGTGCTGTTCGCGGTGAAGGCATTTATATCTTTGATCAGAATGGCAAAAGCTATCTTGATGCCTGTGGCGGTGCGGCCGTGTCATGCCTTGGTCATTCCGACCCGGATGTTCGTGCGGCAATGCATGCCCAGATCGATCAGATTGCCTATGCCCATTCCGGGTTCTTTTCATCGGATGCGATGGAAGAACTGGCTGATGAACTGGTGGCCAACGCACCGGCCGGTATGGACAAGGTCTACTTTGTGTCTGGCGGGTCGGAGGCTACCGAAGCCGCTCTTAAGATGGCGCGTCAGTATTTCCTGGAAATCGGGCAGCCGGACCGCAAATACGTGATTGCACGTCGCCAGTCCTATCATGGCAATACGCTTGGTGCCTTGTCGGTGGGCGGCAATATGTGGCGGCGCAAACAGTTCGAGCCACTTTTGATCACCGCAAGCCACATTGCACCAGTGTATCAGTATCGGGACCAGCGCCCGGATGAAACGCCGGAGACCTATGGTCTTCGTGTGGCCAATGAGCTTGAAACTGCAATCCTTGAACTTGGCGCCGATAGTGTTGCGGCCTTCGTGGCCGAGCCGGTTGTCGGTGCGACGGCCGGTGCCCTTGCACCGGTGCCGGGCTATTTCAAACGCATTCGCGAGATTTGCGATCAGTACGGTGTGTTGCTGATCCTTGATGAAGTGATGTGCGGCATGGGGCGTACCGGAACCCTTCATGCGATCGAACAGGAAGGCATTTCCGGCGATCTGCAAACAATTGCCAAAGGACTTGGCGCCGGATATCAGCCGATTGGTGCGGTTCTGGTTTCCAAAAAGATCAATGACGCCATTGCAACCGGTTCGGGCTTTTTCCAGCATGGCCATACCTATCAGGGGCATGCCACGGCCTGTGCGGCGGCACTGGCAACCCAGCGGGCAATCCGCGATCGTGACTTGCTTGGCAATGTGGTCAAACAGGGGGAAAACCTTGTGAACGGGCTTCAGGCAAAGCTTGGGCAGCATCCGTTTGTTGGCGATATTCGCGGTCGCGGACTTTTTCGCGGGGTCGAACTGGTCGCAAACCGTGAAACCAAGGACCCGTTTGACCCGGCGCTCAAGATCAATGCGAAAATCAAAAAGGCGGCGTTCGCCCGCGGTCTTATGGCCTATCCGATGGGGGGCACAATTGATGGCGTGCGCGGGGATCATGTGTTGTTTGCGCCCCCGTTTATCGTCACCGAAGATGATGTTGCAAAGATTGTTGATCTGTTTGCAGCTGCACTGGACGACGTCTTTGCTGCCGAGGGGCTGGCATGATGGCATATGGTGAAACCCCGTTTCTGATTGCCGCGGCCCCCAATGGTGCGCGCAAGACCAAAACCGATCTTCCCAATATTCCGATCACAGCGGCCGAGGTCGCCCGCGAGGCGGTTGCCTGCCAAAAGGCCGGGGCGGCAATGATGCATCTGCATGTGCGTGATGATGATCAGAAACACAGTCTGGATGCCGGGCGCTATCGCGAGATGCTGACCGAAGTGCGCAATGCCGTCGGCCCGGACATGCTGTTGCAGGTCACGACCGAAGCGGTTGGCATCTATGATGCCGATGCGCAGATGGCCATGGTGCGTGCGCTTGTGCCTGATGCGGTGTCGATTGCCATTCGTGAAATCGCCCCGCCAAATGCCGACCTTGATCAGGTCCGGGCATTTTGCGAATTCATGCGTGAAGCGGGTATCTTGCCGCAATTCATCCTTTATGCCCCCGAAGATGTCGCGCGTTTCAACCAGCTGGTCGAAGCGGGAATTCTGCCCGGCGAAAAGTTCCCGGTTCTTTTCGTGCTGGGGCGCTACACGGTTGGTCAGATGTCCAATCCTGTCGAGTTGCTGCCATTCATCGGCTCCAGCCCGTATGTGTCGGAATGGATGCTGTGTGCGTTTGGTGCGTTTGAAAATGCATGCATCCTGACCGGGGCCGGACTGGGTGGTCACGGGCGTATCGGATTTGAGAATAATCATCTTAAGGTTGACGGATCATTGGCACAGGGTAATGCTGACCTTATCGCGCAGGCACGAGCCGGTGCGCGTTTGATGGGCCGCAAGATCGCGACAGGCGAACAAGCAAATCAGATCATGCAACCATTATGGTAGGAGGCCTCATCGCAAGCACTTGAAATGCTGAAAGTTTGAATTTTATCAGGAGGTTTTGGGGTTATGGGCTTTAAATTCAAAGCGCCCAACCCTATAATCTGGAAGTCGAAACACCTGATTTAACTGGTGTTTCCCTATAATTCGACTATTCCGTCCAGAATGGTTGGATGCCTTATAACAGGGTGTACAAGGGAGCTAATCCTAATGAAAAAACTAATTGCAGTAGCGACTGCCGTGGCAGCGATTGCTGGCGCATCGCTTTTTGCTGGTCAGGCATCAGCACAGGAAAACCGTTTCATCACCATCGGTACCGGTGGCGTAACCGGCGTTTACTACCCGACCGGTGGCGCGATCTGCCGTCTGGTGAACAAGGATCGTAAAGAGCACGGCATTCGTTGCTCGGTCGAATCCACCGGTGGTTCGTCCTACAACATCAACACCATCCGTTCGGGCGAACTGGACCTTGGTGTTGCCCAGTCCGACATTCAGTACTATGCCCTGCATGGTGAGAAAGCATTCTCCGAAGTCGGTCCGTTCGAAGATCTTCGTGCTGTCTTCTCCGTCCATCCGGAGCCGTTCACCGTTGTTGCCCGCGCAGATGCCGGCATCAAAACCTTTGACGACCTCAAAGGCAAGCGCGTGAACATCGGTAACCCGGGTTCGGGTCAGCGCGACACCATGGACATCGTTATGGCAGCCAAAGGCTGGACCCTTGACGATTTCGCACTGGCATCCGAGCTGAAGCCGGCTGAGCAGTCCCAGGCGCTTTGCGATAACAAGATCGACGCGATGATCTACACCGTTGGTCACCCGTCCGGTTCGATCCAGGAAGCAACCACTGCCTGTGATTCGGTTCTGGTTGAAGTTGCTGGCGATGCCATCGACAAACTGGTTGCCGAAAACCCGTATTACCGTGTTGCCACCATCCCGGGCGGCATGTATCGCGGTAACCCGGATGACGTCAAAACCTTTGGTGTTGGCGCAACCTTCGTATCCTCGACCGCAACCGATGCGGACGTTGTTTACCACGTTGTTAAAGCAGTCTTTGACAACTTCGACGATTTCAAAAAGCTGCATCCGGCTTTTGCGAACCTCGTCAAAGAAGAAATGGTCAAAGACGGCCTGTCGGCACCGCTGCATGACGGCGCTGTAAAATACTACAAAGAAGCAGGCCTGATGTAATTCAGGCAGGAACGGAGGGCAGGTTTCTGCCCTCCGTTTTTCTTTCTTTCGCCCGCTGGGTACGACCAAAAAATTGAATTAAACGGTATCGTTGATCGATACCAGGGTACTCCGTGGGCGACCGGGTGTGTGTCGACGGAGATTTTTTGATTCTGGAGACCAGAACAAAAATCTTTGTTCAGACCGGGAGTTTGTAATGACCGACGTGAAAAACGCGAACCAGGGTGCGTCTGATCAGGACCTGCAGGATCTTATTGCAGAAAATGATACAGGTGCGCGCCAGCCGAGCGGCATGACAGCAAAGGTCTTGCTGTATGTTGCCGTGGCGTGGTCGTTGTTCCAGCTGTGGCTGGCATCACCATTGCCCTATCTTGTCAGCTTTGGCGTGTTCAATTCGACCGAGGCACGGTCGATCCATTTGGCTTTTGCCGTCTTTCTTGCATTTCTGGCCTATCCGGCCTTCAAGACATCGCCGCGCAGCTATATTCCGATCCTTGACTGGGTTCTGGCTGCGGCTGCGGCGTTTTGTGCTGCCTATATTTACATCTTTTACCGCGACCTTGCCGGGCGTCCAGGGCTTCCGATTACCCAGGACCTGGTTGTGGCCGGTGCCGGTCTGGTGCTGTTGCTTGAAGCAACCCGCCGTGCACTTGGCCCGCCCTTGATGTGTGTTGCTGTCCTGTTCCTAGTGTATGTCTTCTTCGGGAATGCTGCCTGGGTGCCGGATGTGCTGCAATGGGCCGGGGCCAGCTTCTCCAAGGCGATGTCGCACCAGTGGATCACGACCGAAGGCGTATTCGGGATCGCGCTTGGCGTTTCGACAAGCTTCGTCTTCCTGTTCGTGCTGTTTGGATCGCTTCTCGATAAAGCCGGTGCAGGCAACTATTTCATCAAGGTGGCGTTTGCTGCCCTTGGTCACATGCGCGGTGGTCCTGCAAAGGCCGCTGTTCTGTCATCGGCAATGACCGGTCTTATTTCCGGGTCGTCGATTGCCAACGTTGTGACCACCGGGACATTCACCATTCCGCTGATGAAACGTGTCGGTTTCTCGGGCGAGAAGGCCGGTGCGGTCGAAGTTGCATCCTCGGTCAATGGTCAGATCATGCCGCCGGTCATGGGGGCTGCTGCCTTCCTGATGGTCGAATATGTCGGCATTCCGTACCCGGAAGTCATCAAGCATGCCTTCCTGCCGGCGACGATTTCCTATATCGCGCTGATCTATATCGTTCACCTTGAAGCGCTCAAGGCGAACATGAAGGGCCTGCCGAAACGGGTAACCTCGACGCTGTCGCAAACCCTGATCCGGTCGCTGATGTTTGTGCTGTCGCTGATTGTTCTGGCGGGGCTGGTTTATTATGCCATCGTCTTCCAGAAACAGCTGTTTGGGGCCGCGGTTGGCTGGGTTGTCGCCATTGAATGTGCGGTGATCTATCTGGCGGGTCTGTATTACGCAGCGAAATATCCCGATCTGGAAATGGATGATCCGAACCAGCCGGTTGTCGAATTGCCGCAACTTGGCGAAACGGCAAAGGCCGGTCTGCATTATCTGCTGCCGGTGGTGGTTCTGGTCTGGTTCCTGATGATCGAGCTGAAATCACCGGGACTTTCGGCCTTCTGGGCGACGGTTCTGATGATCTTCATCATGCTGACCCAGCATGCGGCCAAGGCATATTTCCGCAAAACCGCGGATTATGCAGCCGAGTTCAAACAGGGCTTTGCCGATGTCATCGACGGTTTTGCGACCGGTGCACGTAACATGATCGGCATCGGTGTCGCGACGGCGGCGGCCGGTATCATCGTCGGTACCGTATCGCTGACCGGTATCGGACAGGTGATGGTTGAATTCGTCGAACTGATTTCGGGCGGCAATCTGATGCTGATCCTGATCTTTACGGCGGTGATCAGCCTGATCCTGGGCATGGGGCTTCCGACCACGGCAAACTATATCGTGGTTTCCAGCCTGATGGCGCCGGTGATTGTCGAACTTGGCGCGGAAAACGGCCTGATCGTGCCGTTGATCGCAGTTCACCTGTTTGTGTTCTATTTCGGGATCATGGCCGATGTGACCCCGCCGGTTGGTCTGGCGTCCTTCGCCGCGGCTGCGGTATCGGGATCTGACCCGATGAAAACAGGTGTGGTGGCATTCTTCTATTCGATGCGTACCGCGGTTCTGCCGTTCCTGTTCCTGTTCAACACCCAGCTTCTGATGATCGGTCTGGATCATCCGGTGGATGTGGTGATGGTGATCATTGTTTCGACAATAGCCATGCTGGTCTTTGCCGCAGCAACGCAGGGCTACTTCTTTGCCCGGTCCAAGCTGTGGGAAAGTGCGGCATTGCTGCTGATTGCCTTTACCCTGTTCCGTCCGGGTTTCTGGCTTGATCTGATCGAGCCGCCTTATGACAACCTTCCGGCAGCATCGATCATCGAAGATGCCGAAGGCATGCCGGAAAATTCCAGCATTCTTCTGGATGTTGAAGGCATCAATATCGAAGGCGAAGAAGTTTCCAAATCCGTGATGCTGCCGCTTGGTCCGGCAGGTTCGGGTGAGGATCGCCTTTACAATGCGGGTATTGCCGTTCGCAACGAAGATGGTCGCATCTTCATTGACGATCTGGTCTTTGCCGGACCGGCCGAAAAAGCCGGCCTGGATTTCGATTTCGAAATCACCGCAGTAAAGGTCGAAGCTGATCGCATGCCCAAGGAAGTGTTCTTTATCCCGGCATTCTTGTTGCTGGGTGGGATCATTGTTCTGCAACGCCGTCGCAAGCGCAGTGAAGAAGCGCTTGGCACAGCCTGACAGGGAGAATGAACATGTATAAGGATATTCTGGTTACAGTAGACCTTGATCATGAGTCTTCCTGGAAGAAGGCCGTGCCGGTCGCGATCAAGCAGGCGCAAAGCTTTGGCGCGCGTTTGCATGTTCTGACTGTGGTGCCATCTGTCGGCATGTCAATGGTCGGGCAGTTCTTCCCCAAGGGATATGAAGGCAAGGTTCTTGAAGCCTATAATCAGCGGCTGCATGAGTTTGTGTCCGAACATATCCCCTCCGATATCAAGGTTCAGCATATCGTGGGGCAGGGCACCGTGTACGAGGTGATCCTGAAGATGGCCAAGAAAACCAATTGCGATCTGATCGTGATCGGTGCCCATCGTCCGGAACTGAAAGACTATCTGCTTGGGCCGAACGCGGCCCGCGTTGTCCGGCATGCCGATTGTTCGGTGATGGTGGTACGCGACTGATTTCGGCTTTTCCGATCAAAGCCGGTATGTGCAAAGGGGCGATGCAATGCATCGCCCCTTTGTCTTCGGAAGATCGCCGGGACGCGAAAGGTCTTATTTGGCCGCACACGGGTTGGCGGCACAGGGATTTGCAGCGCACGGATTTTTCGCAGCGCACGGATTTGCTGCACAGGGATTAGCCGCGCAAGGGCTGCAAGGATTGACGATTTTTTTCGCAGCACAGGGATTGGCCGCACACGGATTTGCTGCGCACGGGTTCGCCGCACAGGGATTGGCCGTGCAACTTGCCACTTCGGCGGTCGGCGACGGAAGCGGCGCTGCCATTGCCATCGGGGTTGCCATTGCAATGCCGGTGCCCATGGCCAGTGCCGGAAGCAATGCTTTTTTGGCGAAGCTCTGTGATTTCTTGGTCATTATTGCCTCTCTGAAAGGTCCTGTTCGATCAAAGCCCGACGGCGATGCTGCCGATCGGTGCAGGCACTATGGGCCAAAATGGCAGGCGGGCGGCGTCACATGGTTTCACTGTTGTGTGAGAGCTTTGTGTATGGTCAGCGCCCGGCAATTGCCCCGGTTATCACGACTTCACAATGATTTGGTCGGATAAAACCGGATTTAAATCCTCAAACTGATTGAAAGAACGGTCACTTTTACTCATCTTGATGATAGTAAAGACGACAGATCAAAGTCGTCGGGCAGGCTAAAGAAACCGTGAGAACCAAGTTCGATCAGGACGGAATTCGCATATGAGAGTTGGGGACAGTATCGCATCTATTCATAAAATGTGCGCAGCGGCATTTCTGTTGGGGATGATTGCCGCCACACCGGCACAGGCAGATGACGGTGATATACCGTCTGTTGTCGAAATCCCGTCAGGCTGGTTCTGGCAAGGATCGGATTCGGTTGAACGCCAGTATGCCTATCAGATTGACGAACAGGTCTATGGTCATGATCTGAGCCGGCGCAATCGCTGGTACGATATCGAAGCTGACAAATGGCATGTGCATCTTCTGAGTTATCATATTGCCAAAACGCCGGTGACAAATGATCAGTACGCGGCTTTCATCGAAGATACCGGGCACCCGGCACCGGAAATGACGCGCGATGAATGGAACCGGCAGGGGCTGATCTATAACTTTGACACCATACAGCCGTTCCTGTGGTCAAAGGGCAAACCACCCAGAGGGCGCGGCAACCATCCGGTCGTTCTTGTATCCTGGCAGGATGCAGAAGCCTATGTGCAGTGGCTTGGCGAAAAGACCGGCAAAAAGTGGACCTTGCCCAGTGAGCTTCATTGGGAAAAGGCGGTACGGGGACCGGAAGGCGCATTTTATCCGTGGGGCAATATTTTTGATCCCGATCGGCTCAATAGCGGTGATCGCGGACCGTTCGACACAATGCCGGTCGGGCAGTTCGAACCCGGTCCGTACGGGTTGTATGACGGTGCCGGTCAGGTGTTTGAATGGACATCAACATCGGCCCAGGCTGGCTATCGGCTGGTCAAGGGCGGGTCATGGGATGATCGGGGATGCGGTGTCTGTCGACCGGCGGCGCGGCATGGGCGTCCGGAACATCTCAAACATATCCTGATCGGGTTCCGGGTGATGTATCTGGACTGATGGACTGTCCGGTCCGTATCCCGTATGCGATGTTTCCATTGTTAAATCAGGCCGTTTTGATGGAACATTGTTGCAAACCAGCGTGAAATCACTAACTCTTGATCGGTGTTCATTCGCCCGCGGGCATGAATGCCGATAATTCTGCCTTTGCGGAAATTCTGAGCGGATCGCAAAGATGCTGGTGTTTGTATGACCGATATTGAAATTGACTGGACTTCACTGCCGACGGGCCAACTGGAACGTATGTTGGCTGCCGGTCGCGATGTTATGGAATGCCATCGTGTCTTGACGGCAACCGGCGACAACATTGTTGGTGAACTGATCAAAGGGGCAGGGGCCTTTTATGAATGGTCCCATTACCCCGAAGGCGATGTCTATGATCGCCAGTCACATGCGCAATTCTATTATCATGCCCATCCCAAGGAAGAACGTCGTGAATGGGATGAACATGGTCATTTCCATACATTCATGCGTCCGCGCGGCATGCCCGACCATTGCAAGCCAAAACAGATTGACGGGTTTGAATATCCCGAAGGCCCGAATGACGCATTGTCTCATCTGATCGCTTTTTCGATGGATGAATTCGGCTTTTGTCAGCGGCTGTTTACCACCAATCGCTGGGTAACCGGTGAAGTCTGGTATGATGCTGACGACGTGATCAATATGCTTGACGGATTTCTGATCGATCATGCCCAGCCGTCCTGGCCGGTGAACCGGTGGGTATCGGGGATGATGGTGCTGTTCCGTCCGCAAATCGAAGAATTGATCCGCAAACGCGACATTGCAGTTGCCAGCTGGCAGGAAGCCCATCCTGATCGCGATGTTTACGAAGACCGCGAACTTGAAGTCACATCGACCGAAAATGTCACCGTTGTTGATCAGATCCGTGCGATTGGTGATGAGTTGGGAAGACGGCGCAAGGCCGCATAATTGCTGCGTTCCAATTTCGGATCGAGAAAACAAAATGGCCGGCGCAAATACATGCAGCCGGCCATTTTCATATGAAGTCGCGGGATGGTCCTGAACCGGAATTACTTGGTTTTCAGGAATTCGATGATATCGGCAACGTCTTCATCTTTTTTGAGTTTGAACGCCATTTTCGAACGTTCCTTGGAACCGGCGATCTCGCTGAGTTTCGCAGACGGGTCTTTGAGGTAGTCGGTCAGGAATGCTTCGTCGGCAACAAAGCCCTTCTCGCAGGCGGCCAGATAACCGCGCCCGTATTTGTAGCCCTCAACAGTGCCGCATTCGCGTCCGACTGCCCCGGCAAGACTTGGCCCAACCTTGTTCACGCCGGCTTCAATGCTGTGGCAGGCAGCGCAGCGTTTGAACAGTTTCTCGCCATTTGCGGCATCCCCGGCCATTGCTGGCGCGGTTGCGAGGATGACCAGAGAACTGGCGACAAAAGACAGTTTGCGCAAATAGGTCATTGTGGATCTCTCTCTTGGTTCTTTTGACGATCGGTACAATCTGTTTTCGGACTACCATTTCGCAGGGTAAACGCAAGGTCAACACGGCAGAACATCACTGGAAAAAATTGCCATGTCATCCGGTATTGGAAAATCTCACTGAGACTTACCATATCTGATAAGTCAGGGATTTGAGTTTCATCAATTAATCAGGATGAATTTACGGTATTTCCTGATACGTCGGGTTGGCGCATATGGTTTGTTTTTCACAGGCCAAATTGTACGGCAGAACGCGGTTGTGAAGGTTTCAGTTGAACAATGAAAACTGCAGGATGTTTGAAAATCAGCAACTTGTCGTCCGCACGGGGAAAATATGTTTGTCGATTTAGTGCCAAAAGTATAATCTGCTTGTGCGAATTGGCAGCCAGTTGAGAAGCGTGCCAGGAGATATCTATTGCCACGTATCACAAAAGACGATCTGAACAAGCTGGTTCAGGACCCTTCGGGGGATAACCGCGCTGAGACAGCCGATAAGATTAGCCGTGAATTTTCCACGGATACACTCTCGGAGAGTGAACGTGTTCTGGCTGAAGATATCTTTCGACTGATGATCCGCGATGCCGAGATCCGCGTGCGCAAGGCGCTTGCGAAGAACTTGGCCCAGACCCCGCTTGTTCCCCATGATGTGGCCGCAACGCTTGCCCGTGATGTGGATGAGGTTGCGCTTCCGGTTCTTGAATTTTCCGAAGTTCTGAACGACGAAGACCTGGTCGATATCATTGGTGACAATGCCGACAGTGTCGAAAAGCAGCGCGCCATTGCGTCGCGTGCCTATGTTTCGGAAATTGTATCTGCGACCCTTGTCGATATCGGTCATGAAGACGTAATGGTCGACCTGATGTCAAACCAGGGTGCTGAAATCAGCGAAGTTTCCCTGCAGAAAGTCGTCAATGATTTTGGCGACAATGAACGCATCCAGAAACCGATGATCGAACGCAATCACTTGCCCATCACCATTGCCGAACGGCTGGTGACGCTGGTGTCCGAACGGATGCGTTCGCAACTGATTTCGCGCGGGCACATCCCCGAAGGGATCGTTAATGCGGTCATGACCCAGTCACAGGAAAGCGCGACAATCGGGCTTCTGGGCGATGGTGTCGAAGATCGTGACGTCGAATTGCTTGTCGAACATCTTTATACCAACAACCGTTTGACCAGCGGGTTGATCCTGCGCGCTCTTTGCATGGGCGATGTATCCTTCTTCGAGGCGGCGCTGGCCAAGCGTGCCGGGGTGTCGCTGATCAATACGCGCATTCTTATTCATGATAGCGGGCCGTTTGGTCTTGAGGCGATCTATAACAAGGCCAAGCTGCCTGAACATTTCTTCCCGGGTGTCCGGGCCGCGATTGAAGTCGCGCGCGAAACCACCTTTGATGGCGGGGAACAGGACAAGGAACGCTATTCGCGCCGGATGATCGAACGGGTTCTGACCCAGTATGGCGATCTTGGTGTCGAATTCGATTCAGATGACGTCGATTATCTGATGGGCCGGATGTTGCAATTGCCAAGTGAACGGGCAATGCATACCTGATTGTTCTGCTGCTGAAATTGCCGGAATTTGACAAAGCCGCCCGATCCATGATCCGGGCGGTTTTGTCTTGCGCGGTCCCGGTTGGGAGCAGGCAGCAAAAAAGGCGCTGTGTGATGCACAGCGCCTTTTTGATGTGATCGGATGTTACGGGTTATTCAAGGAACGTGTTTGGCATCCACAATGCCAGTTCCGGGAAATACATAACCAGAAGCAATCCAAGAACCTGAAGCAGAACAAAGGGAATGATGCCTTTGTAGATCTGCTGGATTGAGATCGATTTCGGCGCCACACCTTTAAGATAGAACAGGGCAAACCCGAAGGGTGGCGTCAGGAAGCTTGTTTGCAGGTTGACTGCGACCAGAACCGCGAACCATGTCAGCACCTGCGCATGGGTGGCATCAACACCACCGATATCAAGATGATGACCGAAATCAAGCTGGGCAATAACCGGGGCAAAGATCGGCAGAACGATCAGGGTGATTTCGACCCAGTCAAAGAAGAAGCCAAGAATGAAGACAATCAGCATCAGCAAAAGCAGAATGCCCCACGGTCCAAGTCCAGCGCCTTCGACAAGGTCAATCACCAGGTCATCCCCGCCAAGCGAGCGGAAGACATAGGAAAAGACCGTTGCACCGGCAAACAGGAAGAACAGCATCGCACCGGTCAGGGCGGAGCGTTCGCAGACATCCTTAAGGACCGGCCATTTCAGACGTCCCTTGACCAGGGCGAGGAAAGTCGCACCAACCGCGCCGACACCGGCGGCCTCGGTCGGGGTGGCAAACCCGGCAAAGATCGATCCCAGAACCAGAACAATCAGGAAGACCGGCGGCAGGAAGCTGCGCAGCATCATCTTGACCAGATCCATGCCGTGAACCGCTTCGCCCTCGGGCAGGGGCGGTGCAAGGGACGGATTGATCTGGCAGCGAACAAAGATATACAGCGTATAAAGACTTGCCAGAAGCAGACCCGGAATGATCGCGGCCAGGAACAGGTTGCCGACCGATACCGACAACAGATCGGACATCAGAACCAGCATGATTGATGGCGGGATCAGAATGCCCAGTGTGCCGGATGCGGCAATCGTACCGGTGGCCAGCGACGGGTCATAATTGCGTCGCATCATGACCGGCAGGGCCAGAAGCGTCATCATGACAACCGATGCACCGATAATGCCGGTGGTGGCAGCCATGATGGTGCCCATCAGGGTGACAGACAGTGCAAGCCCGCCCGGAACTTTCCGCAGCAGCATGTTGAGGCATTCCAGAAGGTCTTCTGCAACGCCACTTTTTTCCAGCATCGTGCCCATATAGATGAACATCGGCACCGCAACCATCACCATGTTTTCGGAGATGCCGCCCCAGATGCGTGAAACGATATTGAAAAATTCAATAAACGAGAAAATGTCATAGGCCATGCCAAGGAAGCCAAAGGCAATCCCGATGCCCGAAATGACAAATGCGACCGGAAGTCCCGTGAAAACAAGAATGCCCAAAGAGGCAAACATGAACAGCGGAAACCAGTCTTCGATATAGAAGTTACCCATTTTGGATGTATCCCTGTTCCGCTTAGTCTTCGACTTTGGCGATATCGCCAAGGTCTGCGTGATGAGTACCGACATAATAGCCGGCACGCTTGTGCAGGTCGGTCGGACCAAAGACAAAAACGAAGCATTTCAGGAAGATGGAAATGCCCGCCATGGCAAGAAGGCCAAAGCCGATCGGAATGGTGGACTTGATAATCCAGCGATGGGTCAATCCGGTCGCAGCAGCCGAAACCTCGTGGCTGTCATAGGACCGGGCAACAAAATCAAAACCGAAATAGATAACCAGTGCACAAAACGGCAAGACACACAAAATGCCGCCGATCATTTCAATGATGGCGCGTGTGCGCGGGCGCAGATTGTCACGAATAAGTTCGATGCGAACGTGGGAATCACGAACATAACCATATCCAAAGCACAGCATGAACAGGCCGGTATGCAGGTGCCATTCAAGTTCTTGCAGCTTGATGGAGCCCTGACCGCCGAATTTGCGCTGGATCACGTCATAGATGATGACGAACATCAGTGGAATGGCAAGCAGGGAAGCGAGCTTTCCCGCGCGGGTAACAACATTGTCCATGCTGTCACTGATTTTTAGTAGCGCTTCCATAGAAGTCTCCCGGGTCTTTTTTATTCGCGGTCAAGGCCGGGGGCACCTGGCACCCGGCCTTGCCGAGACTTGTTCTTATTGACTGCATTAGCAGTCAGTCAGACCTGTCGGATTAGTCGAGATAACCGATGTCTTTCCAGATTTTGTAGTTCGCACGGAACTCCTGGAGGCTCTCATAGGCCATTTTGAAGTCAGCATCATCAGCCGAAAGTTCGGCCGCAACTTCTTCCCATGCCCCGCGCATCGCGCCCAGCATTTCAGGGGACCATTTCTTGATGTTGACGCCTTTTTCCTGCAGCTCTTTCAGAGCCGCGAACTGAATGGCTTCACCTTCGGCAAAACCGTAAGCCAGGTTGTCGTTACAAACGGCTTCGATCTGTGCCTGCTGGGTTTTGTCCAGTGCGTCCCACTTTTCCTTGTTCATCATCAGATCAAAGAAGGTCGACTGCTGATGCCAGCCCGGGAAGTAGTAATATTTCGCGACCTGGTGGAAGCCGAGTTTAAGGTCAATTGCCGGCATCGAGAATTCGGTGGCATCAATGGTGCCAAGTTCAAGGGCCGGGTAAATGTCACCTGCTGACAAAAGCTGGGTGGAAACGCCAAGCTTTTCCATGACCTTTGCGCCAAGGCCGAAGAAGCGCATTTTCAGACCTTTAAGGTCTTCAACCGTGTTGATTTCCTTGGAGAACCAACCGGATGCTTCCGGTGCGATCAGGCCGCAGAACAGCGACTTGATGCCATGTTCGGCATACAGCTTGTCAAAGATTTCCTGACCGCCGCCAAACTTGACCCAGGCCAGGTATTCACCAGCCTGCGGACCGAACGGAACCGAGCCAAACAGCTGCAGTGCCGGAACTTTACCTGCCCAGTAGCCCGGTGTGGAGAATGCGGCATCAATCGAGCCGGTCGAAACGGCATCGAAAACTTCAAGTGCCGGCACAAGTGCGCCCGGCTCATAGAATTTGATTTTGATGTTGCCACCGGAAACTTCGTCGATCTTGTCGTCGACGCGCTTACCGAGCGTACCAAGCTGGGTCAGGCTGCCCGGATAGGTCGAACCCATTTTCCAGCGAACACGCTCCTGAGCATTTGCATCAGACGGCGCCACAGAAAATGCAGCTGCAGCAAGAACAGCGGCACAGGTTGCCGACTTGAGCAATTTAGAAAAAGTCATTCGTCTTCCTCCCTAAGAAGTCCGAAATTGGTAATACCACGTGAGGTCGACTACCGCCTTTTGCTTTTATTATTGGGCGGTTTTCTCCCCGATCTTTATGTTGCAGGGCGAAGCATAAGCGTATTTCGCAAGTATGGGCAAGTTTGTTTAGCCCGTTGCGCAAGAAAATATCTTTCCGTTCGGGCAAAAAAGAACTTGCATTACTATTCAAAAGTAGGAATTGCGCACTGAAATGCCGATTTCATCCGGCTTTTGGTGAGGGTGCGGTTAGAATCCTTATAAACTACATAGTTTTTGCCATTCCGCCGAATTTAATAGGGTGGAGTCGGCTTTTTGCCAGATGGAATCGTGGATGCCGATTTTCAAAAGGTAGGGGGCAACTTGTCGCGGGGTGGGCACAGCTACCGGAATGGATAGTGGGCATGGGGTGCCCGCATCATGAAACCGCTCGGGCCATTGCATCTGCAACACCGTCAAAGGGGGATGGCACACATCATCGATCAGGCCGGATGGGAAGGGACCGATCAACATGAAGTTTCAGGGATGAACACATCGGAAATAAAAACGGGCGATCTTTCAATGAAAGACCGCCCGACTGATGGTCGGAGCGAGAGGATTCGAACCTCCGACCCCTGCCTCCCGAAGACAGTGCTCTACCAGGCTGAGCTACGCTCCGTCAGTGGGCGGAGGTTTAGCCCGTCTTTCGGCGCGGATCAAGCATAATCCGGCTGTTTCGGGTGAAAAAATTCGTCGAAATCTGATGTTTCAGCACCCGGTTGCCCGAAAGCGACAAAGATCACCTCTGGGCTGGGGGGGGGGCCGGGGGGAAAGTTGCCGATCGCGGCGGGTAAAACGCAAAAGGCCCCGAAACGCCGAAACGTTTCAGGGCCTTTGAATGATGGTCGGAGCGAGAGGATTCGAACCTCCGACCCCTGCCTCCCGAAGACAGTGCTCTACCAGGCTGAGCTACGCTCCGTCATTCTGCGAAGCCGGGTGATACTGGTTTATGAAGCATGACGCAAGATATTTTTACGACAAACTTCAACGACCCCGGCATGCGTTTGGGGTATGGCCGTTAATAAGGGCGGGAAATACAGAACTCTACCGCTTCGATCATCGCATCCTTGATTGCGCCATCTTCAAAACGGGCAAGTGTATCAATCGCCATCTGGCCGTATTCGCGGGCCCGGTCCATGGACGCATCAAGGGCATCATATTTGCGAATAAGGGTCTGCGCCCGGTCAAGGTCGCCGTCTTTGAAATCCTGATCTTCCATGCAGCGGCGCCAGAATGCTTTTTCTTCATCATCGCCCTTGGCATAGGAAATAATGACCGGCAGCGTCACCTTGCCATCGCGGAAATCATCACCGACGGTTTTGCCAAGGGTTGCCTGATGGGCCGAATAATCCAGAACATCGTCAATCAGCTGGAATGCCGTGCCAAGATAAATGCCATAAAGGCGCAGGGCTTCTTCGTCTTCGGCGGACCGGTTGGCAATCACCGCGCCAATTTGTGACGCCGCGCCAAACAGGGCCGCGGTTTTGGCCGTGATGACTTCAAGATAGGCTTCTTCGGTCGTGCCCATGTCGTTTGCCGTCGACAGCTGAAGGACTTCGCCCTCGGCAATGACAGCCGATGCCTGTGCCAGAATATCAAGAACGCGCAGCGATCCGGTTTTGACCATGACCACAAAGGCGCGCGCAAACAGGAAATCCCCGACCAGAACGCTTGCCTCGTTGCCAAACAGGGCATTTGCCGATGCCTGACCCCGGCGCAGCTGGCTTTCATCGACCACATCATCATGCAGAAGCGTTGCGGTGTGGATGAATTCGACACATGCGGCAAGATCAACCGCATGCGGGCCGTCGCCATATCCGCACAACCGGGCTGCGGCCAGTGTCAGCATCGGACGCATACGCTTGCCGCCGGCTGCAACCAGATGGGTTGCCAATTGCGGAATCAGGGCGACTTCGCTGTGCATGTTGTCGATGATCACCTGATTGACACGCTTCATATCGGCGTCGACAAGGTTGATCAGTGAATCAAGGCTCGGCTGAGTCTTAGGCTGCGGTGCGGTATTGGTCACGCTGTATTCCGACTATCTCAATGGCATCTTCGCTGCCTGCTTTGGGCGAAGATCGCAAATAACACCAGGCGGCCTCAACATAGATAGGCCAAGGCACCATGGTCAAGTGGACAAATCGTATCGGGTGATCTGGATTTCTCCCGATAAATTGCGGTTTTGCCGACAGAATTTTGAAATCTCTGTCTGTAAGCCCCTACATTATATTACATATAGTCTGTTCCCGTCGTTCCGATCCTAAGGTGCAGGACGCAGGCAACACCAAAGTTTCAGGGGAAATGCCAGATGATTGAACTCTTTCGCAGCAATGATCCGATCGAACTGAGCTGGGCGCAATCGGTCTTGGCGGACGAAGGAATCACAAGCCATATCTTTGACTATCATGCCAGCATCATCGAAGGATCGATTGGTGCACTTCCCCGCCGGCTGATGGTGGATGGCAAAGCCGAAAGCCGGGCGAAATACATTCTCGATATTGCCAGACGCGATCTGGATGCGCATAACGCTGCGACCAATTCATCCTCCGACGCCCTGGCATCGGAATAACACAGCAGGCAGGACCTTGATCCGATGGCAAGCGCAGTGGCAGCAATAGACGTCCCTGATTTTCCGGAAACACGCATCAGTCATGATTATCTGCTGGGTGGGGCGGTGACGTTGAAACAGCCGGTTGACGGCTATCGCGCGGCAGTCGATGCGGTATTGCTGGCGGCTTCTGTTTCGATCAATTCCAGGCGGGATGAAAAAATTCTGGATGTCGGGGCGGCTGTCGGGTCGGCCGGGCTTTGTGTTGCCAAGCGGCTTGAGGATGCAAAGGTTACCGGGGTCGAACTTCAGGATGACCTTTACGCCCTGTTTTGCCGCAACGTCGTGGAAAATGAACTGGCGGGCCGGGTCAACCCGGTGCACGGTGATATCAATGATGCCAGCTTGCCGCTTGTCGCGGAAAGCTTCGATCAGGTGATTTCAAATCCGCCCTATTATGCCGGGGGCACGCGACCGGCCAATGAAAGCCGCGCGACCGCCCATCAGGAAGGCAGTGCCGATCTGAAAGACTGGATCGGTTTTTGCCTGAAAATGGTTCGGCAAAAGGGCCGCATTACCCTTGTGCATCGTGCGGATCATCTGGACCGTATCATCGGGATTTTGCATGGTCGGGCCGGTGATATGACAGTTTACCCGATCTGGTCCAAGGCCGATTCAGATGCACCTTTGCGGGTGATTGTATCGGCCAGAAAGGGTGTGGCATCCCCGCTTTGCATGCGGCGCGGGATTGTTCTGCATGATGCCGCGGGGGCATATTTTCCCGAAACTGACATACTTTTGCGCAATCCGTTGCCATTGCCCGGTTTCTAAATCGCGAAGAGTTCCCTATAAGTGCGACATGGCTGTGGCTTGTGTCACGGAAATTTGGGTGCTTTGGGACCGGATATGCTGAGCTTTTCGAAAATAATCTTCACTGCCTTGGTCATTGTTGTCGTCTGGCAAGGTTTCAAGCTGTTTAACCGTGCCAAGCAGGTCCCGACCAAGGATCAGCCCAAGCAAACCCGCGCTCAGAAAAACGAACAGTCCGCGCCCGCCGCGCAGGAAATGGAAAAATGCCCTGATTGTGGTGTTTACCATGCCGAGGGTTCAGCCCATCGCTGTGATGCCTGAGTCTGATATTCTTGCCCGTAAATAAAAGCATTCCGGGCTACGACTTTGGGTGAAATTGCGTGAATTTTGCTTGGAAATCCGGATCGGATCGTTGATCTATGTTGCTGCAATGCGGCATAAGAAGGCCAGCCCGGATGCAAGGGTTGCAAATTCAGCGTGTCTCAGGGCTTTTGCGTTCTTGACCGCGAGGGGGCAGGGCGGTAGCTTGCCGCTCTAATTTATAGGCAACAGTAATAGAGAGTTCGCGCCATGGCGCTCGACGGGTCGCAACGTCCCCCTTCATTCCAGGAAATCATTCTTCGACTGCAAAGCTATTGGGCTGATCAGGGATGTGTCATCCTTCAGCCATATGACTTGGAAGTCGGTGCCGGTACCTTCCATACCGCGACAACCCTGCGCGCGCTTGGTCCGGAAAGCTGGAATGTGGCTTATGTGCAGCCATGTCGTCGCCCGACCGATGGTCGTTATGGCGAGAACCCCAACCGTTTGCAGCATTACTACCAGTTCCAGGTTCTGCTGAAACCGTCGCCCAGCAATTCGCAGGATCTGTATCTCGGATCGCTGAAACATCTGGGCATTGATCCGATGGCCCATGATATCCGTTTTGTCGAGGATGACTGGGAAAGCCCGACCCTTGGGGCATGGGGCCTTGGCTGGGAAGTCTGGCTTGACGGTATGGAAGTCACCCAGTTCACCTATTTCCAGCAGGTTGGCGGTTTTGAATGTAATCCGGTTCCGGTCGAGTTGACCTATGGACTGGAACGTCTGGCGATGTATATCCAGGGCGTCGAAAACGTTTATGACCTTGATTATAACGGTCAGGGCGTGACCTATGGCGAAGTGTTCCTTCAGAACGAAGTTGAACAATCGACCTATAACTTTGAAGTTGCGAACACCGATATGTTGTTCCAGCACTTCAAGGATGCGCAGGCCGAGTGTGCGGTGAATATCGAACGCGGTCTGGCGCTTCCGGCCTATGAACAGGCCATGAAAGCAAGCCATCTCTTTAACCTTCTTGATGCGCGCGGCGTGATTTCGGTTACCGAACGTGCGGCCTATATCGGTCGTGTTCGTGACATGTCGAAATCCTGCTGCGAGGCGTGGCTGCGGTCGCGCGGCCATCTGAAAGAGGAGGCATAAGTTATGGCCGAGTTGCTGCTTGAACTGTTTTCCGAAGAAATCCCGGCCCGTATGCAGGCCCGTGCAAGCGAAGACCTGTCGAAGCTGGTGACGGATGGCCTGAAGGCCGCCGACCTTGCATTCGATAATGTCGAGGCACTTGTGACCCCGCGTCGTCTGGCGCTGATCATTGACGGTTTGCCGGAAAAGCAGCCTGACCTGCGCGAAGAACGCCGCGGTCCGCGTGCCGATGCCCCGGAAAAGGCCATCAGCGGGTTCCTTGCCGGCAACGGCGTGACCCTTGAACAGTGCGAAAAGCGCGAAACGCCCAAGGGTGTCTTCCTGTTTGCAATTGTCGAGCAGAAAGGCCGCCCAGCATCCGAGGTGATCAAGGACATCATCGAAGATGCGATGAACAAACTGCCATGGCCGAAATCCATGCGCTGGGCTGATCAGAAAGTCCGCTGGGTTCGTCAGCTTGACCGCATCCTGTGCCTGTTTGACGGCAAGGTGATCCCGGTAACCTATGGTCCGGTAACCGCTGGTGACAGCACACGTGGTCATCGCTTCCTGGCGCCGGCGGAATTCAGCGTTGCCAATGCTGCGGAATATAAGGAAAAACTGCGCGCGGCCAAGGTCATGATTGACCGCGAAGAGCGCAAGCAGGTCATCCTTGAAGGTGCCAAAAAACTGGCCGCTGCCGAAGGATATGAGCTTCTTGAAGACAATGGTCTTCTTGAAGAAGTCTGTGGTCTGGTTGAATGGCCGGTTCCGGTCATGGGCAAGGTCGACGACCAGTTCATGGACATCCCGCGCGAGGTTCTGGAAACCTCGATGCGTGAACATCAGAAATATTTCGTTGTTGAAGACAAGGACGGCAAACTTGCCGCGCGCTTCATCACGATTTCCAACATGGTGACTGCCGACAACAACGCCAAAATCATCGCCGGTAACGAGCGTGTTCTGCGTGCGCGTCTGCATGATGCCAAATTCTTCTGGGATCAGGATCGGAAAGTGACGCTGCAATCGCGTCTGCCGAAACTTGATAACATCGTCTTCCACGCCAAGCTTGGATCACTTGCCGAACGCGTATTGCGTTTGCGGGGCCTTGCGCGTGAACTGTCTGCCGACATTCCGAATTGCGATGTCAAACTGGCAGACCGTGCGGCAGAAATCGGCAAGGCCGATCTGGTGTCGCAGATGGTGTTCGAATTCACCGAACTTCAGGGACTGATGGGTAAATACTACGCCGAAAATGACGGCGAAGCCCCGGAAGTCGCCAATGCCATTGCCGAACATTATGCACCTGCCGGCCCGTCGGATACTTGCCCGACGGCCCCGGTTTCGGTCGCGGTGGCACTGGCAGAGAAGCTCGATACCCTTGCCGGGTTCTTTACCATCGATGAAAAGCCGACCGGTTCAAAAGACCCGTTTGCGCTTCGTCGTGCGGCATTGGGTGTCATCCGTCTGGTTCTGGAAAACGGTTTGCGTTTGCCGCTGCGTCGCGCATTTGCATTTGCCGTCTCCCAGTATCCGGCAGCCATTCGTCGTGACGAGGCGGTCGAAGACCTTCTGGCCTTCTTTGCAGACCGCCTGAAAGTCCATCTGCGTGAACAGGGTGTGCGCCATGATCTGGTCTCAGCCGTGTTTGCACTGGATGGCGAGGACGATCTTGTCCGCCTGCTGGCCCGTGTTGAAGCGCTTTCCGATTTTGTCTCTGGTGAAAGCGGCGTCAACCTTATGGCCGGCTACAAGCGCGCGTCCAACATCCTGCGCATCGAAGAGAAAAAGGACAATACGTCCTATGACGCGGACGTTTCTGCATCTCTTCTGCGCGAGGAAGAAGAACGCAAGCTGTATGAGGCGCTCATTGATGTCCGGCATAAGGCCCTGCCACTTCTGCGTGACGAGGATTATGCCGCGGCTATGGCCGAATTTGCGCGGTTGCGTGAACCGGTCGATGCATTCTTCGAAAAGGTCACGGTAAATAGTGACAATGCAGACGAGCGCGCCAACCGGCTTAAGCTGTTGGCGCAAATTCGCACTGCGTTGCATGACATTGCCGACTTCTCGAAGATCGAATCGTAAATAGGTCAAGGTTGCGGGGCTTTCCCCATCCGGGGAGGCCCAAAAGGGGCCTTGACCAGATGAGGAAAAGGCAAGATGACCAAATGGGTGTACGGTTTCGGTGGCGGTAGCGCCGAAGGCCGTTCGGATATGCGTGAACTTCTGGGCGGCAAGGGCGCGAACCTTGCCGAGATGAGCAATCTCGGACTTCCTGTTCCGCCCGGCTTTACCATTACAACCGAAGTTTGCACGGCGTTTTATGACAATGACCGTGCCTACCCGGATGGTCTTGATGCCGAAGTGGAAAATGCGCTGGCCGCTGTTGAAAAGCTGGTCGGGCGCAAATTTGGCGATGCCAAGGACCCGCTTCTTGTTTCCGTGCGTTCCGGTGCCCGTGCTTCGATGCCGGGCATGATGGACACGGTTCTTAACCTTGGTCTGAATGACGAAACCGTTGAAGGCCTTGCAACCGTTTCCGGCGACCGTCGTTTCGCCTATGACAGCTACCGCCGGTTCATTCAGATGTATGGTGACGTCGTTCTGGGCGTCGACCATTACCATTTCGAAGAAATCCTTGAAATTCACAAGGAAGACAAGGGCTATTCCCTTGATACCGAAATGGGCGCCGATGACTGGGCCGAAGTCGTTGGACAATTCAAAAAGAAAGTCCAAAGCGAACTCGACGCCCCATTCCCGCAGGACCCGCGCGAACAGCTTTGGGGCGCAATCGGCGCCGTATTTGGCAGCTGGATGAATGCACGCGCCAACACCTATCGCCGTTTGCACAACATCCCGGCAAGCTGGGGGACCGCTGTCAACGTCCAGGCCATGGTATTTGGCAATATGGGCGATGACTGCGCGACCGGTGTTTGCTTCTCGCGCAACCCATCGACCGGCGAAAACCGGTTCTATGGTGAATATCTAATCAATGCGCAAGGTGAAGACGTGGTTGCGGGCATCCGTACCCCGGCACCGCTGACCAAGATCGAACGCGAAGAATCCGGTTCTGATCTGACATCGATGGAAGAAGCCCTGCCGGGTGTGTTCGCCGAACTTTGTGATATCCGTGACAAGCTTGAATCCCATTACCGCGACATGCAGGACATGGAATTCACTGTTGAATCGGGTAAGCTTTACATGCTTCAGACCCGTGCGGGTAAGCGCACCGCCAAGGCTGCCCTTCGCATTGCCGTTGAAATGTGCCGCGATGGCGTGATTTCCAAGGAAGACGCATTGCGCCGTGTCGATCCGGCACAGCTTGATCAGTTGCTGCATCCGACCCTTGATCCGGATGCGGAACGCAAGGTTGTCGGCATGGGACTTCCGGCATCGCCGGGGGCCGCATCCGGTCAGATCGTGTTTTCTGCCGAGGCAGCCGAAGAATGGGTTTCGAACAAAGGCCGCAAAGTCATTCTGGTGCGTATTGAAACCAGCCCCGAAGATATCGCGGGCATGCATGCCGCCGAAGGCATCCTGACATCGCGCGGTGGCATGACCAGTCACGCCGCCGTTGTGGCACGCGGGATGGGAACGCCGTGCGTTTGTGGTGCTGGCGCGATCAAGATTGATTATGCCAACAAAACCATGATTTCCGGTGGTGTGACTCTTAAGGAAGGGGATGTCATCACCCTTGATGGCAGCACCGGCGAAGTCATGCTGGGCGAAGTCGCAACCCTGAAACCCGACCTTTCGGGCGATTTTTCCCAGTTGATGGAATGGGCAGACGCCGTGCGCCGCCTGAAAGTCCGTACCAATGCCGAAACCCCCGATGATGCGGAAACCGCACGCGGGTTCGGGGCTGAGGGCATTGGTCTTTGCCGTACCGAACATATGTTCTTTGACCCGGCCCGGATCATTTCCATGCGTGAGATGATCCTGGCTGAAACAGAACAGGGTCGCCGTGTCGCGCTTGATAAACTTCTGCCCTATCAGCGACAGGACTTCATTGATCTGTTCCGGATCATGAAGGGGCTTCCGGTGACGATCCGTCTGCTTGATCCGCCGCTTCATGAATTCTTGCCTCATGGCGATGCCGAAATCGCCGAGGTGGCAAATGCCGCCGGTGTCTCTGAGGCCATCGTAAAGCGTCGCTTACTTGATCTTGCCGAAGCAAACCCGATGCTGGGCCATCGTGGTTGCCGTCTTGGCATCAGTTATCCGGAAATCTATGAGATGCAGGCGCGCGCGATCTTTGAAGCCGCGATCGAAGTTTCCAAGGATGGCGGTGATCCGGTGATCCCGGAAATCATGATCCCGCTGATTGTCGGCAAAAAGGAATTGGAAATCCTCAAAGCTGCCATCATCAGGGTTGCGGCCGATGTCGAAACCGAAAAATCGGCAAAGCTGAACTTCCTTGTGGGCACCATGATTGAGCTGCCGCGCGCAGCCCTGCGTGCCGGTGAAATCGCCGAAGAGGCCGAATTCTTCAGCTTTGGCACCAACGATTTGACCCAGACAACCTTTGGTCTGTCACGTGATGACGCATCGCGTTTCCTCGATACTTATATCGCCAAGGATATCTTTGCTGGCGACCCGTTCGTATCCCTTGATCAGGAAGGTGTTGGCGAACTGGTCGGGATTGCAGCAGAACGTGGTCGTGCGACCCGGGGTGACATCAAGCTTGGTATCTGCGGGGAGCATGGTGGTGATCCGTCATCCATCGCGTTCTGCGAGGCACAGGGGCTTGATTACGTATCCTGTTCGCCATACCGCGTGCCGATTGCACGTCTGGCAGCAGCACAGGCGGCCCTTGGTCGCAAATAGGCGCGATCGGGACTGAGTTCAGACGGCGGCAGGGAGACTTGCCGCCGTTATTTATGACCGGTTTCTGAATCCGGGTCGTTGCGGTGGGCGATGTGTTTCATGATCAACATCCCGCCAACCGACAGCCCGAGAAGCAGCAGCACAATTCCGCCGATCTTGAACATTTTTTCGTACAGGGCCGCGCGGTGGAATTCTTCTTCCTGCAAATAGGTCATGCGTTCGATGACCTCGTTCATACGGGTGCGGTACCGGGTTTCGGGTTTAAGCGTGCTTTCATAGCGCACGGCACGCAGCAACATGTTCAGGCGCTCAACCGCATCGAAATAGTTTTCCTCTGTCATCCGCGCCTGTGCCAGGGTTGGCTTCAGTGGTGGCTGTTCATGCGGGCCGAGAAAGTGACCGGGATAATTTTTCAGATCCGGCCATTCATGATCAATGCAGTCGCGAACCGTGGTCACGATTGCGCCACACGGCACGATCTTTTGCGGATAGAACCGCAACAGAACGCCTTGGGCCATCTGTTTGATCTCATTGCCCTTACGGTTATAGATCTGAGTGATGGTGGCAAGTTCCGCGGTGGTTTCGTCGATTGACATATCCGGAACCGGCTTGTCGCTGATGCCCGGCGGCGTTTGCTGTGCCAATGCAATGTTTGGCGATGTCGCCATGACGCAAAGCGCAGAAAACAATGCGATCAAAAGCGGGGCTGCGTGACGCAGTTTCATTCCGGTTACCTGTTTTGTTCCGGCCTTAACATAGGGGTTATTACCCCTTTCGAACAGGTTTGAAAACAAAACGGGCCCCGAATTCGGGGCCCGTTTGCAAAATTTTGCGATCACGTGATGGGTGGATTATGCCGCGGTTTCCGGCAGTTTGACCCAGCCCGGAACATGAACCGTGATTTTTGCATCGCCGGCAACAAGGTCGGCATCATCGCTAACCCGTTCCAGACGGATCAGCGCAAGACCGCCATTTCCGTGCACAGACCGAATGGTTCCAGCTTCCTTGTCACCGTTCATGATGATGGTTCCGGCTTCCGGTGCCGGTCCCTCAACCGAGATCGGCAACAGGCGCTTGCGCACAAGGCCGCGATATTTGGTGCGCGCTGTCAGTTCCTGGCCCATATAGCAGCCTTTTTTGAAATCGACACCGCCCAGCTCCTCAAAGCCGTTTTCAAGCAGGATGGATTTTTCGATCTCAAGTTCTTCGCTGCCATTGGGCAGGCCAAGAGACACGCGAAGCTGATGATAGGATTCTTCATCGCTTTCCGATGCGCCGATTGCCGCCATTTCAGCCAGCTCATTCTTGGGCAGTAAGATGCGGGCCCCCATTGCGCTCAGGCGCGGGTCAACAGCCTTGATGCCATTGGCAATGCGTCCGGTCGTACCCGGTGTCGTGTCGGTAAACAGGTTCGCAAGGGCATCTTTGCCGAAAACGGCGATAACGTCGTAACTGTCGGTGACATCGGTCAGTTCGACCTTTGCACGCAGTTTGTACATGCGCAGTTTCTTGAACAGTTCGGCGGCGCGTTCGCCATTTTCACCGCGTTCGCATTCCAGAAGAAGGCTTTCCTCATCCTGTTGATAGACAAAGAAATCAAACAGGAATTTCCCCTGCGGTGTCAGCAGCGCGCCATATCCCGATTTAGTGTCAGAAACGGTTTCGACATTGTTTGACACCAGCCCTTGCAGAAAGCTGACGCGGTTCGGTCCGCTCACGCGGATGACGGCGCGATCACTCAGAACGGCGTAAAAAGACTCACTCATAATCGTATTGGCTCCGATCTGTCGGATTTGTTTGGGCGAAATGTGGGGCAATCAGCTAAATTTCGCAAGGGTAGACTGCGGGGATAAAGCCCGCACGATCTGCAAGAAAACCCTTCATAAAACGCCTGTGAGCAGATAGAACCAAACTTATGAAAATCTTGATGCTTGATCATTCAATCGGCTTTGATCCCAAGGATCGCGAAGCCCGCCCGCTGGGAACCTGCCAACGTGCTTTCATTGCGCTGGCCGAGGCCCTTGTTGCCCGTGGTCACAAGGTCGAAGCGCGCCGCAATGGCGGTATCGACAAGGATGCAAGCGGTGTAGCATGGCGACAACTTGATGCCGAATTGCCGCCCTTTGGTGGCGATGCGGCCAATACTGTTATTGTTTGGCGCGATCCTGCTTTGCTCAGCCATCCTTCTGTACCGGGAAATGCCACGGTTGTTCTGTGGTTTGACGGTGATCCGGCGCGACTGAATGCGGATGAAGTGCGATTGGTGCTTCAGGAAAAGAAAGTACAGGTCATCTTTACCGATGATGCCCAGGCCAAATCATTTGATGCGGACCTTGCCAAAAAGCCGATCGTGGTGAAACCGGGCGCAACAGCTGCCTTCACCATGGCGTCGAACATGCATTGGGCTTTTGAATCGCGCGATGAACTGGCGGTGACGGTTGCCAATACCAAAACCGGTATTGCCCAGATCATTCGTATCTGGGATGCCTATGTCGCGCCCAAGGCACCGAATGCGATCCTTGAAGTGTATGCCTATGACCTGTTTACGGCGATGGCAGGCGAGAATGATGATGTTTCCGATGACATCCTTGATCTGGTGCGCGGTGCCATTGACAAGGGTGTGCGGGTCTATCATCCCAAGCCCGAAGCCGACATGGCCGAAACGGTTGCGAATGCGCGTGCGTTCCTGCATCACGGCAAATACGGCAGCGACAATGTCGGACAATGGATCGTTGATGCGCTTGGCGCGGCAACGCCGGTTGTTTCCTATGGCGGGATTGCCCGAAACCGGATCGAGGACGGCAAGACCGGCTATATCGTTCCGGACGAAGCCGCATACGGAAATATCACAGCCCAGCTTCTGACCGACCGCGCATTCTTTGCCAACCAGTCCGAAGCTGCGCGCAATGATCGCCGCGAATGGATCCATGTTGCAGGCGAGCTGGAGAAACTTTAAGCCGTGCGTCTTCTGTTTATCACGTCCAACCGTCTTGGTGACGCGGTGCTGTCGACTTCTGTCCTGCGCCATTATGTCGAAACCTTTCCCGGTATTCGCGTAACGGTCGCCTGTGGCCCGGTCGCCGCACCCATCTTCAAGGCCGTTCCGAACCTTGAACGCATCATCGAAATGCCCAAGCAAAAACGCGGCGGGCACTGGTGGAAGCTCTGGAAGTCGGTTGTTCTGAACTGGTGGGATGTGATTGTCGATTTGCGTGGTAGTGCCACGGCCTATGTGTTGCCGGGGTGGAAGCGGGTGGTGCAAAAAGGCAATGATGACAATTTGCATCGGCTTGAGCAGCTTGGCGCGCTGATTGATGTCACTCCGCCGCCTTTGCCAAAAATCTGGATCGATCAGGAAAGCCGGGACCGTGCCGACGCGTTGCTTGGCAATGTCAAAGGTTCGCTTTTGATTGTCGGGCCGACCTCGAACTGGGTTGGCAAGACCTGGCACAAGGAACGTTTCATCGAAACAGTTGCGACCCTGACCGGCAAGGGGGCTGTACTTGAAGACGCCCATGTTATGGTGGTTGGTGCACCCAATGAACGCGAAATGGCAGAGGAAGTCATCAGTTCCATTCCAGATGGGCGGTGTTCGGAAATCTTTGGAACGGAAAGCCTGTTGACCGTCATGGCCTGTCTGGAACGTGCCGATCTTTATCTCGGGAATGATTCGGGCCTTATGCATATGGCTGCGGCGTCCGGATGTCCGACACTGGGATTGTTTGGTCCATCGCGTGATGAACATTATCGTCCATTCGCCGAATGGGGCCGCGCTGTTCGGACAGACTGGTCGTACGACAAGATTATCGAGAACCGCACCAGCCGGTTTTCCCAAGAAAACCTGATGGAAACATTGCCGGTCGAAAAGGTTGTCAAAGCCGCAACCCAACTGGTTACGGAACATCGTCTTGCAGGAAAAAACAATGACTGATGCAGCACCGCGTATTTCAGTTGTTCTGTGCGCCCATAACGAGGAAAAGCGTCTTGCCGCCTGTCTGGAAAAGGTCAGCTTTGCCGACGAAATTGTTGTGGTCTGCGACAAATGTACTGACCGAACCGAGGAAATTGCCAAGGAGTTTGGTGCCAAAACTGTTGTTGGCAGTTGGGATATCGAAGGGCATCGTCGTAACAGGGCAATCGAAGAAGCAAGCGGCGA
Source organism: Thalassospira sp. GO-4 (assembly GCF_023588965.1). Classification (NCBI taxonomy): domain Bacteria; kingdom Pseudomonadati; phylum Pseudomonadota; class Alphaproteobacteria; order Rhodospirillales; family Thalassospiraceae; genus Thalassospira; species Thalassospira sp. GO-4. Next base: position 4,305,349 of record NZ_CP097807.1, read on the forward strand.
CTGGATTTTCGAGCTGGATGCGGACGAACATGTCAACGAGGAGCTGGCCATCGCAATCCGCAAGGCGGTCAATAGCGGCGCTTATGACCGTTATCTGATCCCGGTCGACAATTATGTTGGCAAACGGTTGGTGCGATATGGCTGGGGGGCGTCATTTGGGACGTCTGCCGTTTGGCGCCTTTTCCGCAAGGGGCACAAGGTATGGGGTGACCAACGGGTTCACCCGGCAATCAAAATGACCGGGCGGCAGGGACCGAAACTGAATGGTGCCTTGGTGCATTTTGTGGATCGCAATATCTCGGACATGATCCGTCGGCTTGATAGCTACACCAATGCGCGTGCCGCAGATTTGCGGGCAAGCGGGAATATCGGAACATTCCGTCATAATTTCCGGCGGATTTTTTCGCGATTCTGGCGCTGTTTCGTATCGCGTAAGGGATACAAGGAAGGCGGGATGGGCTTTTTGATCGCGCTTCTGGCGGCCTTGTTTCCGATGATTTCCTATCTCAAAGCCCGCTATGACGAGTAATTTTGCATATCGCTGTTTGGCCGGCTTCAACCCGACCGACCTGCAGATACCCTGTTTACAAAGCTCGTAACTGGCAAGTTGTGGTACCCGCCATGAATGAAGACAAAACGTTTAATATTGCGCAAGTGGTTGCGAGCACGGGCAACGGTGGCCTGGAGCGGCATGCGTGCGATTTGGCTTCAGGGTTGGTTGCGCAGGGCCACCAGGTTTCTTTCCTTACAACAAGCGCTGTCGCGCCGAGGGTTCCAAAAGGGGTGCTCCCTGTTACACTCTCACTTGATGGAAATCGCAAGAACCCATTGGTTCTTCTTGAATTGATACGTACTTTACGTGCGGGAAAGTTCGATATTATTCATGCGCAAGGCAGTAAAGCTGCTCAGATGTTGGCTTTGATCCGGCCGTTTTTACCAGATGCGTGTGCCACAGTTGGAACCCTTCACAATCAAAAAAGAAATGTGCGCGCATTTCGCAAGCTTGATTGGGCAATCGGAGTAAGCAAGGCGCTTAGCAAAGATATCGGATCGGATCGTGTTACGACAATCTATCACGGTCTACCGAGCTTTCGTGAAGTTAACCCGCATGAAGATTTGACAGGTCAGGGACGCCCGCATTTTCTGGCGATCGGAAGACTGGTTGAGGCTAAAGGATTTGATCGGCTGATTGAGGCATGGGCTTCAATTGATGCAAATTTATACATTATTGGAGAGGGACCACTAAAAGGGGAACTCGAAGATATGATAAGGACGCACGCACTGGCAGATCGCGTTAAGCTTCTTGGCAGGAGCGAACATGTCCCGAACTATCTGAAGGCCGCTGACGGTGTGATTGTTTCTTCTCGTCGTGAAGGCTTTTCCTACGTGGTCGCGGAGGCGCTTCTATGCAACTGTCCGGTACTGTCGACTGACGTGCCGGTTGCAAACGAGGTGCTGGATCCTGATTTGATTTTATCACATGATATCAATGTCATGAGAGAGAAAATTGTTCGATGGATCGCAGATATTGATGCTTGGAAAGCAAAATGCGAAAGCGCATTCGAGACTGCATCGCAAGAGTTCACCTTTGATCACATGATCACAAAAACCGTCGACTTGTATCGAACTTTGCTGAAAACTCAGACAATTATGCGAAGTCAGGGCTAGTCTATGTCAGGTATCGCAGGAATTATTGTGCGTGACGGTTCCGCCGTGCCCATCTCCAAGATGGACCGTCTTTGCACGGCGTTGGGGCATCGCGGGCCTGATGGCGAAGGGCGATATGTAAAGGGGCCCGTCGGGTTTATTCAAACACGTCTCGCGATTATTGATCTCGATACGGGTGATCAGCCGATTTATCATGAAAATGGCAGTGCCTTGGTCGCCAATGGCGAGATTTACAACTATGTCGAGCTGCGCAAAAGCCTGTGTGAAGCCAGTTTCAAAACGCGTTCAGACAGTGAAACAGCACTTCGGGTCTATGTCCGTGACAATATTGACGGCTTTGATGCCCTGCGCGGTATGTATGCCTTTGCCATTCATGATGCTGTAGAGAACCAGGTTGTTCTGTGCCGGGATCCGTTTGGTATCAAACAGCTTTACTATGTCGAAACGCCGGAATATTTCGCCTTCGCATCCGAAGCACAGGCATTGATCGCGGCTGGTCTGGTTGGTCGGGATGTGCGTGCAGATGCCCGTTCCGAATTATTGCAGGTTCAATTCACAACCGGCAGCGATATGATTTTTGACGGGATCAAGCGGCTTCTGCCGGGCGAGACCATTGTGCTGAGCAATGGTCGGATCATTGATCGTCGCCGTCGTCAGGTTCTTGGGGACAGTGCATCGGTCGGTACGCATCTTGAAGCAGCGTTGACCGACTGGGACCGTGTGTTCGAAGAATCCGTCAGGGTGCATCAACGATCAGACGTTGATTACGCCATGTTCCTTTCAGGCGGGGTTGATAGTGCATCGTTGCTTGGCATGATGCACCGGCTGAATGAGCGTCCGGTAACGGCCTATACAGCAGCGTTTGAAGCATCAAGCGTGCATGATGAACGAGAAATTGCGCGCGATGTTGCCAAGGCTTGCAACGCCAATCATATCGAGGTCATGTTCTCGGAACGTGATTTCTGGACGCTTTTGCCGGAAGTCGCTGCGCGGATGGATGATCCCGTTGCAGATTACGCAATTCTTCCAACTTACAAACTGGCCAGCGAAGCCGCACGCGATTTCAAGGTCGTGCTGTGCGGCGAAGGCGGGGATGAGCTGTTTGGAGGGTATGGGCGGTACCGTTCCGTGATGCGACCGCTTCTTCTGGGCGGGCGCGTAATGCGGTCCAAGGGGACGTTCGACAAGATTGATGTATTGCGTCCCGATGTGCTTGAAGGATGGCGCGACGGGATTGCTGCATCGGAAAGTCGCGAAAACCGCGGAAAGCGTTCGAGACTTGCGGTGGCGCAGGCTGTTGATTGTTCCGACTGGTTGCCAAATGACTTGCTGATCAAGCTTGATCGTATGCTGATGGCACACGGGCTTGAAGGGCGAACACCGTTCCTTGATCCGATGGTTGCCGAATTTGCCTATCAGTTGCCGGATCGTCTTAAAGTTCGCACGGGAGTTGGCAAGTTCCTGCTGCGCAGCTGGCTGGAACGCTGCTTGCCGATGGCCCACCCATTTGCGAAAAAACGTGGCTTTACTGTGCCGGTTGCAGAATGGATTTCAGGACAGGGTAAGCGACTGGGACCTTTGGTTGCCAATCAGGCAGGCATACTTGAAATCGCCGACCCGTCAAAGGTCGAAAAACTGTTCAATACACCGGGAAAACGCGAAGGTGCGGCTTGCTGGCATCTTCTTTTCTATGCGCTGTGGCATCAGGCCAATGTTTTGGGCCATGCTCCGGAAAAAGATGTGTTTGAAACACTGGCACCCTAGAGACTGCACCCAACCCTGATTTAGGACAGGAGGCGGCTATGCCCAAGATCAGATCTTCAGTCTGGATGATCGTCCCAAATCTTTTGCGGACCCTTTTTCGGGGGGATGTCAGCTGGAAGTCGAAAGCTTTGCTGCTTGGCGGACTGGTCTATTTGATCAGTCCGGTCGATCTTTTACCTGATATTCTTGTTGGTATTGGCTGGCTTGATGATCTTGTCATTGTGCCGTTGCTGGGGTGGTTGTCCTATCGAAGTTTGCCACCAGCGATACAGGACGATGTTGCTTCTTTCGATCAGCGTGCTGCGAAATCGACGCGTCGGGTCTGGCTTTACCTTTTGCTTCTTGTCGTGGCGATAGTTGTCATTGCCATTTGGGGGGATGCCCAATACCCGGTCTCGCCAACCCAGCCGGGGTTGGCCGAGTGACACTGTCGACTGACACAATTGTCATGATCCGGACAGCAGGTTTGACGGGGTAGGGATCGAAGACTAACCTTTGGTCATAAAAACCGTCAGACAGGGAAGAAAGTCATGAGTGATACATTCCGTGCATTGGTTCTTGATCAGCAGGACAAGTCCGTTTCGGCCAGTTTCAAAAATCTGACGACAGAAGATTTGCCAGAAGGTGATGTTCTGGTTCGGGTGAAATGGTCGACCCTTAATTACAAGGATGGCATGATCCTGAACGGACTGGGACGCCTTGTTCGATCCTATCCGCATGTGCCTGGTGTCGATTTTTCCGGTGAGGTCGTTTCATCAACAGACCGGCGATATAAGCCGGGCGATGAGGTCATCCTGACCGGCTGGCGCGTGGGTGAGGCCCACTGGGGTGGCTATGCTCAATATGCCCGGGTCAAGGCGGATTGGCTGGTTCCGCTGCCAAACGGGTTGGGGGCGGATCAGGCCATGGCCATCGGCACGGCGGGCTTCACTTCCATGCTGGCGGTTATGGCCCTTGAGGAGCAGGGTGTTTCACCTGATCAGGATGGTGAGGTTCTTGTAACCGGTGCTGCCGGGGGTGTCGGGTCAGTTGCGGTTTCGATACTGGCGGCGCTGGGATACCGGGTTGCCGCATCGACCGGGCGTGCCGAAACACATCAGTATCTTCGTGACCTGGGTGCGACGACAATCGTTGATCGCAACGAATTGACCGATACCAGCAAGCCGCTTCTAAGCGAGAAATGGGTTGGTGCGATTGACAGTGTCGGCAGCAGCACACTTGCGCATGTATTGTCAGAAATGAAGTATCACGGTGTGGTGGCGGCATGCGGTCTTGCCGGTGGTCCGGATCTTCCGGCTACGGTCATACCGTTCCTGCTGCGCGGGGTTCGGCTGATCGGAATTGATTCGGTGATGTGTCCCTATGACTATCGTGTGAAGGCTTGGGAGCGCCTTGCCAGACAATTGCCGAGCGATCATTTGTCCGCCGCGACGACCAAAGTTGCCTTGTCCGAAATTCTTCCCTGGGGGGAGAAAATCCTGAAAGGTCAGGTCAAAGGTCGAGTTCTGATTGACGTGCAGGATTGCTAGTAAGGTCAAAACCATGCAGAATCAGCAGTTTCCCGATCGGTACTTCCGGTAAACGGGGCCCGTCAATTTGTTAGCTGGAAGTCAACCTGATGCTTGAACAACGGTTTCGCATTCTTCTTGTGGAAGATAACCCCGGTGATGCGTTTCTTGTCCGCACACTTCTTGAGGAGACCGGGGAGCCGTTTGATATTGAACATCGCAGCGACCTGACTTCCGCCATGGCCGTGCTGAACGGAGAGGGTCCTGATGCGGTTTTTGATGTGGTTTTGCTGGATCTGACATTACCGGATTCTTCGGGGGTGACGACCATCAGCCGTATCAGGGACTGTGCCAACACAGCACCGGTTGTTGTGTTGACCGGGCACAAGGATGAAGAACTGGCTTTCGAGGCGCTTCAGCATGGTGCCGAAGATTATCTGACCAAGGAATTCCCGGACGGTCGCACCATTCGCCGCTCCATCCGCTATGCGATTGAGCGATCACGCGCCGAGCGTGCCCTTAAGGAAAGTGAAGAACGTTACCGCAAACTGGTTGAACTTGCCCCCGAATTGATTTCCATCCTGAGCGGGGAAGAAATCGCCTATATCAACCAGCAGGGGCTTTCGATCCTTGGCGCAGACGATAGTGCAGCCCTTATCGGTCGTTCCTTTATGGAAATGGTTCATCCGGCAAGCAAGGAAACGCTGGGCGAATATATTGCCCGTTACAGGGATGGATACACCGGGCGTGCAGATTTCACCATCATGTGTCAGCGCCCGGCTGGGGACAATGTGGAACTCGAAGTTTCCGCCATTGCATTTACTCATGAAGGGGCGCCGGCGATGCTGATGCTGGCCGAAGACGTTACCGAGAAGCGCAAAATCGAACGCCAACTGGTCCAGACGTCCAAGCTTGCGACCCTTGGTGAAATGGCGGCTTCTGTTGCCCATGAAATGAACCAGCCGCTGAATGTTATTCGCATGGCGGCCGATACCTGTGCGCTTCAATATGATCTCGATGCGGTCAAGCCAGCGTTTCAGCATGAAAGACTGGCGCTGATCAGCAGCCAGACCGAACGCATGTCGGAAATCATCAAGCATCTGCAGATCTACAGCCGGCCCGATGATGATGACTTCGTGCCGTTCGATCCGATGCGTGCTGTGGCAAGTTCGGTGGACATGATTGAACATGACTGCCGGCTTTCGGGCATTGAAATCGAAGTGGTGCCACCTGCCCAGGCCTGTCTGGTCAATGGTCGCCAGGTTCAGCTTGAACAGGTTCTTGTCAACATGCTGACCAATGCCCGCGACGCGATTAACGAAAATGGCGATGATGGAAATATCGGCGGTCTTATCCGGGTCAGCGCCATGGTCGATAAGACCAATCAGGTGCTTAAGCTGGCGGTGAATGACAATGGCGGTGGTGTTCCCGAAGCCGCCATTGATCTGTTGTTCCATCCGTTCTTTACAACAAAGGATGTTGGAAAGGGCACGGGCCTTGGACTGTCGGTCAGTTTTGGCATTGTGGAAGCAATGGGCGGCAAGATTGATGTCAGGAATGAAGGTGATGGTGCCTGTTTTGAAGTGACACTTCCCATCGTCAGCTTTGACGCAAGCGATGCAGACCAGACGGAATATGAGCCGGAAGAACATCCGGGCGGGGACGCGGGATTGAATGCGGAAACGCGTCAGAACATCAGAATTCTGGTGGTGGATGACGAAGTTGACGCCATGGAAATCATATCGGGATATCTCGAAGCACAGGGCTATAACGTTTCTGCGGCCAGTGATGGTGAAGATGCGCTGGCACTTGCAGCGGTGGTGCAGCCCAATATTCTGATTACAGACATCAGGATGCCGCAAATGGACGGCAATGCCCTGGTCAAGGAACTGCGCAGCCGCGACCCGGCATTGCCGGTTATCGTGATGACCGGGCATCCCGGCGATGCAGAGCGCCCGGTAGACGATGACGGCGCCGATGCCCCGGTGATGGTGATGTCCAAACCACTCCACCTCAAGGAGCTTCTGGGTATTCTGGATGAATTGTCGGAAGTCTGTATTCAATGATGCCAGAGTAGATGCTGAAGTAGTCCAGGATCCGATCAAAGAAAAAGCCCGGTTGTAGCCGGGCTTTTTTGTATTTGATATCGGGCAGAAGGCTGGTTGCCTTTAGGCTTCCCAACCAAGCTGCATGGCAATTTTGACAGCCTGTGTACGGTTGGCAGCGCCAAGTTTCTTGAAAATGCCGGTCAGATGGACTTTGACCGTGATTTCACGAACCGTGAGCTGTTTGGCGATTTCCTTGTTGGAAAGCCCTTTGGTCAACAGGCCAAGAACTTCACGTTCACGATTGGTCAGCTGACGCAGGGGGTTGTCGGGTGCCAGGCCTTCAAGGTCAATTTCGCCAGGACGGATTTGAGAGCCGTCATCTTCAAGCAATGCAGAAGGAATATATTTCTCCCCTGACAGAATCAGGCGCAAGGCATTGATCAGCGATTTGCCTGACAATGTTTTGGGGAGATACCCTGATGCACCATGCTCAAGAGCATTCAGAACGTCGCTGCGCTTTACCGAGCCTGACAAGATCACGACAGGAATCTCCGGATGTTTCTGGCGCATGACCGTCAACCCCGACAAACCGTTCATGCCCGGCATGTTGAGATCAAGGATTGTCAGCTCAACGTCTGTTTCCCCATCAACGACAGCAAGTGCTTCTGCGAAATCCTTCGCCTGCGCGACTTCAACTTCCGGCGCTGCGATTTTAAGGAAGGAAGTAATCCCGTCTCTGACGAGATCGTGGTCGTCTGCTAGCAGGATGTTCATTTTTATGCAGTACCCGTTCTTGTCCGAAGCTCTGACATCTGATGATTGGCCCCGGAAACGCTCCCCGTACTGACGACACGGTTACGCGCAATAGTTAGATTATAATTCAAGCGTCCCCCCCGGACGCGTGCGCAGCATTCAACAAAACCGGGGTCGTGTCAAACGGCAGGATAGTTTCTGAAAGCCTCAGCTATTCGATCAGATAGGTCAGCTTGTGCGGGAGTCAATGTTTTATCCCATATTGCATAGTATGCGGGAGGCGCAAGGCCATTTCCGGAGGTTGGAAATCAGACGGAAATCGAAAGGCTTGGCTGGTCGATGCTATCGGCGCGTGCATTTTTTGTCGCGGATTCTTCCGCTGAGAATACAGGGCTGTCGTCGTTGCTGGTGGCCCGCTGCAGGCTGGCCTGTCGGAAGGCCGCCATGTCAGCACCAGAAGGCGCATTCGGCGCAAGGGCGGCGTTCTGCAATGTCGCCAGTGCGCGATCACGGTCGGCCTTGCTGCCCGACATCGAAACGCTGACATCGACATGCCCCCCGATAGCATAGGCATTGCCATCCGGACCTATCTGATAGGTATATTGCGGGGCCGATCCATATGGGCCTGCTGCGGCCGCATGGGCCTCTTCTTCCTGACGCACGGCAGAATCCCGGGCCCGCAATTGTGACACAACGGCTTTTTCGGCGGGATCAAGATCTGTGCTGTTTGAAGTTGCAGAAGAAGTGTCACCATTTTCTTCATTGGTTTTGACAGCGTCGCGATACTCGGCCCGGCTTACGCCACCGGCGACGGCCTGTGCTTCAGTCAATGTTCTTGGATCAACGATGCGCGTCCTCAGGCTGTTATTATCTTCTCCCCCGATGGAATAGGGGGAGGCAGCAGTTCCTGATCGGGAATTTTTCTGGACTTCGACTGCTTCATATTCGGCCAGAACGCGCCCGTCAGACGTTTGCGCGATTTCCCGAACATTCAGGATCACGCCCATTCCGCCGCTATTCGGATTTGCTATGGTTTGGCCCGCTGCAATCATTGATGTCGAAGAGGTTTCCAAGTTTTAACGCAAAAGACTATACATCGCAGGTTATCAGAAAATGCGCACGGAGTCTTGCACCGGATTCCAATGCCGGTGTGGGGCGCTCATGTCTTGCGCAGCGTGTGGCTTGCTGATATCAGGAAAGCCAAATTTCGGCGGTACGGTAATCGTCGCTGCAATCAATTCAATCAGGAATTCATACGCATATGTCCGACTTTGTTATACCCGCCAACGAAAAAGTACTCGTTACGGGCGCAGCAGGTTTTATTGGTTCTCACCTTTGCCTGAAATTGCTGGAACAGGGGGCAACTGTCGTCGGACTGGATAACGTCAATGACTATTATGATGTTAACCTGAAAGAAGCACGACTTGCCCGTCTGGAAGGCAAGCCCGGTTTCAAATTTGTGCGTATGGACCTTGAAAACCGCGAGGGTATCGCGGATCTGTTTGCAACGGAAAAACCGACATATGTTGTGAATCTGGCTGCACAGGCCGGGGTGCGGTATTCAATCGAAAATCCGCATGCCTATATCGATGCGAACCTTGTCGGTTTCACCAATATTCTTGAAGGGTGTCGCCACAACAATGTGAAGCATCTGGTCTATGCTTCAAGCAGCTCGGTATATGGCATGAACACGGAAATGCCTTTCTCCGTGCATCACAATGTCGATCACCCGATAAGCCTTTACGCAGCATCCAAAAAAGCAAACGAGCTGATGGCGCATACCTATAGCCATCTCTATCGCTTGCCGACGACAGGTCTTCGTTTCTTCACGGTGTATGGTCCGTGGGGACGTCCGGATATGGCCCTGTTCCTGTTTACCAAGGCGATTCTTGAAGGGCGTCCGATCAACGTCTTCAACGAAGGCAAAATGCGGCGTGATTTTACCTATATCGATGACATTGTCGAAGGTGTTTACCGTTGTATTTCCACGGTTGCCCAACCAAATCCGAACTGGAATTCGGCCAAACCCGATCCGGCGACCAGTTCCGCGCCGTATCGCGTGTTCAATATCGGCAATAACAGCCCGGTCGAATTGATGTATATGATCGAGACCATCGAAAAGGCATTGGGCGTTACGGCCGAAAAGAATATGCTGCCGATGCAGGATGGCGATGTGCCGGCGACCTATGCCGATGTCGAAGCACTGACCGATGCTGTCGGCTTCAAACCGGCAACATCGATTGAAACCGGGATCGGCAACTTTGTTGAATGGTACCGGTCTTTTTACGGGTAAGATAACTTGAAATTTGCCGCGATCTTCGTGCTGTTCGCCAATGCGTTTTCGGCGGGCATGATGTTTCTGGCCAGCGTGTTTATCTCGCGCTATGGCGGCAAGGATCTTTTCGGCTTCTTCTCGGTCATACTTGGGTTGATTATCTCGGCTGCTCCTGTCGTAACGTTCGGCATGGATACCGCGATTGTCCGGTTCTTGCCCAAATATCGCGAAGAAGGAAAACGGCGGCTTGTCAGTGGCATGCAGCGCTTTGTTCTGGCGTTCGCAGCACTGTTGTCGATCCTTGGCGGTATTGTCCTGGCGACCATTCTGGTCCATTTCAGAAACTATAGTCTTGAGATCGGGTTTGCGGCTGGCGTGTGCTTGCCGTTGGCTGTCATTCTTTCGGTACTGCAGGGTGCAATTCGTGCTGATGCCAATGTTTCACGCGCGGTAGTGGGGGAGGCCGTCGTAAGGCCCCTGATCTTTGCCGTTTGTCTTCTTTCGCTCTATTTTTGGCTGCATGGGGAACTGACCCTGCTTAGTGTCGTCAGTTCTTATGCCATTGCACTAAATGTTGCGATGGTATCGGCGCTTTACCTTGTAATCAGGGGTGGGCACATCAAATGGCGCAGCGCCTTTCATCCAAGGATGGCAGACATCCGACTTTGGCTTCAGCTTGGTCTGAATGTTCTGTTTTCCCAACTTTCCATCGCACTGCTGAACCAGTCGCCTGTCGTGCTTGCAGGTGTGCTATTATCCGCATTTGATGCCGGCGAAATTGGCGCGGTCATTCGTTTGGCGATGCTTGTTGCCTTTGCCTTGACGGCCGTGAATTCGGTCGTGGCACCGTTTCTTTCAAGGGCCATGGCCAAAGATGATACCTGGGAATTGCAGTCCCTGGTTTCACGCGCGACGGGCTTTTCCTTGCTGGTGGCAGTGCCTGTTTGCGGTGCTTTCTTTATCTTCGCGCCGGAATTGCTGTCGCTGTTTGGTAACGATTATACCGGTGCTGTCCCTTATTTACGGATGATGCTGATTGCCTATGCGGTTCAGGCCGCGTGCGGACCAAGTGTTGCGCTGCTCAATATGACGGGCATCCACAGGGCAATGACAAAAATTGTTTCTGTATGGGCAGGATTGACCGTAATTGGTTTGGCTGTTGCCATGCTTCAGGTCGGCATGTTGGGTGGCGTTGTCATTGCCGCCGTGTCTGTTGCCGGTTATCCACTAATCCTTGCAATCCTGTGTCGTAAGACGCTTGGGGTGGATCCGACGGTACTGTCATTGCGCTATTTGGTCGCTAGGTAACCTGCCAGCACGCTCTCGCCATAGTGCAAAGTCTGCTGGCGTTGTCGAGCGCGCAAGAAGGGAGGATGCGATTTCTGCGAACTGCAGCGCATCAGGCATTTGCCATCATTGGCAATCTATTTGGGGGAAATGGTGCTGCTGGGGAGATTTGAACTCCCGGCCTCTCCCTTACCAAGGGAGTGCTCTACCCCTGAGCTACAGCAGCCCGATATCATCAGGCAAAACGATGGGGGATGGTGCTGCTGGGGAGATTTGAACTCCCGGCCTCTCCCTTACCAAGGGAGTGCTCTACCCCTGAGCTACAGCAGCGTATGCCCCATGCGGTGCGGGCGGGTTATAGGCCACGGATCAGCAATTGGTCAAGCCCGAAATATGCGAAGTTTTCCGAATGATTGTCCAAGGCTGCTTTTCGCCCTGTTTTCGTCAAGATCGGCTGTAATTTTTCGCCTGCTGTTTTATAACAGGTCCAAGGATTGAACCCGTACGCACACCGGAACCCAAATCGAACCATGACTGCAAAGAAATCCGATATCCGCCCGGCGGTAAATGAAGAACGCCTCAAGCGTGAGGCCGAAGCTCTTCGTGCCAATCTGGCCAAGCGCAAACAACAGCAGCGATCGCGCAAGGAGAGCGCTGGCGACTCTGATACCAAAGGCAGTTCGAACGAGTAGCACGGTAACTAGGTTGCGAAGCTGCCACCCGTTGTCGCCGGCCTCAAAGCGGTGCGATCGCACCAGGCAGCCATAAAGCGCTTAACGGCGTATCGTTTGGTTGATCTTGAAGGTCAGGCACGGGTAAAACCGAAGGTGCAGAAAAGCACAGGGACTGTTTCGCAACAAAGGGGTGGCACTATGTCGGTAAGACCGGATCACTGGATACGCCAGATGGCGCAGGAAAAAGGCATGATCGAGCCGTTCGTTGACGGCTTCAAGCGCGATGGTGTGATCTCCTATGGTGTCAGTTCTTACGGCTATGACGCCCGTGTTGCCGACGAGTTCAAGATTTTCACCAATGTCGACTCGGCCATTGTCGATCCCAAGGAATTTTCCGATGACGGGTTCGTCAATCGCCAGACCGATGTCTGCGTGATCCCGCCCAACAGTTTCGCACTGGCGCGCACCGTGGAATATTTCCGCATCCCGCGCGACACACTTGTGATCTGTCTTGGCAAATCGACCTATGCCCGTTGCGGCATTATCGTCAATGTCACCCCGCTTGAACCCGAATGGGAAGGGCATGTGACGCTGGAATTTTCAAACACGACACCACTTCCGGCACGTATTTATGCCAATGAAGGTGCCTGTCAGTTCATTTTCCTGAAAGCCGAAAGCGAATGCGATACCTCCTATGCGGATCGCGCAGGGAAATATATGGGCCAAAAAGGTGTCACATTGCCGCGTCTGTGATAAAGGCATGGCAACCAATCTGGCATCAAGATGCCAAGACGCGCGTTCGCTGCGCGAGCAAGCGCAGCACAAAGAGGATTGAATGGACAAGATCAAGATTTCCGGTGGTCGCCGGTTGCAGGGCAAAATTGCAATTGGCGGCGCCAAAAACGCGGCACTTCCCCTGATGGCAGCCGCCCTGCTGACAGATGAAACGCTGACCCTTTCCAACCTGCCGCATCTGGCGGACATCACCTCGATGGCGAATCTTCTCGCCCAGCATGGTGTAGCGTTGCATCTGAACGGGCATGCGCCCAATGGCGGGCACACTGGCCGCGTTCTGGAAATGACCGCCAAGGAAATCACGTCGACAACAGCACCCTATGACCTTGTTCGCAAGATGCGTGCATCGGTTCTGGTATTGGGTCCGATCGTTGCACGTTGCGGGATTGCCCGTGTGTCGCTGCCGGGCGGCTGTGCGATCGGTAACCGTCCGGTTGACCTGCATCTCAAGGCACTCGAAGCCATGGGGGCTGAAATCCACCTTACAGAGGGCTATATCGAAGCTCGCGCACCCGAAGGCCTGAAAGGCGGACATGTCCTGTTCCCGCAGGTTTCCGTCGGGGCGACTGAAAATGCGCTGATGGCGGCATCGCTTGCCGATGGAGTTGTCACGATTGCCAATGCTGCCCGCGAACCCGAAGTCGCGGATCTTGCCCATTGCCTTGTTGCAATGGGGGCGGAGATTGAGGGTATCGGCACTGACACCCTGAAAGTTACCGGCAAACCGCGCCTGCATGGTGCGGAATATTCGGTTGTGCCGGACCGTATTGAAACCGGGACCTATGCGATTGCAGCGGCCATCACCGGCGGTGAGATCGAGTTGACCGGAACCCGTATGGATCTGATCGAAAGCCTGGTTGATGCGATGCGCAAGGCCGGCGTCGAGATCGAAGAAACTGCTGACGGCATGAAAGTACGGGGTAACCGTGCGACCCTTCGCGGTGTTGATGTCATGACCGAACCCTATCCGGGGTTCCCGACCGATATGCAGGCCCAGTTCATGGCGCTGATGTCGGTTGCCAATGGCGCTTCGATGATTACCGAGACCATTTTTGAAAACCGCTTCATGCATGTGCCCGAACTGGGACGCATGGGGGCGGATGTGAATGTGCATGGCCGATCCGCAATCGTACGCGGTAGTGCAAAGCTTTCAGGTGCCGAAGTGATGGCAACCGATCTGCGTGCATCGGTATCCATGGTGCTTGCGGGCTTGGCAGCCGAGGGCGAGACGGTTATTAACCGTGTCTATCATCTTGATCGCGGCTATGAGCGGCTTGAAGAAAAACTTGCGGCCTGTGGGGCGCAAATCGAACGTGTCCGCGTTCCGGCCTGATTTGCCGGTGGTGATCGCACAGCGATCGGGACAACAGACAAACGCGTAAGGCGACTGATTTATGAGTGACGAAAAGTTGGTGCTTGCCCTGCCTAAGGGGCGCATTCTTGACGAGGTGATGCCACTGGTCCGATCCGCCGGGATCGAACCGGAAGCGGCATTTGATGATCCGAAATCCCGGGCACTTCGGTTTGCCACCAATCATCCGCATATCGATATCATTCGTGTTCGCAGTTTTGATGTTGCAACCTTTGTTGCGTTTGGTGCTGCCCATATCGGTGTATGCGGCAATGATGTCCTGATGGAATTTGACTATCCCGATATTTACGCGCCGCTGGATCTGAATATCGGGCATTGCCGTCTGGCTGTTGCCGAACCCGAAGACATGATTGATGGCGATGATCCGTCACGCTGGTCGCATGTTCGTGTCGCCACCAAATATCCGCACGTAACCCGGACCCATTTTGCAGCCCGCGGTGTGCAGGCCGAATGTATCAAGCTTAATGGTGCGATGGAACTGGCCCCGACACTTGGTTTGTGTCGTCGTATTGTTGATCTGGTATCGACCGGCAATACGCTTAAGGCCAATGGCTTGCGCGAGATTGAACATATCGCCGATGTGACATCGCGTCTGATTGTGAACCGGGCTGCTCTTAAGACACGCCCGACTGATATTCAGCCCTGGATCGACCGTTTCTCCGAGGTAGTCAATGCCGCTTAAGCTTTCCATTACGGACGCCAATTTCGAGGAAGACTTTGTCAAGCTTCTGGGCATGAAGCGCGAATCGGATGCCGATGTTGATGCCGCTGTGGCTAATATCATTGCCGACGTTCGCGCACGTGGTGACGACGCCGTTTGTGAATATACCAATCGCTTTGACCGTCTGAATATCGATGCCAAGGGCATGGCGGTCAGTGCTGCCGAAGTTGATGCCGCGATTGCCGATATTGATGCGGACTTGCTTAAATCGCTGGAACTGGCCGCCGAACGTATTGGTGCCTATCACGCCAAGCAAATGCCGGCAGATGAACGTTACACCGACGAAGCCGGGGTTGAACTTGGCTGGCGCTGGCGCGCCGTTTCAGCAGCCGGTCTTTATGTGCCCGGCGGTTTGGCATCCTATCCGTCATCTGTTCTGATGAATGCGATCCCGGCCAAGGTGGCCGGTGTTGAACGCCTTGTCATGGTTGTGCCGACCCCGGATAACAAAATGAACCCGCTGGTTCTGGCCGCAGCCCGCATTGCCGGTGTCGACGAAATTTACCGTATCGGCGGCGCACAGGCGGTCGCAGCCCTTGCCTATGGCACTGAAACCATCAAACCGGTCGACAAGATCGTTGGTCCGGGCAATGCCTTTGTTGCCGCGGCCAAGCGTCGCGTTTTCGGTCAGGTCGGCATTGATATGATTGCCGGTCCGTCGGAAATCCTTGTGGTTGCGGATGGCAGCAACGATCCAAGCTGGGTCGCAGCCGATCTGTTGTCGCAGGCTGAACATGATCCGGTTGCGCAGTCGATTCTGATTACCGATGACGCCGGATTTGCCGATCGCGTGCAACAAGCCATTGATACGCATCTTGAAACGTTGCCACGTGCAGAAATCGCGGGCGCAAGCTGGCGCGACTTTGGTGCAATTGTCTTGGTCGAAAATCTGTCGCAGGCTCCGGCCCTTGTGGATCGGATCGCACCGGAACATCTTGAACTGGCGGTCGATGACCCGGACGCCCTGGCAGAAGACATTCATCATGCCGGCGCGATTTTCCTGGGTCGTTACACGCCGGAAGCCATTGGTGACTATGTCGCCGGGCCGAACCACGTTCTGCCAACCGCCCGTTCGGCACGGTTTTCTTCCGGTCTTGGGGTTCTGGACTTCATCAAGCGTTCTTCGCTGATCAAGTGCACACCCGAAAGCCTTGCCAAAATCGGGCCGGCCGCAATTGCACTGGCAGAAAGTGAAGGTTTGCAGGCACACGGACTTTCAGTAGCGATCCGGTCAAACCAGATGTAAGCTGTTGCAGTGCAGCGCGTAAGGGGACCGCAGGGAGAAAGCCATGGCTTCAAATCAGTGTATCGCCGGTATTTATCTTGATGAAAAATACAAGGTGCGTCGCCGTCCCGAGGTCGAGCACGAGCAGGCTGTGGCAATTTACGACCTGCTGGAAGAAAATCACTTCGAGCCTGCTGGCGGGTTCGAAGGCCCGTATTCGGTTCATATGCGCATCGAAGACAATCGCATCTATATGGATGTGCGTGGCGATGATGACAGTGAAAACCTGACCACCATTCCAGTGCCCTTGTCGCCGTTCCGCCGGATCGTCAAAGATTACTTCATGATTTGCGAAAGCTATTATGACGCAATCAAGAAGGCGAGTGCAGCCCAGATCGAGACGATCGATATGGCGCGGCGCGGCCTGCATAACGAAGGGTCGGAGCAATTGCGCGAGCTTCTGACCGACAAGGTGACGATTGATGAAAATACGGCCCGTCGCCTGTTTACGCTGATTTGTGTTCTTCACATCCGGGGTTAAGGCGACGTGGCAGAAGAACTTCCCGGCTCGGTTCTTTTTGCCTGCAGTTACAATGCCGTTCGTTCCGTGATGGCGGCAGCACTGTTGCGTCATTATCACGGAACACGCGTTTATGTTGAAAGTTGCGGCGTACGTGCGGGCGATGTTGACGGTTTTGCCATCGCCGTGATGGATGAAATCGGGCTCGATATTTCATCCTATAAATCCAAGACATTTGATCAGCTCGAAGACGGGTTCTTTGACCTGATTATCACCATGTCGCCCGAGGCCCAGCACCGTGCGGTGGAGATGACCCGCACGATGGCCTGTGATGTCGAATTCTGGAATACCTTTGACGCCACCATGATCGAAGGATCGCGCGAAACCAGACTTGATGCCTATCGTCAGGTCCGCGATCAGATCAAAAAGCGCATCCTTGACCGTTTCCCGGTCGGCCCGGCACCGAAAATCTAGAAATATCAGCTGGCCTCTGTTGCCAGATGGTCGAATGCCGGTCCATCAAGAACGAAAATCCGTTCATCACTTGCGTGACGCATCCCAAGCTTTTCGTAAAATCGTTGGCCCACCATATTTTCGGCATCAACCGACAGCCGGATATAACTTTTGCCGGATGCACGTGCCCGGCGGGCAACATTGGCAACAAGATGCCGGGCGAAACCGCCCCCGCGATGAGACGGCGCGACATAAAGGTCCTGGATATAAAGCCCGGCTTTGCCGCGAAAGGTTGAATAGCTCGGAAAAAACACACAAACCGCGACCGGTGTCTGGTGATCGGTTGCGATCAATGCTTCGAATGCCGGGCTGTCGCCAAAGCCGTCACGGACCAAATCATCGGGCGTACTTCTGAATTTGTCCTCACAGCCGGTAGTTTTGGCGATTTCAAGCAGCATGGCATGGATGGCGGGGGCGTCGGGCTTTTGGGCCAAACGAATTTCCGGGTGGCGGGGCATCCGTATTTTCCTTTGAAACGGGGCGATTGGTTGTTGGAACAATACGCGGGCACAAGGCCGGGGCAAAGGATCAATCACCATTTATGTGGGCATGTTAGCACTCCGGATAAGGGGCGCAACCCCGCACCGGTCCGATCAAATATTGCTGCCATGCCAAAGATGCAGTGCTGAGACGCCCGCCATGACATGCGAAAGAACTTGACCTTTTGCCCGGTTCAGAGCAGTTTGCGCCCCACCGGTATTTTGATATTGCAATACGAAAGCTAGGAGTCACATGGCTAAAGAAGACGTTATCGAGTTTCAGGGCACCGTCGTTGAACTTCTGCCCAATGCGATGTTTCGCGTGAAGCTGGACAATGACCACGAAATCCTTGCCCACACCTCGGGTAAAATGCGCAAGAACCGTATTCGTGTTCTCGCAGGGGACCGTGTCAGCGTCGAAATGACCCCTTATGACCTGACCAAAGGTCGTATCACCTTCCGTTTCAAGTAATCTGGAACCAGTTCCAGCGCAAATTGACCTTGTCTGGCGCGCAGTTTACCCTTTGCGCCCAAGGCAACTTGTTGCTGTTTACGGGGATGTGCATCTTTGAGCACGTCAATCCCACGGTTTAAGATCCGATATCCGGGAGCCACGTCTTGTCGAAACTGATACTGGCATCTGCATCGCCGCGCCGTCTTGAGCTGCTTGCGCAGATCGGAATTGTGCCAGATCAGGTGGTCCCGGCAGATATCGACGAAACACCCACGGCCGATGAAAGTCCGCGCCGGCTGGCGCTTCGCCTTGCCGAGGAAAAAGCCCGTGCTGTTGCAAAAGGCAATGGCGGGGCTTTTGTGCTTGCGGCGGACACAGTGGTCGCATGCGGCAACCGGGCCTTGGGCAAGGCCGAGGATCAGGCCGAAGCCCGCAAGTTCCTGACACTGCTTTCGGGGCGTCGCCATCGTGTTTATGGTGGCATGTGCCTGATTGCACCGGATGGCACGGAACGGTCGCGTGTGATCGAAACACAAGTCAAATTCAGAAATCTCGGGCACGAAGATCTGGATCGTTATTTGTCGCATGATGAATGGAAAGGCAAGGCAGGCGCCTATGCCATCCAGGGACATGCGGCAACCTTTGTAAAGGCGATTTCCGGGTCCTATTCGAATGTGGTCGGACTGTCACTGTGCGAGGTGGATGGTCTGCTGCGCGGCCTTGGCTATCAAGCAAAAGAGGTCTGATCATGTCGGCTGGCGGACAAAACCGGGACCGCCTGCTGATTGATGCGATTGCGCTTGAACGCAGGGTCGCGCTGATCAGGAATGACCGCCTTAGCCGTCTGTGGATTGATCGCGGCGGCCCGGCACGGTTTGATATCCATCTTGGACGTGTTTCCAAAATTCTTCCTGAAATGGCGGCCGCAATGGTTGCCCTCGATGGTTTGGAAGACGGCTTGTTACCGTTTGACCGCCATGACGGGTCGTTGCACGAAGGCCAATGGGTTGTGGTTCAGATCGCCCGCCTTGGTTTTGAAGACAAGGGCGTGAAACTGACTGGACGCATCGCGATCGAAGGTGTCGGGATGATCTTGCGTCCTGGTGGTCGACTGATTGAGTTGCCCAGAAAACTCAAAGATCCGCAACAGCGCGCCAACCTGCTTGCGATCCTGAAAAACATCCAGTCACACGACGATGGCATCATGTTGCGTTCCGGGGCCACAGATTGGGACGAAGACGCGATTGCCGGTGAATACCGGCTGCTAAGCGCCCAGTGGCAAAAGGCCGAGGCCGCCCTGGCAAACCCGCGTAAACCGTTGCTGGTCTGCAAGGCGCAGTCGGAACTTGATCAGATGATCGAACGCCATCTGATGGCGGGGCAGGAATGCCTGGTCGACGGGGTCGATGAATTTGTTCGATTGCGCGGCATGTTAAAGGCACGCGGCAAAGCCGAAGATCATCTGTTGCGCCATGGCGGGTCACGTTTACTGTTTGATGATCAGGACATCGAGGCCGATATTGCCAATGCCCTGATTTCAAAAGTCGACCTTGCAGGGGGCGGGTGGATCGCAATTGATCAGGCAACAGCGTTATGTGCGATTGATGTCAATGGGGCCGGCGCAGATAGCGGACGTGATCCGGAATCCCGTGCAATAGACGTCAATCTGCGGGCCGCGGACGAAATTGTCCAACAGATCAGGCTGCGCAATATTGGCGGTCTTGTCGTGATTGATCCGTTGCGGATGAAAAGCCGTGCCGGGCGTGACAAATTTGATGCCGCGATCAAGGCCGCGTTTGGGCCGGAACTTGATGGTGCCGTGCAAATTGGCGGATTTACCAGGCTAGGTCTTTATGAATTCAGCCGTCAGCGCGCCGGCGAATCGCTGGCAGCACGGATTCTGGTCACACGGAATCAGGCACAGCTTAATGCTGTTTCTGCATTGAACAATGTCTTGCGAAATGTGGTCGGGGAAAGTCGCGCGGGACTGGCGGGAACGGTGTGTTTGTATGTTGCCAGTGGCATTGCGCAAAGACTTGCTGAAAGTGACGATGCGCGCCAGATACTGATCAGGGCGTTTGGAACGGTCCCGCAAATCCTGGCCGATCCGGCCCTTGAAAACGATAGTTACCGGTTGGAAAAGAATTAGGATGACCCAAGAAAATACAACGAAAACAGTCAGCTCCGAGTGCGTGGTTTGCGGCAAGCCGGCAGACGACAAATACAAGCCGTTCTGTTCCAGACGCTGTGCGGATCGCGACCTTGGGAAGTGGTTGAATGAAAGCTATGCAATTCCCGCGACCGAGCCGCCGGAGTATCTGGAAGACCTTGAAGATGAAGAAGAATTTTAATCGCAAAAAAAATGCGATTTGAGGCTAGACAAGCCCCAAAGGAGTTTGTATAACCCCGCTCGTTCCGCAGGGAACACTCCGGAGACGGAGACGAAAGTCGGATTTGCCCAGGTAGCTCAGTTGGTAGAGCAGTGGACTGAAAATCCGCGTGTCGGTGGTTCGAGTCCGCCCCTGGGCACCACTTTCGGTAGCCAAAAAAACCCGGCCTTATGGCCGGGTTTTTTGTTTCTCCATCCTGTCAGCTGTCGGTATTCGGAAGCCACAAGGTAAAAGCAACGGCTTTGTCGTCCTGATCCGTTCCTGCGCCCGTCAGGTTGCGCTTTCGATCCAGTGTGAAGGTGCCCGACGCAAAATCGCCCTTGTCGCAATTGGTAAACCAGCTGCCTTCGGCCGGGCTGTCATATTTGCTGACACTCAGCTGCATTTTGCAGTTGGCGTTGTTGCGGCCGACAAACTCCATTGATCCTCCATAATCCTTGAGGCTGATCTGGGTATCAAGATAACCGTCGGAAAAGCCATCGCCCCAGGTCATCGCGAAAGTGCGTTTGTAATCGCCTTTTTTCACGGTCGCCCAGTCGCTGTCTTCAAAGGATGAGGATTGCGATGCGGCTGATTTGCGGGCAGGGCATTGCTGTTTCGGAAGTGCGGCAACCTGCGCGCCATAGGCGTCGCGATCCTTGACCAGGCTGATGCCCTGAATAAGCTTGGTCATGTTCAGATCGGGCTGGCCGCAATAATAGACGCTGACCACGGCATCGATCCCGCCATGATCATTGTCATAGATCTTCTGCCCGCGGGTCGCACGAAAGCCGAATTTGGCAACCTTGCACTCGGAAATGTTGCCGATATTGGCATCCGCGTAATAGCCGACGGCACGACCGTTATCGTTTGACGTAACCGGATAGGTTTTCAGGATTTCGATATTGTTCTTGGCAAATTCGGCCCGAAATTCTTCTTCGTCTTTGAGTTTCTGTTCGGTTTGCTGGGTAAACCAGACATCAAACGTATAAGAGCTGGTCACAATCCCGTTGCCACAGCCCAATTCCCACTTTTCGTTCTGGACCTGACCGTTGTTGCGGTCGTTCTGTTCAAGCTTTGTGACAGGAATGTTTGAAATGGTCGGAACGTTGAACCGCGATTTGCCGATCGGCTGTTCCTGCCATTCCGAAAAAGAATAATTCCGGGTTGTCTGGCACCCCGCCAACAACAGGGTGGTGCCAATCACGGCAAAGCCGATAAGTTTTTTGGTCTGCATTTTTGCCCTCAATTTTTAATGTCCCGCAAACAGCATAGGGATGTTTGATATCTCTGGGACCTGATCAAAGGGGTGGGAATGCGATTTTAGTCCTGTACTTTCAGATGGTTGCTGGTTTTCCATGCTTGAGAATGCGAAAAAATGCCGGATGTCGGGAATCGGGCCGGTGTGACGTCAAATTTTTTGGGGGAACGTCGCATGGTCCTTGATGCAAACCAGCAAAGAAGGGGAACAAAACTGCTCAAATGAACAGAATCCCCAAGTCTGGATTTCAAATGAAAAGCCGAAACTGTGCGAGCCGCCAGATCTGCGTTTAGTGCTTGATTAAGAACGGCTTTACGCCTTTTGTTGCGGAAATTTTACATTCCGGTACGCTTTGAAATCAGACGGCAGCAAAATGTTATCGGAGTTCGCGTAACCAACCGGTGGCTCCCGCGTCACCGAAAACTGGATGCCCAGGGGACAAACATGACTGAGAAGCAGATCGAGATCGAACTGAAACTTCGGATCGATCCGAAACACGTTGCGCGCCTTAAGAACGCGCCGGTCCTGCGCGAGGTCAAGGAAGGTCGGCGTCTGATGACGACGCATCTTGTCTCTATTTACCATGACACGCCCAAGCTTGCCCTTGCCAACAAGGGGCTTGCGATCCGCGTACGCAAAAAAGGCACCAAAGGCTGGGAGCAAACGGTCAAGACATCCAACGGCCTGCGTGAAGCACTGCCATCGCGTCATGAATGGACGGTGGAACTCGAAGACGGTGTGCTTGATCTTGATCTGTTTACCGATAAGGACGTCAAAAAACTTCTGAACAAGTTTGCCCGAAAAAAGAAGATCGACCGTATTTTCGAAAGCGACCTGAAACGAAGTGCCGTTGATTTGACCTATCGCGATGCCGTCATGGAACTGGCGATCGATCAGGGTGTCGTGCGATCAGGTGAAAAGGAAGTTCCGATTTCCGAGGTCGAGTTTGAACTTAAAAAAGGCCATCCGGCGGCACTTTTTGATCTCGCACTTGAACTGCAGCGCACGGTTCCGTTGTTGTTAAGCATGCGCTCCAAGGCATCGCGCGGGCGTGACCTTTATCTTGATCGGGGCCCCGGCGCGTACCGCGCGGCCCCGGTTGAACTGACCGATGACATGTCGGCTGAAACGGCATTTCGCACCATGCTGGGGCAGGGGCTTCGGATGATTCTCAGCAACGAGGTCTGTGTTCGTCAGGATCTTGATGTTGAAGGCTGCCATCAGATGCGCATCGGAATGCGTCGATTGCGGGTCGCACTGAACCTTTTCAAAAGAAACCTTCCGGCTGGCGAGGCCGTCTTGCTGCGCCGTTTGCTTAAATCATGCAGCAAGGGGCTCGATGGTTTGCGCGATTGGGATGTTTTCCTGGGCGAGACCCTGCCCCTGATCGAAGAACGTTTCCCCGATCACCAAGGCGTTGCCGAATTGCGCATCGCAGCCCAAAAACAGCGTGCCAAGGCATTGGACGCGGCCCGGGTGATGCTTGATGCGCCGGAATATGGTCAGCTTCTTTTGATCCTGGGGGCCTGGGCAAGTTATTCGCGTTGGGCATCAGGGGCCAGTGCCGAACAGATGAAGGCAATGGCATCCCCGGTCACTGATTTGGCAACACCGCTTCTTGATCGGGCCTATAAGCGGGTCACCAAGCGGGGCGAAAATGTCGCCGAACTCACTACGCCGCAACTTCATGCCTTGCGCCTTGATGTCAAACAGATGCGCTACGGGACCGAGTTCTTCGGGTCGGTCTATCCTGCCAAAAAGGTCAAAAAGTTCCGCTCCAGACTGACATCGATGCAGCAAATTCTGGGACAGCTTCAGGACGCCGCCGTTGCAGAGGCAAGGCTTTCGGCCCTGACGCCCGACCTGTCAACTGACGGGCATGTTGCGGTCGGACTGGTGTCGGGCTGGTTTGGCGCACGCGTCGAACATGAACTTCCTGGCCTTGAAGAAGCCTGCAAGAACTTCACAGAACAAAAGCTGTTCTGGAAGTAGGTAACCCGGTTGCTGCGGGGCGGGTGAAGCCGGGTGCTTAAGATGCCGCCTGCTTCATGTCCTGATAGGCGCTAAGGGCGCGTTCGCGGCCTTCTTTGACGCCGATAACCGGTTCGGGGTAGTCGGTGCCCAAACGGACGCCAGCGGCCTTGAGGATCAAGGGTGATGCTTCCCACGGTTTGTGGATATATTGTTCGGGCATGTCACGCAGTTCCGGCACCCATTGGCGGACATATTCACCGGCCGGATCAAACTTTTCACCCTGAAGTACCGGATTGAAAATGCGGAAATACGGGGCCGCATCCGCCCCGCATCCACCAATCCATTGCCAGGAAAAGGCATTATTGGCCGGGCAGGCATCAACAAGCGTATCGTCAAACCATGCCAGCCCCGCGCGCCAATGAATCAGCAGATGCTTGACCAAAACCGAACCGACAATCATCCGGACCCGGTTATGCATATAGCCGGTGTGCCAAAGTTCGCGCATGCCGGCATCGACAATGGGAAAACCGGTCTGGCCTTTTTGCCAGCGTTCAAGGGCGTCCTGATCTTCTGACCATGGAAAATGCGCAAACTGCCCCTGCAATGGCACAGATCGCAGGTCTTTGGCATGAAACAGAATGTGATGGGCAAATTCGCGCCATCCCAGTTCGGACATGAATTTTGACGCGGTTTTCCCTTGTCCCGGATGGGCATCGGCATAATGGCTTGCACTATGCCACACCTGATAGGGGCTGATTTCGCCAAAACGCAAATGCGGGGAAAGCTCCGACGTTACCCGGCGGTCGGGCCGGTCGCGCAGATCGGCGTAATCAACCAGACGATCATCGATAAAATCAAACAGCTGGTCTTTTGCCCCTTGTTCACCCGGGGTGAACCGTTCGGCAAGGCCACCGGCCCAGTCAAACGGTTTGGGGTCAAGATCAAGGGCCGAAAGGCTTACTTCGTCACCAAGTTCAGCATCAAACAGCGCAATCGTGTCCGGGGCGGCAATTGGCGTACGGGGCGGCGGAAACTTCTGGCAGGCCCGCCAGAACGGGCTATAGACCTTGAAATCCGTGCCGCTACCGGTTTTGACTTCCCACGGTTCGAACAGAAGATTGGCCTTGAAGCTTTCACATGTCAGGCCGCGATCAGACAATGCGGATTTGATGTCGGTATCGCGTTCTGTTGATGTTTTGTCATACAGACGGTTCCAAAACACCGCCTTGACGTCACAAGACCCGATAATGGTTTCAAGAACCCCATGCGCGTCACCGTGAAACAGGCGCAAGGATGGGGTTTTGGTCGATGACTTTGCCGCCAGGCCATCAATGCCTTGCGCAAGGGCAGACAGACTTTTTTCAAGCCACCAGCGCGTTGCCCCGCCAAGCTGACCGTCAATGACCGGATCAAGAATAAAGACCGGCAGCACCACACCATTATGCTCGGACGCCCACTTTACAGCCGCACGCAAGGCAGGATTGTCCGCCAGACGCAGATCGTTGCGAAACCACATGATGGCGATCGGGCGTTGGGTCATTGGTAATCCTGAAGTTTCTTGTCCTGCGGGGATTTCAAAGCCGGAGGGGAGAGAGTGTCGTGACTGTGACAGCGTATTGAGGGGATGTCACGCCACTCTCTCTGGCTCGGGGTACATCAAGCATTACGTTTCAGAATTTCGATCAGTTCACCGAAACTGTCAGAAAGTTGGTTTTTGTCCCAGCCGGCAAATCCAAGAACCAGCCCCTTGGGCAAGGTTTCTGCATTTTCGGGTGATTTGTCATGGTAATAGGATGAAAGAGCCCGGCAATCCAAACCGGCCTCGACCATTTTTTCCTGAATGAATATATCGTCATGGCCGCCTGTCAGTCGGGCGCACAGATGCAATCCGCCATCCGATGGCATTGCCGCAAGCAATCCTGATGCGCTGTTTGCAATCAGATCCTTGAGATGGGCGCGTCTTTCCCCGTATCGCATCCGCATTTTGCGGACATGACTGCCAAAATGCCCTTCGGCAAAGAATGTACCAAGGGCCGCCTGTGCGGTTGGTGCCGGAACACCGTCGGCAAAACCGCGCATGCCACGAAAAGCCGGGACCAATGCCGGTGGCAGAACAAGATAGCCAAGCCGTATACCCGGAAACAGGACCCGTGAAAACGTCCCGACATAAATCACCCGATGATCGGTATCGAGCCCCTGAAGCGATGAAAGTGGCGGCCCGTCATAGCGGTAATCGCTGTCGTAATCGTCTTCAACAATCCAGGCATCATGGGCTTGTGCCCATTGCAAAAGTGCCAGCCGCCGCGACAGCGACAATGTCGTGCCCAGCGGATAATTGCGCGACGGTGTGGTTACAATCACCCGGGACGGGGACGGTGTCTGGGATAATCGTGCAACACATAATCCTTCATCGTCGACCGCCACCGGATGCACAATGGCGCCACTAGATGCCAGAACCCCGCGAATGCCCTCGTAACCGGGGTCCTCGGTTGCGATGATATCGCCCGGATCAACCAGGGCACGGGCAATCAGATCAAGTGCCTGCTGGGCACCGGAAACCACCATGACCTGATCGGCGTGGCAATTGACCCCGCGCGACTGGCGCAGCCATTTGGCAATTTCCGCCCGCAATTGCGGCAATCCCATCGGATCATCGGGAATGGTCAGGTCGATATTCGGCGCACGCCAGGCGCGGCGCAAAAGGCGCGCCCACATATCAAACGGGAAACCGTCCAGATCCGGCGTTGCCGGGTTGAACGGGCGGGCAACGCGAAAACGCGGAAACCGTCGCTGATATGCCAGCATCCGTGATGCGCTTTGACTAAGATGCAATGGGCGCGCGTCCGATCCCCGCGGCGGGGCCATTCCGGTTTGTGACACGGTCTGCATGTCACGATCGGGGAGTGAGCGGGCAACAAAGCTTCCAGCGCCAATACGGGTTTCAAGATATCCTTCCGATGTCAGCAAATCGAAACTGGTCACGACCGTATTGCGCGATATCCCCAGTGACTTTGCCAGATCACGACTTGCCGGAAGCCGTTCCCCGGGATGCAGCCGCCCGTCCAGAATGGCCGACCGGATGCCGTGATAAAGCCTGCGATAGGCCGTGGTTGCGCCGGGCTCTTTGTCCCCGTCGATCTGGCTTGGGTAAATCCAGCTGTAATCACTGCGTGGCATCGGCGGTCCTGCGGGTTAAATTGGATCTATCATTTTTACTATAATGGACCTTTTTAAAAGTCCAATTCTAAGGATGATGGCACCATTGATTGCCACCCGAATAAAAGAACGAGACCGCCATGGCTGATACGACCTTGTCCGAACAATATGAAGTCCATCCCCACACCAAAGTTGTCCGCGGACCCAAACGCGCATCTTATGACCGTGAACTTGTGCATGGCATTATTGATGACGCGCTGATTTGTCATGTCGGCACGGTTGTCAATGGTCGTCCGGCCATGATCCCGACCGCGCATTGGCGTGTCGGTGAACGGATTTACATCCATGGTGCGTCAAAAAACCGCATTCTGGCGGCAATTGCCGATGGCGCAGAAGCCTGCCTGTGCATCACCCATCTTGATGGTCTGGTGATGGCGCGTTCTGCGTTTCATCATTCCGCCAATTACCGGTCAGTCATCATTTATGGCAAGGGCGCGGTTGTAACCGATGACGCCGACAAGATGGAACATTCCCGCCTGTTTGTCGAAAAGCTTGAACCGGGGCGCTGGGACAAAATCCGCCAGCCAAACAAACAGGAACTCAAAGCCACGATGTTCCTTGGATTTGATCTTGAACAGGTTTCGGCAAAGGTTCGCGCCGGCGATCCGGTCGATGATGACGAAGATTATGACTGGCCGGTATGGGCCGGTGTCCTGCCCAGTACGACCCACTGGGGCACGCCGATTGACGATACCCGTATCAAACCCGGGTTCGAGGGGCAGGGATATCTTCGGACATCTTAGTGATTAAATGAAAAAGGGCTGGCAATCATTTGCCAGCCCTTCGTCTGTTCGGATAGCGATCTGTTTGATCAGCCTGCCATGGCAACCGCGATCTTTGCGCCCAGACGTGCATTGTTGCGCACGAGGGCAATGTTGGCTTCAAGGCTTTTGCCTTCGGTCAGCTGCGTGACACGTGCCAACAGGAACGGGGTGACATCACGTCCGTGAATGCCTTTTTCCTGCGCTTCGGCCAATGCATCATCAATCGCGCCTTCGATGGCTTCGCGTGCCAGTGCCTTGTCGGCTTCTGGCGGATTGCCAATCACAGCACCGCCTTCAAGACCGAATTCCCATTTCGATTTCAGGAATGCCGCCAAATCTTCCGGGCTATCAAGACGAAGCGGTGCCTTGTGGCCGCTTTCGACCGAATAGAATGCCGGGAATTCATCGGTCCCATAGGCAATAACCGGAACGCCAAGCGTTTCAAGATGCTCAAGCGTTTTGGGGATATCAAGGATCGCCTTGGCCCCAGCACAGACAACCGCAACACTGGTTTTGCCAAGTTCGGTCAGATCGGCCGATACATCGAAATTGCCGGCCAGATCACGATGAACACCACCGATGCCGCCAGTCGCAAAGACACGAATGCCGGCTTTTTCTGCCAGGATCATGGTTGCTGAAACCGTGGTCGCACCATCGCGTTTCTTGGCAATGCAATATGGAATATCGCGACGCGACAGCTTCAGAATATCGGTGCCCTTGGCAAAATATTCGAGTTCTTCGGGCGACAGGCCGATCTTGCAGCGTCCGCCAATCACGGCGATGGTGGCAGGGATCGCACCGTTATCACGCACATCCTGTTCCACAGCCTGCGCTGTTTCAAGGTTCTGCGGATAAGGCATCCCGTGCGAGATAATGGTAGATTCAAGGGCCACAACCGGCTTGCCGCTTGCCAGGGCTTCTGCGACCTCGGGGGCGATATCGATATAGTCAGACATTCAATCTGCTCGTCTTGAAGTTAAAGTTTTAAAGGCCAGAATTAAACAGGTGGGCCTGATAAATCCAGCCCAAACCACGCCATCTGATCAAGCATTGGGAATGGCTGCCTTGCGCGGGCAGGTATATCGTTGCCCCTGTTGCAACGGACTTGTGCCAGCGATCAGATTGTAAGCAACTGATTTGATGGATATCCTGAAACAATACCACGTTTTGAAAGCCCATCTGAAATGCATGCCAAGCCCACCCTGACGCGCGGACTTCTGACCTTTATGGCAGTCGGAAGTGGCCTGTCTGTCGCCAGCCTTTATTACGTGCAGCCGCTTCTTGAATTGCTGGCCCGCGAATACGGGTTAAGTGAAACCAGCGCCGGACTTCTGGTGACGGTTGCGCAGCTTGGCTATCTGACTGGCTTGATTGCGGTTGTCCCGCTGGGTGATCATCACGAACGGCGCAAGCTTTTGACGGTGACGTCGGCTCTTACGGCACTCGGATTGCTCGCCATGGGGTTGGCGCCATCGTTTCTGATGTTGGTGGCATTCAGCATTTCGGTCGGCATTACCTGTGTGACGGCACAAATTCTGGTGCCGCTCGCCGCCCACCTTGCGGCCGATGACAAGCGTGGATCGGCGGTGGGGGCAGTGATGAGCGGGCTTTTGCTGGGGATCTTGCTGGCGCGTACTTTTTCCGGCGTGATGGCCGAACTCGCCGGATGGCGATCGGTCTTTATTGTCGCATCTGTCCTGATGGCGTTCTATGCGGTTGCGTGCTATCGCATCATTCCCAATATCCCGCCGACCTCGCATACCAGCTATCGCGCACTTTATCTGTCGATCCTGCATCTGTTCAGGGATGAGGCGGTTCTGCGGCGGCGCAGCCTGATTGGCGGGTTGCAATATGCCGTCTTTGCGATTTTCTGGACGTCGATGGCCTTCATGCTGGTACGCCAGTATGACATGTCCGAAGCCGTCATCGGGCTTTATGGCCTGATCGGGGCGATCGGTATTCTGGCTGCTCGCATCTCTGGTCGTTTGGCTGACAAGGGCTGGGCACGGATTAGCACCGGCGGGTTCCTTTTGACCACCATATCAAGCTGGGTGTTGCTCTATTGGGGGCAATGGTCGCTGGTGGCCTTTGCCATCGGGGTGGTGTTGCTCGATCTTGGTATTCAGGGCACGCATATCTCGAACCAGAGCGAGGTTTATCGTCTGAGTGCCGAGGCCCGCAGCCGCCTGACAACAGGCTATATGGCCAGCTACTTCTTTGGCGGTGCCTGTGGATCGGCAAGCTCGGCTGTGGCTTATGGCATGGGGGGATGGCCTGCTGTGGTGGCCCTTGGATCAACTGTTTCGGTTCTGTGTGCGGTGATCTGGGCCGTGACCGAATTGCGCCTGCCGTTGCGACAGATGAAACACGGCGCCTGAACCCGGACAGGGCCCGGACAGAAAACGTTGTGGCACACAAAGCAAAACGGCCGTCCCATCGGGACGGCCGTTTGCGCAAGAACGATCTAAGCGATGCTTAGTTCTTTTCTTTGTCGACGAGCTGGTTTGCAGCAATCCACGGCATCATCGCGCGCAGTTTGGTACCAACTTCTTCGATTTCATGTTCGGCGTTCAGACGGCGGGTTGCCTTGAACATCGGCTGGCCGCAATGCATTTCCTGAACGAAGTCACGAACGAATTTGCCTTCCTGAATGTCAGCAAGAACTTCTTTCATGCGTTCTTTGACCGATGCGTCGATCACGCGCGGGCCGGTGACATAGTCGCCGTATTCTGCGGTGTTCGAGATCGAGTAACGCATGTTGGCCATACCGCCTTCATACATCAGGTCAACGATCAGCTTAACTTCGTGCAGGCACTCGAAATATGCCATTTCCGGTGCATAACCAGCTTCGGTCAGGGTCTCAAAACCGTATTTGATCAGCTGGGTCAGGCCGCCGCAGAGAACTGCCTGCTCGCCGAACAGGTCGGTTTCGCATTCTTCACGGAAGGTGGTTTCGATAACGCCGGAACGACCGCCACCGATTGCCGATGCATAGGACAGTGCAACTTCAAGCGCGTTGCCCGAAGCGTTCTGTTCGATAGCAACCAGGCACGGAACACCGCCGCCACGCTTGTATTCGGAACGCACGGTGTGACCCGGGCCTTTCGGCGCGATCATCATGACGTCAAGGTCAGCGCGCGGCTCGATCAGGCCGAAGTGAACGTTCAGACCGTGTGCGAACAGAAGTGCGGCACCCTGTTTCAGGTTGTCACGCAGTTCGTTTGCATAGATCGCTGCCTGGTGTTCGTCCGGGGTCAGGATCATGACGACGTCTGCCCATGCGGCTGCTTCGGCCGGGGTCATGGTTTTCAGACCGGCAGCTTCGGCTTTCTTGCGCGAGCTCGAGCCTTCACGAAGGCCAACAACAACTTCTTTAACGCCGGAGTCATGCAGGTTCAGTGCATGGGCATGGCCCTGCGAACCGTAACCGATGATGGCAACTTTTTTGGTTTTGATCAGATTAACATCTGCATCGCGGTCGTAATAAACACGCATCTTTCGATACCTCTGGACGTTGGACCACGCTTATGTCTGTGCGTGGTGGATGGTAATAATGATTTCGGGAACATATCCCGATGCCTTGCCCGATGCGGATCACCAGGCAGGGCAAACTCACATCGTTAGTGTGCCGCGCGAAATCGCAGCCACACCGGTACGCGAAATTTCCGAAAGCCCCAGTGGCGCCATCAATTTGATGAAGGCATCAATCTTTTCGGGGCTACCGATGATTTCATAAACGAAGGAATTATTGGTCGCATCGACTGCGCGGGCCTTGAAGATGTCGGCGATACGCAGGGATTCAACACGCTGTTCACCCGTGGCGATCACTTTGACCAGTGCCAGTTCACGTTCGACACTCGGCCCGGCAAGTGTCAGGTCACTGACCTTGTGAACCGGGACAAGACGCGAAAGCTGTGCCTTGATCTGTTCGATTACCATGGGCGTGCCCGAGGTAACCACAGTGATGCGCGACTGGTGGGCATCGGCGTCGACTTCGGCAACGGTCAGGCTTTCAATGTTATAGCCACGGCCGGAAAACAGGCCGATCACACGGGCCAGAACGCCAGATTCGTTGTCCACCAGAACGGATATGGTGTGTTTCGAGATTTCGGTTTCTTTCACGGTTTCGCTCCGTAGGTACTCGGCCAGGAGGCACATTGAGGCATCTTTGTGCCGCCCGCGCCGGCCTTTTAATTATGGTTTGATGAGTTCGTCTCGCACATTGGTTGGTGCGGATCAGACCAGAACCATCCCTTCGTCGGAATCAATGGCTTCGTTGCCATCGGTTTCCTGCCCAAGCAGCATTTCATTATGCGGCTTGCCCGATGGAATCATCGGATAGCAGTTTTCCTTGTCATCCACGGCAACATCCAGAATCACCGGACCATCAATCTCGAGCATCTTCTTGATGGCGTCATCAAGATCGGCCGGATTGTTACAGGTCAGACCGGTAAAGCCGAATGCCTCGGACAGTTTGACGAAGTCAGGCAGGGTCTCGCTATAGCTTTCGGAATAGCGCGAACCGTGCAGAAGCTGCTGCCACTGACGAACCATACCCATGTAACGGTTATTCAGGATCACGGTTTTGATCGGCAGACGATACTGCGTCATCGTCGCGCATTCCTGAATGTTCATCATGATGGACGCATCACCGGTAAAGCACACGACCGTCGCATCGGGATGGGCAACCTGAACGCCAAGGGCGGCCGGCATGCCATAGCCCATGGTGCCAAGACCACCGGACGTCATCCATTCATAGGGATGTTCGAACCCGAAATGCTGGGCTGCCCACATCTGGTGCTGGCCAACATCGGTGGTGATATAGGTCTTGCGATCACGGGTAAGCGCATGAACACGACGGATAACGTGCTGCGGCTTGATAACGTCTTTGGGCTGCTTGTAGGACAGGCAGTGTTTGCCACGCCATCCTTCGATTTCATCCCACCAGCTATCAAGTGCGGTCGCATCGATCTTGTACTGTTTGGCTTTCCAGATCTTGATCATGTCTTCAAGAACATGACCGACATCACCAACAATCCCGATATCGACCGGAACGTTTTTGTTGATCGAGCTCTGATCAATATCGATCTGGATTTTCTGCGAATTCGGGGCAAAGAAATCAAGGTTACCGGTCACGCGGTCATCGAAACGCGCACCAATCGCGACCATAACGTCGCAATCATGCATCGACATGTTCGATTCATAGGTGCCGTGCATCCCGACCATGCCAAGATACTGCTTGTCCGATGCCGGATAGGCGCCAAGCCCCATCAGGGTCAGCGTGATCGGCGCACCGGTCATGCGGGTGAATTCGGTCAGAAGCTTGCAAGCCTGGGTGCCGGAATTGATCACACCGCCGCCGCAATACAGGATCGGCTTTTTCGCCGATGCCAGCATCTCGAGCGCTTCTTCGATCTGGCTGCGTTCGCCTTTGACGACCGGGTTATAGGTGCGATGCTGAACCTGGGCCGGCTCCATATAGGGGGCCTTGCCAACAAGGATGTCCTTGGGAAGGTCGATCACAACCGGACCCGGGCGGCCGCTTGATGCAACGTGGAAGGCTTCGTGCATGGTGCGCGCCAGACGATCCGGATTTTTCACCAGATAGTTATGCTTGGTGCACGGGCGGGTAATGCCGGTGGTGTCGGCTTCCTGGAAGGCATCATTCCCGATCAGATGGGTCGGGACCTGGCCGGTCAGGCAGACAACTGGAATAGAATCCATCAACGCGTCGGTAAGGCCCGTAACAGCATTTGTCGCACCCGGTCCCGAGGTCACCAGCACAACGCCGACCTTGCCGGTCGAGCGGGCGTAACCCTCAGCAGCGTGGACAGCAGCCTGTTCATGGCGCACTAGAACGTGACGAATCCGGTTTTGTTTAAATATCTCGTCATATAGCGGTAGGACAGCGCCGCCAGGATAGCCGAACACGACTTCCACACCCTGATCAGCAAGGGCCTGCAACACTACTTCCGAACCGCTTAAAATACGTTCTGCCATGATTTTCGAGCCTCTTTACTTAACGACAACAACGTGTCGCGTGATAACCGCGTGATTGAAACATGATCCAATTATCCTCAAATTGGAGTTGAAAAATCCGCCGAAACGGCGGTTTTCCGCCATTTCGGCGGGGGAAGCGCCAACCTATCGCCTCACTTTGGCGTGGTCAACAGAAATTGGTTAATATCATGACGCATTTTTGCTGCCAAACTTTCCGAATATTGCGCGTCGATGATTTCCTTGTCGCTCATCTGGTGGCGAAACCACGTCAATTGGCGCTTTGCGTAACGCCGGGTTTCGCGTTGTGATTTTTCCCGGGCGGTGGCCAAATCGATCTCGCCGGCAAGGTATGCGCCAAGCTCGCGGACGCCCACGGCCTTCATGACCGGCGCCGTGTCAGGAAGCCCAAGCGCAATCAAATCGCGGACTTCATCGATCGCACCCTGTTCAAGCATAAGGTCAAAACGGCGATTGCAGCGGTCATAAAGAATATCGCGCGGCGGCATGTAACAAAGTTTTTTGAACTTCATATTGTCAGGCGGGGGAACCATCGGTTCCTTGTGCCAGGAAGCCAACCCGCGACCGGTATGGGCAAAAACTTCGGCAGCGCGAATCATCCGTTGCGTATTGGTGCCATCGAGTGTTGCCGCGGTCTCCGGATCGTTCTTTTTAAGCTTTTCAAAGAAGGCGGCATGGCCAATATCCTCGAGTTCGGCGGTCACACTGTCGCGAATCCGGCTCGGAACATCGGGAATGGGGGCGATTCCCTCGGTCAGGGCATTCAGATACATGCCCGTTCCGCCTGTTACGATCGGCAATTTTCCCTGCGCGTGGCAGTCATTGATTTCGGCCATCGCCATGTCGCGCCACTTGCCGGCCGAACAGGCTTCGCGTCCCGACAGCACACCATAAAGCCGGTGTGGTGCACGCGACGTTTCACTTTCATCGGGGCGGGCACTCAGGACACGGAGTTCGGAATAGACCTGCATGCTGTCGGCATTGATCACCACTCCGTCAAACGCTTCGGCCATATCCAGCGCAAGCGCGGACTTGCCGCAGGCAGTCGGGCCGGCAACGATCAGGACCGGGGCAAAAGACAAATTGGCATTCACAGCCGACATAAAAGGCACTTCCAAATTCAAACATGTGTCAAAGGCCGGTCAGTCTATTGACTTCGATGCCAAAGGCATAGCGATTTGGGACAATAACCGGCTGCAAAAAACACGTAAGCATGGCGTCGATCATCAAAGTTCTCTTGCCACAGTCGGGTGCAATTCGGATAAAGGCGACAAATCTGTTTTATGCCTTTTCCGCCAAGGAGCCCGCAGACCATGAAATTGGTACTGACCCTGATTGCCGCCCCCAATTCAAATGCGCTGACCAAAAACGTGATTGATCAGGCCGCAATCGCCTTGACCGGTGCCGGTGCGCTGGTCGGGGATGTTACCTGGCTGGCGGATGGCGAGGCATGCGATCTGATTTTTGATGGCATTCCCCTTGATGTGGCCGATACCAGCCTTGCCGAGGCGGAGCTTGGCGTGGACGCCGTCACCCAGAAAATTGCCACCCGGCGCAAGAAACTGCTGATTGCCGATATGGACAGCACCATGGTCACCGGGGAAACCCTTGACGAACTGGCCGAGTTTGCCGGTGTAAAGGAACGTGTTGCCGCGATCACCGCGCGCGCGATGAACGGGGAACTTGATTTCGAAGCGGCCCTTGAT
The DNA here is from genome assembly GCF_023588965.1 of Thalassospira sp. GO-4. NCBI lineage: Bacteria > Pseudomonadati > Pseudomonadota > Alphaproteobacteria > Rhodospirillales > Thalassospiraceae > Thalassospira > Thalassospira sp. GO-4. The sequence goes on from NZ_CP097807.1 coordinate 4,340,713, forward strand.
GAACGTGTCGGCCTGCTTGAAGGCATGTCGACCGACATGCTGCAAGAAGCATGGAAAACCGTGGAATATACCGGCGGGGCCAAGACCCTTGTTGCAACCATGAAGGCCAACGGGGCGTTTGCGGCACTGGTATCGGGCGGATTTGATTTCTTTACCGGTGCGGTTCGGGCCGAACTTGGTTTTGACTATGATCAGGCCAATGTCCTGATCGAAAGTGATGGCAAACTGACCGGCAAGGTCAAGAAGCCGGTGCTCGATCGCCAGGCCAAGGTCGATGCCCTTGAAACCCTTTCAGCCCAGCAGGGCATTACGGTTGATGATGCAATTGCGGTTGGCGATGGCGCCAATGATCTTCAGATGATCTCGCTGGCTGGGACCGGTGTTGCCTTCCACGCCAAACCGTCGGTGCAGGAACAGGCACGTATTTGCATCAATCACGGTGATCTGACGGCGTTGCTTTATCTGCAAGGTTACAGCAAGGCCGATTTCGTTTCCTGATATCGGACACACCCCAAAGAAAAAGGGCGGCCTGCCAAGCAGGTCGCCCTTTTTTCGTATCATCGTGTTCGGGATGCTTACTCAGCAACCGAAAGTGTGAGGCCGAAGTAACGCGGGCCGGCCGATGTTTCGATCAACATCAGGATGGTGCGTTTGTCATCATCGACCGCGGCTTTGACGGCCTTGGTGACGTCTTCGACGGTTGTGACCGAGCTGTGCGATGCCTCGATGATGATATCACCGGGACGAACGCCTTTTTCGGCGGCATAGCTGTCACCCGAAACATCAGTGACAATCACGCCTTCGGTACCTTCGGCAAGGTTGTAACGCTGACGAAGTGCGTCATCGACATTGGCGACCTTGATGCCCAGTTCGGCAATGCTGGCTTCGGCGATTGCCGGGGCTTCATCGCCTTCGGACGGGCTTGCGCTTGCGGCAATCACTTCTTCTTTAAGTTCGCCAAGCTCGACCTGGACGGTCTGTTTCTTGCCATCGCGCCAGATCACAACATCGACATCCTTGCCGATTTTGGTTTCGGCAACGATACGCGGCAGGCGACGCATGGACTCGACATCCTTGCCATCAAATTTCAGGATGACGTCACCCTGTTTGATGCCGGCTTTCTTGGCCGGGCTGTCGTCAGAAACGCCGGCAACCATTGCGCCGGTTGCGCTATCAAGGCCAACCGAGTCCGCAATATCGTCGGTCACGGTCTGGATGTGAACACCAAGCCAGCCACGACGGGTGCGGCCATATTCCTTAAGCTGATCAACAACACCCTGTGCAATGGCCGACGGAATGGCAAAGCCGATGCCAACCGAACCACCGGACGGGGAATAGATCGCGCTGTTAATACCGATCACGTCGCCATCAAGGTTGAACAACGGCCCGCCAGAGTTCCCGCGGTTGATCGATGCATCGGTCTGGATGAAGTCATCATACGGACCCTGGTTGATGTCGCGGTTGCGGGCGGAAATGATGCCGGCCGTTACCGTACCGCCAAGACCGAACGGGTTCCCGATCGCCATTGCCCAGTCACCGATACGCGACGCATCCGAGTCCCCCCATTTTACAAATGGCAGGTCATCTTTCGGTTCGACTTTCAAAAGGGCGACGTCGGTTTTCGGATCGCGACCGATCAGTTCGGCATCAAGGGTTTCACCATCATGAAGACGGACGCTGATTTCATCGGCACCATCAATAACGTGATTGTTGGTCACAATGTAACCGTCAGCCGAGATGATAAAGCCCGAACCAAGTGCCGTTGCGCGGCGCTTTTGCGGGGCCTGACCACCTTGGCCGCCCTGGCCATTGCGATCCATGAAGTCACGGAAAAGGTCTTCGAACGGCGAACCCGGAGGGAACTGGAAATCCGGTCCCTGGCGTTCAGCGACCATCTGGCTGGTAGATATATTCACGACACTCGGCAGAAGCTTTTCGGCCAAGTCTGCGAAACTCTCAGGAGCGGGGCGGGCATTCGCGATATGCGAAACACTGGTCACGCCAAGGAGAACAATCACCAGTGCAGCGCTAACCTTCGACCGCACCGGGTTGTAAAATGCTTTTAGCATGTGTCTGATCCTGTTCGTTGCCGCGTTCACGGTATTTGTAATTCTGTTTTGCAGCGCGCGATGGGGCGTTTATTTTACCCGTCGCTTAAGTAACCAAATTAACCCCGACTTTGGCAGAATTTGGGCGGCTCTTGGAAAAATCAAGGAATTCTCGGCACAAAGTCGTGACGTTCCTGTCATATATGGCGGATTTCGGGGCCTAGAGCCAAACACGTACCGCCCAGATTGCGCCAATGGCAACGACCGCTGCAATCAGTCCACCGATGCGCAATTGTGACTCAGGGATTTCCTGAACCAGTTCCAGCACCCTTTTCGCGCCGCCGGGAAACAGCGAATAAAACATGCCCTCCAGCGCGATGGCCAGAAGTATGGCAGTAGCAAGTTCCTTCATGGGCGTGGACGTTCCGGCGGTTTTTAAAGCCTGCCTTACGCAATGCGCCAGCAGGACTTGATTATGAAAACAAAAAGGGCGACCTGATGCCAGTATCAGGTCGCCCTAGTGTTTTGTCTAGCGGCTTGTGCTTGGAGCCGACTGATTAAAGTATTGGAAAAACTCGCTGTCTGGTGAAAGCACCATGGTCGAGCCATTCGAAAGCGCCGTTTTGTAGGCTTCCAGCGAACGGTAGAATTCGAAGAATTTCGCATCCTGACCGTAAGCTTTACCCAAAATAACGTTCCGCTGTGCATCACCTTCACCCCGCAGGACTTCTGCCTGGCGGTTGGCTTCGGCGATGATGCCAATACGTTCACGATCGGCTTCTGCCTGGATTTTCGCCTTGAGCTCTTCACCCTCTGCGCGAAGCTGTGCGGCTTCGGCGATACGCGAAGAACGCATACGGTTATATACCGCCTGCGACGTTTCCTGCGGAAGGTCGGTACGACCGATACGAACATCAATCAGTTCGACACCGAATTCCTTGGCCGGATCAACCAGGGTCGCCTGGATCTTTTCCATGATCTGTGCACGGTTGTCCGACAGCATTGCAACAAGCGGGGCCTGCGCAAGTTCACCACGGATGACCGAGTTCAGACGCTGACCAAACAGCTGCACAAAGTTGGCAGAGTTGGTGGCACGCTGACGGAAGGTCAGGGGATCGATAATTCTCCAGCGGGCAAAGCTGTCAACATTGACTCGCTTCTGGTCCGACAGAAGAACCTGCTGTACCGGCGGATCGAGTTCAAGAATACGACGCTCGTAATATTCGACGTTCTGGATCGGCAGTTTGAAATGCAGACCCGGTTCGGAAACCGCATGAACGGGATTACCGAACTGAAGAACAAGGGCCTGCTGGTCCTGACGAACCGTAAAGACACACATCGAACCAACCACAGCGGCAATTACAAGGACGACGCCAGCGGCAATAAGTTTAGGACTTGCCATTAGTTGTTGCCTCCTGCATTCGCACGTTTCTGAACTTCCGGCAGCGGCAGATACGGGACAACGCCGTTTCCATCGCCTTTCTGATCAAGAATGATCTTTTCGGATTTGTTCAGGATGTCCTGCATGGTTTCAAGATACAGGCGACGTGTGGTCACGTCCTGCGCGGTCAGATAGGAATTATAGACCGAGGTAAAGCGTTCCGCTTCACCTTCTGCTTCCTTGGTCACACGATCCTTATAGGCACGCGCCTGAAGAACCTGACGTTCTGCTTCACCCTTTGCACGCGGGATGATGTCGTTGCGATAGGCCAGTGCCTCGTTCTGGGAACGGTCACGGTCCTGACGGGCACGCTGCACGTCGTTGAACGCATCGATAACATCACGCGGCGGATCCACTTTCTGCATCTTCACTTCTGCAATGAAGATACCGGAATCATAACCGTCCATGATTTTCTGAAGCAGGGTACGGGTCTGTTCCTCAACCCGGACACGGCCAACAGTCAGGGCCTCTTCCAGATTGGTTTTCCCGATCACTTCACGCATCGCACTTTCGGATGCCAGCTTGATGGTGTTTTCCGGATCGCGAACATTGAACAGATATGCGCCCGCGTCGCTGATGCGCCACTGAACAACATAATCAATGTCGATGATGTTCTGATCACCGGTCAGCATCAGGCTTTCTTCCGGAACGTCACGCGAGCCGTTCGATGCCACCGTGCCTGCACCGCGATAGCCAACCTCGATCTGGTTGGTGCGTTCGACATTCGGCTTGATGACTTCGCCGATCGGGGCGGGCAGGAAGTAGTTCAGACCAGGGCCGGTGGTGCCGACCCATTTGCCAAACAGAAGTGTCACACCCTGTTCGCCCGGCTGCACACGATAGAAGCCGGTCAAAAGCCACAACCCGATCACAGCGATACCGATCAGGACAAAGCCTTTGTAACCGCCACCACCGGGGAACAGCCGTTTCAGGCGTTCCTGGCCTTTACGAATCATTTCATCAAAATCAGGGGGCGTATTTCCGCCGCCGCCACCCTGGGGACGCTGTCCCCACGGATTCTGGCCGCCGCCGTTATTTCCGCCGCCACCCCAGGGGCCGCCGCCCCCTTGTGAATTCCAAGGCATCGAGTGTTTTCCTCTTCTTGCCGTTCGGTGTTTATCTTTGTTTACCGAGCTTGGGGACGTTACCCCCAACGCATGCTCCGTCCAACAAGATCCAGTGTGCCATTCTGGCGTGGATCCAGACCACGTGACAGCCGTGATTTGGCCCGATTGACATTTCGCACGATCAAGGCCGGTAAAACCGGGCAAAGTTCGGGCGATCAGTCCGTTACCACCAGTCCGGCAACATGTTGATCATATGCCATTTGGTGGTGCAACCGATTGCAGACCATAGCAAACTCACGAAATCTTGTTGGACGGAGCATGCCCTTAGGCCTTATATGACAGCTTGCCTTGCAAAACAATGTTACGCGCCTGCAAGTTCTGTGTGATCACGGACTTAAGCCAAAATTTGGAGACCGCAATATGACTTCGCTCAACCGTGAACAGATTGTCGCCGCACTCGACAGCGTCATCGACCCGGTCGACGGCAAATCAATCACAGCCAAGGATATGGTGCAAGGTATTGATATCAATAATGAAGTCGTCAATGTAATGATCGCGGTCGATCCAAAGCGCGGCCCGGCACTCGAAGATTTGCGTCAGGCCGCCGAAAAGGCCGTGGCTGCTGTGAACGGGGTCACAACTGCCCGTGTCGCCCTGACGGCGGAACGACCGGCGGCTGCAAGTCAGTCCGCGCCACAACAACCAGCGGCTGCGCGCCCGGCCCAACCCGGACAGCGCCCGCAAGGGGCTGGTCAGAAGCCGCTTGAACTGCCAACCGTGCGCAGTATCGTCACCGTCGCATCGGGCAAGGGCGGGGTTGGCAAATCGACCACGTCGGTCAATCTGGCGCTGTCGCTGGTGGCCAAGGGGCTCAAGGTCGGGCTGCTTGATGCCGATATTTATGGACCCAGCCTGCCGCGTATGATGGGGCTTCGCGCTGCCAAGCCGACCCCGTCATCCGAACATCAGGGCAAAATGATCCCGCCATCGGCCTTTGGCATCCGGATCATGTCGATCGGATTCATGGTTGATGAAGAACAGCCGGTAATCTGGCGCGGACCGATGGCGATGGGCGCGCTTGAACAGCTTCTGCGCGATACCGACTGGGGCGATATTGATGTGCTTGTGGTCGACATGCCCCCGGGGACCGGCGACATTCAGCTTTCCATGGCACAGCGTGTTCCGGTGACCGGTGCTGTCATCGTTTCAACCCCGCAGGACATTGCCCTTCTGGACGCCAAAAAGGGCCTGAACATGTTCCGCAAGGTCAATGTGCCGGTCTTCGGCCTGATCGAAAACATGTCCTATTACAAATGCCCGGAATGCGGCCATGTCGATCATGTCTTTGATCATGGCGGCGCGCGCAAGGCGGCTGATGAACTGGGGGTTCCGTTCCTGGGTGAAATCCCGCTGGATCTCAAAATCCGTCTGGGGGCCGATGAAGGCAAACCGATTGTCCAGACCGAGGCCGATGGCGAACATGCCAAGGCCTATGGCGCAATCGCCCAAAAGATCGCAACCGCGATCGAAGAACGCGTCGGCCCGACCGAGGCACCCAAGAAAAAGGGCCTGTTCCCCAAGATCAGCTTCAAGTAACCAGCTGTTTGAACGCCTGAAATCACAAAACCCCGCCAGATTGCTCTGACGGGGTTTTGTTTTGAAATCGGGGTTGCTTACTGAACGGCTTCTGCCATGAAGGACGGCATCCAGCCTTCGTTCAGTTCGCGCAGTTCGGCCAGCGTTACTTTGTCGCCACCATCGATGGTGACAGAATCGCCGCCTGCCTGACCAATGATCACTGCTGCAACGTTCGAGCTGCTTGCCGCATTCAGGACTTTGTCCGGGTCGCGGGTTGCGATCACGTAACGGCCCTGGTCCTCACCAAACAGCCACGCGATTTCGCTGCCAACTTCCGGAAGATGCAGTTCAGCGCCGATATTGCCCGCAAGGCACATCTCGGCAACCGTGACCAGCAAACCGCCATCGGCGATATCGTGGCAGGTCCGCACCAGGCCAAGTTCAATCAGTTCGCGGACCAGCGTACCGGCACGCTTTTCAGCATTCAGATCAACCGGCGGCGGTGCACCTTCTTCGCGACCTTCGATGGTCTTGAGATACAGCGACTGGCCAAGCTCACCGGTGGCCGCACCGATCATGATAAGCGCACTGTCATCGCGCTTGATGCCGATCGTTGCGTGGTGACCAAGATCGGAAATCACACCAACGCCACCAATTGCCGGGGTCGGCATGATGCCAACGCCGTTGGTTTCGTTGTAAAGCGACACGTTGCCTGAAACGACCGGGAATTCCAGCGCGATGCAGGCTTCGCCGATACCCTGGCATGCGCCAACGAACTGACCCATGATGCGCGGACGTTCCGGGTTGCCGAAGTTCATATTATCCGTGATGGCAAGCGGCTTGGCACCGGTTGCAACCAGGTTGCGATATGCTTCGGCAACGGCCTGTTTGCCGCCTTCGACCGGATCGGCCATGACATAGCGCGGGGTGCAGTCGGTGGTGGCTGCAATGCCTTTGTTGGTGCCGTCAACACGCACCACACCGGCATCGCCACCCGGGCGAACAATGGTGTTGCCCATGACCAGATGGTCATACTGTTCCCAGATCCAGCGACGCGATGCCAGATCGGGCGATGCGATCAGGGTCTTGAGCGCTTCGATATGGCTGACTTTTGCGGAAATGCTGTCGGGGTCAATGCGATCCTGTTTCGGGGTCGGTTCCCACGGACGATCGTATTCCGGCGATGCTTCGGCCAGCGGATCAATCGGAAGATCACCGGCAATGTCGCCATGCCATTTCAGGACCATGCGTTTGGTATCGGTCAGAACACCGATGACGGCAAAGTCGAGTTCCCATTTGTCAAAGATTGCCTTGGCGGCTTCTTCGCAACCGGGTTTGAGAACCATCAGCATGCGTTCCTGCGACTCTGACAGCATCAGCTCATAGGGCGTCATGCCTTCTTCGCGCATCGGAACCTTATCAAGCCACAGTTCGACACCAACGCCGCCCTTGGACGCCATTTCGAACGAGGAAGAGGTCAGACCGGCCGCACCCATATCCTGAATGGCGACGATCATGTCGGTTGCCATCAGTTCAAGGCAGGCTTCAAGCAGAAGCTTCTCGGTGAACGGATCGCCGACCTGAACGGTAGGACGCTTTTCTTCGCTGTCATCATCGAACTCGGCCGATGCCATGGTCGCGCCATGGATGCCGTCACGACCGGTTTTCGAACCGACATAGACAACCGGGTTGCCGATACCGGCCGCCGCCGAATAGAAAATATTGTCCGCATCGGCCAGCCCCACGGTCATGGCATTGACCAGGATGTTGCCGTTATAGGATGCGTGGAAGTTGGTTTCGCCACCGATGGTCGGAACGCCCATGCAGTTTCCATACCCGCCGATCCCTTCGACAACACCGCTCAGAAGATGGCGGGTTTTCGGATGGTCGGCCTCGCCAAAGCGAAGGGCATTAAGGTTTGCAATCGGACGTGCGCCCATGGTGAAGACGTCACGCATGATGCCGCCAACGCCGGTTGCAGCACCCTGATAGGGTTCGATAAAGGACGGGTGGTTGTGGCTTTCCATCTTGAAGACAGCAGCCTGACCATCGCCGATGTCAATCACACCGGCGTTTTCACCCGGACCCTGAATGACCCAGTCAGCCTTGGTCGGAAGGGTTTTAAGCCATTTTTTCGACGACTTGTAGGAGCAATGCTCCGACCACATGACCGAGAAAATGCCAAGTTCGTTGATGTTGGGTTCGCGACCCATGATTTCGAGAACGAGTTTGTATTCTTCCTCGTTCAGGCCGTGTTCCTTGACCAGTTCCGGCGTGATCGGGGTGTTGAAATCAAGTGCACTCACGATGCTGCCTCCACCAAGCTTTTGAACAGATTGCGGCCATCAGTGCCACCATGGAGCGGATCAATCGCATTTTCCGGATGCGGCATCATGCCAAGAACGTTGCCGGCCTCGTTGATGATGCCGGCAATGTTGCGCTGGGAACCATTAAGGTTGGTCTTGGGATCGACAACACCATCCGCATCGCAATAGCGCAGGATCACGCGACCTTCGCCTTCAAGGCGGTCAAGCGTTTCGCTATCGGCAAAGAAATTGCCGTCATGATGGGCAACCGGATAGTCGACAACCTCGCCAGCCTTGTACTGGTTGGTAAAGCGGGTATCGGCGTTTTCGATTTTCAGATGCGTGTTCTTGCAGATGAATTTCAGGCTGGCATTGCGCATCAGCGCACCGGGCAGCAGGCCTGCTTCTGTCAGGATCTGGAAACCGTTACAAACACCAAGAATGGTCACACCGGCTTTGGCGCGATCAGCAACAGCGCGCATGATCGGGGATTTGGCAGCCATGGCGCCGCAACGCAGATAGTCGCCATAGGAAAAACCACCCGGAACCATGATGATGTCGGTCTTTGGCAGTTCGGTTTCGCCATGCCAGACTACGATCGGTTTGGTGCCGGTGGCCTGCTCAAGTGCTGCAATGGCGTCATTCTCCCGGTTGATACCGGGGAAGAGGATGACAGCGGATTTCATGAAATACCGTCTCTCGATTAATGTCCGTTACGTGATCGCGAAAGACAAAGGCCCCGCATCGGCAAAGCCCCGTCCAGGCGGTTAGGCCAGCTCGATGCTGTAGTCTTCGATCACGGTATTGGCGAGAAGCTTCTCGCACATTTCCTTGACCTCGGCTTCGGCCTTGGCGGCATCGGTGCCATCCAGTTCGAGTTCGATGAATTTGCCCTGGCGGACGTCATTGACGCCATCAAAACCCAGACCCTGAAGGGCGTGGTGAACGGCTTTGCCCTGCGGGTCAAGAACACCGTTCTTCAGGGTGACATGAACACGTGCTTTCACGAGAAGCTCCTTTAAGTTCGCAGGCGCGGGGCTCGCGCGACTTTGTTTGCAAACAGAACGCTGTCCGGCATTCGCCGCCGGTCAGCCATAAGAAAAGGCCGCGCGAGCGCGGCCTTGGGGTGTTATTTGGTCGCGTCTTTGTTCAGCGACTCTATTTCGGCGGACTCAGGGAGCACACCAAGACGGCGCGCGACTTCCTGATAGGCCTCTTCGACGCCGCCGAGATCGCGACGGAAGCGGTCCTTGTCCATCTTTTCGTTGGTGATGGCGTCCCACAGGCGGCAGTTGTCGGGGCTGAATTCATCAGCCAGCACCAGCTGCGCAAAATCGCCTTCCCAAACACGACCGAATTCAAGTTTGAAATCGACCAGTTTCAGACCGATGCCGCGCATCAAACCACAAAGGTAATCATTCACACGCAGGGTCATGCCAACGATTTCCTCAAGCTCTTCGGGGCTTGCCCAGCCCAGAGCAAGGATATGCTCGTCAGAAACCAGCGGATCACCAAGCGCGTCGTCCTTGTAATAGAACTCGACGATCGGGCGGGGCAGACGTTCGCCTTCTTCAAGGCCAAGACGCTTTGCCATGGAACCGGCAACGATGTTGCGGACCACCACTTCGATCGGAACAATTTCGCATTTCTTGCAAAGCTGTTCGCGCATGTTCAGACGGCGAATGAAATGGGTCGGAATGCCGATTTCCGCCAGACGGGTCATGACGAATTCGGTGATCATGTTGTTCAGGACGCCCTTGCCGGCAATCGTGCCGCGCTTCTGAGCGTTAAACGCAGTGGCGTCATCCTTGAAATACTGAATGATCGTACCGGGCTCAGTACCTTCGTAAAGAACCTTGGCTTTACCCTCGTAGATGGGCTGCTTTCTGGACATTGGCGGGATCTTTCACATCTAGGCCCGCACGGCAACTGCGCAGGCACCCTGAAATTCGCGCCCCCCGTATAGCAGTGCTGGGCGAGAAACTCAATTGTCGCTTAAGCTCTATTTACGCAAACTTGATAATCAAAATTTGCAACCGTCCGGGCATCCATCCCGGGACGGTCTGTTTTGCACTGCAAACATCTGGCAAAGTTCGGTTTTATGCCTGATAGGGGCCTAAAGGTTTACCGGATGGAACGGTGTGGTGTCAGGCTGCCCGTCGGCAAATAACCAGACCGGACGACGTGGCAGTTCATGTTCGCTTGTGGGAATCGCCGGCAAACCGATCAGGGACGAACAAACCGTCTCAAATCCCATATTGCTGCGCACCAGCATGGCATCGGACCGGATGTCATGATGATCGGGATCGGGGGCCTCGATACCGGTATCGGCCAGTAAGGCCTGCCAGGCAAACCAGTCATCGGCTTCCGGGTTCGGTGCCGGGGCCGCACGAAACCGTGGCAGATTGCGGCGTGTGCGCGCACTGTTTGCCGTATCGTTCAGGTCATGGGCCGTCAAAATCGACAATCCTTCGGGAATGTCGGTAATTTCGATTTTTCCTGTCCCGCGATTGGCCAGCCAATAGGCATCCCGGTTATCGGCAATAACCATGTTGAACGGGCGATAGGCATCGCCATCAAGGGCCGCCAGCGCCTGTGCCGCATCAATGGCATCGGCATGATCAAGGGCCTCAAGCGGCAATTCCCCGCGGGATCGTTTGTCCTCGGCCGGGCCAAGGGTGCCAAACCGGTTCAGAACGGCCGCGACAACGCCATCTTCATTGACACCAAGCCAGGTGCCACCGGCCGTTTCATCCAGCCCGGCCACAACATCGGGACGATCATCCCAGTGACGTGCCGGGGATTTCCACGGGCGATTGTTCATTTCGTCGCGATTGGCGCCGATGATCACCGGCCAGTCATGGTCGGGGCGGCGTAAAATAATGACTGTGCACATGAGCCAGATCAAAGCGCGATGAAAGATGATTTGTCAAATTCAAAAGTGTCGAACAAAGGGGTGAAAAATACCCCGCTTATTCTCAAATATTAATTCAGAGGACGGGCGCAACACACCCAGTGTGAAAGCCGGTGCAACATCCAAGGAGGGCTCGATATGAACAGCTTTAATGATCGTGAACGTGGTTTCGAAGCAAAGTACAGTTTTGATCTGGAACAGGATTTTCGTGTCGAGACACATCTTTATAAAATGCTGATCGCCTGGGCCGGCGAACAGATGGGCATGTCCGCCCAGGAAAGTCAGGATTATGCCGTCAAGGTCGTGGGCGAAGTGGTTGCCAACCCGCGTGACAATGGCGTTGTTGCAATGCTTCTGGCGGACTTCGGGCGCAAAAATGTCGATATCACGGCCTCTGAACTCAATGCCAAACTCGAAGAACTACGTCCGGTTGCGCGCGCAGAAGTCCTGACCTGACGGTCAGGATGCGGGCCTTTGCCAAAAACTTCTAGTTTGCAAACCACTAGGCGGTCTCGTATCCTGCGTCTTGTAATAAAAGACGAGTGGGTGCAACCTTTTGGTGTGATATTATGCACCAGGGGCGTAAGGGTGCTAATCAGGTAGAAGAAGGGCAAAGGCTTTGCGTATCCTTTTGGCGGACGATCACGATCTGGTTCGTGAGGCGATATCACTTCTGTTTCAGCAGTATTTCGACGATTGCGAAGTCGCTGAGGCCGGTGCTTTGGAACCGGCGCTGGATTTGATTGACGAAAACAATTCATTCGATCTTGTGTTGCTTGACCTGCGCATGCCCGGCATGAACGGTCTGGAAGGGTTGAAACGTGCACTTGAAAAAGTCGCGCCATCAACCTTTGTGGTTCTGCTGTCGGGTGCCTATCGCAGTGAAGATGTGCGCAACGCCATCGAGGCCGGGGCACATGGTTTCATTCCCAAGACCCTGCGCGGGCAGGCCCTGGCAAATGCCGTTCAACTCGTTCTGGCCGGGGAAAAATACCTGCCATCGTCGATTCTGAATGATCTGAGCGACGGCACGATCGGTGGTGGCGACGGTGATGGTCGTCTGGCCGGCGGTTTCGGAAGTGATGGCGACTTTGGCCGTTTGACACCGCGCGAACGCGAAGTCCTGGCACTGCTGTCCGAAGGGCGCCCGAACAAGGATATCGCCCGTCATCTCGACCTGCGCGAGATCACGGTCAAATACCATCTCAAAAACATCTATCGCAAACTCAATGTGTCCAACCGGGCACAGGCGGTGAAAATGGCGCTTGAAGATATGGCGCGCACCGGAAGTTTGTAGTATCGTCGTCAAAGGCAGCTCAGTTTGTGGTGCAAATCCCGGCTCGTGATTTCACGGGCCGTTTTTTGTTGCGAAAACCGGTTTGCGTTCCCTCGTAATGTCACCTGAAACGAGGAAAAATTCATGACTGTCAAAATTGCATTGATCGGCGATTTCAATCCCGATGTCACTGCCCATCAGGCGATCCCAAAGGCGCTTGAAATCGCGGGCAGTCGCGCGGGCATATCGGTTCACCATGACTGGATTGCGACCGCGTCGATTGATCCGGAAAATATCGCATCACAGCTTGGCCGTTATCAGGGCATCTGGTGTGTGCCTGCAAGCCCGTATCAAAGCTTTGACGGTGCCCTTGCCGCCATCTGGTATGCCCGCCGGAACAAGGTGCCGTTTCTTGGCACATGTGGTGGTTATCAACATGCGGTTCTTGAATATGTCCGTAATGAGCTTGGTTTCGGGAATGCCGCAAATGCCGAAATCGATCCCGATGCGGAACTTCCGATTATTGCGCCGCTGGTCTGTGCATTGATTGATCAGGACGGCGGAATTGATCTGGTCAAAGACAGTCTGATCCAGTCCCTTTATGGCCAGGACCAAATCACGGAGACCTATCGTTGCAGTTATGGTTTTAACCGTGACCATGTCGGGTTGCTTGAAGGCCGTTCAATGCGCGTTTCGGCCTGGGATCAGGATGGGGACCCGCGTGCTGTCGAAGTCGTTGATCATCCATTCTTTATCGGAACAGCGTTCCAGCCCGAACGATCCGGATTGCGCGGCGAGTCCCATCCGCTGATTTCAGCCTTTGTCGATGCGGCAATGATGCTTGCGGCATAGCTGCTTTCTGCCCGGTTTCATGGGCAGCCATCACATGGTTGCAAAAAAAAAGCGCCCCCGGGGACACGGGGGCGCAGTTTCTGAGAACAGGGAGCTCTCAGGCTGGTTCGGGCCGGTTGTGGGCCCGGACATCTGGTGATGGGGATATCGCAGCGGTGGTGGACGCGATGGGGGCGGGCGTTCTGCCTGATTGCATGATGATGACCCCGACCAGAATTACAGAAGTGGCAACCAGATCGGTCGCGGTAACCGTTTCACCAAGGATCAGGGTCCCGGTCGCAAGACCGATGACAGGCGGGATATAGGTCGAACTGGCTGCTTTGATCGCGCCGAGTTTTTCGACAACATAGTAATAGCACATATAGGCAATGCCGGTGCCAAACAGGCCAAGCCCGATAAACAGCCCGGCCGTTGCCAGCGGACTGACAAAGATCGCATCAATCCCGTCAAGATCACCCACCACAAGCAAGGTGGCCGACGACAGGCCAAGCTGATAGGTGCAAAGCGCAATCGGGGAAATGCCAAGCGGGCTTATGAATTTGCGCGCATAAACAAAGGACAGCCCGACACAGGCAGACCCGAATGCGATATAGCCAACCCCGGCCGGATCAATTGCCCCGGCACTGCCTTCCCACGGGCGGGCAATGGCGGCAATCCCCGCAAAGCCAAGCAACAATCCCCCGACAGAACGCAGATTGATCGGCTCTCCCTTCAGGAACAGCAGGGCGGCGATAAAGGTGAAGAACGGAATGGCACCTGCCAGGATTCCGGCGATGCTTGATGGCAGGATCGCGATGCCCTTGGCAAAGGCGTAATAATAAACCGATGCTGCCAGAAGAGACATCACAACGAAATGATGGGTATGTCGCAGGTGCCGCCAGGCAAGTTTTCGGCGCAACAACGCAATCAGGAATAACGGCACAAAGCCCATGGTCACCCGAACCATCACAATATGCATCGGGCTGACATAGTGGCTGGCGGTTTTGTTAAACAGATAGGTCAGCCCCCAGACAAGGGCGAGAAATCCGAAAACGATATAGGCATTCTTCTTCATGTCGGAAAACTCGAATTGCGAAGTTTCCACGACAATTACTTATTTACCGTGTATCTTACAAATCATGCTATCTGGATTATAATATAGAAAAATTGCATTATGTCGCCATATCCGCCCCTGAAAACGCTTCCGGCTTTCGAGGCTGCATTACGTCTGCAAAGCTTTTCACTGGCTGCCGATGAACTTAATGTCACGCCAGGTGCGGTCGGACAGCAGATCCGCAAACTCGAAGAATGGCTTGGCGTTGAACTGTTCACCCGTTCGGTGCGACAGGTCTACCCGACGGCAGACGGGCTGGCCTATGCCGCCCGTATCGGTCCGGCCTTGCAGCAGATTTCCGATGCCAGTGCGCAATTGCGCCGACGGCAGGATCATTCCGTTCATTTCGCCATGCCGCCAAGCTTTGCCGCCAAGTGGTTTTCATCGCGAATGGCCCGGTTCCTGATCATGCATCCGACCACGGCCCTTCATGTCGGATCGACCGAAGAAAAGCCGAACTTCGATCAGGATGGCCTTGATATTGCGGTTCGCTACTTTGATGGCAATGACGACAGTCTTGAGGCAGTGTTGCTGTATCGCGGGCAGGCTGCTGTTTATTGCGCGCCATCATATCGTGATGAACTCGGCCTTGAAACGCCGGGGGATCTTGTACGCGCGACCCTGATCAATGATACCAAACATCACTGGTGGGCAGACTGGCTTGCGACCTTTGCCGGAATTGATCCCGATCAGACCCGGGCACTGAAGCATATCGATATTGATCAGACCGCCATGGTAATCGAGGCCGCCATTCACAATCAGGGCGTGGTGATTGCCAACCCGCTTCTGACCGAGGAAGATGTAAGCGAAGGCAAGCTCGTTCATCTTTTCCCGCAACATGTCCTAACGGTGCCCCTTGGCTATTATCTGGTCCATCCGGAAAAGCGCGAATTGCGCAGGCAGGTCCGGCTGTTTCGTGACTGGTTGCTTGATGAAGCAAGCGAACTTACACAAGTTTACTCCCCAATCGGTGTGAGCCGATCGGGGAAGTGATTAAAGGTCGCGGTTCATTGAATATGTGCCCGTATAGCAGGCCTTTGCCAAAACATGACCATCAATCGCGGTTAACAGTTCAGGGCCACCGAAGGGCTGTGGCAGAGGAACTTCATTAACGTCGAGTGCATAAATGGTAA
This sequence comes from Thalassospira sp. GO-4, assembly GCF_023588965.1. Lineage (NCBI taxonomy): Bacteria > Pseudomonadati > Pseudomonadota > Alphaproteobacteria > Rhodospirillales > Thalassospiraceae > Thalassospira > Thalassospira sp. GO-4. Next base: position 4,356,421 of record NZ_CP097807.1, read on the forward strand.
AATGGTAGCGATGAATAAGTGCATCATTCCAGGGAGGGCATGGGCCGTCATAATCTGCATAGTTTCCACCCATAGTGGGATGGTCAGCAAACCAATTGGTGTAGTTGTTCAACCCTGCTTCGCCATATGGGCGAGCTCCAGGCTTCTTTCCCGTTGGTGTCACCCTATTTGAAGCCTGACCCTCGTCAATTTTGGTTGTTGACGGCGGTATATTTGCAACGACCCAGTGGTAAAAGTCGACCCTTGGTAAGTCTGGGGATATTGTTTTGCCCTCAATATTGACGTTCTCACCAGAAGATGGAACATCCGAATCATGGCAAATTAGAGCGAACGATTTGGTGCCTTTGGGGATGTCTGTCCAGAAAATGGCCGGATTGATGTTCTCTGCCAATTCAAACCGTCCTTCAGTGGGGATTTTACCAAAGGCAAATTTATTGGGTATTGGCGCGCCTTCGTTCCATCCTTGAATATGAAGCTTCATTATTAGGTTTCCTTTTCCGTGTGTATGTCAACTCGGTGGTAGTTATAAGCGCGGAGGGCTGCCCAAAGAGGCTGGCAAGTTGTTCCGGGGCAATATTGTTATTATTGGCCTCGGAAACTGGATTGGGCTGGTTGCATTCAGATCGTGAGTTCAGGTGGCTTGAATGCGTTTGGATGGTAAACCTCCGGAAAGTAAGGCTCCTCCTCCAGGTGCAATTTCGGAAAGATTAAGCATCTGCAAAATTTTCCGGGTCGTGGCCACTGCCGCAGACAAGGTCGGAAGACCAGATGCGCGTTCAATCATTTCAATTGATGGCAAAGAGGGCATCTGCACACAAGCAGATGCAACGATTGCATCAACACCTGTAAGGTCGAGTTTACGCCACAGTTCAGCAGGCGCGCACGGATCCTGAGCTGCGACCGCCAAATTGTCAGGAATTTCCAGTGCCAGAAAGTCGTGAACTTCAATCCCTTCATTCTCAATGTAGTTGACTACCATTTCAGTGAGTGGACGCATGTATGGGCAAATTATAGCAACTTTCTTCGCGCCAAGTTCCTGAATGCCGTCGACCAGTGCTCCTGCTGAATTGAGAATAGGTGTAGGACAACCGTTATCCACGGTTGCTTGGTATAGAGTTTCTGATGATGTTCTGTGGTAACCCAGCCCCATCGACATGATTGCAACAAGGCAGGCATATGCTTGGACTTCTACTGCGGCGTCAGACAGTTCTTGAGCGCAACGTTTACTATCGGCATCCATTGCCTCCAGCTCTTCCTTGATCACGCTTTTCATGCGCATGCGTGACGAGTGAAAGGTGAAGCGATCTGGCAGGATATGTTCACGTGCTTTAAGAAGTGCAGGAATCTCGGTTTCCATAGTGACATTGGAACTCGGTACTATCATTCCGATCCGTCTGGTTCTTTCCGAAAATGGCATATTGGTCTCCGTTTCATTTCTCGTGAAAATTACAAGGAAGAATCCATGGTTGCGTCCGGGCGCTACGTCGCAATCTTAGGGAAGATGCACGGAAGCAGAATGGTAACAAGCATGCAGGCGACTGAGAGCCAAGAAGGTTTGTTTTGATCAAGGAGCATCTGCGCGACGTGATGCCGGAGATCGTTTGTGGACCACTGGTGCGGTAGATTGAGTTCTCTGCTTGGGTTCGGTTAGGAATAAAAGTGCTACCTGTAGGTGTGGGCGATAGGATGGTTTTGATCACTGAATGTCTCTTTGTGTGTTTATTTGAGTTTTATCTGTATACATATAAAATTTATAAGAATGCAATAAAAAACTATTGCGTGTCGACTTATGGCCTTGTTCTGGATAAAATCCTCGCAGAAACAGGGGATTGTAAATGGCGCGTGTAGCCGACCAACTTATCGAAGAACTTAAAAACGAAATTCAATCAGGTGTACTTAGCCCCGGGGACCAGCTCGAAGAGGCAGCGCTTGCCGAAAGATTCGGGGTTTCACGAACACCGGTACGCGAAGCGGTGAGATCACTTGTTGAAAGTGGGCTCTTGGAAACGCGGTCGCGCAAAGGGGCCTTCGTCAGAGTTTTGTCGATAAAGGAATTGATTGATCTGTTTGAAGTATGTGCCGAGCTTGAAGGAATGGCGTGTCGGCTGGCGTCAGAACGTTTGACAGATGCTCATCTGAAGAATCTTTTAGAAGGTCTGGAGGCCTGCAATCGGGCTGTTGAGAAGGAAGATACAGAGGCTTATGCCGCTGCAAACCTTCAATTCCATACTGCTATACATAAAGCGTCAGAGAATGATCGGTTAATTGATCAACTTGCTGACTTGTCCAGGACGATCAATCCTTACAGATCGATGCCTTATGGAATTCGAGGTCGGCTTGAGCAGTCATTTGAGGAGCATGTGAACATTAAAGATGCGGTGTTGGCGGGTAATGGTGCAGAAGCCGATTTTCTTATGCGTGATCATATGATGCTGCAGGGGCAGCGCTTGCCATTGCTGCTCAGGGCGTACGGACACGAATAAATCTGGAACAAAAAAAGCCCCGGCCAATGACCGGGGCTTTGATTTTTGATCCGGGTTGCCGTTAGTCGGCAAACACGCGGGCAAAGATCGTGTCGACATGTTTGGTGTGGTAACCAAGGTCAAACAGCGCTTCGAGCTTGTCCATCGGAATACGTGCGGTGACGTCTTCGTCGGTTTTCAGAAGCGACAGAAGATCGCCTTCGCGGTTCCAGACCTTCATCGCGTTGCGCTGAACAATGCGGTAAGAATCTTCACGCGAAACACCATGCTGGGTCAGGGTCAGCAGCACGCGCTGCGAGAAGACCAGACCACCCATCTGGTTGAGGATCTCGTCCATGCGTTCCGGATAGATCACCAGATTTTCAACAACGTTGGTCAAACGCATCAGTGCGAAATCAAGCGTTACGGTCGCATCCGGGCCGATGTTACGTTCGACCGAGCTGTGCGAAATATCGCGCTCGTGCCACAGGGCAACGTTTTCCATCGCCGGGATTGCCATCGAACGGACCAGACGGGCAAGGCCGGTCAGGTTTTCGGTCAGAACCGGGTTACGCTTGTGCGGCATCGCCGAGGAGCCTTTCTGCCCCTTGGAGAAGAATTCTTCCGCTTCGCGCACTTCGGTACGCTGAAGATGGCGAATTTCGGTTGCCAGATGTTCGATCGAGGATGCGATAACACCAAGGGCTGCGAAATAGGCGGCATGACGGTCACGCGGGATCACCTGGGTCGAAACCGGTTCCGGTTTCAGGCCAAGTTTGGCTGCAACATGTTCCTCGACGCTCGGATCGATATTGGCAAATGTGCCAACCGCGCCGGAAATTGCACAGGTGGCGATTTCGTCACGTGCCGCGACCAGACGATCACGGTTACGTTTGAATTCCGCATAGAAAGTCGCAAGCTTAAGGCCAAAGGTCACCGGCTCTGCGTGGATGCCGTGCGAACGGCCCATGCAGGGGACATCTTTGGTTTCATAGGCGCGCTTTTTAAGGGCGGCCAGAAGCTTGTCCATATCTTCAAGAAGAATGTCGGTTGCCTGGGCAAGCTGCACGTTAAAGCAGGTATCCAGAACGTCCGAGCTGGTCATGCCCTGATGGACAAAACGGGCTTCTTCACCGACCTGTTCGGCCAGTTCAGTCAGGAACGCGATCACGTCATGTTTGACTTCGGCTTCGACGGTATCGATGCGATCAATGCGGTCCTGGGTATAGGGCTTGTCGCCTTTTTCCCAGACAAGCTTGGCGGATTCAGCCGGGATAACACCCAGTTCAGCCAGTTTGTCAGCAGCGTGAGCTTCGATTTCGAACCAGATACGGAATTTGTTCGCCGGTTCCCAGATGGCTGTCATCTGCGGACGGGAATAACGGGGGATCATGCGGTCGCCTCCGGGCATAATGGTTGGGCGCCGGGGCATGATGTGAATGATCGGAATGCGTGATCAGTTGCACGATCATAAGGCCGGCACGCTTTCACCGGGTCGGATAGTCCATTCCGGGGCAATTGGCAACCCTGCAGACGGTATGGCAGGGATGTGAACGCATTTTTACCGCCCAAAAACTTGTCTTCTGTTAGAAATATAGCAACTTAGATAATATATGCAGTGTTGATCGAAACGCTGTCAGTGCATTCAGCCTGACAATCCGATTGTTGAGTAGGCGGGAAATTAATGGCGCGTGAAGCCGACGGGGCCAAGAGTCACCAGAAAGAACCGACCGGCAGCCAGATGACCGACGAGAACCATCTTGCCAGGCTCGTGGATCTGGGGATCGCACTTTCCGCCGAACAGGGGCGCGAAGAGCTTAATCAGAAAATCCTGATGGCGGCGCGCGAATTTACAAATGCCGATGGCGGATCGCTGTATCTTGTAAACCGCGAAGAAAGCGAACTGCATTTCCGCATTCTGGTCAATGACACGCTCGATACCTTTTTCGTCAGCGGCCGCGAAGCAGAAAAGCCGTTTCCGCCATTGCCGCTTTATGATGACGAGGGCCGCCCGAATTACCGCAATATCGCAACCTATGTCGCGCTAAGCGGCAAGGCGATCAATATCGAAGATGCCTATTGCGCCAAGGGTTTCGATTTTTCGGGAACGCGTGCCTTTGATGCCAAAACCGGTTATCGGTCAAAATCCTTCCTGACGGTGCCGTTGAAAAACACCCGTGGCACGGTCATTGGCGTTTTGCAGCTGATCAATGCGCGCGATGATAAGGGCAATGTCATTGCCTTTGATCCGGCGATCGAACCCATCATCAACGCCCTTGCCAGTCAGGCGGCGGTGGCCATTGAAAACAGCCGTCTTTTGGTCGCCCAGCGTGACCTGATGGAAAGCTTTGTCCACGTACTGGGCCATGCCATCGATGCCAAATCCCCGCACACGGCCGATCATTGTTCGCGCGTGCCGGTGATTGCGCGCATGCTGGCACAGGCCGCTGTTGATGACAAACGCGGACCGTTTTCCAATTTCTATCTGACCGATATGGAATGGTATGAGCTTGATCTTGCCGCCTGGCTTCATGATTGCGGCAAGATCGTTACGCCCGATCACGTGATTGAAAAGGCCACCAAGCTTGAAACCATCCATAACCGCATTCACGAAATCCGTACCCGGTTCGAAGTCCTTAGACGTGATGCCGAAATCGACATGCTCAAACGCCAGCTTGCCGGTGAGGATGCCGGTGTATGCGAGGCCGATTTCAACGCACGGGTCAGCGAACTGGAAGCTCAGTTTGCGCTGGTGGCCGATGCCAATATCGGTGATGCGGAAATCGATACGGATGCCATCTATGCCTTGCATGACATTGCAGAACAAAAATGGACCCGCCATTTCGACCGGACATTGGGTCTGTCATGGGCGGAAAATGAACGGCTAAGCGATACCGAACTTGCAACCTTGCGCGAACCGGGCCCGGAAAATCTTTTGATGGATCGCGAAGATCACATCTATCAGGGCTTCAACCGCGGGGAACTTTACAATCTTTCGGTCCCGCACGGGACACTGACATCCGAAGAACGCCAGGTGATCAATGATCATGTGGTGATCACGCAGGATATGCTTGCCCAGTTGCCCTATCCGCGCGAATTGCAACGCATCCCGGCGATTGCGGGCAACCATCACGAAAAAATGGACGGTTCGGGATACCCGCGCGGCCTTACCGGTGATGATATGGGGATCCTCGAAAAAGTGATGGTGATCGCCGATATCTTCGAGGCACTGACCGCGGTCGACCGTCCCTATAAACGGCCCAAACTTCTGTCTGAATGTATCGCGATCCTTGCCGATATGCGTGACAAGGGCCAGATCGACAATGACCTGTTTGAATTGTTTCTGGTCAGCGGGACATATCTCGATTACGGCCGCAAATATCTGCGGTCTGAGCAGTGCGACGAAGTCGATATCGAACAATTCATCCTTTCCAAATAGCAGCCCGTCCTTGCACCGATAAAAAAAAGACCGCCACAGGGACGGTCCGGCAAGTTCAGGGTGCAATTATTGGGGACTTCTTATGAGATGCTGTCATGGAAATGACAGGCGACTTCCTGGGTTTCGGAAACCCGGTCAAGTGTTGGTGATGCGGTTGTGCATTTGTCCTGAGCAAACGGACACCGGGTTCTGAAAACACAGCCCGATGGTGGTGACAGCGGACTTGGCAGATCACCGGTCAGAACGATGCGTTCCTTGTTGCGTTCGATCTCGGGATCGGGGATCGGCACGGCTGAAATCAGCGCCTTGGTATAGGGATGTCTTGGTGCCGCATAGATGCTGTCACGATCTGCCAGTTCCATGACATTGCCCAGATACAGCACCATGATGCGGTGGCAGATATGGCGCACGATCGACAGGTCATGGCTGATGAAAATCAGCGACAGATCAAACTCACGCTGCAATTCCTGCAACAGATTGACGATCTGGGCCTGAATGGACACATCCAGTGCCGAAACCGGTTCGTCACAGACAATAAGTTTCGGTTCAAGGATCATCGCACGCGCAATCCCGATACGCTGGCACTGACCACCCGAAAATTCATGCGGATAACGGTTGATCATCTGCGGGAGCAATCCCACACGCGCCATCATGCGTTTGACCCGGGCCTTGATTTCATCTTTGCCCAGTTCGGGTTTGTGGGTCACCAGCGGCTCGGCAATGATTTCGCCAATCGTCATGCGGGGATTAAGGCTGGCCAGCGGATCTTGGAAAATGATCTGAAGATCACGGCGCAGCGGCTGCATTTCACGGTGCGGGGCGCCGACAATATCTTTGCCAAGCCAGGCGACCTGTCCGCTTGATGGCGGAATCAGTTGCAGGATCGCCCGGCCAAGTGTCGATTTGCCACAACCGGACTCCCCGACAACGCCCAGTGTCTCGCCGGGATAAAGGTCGAAATTCACCCCGTCCACGGCGCGAAGCTTGCGGTCTGGTGCAAAAAGTCCTTTGCCCGGCACGGAAAAATGCACCTTCAGATCGCGAACGGACAGGATCGGACTGGTTGCTTTTTTCGGTTTGTGCGCGGTGATTGCGGTCATTGTCCATCCTCCCGGAAGCAGGCACTGGCACGGCCCTGATCAAACACCTTAAGAACCGGGCGTTCGGCACAGCACCGATCCATGACATAGCCACAGCGTTCCTGATAGGCGCACCCTGTCGGCAGGTTTTGCAGGTTGGGCGGCTGACCCGGAATGGCAAACAGGCTTTCCTCATTGGCGTGATCGATGCGCGGCATCGATTTCAGAAGCCCTTCGGTATAGGGATGATGACTGTCGTAGTAAATGTCGCGGACAGATCCGGTTTCGACCACGCGCCCGCCATACATCACCATCACCCGGTCACACAGGCCGGCCACCACACCAAGATCATGGGTGATCATGACCGTGGCGGTGTTGAAGTCCTTTTGCAGGTCACGCAACAGATCCAGAATCTGTGCCTGTACCGTCACATCAAGGGCGGTGGTCGGTTCATCGGCAATCAGAACTTCCGGATCGCACAAAAGCGCCATGGCAATCATCACGCGCTGGCGCATGCCGCCGGAAAATTCATGTGGATACATATGAACACGCTGGGCCGCACCCGGGATGCCAACACGATCAAGCATCGCGATTGCACGTTTAAGGGCCTCGGCCTCGGACATGCCGCGATGTTCGACCAGTACTTCGGTCATCTGTTTGGAGATTTTCAGATACGGGTTCAGCGACGTCATCGGATCCTGAAAGATCATCGACATCGAAACACCGCGAATCTTGTTAAGTTCGCGTGCAGGCAGGTTGAGGATTTCACTGTCCTTATAGCGAACCGACCCGCTCGATTTGCCATTCTTGGCCAGAAGCCCCATGATCGACATGAAAATCTGGGTTTTTCCCGACCCGGATTCCCCCACCACGCCAAGTGTTTCGCCCGGATCAAGATGGAAGTTGACGTTATTGACGGCTGCAACTTCCCCGTCCGGGGTCTGGAAACGGGCGGTCAGGTTTTCGACTGTCAGAATATGATTTGTTGTCATGATATGTGTCCTTGCCGTCCCTTATCTGTCTTTCGGATCAAGCGCATCGCGCAGACCGTCACCGATGAAGTTGAAACAGAAAAGGGTGAGTGCCAGGAACAGGGCCGGATAGATCAGCATCCAGGTCGATGCTTCAATCACTTTGGCCCCTTCGGAAATCAAAACCCCCCAGCTGGTCAGCGGTTCCTGCACGCCCAGTCCAAGGAAGGACAGGAAGCTTTCGGTCAGGATGACCTGCGGGATGGTCAGGGTCATATAGACAATGACCGGCCCCAGAACGTTGGGGATGATGTGCCGGAAAATGATCTTGAAGTTCGAAACACCCGTGGCGTGGGCGGCCTCGATAAATTCGCGCCGACGCAGGGATAAGGTCTGACCGCGGACAATACGCGCCATGGTCAGCCATTCAACCGCACCAAGGGCAACAAAGATCAGGAAAATGTTTCGGCCAAACACCACCATCAACATGATGACAAAGAACATGAAGGGCAGGGAATAAAGCACATCGACAAAGCGCATCATGATGTTGTCGACCTTGCCGCCGAAATACCCGGCAACCGCGCCATAGGTAACCCCGATGGCCAGCGACACCGATGTTGCAAGCAGGCCGACCGCCAGTGAAACCCGCGCACCATACAGAACACGGATAAACAGATCGCGCCCGTTGCCGTCGGTGCCAAAGATATGGCCGTTTTCCCAGTTCGGGCCTTCCTGGATATAGCCCCAGTCGATCTGGTCATATGCATAGGGACTAAGAAGCGGGGCAAAAATCGCCAGCAGGGTAATGATCCCCAGAATGATCATCGACCCCACAGCCGCCTTGTTGCGAAACAGGCGGATACGCGCATCCCGCCACAGGCTGCGGCCTTCGATTTCCGCGGGCGCGCCTGCTGCTTCAAGCATTGCTGTCTTTTCAGATTTATTCATCATCAGCGTGACTTCAATTTTGGATCAAGAAGGCCGTAAACCATATCGACCAGGAAATTCAGCATGATGATCATCACCGCATAGACAATGACCACGCCCATCACCAGCGGATAGTCACGGTTGAGTGCCGCCTTGATGAAATAGGTGCCGATACCGGGCACGCCAAAGATGCTCTCGATCACCACCGATCCGGTCATCACGGCCGCGGTTGCCGGTCCCAGATAGGACACAACCGGCAAAAGTGCGCCTTTGATTGCATGACGATTGACGACAAGCGTTTCACGCAAACCCTTGGCGCGCGCGGTGCGGATATAGTTGGAATGCAGAACCTCGACCATGGATCCGCGGGTCAGGCGCGCGATATAGGCAATCTGGGGCAGGGCAAGGGCAATGATCGGCAAAATCTTGTACTGGATTTCACCATCGCCCCATCCCGCCGTTGGCAGGACCGAAAGATACAGCCCGAACACCAGTGACAAAAGTGGTGCCATGACAAAGTTCGGAATGGCAATGCCGATCATGGCAACGCCCATCACCGCAAAATCAACCGCACTGTTTTGCCGAAGGGCGGCATAGGTGCCAAATCCGACCCCGAAGACAAGGGCGATGGCAATTGCACTCAGTCCAAGCTGCATGGAGGCCGGTGCACCGGCCATGATCAGTTCTGCAACGCTGAAGTCGCGGATTTTGATCGATGGGCCAAAGTCGCCCTGAAACAGCTTTCCGATATAGATCGCGTATTGTTCGATCAGCGGCTTATCAAGATCATAGGCCGCCTTGATGTTCTTTTCGATTTCGGGTGGCAATGCGCGTTCCTGATCGAACGGGCCGCCCGGTGCAATACGCATCATGAAAAAGGCCACCGTGATCACGATGAACAATGTCGGGATCGCGATCAACAGGCGCCGAATGGCGTAAGATAACATAATTCTCTCTCATCCCCGTCGGGGTGGCCACAGGCTGCGGGCGGGAGGAACACCACGCAGCCTGCGACACGAAGTCAGGATTTACTCGGCAATGTCGAGCCAGCGGGTCAGGTGGCGATCCGGGGCGTTATCGATCCAGCCCTTGATCTTTGGCGAGACAAGCTGTTTCGAGACATAGTAGTAAATGGGGATGTAAGGCTGTGCTTCCATCATGATGGCTTCGGCCTGATGCATCAGATCGGAACGCTTTTTAAGGTCGCCTTCCTTTTCGGCCGCCAGCATCAATTCGTTGTAACGCGGGTTGTCGAATGCGGAATAGTTCAGCGGCCCGGTGCGTTCTTCTGCCAGGAACAGGAAGTTCTGTGCATCGTTGTAATCGGCAATCCAGCCAGCGCGGGCGACTTCAAAGTCACCAACTTTCAAATCGGCATAATGGATTTTGCCTTCGGAATTGAACAGTTCGGCTTCGACACCGATCTGTTTCCACATGTTCTGAGCGGCAATCGCGATACGCTTGTGGTTTTCCGATGTGTTGTAACGCAGGGTGAATTTAAGCGGGTTGTCCGGACCGTAACCGGCCTCTGCCATCAGCTTTTTGGCTTCGGCAAGTTTTTCGGCATAGGGCAGGTCTTTCCACGAAACATAGGCCGGTTCCGTGTAGTTGCCGGTTCCCGGCGGAACAAAGGAATAGGCCGGCAATTCACCGGTCTTCAGGACCGCATCGGTAATGGCTTCGCGGTTGATCGCCAGTGAAAGCGCCTTGCGCACGCGGACATCCTTGAATTTGTCCTTATCAGTGCGGATCGCATAATAATAGATACCGGCATAAGGCGCGATGCGCAGGCTGTCTGCCAGATTATCACGCAGCCACGAAATCTGTTCGGATGCGATGTCGCGCGCAACGTCAAGTTCATCGGCGCGGAAACGGTTCTGCATCGCGGTGCGATCTTCATAGGTGTAATAGATCACCTCGTCGATCGGAACATTGGCGGCATCATAGAATTCTTCGTTCTTGACCAGTTTGGTGTGAACGTTCGGCAGCCACTCGACCAGTTTATACGGGCCATTGACCACGATATGTTCGGGCTTCACCCAGTCTTTGCCGTATTTTTCAACGACATGACGGGGGATGGCAAATGCGGTCTGGTGGGTAAGCTGTGCCAGGAAATAGGGGGCAGGTGCCGTCAGTTTGACTTCAAGGGTGTGATCATCAATCGCCTTTACGCCAAGTTTGGCACCCTCTTTGCCGGTATTGACCGCCTCGGCTCCTTCGATGATGTAAAGAAGGGATGCGTATTCCGCACCCAGTTCCGGATCAAGAAGGCGTTCCCAGCCGGCAATGAAATCCTGTGCGGTGACCGGCGTTCCATCCGACCAGTTATGGTCGCGGATTTTGAACGTATAGGTCATACCGTCTTCTGAAACCGTCCAGCTTTCTGCTGCACCGGCGACCGGCTGTCCATCCGGGCCATAGGTCAGAAGGCCAAGCGACATATCATCGGAGATACGGCTGGTCTGAATGGTGGAGATAAAATGCGGATCCATCGACTGGGGCTCGCCGTCATTGCCGATGCGCAGGATTTTTTCAGCCTGGGCATGGGTACTCGACAGCATGGTCATGGAGCCCGCAATCAAGGCTGTCCCAAGGACAAAGGCACGTGAGGATTTCAGCAATCCGTTCACGAGACCTTTTGCAGTCTTCGTGTTTTCTGACATGTGTGATGTCTCCCTCAACAATTATGATTTGTTGCGTACGGTACTCCCTGAAAGTACGTACGCAAAAATACTGAGGCTGCCATGCGTCAACTGCAAGTCAGATTTCACTTTATTGACGCAATTGGTCGAAATTTGCGCATTTTTACGAAAATGCAGGTGATTTTTTGCGTGATGAGCAAATTATGCCCAATTTTGTGCGGTCCAATTTCCAGATTGGTTCGATTGCCCGGAAACCTGTTTATTGGTGTGTTTTCGGCTGGTTTTTGTGCTCAGGGTTGTGGGTTGTGGTGTGAAATACTTCACACTCAAGGGTTTGGGCATGATCGGGGATGGTCGAATCGGCTCTTTGACGGATGATTCGTGTCACTGCGTGATGCAGTAATCTTGCATTTGTTATTAATAACTATTTGCAATTAGGCGCGATTGGTGTATTTGCTGGCTACTCGCCCATGCAGCCCTCCCAGTCATTGCTTATTCATGCTTTCACCCACAGGTTTCCGAAACAGTCTGCTTGCTGATTTTGAACAGGAGCGCGAAAGCCTGTTGCGTCTTGCTGCCCGAAAAATCGGGGATGCCGAGGAAGCACACGACATCGTTCAGGATGCCTTTGTTCGCGTGGCTGGCGCATCGGTGCAATCGGTTGAAGACGGACCGGCATATTTGCGCACCATCGTGATCAATCTGGTGCGTGACCGGATGCGCCGGCGCAAGGTGGCGGGGCATGTTGTGGACAGCCAGCAAGAAACCAATCCGATCGAATGGGCGGCGTCAGACACACCATCGCCAGAACAGATCATCTATCATCGTCAGCGTCTTGGTGCCTTTGAACAGGCGCTAAAAAGTCTGAGTCCGCGATCACCGGAAGTCTTCATCTTGCGGAAGTTGCATGGTAAGAGCCATGATGAAATCGCATCGGTGACAGGCCTGTCACAATCCGCGATCGAAAAGCACCTTTACCGGGCTTTGACCGCGTGCCGCGATATCCTGAAAAACTTCGATTAGGCGATGGTTGTGAACGATAAACCACAATTTCAGGATCAGGACACCAGTATTGGTGATCAGCCGGACCGTGACCAGATCACGGCGGCACAGCCATCTGATGAACTGATCGATCAGGCCATCGCCTGGCACGCCAAGGCAGGTATTGATGATCGGGCGTCGCCTGTATATGCGGCCTATCAGGACTGGTGTGCCCAAAGCCCGGCGCATCAGAAGGCCGCAGACAAAGTCAGCGCCTTTATGGCCGATGACGGCTTCAATGATGTCTTGTCGCGGATGGAGGCGGAACTTGTCTCCTCAACAGCGGGGGGGGCAGATCAGCCCGGTTTGGTCTCTGCCCCGAACGGTGACAGGTCGGCGGATGCTTCCGGCCCGCATCGGGGCTTGCGCCATCCGTATCGCAAATCACGCCCACTGTCACAAACCTCTGCGCGCCCGGTGGCGCGCCGTCGCGCCGGCGGGTCGATCGGTATGCTTGCCGCTGCGTGTTGTGTGGTTGTGCTGGCCGTGGTCGGGGTGGAAGTTTTTACGCCCGCGTCAAACGGTCAGCAATTGGTGGCGACCCGTGACATTGTCGATGAAACCCTGCCCGATGGTAGCCAGCTTACCCTTGCACCCGGCACGGCTTTGACCTGGTCACTGACCAGTTCCGAAAGACGGATTGATCTCGAAGAAGGGGCCGTGACCATCAAGGCCGCACATGACACGGCGCGCCCCTTGGTCGTTCATACCGCGATCAGCGATGTGACGGTCGTCGGAACCCGCTTCATCGTCATCAGCGATCAGGACAGCAATGAAGTCGGCGTTGCAGAAGGCATCGTCAGAGTCCGCGAACGTCAAACCGGCCAGCATAGCGAAGTGACCCTTACAGCCGGGCAGGGGCTTGTCGTTGATCCATCGGGTAAATTTGTGCGCCGTGATGTGACCGAAGCACAAATTGATAATGTCGCAAAAGGTTGGCGGGTCTTTTCACCCAAATCGCTGGGCGATGTTGCTGCAGCCATCCGGCGTCAAAGCGGGGTCAATTTGCTGATTGATCCGTCGATTGCCGGTCTTGATGTCCGTGGGCGGTTCAATCTTGTGGATGGCGAACAGTCCATCGGGCTTTTGCTGCAGTCGCTCGGACTGAACCGCTATGATTTGCCATTCGGGTATGTCCTGCTGACCAACCGGGGGTGATCCCTGGTTCGATGCATTTGCGCCCTGTTTAGACACCTGTCTGTTTTTCCGACTTTAAAATGAAATAAATTCTGTCCGGTTTGTTATTTGGTCTGCGTCCATATTTGCGAGTGATACGCAATAACGTTTTCGGATGCCGTCAGATGATCATGAAGAACGGACTTTTAACCCCGGCAACAATGTGCTCCGGGGCAGGGCGCAACACCGCCCGAAGTCTGAAATTACGCTTGGCATATGCAACACTTCTGGTCAGTTGTTTTGGCATTCCGGCCCATGCACAAACCGGCCCGGCACCGCAAACAGATCAGGCAGCCCCGGTCGCCCAACAGGATCAGTCCGCCCCGATATTCCAGTTTGATATTCCGTCACTTCCGTTGATGCAGGCCCTTGAACGGGTATCCGAACTGACAGGTACGGCCTATTCCGCGGTTGCCGATGTCAATCTGGCACAGGACGGCAATGCCATTTCCGGGCGCTTTGATCTGCAATCAGCCCTTCAGACATTGTTTGATGGAACCGATCTGACCTTTTCGCTGACGGATGGGCAGATCGTGATCCTCAAACGCGTTGGCGCGCAGTCAACAGACGGCACGACAACCGCGCCGATCGTTGTCCAGGGCAGTCAATCGCCCGGTATCGCACTTGGCAGCGGAGCAGACAGCGGATCAACCGTTTACGGCGAACAGCTGATCAAGGGATTTGTTCAGGGCAATAACGATCCGAACATGGTGTTTCGTGCCAATCCGAATGTTCAATATGTCGTTCAGGGGCAGCGCGATGAAGACGGTGCAAGTGCAACTGCCGAACAGGACCTTCGTCCGCAGACATTAAGCATATCGGGCGGGGCAATTGATCAGAACAATATCCGGCTTGACGGTGTTGGCATCAATTCGCTGGGCGGTACGGATACAAGCTATAATGGCGAAAGCAACCTGCCTGATGATGATAAAAACTCGATCAATGCCGATGACCTGTACGGGTTGCATCCGCAAAGTGTTTATGTCGATGCCTCCATCCTCAAACAGGCAGAAATTATCGACAGCAACGTGTCGGCAAAATATGGCGGGTTCCAGGGCGGCGTAATCAATTACGAAGTCATGGATCCAAGCGACAGGCCGACATTTTCCGCCAATATCAGCCGTACGGGTTCAAACTGGACTGAATACCACCTGAAATCAGATGAAACGCCTGATGCGACTGCACGCGAACCCCGTTTCACCAAGCTTATGTACGGGACGTCGGCCAGCGGCCCGGTTGCCGACCAGTGGGGTGTTGTGGTTTCGGCCGGACGCAAAACCGCAGAAGCCACAAAATATGCCGGCGATGATTATTATGGTCGGGAAGTCTCGACCGAAAGTACTGCTGACAATGTGTTGGGCAAGCTACAGTTCAAAGGCAATGACGGCATCAAACTGACAACCCAGCTTGTCTATGCCCCTTATAGCCAGGAATGGGAAGCGGCTGAAAACTATAACAGCAAGATGGACATTACCGGCGACGGGCTTAGCACCTATGTCGGGTTGGAAATGCCGATTGAATATGATGGCTATGGCCTGTCCAATCTGAAACTCGATACCCGTCTGTCGTTCAATACATCGGAAAATGCCCGTGAATCCGAAAGCAATGTGCGTCGGCAAATCCGGTCCGGTGTTGCCGGATCGGCCTATGAAAACCTGTGTGATGCAACGAACTGTTATGACGGTTGGTATGGCGATCTGACCCAGACGGAACAGGATCTTGGCTATACGGCGGATCTTACCGGCAATCTTGGAAATGGCGACATTCTGGTGGGGGCGGATCTTCATTCGATCCGTGCCAACCGTCGTCGTCCCGAAGATGTCTATTATTATTATTCGACCTCGGTAAATTCCGCGATTGTCTGTGCCGATGCCGATGATCCCGCCTGTGATGACGGCGACCAGGTATCAAGACGACGCGTCCATTATGATGCCTTTTCCGGAACGGCAAGTTTTTCCACGGCGGCCCTTTACGCCGAATATGGCATGAATTTTGACAACGTTCCGTTCGGTGAAGTCGAAGTTCGTCCGGGCTTGCGGCTGGAACGTGAAACGTTTCTGGGCAATACCAATCTGGCGCCGCGTTTCAACGCCACGTATTACACCGACTGGGATGTCAGTTTCACAGCGGGCTGGAACCGGTATTACGCGGCCAACATGCTAAGTTACGCATTGCGGGACGCCACACCAAGCACAACAGTGGAAAACCGTACCGGAACGACCAGCGGCGCAGATATCATCTATTCCGACGACTGGTCGTATCTGTCATCGGGCAACAAATACAACTTCAAGGGATCTGACCTTAAAACCCCGTTTACGGACGAACGCATGGCGGCGGTAACGTTCCCTTTGCCGTTCCTGGGCGGAAGCACCCGCCTGAAATGGGTCGAACGCAAAGGACGTGAACAGTTCTCTCGCGATTCCACAGACAGCAGTCTTTCGACCTATACCCTGTCGAACGAAGGATCGAGTTCCTATTCTTCCTACTCGGTGGAATGGAGCAAAAAAATCGGAACCGACCCGTGGGGTGGTCAGCACGCCTTTAGCATCAATGGCCAGTATTCCGAACGTCAGACATCCAACAATACCTACTACGCCACCAGCGACGACACCGAGGGTGCCTATTACAATGGCAACGTGATTCCGACCATGGATCTCGATGTTCTGACGGGCAATCTCGATGAACCGATCTTCGTTAATGTCAGCCTGTATTCCAGCTATCTCGACGATACCCTGCGCACCGGACTGGTTGGCCGTTACACCACGGGATATGACACCATCACCGATAGCGGGTCCGACATCACCATCAATGGCGAGACTTATGACATTTATGAAGACGGCTATAACAAGGCCCGTTTCGATCTTGATATGTCGCTCGATTATGACGTCATCCGCGAAGACAACCGTGTCCTGACGCTAAATGCCTCAATTGACAATGTGCTCAATCGTGGTGGTGGTCACACGCTTTCTGCATCAACCCCCTATCGCAAGGGCCGGGCTTTCTGGCTTGGCCTGACTTACACCTATTGAATTTTCCACACTCGGCGCGCCGGCACTTTGCTGGCGTGCCTTTCTTTGTTTCAAGGGAAAACCCGCAATGAGAGTTTCGATATCCCGTCTGATCGCCATTGGTATGGTGTCAGGTTTGTTGGCGCTGCCAGGAATTGGTGTGCCCTCAGTATCCTTTGCCGCGACCGGCGACCTTGCCCTTTCCGATATCTATAAGGGCATAACGATGGGGGTTGTTCGCATCAATGTCGTCAAGAAAAGCTATAACGAAATCGTCGCGGAAGAACGCGAGAAAAAGGAAAATGGCGAAGATTTCTGGCTGCCGCCCGATGAACGTCGCAAGGACGATAATGACGACGAAGAAAAGGAAGACCCGAACGAACCCGAACATGACTGGGAAAAGAAACGCCGCAACAAGGCAACCGGGACCGGCTTCTTCATTTCCCATGACGGCCTGATTGTCACCAACGAACATGTCGTGCGCGATGGGGTGCGGTTCATCGTGATCCTGACTGACGACCGCCGTCTTCCGGCAAAGTTGGTTGGTAAGGACTTCCTGACCGATCTCGCCGTTCTCAGGGTTGATATGCCCGATGATATAGAGCCGTTGAAATGGGGAAGTTCCCACGCCGCTGCCGTCGGGGACCCGGTCTTTGCAGTCGGATATCCGTACGGGTTTGATCAAAGCCTGACCACCGGGGTGATTTCGGGCAAGCAGCGCGAACTCAGCAAGGGGCAATATAACCCCTATATCCAGACCGATACCGCCGTGAACAAGGGCAATTCAGGCGGACCTCTTTTGTCGATGGATGGCAAGGTGATCGGCGTCAATTCCGCGCTTTATACCCGGTCCGGTGGCAATGAGGGGCTGGCATTTTCAATTCAGTCCGAGCATGCGCAGGGCATTATCAGCTTGCTGGTGGCAGATGGTGAAATCAAACGCAGCTGGTTTGGCATCGCCTATAGCGAAGTCAAAAAAGGCATGGGAAAGCTGCTTGGAATGGAACGGGACGAAGGCATGCTGGTGTCACGGGCACCTGACGATGAACCTGCCTATAAGGCCGGTATTCGTGCCGGTGACGTGATCGTCGCGGTCAATGGTGAAACCGTTCAATCGCGCATGAATTTCCGTATGCAGGCCGCAATGGTCAAGGGCGAAGCCACGGTCACTGTCTGGCGCAATGACGGTTATCGCAGCTTTACCCTGATCCCCGATGACATGGACGAAGCCAAATCCCGCCGCCGGGCCCAGGAACGCGAAAAAATGGGGCTTGGCAGCAAGGACAAGGATGACGGGCGCAAGGAAATTATGGGCATGGACCTTGTTCCGGCCAATGAAAAAGCCTGGAAAAAACTTGAACTCCCGGTGGGAACGACGGGGCTTGTCGTCGACCGCATGGAAACCATGAGCCAGGCCTCGCGTGCAGGCTTTTCCAAGGGGGACTTCATTACACAGGTCAATGACGTCCCCATGAAAACCCCCGAAGATTTCGAAACCATCATGCAACGCGCCCTTGACGAAGATCAGCAATATGTTCTGGTCCGCTATCTGCGCAAGGGCGAGGATCGCGTGCGTATGATGGACGTGCTTGAGATGGTCGATCTCGAAGCATACTGACAAAGCCGCCTTATCACAGCGGGACAGCAGAAATGCTGTCCCGTTTTTTGTGCCGCAACACTCGGACCGATCCATTCCCGATATCCCGGGTGGGGGCGTAATCGCCAATCAACCGTCAATCCGGTCTTCAAGAAAATGACCGACGGAACGCCAGGTGCCTGTTGCGGCAAAACGCCATGTGATCAGGTGTTTGAGGCGTATGAATGCGCATTCGTACCTCTGATGGATGGTTTGTACGTACAAGGCTATAAAACCGGACGCCGTGCTTTTCGCATTCGGGCAAAGTCGCGACATTAACCACACAAGGGGATGTTTAGACATATGGTCTCGTATTTTTGGACGCGGCGATTGGGATGCATGATGGTACTGGGCGGTCTTGCGATCTCCACAACCGCAATCATCATGGCCCTGAGCAGCGATGCCTACGCCCAATCGGCAACGCCGGGGCAAAAGGAAATTATCCGCGAACAGGTAAATCCCCAGACCGAAGATGCTCTGAAACCATGGCTGGGCGGCGACTGGCAGATCGGTGTGCTTGGCCGGGTCAGTTCCAATCCCTATCGCGGTGCAGACAACACGGATCTGACCGGATTGCCCATGCTGGCCTATGATGCCGAACGCCTGCATGTCGGCATTGACGGGATCAATGCAAAGGTCTGGGAAAACAAATTTGGCAGCGTGTCTTTGCTCGGCAATCTGCGGATGGAGCCGTTCGATCCCGATGATTCCCCGTATCTCAAGGGGCTTGAAGACCGTGACATGGCATTCGAAGCCGGACTTGGCGGATCATTGCGTCTGTGGCGGGGCGAAGTGAAGGCAAGCTATCTGACCGATGTGAATGATGCGTATGGCGGACATGAAATTGATGTCGGCTATTACATCCCGACCAATTGGGACAAGTTCAATTTCAATATCGGCGGTGGTGTCACCTGGCAAAGCGAAGAACTGGTTGATTACAATGTTGGCGTAAAACGCAGTGAAGCGCGCAGTGACCGGGGCTTCTATGCACCCGATGCGGCCTTTGTCCCCCATCTTGATTTCAGCGTGATCTATCCGGTGACCGAAAGCTTTGCCGTGATCGGGACAAGTGATGTGCGCTTCCTGCCCTATGAATATACCGACAGCTCAATCATCGAAGATGACTATGTCATCAGTGCCGGACTGGTGCTGGTCTATACCTTCTAGGGTCGGCAATTTGAAATGATCTGATCCATCTTTACCCCAAAACTTTCCGGTGCCAGTGATGGTGATCGGGGTGGGCCGGTTTCCCCGCTGTTTTTGACCGGCCCACAATTTTTCCGACTATTGCAAAGCCGGCTCAAGCAAATCCCATTTGTTGCCATACAGATCCTCAAACACCGCGACTGTGCCATATGGCTCGTGTCGCGGGGCTTCAAGAAACCGCACACCGGCCTTTGTCATGCGTGCGTGGTCACGTGCAAAATCATCGGTATTGAGGAAAAAGCCCACCCGGCCACCTGTCTGGTTGCCAATCGCATTTTCCTGATCCGCACCGGATGCCCGGGCCAGCAAGATGCGGGTTTCCGTGGCACCCGTCGGGGCAACGATGACCCAGCGTTTCCCGTCCCCCATATCCGTATCTTCAATCAGATCAAACCCGACCTTGTCGGTATAAAAGGCAATGGCGTCGTCATAGTCGCGCACAATAAGCGCGCACAAACCGATATGGGGCATGATGAATTCTCGTAATGCGATGGGCGATCAGATGCGGTCTATATCAGGCCAAGCGTCTTGAAGGAATTATATCCGGCATGACTGATGATGATATGGTCATGTACGATGATTTCCATCGCCTTGGCGGCATCGATGATCTTGCGGGTCATGTCGATATCCCCCTTTGACGGGGTGGCATCACCGCTTGGGTGGTTATGGACCAGAATGATCGCCGATGCATGCAGTTCCAGTGCGCGTTTTATCACCTCGCGCGGATAGACCGGGGTGTGATCGACCGTGCCGCGCTGATGACATTCATCGGCAATCAGGCGGTTCTTGCGATCAAGAAACAGCAAATGCAGTTCCTCGGTCTTGAGATGCCCGATCCGGACCCGGCAATATTCGATCAGCTGTTCCCAACTCGCAATCACCGGCAATTCCATGGCGCGTTCACGCGAAAGATGCCGTGCGCCGGCTTCGGCAATTTTGATGGCCGCGATCCCGGCATCGCCCAGTCCCTTGGCGGTTTGCAAATCTTCGGGGCGGGCGGCAAGGACATTGGCAAAGCTTCCGAATTGCGCAATCAGTGCCTTTGCCAATGGTTTGACGTCCCCGCGGGGCATCGCCATGCACAGCATCAATTCCAGAAGCTCGTAATCGGCCAATGCATCGGCACCCCCCTTGATAAAACGTTCACGCAGGCGTTGGCGGTGTCCGTGATAATGGGGCTTTGCAGACTTGGCCGATTTTGATGCTTTGTCATCTGCTTTGGGTGCGATGCCTGCATCGACCGGGGTGGCGCTACCCGATGCCAGATGATCGCGGGTCTGATCAAAAAAGACCCGCGTGCCGTCATCAATTTCAGATGGGGTGGGGATATTCGGGGCAGAAGCAGGTTTGCGATCTTCGGTTTCGCTCAATTCTGCTTCCCCCGTTTGGCCCTTGTTTATTCTGCCGCAGCGGGCAGGTCATAGGGCGGCTTGTCCAGACCGGCCGGGGATCGGGTAAAGATTTCAAACCCGTCATCCGTCACGCCGAGCGAATGTTCAAACTGTGCCGACAGTTTGCGGTCTCGCGTTACGGCTGTCCAGCCATCTGGCAAAATTTTGCACGCATAGGTTCCCTGGTTGATCATCGGCTCAATCGTAAAGATCATGCCCGGTTCAAGAACCAGACCTTCGCCAGGCTTGCCGTAATGCAGGACATTGGGCGCATCATGGAACACCTGGCCAAGGCCATGCCCGCAGAAATCACGCACGACCGAAAAACGTTCGCTTTCGGCATAGGACTGGATCGCATGACCAATATCGCCAAGGGTCGCGCCCGGCTTAACCGCATTGATGCCCCGCCAAAGCGCTTCATAGGTCACATCAACAAGACGCTGCGCCATGACTTTGGGTGTGCCTGCGATATACATGCGCGATGTATCGCCGTACCAGCCATCAAGGATAACCGTGACATCGATATTCATGATGTCGCCATTGGCCAGTTTCTTGTCACCGGGAATACCGTGACAGACCACATGGTTGATCGATGTGCAGATCGATTTCGGAAAACCGCGATAGCCAAGGCAGGCCGAAATCGCATTATGGTCGCGGATATATTCGTCGCACAGGCGGTCAAGTTCACCGGTGGTTACACCGGGCACCACATGCGGGGTAATCATATCGAGCACTTCCGCTGCCAGCTTACCTGCGGCGCGCATGCCTTCAAATGCTTCGGGTCCGTGAAGTTTGACTGTTCCGTTCGCCACCCGAAATCTCCTTACGTTCGGCTAAGTATATCTGTGTTTTATAGTCCAATGACATAAAGCCAGACGCCGAAATTGGCAAGGATTGGCTGATATGCAGGGATTTGGGATCGGTGCTTACAGGCCGACAATCGGTAACGCGGACCGCACGGTCACGGCATCTGTATCAATCGAACAGTCATAGGCAATCGCCTCGACCCCGTTGCTGCGCGCGGCCTTGAACCGTTCGCCGTAATGGGGATCAATATCGGTCGACAGGGTAAAGCGATCACAATCGGTGCGCTGGATCAGGTAAAACATCACCGCCCTATGACCTTCGGCCACCATGTCGGCCATTTCATCAAGGTGCTTGGCCCCGCGTGCGGTGACGGCATCGGGGAATTCGGCAAGACCGGGCACATCTTCATCGCGTTTCAGATGCACATTCTTGACTTCGACATAACAAAGCCCGCGATCGTGGTCCGACAGCAGAATATCAATCCGCGAGTTTTTGCCGTATTTGACTTCGCGTTTCAGGGTTTCATAGCCCGCCAGTTCCGGGACCTTGCCCGACAGGATCGCTTCTTCGACGATGGCATTAGGATGGGCGGTATTTATCCCGATCCAGGCATCACCGATCTGGCAAAGCTCCCAGCTGTATTTCAGTTTGCGTTTCGGATTGTCCGATTTTGACAACCAGACATCAATGCCCGGCTCCTTAAGCCCGATCATCCCGCCCGGATTGGCGCAATGGGCCGTAATCATCTCGCCATTATCCAGTTCGATATCGGCAAGGAAACGTTTGTATCGCTTGATCAGTTTGCCATGGATCAGGGGCTGGGGAAGCTGCATGAAAAACCTTTCGGGAAATCTGTCCTGACAGAAACTGTCAGTTTGGGGCCGCGATCAGGATGCCAATTTTGCGGCAAATCGGTCATACATCAACCCCTTGCAAACAGAAGCCCGTATCGGAACCATCATGCGTCAAAGCCTGCGCGCCAAAATCATTGCCGTTTGTGATCGCAAAATCGCGCAAAAGGGACCGGATGTCGGCCTGTCATTTTATGCGTTCTTTGCCAACCGCAATGATGATCCGGCTCTTTTGATGGAGGCCGCAACCTGGTGGATCGAAACCCGCCAGCTTGATCATTTTGAAAAGGCCACCAAAATCCGCGAGATGGTGCTGGCGGGCAAATAGCCCGCCAAACAGGGATTATTGTTTCTTGGCATCATCGCCAAGGAAATCAACCAGACTGACCTGGCCCGATCCACGGCGCAGCGGCTTGGGCTGGCTGTCATCGGGGGCCCAGGCAGTCAGATAGATCACCTGAAACTTCGCATGAATGCGGCCGTCTTCGCGGGCATGGCGTTCGTGATAGATCGCGGCTGCACGGGCAAGGGTGCTGCGTTTGGTGAATTTCTTGGACCGTTTGGCGATCAGGTTGCTTTCACCCATGCCCGAAAGATCGCGCATCAGTTTAAGCGCATCGGGATAATCAATGGTGATGTCATCGGCATCAACCACCGGCAGGGCAAAGCCGCTGCGCTGAAGCAACGCACCGGCATCCTTCACATCAACGAACGGTGATACACGCGGGGATACGCCACCTTCTTCCTCGGCTTCGGCAGCCATCAGGGCTTCGCGCAAATCACGCAATGTATCGCCGCCCAGCATACAGGCCAAAAGCAACCCGTCGGGTTTCAGCGCCCGGCGTGCCTGCAGCAACATGCCCGGAAGGTCATTGACCCAGTGCAGCGACAGGTTGGACAGGATCAGATCAAGCGACCCTTCGGCAAAGGGCAGGAATTCCTCGTCGGCGACAAGGGCTGTCTTGCCATTGTTGGCCCGCGCATTGCGGGCATAGCCGGTTGAAATATCGGATTGATACAGTGTTTCAATACCGCCGCGCGTGCCAATGATCTGGCCCAATTCGCCACTGTGGCAGCCAAGATCAACCGCCATGGGGAATGTGCGTGTGGTATCATCAAGCCTGTCGGCAAGCCGTTCGGCGGTTTCGGCAAACAGGAAGTTGTACTCCTGTGCCCGGGTTGCCGCACGGTCGCGGCGCAGCTTTAATATGTCTCGATCAAAGACAGTGATCGGATCGGCCATGAGGCGGGATGCTCCGGCAAAAGTCGTTAAAAATGTTACGACCTAGATAGAGCGTCTTGGTCCGCCGCGCAATCAACCATCAAACCATTCAGTCATTCGCAACGTTCATGCGCAACGGAAATGTGCCGGGACGATGGATCCATTGGCTTGGTCGAAATGCGACTAGGCGTTCCGCGCCCTCATAATTTTCCAGCATGGCACCGCCCATGATGATTTCGGCATTGCCGGTAATCTGCAACATGTCGCCATTGGTAAAATCAACAAATACCAGTCCGGCCCGCGGATTGATCAAAAGATTGCCCAGCGTGTTAAAGAACCGGTTTCCGGCATAATCGGGAATGATCAGGGTTCCGTCATCCTCGATATGGACAAAGCCCGGATTGCCGCCGCGATGCGATACATCGACATCCCGCCTTTGATCATCATGATCGATATAGGACGCGATGAAAAATGTGTCGCTGCGCGCAATCAATGCACGGGCATCGTTTGAAAGGTCATGCTCGCCACGGGTGATTGAGGCGCCTGCGGGGGCAGAATGACGGGAAATGTCGAGATCGCGCGGGGTGATATATTTCGGGCAATTGCCAAAACTGTGCCCGACCGTGATATCAAACGATGTCTCATTTGTGCGACTGATTGTCCCATTCAGACGATTGCGTCGACGGGTATGAAGCTCGATCCCCAGTAATCCGATAGCATCACCGTCTTCCATCCCGGCATCGGCCGGGTCATTCCTGTCGCGCGGCAGCGTTACGGCAAGGTGATAGATATCGGTCGCAAACAAAAAGCCCGGCTTGTTGGCGCGAAGGGTGGCCCAAGGTCTGCCATCGGGATCGACACTGCCCAACACAACGAATGGCAGTTGCGGGTAAAACAGGCGGTGCTGTTCGATCAAATGATCACGCAGCACCTTCCGCCCGACTTCCTCCATACGCGCATCGACACCCAGAATTTGCTGAAGACGGATTTCTCCAGCATGCCAGGGGCTGGGGGCACCATCCGACACAGGCGGTCGGGGGGAGTGCGGGTTTTGGGTGTCGATGCGATCAGACATGTGTGCGTCCTTCAAACAAGGGGGCAGCAGGCAACTGGCAACAGGCAGATTGCAGCAGGCATGGGGTCAGGACCGGGCGTTCAGGAAGACGCCAGCATTTCGGCCGGGGCATGCATGAAGGGCACAAAACCCGGCAAATCTTCGATCCGCGACAGCCAGTCGCGCACCTTGCCATAGCCGGCAAGATCAACATTGCCTTCGGGTGCGCGGGCTACATAGCTGTATAGCGCGACATCGGCGATGGTCGGATGATCGGCTGCCAGCCAGTTCTGGGTGTTCAGATGTGCTTCCATCAGGCCAAGGATGGCATGGGCGCGCGCAATCACTTCATCGGGGTCAAAAGGCGCGCCAAACAGGGTCACAAGACGGGCGGCACCGGGGCCAAATGCGATCTGACCTGCCGCAACCGACAGCCATCGCTGTATGCTGGCGGCACCTTTTGGGTCTTCGGGCAGCCAGTTGGTCGCCCGCTGCTTCTTGGTAAGATAGACCAGAATGGCATTTGAATCGGAAATCACCGTCTCACCATCCTGCAGGACCGGCACCTGCCCAAACGGATTAAGGGCGAGAAAGTCGGGCTTCTTGTGCGCACCGCTGGCAAGATCGACTTCGATCAGTTCATGATCAATCCCCAAAAGGCCAAGCATCAAGACCGCACGATGGGCATGCCCGGAAATCGGATGGTAATAGAGTTTCATGGCAGGTTTCCCTGTGATTGCGCTGTAAATGTCGTGCCATGATGTCTGTTTCGGAAAATTTATGGAATTCACATCATCTGCAATTTATTATTCCGATAAATGAAATAATATTCGTTGCGAAGGAGGCTGTGCTTGGATCGCTTTAACGCCATGAAGGTCTATGTGCGTGTGGCCGAGGAACAAGGCTTTGCCGCTGCGGCCCGCGCCCTGAATATGAGCCCGGCCGCCGTCACCCGAACCATTGCCCAGCTTGAAGATATCATCGGCGCGCGGCTTCTGATCCGCACGACACGCACAGTTTCAATGACCGAGGCCGGGACACGGTATCTGGCTGATTGCAAACGGTTGCTGGCGGATTTGCACGAAGTCGAAGCCGCGGCTGGCGGGGCATATGCCCGCCCAAGCGGGATGTTGTCGATTACCGCACCTGTGCAGTTCGGACAGGTGCATGTTGCCCCGATTGTCGGGCGCTATCTTGATCAATATCCCGACATGCGCGCACGCCTGATGCTGTTTGACCGCATCGTCAATATCGTCGAAGAAGGCATCGACCTTGCGGTGCGGATCGGTCATCTTGCCGATTCATCGCTTTCAGCCATCCGCATCGGGCAGGTGCGCCAGGTGGTTTGTGGCGCGCCGGCCTATTTTGACCGTGTCGGGGTGCCTGAAATCCCCGCGGATCTGGCCGGGCACCGGATCATTGCCACCACCGGTTCATCGGCAAGGCTTGATTGGCAATTTAACACATTGTCGGGGGGCGGGCGCAAAATACAGGTATCCCCGGATGCCAGATGGCAGACCAATTCGATCGAAGCGGCGCGAAAAGCCGTAATTGACGGGTGGGGGATCATGCGCATGTTGTCCTATCAGGCCGCACCCTTCATTTCCGACGGCAGCCTGCAAACCGTGCTTGATGATCATGCCCCCGACCCGGTGCCGGTTCATCTGGTCCATCCCGAAGGCCGCCACGCCCCGGCAAAGGTCCGAAGTTTTATCGATCTTGCGGTCGAAACCTTGCGATCAAACCCGGTACTGAATTCCGATTAATTCGACCTGTGCGTGTGATATGATCCGGTGATTGCGGGGAAATCGGGGATCACGGGAATGGTAATGGCGGTGTTGCGCACGGTTGGCCGGATCGGGATTGATGCGATCCTGCCCCCGCGCTGTGGCGGGTGTGGCGCGATTACCGAAACCACCCATGCGGCCTGTGCCGATTGCTGGGCGGGATTGCGGT
Organism: Thalassospira sp. GO-4; assembly: GCF_023588965.1. Lineage (NCBI taxonomy): Bacteria > Pseudomonadati > Pseudomonadota > Alphaproteobacteria > Rhodospirillales > Thalassospiraceae > Thalassospira > Thalassospira sp. GO-4. The sequence continues at coordinate 4,383,289 of NZ_CP097807.1, forward strand.
TCATATCAGCCCCGCAATGTGCCTGTTGCGGCTATCCGTTTGAACTTGATGATAGCGCTAACATCACCGGAAATGAACAGCCTGACGGGCAGGTGCTGTGTGGAAATTGTCTGCAAAAGAAACCGGATTTTGATCTGGCGCGGGGTGCACTTGTTTATGATGATCACAGCCGCGATTATCTGCTTCGGTTCAAACATGCCGATCGCACCGATCTGACCCCGCTTCTGGCACGCTGGCTTTATCAGTGTGGTAAGGGGGTATGGGATCAGGCGGATTTGATTGTGCCGGTCCCGCTGCATCGGCGGCGGTTATTGCATCGTCGCTATAACCAGTCGGGATTGCTGGCCGCCAGATTATCAAAAATGACCGGTATTCCCTGGGATGGATTGGTGCTGGGGCGCAAGCGAAACACGCGCAGTCTTGGCGGGCTTGGTCCGTCATCGCGCAAACGTGAAGTCGGCGGTGCTTTTGCCATTGATGACACGCGGGCGCAGCTTTGCAGGCTTGATGGCGGGCGGGTTGTTTTGATTGATGATGTGCTGACAACCGGGGCAACCGCCAATGCCTGTGCCCGGGCGTTGAAGCAGTCGGGCGTCATGCACGTATCTGTGATCACGGTTGCACGCGTCGTACGATGACGCGTTGCAAAAAATCTGTTATACAGCCGTCATCAGAACAGTTTTCCGCGCCGTATCAAATGTTCAAAGCCCGGTTTACGGGGCTTTTGGCATGATCGGCTGCCTGAAAAAGGATGAATGCCCAATGGCAAAAGTTGAAGTGTATGCCACCGAATGGTGCCCCTATTGCAAACGTGCCCGCAAGCTTCTTGAAGAAAAAGGCGCGAAATATCAGCTGATCGACGTGATGATGGAGCCGAAGCGCAAAAAGGAAATGATGGACCGTGCCAATGGCCGTCATACCGTGCCGCAGATCTTCATCAATGACGAACATATCGGCGGTTGCGACGAGCTGATGGCGCTTGAAGCTGCTGACAAGCTTGACGCAAAACTGTCGGCATAAATCAGGTCATCCTGACCCGCACATGTTAAAAACCCCGGCCTTTTTGTGGCCGGGGTTTTTTGTTGGTGGCACGGGGGACGGGGCGAGACTGATTTGCGAAAATCAGGAAAAGACCCTTTCCATTTCCTTGCGGAATGCGATTGCCGGGTCTTTGGCGTCAAATTCGACATCATCCCAGGTCAGGGTTTGATCCATGGCGACCGGGCGTTTGATTTTAAGATGGTGGGCAAGGCCGATCGGCAGCGCATTGCGTGCACGCGATGTGCTGGCCGGGGCGAGTTTGCCATACACCGTATAGCCCCCTTCACCATCCAGCATTTCGCCGGGTTTAAGATCACGCTTGGCGGTGGCGACCGCATCGCCCGACCAGGCGCGCGACGTGCCGGTTGCCTCACCGCGCAGGGCTGCCGATGCCACCGAAATTCCCAGTTCCAGCCCGATCAGGTGATAGGGCTTATACATGGTGGAATACTGCCCGCTTGGATCGGTCAGAAGGCCATATTCGTTAAAGCATCTGGCGACATAGTCACTGGGGGCTTCAAATGTCACATAGACGCCCCAGCGCAGATCGCGAAAGACCGGGCGGGTGTCACGTTCAAGACTTGAAACAACTTCGACCGTGCCTTTGCGATCAAGGATGCCGCCACTTTCGCGCGGGCACAGCAATCGGGGAAGGTCATCAACCCCGCAGGCCGGGAATTGCAATCCACAATCCTGGGGCACCAGATCACAGGCATTGGAAACAGCGGCCATTTCAATGGCGGATTTGGTGCCATCAAGGAAGCTGTTGAAAATTTGCGGGTTCATGCCGCCCGCCTGTGCCTGTTCGGGCGTCAGGCCATAGTGATGCCAGACATCATCAGGGGTTACATGGTGATAGATCGGAAGATATTTGGTGCCCTTGCCTGCGCAGGTTACCGGCAGGCCAATGGCGCGCGCCCAATCAACCATTTCCGAAATCAGAGCCGGCTGATCGCCATAGGCCATGGAATAGACAAGACCGGCGGCCTCGGCCCGCTTGGCAAGAAGGGGGCCTGCAAGCACATCGGCCTCGACATTGACCATGACGATATGGCGACCATATTCGATGGCCTTTAGCGCAAAGCGAATACCGGCTGACGGGCTTCCGGTTGCATCAATGACGACTTCAAGCCCGTCAGCGGCAATCAGGGCGTCGGCATCATCGGTGATCCAGGTCGTTCCGTTTTTATACGCACTTGCCGGATCGGTTGCCGAAAACCGGTCATCGGACCAGCCAACGCGGCGCAATGCCGCCTTGGCCCGGTCGATGCCAAGGTCTGCGATGCCCAGCACATGGTAGCCCGGATGATGTCCGGCCTGACTTAAAAACATCGATCCGAATTTACCGGCACCGATAATGCCAACCCGGACCGGATTGCCTTCATCGGCACGCTTGCGCAGTTTTGCATCGAGATTCATTTATCTTCACTTCTCCGGCAGGTGTTATGCGGCGGTGCGCTTGGCGACCAGTTCTTCAAGGCAGTTATCCGCAAGCGGTTCGATTGGCGTGAAATCGCGATGCGCAATCCACGGTTTGCGGTTGAATGCCCGAATATGGTTCGAAACCGCACACAGGCTGAGATACACAATCGTGCGGTCAAACGGGCTGATATTGGGCGGGCTGGCATGGACCAGATTGCCGTGGAACATCACAACCGAGCCAGCCGGACCGATCGGGGCTTCGCAGCCGCCGTCATCGGCAAGTTTGGTCACGGTTTCACGATCAAGCGTCCAAAGCGGATAGGACGTGGTTTCAAGATCATGTCCGGCCTGAAGCACACCTGCCTTGTGGCTTTTGGGAATAAAAAGAAGCGGGCCGTTGGCCGGGGTTACATCTTCGAGGAACAGGGCAATGTTGAAGGCACGCGGTTCGGGCATTTCATCATCGCGTTGCCAGGTGCCGTAATCCTGATGCCATTGCCAGACAGCGCCATCAAAGGCGGCCTTGGCGTTGATCTTGTACTGATGCATGTAGACCTGTTCTTCAAGATACTGAACAACGGGTTCAATCAGGCGAGGATGGGCGCCAAGACGGCGGTGGGCTTCATTATAGGTATGTGCGGCAAAGGCGGTTCGGGCGACGCCGGATTTCTCGCGCCAGACCTCTTCGCGGTCGGATGCGTAAATCTGTTTGGCTTCGGATAACAGCAGGGCGGCTTCTTCGCGTGAAAAAAGTTCAGGCAAAAAAACAAAGCCATCTTCGCGAAATTTCGCGAGTTCGGTCTCACTGAGTTTCATGACGTTTCCTCCGCGCCGCACATTCTTGTTTATTGTGTTGCGGCTGATGCCCGCTTCGGGCGGTTAATTGGTGTGGTGATCGGTATCCTTCATATTCGAGATCAGGCGATGCTTGGCATTGTGGGTATGTTCAATGGCCAGCATTTGGGCACGGTCGCCATCGCCGGCACAGATCGCGTCGGCGATGGCTTCATGTTCCGTCCAGATCGGATCGCGGGACGATCCGGTCTGCAGGTCTGCATGCATCACACGCCGAATTTGCAACCAGACGGCCGCTGATGCTTCGGGCAAAAGGGGGTTGCCCGACAGACGATAGATCGTTTGATGAAATGCGACGTCGGCTGCAACAAGTTCTGCGGTGTCGCCGCTGCCCAGGGCGTGGTTTCCCTGTGTGATGGCAGCCCGCAAAGCCGATTCCCGGTCCGGGGCGTTGGATTGGGCGGCAAGACGGGCGGCGAGCCCGTCAAACGCTTCTCGCAGGTCATAAACGTGACGGACCAGATCGGCATCAACAGGTGCCACGCGATAGCCGCGCCGCCCCATCGGTTCGACCAGTCCGTCACGACGCAGCAGCCCCAGAGCTTGCAACACGGGTTGCCGCGAGACATTGAGTTCCTCAGCCAGCGCTTCCTGACGCAAAGGTGTCCCGGGAGGGAGAGCACCGGAACACAAGGCATCAACCAGGCGGTCATGCACTTCGTCAGTCAGACTTTTTCGACCGGAAAGAGGTTCCATCTTCGATCCTTCTTAGGTGTACGGAATACTGTATACAGTAATTTCGACCAAGGAAAGATGTAAGTTGCAATCAGGACTCTTTTGGGGGCATGCGGTTGATCACGTGCCCGCGCGGACGTGACGTTTTGTCATTGCGTACGAGTGCTGGGCATCACGACCGCAAGGCGGTGCGATAGTCATAAGGTGTGAAGTTCGCACTGATCGAATTGCGTATTGTCGCGCGTGACCGACCGGGTCATCATGGCAGGGATAATGATAAAAAGGAGAATGCATCATGACCCGTTTCATTGCTGCCTGTGTCCAGGTCAATTCCCGTGACGTCATGTCCGACAACCTTGCGCGTGCGGCGACCTATGCGCGCGATGCCCATGCGGCAGGGGCCCGGTTGATCGCATTTCCTGAAAACGTATCGATGATGTCCTTTGGCGGGGAAAATGTCCGCGCCGCAGCCTTTCCCCAGGAAGAACATCCCGGTCTTGGCTTCTTTGCCGATCTGGCCCGGGAACTTCAATCAACCCTGATTGTCGGATCGCTGCATGTAAAGGTCGCGGGTGAAGACCGCGTGGCAAACCGCTGCTTTGTCATTGGGTCCGATGGCAATGTCATCACGTCCTATGACAAGATCCATATGTTTGATGTCGATCTTGCCAATGGGGAAAGTTACCGCGAAAGCAAAACATTCCGTCCCGGCGACACCGCCAAACTTGCGGAGACCGAGTTTGGCAAGATCGGTGTGTCGGTTTGCTATGACGTGCGGTTCCCGCATCTGTTTCGCGATTACGCCAAGGCCGGTGCCAATATCCTGAGCATCCCGGCGGCCTTTACCCGAACCACCGGTCAGGCACATTGGCATACACTTTTGAAGGCGCGGGCGATTGAAAATGGCTGCTTTGTCATCGCCGCTGCCCAATGTGGTGATCATCCGGGCGGGCGTCAGACATTCGGTCATTCCCTGATCATTGATCCGTGGGGCGAAGTTCTGGCCGATGGCGGGACCGATCCCGGCTTTGTCACAGCCGAGATCGATCTGTCGCGCGTTGATGAAATCCGGCGCATGGTGCCGTCTCTGCAAAATGGTCAGACCTATAAGCCGTGCTGACCATGTGCCGGTAAGGTTTGAGGTTCGAGGTCTAAGGTCTGATGTCGAATTGGTCAGGAATAACTGACCACTTCGAACTCGATATTATCGGCATCGCGGAAATAGAACCGACGACCGGGTTCGTAATCGGCGTGATTATGGGTCGTGAAACCCGATGCCTTGATCTTTTCTTCGGTCGCATCAAGGTCATCGACCACCACGGCAATATGGTTCAGGCCACCGCGCGTCTGATAGGTATTGTCGCGTGCATCACGGGCGCCGTTTGAACTGTCGGCTTTGCCTGGCGCATAAAGTGCGACGTAACTTGAACTGTTGCCGACATGATAGGTTTCCCCGTCATGGATCGACGGGCCTTTCCAGCGGACGTGCCATCCGAACCAGTCATGCAGAAGGCTTGCTGTTCGGGCGGGGTCGGAAACGGTAAAATTCACGTGTTCCAGAAATGCTTCACTCATGGCGTTTCCCTTTCAATGTAAAGGAGAAGGGTGGGTTTGTTCCTTGGTGGTAATTCATGAAGTAAGGTTGAGGTCAAGGGTCAAATTGCATTGAATTTGCAATTTTATCTGATCGGGATGACAGATTGCTCACAGGGCCTCACGAAACAGTGTCGCAACGTCATTTCGATTTTCAAGCTGTGCGGGGCACTCTTGGGCATCACGGAAACCCAAGCGGAGAGACAGCACCAATGTTGAAGAAAACACTGACCGGGGCGATTGTCCTTTTTGCCATGTCGGGCGCAGCCCTGGCGGGTGAGCAATATGTCGACGAAACCGGCTTTGCGATCAGCGGCTATGACGCGGTGGCCTATTTCAATTTGGCGCAAAAAGACGATGGGATGATGCAGCCCCATGCCGTGCCGGGCCGCGCGGACATTACCGCTGATTATAACGGGGCGACCTGGGCCTTTGCGACGGCAGAAAACCGCGACATGTTCCTGGCCGATCCGGCAAAATATGCCCCGAAATATGACGGGCATTGTGCGTATGGTGTTGCCAAGGGGGCGAAGGTGCCTGCCAACCCGAACCTGTGGCGGATTGTTGATGGCAGCTTGTATCTTAACATCACCCCGGAAGTCGCCGAAACCTGGAACAGCGATATCGCCGATTACATCATGGATGCTAATGATGAGTGGTCCGATCTTGAACCGAAATCGGCGTCTGATGACAGTTGGATGGAGATGAGCGACAATGACGGCACCTATGACATGGCAGCACCGATCAAATAAGCGTTAAGCCCCATACGGCCCATAGCGCCCCCATACTGCCCCCGATATTGCCCCCATGACAAAACACCCCGGCCAGAATGGTCTGCCGGGGTGTTTTTTTGATCGGTTACGGATCAGATCAGGTTAGGTCAGGAACCGCGCAATGCGCTGACCACCGGGCGGCGATACAGCAAAAAGGCGGGCAGGGTTGCCAGGATCAATCCAATAATGACAAAGCCGCCCGCCAGCATCAGTTCCGATGATCCGAGCGATGCCTGCATGGCCATGCCGGTTTCGGCGGTAAAGATCCGCGACACCGATTGCGCCACCATCCAGCCAAGCCCAAGGCCACAAATCGCGCCGGTAATCACCAGCAGGGAGACATAGCTCCAGATCGCGGAAAAGACGTAACTGCGCGGCGCACCAAGGGCCCGCAGAACGGCAAATTGTTTGCGATAAAGCTGCATCAGCGCAAGGATCGCAGCCAGAATTGCCGCAACCACAAGTGCTTGTGACCCCAGCGCCATGGCCCGCATCACCGATCCGGCATTGCCAAGCAGACGATACATTTCGACCAGGACTTCGGCCGGGAAAAAGGCGGTGGAATGGTCGGTGCGATAATCGGACCGGATGGTATAGGCCGCGGCAACGCTTTTGGGTCTGACGACAATGGCAGGGACACCGGGCAATTCATCAAGATCAAAGGGCGGACCGATGCGGGTTACGTGATGATCGTCGTCATGTTCGTGTGCGTGATCATGGGCGTCTTCGTCGTGATCTGCCGTATGATCGTGGTCATGATCGCCGTCATCATGGGCATTGGCTTCTTCATGTTCATGATCTTCGTGATCCTGATGATCGAGGTGACCTTCTTCGGTGTCATGATCATGTTCATCACCGGCAAGTTCATGATGCCCGGTCGGCAGGGCATGAAGATCCCAGACCTGTTCGACCGCCACAATAATGGCGCTATCCCATGGCGTGCCGGTCGGCTGCATTTTGCCAACTACATGCAGTTCCGCGCCGTGATGATGATCAAGGACTTCTTCGGGGCCATGGCCGTGGCTGGGTTCAAATTCATCACCAATGGCAAGCGGCACGGCAGCACCGACCACGGCCTGTTCGATGGTTTCAAACACATGCCCGCTGGCAAGCCCGCCAGACAGATAGGTCACGAATTGCGGCGTTGATCCGACAATCGAATGCCCCTTCCAGCTGTCGCCAAAGGCAAGCGGGGCAGCAATTTCAACACGCGGATCATCAAACAGCTTGCCCCAATAAGGACCATCAAGAAGATTGATGGCGCTATGTTGCAGGAAGATCGAATTCATGACGATTTCGGTCTGGCTTCCCGGGGCTGCGATCAGGATATCAAACTTGTCGGCCGCCTGTGCACTGCCCTGACGGAGCGCACGTTCCTGTGCCGTCAGGCCAACACCGATAGCAACCGCAACCGCGATCAGAAGAACAAACAGAATGTTCATGATCCAGTGCCGTTTCAGACTGGCCATCACGATGGGAAACGGGTTCATGCAAGCTCAGCCTTTTCCTTGATGTTAGCGCTATCATCAATCAGGGCGCCCTTGTCAAAACGCAGAACGCGGCCGCAGCGATCAATCACATCCTGATCATGACTGACGGTGATGATGGTGCGGTTTGACCCGGCCAGCGAAAACAGGGTGTCGGTTGCGGTTTTTGATGCGGCGTCATCAAGGCTTGCGGTTGGTTCGTCGGCCAGAATGACGGGTGGATCAAACAGCAGGGCACGGGCAATGGCGACACGTTGTTGTTCACCGCGTGACAAATCAGATGTGCTTTTGCGCGCCAGTGGTACGCCCACCTGATCAAGAAGTTCGTGGGCGCGTTTACGGGTGGCGTCATCAATGCGCCAACCGATAAAGCTTGCGGGGATCAGAACGTTGTCAAGCGGGCTGACTTCATCAATCAGGTGGAAATCCTGAAACACGAAACCGATGGATTTGCGCCGCCAGCGATCTGTTTCACCTTCGCCAAGGGTGGTGATATCCGTGCCGTTCCAGATGATCTTGCCGTGGCTTGGCTTCAAAAGACCGCTGATCAGATACAGTAAGCTTGATTTACCTGATCCGGACGGGCCGGAAATGCCGACGGTTTGCCCGCGATCAATCGCAAGATTTCCGATCTGCAATACAGGGGGCTGGTTTTTCCCGTAATGCAGACTGAGTTCTTCGATGCGCAAAAGCACGTCAGAGACGGGCTCAGATAATTTCGAACTGGGCATCGACAAGTCGGACAAGGCTGACAAAACCGGTTTCCTCATCTTTGGCTTCACCGAGTTCAAGAATACCGGTGGTAATGATCGGGCGATTGAATGCCACCGCATCAACCGTATCGCGGGTGCGGACAAAAACGATGTCACTTGGCCAGTCTGCCGATGTTTCACAGAACGGGCAGACCGCCATCGGGCGCTGGGTCAGGACAAAAAAGGATGCATCTGCCTTAAGCGGCGGGGCCATGAAACCCGGAACCGTGATGATTTCGCGCGATGCGGCAAAGGCTTTGGCCTCAGCGGAAAATTCGGCCTGTGTTTTGTAAAGGTCGCGAATTTTGATGCGGCTTTGCGCGCATGCCGGACGGGTCAGGGCAAGACCGATTGAGGCAGAGGCACCGGCAATGAATGTGCGGCGTCCGATGGGCATGGGAAGTCTCCGTCAAACAGAAGCACCGGTCGCAGCGAACTGCGACCGGCAAAGATGGTGGTCAGCGGATGGCTTATTTCGAAGCCATGCTTTCCTGGATTTTCGAGGCATGCGCCATGACGTGGTAGATGAAGTTCTGTTCAACCACACCCTTGAACAGGTGCGACCAAGGACCGGCTGCAAAGATCGCAACATCGTCGCCCGCATGGGTTTCGCTGCTCATCGGGACCAGTGCCTGCTGAAGGTAGTCAATGTCGGTGGTGTCAACATTGGTCAGATCAGCACGAAGGTTGTCTTTCAGGGCACCCGGGCCGTTCATGTAGCCAAGGGTGGTGTATGGCTTGCCATCATCGCCTTTTTCTTCAGACAGGCCGAGGATCGGGTTGCCGCGGCTTGCATAGCCGGAAATGGTCATGGTGTGCGCGTGGTCGGCGGTGACAATGATCAGGGTGTCATTCAGGTTGACCTTGCCCATGGCTTCCTTGACGGCATCGTTCAGTGCGACGGTGTCTTCAAGGGCGCGTGCGGCATTGCCGGCATGGTGGGCGTGGTCAATACGACCTGCTTCGACCATCAGGAAGAAGCCCTTGTCATTTTTTGCAAGAATATCAATCGCCTTGCCGGTCATTTCAGCAAGCGACGGTTCGCCAGCCGCATCTTTTGCACGGTCGGCTTCGTATTCCATGTGCGAATGGTCAAACAGGCCCAGGACCTTTTTGGTTTTGGCCGGGTCAAGTTTGTTGAACTGTTCCTGGTTCCAGATGTATTGCGCACCGGCACCAGCTGCCTTTACCCATTCTTTCGGAAGATCGCGACCATCGGAACGCTGGCCCATTTTGCCGGCATCTTCCGGGTCTTCCATGGTTTTGTCCATGAACATGCGACGACCGCCACCCATGGCAACTTCAAACCCGTCACCGCCTTCTTTCCATTCGATCATCTGAAGGGCGATGTCCTTGCAGCCGCCTGCCTTTGCTTCTTCGGTCAGGTCGCTGTCGCTTTCCCAGTTACGGTCAGCGGTGTGAACATAGTTCGCAGCCGGGGTCGCGTGGGTCAGGCGGGCGGTTGAGATCCAGCCGGTCGACATGCCTTTTTCTTCGGCCTGTGCGGCGATGCTGGTCAGCGGATGTTCTTTCTGTGCTTCGCAATCACGACGGGCGACTTCCTTGGAAACGCCGATGGTGCCGTTATTGAGTTTAACACCGGTAACCATTGCCGATGCGGTCGGTGCCGAGTCAGCGATCTGGGCGTCATGGGTGTAGGTTTTCGACAGTGCGACGTTCGGGAACTGACCGAAAATCAGGCTGTTGCTCTCGCCGTCAACGCCGCGCTTCTGGCCTTCAAAGATACGGGCCGCGGTAACGGTCGGAATGCTCATGCCATCCCCGACGAACAGGATGATGTTTTTGGCACGGTTGGTGTTGTCCTGTTCCATCAGCTTCTGCTGAAGGGTCTGCTGTGCAGCAAGGAAATAGGAATCGTTTGCCTGCGGAAGCTGATCAGCCGCATAGGCAACGTTTGCGCACATGGCACCAGCCAGCGCGGAAGCCACAAGAAGGCGTTTCATTTCGATAGTCTCCCTTATCGAATAATATGCTCGCTGCTATCTGCCCAACAGCGAATGCGGCGGGAGTCTAGTGTCTGTGAAAGGCGCTTTCGTGAAGCAAATATGATTGATCTGTTACAATGTTCGGATGAACCGGAATTCGCCAATTCTCGCGATTTCAAAAGTCTGACGATATGTTTTTACCGGTGTGGTGCGGTCGGGTGTTCGAGATCATAAGATGCTGTTGTTGATCAATAATCTCGACAAAACAGCGGTTTAGGCAAATCCACAAATGTGTGACTTGTTGGTATGATGTTTCGAAAGAACCGATTGTTCATTTGAATGCCGATTTTGCCAGACCGAACCTTGCGACCGTGACCGATCCTTCGGGCCCGATCATTCGTTTTCAGGCGTAATCGGCTTTTGCGCAACGATCGCCTGTTTGACAGAAACCGGTAATCCGGTATCGCTGTCGCGCACGGGGCCTTGCTGGCCGGTGATGATATTCCAGTCGGCAAAGGTTTCGTTCAATTCATCCGGGCGCAGCAGAAATTCCGGTGACCGTGGCCGGCCAAAACGTTCATTGCCGACCATGAAGGTCTCATAGATCAGGATGCCGCCCGGCCTTGTTGCGGCCCGCAGATGATCAAACAACGGGCGATGCAGGTAATTGACGACGACAATCAGATCAAACTGACGGTTTTCAAGGGGCCAGTTCCCGGTTTCAAGATCGGCCTCGATCCAGGTGATCGCCGGGTTGCCTGACTGTTCGATACGCGAAAGATCGCGATCAATTGCCGTGACATCCCATCCCTGTTTGGCCAGCCAGAAACTGTGCCGTCCGGCGCCGCAGGCAAGGTCGAGTGCGCGGTTATGTCCCGGCATTGCCACAGGGCAATGCTGTGTGATCCAGTCCGATGGCAATTGGGATGACATTTTTGTAAATCTTGTTTATTGAAGGTTTCGCATGTGACTGGCGGAATGCGCCCGGTCAGGCCATATTACAGATACCTTAATTCTGCGACATATCGGTTTCCACAAGTACCATCATGATTCTTTTTCAGCTTAAATGCGAACATGATCACGAATTTGAAGGCTGGTTCAAGGACGGCGCGACCTATGACACGCAGGCCGCAAGCGGCGATTTGTCCTGTCCGGTCTGTGGCACGTCCAATGTGGGCAAGGCCCTGATGGCGCCGCGATTGCGCACATCGCGGCAAAAGGAACTGGCAGCGGAAAAACAGCAGCAAAAAGCCGTGGCCGAAGCAACCAAGGCCGCGATTGCCGAAATCCGCAAGCAGGTCGAAACCAATTGCGAACATGTCGGTGACAAATTTGCCGAGGAAGCCCGCAAGATCCATTACGGCGAAGCTGAAAAACGCGGCATCTATGGTGAGGCTTCGCTGAAGGAAACGGTCGAACTCGTCGAAGAAGGCATCGACGTTCACGCCTTGCCCTGGGGCGATGATACCAAGAAAAAGAACTGACAGCACAGCAGGCCGACGGGTGTCTTGATATGCAAGTTGCAATCATCGAAAGTTGCCTGCAATTGCATTGAAAGATTTCTGTTCCTCCCCATTTGAATGGCTGGAGCTATTCGGAGGGAGAGGTTCGGGGAAGCGAAAGCACCGCAATTTCGGTATTCCCGGCATTGGCTTGAAAACCAGAATGGCCTGAAGGCCATCACAGAAATCGTTATCTGATCAGACGGCTCTCCCACGCGCGGACCATAGACTGTGTCCGGTTCAACCGACCGAAGAAGAGTGTGGGAAGATGAAGATTGATTTTAACGAACTGAATCTGAAGACCCTTCTTGATAATTCCATCGTCGGCGTGGTGATCCATGACTGGGATACATCGATCGTCTATGCCAACCCGCGGGCGATGGATTTGCTGGAGATGAGCTACGATCATCTGATCGGAAAAACATCATACGATCCGCAATGGCACTTTGTTGACGAACAGCACAGGCGGTTGATGGTTTACGAATACCCGGTCAACAGGGTGCGTAAAACCAACACCACGATGGTCAACGAAGTCTTTGGCAAGGTGAATGAGCAAACCGGTGACGTCAGGTGGTTTCTGGTAAATGCCTATGTCGAACGACAGCCCAATCTGCCCGATGGCAAAGGCTTCATTGTTGTTTCCTTCAATGACATTACCGACCGGCAGAACCTGTTTTCCTATGAACATATTCTGGAACATGCCGGGGATGTGGTCATCGTTACCGAAGCCGATCCGATAGAGGCACCGTTTGGCCCGAAAATCGTCTATGTGAACAAGGCGTTCGAAAAGCTCACAGGATATTCGCGCGACGAAGTCATCGGTGAAACACCGCGCATATTGCAAGGCCAACTGACCGATATCGAAGCCTGTCGACGCATTTCCAGGGCTCTGTACGAAAAAACCAGTATCCGCGAGACATTGCTGAACTATTCCAAAACCGGAAAGCCATATTGGCTTGATATGAGCATCATGCCGCTTTTTGGGCGAAATGGTCAGGTTACCCATTTTGCGGCGATTGAACATGATGTGACGGAATCAGTATTTAACGCGCAGCAGCTTGAACGACGCAATGCGGAGCTCAGGCAAATCAAGGACTCGCTTAACAAGCTTGTTCAGGAAAAGACCCGTCAGCTTCGCGAAGCCAATATGAAGCTTGAACAGCTTGCCTACTATGATGCGTTGACTGGCGTTCCCAACAGGCGCAGCTTCACCGACCAGTTGCAAAAGATGTTCGGGTTTTGTGTGCGCAACAGTTACCCGTTGCTGGTCGGCATTTTTGATATTGATGACTTCAAATATGTCAATGATACGCACGGTCACGGCGTGGGGGACGAGGTGTTGGTGCAATTGGCGCGCGCGGTTGACGATCAGTTCCGCATCGAAGATGTGTTTGGCAGGATCGGCGGCGAAGAATTTGCCTTTGCCTCAATCGTCAAGGAGCGCAAAGCAGCGGACATCCTGTGTGCCAGGGTGCTGTCAAATGCACGGTCATGCCGGGTTGAGCTTGCCGAGGGTCAGCATGTGTCGATCACTGTCAGCCTTGGCGCATGTTTCGTGGTTCCGAGCAATGGCATCGATACGGACAAGGTCATGCAGGTCGCCGACCGGGATCTGTATGAAGCCAAAAGGTCGGGCAAGAACCGGTTTGTGATTTCGCAATGTTAGGGGCCGTTTCGCGGCCCCGGGTTCAGGAGGCCCCGGGTTCAGGCAGCCTCGGGTTTGCGGGCGATGACCATGTAATTGACGTCAAGATCGCGCGGGGCGGGATACCAGGTATCCTTGATCGGGTTATAGGCAACACCGGTGATATCGGTCAGTTCCAGACCGGCACCACGCAGGTAGCCCGACATTTCCGATGGTTTGACGAATTTGCGCCAGTCATGGGTGCCAGCCGGCAGCCAGCGCAGAACATATTCAGCGCCGATCTTGGCCAGTGCCAGTGACTTGATGGTGCGGTTAAGGGTCGCAACAAACATCAGTCCGCCCGGTTTGAGAACCGATGCACAGGCCTGCATGAAGAATTGCGGATCATCGACATGTTCGATGACTTCCATATTGAGCACGATATCAAACTGTTTGCCTTCATCGGCCAGCATTTCCGGCGTGCAGCAACGATAGTCGATTTCAAGTCCGGACTGTGCTGCATGCACCTTGGCGACTTCGATGTTGTTTTCCGCAGCATCGATCGAGGTCATTTTGGCCCCCATCCGTGCCAGCGGCTCTGACAACAGGCCTGCACCACAGCCGATATCGATGATTTCGATATCTTTAAGAGGTTCGATCTGTGCGGGGTCACGCCCGACATGGGCACAGATATTGTCCCGCAAAAGCTGCAAACGCACCGGGTTGAAGCGGTGCAGCGGTTTCATCACGCCATTCGGATCCCACCATTTTTCTGCCATCGCGGAAAAACGCGCGATTTCCTCGGCATTGGCGGTGCGGCTGGTTTTGGCGGATGCGTCCGACATGGCGTGGCTCCAAAGGCGTGACATCAGTATGTGTGTTCTGTGCCCTGTTTACGCGGGCCTGATCGGCAAGGCAATACTCAGCTAACAAATGCGCGCGCCCATCGTCGCTGATCGGGTATCAAAACCATGTCTGAGGTGATCTGCATTTCCGGTATGGATCGTCAGGGTTTTTGGGTAAATTTCGCACGATATTTCACTGAATTTGCATGCGCGGAGCCATTCGGGACAAATTTGGCTTATAAAAATTGCTCCGACGCAATTTATCGGCTGCGTTGATGCTTGTTTCGCGATGATTATGGAAGTATTGATAACGCCGCCCGAAACAGGGGACGCGCCGACACGATGGCATTGCATCCCTGCCAGGGAACCGGATCACATACCGTCTCGTTCGGATCGCCGATGGACGGAGAGCATAGCGGGGATACTTCATGGCCCGTATTGTCATGAAATTTGGCGGCACTTCGGTCGCTGATGTTGATAAAATCAAAAACGTAGCACGTCGGGTCAAGGCCGAGGTGGACGCTGGCAATCAGGTTGCTGTGGTCGTCTCTGCCATGTCTGGCAAGACCAATGAACTGGTCGGTTGGGCGCAGGAAGTCTCGCCGATGTATGATGCACGCGAGTATGACGTCATCGTATCGTCGGGTGAGCAGGTTACCGTCGGGCTTCTGGCCATGGCGCTGCAAAGCATGGATGTGCCTGCGCGTTCCTGGCTTGGATGGCAAATTCCGATCAAGACCGATGGCGCACATGCCAAGGCCCGTATCAAGGAAATCGATACCACCGAACTCGACAAGCGCATGAATGGCGGCGAAGTCGTTTGTGTGGCCGGGTTCCAGGGGATCGCACCGGACAACCGGATCACCACGCTGGGGCGTGGCGGGTCGGATACGTCTGCTGTGGCGCTTGCGGCGGCACTGAATGCGGATCGTTGCGACATCTATACCGATGTCGAAGGGGTTTACACCACCGATCCGCGCATCGTGCCCAAGGCCAAGAAGATCGAAAAGATTACCTACGAAGAAATGCTGGAACTGGCTTCGCTGGGTGCGAAGGTCCTGCAAACCCGTTCTGTCGAGATGGCCATGAACCATCGCGTCCGGGTACAGGTCCGCTCGACCTTTAGCGAAGCAGAAGGAACACTTGTTGTAGACGAGGACGAAATCGTGGAACAGGAAGTCGTCAGCGGAATTGCCTATAGCCGTGACGAAGCCAAGATCACCTTGGTTAAAGTCGCTGATAAGCCGGGTATTGCCGCTTCTATTTTCAGCCCGCTGGCTGATGCGAATATCAATGTCGATATGATCGTGCAGAACGTCTCTGAAGACGGCAAAAGCACGGACATGACCTTTACCGTTCCGCGGGGTGAATTCCAGCGTGCGCTTCAGGTCATCGAAAAAAACAAGGACAAGATCGCCTATCAGGAACTTCTGAGCACTTCGGATGTTACCAAGGTATCGATCATTGGTGTCGGCATGCGTTCGCATGTCGGTGTCGCGCGCAAAATGTTTGAAACCCTTGCTGAAAAGGGCATCAACATTCAGGTCATCTCCACCTCGGAAATCAAGGTCAGTGTTCTGATCGCCGAGGAATATACCGAACTTGCAGTTCGTGCCCTGCACACTGCTTATGGTCTTGATGACGAATAATTTCGACAGTCCGATCGCTTTTGCGCGATTAAGCCACTGTTAAATTACGTGTAATACTACATACTGGTCGCAACGATGTGTTTCGGCCATTTGTGATGAAATGGCAGGGGATCAATCGGTCTCCTGCATTTCTGCTTTGGGGTACAGAAAATATGAGTGATCCGAAATTCGACGCAGCACACGCGCGCCTTGAAAAACTGTGGGCAGCGGGCAAGGAATTCCTTGGAACCGATTATGCCATCATGGCTGGCGCAATGTCGTGGGTGTCTGAACGTCATCTGGTTTCGGCGGTCTCAAATGCGGGCGGTTTTGGTGTAATTGCCTGTGGCTCCATGACCCCGGATTTGCTGTCGGCCGAAATTGCCGCGACCAAGGAAATGACCAAAAAGCCGTTCGGCGTCAATCTGATCACCATGCATCCGCAGCTTGATGATCTGATCGAAGTTTGCCGTGAACATAATGTCGGTCATGTGGTTCTGGCTGGCGGTTTGCCGTCGTCGAACTCGATCAAGCAGGCCAAGGAATTCGCCAAGGTTGTCTGTTTTGCCCCGGCACTGGTTCTGGCCAAGAAGCTGATCCGTTCGGGTGCCGATGCGCTGGTGATCGAAGGCAGTGAAGCCGGTGGCCATATCGGCCCGGTATCGCTGACTGTTCTGGTTCAGGAAATTCTGCCAAACATTTCCGACATTCCGGTTTTCTGTGCCGGTGGTATCGGACGTGGCGAAGCAATTACCGGTCTGCTTGAACAGGGTGCGGCGGGTGTGCAAATCGGGACTCGTCTGGTGTGTGCCGAAGAATGCATTGCCCATCCCGATTTCAAGAAGGCCTTCATTCGCGCAAGCGCGCGTGATGCTGTCACCACTGTGCAGCTTGATGACCGTTTCCCGGTTATTCCGGTCCGTGCCCTTGCCAACAAGGGAACTGAGGAATTCCGCGAAACCCAACGCAAAGTCATTGAAAAATTCCGTTCAGGCGAACTCGATCAGGGTGCCGCCCAGCTTGAAATCGAACATTTCTGGGCCGGGGCATTGCGCCGCGCCGTGATCGATGGTGACGTCGAAAGTGGATCGGTTATGGCAGGGCAGTCGGTTGGTATGGTAAAGAAAGAACAACCGGTTACCGAAATTCTGCAAGAGTTGGTCGAACAGGCCGTTCATTCCCTGATTAAGAGAGACGACTAAGCCAAATGAGCATTCCCTCCGCCGCAGTCACTGGTCCGCGACGCCTTTTAAAGCGCGTCCGTGACGTTATGGCTGGGCCGGGGACTGCGGAAGAGCGTCTGGGACAGATCGTAACCATCATTGCTGCTGATATGGTGGCAGAGGTGTGCTCGGTCTATGTCATGCGCGCGGGCGAAGTGCTTGAACTGTTCGCGACATGTGGTCTGTCCAAAGAGGCGGTCCACATGACCCGCCTGCGCGTTGGCGAGGGCATTGTCGGTTTTGTTGCTGCCCATGCCCGTCCCCTTAATCTCAAGGATGCGCAAAAGCACCCGAACTTTGCCTATCGCCCGGAAACCGGCGAGGAAATCTATCATTCCATGATCGGTGTGCCGATTTTGCGCGGTGGTCGCATCATCGGGGTTCTGGCCGTCCAGAACCGTACCGAACGCCTTTATTCCGAAGACGAACAGGAAGCGCTTGAAAACGTTGCCATGGTGCTGGCCGAAATGGTCGCCGGTGGCGAACTGGTCAGCCGTGAAGAACTGCTTCCGGCTGATGGGATTGCATTGTTGCCGCTGCGTCTGGGCGGGGCGCGTCTGGCACCCGGGATCGGCAAGGGGCTTGCCGTTCTTCATGAACCGCGCATCGTCATTGATCGCATGGTGTCCGAAGACCCGGAAGAAGAACTGACGCGTCTGCGCGAAGCCATGCACGGGCTTCAGAACCATCTCGACAAGATGCTCGAAGCAGTATCGGGTATTGATGGCCTGAACGAGGCCGACGATCCGGGCGATATTCTTGAAGCCTATCGGATGATTGCCCAGGATACCGGATGGCTTAACCGCATCACCGAGGCGGTCCATACCGGCCTTACCGCAGAAGCCGCGGTGCAAAAGGTCCATGACGATACGCGTGCGCGCATGGCGCAGGTCTCCGATCCGTATTTGCGCGAACGTCTTCATGATCTCGAAGATCTGGCCAACCGGTTGTTGCAGCATCTTTCCGGGCAATATCAGTCCCCGGCATTTGGCGATCTGCCTGATGATATCATTCTGGTTGCGCGCAATATCGGTCCGGCCGAACTTCTTGATTATGATCATACCCGGTTGCGCGGTCTGGCGCTTGAAGAAGGGTCGCATACCTCGCACGTGGCGATTGTTGCCCGTGCGCTTGATATTCCGGTTCTGGGCGGGGTCAAAGGGGTTCTCGACAAGGTCGAGGCCGGTGATCCGCTGATTGTTGATGCCGACAATACCCAGCTGTTTGTCCGCCCGACCGAAGATGTGCGCGCGGTAATTGACGGCGCCCTTAAGGCCCGGGCGGAACGCAAGGCGCTTTATGCCCAGATGCGCGACATGCCCGCACGCACCACCGATGGTGCGGACATTTCGCTTAATGTGAATGCCGGTCTTTTGATCGATGTCCCCCATGTGGTGGAAAGCGGTGCGGATGGTATTGGCCTGTACCGGACGGAAATTCCATTCATGGTGCGATCGGCCATGCCCGATATCACCGACCAGACGCGCCTTTACGACCGGATTTTCGAACAGGCGGACGGGCGTCCTGTTGTGTTTAGGACCCTTGATGTCGGGGGTGACAAGTTGTTACCCTATTGGGAGGACATGACAGAAGAAAACCCGGCAATGGGGTGGCGGTCGATCCGCATCACCCTGGATCGCCCGGCAGTGCTTGTGCATCAGTTGCGCGCCCTGATCCGGGCCGGTCATGACCGGGATCTGTATGTCATGTTCCCGATGATCGCAGAAGTGGCCGAGTTTGATCAGGCCAAGCAGCTTCTGGATCAGCAGCTTAAACGTGAAGCCGAACGCGGATTTGTGCCGCGCAAGGTCGAAGTTGGCGCAATGCTCGAAGTGCCCGCCCTGATCTGGCAGGCTCCGACATTGCTTGACCGGGTGGATTTCCTGTCGGTTGGGACTAACGATCTGTTGCAGTTCATGTTTGCAGCCGATCGCGGTAACCCGCGGATCGAAGGACGGTATGATACCCTGTCACCGAGTGTATTTGCATTTATGCGGCAATTGGTGACATTGTGTGACCAGCGGAATGTCCGCCTGACCATTTGTGGTGAAATGGCGGGGCGGCCGCTCGAAGCGATGGCTCTCATCGGTTTGGGAATCAAACGATTGTCAATGGCGCCTGCATCTGTCGGTCCTGTAAAGGAAATGGTCAGAAGCATGTGCAAGGCTGAAGTTGAAAGATATGTCCTGACGATAATGGACAGTTCCACCAGATCTCTGCGTTCGCGTCTTAAGGCTTTCGCAATAGATCATGGTGTAAAACTTTAAAAAACATCGCTTTTGGTGGGGGTATCTGCTATTTTTATTGCTAGATCGTAACGTGGGGGTGCGGAGTTGGCGATCAAAAAGCGAAAGGAAGATCATTTGGGTGATGAGTCCCGCGAACGCCTGCGTTTCAGGCCTTTATCCGGGGACCAGCCATCGAATGATGTTGTGATGGACGCAGAGAATAATCAGTTCGGCGGTGGAAGTGCCGATGTCGGAAGCCTGCTTAAGGCGACCCGTACCGGATTGGGGCAATCAGTCGAAGACGTTTGCCGTATGCTCCGTATTCGCAAAATCTATATCGAAGCCATTGAAAACAGCGACTATTCGATCTTGCCGAATGGTCCCTATGGTCTTGGCTTTGTAAAGGCATATGCCGAACATCTTGGATTGGACGGGGCAGAAATGACCCGTCGTTTCCGCGAGGAAAGCAATGCGCCTGCGGTTCGCAGCGAATTGTCATTCCCGAAACCGGTTCAGGAAAGCCGTGTGCCCGGTGGGGCGGTGCTGCTGATTGCCGTGATGCTGGGTCTTGGTGCTTATGGCGGATGGTACTATCTGTCGAGCCAGGGCAAAACCATTGCTGATCTGGTTGATCCGTTGCCCGAACGCTTGGCAAGCTATTCGGCAAAGCCGGTCGAGCCGGCTGAACCGCGTAATCTTGAAAACGCAGCCGAGGCACAAGCTGCTGAGGCCGATGTTCCTGCAACAGCACCGGTAAGCCCGGAAACGGCGGCGAATGACGCATCTGATGCGCCAGTCACCCCGGTCGTGCCGTCACAGGAAACTGCAACCGCGACAGAAGAACCGGTCGCGGAACCGCAATCGGCACCGGCCGCCGAAGTTGCAGAAGCAACCGAGGCAACGGGCGCATCTGATGCACCGGCACCGGTTGTGACCGAAGAACCCGCAGCCACGCCCGAAACGGCACCTGCGGCGACGGCGACGCCTGCACCGGCTGAGCAGCAACCTGCTGCTTCGGCATCGGTACCGGCGGCACCCGCAGCGGAAGTTGCGTCGGTTCCTGCGGCACCGGAAGTCGAAGAGGCGGGCGGTGCCCGTGTGTTCGGGGCGGTCAATGTTGACAGCCGTGTCACGATTTCGGCGGTTGAGACCAGCTGGGTCCGCATCCGTGAGTCAGATGGCAATGTGCTTCTGACCCGTATGCTGACGGCAGGCGATACCTATAAGGTGCCGAATCGCGATGGCCTTAAACTTGAAGTCGGCAATGCCGGTGCGCTGACCTATAGCATCGACGGTGCGGACGCCAAGCCGGTCGGCGATTACGGTGCGGTGATTTCGGACTTTTCGCTTGATGTCGATGATCTGACACAGGCCGATCAGCCGACTGCACAGTAACTTTTCTGCCATCGAACTGGCACGGAACTGTGATCTGATGACGAAGGCGACCCGATGGGTCGCCTTTTTCGTGTCAGATATGCAAAATCTGGCTGAAAATCTGTCAGGCAACGGTTTCTAATCTGTGCCTGATAAGCTATATACACCCCCAAGACATCTTGAACATTCTGGAACACGAAATGAGCGTCCGCCCATATCGCGATATTGAACGCCGCCAAAGCCGCAAAATCCGTGTTGGTAATGTGGAAGTTGGTGGAGATGCGCCGATCTCGGTGCAGTCGATGACCAATACCCTGACCACCGATGTGAACGCGACAGTTGCGCAGATCCATCGTCTGGAAGAAGCGGGTGCGGATATTGTGCGTGTTTCCTGCCCCGATCAGGAATCAACCGCAGCCCTGAAAGACATCATCAAACAGGTGCATGTCCCGATCGTTGCCGACATTCATTTCCATTACAAACGCGCGATCGAGGCGGCCGAAGCCGGTGCTGCGTGTCTGCGCATCAATCCGGGCAATATCGGATCGACCGACCGCGTGCGCGAAGTCGTCAAGGCAGCCAAGGATCACGGCTGTTCGATGCGCATTGGCGTGAATGCCGGGTCGCTCGAAAAGGAGCTTCTGGAACGGTACGGCGAACCTTGCCCGGAGGCGATGGTCGAAAGTGCGCTTAACCACGCCAAGATCCTTGAAGATCAGGATTTCCGCGAATTCAAGATTTCGGTAAAGGCATCGGACGTGTTCCTTGCGGTTGCCGCCTATTACGGTTTGGCCGAAGCATGCGATTATCCGCTGCATCTTGGCATTACCGAGGCTGGTGGTCTGCGCGGTGGTACGGTAAAATCGTCGATCGGTATGGGCAACCTTCTGTGGGCCGGTATTGGTGATACGCTTCGTGTGTCGCTGTCGGCTGACCCGGTCGAGGAAATCCATGTCGGGTTTGATATCCTGAAATCGCTTGGCCTTCGGACCCGCGGTGTTCAGATCATTTCCTGTCCGTCCTGCGCGCGTCAGGGCTTTAACGTGGTTGAAACCGTGGCAGAACTTGAAAAGCGTCTTGCCCATATCTCGACCCCGATTTCCCTGTCGATTATCGGCTGTATCGTCAATGGCCCGGGCGAAGCCCGCGAAACCGATATCGGTCTGACCGGGGGTGGTGGCGGAAATCACAAGATGTATATTTCCGGCCGTCCCGATCACAATATCAGCACCGAAAAGATGGTCGACCATATCGTCGAACTGGTCGAAGAGCGGGCTGCCAAGATCGAAGCCGAAGAAGCAGCAAAACAAACCGCAGCGGAATAGCAACGCTGTATTGATCAATTTTGGCTTTCCGCCACACCGGCGGAAAGCTATTTTCATGTTCGCATGAATTTGCGCAACGCGGATTTTCGCGCAAATATCTGGAATTCAAGTTAGATCGGAGACCCAAAGTGGCATCGCTTCAACCCGTCCGTGGCACGCACGACCTTCTGCCGGAACAGAACCGTCTGCAGGATTATATCGCGAATACTGCACGCGAAATCGGCGAGTTGTATGGCTACCACCGGATGACCACGCCGATCTTCGAGTTTACCGAAGTCTTTGCCAGAACCCTTGGCGATACATCCGATGTCGTGACCAAGGAAATGTATACGTTCGAAGATCGCGGCGGCGAACAGATCACGCTGCGCCCCGAAGGAACCGCGGGTATTGCGCGTGCCTATATTTCCAATGGCATGCAGCAGATGTCCCCGGTCAAGGTCAGCTATTATGGCCCGATGTTCCGGTATGAACGTCCGCAAAAAGGCCGCCAACGCCAGTTCCACCAGATCGGTGCCGAACTTCTTGGCGTCGAACAGGTCGCAGGCGACATCGAAATGATCGGGTATGGCGCACATATCCTTAAACGCCTTGGCCTTTGGGATGATATCACGCTGGAACTCAATACCCTTGGCGATCCGGAAAGCCGGGCGGCTTATCGCGATGTGCTGGTCGATTACTTCAAGGGCCATTTTGACAAGCTGTCAGAAGACAGCCGCGCGCGTCTGGAAAAGAACCCGCTGCGTATTCTTGATTCCAAGGATGAAGGCGACCGCGAACTGGTGGCCAATGCGCCGCTGTTTTCGGAATATCTGAATGACCACAGCAAGGAATTCTTCAAGGGCCTGACCGAAGGTCTGGGGGATATCGGCATCAGCTATCAGCTGAACCCGCGTCTGGTGCGTGGTCTGGATTACTATTGCCATACCTGTTTCGAGTTCACCACCAACACCCTTGGCGCACAGGGCACCGTGATGGCCGGTGGCCGTTATGATGGCCTGATTTCGACCATGGGTGGTCCGCAGACTGCCGGTGTTGGCTGGGCAGCCGGTGTGGAACGTCTTGCCCTGATGGTGGGCGAAGCCCCGGCCGGTGCCCGTCCGGTGGCCCTGATCCCGATGGGGGATGCGGCCGAAGTCAAATGCAGAAGTCTGGCCCAGACTTTGCGCGAAGCCGGTGTGGCTGTCGAGCTTGGTTATTCAGGCAATATGAAAAAGCGCCTGAAGCGCGCGGACAAGGCAAATGCCAGCCAGGCCGTGATCCTTGGTGATGACGAACTGGCCAAAGGTGTCGCCCAGTTGCGCGATCTTGACAGTGGCGAGCAACAGGAAGTCGCACTTGATCAGCTTGCTGATGTGATCGGCAAAAAGTGAGAACAGCGTGACAGACGGACCAACGCATGAGGATGCCGGAGACTGGCCGCTTGATCGCCTGATGGTGATCGGCACCAATCATCGGCGCTCAAGCGAGGATACCCGCGACCGTCTGTTCATCGAAGAAGCCCGCCTGCCACAGTTTCTGGCCGCGATCGAGCAGGCCCGTCTGGGGCAGGCCGTGGTGGTTTCGACCTGTAACCGCACCGAAATCCATTTGCTGGCGTCTGAGGCCGAGCGCGGTCGCGAACGTCTGATCGATCTGATGTCGCTTTGGGCTGATATTGATCGTGATCAGCTGGCGACCGAACTTTATATCCGCGCAGGCCGGGATGCGCTTCGCCACATGTTTGCGGTCGCCGCATCGCTTGACAGCCTGGTGATTGGCGAACCCGAAGTCTTTGGTCAGGTCAAGGATGCACATCGCATCGCGCGCAAGCATGATCTGGTCGGGCGCGAACTGGAACAGGTTTATCAGACCGCCTATGCGATCGCCAAAAAGGTCCGAAGCCAGACCGGTATCGGACAGGGCGCGGTTTCGATTGCCGCAGCGGCCCAGTCGGTTGCCCGTGACCTGCATGGTGATCTTAAGGATTGTACCTTGCTTGTTGCCGGGGCAGGCGACATGGGCGAACTGATCGCCGCATCGCTTGCCGAACGGGGCATCGGACGCATTCTGGTGACCGATCGCCTGACGGCCCGGGCGCGGCTGGTGGCCAGACGGCTTGATTGCCACTGGTCGGAAATGGACGATCTGGACCGGCTTCTGGCCGAGGCGGATCTGGTTCTGACCGCCGGGGGTTCACGGCGATACATGATTGACAAGGACCGCGCGCTTGCCGCGGTCAAACGCCGCCGGTTCCGACCGGTTCTGATGATTGATACCGCCGTTCCGGGCGATATCGATCCGCAGGTCGATGAAATTGACGAAGTGTTCTTTTACCGGATCGAGGATCTGGAAAAGATCGCTGCCGAAGGACGCGGCGGGCGCGAGGAAAAGGCAGACGAAGCCTGGGCGTTGATTGAAACCGAGCTTGACGGTTTTGTCCGGGATCGTGCGCAACGGGCGGCTGTTCCGGCCATTGCCGATTTGCGCAAACGGTTCGAGGCCGTCCGCGAAGATGCGCTGCGTGAAAGCCACGGGGATGCGGAAAAGGCAACCAGACTTCTGGTCAATCGTCTTTTGCATGCACCGACCCAGGCCCTGAAAGATTTGGCGACGACAACAGACGGTGTTGGCACCGTGGAATGGGTCAAGGCCCAGAAATTGTTGGCACGCCTGTTTGAACTTGAAGACAAACCGGTCGACACGGCAAAAAGCCCGACCGATCCGAAGCAGGAGAATGAAGAGTGAGTCTCGACCTTGGTAAACTTGATGGTGTTGTGCGCCGGTTTGACGAACTCAACGCGCTTCTTTCAAGCGGCGAGCTTGATGGAGAAGGCTTTGCCAAAATGTCGCGCGAACATGCCGAACTGGCCCCGGTGGTCGAGGCGATCGAGGCCTATAAACGCCTTCTGAGCGACCTTGAAGAAGCCGAAGAAATCCAGGCTGACCCGTCCGGCGATCGCGACATGCGTGAAATGGCAGAAACCGAGAAATACGAAATTCTTGAAAAACTGCCCGAAGCCGAACGGCAGATGAAGCTGATGCTGATCCCCAAGGATAGCGCAGACACCAAAAACGCCATTCTTGAAATTCGTGCCGGCACCGGCGGCGAGGAAGCCGCCCTGTTTGCAGCCGATCTGTATCGCATGTATCAGCGTTACGCCGAAGGCCGCGGCTGGAAGTTCGAACAGATGGATGCCAGCGAAAACGACCTTGGCGGTTACAAGGAAGTCATCGTCAACGTGTCGGGGACGGACGTGTTTGCGCGTCTGAAATTTGAAAGTGGCGTGCACCGTGTGCAGCGTGTCCCGGTGACAGAAGGCGGCGGTCGCATTCATACGTCTGCGGCAACCGTTGCGGTGCTGCCCGAGGCCGAAGAAGTCGATATCCGCATTGATCCCAAGGATCTGCGTATTGATACATACCGTTCGCAAGGGGCCGGTGGTCAGCACGTCAACACAACCGATAGTGCGGTGCGCATCACCCATATCCCAACCGGCGTGGTTGCCGCCAGCCAGGAAGCAAAATCGCAGCACAAGAACAAGGAAAAGGCGATGAAGATGCTGCTTTCGCGCCTGTATGACCAGGAACGCGAAAGCAAGGACAGCGCGCGTGCAGCTGACCGTAAATCGCAGGTCGGTTCAGGCGATCGTTCCGAGCGTATCCGGACCTATAACTTCCCGCAGGGACGCGTATCGGATCACCGCATCAACCTGACCCTGTATCGTCTGGATGATTTCATTGCCGGTGGCCCGGCCGTCGATGAAATGATTGATGCCCTGATTGCCGAAGAACAGGCACAGAAACTGGCCGAGATCGAAGGGTAAGCATGTCCGCAACACTCGGCACATTGATGGCAGAAGGGGTCGCAGCCCTGAATGAAGCGGGCATTGAAAATGCCCGGATG
This sequence comes from Thalassospira sp. GO-4, assembly GCF_023588965.1. Classification (NCBI taxonomy): domain Bacteria; kingdom Pseudomonadati; phylum Pseudomonadota; class Alphaproteobacteria; order Rhodospirillales; family Thalassospiraceae; genus Thalassospira; species Thalassospira sp. GO-4. The sequence continues at coordinate 4,409,465 of NZ_CP097807.1, forward strand.
GATGTGCGTATCTTGCTTGCACGTGCGGCCGGTGTTGATGGCGGGCGGATTTCGGCATGGCCCGAAGACGAAGTCGCGGCTGACAAGGAAGCACTGTTTCGTGACATGATCGCGCGGCGCAGCGGCCATGAACCGGTTGGGCGGATTTTGGGGGAACGCGATTTCTGGCGTCATACTTTCAAGCTGGCCCCCGAAACGCTTGAACCGCGCCCCGATAGCGAAACCCTTGTTGAATGGGCGATTGATTTCCTTGAAGACAATGATGCGCCGCGCATTGTCGATTTTGGCACCGGCACCGGGTGTTTGTTGCTTTCGACCATTGGTGATCTGCCCGGATCAAGCGGTATCGGTCTTGATATCAGCGAAGGTGCGGTTGCCTGTGCGCGGGAAAATGCCCGCGCCCTTGATCTGGACGGGCAGGTGGAATTCCGGGTCTCGGATTGGGATAGTGCCCTTGATGATCGCGAACGTGCGGACGGGTTTGATCTTGTGATGTCCAACCCGCCCTATATCACCCGGGACGAGATGGAAACGCTGTCACCGGAAGTTCAGAAATTTGATCCGCGCATTGCCCTGACCGATGAAGGGGACGGGCTGGCGGCCTATCGGGTGCTGTCACAGGTTGCCTTTGATCTGGCAAAGCCGGGTGGTTTCGTGATTTTCGAGATCGGCCGCGGTCAGGAAAAAGACGTTGGCCAGTTGCTGGTCGAAGCCGGTTTTGTCGGGGTGGAATATCGCGAAGACCTTGGCGGTATTGTGCGCTGTGTCGCGGCAAAGAAAACGCGCTGTTCTGTTGGTCGTTGCGTAATCTGAGTTTTGCGTCCCTGTGATGTAAAAAAAGCGATTGGCAGTGAAAAAAACAGTTGGAATAACAGATCAAGCCATATAGGTTGGTTTTAACGGGCCGGGTGCCCGACGCGCTTATGAGAGCGCCGTGTTCCCCAGTAAACAGTTAACAATCTCCGTTCCATTGATGGATCCCGGCAGGTTTGTGTAGGTGCCGTTTTGACCGGTGCTGTTTAGCGGGAAATATGTTTTTCAGACGGAGTGGTTCCGGGGCCTTTGATGCCACCGGATTGTTCTTCAACACCAAAGTCATGTTGATATGAGAAATAACAATAAACGTCCGCGCGGACGGCAACAGTCTAACAAACGTCCAGTAAATCCAAAATTCCAGAATTTTGACAGCAATGGGCCGGACGGCCGTGTTCGCGGCAACGCCCAGCAGGTCTACGAAAAATACGTTTCGCTTGCCAAGGATTGCACTGACGATCCGGTTCTTGCGGAAAACTTCTATCAGCACGCTGAACACTACCACCGCATTCTTCAGGCGGCACAGGAGTGGGAAAACCAGCGTCGCGAAGAACGTGGCGAAAACAATCGTCAGCGCAACAACCGTGGCAACCGTGACGACCGCAACGACGCCCAGTCAAACCAGGGCGACGACCAGCAGGGTGACAACACCGAAAACGCGGAAAACGCGTCCAACGACAGTGTTGCAACCCCGGCGGATGCAGACGGTTCGGCTGGTGAAAACACCGAAACTGCTGCAAGCGACGATGGTGACGACAAGCCGAAACGCGCAACCCGCACCCGTCGTACCGACGGTCGTGCAACCGGTCGCGGTCGCCCGCGCAAAACCGAAGATGCCGATGCGTCCGACAAGCCCGCAGCCGCAGATGCCGCTGGCGACGACACCCCGGCTGATGCCGAAACGGCAGAGCAGGGTGACGAAACCGAAAAGAAACCGCGCCGTGCCGCAAGTGGTACCGCCCGCACCCGTGGCCGCCATCCGACAGCACGTCGCGGGCGCAGCCGTGCGGCAGGCCGTGATGACGAAGAAGCCGTTTCTTCCGACGAAGGTACGGAACCGGTTTCGGCCTGATCTGACGGTTACATCATCTCAACATGACAAACACCCCTGTAAGTCAATGACTTGCAGGGGTGTTGTCGTTTCCGGGGGAATTTTCGGTCCCGGGTGCCTGTTTAACGCGGTGTAACTGTAAAGCAATATATCGGAATATATCGTGCAACCTGAGATTATTGTTGGTATCAATTTATAAAAATCACAAATAATTCCGTAAGGTTACTGCCGGTCAAAGAACACAGGTGGTGACCACCGAAAGGCGCGCATAGTCGGGGAGTGGTTGATGGGAACAGGTCTGTTTCGGGTCATCATGGTGCTGTTATGGGCACTTGGCGGGATGGTCATCGCCCTTGGTTTGTTTAATGGTGACTATGAACTGGCCCTGCTTGGCGGGGTATGTTTCATCATCCCGATGTTCCTGCCGCTGATTGTGATTGCCATTAACCGGTCACGACCGGCTTCTTCGAAGTCCAAGAAAACCCTGTCACCGGCCCAGCAGGCCAAAATCAAGGCCGAAGGGCAATGGGCCAAGCGCGAAGACCTGACGGCACGCAAGCTTCTTGAAAACAATCCGCCACTTGTTCTGGGGCGCTGGGGGGATGAAAAACGCCTGGTCGGGGCGTCGGGTTTGAAACGTGTCATCACCTTTGCTACGTCACCTGACGAATATTACCGGTCCTCGGCCGAACCCAATGCGTTGCTTCATACCGGCAATCTGTTTGTTTATGAACGGGTAGGCAGCATCTATCGCGCGGTTCATGATCGCCGTGCAAAAATGGGCCAGAAGCTGATCGTGCTGGATCCGCACGGACAAAGCGGTGCTGAAACCCATCAATTCAATCCGTTTGATTTTATCCGTCAGCAGGGTGAAGGCTTGATTACCGATACCGGGCTGATCGCCGATACCCTGTTGGCGCCGATGTTTGTCCAGGAACTTGACGAACAGGAAGTGCGAACTGCGCGCACCCTGTTGCAGGGCTTCATCGTTCATACTATTCAGAAAAGCCTTAAGGAAAACAGGAATTTGGGCGAAGTTCGCCGCAACCTGATCATGCCTTCTCACCGGTTTTACAAGATCCTTGAAGAATTGATGGGGATTGAATCGGCCGATGGGCGGATTTCCGAGGTCGCCCTGAATATCCTTGATATGACCGAAGATCAGCGCATGAAGATCATCGAGGCCTGCCGCAATGCGACGGCGGAATTCGATCATCCGCAAATCTCGCGCCTGGTCAGCAGCAGCAGCTTTACCATCGATGATATCGTATCGGGCGGCGTTTCGATTTTTGTCATCGGGCAGCTGGCCGGGGAAACGCCAGATGTTCAACCATCCTTCAGCCGTGTGATGCTGGCCGGGATGATGAACCTGATCAATCAGCGCGGCTGGAAATCGGGGGATCCGGAATTCCTGATCCTGCTGGATGGGGTGGAACGGGTCGGGCGCATGCCGCTGTTTGAACGGCTTCTTGGCGGCGGATATGGTGATGGCATGGTGGTCTGGCCCGGATTTAGCGGTGTCAGCGGCCTGATGGATGTGTGCCTGAACTGGGAAAACGTTGTCGGGCGGGTTGATGCCATTTCGGTGCTTAGCCAGGAAGGGGCATTCAACCTTGACTGGGTGTCGGGACTGACGGCGATGTCACGCTTTGACGATACCGGTGGCGGGGCTGATACCACACGCCCGGTGCATTTGCGCCCGCAGGACAACCAGCCGATCCTCAGATCAGCCGAAGTCGCACGGTTCCCCAAGGAAGAACAAATCCTGTTCCGCAAGGGATGCCCGCCGATCCGGGCCTGGCGACTTGACTGGCATCATGATGAAATGTTTGCCGGGATGGCTGTTCACGCCCCGACATTCAATCCGGAAAACTAGAAACGCTATTCGGGGGCGGCGATCATCTATGAACGACATCCTGCCGGTTTTGGGTGAACCACCGGCAGAATGGAAATTTCGGGAATATTCGGGTCAGTCGATCGTGATCGCATCACCCGGGGTGATGGTCACATCGTCAAGGGCCTCGACATAGACACCCATATAAAGATGGTTCACGCCCTTGCGCAGCATCAGGGGCACATTGATGTCGGAAACGGCGGTGTCGGGATTGACACTTGTTGCCTTGCACCGGGTGATCGGGTGAATGACCCGGAATGATCCGCCATTGATCTTGATGATCTGGCCTTCTTCCCATTCCAGTTCTTTCCACGGATCAAGTCCGTCAATCAGCAAATTGCCACGGAACCGCATCGGGTCGACTTCGCCCTGGACGATGCGGGTGGCGAAATCGCGGATGGATGCCAGATTGAGAAGCGAAATATAGGGTTCGCGCATATCGCCAAACTGGGTTTCAGGTGCGGAATAGATCTTCGGCGTGCCAGCGACATCGTTTTTCAGAAACGCCTTGAGGAAATCCTCGATCACGGTGCGGCCCATGGCATCGTCAAGCTTGCCCTTGCAGATTGCCCGGCCATTTCGCAAAACCGTCAATGTCGCGGTGTCCTGATCATATTCGGTGCCAAGTTCGGCCAGTTTGGGGGTGTTGACCAGTTGCAGGAAGTTGCTTTTGCGCGCCCATTCCCGCACACCGTCTTGTCCCAGCGATGACTGGGTGGCGACGACAAACCGGCGGTCATCGGCAAGCATTTTATGCGCCGTGATTTTGGCGTCTGGCATATCGATGCCGCGCATTCCCTTGACCGGGTATCGTTTGATGGCTTTGAGCTCGACCGTCATGGTGTGTCTTCCTGTATGGCGCTTGGGCATGGTATCGGTTCGGGGCGGAATACATGCCGTAAACGGTGACGTTAATTCGTTGTTTTGCCAAGAGCAACCCCAACATTCATACATGTTTCAGGGCAGTCCGGGCGTCTCTGGAATAATGACAGAATTCCGTGTTGCGGCGCACAAATAATTCTTGCAACTTTTGTAGGGGTATATGGTTGCAAACAGGCTAGACTGAGACATATCAATGTTGTCGCTGTTGAAATAATCTATAATTTTAGAATTCGGCAATGACGCCAAGGCCGTGGATGCTTCAAAGAAGGTCCACATCGTATGGATACTGTTGACTCAAGGAGTGGCAGGAATGGAATTCGAAAAGTTTACGGACCGGTCCAAAGGATTTCTGCAGTCTGCGCAATCGCTTGCGCTGCGTGAAAACCATCAGCAATTTGTACCGATCCATCTTCTGAAAGTGCTGCTGGATGACGAAGAAGGTCTGGCAGCCAATCTGATCAAGGCAGCAGGTGGCAAGCCCAAACTTGCCCAGGAACGCTGTGCGCAGGAACTGGCAAAATTGCCAAAGGTTTCCGGCGGCAATGGTCAGATTTACCTTTCGTCGGAATTTGCCCGTCTGATTGATCAGGCACAGGAAGTCGCCAAAAAGGCTGGTGACAGCTATGTCACGGCTGAACGGCTGTTGCTGACCATCGCACTTGATCCGAAATCGACTGCGGGCAAGGTTCTGGCGGATGCCGGTGTAACCGCACAGGGCCTTAATGGGGCGATCAATGACATCCGCAAGGGCCGCACTGCAGACAGTGCGGGCGCGGAAAATCAGTATGACGCCCTTAAGAAATATGCCCGTGACCTGACCGAGGCGGCGCGCGAAGGCAAACTTGATCCGGTCATTGGCCGTGACGAGGAAATTCGTCGTGCCGTTCAGGTCCTGTCGCGCCGGACCAAAAACAACCCGGTAATGATCGGTGAACCCGGTGTCGGTAAAACCGCGATTGCCGAAGGTCTGGCATTGCGCATCGTCAAGGGCGACGTGCCCGAAACGCTTAAGGACAAGAAACTTCTGTCGCTTGACCTTGGGGCACTGATTGCCGGTGCCAAGTTCCGCGGCGAGTTCGAGGAACGCCTCAAAGCGGTCTTGAGCGAAATTGAATCAGAAGCCGGTCAGGTCATTCTGTTCATTGACGAGCTGCACACCCTTGTCGGGGCAGGCAAGGCCGAAGGTTCGATGGATGCATCCAACCTTCTGAAGCCGGCACTGGCGCGCGGTGAGTTGCACTGCGTTGGTGCGACCACGTTGGACGAATATCGTCAGCATATCGAAAAGGATGCGGCACTGGCCCGGCGTTTCCAGCCGGTCTTTGTATCCGAACCATCGGTTGCCGACACGGTATCGATCCTGCGCGGCATCAAGGACAAATACGAACTCCATCACGGGGTCCGGATTGCCGATACCGCACTGGTGGCGGCCGCAACGCTTTCGAACCGCTATATCACGGATCGTTTCCTGCCTGACAAGGCGATCGATCTGATGGACGAGGCATCATCACGTCTTCGGATGGAACTGGATTCCAAGCCCGAGGAAATCGACGAGCTTGATCGCCGTATCATTCAGCTCAAGATCGAACGCGAAGCCCTGAAAAAAGAACAGGACAGCGCGTCACAGGATCGTCTTGGCCGTCTGGAAAAGGAACTGGCCGAACTGGAAGGCAAGTCGGCCGAACTGACCGCGAAATGGGAAGCCCAGAAAAAAGAACTGGCGGCATCAACCCATATCAAGGAACAGCTTGACCAGGCCCGTGGTGAACTTGAACGCGCCATGCGTGATGGCAAACTCGACCGTGCCGGACAGCTTCAATACGAAGAAATCCCGGCCCTGATGGCATTGCTTGAAAAGGCCGAAAACGATCCGTCGCGCGGCATCAAGGAAGAAGCGGTAACCGAAAAGCATATCGCATCGGTGGTATCGCGCTGGACCGGTATTCCGGTGGACAAGATGCTTGAAGGTGAACGTGAAAAACTTCTGGAAATGGAAGACACGTTGCGCAAGCGGGTTGTTGGTCAGGATGACGCCGTGCGGTCGATTTCGAATGCGGTGCGCCGTGCCCGTGCCGGGCTTCAGGATCCAAACCGACCGATCGGTTCGTTCCTGTTCCTTGGCCCCACCGGGGTTGGTAAAACCGAACTGACCAAGGCGCTGGCACAGTTCCTGTTTGATGATGAACAGGCCATGGTGCGGATTGATATGTCCGAATTCATGGAAAAACATGCCGTCGCGCGTCTGATCGGTGCGCCCCCGGGCTATGTCGGTTACGAAGAAGGCGGTTCTCTGACCGAAGCGGTACGGCGGCGTCCGTATCAGGTTGTGCTGTTTGACGAAGTCGAAAAGGCACATCCCGATGTGTTCAACGTCCTGCTTCAGGTTCTTGACGAAGGTCGTCTGACCGACGGGCAGGGCCGGGTTGTCGATTTCCGCAATACGCTGATCATTCTGACCTCGAACCTGGGCGGTGAAATTCTTGCCAAGCAGCAACCGGGTCATGACAGCGGCGAAGTCCGCAATCAGGTCATGGAAATTGTCCGGGCATCGTTCCGTCCGGAATTCCTCAACCGTCTGGATGAAACCATCCTGTTCCATCGTCTGGCCCGTGAACAGATGGGCAAGATCGTTGAAATCCAGCTTGGCCGTCTTGAGAAGCTGCTGTTTGATCGCAAGATCGATCTCAAGCTTGATGATGCTGCCAAGGATTGGCTGGCAGAAAAAGGGTATGACCCGATTTACGGTGCCCGCCCGCTTAAACGCGTCATTCAGCGTTATCTGCAAAACCCGCTGGCGATGCAGATCCTTGAAGGCGCGATCAAGGATGGCGATACCGTGCCGGTCTCGACCGAAGGAAGCGATCTTTTGCTGAATGGCAAAAAGGTCGAGGTGGTTGAATAACCCCGCCTGACATTACAAATGCAAAACCCCGGCATATGTCCGGGGTTTTGTCTTTTTCGGGTCACGATTACCCGGCACTATCGGTTTGCGATAAGATAGACAGATCAGACAATATACAACCACGTAAACGACCGGGACATCACATGCAGTCAAAACCGTTTTCATCCATGCAGCGCCTTGGCGCGATCGCACTTGGTGCGCTTGTTCTTTCAACCGGGATGTCCCAGCCGTCTGTGGCGCAATCCTTTTTTGACAAGGCCAAGCAAACGCTTGGCGAAGCCTTGAATTCGTCGGGATCAGGCAGTTCGTCAGATGCCACGAGTGCGGCGGTTTCGGCCCTGTCATCGGATACGGTGGAGCAGGGCCTTAAACAGGCGCTTGATATGGGGGTTGATCTTGTCACCAGTCAGCTTGGCGCGACCGATGGCTTCAATGCCGACCCGGTGGCCCATATCCCGCTTCCTGAAAGTGTCAAATCAGCCCAGAAACTTTTGAGTGCCGCCGGGCTTGGAAGCTATGCCGACGAGATCGAGCTGCGTATGAACCGGGCGGCCGAACAAACCATGAGCGATGCGGGGGATATCCTGGTCAATGCGGTCAAACAGATGACTGTTGCCGATGCCAAAGGCATCCTTGAAGGACCGGATGATGCCGCAACCAGTTATCTGCGTCGTGTTGCCGGTTCGGACATCGAAGGGCGCTTGCGCCCGGTTATTACCGACGCGCTGGCAGATACCGGTGCCCTGTCGCTTTATGATCAGATGGTCGGGCAATATGACACATTGCCGTTCGTCCCCGATCTCAAGGCGTCACTGACCGATCATGCGACGGAAAAGGCAATGGACGGCCTGTTCCATTACATCGCGCTTCAGGAAGCAGATATTCGTTCCGATCCGACCCGCTGGACGACAGATATCCTCAAAAAGGTTTTCTCGGCCGCGCAATAGGGCATTGGAGCCGGGGACAGCGGATGCGAAACGACCGGTTTTGATCAGCGGTATTGTTCGGGAAGGTCTTCCCAGCGGTCACGCATGTCGGCAAGGGTTTCGTCGGGAACCTGATGGATGCTGCCGAATTTGCCGTGGCATTCGACGATCAGAAGTTTGATATCAAGCTGTTCGGCCATGTCGATATAGGCCTTCATTTCCCAGAACCGGGTAAAGGTATTGGAGACGATGACATTCCTGCCATCTGTCAGGGCCTCGCGACATTTGGCTTCGCATTTGGCGTGGGTATGACGAAGCCGGCGGATGTCAAATTCATAGAAGCCCTGACGGTCGACCATGAACATGTCGGCTTCCAGATGGAGCGCGCCGGTTGCCGATGCCAGATGCACGGCCAATGTTGATTTCCCTGATCCGGGAAGACCCCGGATCAGGGTTAGTGTTTGGAGCTTTCCGTCTTTGACGCCAGGCATTTCGACAGTTACTGGCCTTTGCGCTTGCGCTGATAAAGGCCATCAAGCTGTTTGCCATAAGCCTCGCGGATTTTATGGCGACGGATTTTCATCGACGGCGTCAGCATTTCGTTATCGATGCTGAACGGAGCTTCGGCGAACATGAAGCTGCGGACCTTTTCAATCGTCGACAGGCGTTTGTTGACGCGATCAATGGCGTCACGGATGGCTTTGCGGAAATCTTCGTTTTTCGCCAGCACATCGATATTGTTTTCAATCGAATTGTCGCGGGCGAATTCGCGCATGAAGTCTTCTTCCGGCCAGACAACCGCCACCAGATAGGGCAAGGCATCGCCATATACCATGGCCTGCGAGATTTCGGTTTCAAGCGTCATCAGACCTTCGATCCGCTGGGGTGAAATATTGTCCCCGCCGGAATTGACGATGATGTCCTTTTTGCGATCGGTGATGATCAGGCTGCCTTCTTCGTCAAACATGCCGATATCGCCGGTATGAAGCCAGCCATCAACAATGGTTGCTGCCGTCACATCGGGCAGGTTCCAGTAGCCTTTCATCATGCTTTCGCCGCGCAGAAGGATTTCGCCATCCGGGGCAATCTGTACCTCTGCGCCGACCATGGGCGGACCAACGGTGCGCAGTTTGTTGTTTTCGGCACGGTTACACGAAACAACCGGGGCGAATTCGGTCTGGCCATATCCCTGCAAAATGCGGATACCGCACGATACAAACAGAACACCCAGTTCATAGTTCAGCGGCCCGCCGCCCGATACCATGGCCTTGATGCGGCCACCGAAACGTTGGCGCAACTTGCGCCGCAACAGCAATTCACATGCAAGGTTCTGAAGCTTTTCCACAAATGTCAGGCGCTGCTTTTCGTAATTCTTGCGCCCAAGGCGGAGTGTCAGTTCAAACAGCTTCTGTTTGATGCCGCCTTCTTTTTCGACCATGCGGCTCATGCGCTGATAAAGCATCTCATAAAGACGCGGCACCGCGGTCATGATGGTCGGGCGGACTTCGGCAAGATTGGCCGCAAGCTTATCAAGGCTTTCGGCGTAATAGATCTGCGCGCCGATACTCATCGGGAAATAAAGCCCGGCTGTATGTTCGTAGGAATGCGACAGCGGCAGGAATGACAGGAAGATTTCATCTTCGATGCCAAGGGTATCAATGATGTCGAACGCCCCCATGCAGTTCGACAGGATTGCCCCGTGGGCAAGCATCACACCCTTGGGCGAACCGCCGGTCCCTGACGTATAGATCAGGCAGGCCAGATCATCGCGCTTGATCCCGTTGACCCAGCTGTCGATATCATGCGCAAGACCGCGGCCCTTGGCAATCAGGTCATCCCACCGTGAAATGGTGATATCGCCAACAAAGCTCTGTCCCCATTCTTCCATCATGATGGCATGACGGCAGCGCCCGCTATCAAGGGCGGCATGCAGGAAGGGCTGGGCGAGTTTCTTGGTCGATATGATGGCAACGGCCGCACCACTGTCTTCGATCGCGTGCAAATGATCGCGTTCGGTATTGGTGGTATAGGCCGGGACAGTCATTGCGCCCACGCACATGATGGCAAGATCGGCAATCCCCCATTCCGTGCGGTTTTCCGACACCAGCAAAACCCGGTCCCCCGGACGCACACCGATATCATAAAGCGCACGGGCAAGGGCGCGGACCTGGTCGGCCGCCTCAAGCCAGGTGGTGGGGACAAATTCATTGGTTTCGCTGTTTTTGGTCCAAAGAAACGGTGCGTCACCATATTTCTTGGCCTGTGCGAAAAACATCGAGGGCAAGTTTTGCCAGTCGGCATAATCCTGCAAGCTCGTCATGACATTTCCTTGCCTTGTTATCTTTTCCCGTGGTCGGCAATCTTCGGGTTGCCCTGAACTGGTTGTTCTCTTCAAATCGTTCAGATCGCGCAAGATGCAAGCTGGACCAATTTAAATGAACGTTCCAAGACAATTTTGTTATCAGGGATTGCATCGTTTGGCAGCCTGAAAATGACGAAATTTGCGTCTGCCGGAATGCTTTTCACAAAGAACATTGAATTTTCGGGAAATTTTTCACGCAATCGTGCCGGCGATGACGTGATCTGAACACATTGTCGGGCCATCTTCATGACGGTTTGCTGTTGTTCGGATCGACGGTAACGATATGATCGGTTGGATCGCCCGGAAATCGATCCGCATTCAGGGCTGGTGATATGGCATCAAGCAGCTATATATCGGTATCGGGATGTGACTGCGCGGCATGCGGATCATGACGGCGCAGAACGGGGCGAAAGCAAGAGATTAGTCTGGAGGACAAATGAACGCGATCAACAAGAATTTGCCGACCTGGGATCTGACGGATCTCTATAACGATCCAAAAGACCCCGCTATCCGGCGCGATCTTGATGATGCAAAAAATCGCAGTCAGGCGTTCCAAAAAAGCTATCAGGGCAAGTTGAACGATCTGTCGGGCGACGAACTGGCAGGTGCGATTGCCGAATATGAAGCCATCAGCGAGATTTGCGGTAAAATCGGCTCCTTTGCACAGCTGCTTTATGCCGGTGACAGTGCCGATCCCGCAATTGGTCAGTTCTATCAGTCGGTTCAGGAAGAAATGACGGCGATTTCAAGCCTGTCGCTGTTCTTCGGGCTTGAGCTGAACCGGATCGAAGATGACGCGCTTGATGCGAAATATGCCGAAAGTGCGGAGCTGCGCCGGTATCGCCCGTGGCTGAATGAAAACCGGGCCTTCCGCCCGCACCAGCTGTCTGACGAAGTCGAACAGGTTCTTCATGAACGCCGTGTCGCCGGATCAAGCGCCTGGGTGCGCCTGTTTGATCAGACCATGGCCGATCTGCGCTTCCCGATTGATGGCAATGAGCTGACCATGTCGGACGCATCAAACATGCTGTCCTCGACCAAGGTGGAAGATCGCAAAAAGGCCGCCAAGGCAATTGGTGATGTTCTGGGCAAGAATATCAAGCTTCTGGCGCATATCACCAACACCCTTGCCAAGGACAAGGAGATTGATGATCGCCTGCGCAAATTTGCCACCCCGGTATCGTCACGCAACCTGTCGAACCAGGTCGAAGACGAAGTGGTTGACGCGCTTAATACCGCCGTTAAAAACAGCCATGCCGATCTGTCGCACCGTTATTATCGCCTGAAGGCAAAATGGTTCGGTGTCGATCAGCTTGATTACTGGGACCGTAACGCGCCGCTTCCTGATGATGATGACCGTCAGATCGATTGGGAAACCGCACGGTCGACCGTGCTTAAGGCTTATGGTGAATTTTCACCGGAACTGGCCGCGGTTGGGCAGAAATTCTTTGATAATCCCTGGATCGATGTGCCGCCGCGTGCCGGTAAATCATCGGGTGCCTTTGCCCATCCGACCGTACCGTCAGCCCATCCCTATTTGCTGCTGAACTATCACGGCAAAACCCGTGACGTGATGACCCTTGCCCATGAACTGGGCCATGGCGTGCATCAGGTTCTGGCCGGTGAGCATGGCTATTTCCTGTCTGATACGCCGCTGACCCTTGCGGAAACCGCATCGGTATTTGGCGAAATGCTGACCTTCCAGTCGATGCTGCGCTCGGAAGCCGATCCGAAGATGAAACGCATCATGCTGGCCGGCAAGGTTGAGGATATGCTCAACACCGTCGTGCGTCAGATCGCATTCTTCGAGTTCGAAAAACGCGTCCATGACAAGCGCCGCGAAGGTGAATTGACCGTTGATGAGATCTGCGAGATCTGGCTTGCCGTACAACATGAAAGTCTGGGCGATGCCATCCGGTATGAGGACGAGTACAAATATTACTGGTCCTACATTCCGCATTTCATCCATTCGCCGTTCTATGTGTATGCCTATGCCTTTGGCGATTGCCTTGTGAACTCGCTTTATGATGTTTACGAACACGCCGAAGACGGCTTCCAGCAGAAATATCTTGATATGCTGAAAGCCGGTGGCACCAAACATCACAAGGAACTTCTGGCACCGTTCGGTCTTGATGCATCCGACCCGGCCTTCTGGCAACGGGGTCTGAACATGATCAAACGCATGATCGACGAGCTGGAGGAGCTTTCCTGACATGAATGCAGACGACGATGATTTTACCCCACCTTCCGAAGAAAACAGGTTTGGCGGGCGGGTTCGTCGTTATGCAAGGGTGGGGGCGTCGGCCGGGAAACTGGCCGCACGCCTTGCCACCGGAAAGGTGTTCGGCGGCGAAATTGATCACGCCAAATATGCTGCCGAACTGACCTCGGCCCTGGGCGGGCTTAAAGGCCCGCTTATGAAAGTGGCCCAGATCCTTTCAACCATCCCCGATGCTCTGCCCAAGGAATATACCCAGGCCCTGGCACAGCTTCAGGCTGATGCGCCCAGCATGGGCTGGCTGTTTGTCAAACGCCGGATGCGCAGTGAACTGGGGGCGGGATGGCAATCAAATTTCACCGAATTCAGCCACGATGCGGTGGCTGCTGCATCGCTTGGACAGGTGCATAAGGCAACCCTGCCCGACGGACGCGAAGTGGCCTGCAAGCTGCAATATCCCGACATGTCGGCAACGGTTGAGGCCGACCTTAAGCAGCTTCGCGCCGCCTTTGCGATCTATAAGCGCTATGACAGTGCGATCGATGCCGAAAATATCCAGAACGAACTGACAGCACGCCTGCGCGAAGAGCTTGATTACGCCCGCGAAGCCAAACATATGCGGCTTTATGGCCACATGTTGGCCGGTGAAAATACCGTGCATGTTCCCGAACCGGTGGACGGGCTGACCACCGGGCGGCTTTTGACCATGACCTGGCAAAACGGGCAGAAGTTCCAGAAATTCCTTGATAGCAATCCCGATCAGGATGCGCGCAATCAGGTGGCGCTTAACATGTTCCGGGCCTGGTATGTGCCGTTTTACCGTTATGGGGTCATTCATGGTGACCCGCATCTGGGCAATTACACATTGCGTGATGACCTGTCGGTCAATCTTCTGGATTTCGGCTGTATCCGTATCTTCAAACCCGATTTCGTCAAGGCGGTGATCACGCTTTATGAAGCCCTTCGTGACGAGGACGAGGAAAAGGCCGTTTCCGCCTATGAAAGCTGGGGCTTTGAAGCGCCGTCACGCGAACTGATTGATGTGCTTAACATCTGGGCCAGCTTTGTTTATGGCCCGATCCTGGATGACCGCGAACGCAAAATGGGCGAAACCAATTCGGTTGCCTATGGCGCGGAAGTCGCCGCCAAGGTCCATCAGGAATTGCGCCGCGTCGGCGGAGTAAAGCCGCCGCGTGAATTCGTGCTGGTCGATCGCGCCGCTGTCGGGCTGGGGGCTGTGTTCCTGCGCCTTGATGCGCATGTGAACTGGTATCGTCTGTTCCATGACCTGGTGGGCGATTTTGATGTCTCTGAACTCGAATCCCGTCAGAAAAAGGCCCTTGATCTGATCGGGCTGGAACGCCCGGAAGATTGATAAACGGCTTATAAGTCGCGACGATTCGTGGTTTGAGGCGGCGGAATCGGGGCTGATTTTCGCCAAACAGATCGATGTTTGATCGTATTCGAGACAAAAAACACTGCCGTTTCTCACGCGAACGATAAGTTTTTTTGCGAACTTTTTCATAATTCAAGCGTTCCCAGATCAATGCCAGTCAGGCATTTCATGCAGACTTGCGCGTTTGTTTGTAAGATAATGTTCACTTTCTGCGTGGGGTGAAAATAGGGGAAACTGCTGTAAATCAACGGTCTATTGTGTGATGGTGCGGATCAAGACCTGTTCCGTTACGGAAATAAAATGTGCGAAAATCCGCACATAATGGAATTTCACCGTTATTAATTGAAATTCAGTTAAACTGATTTTTTATAGGTTTTTGATATTGTGGTTGTTGGTGGGAAATCGCATCTTGCTTTCAACGCAGACATGGCGGGGCGTCATTGATTGTTTGTCCTGAGCACCAATGGCGGGTGGGACCTGACATGTCACCAAGGCTTTATGCCTCGGAATGCGTGGTGGGAAAGTGGGCGGTTTCTTCTGCGTTAGCTGGAAGAACCGCCTTTTTTCTTTCCGGGCAAGGGTGCCGGTAGCCGGATCAAAACAGAATGCGTGATGACATTCTGAAACCGGTTACTTCGCAATAACAACAAGAATTACCGTGCTTACCATTACATTAGGGAAGGAGGTCTAACGCGATGAAACTGGCCGTTCCAAAGGAAATATGGCCCGGAGAGAAGCGCGTTGCCGTCACACCAGAGACCGTCAAGAAGCTGAAGGCTCTGGGGTTCGACGTCGCAATTGAGGCTGGTGCCGGAATTGACGCCGCCATACCGGATGATCGCTTTGTCGATGCCGGTGCAACCATTGCCAAGACAATGAAAACGACCGTGAAGGATGCCGATGTCATCTTCAAGGTTCGCCCACCTGTCATTGATGGCAAAACCAACGAATTGACGGCTTATAAAAAGGGTGCTGCTGTTGTTGCCCTGCTTGAGCCCTATGACCGCAAAGACCTGATCGATGCGATGGCCAAGGCCGGGGTTGATGGCTATTCCATGGAACTGATGCCGCGTATTTCGCGTGCCCAGTCGATGGACGTTCTGTCGTCGCAATCCAACCTTGCCGGATATCGCGCGGTTCTTGATGCCGCCCATGAGTTCGGCCGGATCTATCCGATGATGATGACGGCTGCCGGCACCCTGCCGCCCGCCCGTGTTGTTGTGGTCGGGGCCGGTGTTGCCGGCCTTCAGGCCATTGCAACGGCCAAGCGCCTTGGTGCCGTTGTGTCGGCATTTGACGTGCGCCCGGCGGTCAAGGAGCAGGTCCAGTCGCTTGGCGGTACCTTTATCGAAGTCGAAGACGACAATGCATCGGATGCAGAAACCTCTGGCGGCTATGCCAAGGAAATGTCGGACGACTACAAGAAAAAGCAGGCCGAGAAGCTCAAGGAAGTTCTGGCCAAGACCGATATCGTCATTACGACCGCGCTTATTCCCGGCCGTCCGGCCCCGGAAATTGTCACAGCCGACATGGTTGCCGGCATGAAACCGGGTTCGGTGATCATTGATCTGGCTGCTGAACGCGGTGGCAACGTTGCCGGTGTGAAGCTTGGCGAAACGGTTCTTACTGACAATGGCGTCAAGCTGATCGGTCCGGCAAATATCACAAGCTCGGTCGCGACCGATGCAACCGCGATGTATGCCAAGAACCTTTTGAACTTCATTACCCTTTCTGTCGACAAGGACAAGGGCGCACTGGTGTTTGACGGCGAAGACCAGATCATCGCCGAAACCAGGCTCACCCACGACGGAAAGGTCGTCCATCCGAAATTCGGCGGGGAGGAGGTCGCAAATGGCTGATCAATCCGTAGCCCAGAATGCAAATGAACTGCGTGATGCCGCCCTTGGTCTGGCAGAAAAGGCCGCAAAGCTTGCCGACAGTCTGGCAAGTGGCGCAACCGACGCAGCAAACACCGCCACGGTCGCAGTCCAGGGAACGGGTGTCAGCCCGACGGTTCTTGGTCTGACCGTGTTCGTACTGGCCTGTTTTGTCGGCTATTACGTGGTGTGGAAAGTCACCCCGGCCCTTCATTCACCCCTGATGGCGGTTACCAACGCCATTTCGTCGGTGATTATTGTCGGTGCACTTCTTGCAGCAGGCCCGGTGGAGATGAACTTCTCCAAGATGATGGGCTTCATCGCGGTGGTGTTGGCATCGGTCAACATCTTTGGCGGCTTTATCGTCGCCCAGCGCATGCTGCATATGTTCAAGAAAAAGAAGTAGGGGGAACACACAATGTCGGAAAACCTTTCGGCTTTCCTGTATCTGGTGGCCTCGGTCTGCTTCATCCTGTCGTTGCGCGGACTTTCGTCACCTGAATCGGCCCGGACCGGGAACATTCTTGGCATGGTGGGTATGGCAATTGCCATCTTTACCACGCTGGCCTCCCCGGCGGTGCTGTCTTATACCACCATCATTGTCGGCATCCTGATTGGCGGTGCGATCGGTACGGTGATCGCCCTTAAAATCCAGATGACCGCCTTGCCACAGCTTGTCGCGGCCTTCCATTCGCTTGTCGGTCTGGCAGCGGTGTTTGTTGCCGGTGCGGCCCTGTATTCGCCAGGTGCCTATGGCATCGGAACGGCGGGCAATATCGGTGCAGCCAGCCTGATTGAAATGGGGCTTGGTGTTGCCATCGGTGCGATTACCTTTACCGGATCGCTGGTTGCATTCGGCAAGTTGCAGGGCATTGTTTCGGGGACGCCGGTACGCTTCCCGGGGCAGCATATGCTGAACCTGTGCATCGGGATCGGCATTGTTGTCTTTGCCATCATCCTTGTTGCAACCGAAAGCCATACGGCCTTCTGGATCCTGGTGGCGCTGGCGCTTGTTCTGGGCATCACGCTGATCATTCCGATTGGCGGGGCGGACATGCCGGTCGTTGTTTCCATGCTGAACTCCTATTCCGGTTGGGCGGCATGTGGCATCGGCTTTACCCTGCAAAACAACGCGCTGATCATTACCGGTGCGCTGGTCGGTGCTTCGGGGGCGATCCTGTCCTACATCATGTGCAAGGGCATGAACCGTTCGATCTTCAACGTCATCTTTGGCGGCTTTGGTGCCGAAGGTGAAGCTGCCGCTGCTGGTGGTGGTGATGGCGATCGCGCGGTCAAATCCGGATCGGCCGATGATGCGGCCTTCATCATGAAGAATGCATCGAACGTGATCATCGTTCCGGGGTATGGCATGGCAGTCGCACAGGCACAGCACGCATTGCGTGAAATGGCCGATATCCTCAAGGCCGAGGGTGTCAATGTCCGCTACGCCATCCATCCGGTGGCAGGTCGTATGCCTGGTCACATGAACGTGCTTCTGGCCGAGGCCAGCGTTCCCTATGACGACGTTCTGGAAATGGAAGAAATCAACCGTGATTTCGGTTCCGCCGATGTTGCCTTTGTCATCGGGGCCAACGACATCACTAACCCGGCTGCCAAAACCGATCCGGCCAGCCCGATCTTTGGCATGCCGATCCTTGAAGTCGAAAAGGCCAAAACGGTCCTGTTCGTCAAACGCGGCATGTCAGCCGGTTACGCTGGCATCCAGAACGAACTGTTCTTCAAGGACAACACCATGATGCTGTTTGGCGACGCCAAAAAGATGTGCGAAGAAATCGTCATGCATCTTGATAACTGATCAAACCATCCGGTTTGAAAAGACAAAAGGCGGCTCCGATGGGGCCGCCTTTTTTTCGTCGGAGTGGTTGCTTATAACCCCAAGCTGTCGGAGGATTTGAACATCATGGATCGGAAGGTCATATGTTTCGAATAGTCAGGGTCTCGCTTTTTATGGTGGTCATTCTGTCGATTGCGCTGGTCGCGTCGATGGGGTTGAACATTCTGACCTATGTGCGTCTGACCGCTGAAGACCCGATTGCTGCCCTTTATTTCGAACCGGTTTCCGAGGATGTGTTTACCGTGCATCTGGTGTCCGATGATCCCGGTGTCAGCGGGACTTATGAAATCCTTGGCGATCAGTGGCGCATTGATGCGGAATTCATCAAGCTGAAGCCGTGGGCCAATATCATTGGTATGGATGCGCGTTATCAGCTTGTGCGGTTCGAGGGCCGCTATCGCGATGTGGTGCGGCAAAATACCGCACCGTTTCGGGCCTATGAGCTTGGGACGGGTGATGCGCTTGATCTGATGAACTATCTGGCGGAATGGAATTTTCTGGTCGATGCCGAATATGGCAGTTCGACCTATACCGATATCAAGGAAGATACGGTGTATCGTGTTTATCGCACCCAGTCGGGGATTATCATCCGGTCCGAGCCAATGCCCGATCCGATTGGCTATGAACCAACGATGCTTGATGATATCCGGGCCTGGGTGTCGGGAAACTGATGTGAAATCAGTCGCGTTTCAATAGTCCAGAAAAACCAAACCCGCCCGGATTGCTCCGAGGCGGGCTTGGCGCACGGGTCCGAACTTGGCAAGCCAAATTCGATCGTACAGTCACGTTCGAGATACCCCGAAAGTGAAAAAGACTAGAAGCCTTCGCGCTCGATGCGCTTACGCTCCAGCTTGCGGGCACGACGGATTGCTTCCGCCCCTTCGCGAGCTTTCTTCTCCGACGGCTTTTCAAAGTGGCGACGGAGTTTCATCTCACGGAAAATGCCCTCGCGCTGCATCTTTTTCTTAAGCGCTTTCAGAGCCTGATCGACATTGTTGTCGCGAACGATTACCTGCACGGAAACCACGCTCCTTTCAAAAAAACAAAAACACCCGGAGTGCGGAATGCTCCCCGGTTGGATTTACGGTCAAGCTGACCGTGGCCTGTATATAGTGCAAACCGGCCAAAAAGAAAAGAGGGAAGGGGATATTCGCCTTTGACGTTTATACATGCCTGCACCGCAAAACGCCAAGGCATGGGAGGTGAAATTCCGGTGTCGGTTTTGTGATAGGATGCTTTGGGTGAATTATATAGTAAAAATAAAATCAAAAGTTGCTATAATGCGTTGACAAAATTCAATATATCGCGGGCCACCAAGGGTGATCAGCCCCGGATATCAAAACGCACAAGACAAGGTTGGTTCAAAAACGGGTAGGGTCCACAGATGGAAAACAGTCTGCGCGAAGCGGCAATTGCCCATGCGCCGTTCTTTGTTACAGCGCCGGGCGATACCGATGCCCTGTTTGTCGGAGTTGTCTGGTTTGTGATTCTGGCGGTGTTTTTGATCGGGGCGTTTTATCTGAATATCCATGCCTTGCCCGAACGGTTGGCCCATCATGCCAATCACACCCAAATTCAGCTGATCGGTGTTTTGACGCTTTTGGCGTTATTTACCCATAACAACGTGTTCTGGGCGGCGGCGCTGGTTCTGGCGGTGATCAGGTTCCCCGATTTCATTTCCCCGATTCAGGCGATTGCCAATGCGCTTATGGCAATGGCGCAGGCCAAGGGGGCGACCATAAGCCCCGGTGGTGCAGCCCAAAACCCGTCGTCAAGCCCGTCGGGAGCCCCGGCGCCAAACCCGTCACCAGCAACGGCACATGGGACAACCGATGTGAAACCGGCGGACGGGGCTGGGAACCCTGATCCGTCATCCGGGGACGCGCGTCAGGAGAATCCGAAAGATGTTTGAGCTTCTTCTGTGTTCGATGTTCACCATCCTGCCCGATTTTCTGGTGCGCCGGTATGTCCAGGGCAAACGGATCGGCAAGGAATTAACCCTGTTTTCCGTCTGGTACGAGCTTCGCTATGGCATTACGGCCTGTGCGATCCTGACGCTTAGTCTGGTGACGTTGATTTTCTATTTCCATCCGTCGACAACCAATGTGTCGTCCTTTTTCCGGACCATCACCATTCTGCCGGAAAAGGGCGGGCGCGTGGTCGAGGTTTATGTCGATAATGATGACGATGTCGATGCCGGGGACCCGTTATTCCGCCTTGATAACCGGGTCGAACGCGAAGCCGTTGCCATGGCCGAACAGCGTATTGCCGAAATCCGTGCCCAGATGGATGTGGCGCGTGCCGATATTGCCGTGGCCGAAGGCAATGTCGAACAGGCGCGCGGGGCCTATAATCAGGTGCGCGACGAATTGAAGGTCAAATCGGACCTGCTGTCGCGCGGCACCAATGCGGTTTCAAGGCGCGAAGTCGAACGGCTGGAAGTATCATTAACCACGCGCCAGGGCGGCCTTAATGCCGCCGAGGCCAGCCTGAATGTGATCAAGACCAAGCTTGACAGTCTTCTGCCCGCCCAGCTTGCCAATGCGCAGGCAGCCTTGCGATCGGCCGAGGCTGATTTGTCCAAAACCGTGGTCCGTGCCGGGGTAAAGGGCAATATCCAGCAATTCGCCCTTCAGGTCGGGGATTTTGTCAGCCCGATCTTGCGTCCGGCCGGTATTCTGATCCCGGAACGGGACGGGGAAACCATATTCCTTGCCGGCTTTAACCAGATATCGACACAGGTGGTCAAAACCGGTGTGATTACCGAAGTCACCTGTGCGTCCCTGCCATTTGAAATCATTCCGATGGTGGTGATTGATGTGCAGCCGGTGATCGCCGCCGGTCAGTTCCGGCCAAGCGACCAGTTGCTTGATATCACCGAACGGGCAAAGCCCGGTACGTTCCTGGTCAAGATGGTGCCGCTTTATCCGGAATCGATTGCCGATGTGCCGCTTGGCAGCAAATGTGCCGGTAATGCCTATACCAACACCCATGATCAGCTTGAAAATCCCGATATCGGAACCGGCGAATGGCTGTTCCTGCATATGGTGCAGACCGTCGGTGTGGTTCATGCGCTGCTCCTGCGGGTTCAGGCCCTGCTATTGCCGATCCAGACGCTGGTTCTGACCGGACACTAGGGATGGGGTATTCCCGGGATGCGCCGGGGGATTGCAAGGATGAGTGCCGCTGGCATCGCGGGTGTTGCTTGCAAGGGCCGGTATCGTCGGGATGTTTTGCACGCCGGGGCTTTACAGCCGGGCGGTTTTGGATGGATATAGTGCTATGTCGATCCTGAAAATTGCCCGGATGGGCCACCCGGTTCTGCGCAAGGTCGCCGACCGGGTCGAAGACCCGCTTGATCCCGAAATTCAGCGTCTGATTGCTGATATGAAGGACACCATGAAGGATGCCGGTGGCGTTGGCCTTGCGGCACCACAGGTGTTTCAGTCAAAGGCGATCATGGTCTATTACGTGCCCGCGATGCGCCAAAGCGACGATCCCGACGATGCGGCCATTCCGCTTTCGGTTCTGATCAACCCGGAAATCGAACCGGTTGGCGATGAAATCGTTGATGGCTGGGAAGGGTGCCTGTCGATCCCGGGGCTTCAGGGGGTGGTGCCGCGCTGGAACAAAATCCGTTATCGCGGGTTAAATGAACAGGGCGAAGAAATCGAACGCATTGCCGGTGGGTTCCATGCCCGGGTCGTTCAGCATGAATATGATCATTTGATCGGAGTCATGTATCCCGAACGTATGGAAGACATGACGCTTCTTGGGTTTAACGAAGAATTGCGCGAATACCCGCCCGAGACTACATTCAGGCAGGCTTGTGCATCGCGAAGTGATGACGATGCGCAAGACGCCGGATCACCTGACGAGGAGGCATAAATGACCGTGTCCGAAAGCATGAGCCGCCTGCAAGCCCAGCGCGAAGCACTGGTCGAGGCCGCCCTTGAACATATCCCCTTTGACGGCTGGACCAGACAGGCGCTGCTGGCCGGGGCAGAAGATCTTGATCTTGCGCCGGGTGAAGTGGACCGGTTGCTGCCAAATGGTATCCGTCAGGCCATTGTGACATATGTCGAAATGACCGATCGCAAAATGATCTCCGCCCTTGATGAGAAGGGGCTGGAAAACATGAAAATCCGCGACCGGATTGCCACGGCGGTCAAAACCCGGCTTGATCTGGTGGAAAATCAGAAAGACGCCGTGCGCGGTGCGCTGGCCTTCATGACCCTTCCGCAAAATGCCGCCCTTGGCCTTAAACTGACCCATGGCACGGTTGATGCGATGTGGGTTGCCGCCGGTGATACATCGACCGATCATAACTGGTACACCAAGCGCATGCTGCTGGCCGGGGTGTATGGATCGACGCTGGCTTACTGGCTGGATGATACATCCGATGACCATGCCGATACCTGGGCGTTCCTTGATCGCCGGATCGGCAATGTTCTGCAAATCCCGAAAATCACCGCCAAGCTGGGCAAGGTCGGCAAATTTGCCACAGCCCCGTTCAAGCTTGGTGCAAAGGTCGCCAATTGCGTGCCGACCCCGGGGCGGCTGCGCCGTCAGTTCGGGGGCTGAGCCGACCGACTGCCAAGCATAAAGACGAAATCAGAAACGCCACCGGCAGCAATGCGGTGGCGTTTTGTTTTGGATCGGGAACTCTTTGGGGCGATGGTCCGGAATGCGGACCTAAAAGGTGTTTTCAAGAAAACTCAGAAGCGTTCTGTCCGGGGCGTTTGCGCGCTTCATGTCCTCGGCCAGGTCGACGGTGAAGGCTGATCCGAAAAGATGGCGCGGGCTGTCGCCATTGGCTTTGCGCTTTGCCTTGTCATCGGCGGACTGGATTTCTTCAAGGGTCGGTTTGGCCGCCAGCGCAACCAGTTCGGACGGCGGCGTTCCCATCCAGATACCCTTGCGGTTTTCCTTGGCAAATTCCTGATCGCGCAAATAGGTCGCACAGCTCGGATGGCTGTCGCAACTGACCATATCGACCATTGCCCACCCGGCACGCAGGATCAACCGGTTCAGGTCATTGCGCCCGATGGTGCATTCGGTCAGCATCGGGAACAGCTGCACATCCGAGACCTGCTGACATTTGATGGCATAGTTGTCGATGATGCGATCAAGTGCCTGGGATGCGGCGGCACCGCACTGGAATTCAACCGACCCCGCACGGCAAATCATGCCCGGTTTCGGGGCGCGAATGCCAAACAGTTCAACAATCAGATTGCCAAAACGAAGCTTGTCGCCTTCGACAACTTCGGGAAATCCGGCCGCACCCGGTGCGGCATGTGCGTCATTCAGGCGGGTTTCAATGGCGCCAAGCCCGGCAAGCATTGCAACAATGATCAGAAGTTTCTTCATCACCTTCAGTCCGTAAAGAGTTTCCTGCCTGATCAACAGCAAACCCGATGCCAATCTGCTGGGCATAAAATGCCAGCCGGTGATATTGATGCGATGTTGATGCGTAACGTAATGAAATACATAACAAAAAGCCCCGGAAGCATAGGCTGTCCGGGGCTTTGGATATTGTGTGACCTTACGGTCGGGGCACTTTATTTGGGAAGAACCCAGGTCACGTGACCCATTTTGCGTCCCGGCTTTGCTTCGGCCTTGCCGTAAAGGTGCAGTTTTGCATTCGGCTCGGTCAAAATTGCCTGCCAGTCATTGATGTCATCACCCAGAAGGTTCTTCATGCGGGCCTTGGAATGGTGGGCCGGATCGCCCAGCGGCAGGCCGCAAACAGCGCGGATGAACTGTTCGAACTGGCTGGTGATGCAGGCATCAATGGTCCAGTGACCGGAATTGTGCGGGCGTGGGGCCACTTCATTGACCAGAATGTCGCCATCGGTCGTGACAAACATTTCAACCGCCAGAAGGCCGACGAACTCCATCGCACTGACCAGCTTGATTGCGATGTCTTCGGCCTTTTTTGACAGGCTGTCGGCAATTTCAGCCGGGGCGACGGTCACATCAAGAATGTGGTTGGTATGCACGTTTTCGACCGGGCAGAAGCAGGCGGTATCACCCTGAACGCCGCGTGCGACAATGACCGAAATTTCGCGCTCAAAGGAAATGAAACCTTCAAGGATGGCCTCGGCCCCCTTCATCTCGTCCCAGGCTTCGGCCAGATCTGTATCGGCGTTGATTTTGACCTGTCCCTTGCCGTCATAGCCAAGTTCGGTGGTCTTGAGAACCGACGGGCGGCCAAGTTTGGCGACCGCTGCTTCAAGATCGGCAAGCGAACGGACGGCTTCAAACGGGGCGGTGCCGATACCGTGCTCGTTGCAGAAGGTCTTTTCACGCAGGCGGTTTTGCGAAATATGCAGGCATTTCCAGCCCGGGCGTACCGGCACCAGTTCCGACAAAAGCTTTACGCTGTCATGCGGGACGTTTTCAAATTCAAACGTGACGACATCGACATCCTCGGCAAAGGCGCGCAGCGCATCCAGATCGGTGTAATCGGCAACGGTTACCTTGGCGCAAACCTGTTCGGTCGGGCTGTCGGCCCCCGGCCCAAACACATGGACCTTATAGCCCAGTTCAGCCGCACAGAAGGCCGCCATACGGCCAAGCTGCCCGTTGCCCATGATGCCAATCGTGCTTCCCGGTGCGATGATGCGCGTGTCGAAATCCTGCGTCATTTAATCCTCGATCAAAAATCTTCCCGGTGGGAAAACATTGCCTGTCGTCAGGCCAATTTCAAATCTGTGACGGGCAAAACAAAAACGCGCCCGTTTGGGCGCGCCTGTCTTGGGTCATGGTGCCGGATCAACCGGTTCGTCGGCGACCGATGCGGTCTGGGCTGCGCGCCAGTCATCAAGGCGTGCGGCAAGTCCGTCATCCATCAGCGCCATGATTTCCGCTGCCATCAGACCGGCATTCTTTGCACCCGCCGATCCGATGGCAAGGGTGCCAACCGGAACGCCGCCCGGCATCTGCACGATGGAAAGCAGGCTATCAAGGCCCTTAAGGGTGCGGCTTTGAACCGGCACGCCCAGCACCGGAAGCGGCGTCATGGCCGCTGCCATGCCCGGAAGATGGGCCGCCCCGCCCGCACCGGCGATAATGACCTTAAGGCCGCGCGACTTTGCCGTTTTGGCATAGTCATACAGGCGATCAGGGGTGCGATGGGCCGAAACGATTTTCTTTTCGTAAGGGACGTTCAGCGCATCGAGGACATCTGCTGCGTTTTTCATGGTTTCCCAGTCGGACTGGCTTCCCATGATAATGCCGATGACCGGTGTTTGATCGCTCATGTTGGCGGCTCCGTATTCGGGCGGTTTCGTGAAGGGCCGCATTATATGCAGCACGGGCCATCATGCAAGCCTGCTTGCAACATGCCAGACCCGCAGAATCCTTTATATTTTCCTGTCCGATCTTCAATTATTCCGCGCTACCCGGAAGGGTAGCGATACTATTCTTACTGTCGATTGAAAATTAATGTGAAATGATTGTACTTTTGATTTATTATTTACCAATCACTCATATAACTGTGCAGGTAGCACGGGAAGGTCAGACATGAAAGTCACAAGGCCCGGTTCGTTGACACCCTCCATGGGGGGCGGGGATGGCAGATACCCATCCAATCCGTATGGTGTACTTGCCTATGGCAGGGATGCCGGAAGTCGACGTGCGCCCAGCCGCGAACATCAGGTTGATATCGATACGGAAACGCATCCCGACACGGTGGATGACGTTCCCTTTCACACGCCTGATATGGCCAATGTCCTTGGCATTCCCGACAGTCAGGTAACCCCGGCCGTTGAACAGGCCATCGGCCGGTTGATGGTGCGCATCAACAGTCTGACGGAAAATGTCAATGAACTGAAAAAGCGGCAGGCACGTCTGGCCCGCACCGAAGGCCGCGATCCGTTTACCGGGGCGCTCAGCTATCCGACCTTTATGCAGATCCTTGAAAACGAGGTTTCCCTGATCGGTACGGATCGCACCAACAGGACGGTTCTGATCTGCGAGTTGTTTAACATTGACGATATTCTTCAGCGCTATGGACAGGGCTGCAAACACGGCCTGTTCAACTATGTCCGCAGAATCATGGCCGATTTCGTGATGGCACCGCATCATCTGGGCTATCTGGGATGTAACGACTTTGTCGCCTTGATGTATAATGTCGATCGTGACGATGTGTTGCAGCGTGCCGATGCGATAACGCGCTGGCTTGAACAGAACCCCTATTCGCATAATGACAAATTCATCTATGTCGTGCCGGTCTTTGGCCTGTATCAGGCGACCAATGGCGATACGGCCCAGTCGGTTCTGAATTCTGCGGATGCCGCCTTGCGCGCGCAAAAGGAAATGCGCCTTGCCCAGCTTGACCGTATCCCTTACGGCATCTGATTGCTTCGCATATGGATTGAATGCCCGATGCAAGGCTTGGCCTTGCATGTTTTTTTGTGTGGTCGTCAAAACACAAACCCCGCATCGTCAATTGACGGTCGGGGTGCGGTTCGGATCGAATTTTTACAGGGTGCCGGGCGCTTTCGCGTATGGGCAAAATCGGCGCCCCACGCGGGCGCAATTGCCGGCCCGGTCAGGCAATAATATCGGGCACGAGTTGCGACTCGACATAGCGAATTTCATCTTTTAACGCGAGTTTGCGCTTTTTCATGCGGCCCAGACGCAATTGGTCATGGTGCGGGGCCTGAACCATCTGTTCGATGGCGATATCAAGATCGCGGTGTTCCTCGCGCAATGAAAGAAGTTTCTTTTCAATCTCGATCTGATTGATTTCGTCCATTTTTGATCCAGCTTAATAATCAACGCGAAGGGATTCTGATAATACCAGAATTGAGGTGGGCAACCCATATGATTTGTATCACCCTTTGCGGGCGGGACCCTGAAATCAGGATCCGGACTTTAAAATAATGATGGCGACCTTGGGAAGGAAACACATGCGGATCGGGATTTTGACCAGTGGTGGCGATTGTGCCGGGCTGAATGCTGTTATTCTTGCGGTCGTGCGCCGCGCGGTTCTTGGTTATGGCTGGGATGTTGTCGGTATCCGTCAGGGCACGCACGGCCTGATGCAGGACCCGCCCCAGGCGATTGATCTTAATGATCAGGTCAATAATGACGGCATGTTGCGTCTTGGCGGGACCATTCTTGGCACGATCAACAAAGGCGATCCGTTTCATTATCCGATGCCCGATGGCAGTTTTGCCGACCGCTCGCAGGAAGTGATTGATGGCTATCACAAGCTTGGACTGGATGCGCTGATCGGGGTTGGCGGGGATGGCAGCATGGCGATCCTGCATCGGCTGGCCCAGATGGGGGGCATCAATCTGGTCGGTATTCCCAAAACCATCGATAACGATCTGGCCCAGACCGAATATTCGGTCGGCTTTACCACCGCGGTCAATGTCGCGGTCGAGGCACTGGACCGCCTGCAACCGACTGCCGCATCCCACGATCGCATCATGATCCTTGAAGTCATGGGGCGCGATGCCGGGCATATTGCGTTGTTTGCCGGGGTCGCGGGTGGGGCAGATGCCATTCTGATCCCGGAAATGGATTACGATCTTGATGCGTTGACCGAACATTGTCTCAATATCCGCAAACGCGGGCGCAACCATGCGCTGGTGATTGTCGCCGAGGCGGTCAAACGCGATGACGGGGCGGCCGTGACCCAGGACGATGACGGCCAAAAGGTCCGCTATGGCGGGATCGGGCATTGGCTGGCCGATGAACTTGGTGCGCGTACGGGCTGGGACACGCGGGTTACTGTTCTGGGGCATGTTCAGCGCGGCGGAACGCCATCGCCGCGTGACCGGGTGATTGCATCGGCCTTTGGGGTTCATGCGGTCGATCTGATTGCCGAACAGAAGTTTGACCGGGTTGTCGCCTGGTCAAAGCGCAAGGTCGTCGATGTGGCGATGGCCGATGTTATTGTCGGTCCGCGTCTGGTTGATACGGCGGGTACGATGGTCTCGACGGCAAAGGGGCTTGGTGCTTATCTCGGGCATCCGCCAAAGGTCGCGCGCACGGCAAAAACCGTGTGATGATCAGACAAAACAAAAAACGATACGAGCAGGTAACAATGGATCAGGATGAAGTCTGGACCTTTACGGTCGGGATGTATGGTCGCGACGGTGTGGCAAAGCTGTGTCTGGAATTGCAGGAACGCTGTGGTCTGGATGTGAACATGCTGCTGTTCATGTTCTTTCTTGGTCAGAAAGGATTGGCACCGCACAGCGTCAGCGCACTGGAAGAAGCCGTGCGGGACTGGCGCGACAACGTGATCGTTCCGTTGCGCCAAACCAGACGCTTTTTGCGTGATGACCCGCGAGCAACTGCCCAGGAACTGCGCCAAAAGGTCAAATCAGACGAATTGCAGGCAGAACGGATTGAACAGCATATCCTGTGTGACGCGGTAACGCCGATCCCGTCGGATGACCCGTTTGCCGGGGCACGGGCATATCTGTCGCCCACCCGGTTCGATCTGGAACAGGGCGAATGTGATCAGGCGCTAAATCGCCTGATCTCGCTGATGGGGTTGGTCACGGCCTGAGGCCGCAATGAACGATCAGCTCCGGTTTTTCGGCTTGCCGGTGACCGGGATGTGATTGGCTGCATCCTCATCGCCCCAGCGCGCGGTGTCGGGCAAATCGATATCAAACAGATCAAGTACCCGCCCGCAACTTTGCGTGACCATTTCATCAAGCGATTGCGGCCGGGCATAAAAGGCCGGAACCGGCGGGGCAATGATCGCACCGTTTTCGGTGGCCTGCGCCATGTTGCGGATGTGCCCGGCATGCAGCGGGGTTTCGCGCACCATCAGCACCAGACGGCGGCGTTCCTTGAGCATCACGTCAGCTGCACGCGCGATCAGATTATCGGCGACTCCGCTTGCGACCTCGGCCAGGGACTTCATCGAGCAGGGGGCAACCACCATCCCGCGTGCCCGGAACGATCCCGACGCAATGGATGCACCAATGTCGGCATTGTCATGGATGACGTTTGCCATCTCCTTGATATCGCGGATTTTAAAATCGGTCTCATAGGCGATGGTGCGTTCGGCTGCCTTCGAAAGAACCAGATGAGTCTCGATTGGTGTGTTTTTGAGCAATTCTAAAAAACGTATGCCGTAAATCACACCCGATGCGCCGGTTATGCCGATGATAAGTCGATCTTTTTGCGTCATGCCGATCCTTGCTGGACTGTGTTCTGGTTCACGATTGTGATTGAAACACTGGAAATCATGTTACGAAATTAATACCATCTTCTTGTGGGCAATGTCAGATATAAGGAGTAGGCGAATGAGCGTTCAAAGCCATATCGAAGCTCTTACTGCCAAACATGCTGCACTTGAGCAGGAACTCCACCTCGAGACGCGCCGACCGGCGCCCGATGATTCCCTTGTCGCAGACATTAAACGTCGCAAGCTTGAAATCAAGGACGAGATAAACCGAATAAACCATTAGCCGTTTGAGCATGGCCAAACGCGTGATGAAAAACATGCGATCAACCATGCAGACGGTTTGACGACCTCACAGATTTCCTAACTCTTGCTTTTGCCGCCTCCGATTGTCGCCCACGCGTGAGGCGGCAACTTTATGTCTGCGCTTTAAAGCGCCCGGCGACATTCCCGCTTCACTGATGACACCTGATCCGATACGCCCGTGCGGCCCAAGTCGATCACGGCGTAATGGATTTTAGTGATTTTAATCCGCAGAAAATGGCGGAATACCGACGCTCTACCAATGTCTAAGGGGTAAGTGCGCATTAAATAGGTATTATGATGCCGATTTAATCGCTCGCCACAAAAACGCGGTCCGTATGGGCACAAGATCCATCATCGCGGGAGGAATTTTCGCCAATGACTGGTCGTTATCAGGAAACCTATGATCGCTCCCTTGCTGACAAGGAAGGTTTCTGGGCAGAAGCTGCCGAAAACATCACATGGTACCGAAAATGGGACCGCGTTCTTGATGACAGCAATGTGCCGTTTTACCGGTGGTTCACCGGCGGCGAGGTCAATACCTGCTATAACGCGCTTGACCGGCATATCGAAAACGGGCGCGGGGACCAAACGGCCCTGATCTATGACAGCCCGGTCACCAACACGGTCGAAAAAATCACCTATCGCCATCTGCGCGACGATGTGGCCCGCCTTGCCGGGGCCCTGCATGCACGCGGTGTGACCAAGGGCGACCGGGTAATTATCTACATGCCGATGATCCCGCAGGCCGCGATGGCGATGTTGGCGTGCGCGCGCATCGGGGCTGTGCATTCGGTGGTGTTTGGCGGGTTTGCATCAAACGAACTTGCCACGCGCATCAATGATGCCAAACCCAAACTGATCCTGACGGCCAGTTGCGGCATCGAAGGATCGCGCATCATTGAATACAAACCGCTTCTTGATCGTGCGATCGAACTTGCCGACCATAAACCGTCATCGGTCATTCTGTACCAGCGCCCGCAATGTGACGCCTTGCTGATCCCCGGGCGGGATTTTGACTGGACCGTGGAATGTGCCAAGGCCGCGCCATCGGATTGTGTGCCGGTGGCGGCGACCGATCCGCTTTATATTCTTTATACGTCCGGGACAACCGGTCAGCCCAAGGGCGTTGTCCGCGACAATGGTGGCCATATGGTTGCCCTGCACTGGTCGATGAAAAACATCTATGACGTCGAAGCCGGTGATGTTTACTGGGCGGCGTCCGATGTCGGCTGGGTGGTCGGGCATTCCTATATTGTCTATGCGCCGCTTCTGGCGGGCTGTACGACGGTGATGTATGAAGGAAAGCCGGTTGGCACCCCCGATGCCGGTGCCTTCTGGCGGGTGATTTCCCAACACAGGGTCAAGGTCCTGTTTACCGCGCCAACCGCATTTCGTGCGATCAAACGTGACGACCCCAAAGCCGCCCATATGGCGAATTACGATCTTGGCTGTCTAAAGGCGCTGTATCTGGCCGGTGAACGGTCCGATCCCGATACCCTGCAATGGGCGGAAAAAAGCCTTGGTGTGCCGGTGATTGATCACTGGTGGCAAACCGAAACCGGCTGGTCGATCTGTGCCAACCCGCGCGGCATTGAACTGTTGCCGATCAAGTACGGGTCGCCGACGGTTGCGGCCTGTGGCTGGGATGTTCAGGTTCTTGACGAGGCGGGCAAACCGCTTGAACGCGGGCAGATCGGCGCATTGGCCGCCAAGCTGCCATTGCCGCCCGGCACCTTGCCGACGCTTTGGCAGAATGACGACCGGTTCAAGTCATCCTATCTCGAAGAATTCCCGGGCTATTACGCCACCGGTGATGCCGGTTTCATTGATGAAGACGGCTATATCTATGTCATGTCGCGCACCGATGACATCATCAATGTCGCCGGGCATCGCTTGTCGACCGGGGCAATGGAAGAAGTTCTTTCCGGTCATCCCGACGTTGCCGAATGTGCGGTCATTGGCGTGCATGACGATCTTAAGGGGCAATTGCCGCTTGGTTTCATCGTCCTGAAATCCGGTGTGACGCGGCCCCATGATGCCATCCTTGCCGAAGTAGTCGCCATGGTCCGCGATCAGATCGGACCGGTTGCGGCGTTCAAGCAGGCAACCGTGGTTGACCGGCTTCCGAAAACACGGTCTGGCAAAATCCTGCGCAAGACCATGCGATCGATTGCCGACGGGGAAACCTATAACACGCCGGCCACCATTGATGATCCGGCGATCCTTCCGGAAATCGCCGAGGCACTCAAGGAAATCGGATACGCGAAATAACACCAACCAAAGATCCCGTAAGCACGGATACTCCCGGCTCTTTCATCACAGAGCACACCTTGCGCCTGCCATCCCCGATTGGCAGGCGTTTTTTCTTGGACGTGGTCGGAATGGCGGAGGTGTTGGCTCTGTTCGGTCCGGTCCGGTCCGGTTCGGTTCAGTTCAGCTCAGCTCGGTGCGGGGTTGCCGGACTTGGTGAAAGGGCGGGCTGTCAGGATTGTTCTGCCATCGGGATGCGCGTGTGACCGGGGGTGAGCATCCGGTAAAGGACGATTGCACTGATGAACCCGATCAGAAGCAACCCGCTTGATACCCAGATCGCAGATTGCGGTCCGAAACGGGCAATCAGCTGATCATAT
Source organism: Thalassospira sp. GO-4 (assembly GCF_023588965.1). NCBI lineage: Bacteria > Pseudomonadati > Pseudomonadota > Alphaproteobacteria > Rhodospirillales > Thalassospiraceae > Thalassospira > Thalassospira sp. GO-4. Next base: position 4,441,738 of record NZ_CP097807.1, read on the forward strand.
AGGCTGGGCGCGATGGCGGATAAAAAGAAGCCCGGGATCAGCAATCTGCCGACCTGCTGTCCGTATCCGCGCCGCCCGAAAATCATCAATGGCAATGTCCCGCGCGTGATGGTCAGAACGCCATTGGCAGCACCATATAAAAACGTGAATGCCATCGCCGCCATCACATGGGGATCCCCGATCAGAACCAGCAAAAAGGAGACCGGCAGGATCGCAGTCGCCAGCACCGTCAGTCTGGTTGGCGCAAGCCGTTTGCCAAACAGCACTTCGGCGGCCCGTGCGATCGATTGACCAATTCCGCGCAGACTTGCTGTTTCAATGGCAATCACAGTGCCCAGGCCAAGCCCGATCAGAACCGCGATCATATGGGCAGACATCGCCGCATTGACGACATTCAGAACCGTCACAATCACCGCATAGAGAATGCCGCACAGCTGCTTGTTTACCGGTGTTCCTTCGCGGGTTTGGGCTTTTGGATTTGCCGCGATATTACCAGGCGGGGCATGGGCCGTTGGTGAAGATGGGGCGGGGGTATCGGTTTCATCGTCACTGTTGGGCGAAGCCGGCGGCAGCATCAAATGCAGCGGAACCGTCAAAAGGGCAAATCCGGCATAGCTTGCAAGGGCGGTGGTGATGCCAAACTGGCTTTCGATCAGATGACCGACCGGCCAGAACACGGTGGATGCAAGCCCGCCAAACAGGGTGATCTGTCCCATGGCCCGACCGGCATTCGGACCGCCGATGCGCGCCAGTGTGGCAAAGGCAGCATCATAAAGCGTCGCGCGCATGGCAATGCCCAGAATGATCCAGCCAACGAAATGCCAGAAGATCTGATCGGCAAAGGCCAGCGTCAAACAACCAAGCGCGTTAAGCACCGATCCCGCCAGCATCACCGGTCGTCCGCCCCAGTGATCAATCAGCCGCCCGCATGTCGACGAACAGATCCCCATGACCAGAAGTGCCGATGAAAACCCGGCATAGACGACTGCACTGTCCCAGCCATGTCGTGCGGCAATGATCGCACCGAAATTCCCGATCAGGTAATAGGCCGTCCCCCAACTGATCAATTGGGCAAGGCCAAGGGCAATAACAGTGCGTGGACGGATCATTTGTCGAGCGGACCGGGAAGAACCGGTTTGTCCTCGCCAAGGGATCGTTGCATCAGAATGGAATCAAGCCAGCGCCCAAACTTGAAGCCGACATTATGGAAAACGCCGGTTTGCTCAAACCCGAATTTGCGATGAAGGGCAATCGATGCGTGATTGGCGCTGTCACCGATCGCTGCGACCATCTGACGCCAGGGACCGTTTTCGCAACGCTCGATCAGATGACCCATCAAAAGACTGCCGACACCCTGACCGGCGCAATCCGGGGCCACATAGATCGAATTTTCCACCGTATGGCGATAGGCCGTGCGCGGACGATAGGAACTGGCATAGCAATATCCGACGATGTTCCGATCATTGATCGCCACCAGATAGGGCATTCCCTTGTCACGGATTGCATGAAACCGGATGGTGATTTCATCCTGTGTTGGCGGAATTTCTTCGAACGATGCCGTCCCGGTCAGCACATGGTGGCGATAAATCGCGGTGATGTGCGCCATATCTGCATCGCATGCATCGCGCACGGTTATGCGGGTAACTGGGATCGGGCCGCTGGTAGTCAGGCACATTTTATTGTCCGGTGTTGATTTGTTTGACCAGACAGTACGGCGAATTCTATCATAACGTAAGTTTTGAAATCTTATGCATGTCATAAGGAAAAGTTTGATATGCGTGCTCTTAATCTTGATCAGCTTCATGCCTTTGCCGATGTGGTCGCACTTGGCAGTTTTTCGGCAGCCGCCGCCAAACTTAATCTGAGCCAGCCCGCGATCAGCCAGCAGGTGCGCCAGCTCGAAGAACGGCTTGGTGTCAAGCTGATTGAACGGGTGGGAAAGCGGGCCGAACCAACCGCTGCCGGGCAGGCATTGCTGTCCCATATTGGCGGGATTGATGCATCGATCCGTTCTGCACTGGATGCGGTTTCAAGCTTTGCCGATGGCCCGGCCGGTCAGGTGCGGATCGGCACCGGTGCAACGGCCTGTATCTATTTTCTGCCAGCCATTCTGGAAAAACTGCAACGGGCCTATCCGAAGCTCGAAATCATGGTGCGGACCGGCAATACCAGCGACATTGTCCGCGCGATCGAAGACAACCAGCTTGATATCGGGCTGGTAACCATGCCGTGCAGCGGCAGAAGCCTGTCGATCATGCCGGTCATGACCGATCCGTTCGTGGCGATCTTTGCCGGGGATGCGGATGTGCCCGATATTATTCACCCCCGGGATCTCGAAACCCAGCCGCTGGTGCTTTATGAACGCGGTGGTTTGACCAGAACCCTTGTTGATGACTGGCTGCGTGATGCCGGGGTTGCCGGACATTCGATCATGGAACTTGGCAGTGTCGAAGCCATCAAGGAACTGGTCGGGGCGGGGATCGGGGCGACAATTTTGCCGGAAATGGGCGCACGCCCGGGTCGCACCCAGTTTCCGGTTACGACCCGGCCGCTTAATCCGCCATTATCGCGTGAACTGGCCATCGTCATGCGCCGGGATAAAACACTGACCCCGGCATTGCGCGAAGTCCGCAACAGCCTGATTGCAGCAGCGCAAACCCGCAAGTCGTCCTGACAAATGCGGGGGCGCATTCGATACGGCCTAGTCTTCTTCGGGCACGTAAAAGGTCGGAAATTCCGCGTTGGGTTCGGGCATGTGCATGGTAACACCCGCGCGGTTGATCATCGCCATGATGTGATCAGGGGGCAGGCAGTCGGTAAAGAATGCGCTGACATCGGTGATCGAACCACCCCGCACCACAGCGTTCCGACCGAATTTGGTATGATCGGCAACAAGGTATGATTTGCGCGCATTCTTGAGGATTGCCGAACGGGCGCGGACTTCCTGTTCATCGAAATCAAGAAGACTGCCATCGGGATCAATACCGCCGACGCCGAAAATCCCGTAATCGACCTTGTAGCTGTTAAAGAATGCCTCGACCTCGGGGCCAAGAACATCGCGGTCACGGTTACGCAACCGGCCACCAATCAGAGTGACGTCAAAGCTGTCATTGGTTGCCGCAACATAGGCCACATTCAGATTATTGGTGAAAATCCGCAGGTCGCGATGCTGAAGCAACGCGCTTGCCACCAGTTCCGGTGTGGTGCCGATCGAAAAGAACAGCGATGCCCCGTTGGGGATTTCGCGTGCGACAAGGGCGGCAATCTTGCGCTTTTCATTAACGTTCAGAACCTTGCGCGCCCGATAGGCGATATTTTCATGTTCAAGTGCCGGTTCGACGCCGCCGTGGCGACGGCGCAGCAATCCTTCGTCACACAGCGCATTCACATCACGGCGGATGGTCTGCGGGGTGACGTCAAAGCGTTCAGCAAGTTGATCAATGGTGCGAAAACCATCGGCGCGGACAAGTTCAACAATGCCAGCCTGGCGTTCAGTTGGACGTTTTTGCATGGAAACGTTTCTTCGGTGTTGTTCGTTCGAAAGCAGGCGAATGGTATGTCGCGCATATGTCGGTTGCGTTACGGTTTAGCGGCAATCGTGTGAAACAAACTTTATGCAATAAGTGCCGGGCAACCCAAAGAAAAAAGGCCGCCCCGTGGGCGACCTTTTGAAACGTATCAGGACCGGAAAAGGTTTTCTGCCGCTTCCATGTAATCGGAAGTTTTCGGCTCTTCTTTTTTCTCTTCGGTCTTTTTGCCCGGATAATCCGGCTCCGGATTGATCTGCAATTCTTCGGGCAGCGGATCGGGCTCGACATCGCGGGCGATTTTTTCCGGGTTCTTCGAACGTGCGATCACGACCTGTTTTTCCAGATCAAGTTCGGAGCAAAGACCCATGGTCACCGGGTTGCGCGGCGTCAGGTTGGCGGAATTCCAATGCGTACGGTCACGGATTTTACCGATGGTGTCCTTGGTGGTACCGATCAGTTTGCAAACCTGTGCATCCGACAGTTCCGGGTGATGCTTAAGCAACCAGGCAATCGCATTCGGGCGATCCTGACGCTTGGAAACCGGGGTGTAACGGGCACCTTTGGACTGCGCGCGCGGACGCGGCAAATCGGTTTTCGCCATCTTAAGGAATTCGCGCGGGTCTTTTTCGCAGCGCGCGATTTCTTCCTTGGTCAGCTGCCCGTTGGCAACCGGGTCAAGACCGACGATGCCCTGGCCAACGTCACCATCCGCAATTGCCTGGATTTCAAGCTCGTGAAGCTCGGTAAAGGCGGCAATCTGCCGGAACGACAAGCCGGTATTGTCGATAAGCCATACAGCGGTTGCTTTGGGCATGAGGGGCTGTGCCATAATTCCTCCTGTTTCCTTCTTTCTCTCTGGAGACCGGCAATGGGTATGAGCCCAAAAAGCGCGGGAATCTATGCCCCAGAATATAATCTCTTTTGGTGGTCCGGCAATGCTGCAAAGGCAACCAAGGGGTGAACCAAGGGTTGCTGCGCATCGTCGGACCCGCCATTGCGTTCTTTTCGATCAATGTGCGGGTAAATGCAACAATCTGTTGCGGACTTGCGAAAAGAATATTTCTTTTCGATCTGCAAACATCGTCATGTTGCGATGGAAAGGTCCGATAAACGGTTCGGCCCGATATCCAAAAACGATCAACTGACTTCCAGTATCACTTTTCCGATGTGTGCGCCACCCTTCAATATGCCATGGCCTTCCTCTGCCTTGGCCAGCGGAAGGGTTTTGTGGATGACTGGTGCAATCTGTCCGTTTGCAATCATCGGCCAGACCTGTTCACGCAGTGACTTTGCAATAGCACCCTTGTTCGCCACCGGCTGGGCACGAAGTGTGGAGCCCATCAATGTCAGGCGCTTAAGCAACAGCGGCGTGAAATTGGTTTCGGCCTTCGGACCGCGCAAAAAGGCAATGATCAGAATGCGGGCGTCAAAGGCCGCCGCCTTGAAATTGCGGCTGACATAGTCACCGGCAACCATATCAAGGATGACGTCGGCACCCTTGCCATCGGTTGCGGATTTCACGTCTTCGACGAAATCGCGCGTTTTGTAATTGATTGCAACATCGGCGCCAAGATCGCGGCAGGCCTGACATTTTTCATCGCTGCCTGCGGTTGCGATCACTTTGGCCCCGAATGCCTTGGCCAACTGGATCGCTGTTGTGCCGATCCCCGACGTGCCGCCATGCACCAGGAATGTTTCACCGGATGTCAGCTTGGCCTTGTCAAAAACATTGTGCCAGACCGTAAAGAAGGTCTCAGGAAGGCCAGCGGCTTGAACCATCGTTAGGTTCTCGGGAACAGGAAGGCATTGCGCCGCCGGTACAGCAGCGTATTGCGCATACCCGCCACCGGCCACCAGCGCACAGACTTTGTCCCCGACTTTCCAGTCGCTTACTTTTTGGCCGGTTGCAACGATCTCGCCCGCAAGTTCAAGGCCCGGGATTTCGGATGCGCCTGGCGGTGGCGGATACATGCCGGCAACCTGCATCAGATCGGGGCGGTTGATCCCGGCGGCCTGAACCCGGACCAGAACATCATCATCGCCAATTTCGGGAATATCGGCTTCGGCCAGTGCCAGATAGGGGGCATCGGCATCCTTGCGAATTTCGACAGCCTGCATTTTCGTTGGCAATTGGGCGTGCGACATTGCGACCTCCGTGGCGAATTGTGGATTTAGTACCTATCTAGGGTCAGGACCTGTTAATTTTGTTGAAATGGTCAACCGGTCTTTGGCGCAAGTTAGCCGCCAAAATGTCCGGACACCAGTGCGATAAATCTAACAGGTCACAAGCCAAACCGACATCCCGTTACCCGAACCGGGGCATGGGTGCTGGTAAAAAAGCGACTGCAGGAAATGGAGGATGAGTGTGGAAGAAGAAGATCTTGGCATTGTCAGCAAGCGTGAATTTGGCCTGCCGCGCAACCTCGAAGGCATTTCGGTTGAAAGCCTGAAAGAATACCGGACCGCACTGGAACAGGAAATCAAACGGGTCGATGCGGCACTTGAACATCGCAAAGGTGCCCATGCCGGGGCCGAGGCATTGTTCAAAAGTTAAGTCCGAAACAGTTTCGGGTGGTGCAACAAGGATTGATGGTCTTTCCAAATATTAGACGTGAGGATAATTTTTTTAAACCTGAGGTTAATTGAAATTTAAACTTCCCGTCTTATATGTGGAATAGAGGGTCATCTGTTGACCCCCTTGTCGAACGTGATGTTTCGATGCCTCCCTGTTAAACTGAGCCGCCCTTTTAGGGCGGTTCTTTTTCTTTATCTTGTATATTCAATTACTTGTATTGCTTGTAGTTCTGCGGGCCATGGCAATGCGCATCTGTAAAATGTGCAAAAGGGTACGGGTTAATACGTATTGTCACATTTGTGCCATGAATAGCCTTGACCGCTTATGAACCGCTGGCTAAAGTTCGCTCACCAAGAAAAATAAAACTAAAAGTCCGGCAAGTTTAGCAGGTTGAGGTGAGGCCGCCCCGCAAGTGGGCGGTCTTTCTATTTGGCCGAACCGTGCCTTGAAGCAGTTCGGCACCTTTCCAATATAAACAGGATGACACACGAGCATCCACCGGCGTCCGAAAAGGCGTCATATCAAAGCAATTTTGCGGTTGTTCATTTCTCGCGGACATATGACGAAGCCTTTACCCTGCTTGTCGAGGCCCGTAACTATCTCGCCGCTCACAGAAGTCAGCATCGTAAAAAGAACAACAGCGGCGAAGCCATGGTCCGCTGTCTGGAAGAAATGCGCATGACCACGCGCCTGATACGGGCAATGGCATGGCTTCTTGCGGTACGTGCTGTCGAAGAAGGCGAAATCGGCTGGGAAGAAGCAATCGATACCGATGACCTGATGGTGGATCTGCGCATTTGTCTCGAAGAGCGCAGCGATGCGTGTCAGTTTCTGTCGCCGGGATTGCTGGATCTGATGGACCGGGCACAGGCACTTTATATGCGTACTGCGCGCATGGAACTGCAGGTCGCCGCACGCTGCGCAAACTGACTGCTCGTTTTAATCCCTGACATCAACGGATCACCTGACGGCCGGGCGTGGCGTTGACGCACTGGCGCAATTTCGCATGTAAGTAGATGTGTGGGGGAGAGGCCGAAGCGCGGGCAACAAGTTTTCCCGCACGGAACCCGGTGCCGCAAAGATACGGATCAGGTGCGCGATTGAACCTGAAAGACCTCAACCGGTTCGGCAAAGCCTTTCATCTGGCGGGTGCCCATCGAAACAAACTTCGCACGGCTGCCGCTATAGGTGTTTTTGACATTGCCTGACACCAGCGTTTCATCCCCGCCAGCCTGGGCGCAAACGCGCGCGGCAAGCTGCACAACGCTGCCAAACAGGTCGTTTTCTTCGGCAATGGCTTCGCCGGCATTGATCCCGATGCGGATCTGGAATTTCAGGTCCTGGGTGGCGTTGTGATTGGCCATATTCTTCTGGATTTCGATGGCAGCCTCGACCGAGCTGGCTGAAGACGGGAAGACGGCCATGATGCCATCACCCATATGTTTGACTTCCTTGCCATAATTATTGATCAGTGCGGTGCGCACAATCTGGTTGTGGATATGAACCATCTGCTGTGCACCATGATCACCCAGTTCCTGGGTTTTGGCCGTCGAATTGACAATGTCGGTAAACATCAGCGCGTGCAGCTTTTTGCCTGCGCCACCTTGCGGATTGGCCGCGGGCTTTTCGCTCCAGTTTGCTATCGCACGCGATACCGATGACATGATGCTTTTCTCATCCTTCAGATAGGCATCCATCGATTCGCGGCCCGCGCCGTACATATCCTTGTATTTCGGCTCAAGAATATAGTCATCGACATTCTTGCAAAACGTATCGGCCATATTCTTGTTTGCACCCAGCGCCGAAATGCAGTCGCGCAAAACGGCCCGGCCGTCTCTTTGTTCGAGCGCATTCTTCTCGCTGCACGCATCGCACGCGCCTGCGACATACAGATTGACGCCAAATTTGTGATAGGCATCGAGAACCGGCACCGTGCGTTTGATCGCCTGCATTGATCCGGAAATGAAGTTCTTCATCTGCTCGCGGGTTGCGCGCATTTCACGCGTTTCGACCAGTGGCCGGTCGGGCGTATCATCAATCGGGGCGTCCGGGGTTTGATCCTGAACGGAGTCCGCGGTGTCATCATCCGTATCGGATGCCATCCCGTCTCGTTCAAGTTCCGCGGCCATTTCGGCGGCGGACATCCGTGATCCGGACGATGGCGTGCTGTTTGATGCCCCGCGGGCGCGGCTTCGCTGTGCCGGGCTGGTTCGCGCGGGTTTTGGCGGTCGGCCAGATGATGGCTTGCTGCGCGCGCGTCCCTTGAACTTCTTGGTCAATGCCATCAGCATCGGCACGACACTGGCAAGGAAACCGACCGTAAAGGACATGAAATTGGCTTTGTCGTAAAAGCCCTGGCTGATCTGCATGCCCATATTGGGCAGATATTCCAATCCCTTGGCCGCAACCAGCATGGTCGCCAGACCAATGGCGATGGCCACGCAAAACGCGATCATCATCTTAAGGGCCAAACCAAGAATGCTTTGGCTTTCTGCCGCGGATGTGCGCTTGGGGCTTGCGGGTTTCGGTGCCTTTGCCTCATCGCTGCTGCTGGCGTCCGCGCCATTGCTTTCGGTTTGCCTTGTCTGCTCGGGTGTTGGGGCGGTCGGTTTCTGGGCCGCTGGGGGACGGTTGGCTTTGGGGCGGCTTTGGGCATTGCTGTTTTCAAGGTTGCCCTGACCACGCGTCTCATAGACCACATACTCGTCCGAGCTGTTGGTCGCGTGGTTATAGACTTCGCGAATCACCTTGACGCCCGAAACATGTTTCGCGCGTTCGATCTGCTTTGCCTCTTCTTCGGCCTGCTTTTTTTGCGCACCGGTAAAGTGGCCGTGGATCTGCCAACGGCCTGAACGGTCTTTGATATAGACCTCATAACTTACCTGGTTACGCGCCGCCACCTGGTTCATCTACAACCCTGGTCGATTTGACAAGCCAAAGAGGGCGGCACGTCAGGTGCCACCCTATCCAAACGAAATAGAATTATGGCAAAAAAATGCCCGGAGAACCACCAGATATGCTGCATGGCAGATCATCCTTATGGTCATTCCAGGTTTCGTAGTGCCGGCAAGGGCGCAATCAATGGTTCTGCCAAAGAAAAACGCCCGCAGCATCAACAAGATGCGACGGGCGCTGATCCCACAGAACACATGAATGTGTTCTTTGCTTAGTTGCCGATATTGAAACCAGCGAAGCGCTTTTTGAATTTCGCAAGCTGCCCGCCGCTGTCCAGAAGACGGTGAACACCAGTCCAAGCCGGATGGCTTTTCGGATCGATGTCGAGCTTCATCACGTCACCAGGGTTGCCCCAGGTCGACTGCGTGGTGAAGGTGCTGCCGTCAGTCATCTGAACGGTGATCTCATGGTAATCGGGATGGATATCTTTTTTCATCGCCTAATCACTCCGGAATTTGAAGCGCGGTGTATAGTGTAAAAAATCGGCTCGCGCAACCCCTGTAACCGGGAATTATCCGATTAACGCCAAATGAGGGGAGTGCAGTAGCGATCTTGCGGTCATGTAGCAGCCAGGCGCGTACGTTTCAAGCTTTTCTCGCAAGCGGTATCTTATGCATACTTGCACAGCACACTTTATATAGTATGGTGCGCCGACAATTGATTATCGCCTTGCCGGGGCAGATGCGCTTCCGGCGACAGACGGAGAACAAGACTGTGGCCCTTGAGGAAACCCGCTTCCATCAGATTGCAGATGAAACCATCGAGACCCTTTCCGATGTCATCGATGACGCGCTGGGCGATGACCTTGAAGTCGATTTGCAATCCGGAATCCTGACAATCGAACTCGATTCGGGCGAACAATTCATTATCAACAAGCATGGCCCGAACCGTCAGGTCTGGTTGTCCTCACCGGTCAGTGGCGCAAGTCATTATGACTTTGATGAAGACAATGAAACCTGGACCTCGACCCGCGGTTCGACCACGCTCCATGATCAGCTTTCTGCCGATCTGGCGGTGAAAACCGGAAACAAGCTTGATCTTGGCTGATCGCTGATCGGCTATATCGTTCCCTATGCATGCGGGATAAAGGGCCTTGGCGCGTACACCTACTGCTTCTGCAAGACTGATTGACCGGGAAACCAGTCGGAACCTGTCCTCGTTGCGGGCCATTGTTCCGTTTGTTCTGAAATATCGATTACAGCTGATCGGTGCGCTGATTGCGCTGGTGACCGCATCGGGAACCGTGCTCGCGCTGGGCAACGGTCTGCGAATGCTGGTCGATGAAGGCTTTGCCGACGGTGATGGCGGGTTGCTTGATCGCGCGCTTTTTGTGCTGTTTGCGGTGACCCTGCTTTTGGCTGGCGCCAGCTATATGCGCTTTTTCCTGGTGTCCTGGATCGGTGAACGGGTGGTCGCCGATATCCGTTCTGCGGTTTATCGTCACATCGTCCGGCTGGATTCGGAATTCTTTGAAGTCACCCGTACCGGTGAAGTTCTGTCGCGGCTGACGACCGACACCACGCTTTTGCAATCGGTCATCGGATCAAGTGTTTCGATCGCGCTGCGCAATGCGCTGATGTTTGTCGGCGGTTTGACGATGCTGGCAATCACCAGTCCCAAGCTGACAGCTCTGGTCCTGCTGGTGGTGCCGCTGGTGGTGGTGCCGATTGTCGGTTATGGCCGTCGGGTACGTCGCCTGTCACGCGAATCCCAGGACCGGATTGCCGATGTCAGTGCCTTTTCCGAAGAAACCCTCAATGCATTGCGGACGGTTCAGGCCTATACCCACGAAGATATCGAAAGCAAACGCTTCAACGATCATGTCGAAGGCGCATTCAGAACGGCCGTGGCCCGTATTTCGGCCCGGGCACTTTTGACCGCCATTGTCATTGTCATGGTGTTTGGTGCGGTTGGCACCATCTTGTGGATCGGCGGGCATGATGTTCTTGACGGGGTCATCTCGGCCGGGGAACTTTCTGCCTTTGTCTTCTATGCCGTGGTGGTGGCCGGCTCGGTCGGTGCGATCAGCGAAGTGATCGGTGATCTGCAACGCGCAGCCGGGGCGGCGGAACGCCTTGTTGCACTGCTTGAAACCGAACCGCGGATTGCCGCCCCCGAAACGCCACAGCCGATGCCTGTCCCCCATCAGGGGCATGTCAGCTTCGAAGATGTCACCTTCCATTATCCGGCCCGGCCGGATCGTTCGGCCCTCGAAGGATTGACGCTTTCGGTCAAGCCCGGCGAAACCGTTGCCCTGGTCGGACCGTCCGGGGCTGGCAAGACAACCGTGTTCCAGTTGCTGTTGCGTTTCTATGATCCGGCAAAGGGCACCATTCGTGTTGATGGTGTTGATATTCGCATGGCCGACCCGGTTGCGGTACGTGAACGTTTCGGCCTTGTTGCCCAGGACCCGGTGATTTTTGCCGCCAATGCCTGGGACAATATCCGCTATGGCCGACCCGATGCCAGTGATGCGGATGTTCGGGCTGCGGCCGATGCAGCTCATGCCAGCGAATTCCTTGATCGCCTGCCGGATGGTTTTGATACCTATCTCGGGGAAAAAGGGGTCCGGCTTTCCGGTGGTCAGCGCCAGCGTATCGCCATTGCCCGTGCCATCCTGCGCAATCCGTCGATCCTGTTGCTTGACGAAGCCACCAGTGCCCTTGACGCCGAAAGCGAACAGGTGGTCCAGCAGGCCCTTGAAACCATCATGAAGGACCGCACCACCCTTGTCATCGCCCACCGTCTGGCAACGGTACTGCATGCGGATCGCATTGCAGTGATTGATGATGGCAAGCTGGTCGCGATTGGTACCCATCAGGAACTGCTCGAAGCATCACCGCTTTACGGCCGTCTTGCCAAACTGCAATTCGACCGCGACGCAGCCTGATCCGATCTGGACGTTTACGGAGACCCGGTCCGAAAGTCCGCGCTGCTATCTATCATGCGCACGTCGCTGCCCTTACCCTTATATCGGGCAGGGCAGGCTGAACAGGCCGCCAGCATCCCCTTGGCGCATTGGCGCTTGTACTGCCCGCTGGCGTATTCCGTTCCTGTACCCTGTATCCCGAACATCAAAAAAGCCTGCTCCGATAAAACGGGCAGGCTTTTTGCGATGCGATTATGCGATGATGCTTACTGGGCGCTGGCGATCTTGCGGTTATCAAGCGACAGCTCGGCATATTGCTTGCGCAGGATGTCGGCATCGGCCAGGAAGGTTTTCAACTCATCACCCTTAAGCTTTTTGCCGCTGGGCATCTTGACCCGGATCGGGTTGACCTGGGCGTTGTTTTTCAGGATCTCGTAATGCAGATGCGGGCCGGTCGAAGCGCCGGTGGTCCCGACATAGCCGATCACATCACCCTGCTTGACGCGTGATCCCTGTTTCAGGCCCTTGGCAAAGCCCTTCATGTGGGCATAGGCGGTTTCATAGGAATCATTGTGACGGATGCGGATGTAATTGCCATAACCGCCATTGCGGCCGATTTTGGCAATCGTTCCATTACCGGCGGCAAAGATCGGCGTTCCGCGCGGTGCGGCAAAATCGATGCCTTTGTGCATTTTGGTATAGCCAAGGATCGGATGCTTGCGCTTGCCAAAACCGGAAGACAGACGCGCGCCATTGATCGGCGTACGCATCAGGGCACGGCGATAGGATTCCCCCTTCTGATTATAGAAGTCGGTTTCGCCATTGCTGTCGGTATAGGAATAAAGACGCACTTCATGGCCGCTCAGCGTCATGCTCGCATAAAGCAGATCGCCATAGCGCACGCGCTCGCCCTTGTCGTTTTCAAGTTCCTGATACATCACTTCAAAGCTGTCACCCGGCTGGATGTCACGCTGGAAGTCGACTTCATAGGAATAAAGCTCGATCAGGCTCATCAGCACCGGGATGGGTACGCCATTACGTTCGGCGGCCAGAAACAGGCTCTGCTCGATGGTGCCCGATGCGACATTCTTTTTGGTGGTCAATTCGATCTTGTCAGATGACGCTTCAAAACCGCTATCGGTCCGTGACACGGAAACAATGGTCTCGGGATCAGGCTGGAAGCTCAGTTCGTCAAGAAGCTCGATGCTGTCTTCCATCGGCGCGGAATAGACAAGATCAAACTCCTGACCGGCCCGCAATTTGCGCGGATTGTAAACATCGCGCAGAGCCTCGATGGCGTTATAGGCCACGGTCCGCTCAAGCCCGGTCGCGGT
>NZ_CP097807.1:4462500-4546452 GCF_023588965.1 Thalassospira sp. GO-4
ACGGCTTCAACCACCAGATCGGCCGAAGCCAGGGCCGCATAGTCCGTACTGGTTGAAAGGGCAGCCATCAACTGATCAAAGCGGTCCTGAGTGATCAATCCGCGCTTGAGGCTTCCTGAAAGATGCTTTTCGACCGTGTTGCGGCCATTCGCACAGGCATCTTCATTGCGTTCGATGATCGTGACCTTAAAGCCCGCAAGCAGGGATGCGGTTGCAATGCCCGCCCCCATGATGCCGCCGCCGATCACGCCGACATCGGTAATGGGTGCGGGATCGACACCGGAAAGCTCGGGCAATTTGCCAACCGAACGTTCGGCAAAGAAGATGTGGCGAAGCGCCTTTGACTGATCGCTGTCGCGCAGTTTGACAAAAGTTTGACGCTCATAAGCAAGACCGTCTTTGGCGCCCTTTTCAAGGCCGGTACGCAGGACGTCAATGGCCGCAAGCGGTGCAATCTGGCCGCGGGCGTTTTTACGGGCGGATGCGACAATGTCGTCCCATGCGGAACTGTCGGGTACATCGACCGGCGGACGATCAACAAGGGCGACCGGCATCTCCCGATCAAGGATCGTCTGGGCAAAGTCCTTGGCGGCATCAAGCAGCGCGCCGTGGCAAATCGCATCGATCAGGCCAATTTCGTTGGCCTTGGTGCTTGAAACAGGTTTGCCGGACGTGATGATGTTGATGGTCTCAGTCACAGGGACCAGACGGGGCAGGCGAACAGTGCCGCCCGCACCGGGGATCAGGCCAAGATTGACTTCCGGAAGGCCAAGCTTGGCCGATTTGTCTGCAATCCGGTAATGACATCCCAGCGCGACTTCGAGCCCGCCGCCAAGGGCATGACCGTGAATGGCGGCAATAACCGGTTTGGTTGCTGCTTCGAGCCGTTTGATCACATCGGGAAGGATCGGGTCTTTGGGCGGTTGACCAAATTCCGTCACATCGGCCCCGGCGATAAAGGTTTTGCCGCCACAGATCAGGATCGCGATCCGGATGGCCGGATCATGATCGACTTGATCAAGGGCATCAACGATGCCGGCCCGCACCGGATGGCTGGTGGCGTTGATCGGCGGGTTGTTGATTGTGATGATGCCGATATGGTCTTCACGGGTCAGGGTGACGGTGGTCATATCAGTCATCCTCCCCGCTGATCGGTGTCAAAAGGCAGGCCGTCAGATCAGACTCGGGATCGGCAAGATCGGCAATGACATCGAAATGATGCTTGTCCGGGGCATGAACCGAACGGGTCGATGCGCCAAGCCCGGTCCAGATATTGGCAAGCAAATCATTCTGGCGGACAAATTCCGGACGTTCATCGGCACCAACCCAGCAGGTGATCGAGCAGGGCAGGGTTGGTTTGAGAAGGGCTGCACTTTCGGTTGCCGCTTCTTCTTCATCAAGGCCCAAGACATCATTCATCGACGTGTTCAAAAGCGGTCGCAAATCATGCAGGCCGGAAATTGACACCGTGTTTTCAACCCGTGCCATAACACCGGGTGCTAAGGGCGAGGTGTTTGAAACCATCCGGCTGACAAGATGCCCGCCCGCCGAATGTCCGGTCAGGTGAATGGGACCAGATATGCGGCCCGCAACATGATTGATTGCCAAGGCAACCTGTCGGGTGATCTGGGACAGGCGGGCATCGGGTGCGAGCGTATAGCTTGGCAGGCAAACAGCCCAACCCTTGGCGACCGCACCATTGGCAAGATGCGACCAGCTTGATTTGTCAAAGGCCTTCCAATAACCGCCATGAACGAAAACGACCAGGCCCTTTGGGGCGCCGACAGGCAGGAACAGATCGTATTTTTCGCGATCAGCCGTACCATAGGGAACATCAAGTTCGGCTCGGCCATCGGCAATCAGGGCATCGCGGAACCGGGAGGATTGTTCAGCCCACATGCCCGGAAAGGATCCGGCATCGGCAATATGGTCGCCATTGGCATAAGCATCATCCCAGTCGGTAATCATGTGACTTCTTCCCTGATATTCGATGTGGTGGCGGTTCGGTCCCGCGGTCAAAGGCGGGCTTGCGCATTCTGGTTATAGGACAAATTCTAGGCAACTTCACAGATATTTCAAACTTAAAATATTTGTGCTTGAAATAAAACAGAACGAGGCGTACCGTTTTATCAGTTTCCCGAAACAACCAAACAAATCAGGAAGGGAAAAGCTGGTGAGAGTAGCTTGTCTGGGTGGCGGTCCTGCGGGACTTTATTTTGCAATCTCGATGAAATTGCGCGATCCCGCCAATGAGGTGGTGGTGATTGAACGCAACAAGCCCGATGACACATTCGGCTGGGGTGTGGTGCTGTCTGACGAGACGCTGGATAATTTGGCCGAAAATGATGCCAAAAGTGCCGAGGCCATTCGTGCCAACTTTTCCTATTGGGATGATGTTGCGGTTCAGTATCGCGGCGAGAAAACCGTGTCGACCGGTCATGGTTTCTGCGGTATCGGCCGCAAAAAGCTTCTGATCCTGCTTCAGCAACGTGCGCGTGAACTTGGTGTTGAATTGCGGTTCGAGACCGAGGCCGAAAGTGCGGCAAGCTATGCCAAAGAATTTGATCTTGTGGTTGCCAGCGACGGGTTGAATTCCAAAACCCGCAGCGAGTTTGCCGATCAGTTCCAGCCCGATATTGATACCCGCAAATGCAAATTTGTCTGGCTTGGCACGCATCAGAAGTTCGACGATGCCTTTACCTTCATCTTCGAACAAACCGACAAGGGCTGGGTCTGGGCGCACGCCTATCAGTTTGATGACGAAACCGCGACCTTCATTGTCGAATGCTCGCAGGAAACCTGGGACGCTTACGGCTTTGGCGAGATGTCCAAGGAAGAGTCGATTGCGACCTGCGAGGCGATTTTCAAGGATCATCTTGGTGGTCATGCCCTGATCAGCAATGCCCATCATATTCGTGGTTCGGCCTGGCTGAGTTTCCCGCGCGTTCTTTGCAAAAGCTGGTCCCATGAAAATATCGTCCTGATGGGCGATGCCGCGGCGACGGCGCATTTTTCGATCGGATCGGGAACCAAGCTTGCGCTTGAAAGTGCGATTGCGCTGGCCAATTACCTGCATTCCGAGCCGGATCTGAAATCGGCCTTTGGCAAGTATGAGGACGAACGCCGTCTTGAGGTGCTGCGCCTGCAGTCAGCTGCGCGCAACTCGATGGAATGGTTCGAAGAGATCGAGCGTTACTTTGATTTCGATCCGGTCCAGTTCACCTATTCGCTTCTGACCAGATCGCAACGTATCAGCCACGAAAACCTGCGCATGCGCGATGCCAAATGGCTGGAAAGTGCTGAAAGCTGGTTCCAGCGCAAGGCAGGATTGCCGGCATCCGAACCGGTCCGTCACCCGATGTTTGTGCCGTTCAAACTGCGCGATATGGAACTGAAGAACCGGATCGTTGTTTCCCCGATGGCGCAATACAAGGCCGTTGATGGTTGCCCGACCGACTGGCATCTGATCCATTATGCTGAACGTGCCAAGGGCGGTGCGGGGCTGGTTTATACCGAAATGACCTGTGTCTCGGCCGATGGCCGGATCACGCCGGGCTGCCCGGGGGTTTATGATGATGCCCATGAAGCGGCCTGGAAACGGATCACCGATTTCGTTCATGGCGAAACGGATGCAAAAATCTGTATGCAGATCGGTCATTCGGGACGCAAGGGGTCAACCCAGTTGGGTTGGGAAGAAATGGATGCGCCGTTAAAAGACGGCAACTGGCCGCTTTTGTCGGCATCCGCCATTGCCTGGTCTGATCGCAATGCCGTTCCCAAGGCCATGACACGCGAAGATATGGATATGGTCCGTGACCAGTTCGTTGCCGGGGCCAAAATGGCCGACCGCGCCGGATTTGACATGATCGAAATCCATGCCGCGCACGGGTATCTTCTGTCATCCTTCATCAGCCCGGTCAGCAACACGCGTGAAGATGAATATGGCGGATCGCTTGAAAACCGGATGCGTTACCCACTTGAAGTCATCAATGCCGTGCGTGCGGTCTGGCCTGCCAACAAGCCGATGTCGGTGCGTATTTCGGCCAATGACTGGGTCGGGGATGCCGGGGTCACACCCGAAGACGCGGTTGAGATTGCCCGCATTCTTCAGGCCAATGATGTTGATATCTGTGACGTTTCTGCCGGTCAGACGACAAAGGATGCGCGTCCGGTTTATGGCCGTATGTTCCAGACGCCGTTTTCTGACCGTATCCGCAACGAAGCCAAAATGGCGACCATGGCGGTTGGCAATATTTACGAACCCGATCACGTCAATTCGATCCTGATGGCGGGGCGTGCGGATCTTGTCTGTCTGGCCCGCCCGCATCTGGCCGATCCTTACTGGACGCTGCATCAGGCAGCCCAGCTTGGCAACCGCACCGAAAACTGGCCGGCCCCTTATTATGCCGGGCGTGATCAGATGTGGCGTCTTTCTGAGCGGGCCGATGTCATGACCGGAAAGGTGTAAGTCGTGATGGGTGATCTTGCCATTCAGCGTGCATTGATAACCGGGGGCGGTTCAGGTGTCGGGGCGGTTATGGCCCGGATGCTGGCCGATGCCGGGGTCAAGGTTGCCGTTTCCGGCCGCCGGACCGATGTTCTGGCCGAGGTCGCCCAGCATGAAAACATCATGGCGATCGCAGCAGACGTTACCGATGAAACATCTGTGCGTGACATGTTCACCACCATGGTCGAAACCATGGGGGCGCCC
Organism: Thalassospira sp. GO-4; assembly: GCF_023588965.1. Taxonomy (NCBI): domain Bacteria; kingdom Pseudomonadati; phylum Pseudomonadota; class Alphaproteobacteria; order Rhodospirillales; family Thalassospiraceae; genus Thalassospira; species Thalassospira sp. GO-4. The sequence continues at coordinate 4,467,212 of NZ_CP097807.1, forward strand.
GATCTGGTGATTGCCAATGCCGGTATGGCCGAAAGTGCCCCGGTCGGCAAAATGTCGGTCGATCTTTGGAAACGCACCATTGATGTCAATCTGACCGGAACGTTTCTGACCTTCCGCGAAGGGCTTGCCGTGATGGACAAGGCCAAGCCGGGGCGACTGATTTCGATTGCCTCGACCGCGGGGCTTAAAGGTTATGCCTATGTCACGGCCTATTGTGCGGCAAAGCATGGCGTTGTCGGCCTGATCAAGGGGATGGCCGTTGAACTTGCCAGCAGCCCGATCACCGTCAATGCGGTTTGCCCGGGCTTTATGGAAACACCGATGCTTGAAAAATCGGTGGCAAACATCGTTGCGAAAACCGGCATGACCCGTGATCAGGCCCGCGCAAGCCTTGCCAAAATCAATCCGCAGAACCGATTCATTCAACCAGACGAGGTTGCAGAAACCGTGATGTGGCTGTGCAGCCCGAATGCGGGATCGATCACCGGCCAGACCATTTCCGTGTCGGGAGGAGAAGCATGAATATGAACAAATCCGAAAATGCCACCGGACCGGGCGGAAACGAAACGTCTGATATTTCCAAGGCGCGCCTGCGGGCCTGGCTGCAAATCCTGAAAGTGTCGCGCAAGATCGAAGGCGAACTTCGCGAAAAAATGCGGGTCGAGTTCGGATCGACCTTGCCCCGCTTTGATGTATTGGCCGCCCTTTATCGCGAACGCGATGGCATGCGCATGAGCGAACTTTCAAAATCGCTGATGGTTTCGAACGGCAATGTCACCGGCATCGTGGACCGGCTTGTGGCAGAGGGACTGGTCGTCCGCCTGCCGGTCGAAAATGACCGCCGGGCATCCATCGTGCGACTGACCGAGGCAGGCGAAAAGGATTTCGCCGAACGCGCACTGGTTCATGAAAGCTGGGTTTCCGATCTGTTTTCCGATCTGTCGTCATCGGATGCCGATGCCCTTATTCGTATTCTTCGCACCATCTCCCACCATAACGAGGCGCCCCACCATGACTAGGATGGCCAACATCACACCGACCCATTTCAATTGGCGTATGGAAGGCGACGTTGCCGTCATTTCACTGGACCGGCCGGATCGTAAAAACCCGCTGACCTTTGAAAGCTATGCCGAACTTCGCGATACGTTCCGCGATCTGGTCTATGCCGATGACGTCAAGGCCGTGGTGTTCGGATCAAACGGTGGCAATTTCTGCTCTGGCGGGGATGTGCATGACATTATCGGTCCGCTGATCAAAAAGGACATGAAGGGCCTTCTGGAATTCACCCGCATGACCGGTGATCTGGTCAAGGCGATCATTGGCTGTGGCAAGCCGGTGATTGCGGCTGTGGATGGCGTTTGTGTGGGTGCGGGGGCAATCATTGCCATGGCATCCGACCTGCGTCTGGCAACCGCATCATCCAAAACGGCCTTCCTGTTTACCCGTGTCGGTCTTGCCGGATGCGATATGGGTGCATGTGCGATCCTGCCACGCATCATCGGTCAGGGTCGTGCCGCCGAACTTCTTTATACCGGTCGTTCCATGTCGGCCGAGGAAGGCGAACGGTGGGGGTTCTATAACCGTCTGGTCGAAGCCGATGTTCTCGAAGCAGAAGCCATCGCCCTTGCCACCCGTATTTCCCAGGGCCCGAATTTCGGTCACATGATGACCAAAACCATGCTGGCCCAGGAATGGAACATGTCGATTGAACAGGCCATCGAGGCCGAAGCACAGGCGCAGGCGATCTGCATGCAGACCGAAGATTTCAACCGCGCCTACAAGGCCTTTGTCGCCAAGGAAAAACCGGTGTTTGAGGGCAATTGATGGCTGATACATCCTACCTTGACTGGCCGTTTTTCGAAGATCGCCACCGTGAACTGGCGACGCGTCTTGATGCATGGGCATCGGCCAACCTTGATGGCATTGATCATGGTGATGTCGATGCCGCGTGTCGGGATCTTGTGGGGCGTCTTGCCGGGGGCGAATGGCTTCGCCATGCCGCGATTGATGACACTGATCCCAATTCAAAGCTTGATGTCAGGTCGCTGTGCCTGATCCGCGAGACACTGGCACGCTATGACGGTCTGGCAGATTTCGCATTTGCAATGCAGGGCTTGGGGAGTGGCGCGATCTCCTTGTTTGGAACGGAAGCCCATCAGAGGGAGTGGCTTCCAAAAGTACGTTCCGGCAAGGGGATCGCTGCCTTTGCTCTGACCGAACCAAAGTCGGGATCTGACGTTGCCAATATCGCCCTGGATGCCCGGCGCGATGGCGATGACTTTGTTCTGAATGGCGAGAAAACCTGGATTTCCAATGGGGGCATTGCCGATTTCTATTGTGTCTTTGCGCGCACCGGCGAAGCACCCGGGGCAAAGGGGCTTTCGGCCTTTGTGATCCCGGCCGGTATTCCCGGGTTTGAAATTGCCGAACGTCTGCACACCATTGCCCCGCATCCGCTTGCGCGCCTGAAATTCACCGATTGCCGTATTCCGGCATCAAGCCTGATTGGCAAGGGCGGGGATGGTTTCAAGATCGCCATGTCGGTGCTTGATGTTTTCCGTTCGACCGTGGCGGCGGCGGCCCTTGGCTTTGCGCGCCGTGCCCTTGATGAAACCATCACGCGGGTTCAGGAACGCGAACTGTTTGGCGCGCCGTTATTTGATCTTCAGATGGTGCAAGGACATGTCGCGGACATGGCACTTGATATCGATGCGTCGGCACTTCTGGTTTACCGCGCGGCGTGGCTGAAAGACAGCGGTGCCGCCCGGGTCAGCCGCGAAGCGGCGATGGCCAAACTTTATTCCACCGATCATGCACAAACCGTCATAGACAAGGCGGTGCAAATTCATGGCGGCGATGGTGTGCGCAGTGGCCACATCGTTGAATCGCTTTACCGGGAAATTCGCGCCCTTCGTATTTATGAAGGCGCATCCGACGTCCAGAAAATAATCATCGCACGGCAAACGCTGGCGCAATAATGGCTGTATCAGGGACTTCACAATGCTCGGACCAACCGCACATACCGATAGCTTCACCCGGGACAAGCTCCCGCCGCTCAATGAATGGCCGGAAATCAATCTGGATGGGTTCGACTATCCCGAATATCTGAATGCCGGTGTTGAGCTGACCGATAAAATGGTCGAACAGGGTTTTGGGGATAACACCGCCCTGATCGGCAATGGTCGCCAGCGTACTTACAAGGAACTGGCTGACTGGACCAACCGCATTGCCCATGCGCTGGTCGAAGATTACGGCGTCAAGCCCGGCAACCGCATCCTGATCCGTTCGGCCAACAACCCGGCAATGGTGGCGTGCTGGCTGGCGGCGACCAAGGCCGGCGCGGTTGTGGTCAATACCATGCCGATGCTGCGTGCCGGCGAATTGGGTCAGATTGTCGATAAGGCCGAAATTGAATTTGCCCTTTGCGATACGCGCCTGATGGATGAACTGGTGGCCTGTGCCAAGGACAGCAAGTTCCTTAAAAAGGTCATCGGGTTTGATGGCACGGCCAATCATGATGCCGAACTTGATCGCATTGCCCTGACCAAATCGGTCAAGTTCGAGGCGGTTAAAACCGGGCGTGATGATGTGGCATTGCTTGGCTTTACGTCGGGCACCACCGGCAGCCCCAAGGCCACCATGCATTTCCACCGTGATCTTCTGATTATTGCGGACGGCTATGCCAAGGAAGTGCTCAATGTGACGCCCGATGATGTGTTTGTCGGATCGCCGCCGCTTGCCTTTACCTTTGGTCTGGGCGGGCTTGCGATCTTCCCGCTGCGTTTCGGGGCAACGGCGACACTGCTTGAAAAGGCATCCCCGCCCAACATGATCGAAATCATCGAAACCTATAAGGCGACGGTGTGCTTTACCGCCCCGACCGCCTATCGGGTGATGCTTTCGGCGATGGATGACGGGGCGGATCTTTCATCCTTGCGTGCCGCTGTTTCGGCTGGTGAAACGCTTCCGGCCCCGGTTTATGAGGCATGGATGGCCAAAACCGGGAAGCCGATGCTTGATGGCATCGGCGCGACCGAGATGCTCCATATCTTTATTTCCAACCGTTTTGGCGACAGTCACCCGGCCTGCACCGGGCGTCCGGTTTCCGGGTATGAGGCCAAGATCGTCGATCATGACATGAACGAAGTTCCGGTCGGCACCGTGGGCCGTCTTGCCGTGCGTGGTCCGACGGGTTGTCGTTATCTGGATGATGTTCGTCAGGCCGTCTATGTCCGCGATGGCTGGAACCTGACCGGGGATGCGTTCTTTGTCGATGAAAAGGGCTATTACCATTTCGCGGCGCGCAATGACGATATGATCGTTTCATCGGGCTATAACATTGCCGGTCCCGAAGTCGAAGCGGCGCTTCTGTCCCACGCGGCCGTGGCAGAATGCGCAGTGATCGGTGCCCCCGATGAAGAACGCGGCACCATCGTTCAGGCCCATATCGTTCTGGCGGACGGTTTCCACCCGACACCCGAGATGGCCAAACTGCTTCAGGATCATGTAAAAGCGACGATCGCGCCGTTCAAATATCCGCGCTCCGTCGTCTTTATCGAGACACTGCCAAAAACCGCGACTGGAAAAATCCAGCGCTTCAGACTGAAACAGGAAATGTCTGCATGACCGACTTTGCCGCCACCAAATCCCTGTTCCATATCCCCAAAGGTGTGATTTACCTTGACGGGAACTCGCTTGGCGTGCTGCCGAAAACGGCCGCAAACCGCGCCAAGGCGATGATCGAGGATGAATGGGGGGAAATGCTTATCCGTGGCTGGAACGAAGCCAAATGGATGGAGCAACCCGAACGTGTCGGCAATCTTGTCGCACGTTTGATCGGGGCGGCACCCGGTACGGTCGTGATGGGCGATACCCTGTCGATCAAGGTCTATCAGGCCTTGGCAAGTGCGCTTGAAATGCGCCCGGATCGCAAGGTTGTTGTTTCTGATAACGGCAACTTCCCGACCGATCTTTATATGGCTGATGGCCTGATCAAAAGTCTGGATAAGGGGCATGTTCTTAAAACCCCAAATCCCGAAGATGTCGAAAGCCTGATCAACGAAGATCTGGCTGTGCTGATGCTGACCCAGGTGGATTATCGCACGGGCCGCATGCATGACATGAAACGCATCACCGAACTTGCGCATGCCGCGGGTGCCCTGGTGATTTGGGATCTTGCCCATTCGGCTGGTGCGGTACCGGTGGATCTGGCCGGGTGCAATGCCGATTTCGCAGTGGGATGTACCTATAAATATCTCAATGGCGGTCCCGGTGCGCCGGCCTTTATCTATGTTCGTCCCGATCATGCCAAGGTTGCCCGCCCGGCACTGTCGGGCTGGCTTGGTCATGCCACCCCCTTTGCCTTTGACCCGGATTACACCCCGGCACCCGATGTGTCGCGCATGCGGGTTGGCACCCCGCCGGTGATCCAGATGACAGTTCTGGAAGAAGCAATGAAGGCATGGGACGGCGTTGAAATGGCCGATATCCGTGCACGCAGCATCGAACTCTGTGAACAATTCATCGCCGGGGTCGAGGCAAGCTGCCCGATGCTCGAACTTGCAAGCCCGCGTGATGCCGCAAACCGTGGATCACAGGTCTCGTTCAGGTTTGATCAGGGCTATGCGGTGATGCAGGCATTGATCGCACGCGGGGTGATTGGTGATTTCCGTGCCCCTGATGTGATCCGTTTTGGCTTTACCCCGCTTTATATCGACAATGCCGATGTTGATGGTGCGGTCAAAATCCTTGCCGAAATCATGGAAACGAAGGCTTGGGACAAGCCGGAATTTCACAAACGCAATGCGGTGACCTGATCATGGCAAAACCGACCACCCCCTATGATCCCAGCAACGAAGGTGCCCGCACGGATTTCTCCGATCAGATGTCCTATGGGGATTATCTGTCCCTTGATGCGATCCTGACCGCCCAGCATCCGCAATCGGATGCCCATGACGAATTGCTGTTCATCATTCAGCACCAGACATCCGAACTTTGGATGAAACTGGCGATCCGCGAAATTGCGGCTGCGCGCAAGGCCATTCGGGGTGGGGATTTGCGCCCGGCCTTTAAAATGCTGGCCCGTGTGTCGCGGATTTTTGAACAGCTTAATAACGCATGGGACGTTTTGCGCACCATGACGCCAAGTGACTATACGACATTCCGTGATGCGCTTGGCCCGTCTTCTGGGTTCCAGTCCTATCAGTATCGTCAGATCGAATTCATGCTGGGCAATCGCAATCACGCGATGTTACGCCCCCATGCACATCGCGAAGACATCATGGAAATGCTCAAGGCCGAACTGGCAACGCCAAGCCTGTATGACGAGGCGCTTAATCTTGTCGCGGGCGAGGGGATCGATATTCCCGATCATATTCTGAACCGCGATGTTTCGGCCCCTTATACGCCAGATGATGCGGTGATTGCCGCCTGGCACAAGGTTTACAGCGATCCGGCAAAGCACTGGTCGCTTTATGAACTGGCTGAAAAGCTGGTCGATTTCGAAGATTACTTCCGTCGCTGGCGCTTTAACCATGTGACCACGGTCGAACGCGTTATTGGTTTCAAACGCGGGACCGGCGGAACCGGTGGTGTCAGTTATCTTAAGAAAATGCTGGAAGTAGAACTGTTTCCGGAACTCTGGCGGGTGCGAACCACGCTTTGAGGATGGACGGACCCGATGCAAATACTGCAAGATCAGGGGCAGGCATCAGGTTCACGAAAACCACGACGCAAAAAGACATAAATGTCGTGGGATCAACGTGTTGCTAAATGAAAAATCGTATTAACACGGAGGCTTTAATGAAGGGTATCAAGACAACCATCGCAGCAGTTGCTGCTTTGCTTGCAGCGGGGTCGGCGCACGCTGATCCGGTCAAGGTCGGCATGATCACGACGCTTTCGGGTGGCGGTGCCGGTCTGGGGATCGATGCACGTGACGGCTTTATGCTGGCTGTCAAACAGGCAAACAATCCGGACCTGCAGGTCGTGATCGAAGACGATCAGCGCAAACCGGACGTTGCGGTTCAGCTGGCTGACAAAATGATCCAGCAGGAAAAGGTTGATGTTCTGACCGGTATCATCTGGTCGAACCTGGCCATGGCGGTTGTACCGTCCGCAGTTGCACAGGACAAAATCTATCTGTCGGTCAACGCTGCCCCGTCGCAGCTTGCCGGCAAAGGCTGCAACAAAAACTATTTCAGCGTTTCCTATCAGAACGACAACCTGCATGAAGCAGCCGGTGGCTATGCATCAAGTGCCGGTTACCAGAAGGCCTTCATTCTTGCGCCGAACTATCCGGCCGGTAAGGACTCCCTGGCTGGTTTCAAACGCTTCTTCATGGGTGATATCGCCGAAGAAGTTTACACCAAGCTTGGCCAGACCGACTATGCCGCCGAAATCGCACAGATCCGTGCATCGGGTGCAGACAGCGTCTTCTTCTTCCTTCCGGGCGGCATGGGCATCGCGTTCATGAAACAGTACGCCCAGTCCGGTGTTGATATTCCGCTGATCGGTCCGGCATTCTCGATGGATCAGGGCATTCTCGGCGCTGTTGGTGACGCAGCACTTGGTGTGAAAAACACCTCGAACTGGTCAAAAGACATCGACAACCCGACGAATGCGGCATTCGTTGAAACCTTCCAGGCCGAATATGGTCGTCTGCCGTCGCTTTATGCATCCTATGGCTTTGACACGGCAAACCTGCTGCTCTCAGCAATGGGCAAGGCAAGCATTTCCGATAAGGAAGCGTTCCGTGATGCCCTGCGTTCTGCCGATTTCAATTCGGTGCGTGGCAACTTCATCTTTGGCCCGAACCAGCACCCGATTCAGGACATCTATGTTCGTGAAGTCGTGAAGGAAGGTGACGTTCTGACCAACAAGATCGTTGGTGTCGCCCTTAAAGACCACTCTGACGCCTATGCGTCGGAATGCTCGATGTAATGACGAGCTGACAAGACGGCGGGGGCCGGTCACGGTCAATGACCGGTCCCCGACTACCTTGTGACGGAGTTTCCAATAATGTTCTCTCTTTTTCTGGAGCAGCTGTTAAACAGCCTTCAGTCCGGTCTGATGCTGTTTTTGATGGCATCGGGGCTGACGCTGGTTTTCGGTGTGATGGGGCTGATTAACCTTGCCCACGGCTCGCTCTATATGGTTGGTGCGTTTGCCTGTGCTGCTGTTGCGGCCTGGACCGGCTCATTCTGGCTTGGTCTTGTTGCAAGTCTGATGGCCGCTGCACTTGCCGGTGTTCTGGTTGAAATGCTGATTATTCGCCGCTTGTATAACCGTGATCATCTTGATCAGGTGTTGGCGACTTTTGCCCTTATTTTGGTTTTTTCCGAAGGGACCCGCTGGCTTTTCGGTTCCTTCCCGCTTTTCCTGAGCGTCCCCGATATCCTGACCGGTACGGTCGTTCTGCCCGGCGCGCTTGAATATCCGATTTTCCGTCTGGCGATCATTATTGCCGGGCTTCTGGTTGCGGTCGGCCTGTTCCTTTTGATTGGCAAAACCCGTCTTGGGGTGCGCATCCGCGCGGGTGAGGCAGATCGTGGCATGATCGCTGCCCTCGGGGTCAATATCGACCGCCTTTATACGGTTGTCTTTGCGCTTGGCGCGGCATTGGCCGGGCTTGCCGGTGCCTTTGTCGGCACCACCCAGTCGGTTCAGGTCGGCATGGGCGAACCCGTGCTTATTCTGGCCTTTGTCGTGATTGTTATTGGCGGTATCGGCTCGATCAAGGGCGCGCTGGTTGGATCGCTTCTGGTCGGGTTTACCGACACGATGGGGCGTTTCCTGTTGCCGCATGCCTTTGCCACCTTCCTTGATCCGTCAAGTGCGACGGCAATCGGGTCGGCACTTGCATCCATGTTGATTTATATCGTGATGGCGCTGGTTCTGTTCCTGCGTCCAAGCGGTTTGTTCGGGACGGAAGCCTGATATGACCATGAACCGCGAAACACTTATCAATTCCATTCTGGCCATTGCACTTGTGGCTGTGCCGCTGATTGCGATGGGGATGGATGAACCCTTTATCATTACCCTTGCAACCAAGGTGGCGATCTTTGCCATGGCCGGGGTCGGACTTAACCTTGTTCTTGGTTTTGGCGGCCTTGTGTCATTCGGTCATGCGGCGTTCTTTGGCATTGGCGGCTATGCCGCGGGCATTCTTGCCAGCCATGCGCTCAATTATGAACCGATCATGGAAAGCCCGTTCCTGATCGAAGGCACCACCCAGATGATCGTGATCTGGATCGTGGCCCTTGTGGTATCGGCACTTGTTGCGCTGGCGATCGGGGCGATCACGCTTCGGACCAGTGGCGTCTATTTCATCATGATCACCCTGGCCTTTGCCCAGATGATCTATTACTTCGCCATTTCCTGGCCGGCTTATGGCGGCGAAGACGGATTGTCGATCTATGTGCGCAATGGCTTCCCGGGGCTCAATACCCTGGATCCGATCAGCTTCTTTGCCCTTTGCGCGGTGATGCTGGGGATTGTCATGCTGTTTTCAGCTGTCCTGATCCGGTCACGCTTTGGTCTTGCCCTTCAGGGCGCACGCCAGAATGCGCAACGCATGACGGCGGTGGGCATTGCGCCGTTCCGTATCCGTCTGGTTGCCTTTGTGATTTCGGCAATGATTACCGCCCTTGCCGGGGCGCTGTATGCCGATCTTAACCGCTTTGTCAGTCCGACCATGCTGTCCTGGCATATGTCGGGCGAAATCATGATCTTTGTCATTCTGGGCGGGGTTGGACGTTTGTTCGGTCCGCTGGCCGGTGCGGCACTTTATATCATTCTCGAACATCTGCTTGGCGGTGTGTGGGAATTCTGGCAACTGCCGCTTGGTGTGTTGTTGCTGATTGTGGTGCTGTTTGCCCGCGGTGGTTTGGTCGGTGTTCTGGCCGGGGAGCGTAAACATGCCTGATGCCATTCTTTCGCTTTCAAACATCACCAAACAGTTCGGATCGTTACTTGCCAGTGATGATGTGACCCTTGATCTGCGTCCCGGTGAAATTCATGCCCTGATCGGTCCAAACGGGGCGGGTAAATCGACCCTGATCAAACAAATCGCGGGCGAAATCCAATCTGACAGCGGCGACATTCATTTCGATGGTCAGCTGATCAACGAATTTGATGCGGTTGCCCGCTCGCGCATGGGCCTTGCCCGAACGTTTCAGGTTTCATCCCTGATGCCGGAATTCTCGGTTCTGCAAAATGTGATGCTGGCGCGCCAGTCGGTCAGTGGAAAGGTATTTCGCTTTTTCCGCCCGGTTCTCGGTGACAAATCACTTGTCGAACCGGCCATGGCACAGCTTGAACGGGTCGGCTTGGCCGATCGTGCACAGATGCGTGCGGCCGATATTTCGCATGGCGAACGCCGTCAGCTTGAAATGGCCGTGGCCCTTGCCCTTGAACCCAAGGCGTTCCTTCTTGATGAACCGATGGCCGGTATGGGACCAGAAGGTTCCAAACGTCTGACCGGGTTCCTTGATGGTTTGCGGGCGCAGGCCCCGATCCTTCTGGTCGAACATGACATGGATGCGGTCTTTGCGCTCGCCGACCGGATTTCAGTTCTGGTCTATGGCCGGATTATTGCGACCGGCACGGTCGATGAAATCCGCGGCAACGAAGATGTCAAACGTGCCTATCTCGGGGAGGAAGCCTGATATGACTGCACTTCTCGAACTTAGTGGCGTGACCGCCTTTTACGGCGCATCGCAGGCGCTTTTTGGCATTGATTTGACGCTCAATGAGGGTGAGGCCGTTGCCCTTATGGGCCGTAACGGCATGGGCAAGACCACCACGATCAAAACCATCTGTCGCATGATGGAACATCGTGATGGTTCGATCCGTTTTGCCGGTCATGATCTTGCGAAAATGCCATCGCACAAGGCCGCCCGTCTGGGCCTTGGTCTGGTGCCCGAAGGGCGCCGGTGCTTTGCCCGCCTCAGTGTGACTGAAAACCTGATTGCCGCTGCCCGTTCCGGGGAATGGGATTTTGACAAGGTCGCCGAACTGTTCCCGCGCCTTGCCGAACGGCGCGATCAAAAGGCCATGACCCTTTCAGGCGGTGAACAGCAGATGCTGGCCATCGGGCGCGCATTGATGACCAATCCGCGTTTGCTGATCCTGGATGAAGCAACCGAGGGGCTGGCCCCCGTAGTGCGTCAGGAAATCTGGGCGGCGATCAATCAGCTCAAACAATCGGGTCTGACAATCCTTGTGGTCGATAAATCGCTTAAGGAACTTTCAGGTGTGGCTGATCGCTATGTTGTCGTTGAAAAGGGCGTTACCGCCTGGACCGGTGCGGTGAACGAACTGACCGACGATCTGGCCGACCGGTATCTGGGGGTCTGATATGGCTGTTTTCACCTATCGGCAGAAAGTCCTGTTTCAACATTGCGATCCGGCGGGGATTGTCTTTTATCCGCGCTATTTCGAAATGGTCAACGCGACGGTCGAAGAATGGTTTGATGTGGTCATCGGATGCGGGTTTCCGACCATGCATGGCCCGATGCAGGCCGCCGTTCCGACCGCGGGGCTGACCATCGCCTTTACCGCGCCAAGCATGTTGGGTGATCAGCTGGAATTTCGTCTGGAACCGATCCGGATCGGACGATCAAGTCTTGAGCTGGAAATCGCAGCTTTCGCAGGTGACGAGCAACGCCTGAAAACAACGGTAACACTGGTCTTCACCAAAAAAGGGGCCGGAAAGTCAGTGGCATGGCCAGATGATTTGCGTGCCAAAATCGAAAAAGAAATCAATCAAGTGGTAGAAAACAATGCATAAAATCGTTCAGCCAGACGGATGGAAAGAGCCCAAGGGATATGCAAACGGTGTCCTTGCACAAGGTGCCACCCTGTATATCGGCGGACAAATTGGCTGGAACGAAGATCAGGTCTTCGTTGCCAAGGACTTTGTCGGACAGATGGAACAGGCGCTTAAAAACATTGCCGCTGTTCTTGATGCGGCGGGTGGCAAGCCCGAACATCTGACCCGCCTGACCTGGTATGTCACCGACAAACAGGAATATCTCGCCAAACAGCGCGAAGTTGGTCGTGCGTATCGCGATGTTCTTGGCAAGAATTTCCCGGCCATGACCATGGTCGTGGTCAGTGCCCTTGTCGAAGACGAAGCCCTGCTTGAAATCGAAGCCACGGCGGTTATTCCGAACTAGTTAACCCGGGTAATTCAACCAGGTAGTGATGCAAAAGGCGGCTTTAAGGCCGCCTTTTGTGATTTCTGGGAACATTTGCAAATACCGCAAAGCCTTGCGAACCGGCGGGGTTCGGGGGCAGGGGGCGACGTTTTGCATTTCATGTATAGCTGCACTAAGCTTTTGCGAACTGTACTCGACTGAGTAAGACCTATAATAAAAACAATAATAAGTTTCTGCGGAGGACGTCATGAGATCGACCGTTATGGGCGCATCGGACGGGACGGCGCCAACTGTTGGCAATGACACGGCTTTTAACGCGCCGGGACCGGAATTCGGTCCGTGGCTTGAAAAGGCATCAATTCTGATCGTCGATGACGAACCGGGCATGCGCAACTTTCTGGTCCGCACATTGGGCCCGCGCGCCAAACGGGTCGAAGAAGCCGCCGATTGCGAACAGGCAACTGCCTTGCTGGATCAGCACCATTTTGATGTCGTGATCCTTGATAACATCATGCCGGGCAAAAGCGGTGTCGAATGGCTGACCGAACAACGCGAAATCGGCTTCTTTTCCGACGCCATCCTGATGACGGCCTATGCTGATCTTGATACCGCGATCAAGGCCCTGCGCGCCGGGGCGGTTGATTTTGTTCTCAAACCTTTCCGGTCCAACCAGATTTTGAACGCGGTCGCCCGTTGCTTGGACCGGATGCGCCTGCGGCGTGAAAACCACGTGTTGCGCCATGAATTGCGCGCAACATCCGATCACGTGTTGCTGCGTGACAAACTGATCGGCTATTCCCCGCAAATTCAGGAAATCCGCGAAACCATTGCCCGTGTGGCACCGCTTCCGACATCGATCCTGATTTCGGGACAAAGTGGTACGGGCAAGGAAGTCACCGCCCGTTCGCTGCATGCCCTGTCGGATCGCGCGCAAAAGCCGTTTGTGCCGATCAACTGTGCCGCCATTCCGTCCGAAATGATCGAGGCGGAGCTGTTTGGTCATGTCAAAGGTGCCTTTACCGGTGCACAGACCGCACGCGACGGTCTTTTCATGCATGCCCAGGGCGGCACCTTGTTTCTTGATGAAGTCGGCGAATTGTCACTGGCCACCCAAAGCAAGCTTTTGCGTGCAATCGAAAGTCGGCGTATCCGTCCGGTCGGGTCCGAACGCGAAGCGCCGGTCGATCTGCGCTTTATCTTTGCGACCAATGCCGATCTTGAGGCCGAAGTCGAAGCCGGGCGTTTCCGTGCCGATCTGTTTTACCGCATCAATGTCATGCATATCGAAATGCCGCCCTTGCGTGAACGCGGGGATGATGTGCTGGAACTGGCTGAATTGTTCATGGCCAAATTGTCCAAACAGCTTGGCGTGCGCCAGGTCGCGATGGACAGTGCCGTGCGCGCCGGACTGACGCGCTATGACTGGCCGGGTAATGTGCGTGAATTGCGCAACCTGATTGAACGCACATTGATCCTTGGCCGGTTCCCCAACGAATTCCGCGACGAAAGCGCCGATCACGGGGACCATGGCGATCAGGATACAGCGGTCGACAGTGACGAAACCCTTGATGAAATGGAACGCCGCCACATTCTGGCGATGTTGCACAAGACCGGTGGCAACCGGAATGAAGCGGCCCGGCGTCTTGGCGTTTCGCGCAAGACGATCGACCGCAAATGCGCCAGCTGGGAACAGGAATGATACTGTTTTCCGGATCATCTGTTGATCGGCCAAAACGCACACGCTCTGTGCGCTTCAAGCTTTTGGCGATTGCGCTTTTGCCAACACTTGTCATTTTGCCATTGTTGCTTGGCGTGATGATGGTGCGCTGGAATTCCAAGTTTGATGCGCTGCTGACCTCGAAAGTCAGTGGCGATTTGACGATTGCCCATCAATATTTCACCCACATTCTTGATAATACCGGCGAACAGATCGCTGCCCTTGGACAATCTGTCGCCTTTCGCAATGTTCTGACTGCGGATGATCCCGATGCGCTGGCATCGCTTCTGGCGCAACGCAAACAGGCGCTTGGTCTTGATTTTCTTTATCTTGCTGATGGCGGAACATCGGGACAAACGACCGGTGACTGGCCGGTCATCGCCAGCGCCTTTGCCGGGCGGTCATCAACCAGCATCGATATTTTCAGCAATACCGACCTGATGGGGTTTTCGCCTGACCTTGCGGCACGGGCGCGCGTTGATCTGATTGATACGCCCAATGCGGTTCCGACCACGCGCAATGCCGAAACCCGCGGCATGGTGGTCCATTCGGCAAGTCCGGTTGAATTGCCATCGGGCAAACGGGCGGCCTTGGTCGGTGGGATATTGCTGAACCAGAATTTGGGCTTCATCGATACGATCAATGATCTTGTCTATCGTCAAAGCAGCCTGCCCGAAGGCAGTCAGGGGACTGCAACCCTGTTTCTTGATGATGTGCGCATCAGCACCAATGTCCGGCTGTTTGCCGACCGTCGTGCGCTGGGCACCCGTGTTTCAAGTGTCGTGCGCAAAACTGTTCTTGAAGACGGCCGGGTCTGGCTTGATCGCGCCTTTGTGGTCAATGACTGGTATATTTCGGCCTATGAACCGATCAAGGACAGCTTCGGCAAACGGGTCGGGATGCTGTATGTCGGTTTCCTTGAGGCCCCCTTTGCCCAGACCAAATATGAAAGCCTTTTGATCCTGATCGGGGCATTTTTGTTTGTGGCGGCGATGTCGGTGCCGATCTTTCTGCGCTGGGCGCGCGGCATCTTCAAACCGCTTGAACGCATGGCCAACACCATTGGCCGGGTGGAAAGCGGTGATCTGTCGGCGCGAACCAACCTTGATCAGGTACAGGACGAAATCACCCTGGTTGCCGATCATCTTGATGATCTGCTTGATCAGGTCCAGGAACGCGACAAACGTCTTCGTGCCTGGAATGATCAGCTCAATGCCCGTGTCGATGCCCGCACCCGCGAATTGCGCGATGCCAATCGGGCGCTTGAAACCACGACCAAACAGCTGATCATGTCCGAAAAGCTGGCCGCGATCGGCGAAATTACCGCCGGTGTGGCCCATGAAATCAACAATCCGGTCGCCGTTCTTCAGGGCAATCTGGATGTGGTGCGTGATCTGCTTGGCGATCATGCAAAGATCGCCAATACGGAATTTCGCCTGATTGATGAACAGGTCAACCGGATCAATCTGATCGTGACCAAGCTTCTGCAATTTGCCAAACCCGAAGAATATGCAGGCTTTGTCGAACGCCACAGTGTCGCACAGGTGATTGATGACTGCATGCCGCTGGTTGCCCATCTGCTCAGCCGGGCCGATATCGAGGTCGTGCGCGAACATCAGTCAACCCGACTGGTTCTGATGAACCGCACCGAATTGCAACAGGTGCTGGTCAATCTGATGGTCAATGCCCTGCACGCAATGCCGGACCGCGGCACATTGACCCTGATTGACGAAGACGCCGATCACGATGGCCGTCCGGGGATAAGCATCACCGTGCGCGATACTGGCATTGGCATGAGCGAAAATGTCCTGAACCGGATTTTCGATCCGTTCTATACAACCAAGCGACAGCAGGGAACGGGTCTTGGCCTATCGATCACCAAGACCCTGATTGATCGCCAGGGCGGCCGACTTGATGTTCAAAGCACATCGCAAAAGGGCACAACCTTTACCATCTGGCTGCCCGAAGCAGGCTAGGGCGAAGACCCGGCCACCGGTTTGCGGGCCTAACAGACACCCTCAAACACCAAAACGGACATGTCCGTTGGCATCAATGGCCCAGGCCGGGTTCCATGCGATTTCCCATGCATGTCCGTCCGGGTCGGCAACATAGCCCCGCAACCCGCCATAGGGTGGTGCATCGGCCGGGCGCAACATTTTGCCACCCGCCGCGATCAGCCGGTCCATCAGTTCCCCGACCTGATGGCCATCTGCGACATTATGGGCAAGTGAAAAGGCCGGTGGACCATCGCCTTCGGGGCGTTGCATATCATCAAGCAACGCGTCCTTTAACCATGTTCCCAGAACGAGCCCGTTCATCTGGTAAAAACTGATATCGGCATTTTCAAACACCGGGACCCAGCCAAAGCCGCGCTGATAAAAGCGCCGCGACCGGTCAAGATCGTTGATTCCAAGCGTAATGACAGAGATTTGCTGTTGCATGGCCATTCCTTTCTGTTGGCGTGCGCACATTGCACACATCCTGAAAGTCATGGGCCGTTACAGTGCAACGGAAGGACCCGCATCTGCGGGGGCCGGGCCAACCGCACCGACCTAACCTGTTTTTGACCCTTAATGGCTACCAGATCGGCGTGAAAAAGCAAGGTCCTTATCACCGAAATTCCTGCTACCCGGGCAATGATGCGCTGTGAAATGTTGCATTTGCGAGTGGACATTTTGTCTTGATACCACCTTGGCGGGTGGAAAAAGTTGGACATTTTGTCCATGCGCGTGCGGTGCAATATGGGGCAATTTAAGGGCGAAGTGGCGGAAATCATGGCATTTTTTCGGATGGCACAGCGATTGCGATAAAGAGGGTTCGGGGTTCTACCGTGGTTGCCCTGCACAATGCCTTCAACCGGGGGTGGGCAAGGCAAGAAGATCAAAATGCCGGGAGGTAACAACGACATGTTTGATAAGCTTAAAAAAGAACATATCGTCGCCAGCGACGATTTTAACCGCTGGAAGGTGCCGCCAGCGTCTATTGCAATTCATCTATGTATTGGCTCTGTGTATGCATGGAGCATTTTTAACCCGCCACTGATCAAGGAATTCGGCGTGGTTGCAGCAAGTTCCGGTGACTGGGGCCTGCAATCCGTTGTCTGGATTTTCTCTGTTGCGATCGTAAGCCTGGGTCTTGCTGCTGCATTTGGCGGCAAGTGGCTTGAAGAAGTCGGCCCGCGTATGGTCGGCGTTGTCGCAGCTTTCTGCTGGGGCGGTGGTTTCATTATTGGCGGTCTTGGTATTGCCAGCCATCAATTGTGGCTTGTCTATCTTGGCTATGGCGTGATTGGCGGGGCCGGGCTTGGCCTTGGCTATGTGTCGCCGGTTTCGACCCTGATCCGCTGGTTCCCGGACCGGCGCGGGATGGCAACGGGCATGGCCATCATGGGCTTTGGCGGTGGTGCGATGATCGCAACCCCGATCAAGGAAGGCCTGCTTTCGGCTTTCTACAAGGTTCCTGAATATCTTGGCCCGGAAAGTGCGGTTAACCTTGTTACCGAAGGTGGCAAGCGTATGGCCGAAGTCGGTGGCCAGATGGTCGAAGTCGTTGTGGCAGGTGCCGCACAGGTTGCTGCCGCACCGGTTCCGATCGAAGAAGGCGTCTATGTTGCCGGCACGGGTAATACCGGTGCTGCCAGCACCTTCTTCACGCTCGGGATTGCCTATTTCATTGTCATGATCATCGCATCCTTCTCGTATCGTGTGCCGCGTGATGGCTGGCTGCCCAAAGGCTGGACCCCGCCGACCGCAGACACCGCATCCAAGCGCATGATCACGCAGAAAAACGTCCATATCGATCAGGCACTGAAAACCCCGCAATTCTATCTGCTGTGGATTGTTCTGTGCTTCAACGTGACGGCGGGCATCGGGGTGATTGGCGTTGCCAAAACCATGATGTCGGAAATCTTCGGCACGACCTTGCCGCTGGTGGTCAACTCGGCCTTTGCGGCGACCTATGTGTTTATGATTTCGGTCTTTAACATGTGTGGCCGCTTCTTCTGGGCGTCCATGTCGGACTATATCGGTCGCAAGAACACCTATTACTGCTTCTTCATTCTGGGTATCGCACTTTATCTGTCGATCCCGTTTGCCGCAGAACAGGTCAGCATCAACCCGGCTGTCACCTGGCTTGTGATGTTCTATGCCGCAACCATGATCATCTTCACGATGTATGGCGGTGGTTTTGCAACCATTCCGGCCTATCTGGCGGACGTGTTCGGCACCAAATATGTCGGCGGTATCCATGGTCGTCTTCTGACCGCATGGAGCACGGCTGGCGTTCTTGGCCCGCTCGCAATCACCCAGCTGCGTCAGACCTCGGTCACCAATTCGATCAAGGATCTGGCAAGCAAGGTCGATCCTGCGGCATTCCAGGCCAAATTCGGTGCCGGTATCGAACAGCTTGATCAGCTGGTTGCGGCCAAAACCGTGACCATCGGTCGTCTGATGGAAATCGCACCGGCCGGTACGGTTGATCCGACGTCGAGCCTCTATAACACCACCATGTATGCGATGGCGGCACTTCTGGCGATTGCGCTTGTTGCCAACAAGCTGGTCCGTCCGATTGACGACAAGCACTACATGGAAACGCAGGACGGTGGTGCAACCACCGGACAGGAAGCAACTTCCAAAGCGTAACGGCCTTGGGCGTCGATTGCCGCACCCTGTGATCGACGCCCGTTTGACTGACGCACCAATTTGTCAGTCATTTTGGGGGCATGATTGGCACAGTCATGTCTTGGGTCCGGGTTCCGTTCATCCAGCCCGGACTTGCGTTCTGTTGCAGGAATAACCTTTTTGCCCGTCGGGGTAATCGGTTATCCTGCAACCAGAACACACAAGCGTCACGACGCATGTTTTCCAATCTCGCTTCGGTCCGACAATTGGCCGACTTCAACGCCCGATAAAAGCATGCCGCGAAACCGGTTGCCGGAAGTGATATGATCGACAAACTCGAAATGTTTATGGTGCTCGCCCGTGAGCAGCATTTTGGACATGCCGCCGAAGAATGCGGCGTGACCCAGCCGACTTTGTCCAGCGCGCTCCGTCAACTTGAAGACCATCTTGGTGTGGTCCTGGTCAAACGCGGTTCACGCTATCAGGGCCTGACACCCGAAGGCGAACGTGTTCTGGAATGGGCGCGCCATATTGTCGGCAGCACCCGTTCAATGCGTGATGAAATGCGCGCCATGCGGTCCGGTCTGACCGGGCAGGTGCAAATTGCCGTGATCCCGACGGCACTTGCCATGGTTCATGAACTGACCACGCCATTTCGCGAAAAACATCCCGATGTCAGTTTCGCCATCCTGTCGCGCACCTCGACCGAAATTCAGGCCTTGCTTGACAATCTTCAGATCGATGCGGGCATTACCTATCTTGATAACGAACCGCTTGGTCGTGTGACGTCGATCCCGCTTTATCGCGAACGCTATCAACTGGTGACATCAAATCTTGATGATCTCGGGGATCGCAAAAACATCACCTGGCACGAAGCAGCCCAGTTGCCCCTGTGTCTGCTGACGCCTGACATGCAGAACCGTCGGATCATCGACCAGCACCTTAATGCCGCCGGGGCCAAGGTCAGTGCGACACTGGAAAGTGATTCCATGATCGCATTGTTTACCCATGTTCAGACTGGCAACTGGGCCAGCATCATGCCCGAAAAAATGGTCGACAGTTTCGGGATGCGCGATCGCGTCAAATCCATCCCGATCACCGATCCCGACGCCAGCCATACCGTCGGACTGATCACCGCAAAACGCGAACCGGCAACACCGGTGGTCTCTGCCCTGCTAAAAGAGGCAAAGCTGATTTCGGAACTCGAAACCGCCTGATTGCGCCTTGATAGGTTTTCGCTATCGCGTAACGGGATGGCTTTATTGAACGGGCACCACAGATGCCCGACACTATTAAAAACAATAAATATAACTGTAACATGCTTGAGAGAGAGGCTTGCATGTCGGAAACGACCGAGGACCAGAATGTCCGCGTCGAGGCCATTTGTGATCAGATGATCACGATGGAAGGCCCGCTCCTTCCCATTTTGCACGAAGTGCAGGAAGAGTTCGGCCATATCCCCGAAGGCGCACTTCAAACAATCGCCAAGAAACTGAACCTCAGCCGGGCCGAAGTCCACGGGGTTGCAAGTTTCTATCACGACTTCCGCGAAGAAAAGGCCGGCAAACATATCATCAAGATTTGCCGTGCCGAGGCCTGCCAGGCAATGGGGGCCGATGCGCTCGCCGATCAGGTGCGCCGTCATCTTCGGGTGGATTGGTCACAAACCACGGCGGATCGCAAGATCACGCTGGAACCTGTTTTCTGTCTTGGCCTGTGTGCCTGTGCACCAGCCGCCATGGTCGATGGCAAGGTGGTCGGGCGCGTGACCAGTGATCGTATGAACCGCATTCTTAATGAGGTGGGCGCATGACGATCAAGGTTTATGTCCCGCTTGATTCCGGTGCGGTGGCCCTTGGGGCCGATGATGTCGCAACCGCGATTGCCACCAAGGCCGCAAAGTCCGGAGCCGACATCAAAATCGTGCGCAACGGATCGTTTGGCATGTATTGGCTTGAACCGATGGTCGAGGTGGAAACACCGCGCGGTCGCGTTGCCTATGGCCCGGTCAGCACCGATGACATCGATACCCTGTTTGATGCAGATTTTCTGACCGGCGGCGATCACAAGCTTTATCTTGGCCGGACCAGCGATATTCCGTTCCTGAAAAGCCAGTCGCGTCTGACCTTCCAGCGTTGCGGCATCATTGATCCGCTGTCGCTTGATGATTACCGTGCCCATGACGGTCTGTCCGGTCTTGAGAACGCGTTGAAAATGTCGGCAGCCGACATCGTCAAGGCCGTCACTGACAGTGGCCTTCGCGGACGCGGCGGGGCCGGTTTCCCGACCGGGATCAAATGGAACACGGTGCGCGAAGCCGATGGCGATCAGAAATATATCGTCTGTAACGCCGACGAAGGCGACAGCGGCACCTTTGCCGATCGCATGATCATGGAAGGTGAACCCTTTGTTCTGATCGAAGGCATGATCATTGCCGGTCTCGCGACCGGGGCGACCAAGGGATATGTCTATACCCGTTCGGAATATCCCGATGCCATCCGCATCATGACCGAGGCCATAAAAGTTGCCCGTTCTGCCGGAGTGTTGGGCACCAATATCCTGGGATCGGGCAAGACCTTTGATATGGAAGTCCGTATGGGGGCAGGGGCCTATGTCTGTGGCGAGGAAACCTCGCTTCTTAACAGCATGGAAGGCAAGCGTGGCGTTGTCCGCGCCAAGCCGCCGCTTCCCGCCCTGAAAGGTTTCCTTGGCCGTCCGACGGTTGTCAATAACGTGATTTCGCTGTGCTCGGTGCCGGTCATTCTTGAAAAGGGACCGGAATATTACCGTGATTTCGGCATGGGCCGGTCACGTGGCACCATCCCGATCCAGATTGCCGGCAATGTCAAACATGGCGGGCTTTATGAAATCGGCTTTGGCATGACGCTGGGTGAAATCGTCGAACAGATCGGCGGTGGCACTGCATCGGGTCGCCCGGTCAAGGCGGTTCAGGTTGGCGGTCCTTTGGGGGCCTATTTCCCCCGCGAACTGTTTGACACGCCCTTTGATTACGAAGAATTCGCCAAGCGTGATGGTCTGATCGGTCATGCCGGTGTGGTCGTTTTTGACGACACGGTCGACATGATGAAACAGGCCCGTTTCGCCATGGAATTCTGTGCCATTGAATCATGCGGTAAATGCACACCGTGCCGGATCGGATCGATCCGTGGCACCGAAGTGGTCGACAAACTTGAACGTGGTGAAGATCCGGAGTTGCAGATCGATCTTCTGCGCGATCTTTGTGAAACCATGAAGTTCGGATCGTTGTGCGCGCTCGGCGGATTTACGCCCTATCCGGTGATGAGCGCGATTACCCATTTCCCTGATGATTTCAAGCCGCGTGCGCTTGATATAGCTGCGGAGTAATACGATGTCCTTGATCAAAGAAGTCGACTACGGAACTCCTGCCGCCAAATCCGAAAAAACCGTCACGCTGACCATCGATGGCAAGAACGTGACCGTGCCCGAAGGCACATCGGTTATGCGGGCCTCGATGGAAGCAGGCATTCAGGTGCCCAAACTCTGTGCGACCGACATGGTCGATGCATTCGGTTCCTGCCGTTTGTGTCTGGTCGAAGTCGAAGGCCGCAACGGAACCCCGGCATCCTGCACCACGCCGGCGGCAGACGGCATGGTGGTCCACACCCAGACCGAGCGGCTTAAAAAAATCCGCAAAGGGGTGATGGAACTTTATATCTCAGATCATCCGCTTGATTGCCTGACCTGTGCGGCCAATGGTGATTGCGAACTTCAGGACATGGCGGGTGCGGTTGGCCTGCGCGATGTGCGTTATGGCTATGACGGCGGCAACCATGTCGAGGTCCGCCAGAATGGCGAAGAAAATCCGCGCTATATGGCAAAGGATGAAACCAACCCGTATTTCACCTATGACCCGTCGAAATGCATTGTCTGTTCGCGCTGTGTGCGGGCCTGCGAAGAAGTGCAGGGCACCTTTGCCCTGACCATCGAAGGTCGCGGTTTTGAATCCCGTGTGTCACCGGGCATGCACGAAGATTTCCTTGATTCCGAATGCGTATCCTGTGGTGCCTGTGTTCAGGCCTGCCCGACCGCAACGCTTCAGGAAAAATCGGTCATTGAAATCGGTCAGCCCGAACATTCGGTCGTTACCACCTGTGCCTATTGCGGGGTTGGCTGTTCGTTCAAGGCCGAAATGCGCGGCGAGGAACTGGTGCGTATGGTCCCCTATAAGGATGGCCGGGCCAACCGGGGGCATTCCTGTGTGAAGGGGCGCTTTGCCTATGGCTATGCCAATCACAAGGACCGCATCCTCAACCCGATGATCCGCGAAAATGTCAATGATCCCTGGCAGGAAGTCAGTTGGGAAGAAGCCCTTCGCTTTACTGCTGACAAGTTCAAGGGCATCCAGGCCAAATACGGCAAGGGTGCGTTGGGCGGGATCACGTCATCGCGGTGCACGAACGAGGAAACTTTCCTCGTTCAGAAACTGATCCGTGCCGGGTTCGGTAATAACAATGTCGATACCTGTGCGCGTGTCTGTCATTCGCCAACCGGGTATGGCCTTAAAACCACCTTTGGGACATCGGCCGGGACGCAGGATTTTGATTCTGTCGAACATACCGATGTGGTCATCCTGATCGGGGCCAATCCGACCGACGGGCATCCTGTTTTTGCCTCGCGTTTGAAAAAACGTCTGCGTCAGGGGGCTAAACTGATCGTGATTGATCCGCGCCGGATTGACCTGGTCCGTTCCCCGCATATCGAAGCTGTCGCGCATCTGGCGCTGCGTCCGGGCACCAATGTCGCGGTTCTGACGTCACTTGCCCATGTGATTGTGACCGAAGGCCTGTTTGACGAAACGTTTGTGCGTGAACGCTGTGACTGGGATGAATTCCAGGATTGGGCAACATTTGTTTCCGATCCGCGCCACAGCCCCGAAGCCATTGCGGGTGTCACCGGTGTTGATGCCCAGACCATGCGCGAAGCCGCACGGGCCTTTGCCACGGGGGGCAATGGTGCGATCTATTACGGGCTTGGCGTGACCGAACACAGTCAGGGGTCAACCACCGTGATGGCAATTGCCAACCTTGCCATGGCGACCGGCAATATCGGCCGTCCGGGCGTTGGCGTGAACCCGCTGCGTGGTCAAAACAACGTGCAGGGTTCCTGTGACATGGGATCGTTCCCGCACGAATTGCCGGGCTATCGCCATATTCAGGACAGTGCCACCCGCGATATCTTTGAAGATATCTGGGGGGTTAAACTTGATGACGAACCGGGGCTTCGGATCCCTAACATGCTTGATGCCGCTGTCGAAGGCACGTTCAAGGGCATCTATATTCAGGGCGAGGATATCCTGCAATCCGATCCCGATACCAAACATGTGGCAGCCGGTCTTGCGGCGATGGAATGTGTTGTCGTCCACGACCTGTTCCTGAACGAAACCGCGAACTATGCCCATGTGTTCCTGCCCGGTTCGACCTTCCTTGAAAAGGACGGCACATTCACCAACGCCGAACGCCGCATCAACCGCGTGCGCAAGGTGATGACGCCAAAGAACGGCTTTGCCGATTGGGAAGTGACCCAGAACCTTGCCCGTGCGATGGGCCAGAACTGGAATTACACCCATCCGTCACAGGTCATGGCCGAAATTGCGGCAACCACGCCAAGCTTTGCCAATGTGACCTACGACCTTCTGGAACGCGAAGGTTCGGTGCAATGGCCATGCAATGACAAGGCCCCGCTGGGGACACCGGTCATGCATATGGATGGTTTCGTACGCGGCAAGGGCAAGTTCGTGGTGACCGAATATGTCGCTACCGATGAACGCACCGGGCCGCGCTTCCCGCTGCTTCTGACGACCGGCCGTATCCTGAGCCAGTACAATGTGGGCGCACAGACCCGGCGTACCGAAAATACCGCCTGGCACAAGGAAGACCTTCTGGAAATCCATCCCCATGATGCCGAACAGCGCGGCATTCGCGAAGGCGACTGGATCCGCCTTGCATCGCGATCGGGCGAAACATCCCTTCGCGCCACCATTACCGATCGTGTGGCACCGGGCGTGGTTTACACCACATTCCACCATCCCGGGACACAGGCCAACGTGATCACCACCGACTTTACCGACTGGGCAACCAACTGTCCGGAATACAAAGTCACCGCCGTTCAGGTTTCCGCATCAAACGGACCATCCGAATGGCAGGTGGAATATGATCGTCAGGCCGAACAGTCGCGCCGGATCAAACCGCGTGTCGATGCCGCCGAATAGGATGCCCTGCCAGATATTGTGCTATACTCCCTTGCGCACAGTATCTGGCAAATCCTGTATCCGTAAAAAAGACCATAGCCAAAGAGTAATGAACAATGGCACCTGACAAGCTTGTCTATATGGCCAATCAGATCGCGACATTTTTCAAATCCAAACCCCACGAAGAAGGGGTGGCCGGTGTTGCCGGTCATATCAGCGATTTCTGGGAACCGCGTATGCGCAAACAATTGTTTGTCCTGATTGCGGACGGGTATGACGGGATTGACCCGCTTGTGCTTGAAGCTGCCCCGATGATCCGCAAGGTCAAGGAACCTGCATGACCCCCAAGCCTTCCGAGAACCGCATCCTTGACGGGCGCGATGTTGATCTTGCCCGTGCCATTTCGCGTGATGATGCCAATGACGATGCCCCGATGATGTTGCAGCCGGAAGTTCCGGCTGCATTGACTTTCAATGGCAAATCCCATGCGGTGATGATGGTGTCGCCCCATGATCTCGAAGATTTCATGATCGGCTTTGCCCTGTCCGAAGGCATCGTTGATGACATTTCCCAGATCACGCTGCGCGAAGTGCGCAAAACCCTTCAGGGCTATGTGATCGAAGCCGACCTGCATGAAGATGTGTTTGACCGTCTTGATGAACGTCAACGCACCCTTGAAGGCCGGTCGGGATGTGGTCTGTGTGGGGTGCAATCGCTCGAAGCCGTCGCGATGGACAAGATCGGCAAGGTCACGCCGGGCAATATGGCACAGGATGTCGTCTTGCAAGCCATCGACGCTTTACCCGATCATCAGACCCGCAACCGCGAAGGCGGCGGGCTTTTGCATGCCAGCGCCTTTGTCGATGTTAGCGGTAACATCAAGCTGGTCCGCGAAGATATCGGACGTCATAACGCCCTTGATAAGGTGCTCGGTGCGGTTGCCCGTCAGGGCATTGATACTGCCGGTGGCTTTGTGCTGATGACCAGTCGCTGTTCCTATGAAATCGTCACCAAAACCGTGCAATGCGGGGTGGGTGGGCTTGTGACCCTGTCGGGGCCGACCCTGACGGCGGTGAACCTTGCACGGCAGGCGGGGCTCACCCTGATTTGTCGCGAACGGCGCGGGCTGTTTCGCCGGTTTGCCTGATCCGCAAACTTGCCTGATCCGGTCGCGATCAGGTTGCGATCAGGTTGCGATCAGGTTGATGCGCGTTCGATGATTTCAAATCCGACATCGATTGATTTGGTCGGCAGCGGTTCGTTTTCGATCCGTGCCACCAGCGCCTCGGCGGCGCGTCGGCCAAGATTGGCGCGATTGACTTCGACCGTGGTCAGGGCCGGCAGGGTAAAGGGCGAAAAGTCTTGATTGCCAAAACCGAGAACGGCCATGTCTTGCGGTACGCGCAGGCCGCGTGCCTGCGCCTCGATCAGGATGCCATGGGCCAAAAGATCCGAACTGCACATGATGATGCCGTTGCGAAAACCTTTTTCCAGACCGGTGCTCAGGCCATTGCGGCCGCGTTCGATGGTCGCACCTGCTTCATAAAGCACTTCAATCGGCGCATTGCCGGTCATTTGTTTGAACTGACTGGCAAAGGAATCCTTGCGGCGCAGGGCGCGTTCATCACCGGCTGATACGATCAGTGCCTGCTGATAA
The DNA here is from genome assembly GCF_023588965.1 of Thalassospira sp. GO-4. Classification (NCBI taxonomy): domain Bacteria; kingdom Pseudomonadati; phylum Pseudomonadota; class Alphaproteobacteria; order Rhodospirillales; family Thalassospiraceae; genus Thalassospira; species Thalassospira sp. GO-4. Next base: position 4,493,595 of record NZ_CP097807.1, read on the forward strand.
CCTTTGCCCGCCGCATAGCGCGCCATTTCCTCGCCGGCCTTGATGTGTGAAAAGCCGATACAGACATCAAGCGGGTTTTCCGTCGTATCCCACACTTCAATCACCGGAATACCGGCCCCCAGCAACATGCGTTTGCAGCCGGCCGAATGGTGGATGCCGGTCAACAGGATGCCGTCGGGGCGACGGCTGAGCATCGTGGAGACAACCGCCTGTTCCTCATCCTGGGAAAAGCCGGTTTCGGCCATCAGAACGTGATAGCCCGATCCGCGAATGACATTGATGAAATTCTGCATCAGATCGGCATAGATGACGTTGGTGATCGATGGCACAAGGGCCGCAATCAGTTTGCTGCGCCGTGATGCCAGCGCACCGGCGACCATATTGGGCACATATCCGGTCAGCTCGATCGCATCCTGGATGCGTTGAAGCGTCTTGGCGGAAACCTTTTTCGGGTCATTCAGCGCGCGCGATACCGTGACCTGCGAAACACCTGCTATCCGTCCGACGGTTTCCATCGTGACGGTGCCGCTTTTGATTTCGGCCATGGTGGTCTGGTCAGTATTTTTCGGCGCGAGTGACAAAGGGTTACGGTCTCTTGATCTGATGCCCGAACCGGGAATGGTCGGGCTTTGGTTTTGGTCCGACGTCAGCCAATCTGTTCTGCTTCGGACATTACATCAGCACAAAAAGGTGGGCAAGAAGCGCGGTCTGGCTCAGAACCACTTTACAGCACAGGGAGGGAGCTGTTGCTTCTTGCCCGATGGTGTCGTTGGGCGGCCGGGCTGCCGTGACAACCCGGCTATGGGCACGTATTCTGGTTTAGTCGGTCATGCGCTTTTTCTTGCGCGCGACAGAAATCGAAAACGCAATCGACAGCGCAATCAGGATCCACAGCAACACCGCGATCCAGCTTTTGGTAAAGAAGATCGAAAACGTGCCAAAGGATTCCAGGCTTTTGACGAAATAGATTTCCGCCGACGGTCCCAGAATAAACCCGATGATAAAGGGCGCAATTTCAAGCCGGATCTTGTGGGCGAGATAACCAAACAGGCCAAAGATCAAAAGCGTCCAGACATCAAACATCACCCCGTAATTGATGGTGTAGGCGCCGACCACACACATCATCAGAATGATCGGGAACAGGATGTTTTTCGGAACCGTCACAACCTTGGCCAGATGGCGAATGGCAAAGACCATCACCAGGAACATGATGATATTGGCAGCCAGCATCGCGATGATCATCGCATCCCACGTCACCGGATTGTTGCCGATAAACAGCGGGCCGACCTGAATGCCCTGAAGGGTAAAGGCACCGATCAGAATGGCGGTGGTGGAATCCCCGGGAATGCCAAGTGACAGCAACGGCACCAGTGCGCCGCCCGTCAAACCGTTATTGGCACTTTCCGATGCAATCACCCCGGCAGGTGCACCTTTGCCGAATTTTTCCGGTGTCTTGGAAAAGTTCTTTTCCTGGCTATAGGCAAGAATGGATGCCGCACTGCCGCCAACGCCGGGCAGAATGCCGACAAAGGTCCCGATCGATGACGACCGGATCAGGTTGACGATCTGGCCTTTGAAGACGGAAATCTTGAACGGCTTGCCGCCGATCTTTACCCCCGAAAGACCTTTTCCTTCTTTCATGCCTTCTTCGGCTTCGATCAGGATGGTGGCAAGGCCGAACAAACCGATCAGAACCGGCAAAAGCGAAAAGCCGCTTTCAAGGTAATATTCAAGGAATTCCGGCACCAGACGCAATTCACCATTGCCGCCGCGCGAAATGTCATAGGCCCCGATCAGGCTGATGAAAATACCCAGAAATCCACTGAAAATGCCGACCAGCAGGCTGTTGGAAAGGGCCGCCATCACGGTCAGGGCAAAGAAGATGATCAGGAATTTCTCGATATAGGAAAACTTGATCGCAAAGTCGGCCAGTGCCGGGGCAAACAGATAAAGCGCGGCAAGACTGATCAGGCCGCCAACCAGTGACGATGTGATCCCGATCTTGAGTGCGCGTTCGCCTTCGCCATTCTGGGTCATCGGGTACCCGTCAAGGGTGGTGGTGATCGATGACGGCGTTCCCGGGATGTTCAGAAGAATGGCCGGGACCAGACCGCCGGAAATACCCCCGACATAAAGCCCCAGCAAAAGTGCCAGACCGTTTTCAAGACCCAGCGAATAGGTCAGCGGCAAACAGACAGCAACCGCCATGGTCGCCGTCATGCCGGGAATTGCACCGAAGATGATGCCGATCACGGTGCCTGCGGCAACCAGCGCAAAGAACATCGGTGTCAGAATGGATAGGAGTTCCATGGTAAATCTCTTGGATCATACCGCGCCAAACAGGGACCAGAACCGGGTTCCGGTCGCCCTATGGCAGCGAAATATTGAAAAGTTCGGACAGGATGTACCAGACCAGGCTTGGCGCAATCAGCGCATTGGCGCCTGCGATCATCAATGTTCGACGGCTGCGCTCGTGAAGGTAAAGCGTGCTAAGCGCGAACAGATACGGGATCGAGCAAAGGTAAAATCCAAGTCCGGTATTGGGGAAAATGTCCCCGACTGCCGGCATGGCCATGAAATAGATCACGGTCAGGGCAATCGTACCAAAGAAACGCTTGTGGTCGATGCCGGCAGGCCACCAGTTGCCATTGCTAACCGTGGCAAGAATGGTGCTGCCGCGTGTGATCAGAATTGAAACGAAAAGAATTCCCAGGATCACGGCGATAATCGTCGGGAAAATCATATGCGACGTGTTGAAATCAATCGTCACATGAAAGGGGGAGTCAAACGACATGGGACGCCTCCGGATGTGCCTGTTTTTCCCCATGGTACTGATTTCCAACCAGGATGGAAATCATGTCGGGGTGTTATGGCGGGACGTGCGGGTGGAAGAATATCCATCCACCTGATCAGGCAAAAGTGGCCCGGCATTGATATGCCGGGCCAACCGGGAAGTTAGTTGGTTGCAATCGCGTCGATGACCTGGCGGTACTGGTCGCGTTTCGCCTTAAGGTAAGCTGCGGCTTCTGCCTGCGGCTTGTAGTTCGGAATGAAGAAGGATGCCTTCTGCGTTTTCTGGATCTCGCCTTCGGCATAGATTTCCTTCAGCGCATTGTCGATCGTGGCAATCTGTTCTGCATCCATGTCCTTGTTGAACAGGAAGAAGAATTCCTTGTCGAAGGTAAAGTCTTTCGACCCGTCAAACGTAACGCTGACATTCGGAGTGGTAAATGCCAGAAGTTCGTCACGGGTGGTGTCGCCCATGCCTTCCGGATTTGCCTGTTCAATGGTTTCTTCACGTGCGGTCAGCCAGATAAAGCGCATGGCTTTCTGGTCGTCATTGGCAAGCTGGGTGAACTGTTCGTTGGCCTGAACCGATCCGTTGATCACATCAGCCTGACCATCAAACATCAGCTGGTTTTTATCTGCCTGCGAACCGGTATTGACCGGAACGATGTTTGCTTCCGATCCCGGATGCATGACCTTGGCCGCATTTTTCATCGCCGAGAAACCGATCTCGGAAACGCCACCGGCCTGAATGGCAACGCGAACGCGCTGACCGGCAGCAGCTGCTGCAAACACGTCTTCCATCGACTGCATCGGCGAATTCTTGGCAACCAGATACGCATTGCCCGGATTGATCGCGACCGTCGGTCCGACAACGTAGTTTTCAAAGATATCGTCATAGCCGCGAACGCCATACAGGTTCGCAAGATAGGACTGATCATGGAAAATCATGATCGTGGTGCCGCGCGAATCGCGCTGCAATGCCTTGAATGCCTCGCCCGCGCCAACGGCATCAACCTTCACATTGATGTCGAGTTTCTTGGCAAGCGCTTCTGCAACAATGGCACTGTTCTGATAGGTGTCGCCACCGGTCGATTTCGACCCGATGACAAGGCGAACATTGCTTGGCAGGTCAGCAGCAGACGCCAGAACAGGCGTTGCAACCATGGCGGCAAAGCCGGCAGCGGCGGCGATGGATTTAAAAAGTCCGGTCATAAGATTCCTCCCGAATGACGCATTCCTGAATGGTGGGGATGTCCCCGTGATGCCTTCTGGTGTGGTTCCCATAAGGCGTTGGTGTTGCTTGTTCTTGTTGTTAGTCAGCTTGTAAACTTTCAAGCTTTATGTATGCGCATACATATTTTGATACATCTTGTTGCAAAGCCTGTCAATTGCTGAATCTCTCGGCGGTCTTGCGTAGGATAAATCTACCTTTTTGACATGTAAGTTTGCTTGACATCTTGTTAGTGTATGCGCATACATAAAGCATCAATCAAAAGTGCAGGTCGTCCTGGTCAAGCCGCTGGCGTTAAGATCAGGGACGATCGCGAGACGGGAGGAACGCCATGTCCGACAAAATCAAAAAATCCGCAGAAGATCTTAGAAGTGCGCGCTGGTTTGCGCCCGACGATCTTCGTTCGTTCGGGCATCGCTCACGCCTGATGCAGATGGGCCTTGATCCCGAAGACTGGACCGGTCGCCCGGTGATCGGCATCCTCAATACCTGGTCTGAAATTAACCCGTGCCATCTGCATTTCCGTGAACGTGCCGCCGACGTCAAAAAGGGCGTTCATCAGGCCGGTGGCTTCCCGGTTGAACTGCCGACCATTTCGGTCGACGAATCCTTTACCAAGCCAACCTCGATGCTCTATCGCAACCTGCTTGCGATGGAGACCGAGGAAATGATTCGCTCCCACCCGCTTGATGGCGTGGTGCTGATGGGCGGCTGCGACAAAACCACACCGGGTCTGGTGATGGGCGCGCTTTCGGCCGGTGTTCCGATGATCTATCTTCCGGCCGGTCCGATGTTGCGTGGCAACTATGCCGGTAAAATCCTGGGCTCGGGCTCGGATGCCTGGAAATACTGGGATGAACGCCGTGCCGGTAACATCAGCGACGAAGAATGGGTTGGTGTCGAAGGCGGGATTGCCCGTTCCTATGGTCACTGCATGACCATGGGCACGGCATCGACCATGACCGCAATTGCCGAGGCCATGGGCCTTTGCCTTCCGGGGGCATCGTCGATCCCGGCACCGGATGCCGGTCATATCCGTATGTCGACCCAGTGTGGTCGTCGCATCGTTGATATGGTGTGGGAAGACCTGACCCCGAACAAGGTCGTCACCCCGGCATCTGTGCGCAACTCGGCCGTGGTTGCGATGGCAACCGGCTGCTCGACCAATGCTGTTGTGCATTTGCTGGCCATGGCGCGTCGCGCCGGAATTAAAATCACCCTTGATGATCTTGATGAACTTGGTCGCACAACACCGCTGATCGCCAATATCCGCCCGTCGGGCAAGGGCGACTACCTGATGGAAGATTTCTTCTATGCCGGTGGTCTGCGCGCTCTGATGGCGCAGCTTGGTGACAAGCTCGATACATCGGTCACCACGGTCACGGGCAAAACCCTTGCCCAGACCCTCGAAGGTGCGACGGTTTATAATGATGATGTCATCCGCCCGCTTTCAAATCCGGTCTATCATGAAGGATCGCTTGCGGTTCTGCGCGGCAATCTCTGCCCGGACGGGGCGGTGATCAAGCCGGCGGCCTGTGATGAACGGTTCCGCAATCATCAGGGCCCGGCACTTGTCTTTGACAGCTATCCGGAAATGAAAAAGGCGGTGGATGACGAAAATCTCGATATCACGCCCGATCATGTGATGGTGCTGCGCAATGCCGGTCCGCTCGGTGGTCCGGGCTTCCCGGAATGGGGGATGCTTCCGATCCCCAAGGCCCTGATCAAACAGGGGCACCGTGACATGTTGCGTATTTCGGATGCCCGTATGTCGGGAACCTCGTATGGCGCTTGCGTGCTTCATGTCGCACCGGAATCCTATATCGGTGGTCCGCTTGCCCTTCTGAAAACCGGCGATATCGTCAAGCTTGATCTTGATAACCGTCGCCTCGACATGCTGGTCGACGAGGAAGAGCTAGAGCGTCGCCGTGCAGCCTGGCAAACGCCCGAGCCGCGCTATCAGCGTGGATATGGCTGGATGTTTGGCAAACATGTCACCCAGGCCAATGAAGGGTGCGACTTTGACTTCCTGTCGCCGGAATTTGGCGAAACAGCGGGCGAGCCGGATATTTTCTAGGCTTGCCGCAAACCATCATCAGAAACAGCAACGGGGCGTGATTTGCGCCCTGTTGCAATGACACGAACCAAATCAATCAGGGATATTGACCCATGGCACTTTCCAAAGCCGATCTGCGTGGCGTGCTGTCAGGTATTTCCGGCATTCTAGTCACCCCTTATGACGAGAATGGCGACATTGCACCGGCCAAGCTGAAACCAATTATCGACCGCGCGCTTGCGGCGGGTGTTCATTTTCCGGTGGTGAATGGCAATACCGGCGAATTTTACGCGCTGACCACGGCTGAGGCCATCACTATGGCCAAATCGGTCGCCGAAATGCTTGATGGTCGTGCGCCGATGCTGGCGGGTATCGGTCGTGGCGTACAGGATGCCTGCGCACTTGCCAAGGCATCCGCCGAAGCCGGGGCCGAAGCATTGATGATCCATCAGCCGCCAGATCCCTTTGTCGCCCCGCGCGGTGTTGTTGAATATATCAAACGCATTGCCGATGCATCGGGCGGGCTTCCGATGATGCTGTATCTGCGCAATGATGCGATTGGCACCAAGGCGATTGCCGATCTTTGTGCCATCGAAGGTGTGGCTGGTGTAAAATGGGCAACCCCGAACCCGATGAAACTGTCCGAGGCGATCAATGCCTGTGATCCGGAAATTGTCTGGGTCGGTGGTCTGGCGGAAACCTGGGCACCGGCATTCTATGCGGTTGGGGCGCGTGGCTTTACATCGGGGCTGATCAATGTCTGGCCGGAACGGTCCATGGCAATCCATGCCGCCCTTGAGGCCGGTGACTATGCCAAGGCCCGTGATCTGATCCGCGATATGAGCGCCTTTGAAGAAGTCCGCGCCGAAGAAATGAACGGTACGAACGTGACCGGTGTCAAAGCGGCCCTTAAGCTTCTTGGCGATGATTGCGGTGCGACCCGCCCGCCGTCGGCCTGGCCGCTGACCGATAAGCAGCATGACAAGCTGGTTGGCTTCATGCGTCAAAACAATCTTGTGAAATAAGCGGCCCCGCCGCACAGAGGAGACATCCATGTCCTATACCCTGACAGGAAAACATCTGATCGCGGGCGACTGGGTCGCCGGAGCCGCAACCTTCCAGTCCGAACCGGCCCACGGCCCGGCCAATACCTTCCCGGTCGGCACCCCCGATCTGGTCGATCAGGCCGCCAAGGCCGCCGAAGAAGCCTTCTGGACTTTCGGGTATTCCACCCGCGAAGACCGCGCCAGGTTCCTCAATACCATTGCCGATGAAATCGATGCGCGTGGTGATGAAATCACCGAAATCGGCACCCAGGAAACCGGCCTGCCCGAAGCCCGTCTTCAGGGCGAACGCGGCCGTACGGTTGGTCAGCTTCGCCTGTTTGCCAGCCACATTCTTGATGGTGCCTATCTGGATCGTCGCTATGACGAAGCATTGCCTGATCGTGCACCGCTGCCGCGTCCCGACCTGCGTTTGATGCAACGTCCGATTGGTCCGATCGCCGTGTTTGGCGCATCGAACTTCCCGCTGGCATTTTCGGTTGCCGGTGGTGATACCGCATCGGCACTGGCTGCTGGTTGCCCGGTCGTGGTCAAGGGCCATTCCGCCCATCCGGGTACCGGTGAAATCGTTGCCCAGGCCATTGATGCCGCGATCAAGAAATGCGGTGTCCATCCGGGCGTCTTCAGCCTTATTCAGGGTGGCAAACGTGATGTCGGTCAGTCGCTGGTTCAGCATCCGCTGATCAAGGCGGTCGGCTTTACCGGATCGCTTGGCGGTGGTCGTGCGCTGTTTGATCTGTGCGCATCGCGCCCGGAGCCGATCCCGTTCTTTGGCGAACTGGGTTCGGTCAACCCGATGTTCCTGCTGCCCAAGGCTGTTGCCGCACGTGGCGCAGAACTCGGCAAAGGCTGGGCAGGGTCGCTGACTATGGGGGCGGGGCAGTTCTGCACCAATCCGGGGATCGCGGTTGTAATTGATGGTCCGGAAGCCGATGCCTTTGTGAGTGCTGCCAAGGAAGCCCTTTCGGGTGTGGCGGCCCAGACCATGCTGACCGATGGCATGGCGGAAACCTATCGTGCCGGGGCAAAGCGCGTTGCCGCAACTGCGGGCGTGAAAGAAGTTCTGACCACGTCATGCGATCTGCGCAATGCGACGCCGTATCTGTTTGAAACCACCGGTGAAAACTGGCTTTCTAACCATGAACTGGGCGAAGAAGTCTTTGGTCCGCTTGGTCTGGTCGTGCGGGTCAAGGATGTTGCGGAAATGCGCACCATCGCCAAGGCGCTTGAAGGCCAGCTGACCTGCACGCTGCATCTTGATGCGGGCGATGCTGCCGATGCGCGTTCGCTTCTGCCGATCCTTGAACACAAGGCGGGCCGTGTTCTTGCCAATGGTTTCCCGACCGGTGTCGAAGTATCCGATACCATGGTCCATGGCGGGCCATATCCGGCATCGACCAACTTTGGCGCGACTTCGGTCGGGACCATGGCGATCCGCCGCTTCCTGCGCCCGGTTTGCTATCAGAACATCCCGACCGACGTGCTGCCGGCTGATATCGCGTAACCAACTGCTTTTTCCAAGATACCGCCCGGCGCAAAGCCGCCGGGGAAACCCACGGAGACAAATAATGAGTGACTATGTCCTGAGCAGTGCGACACGCGACAAGCTCAAGAAAATCAGCACCGCTTCGCTGTGCACGGCACTTTTTAAACGCAACCTGCGCAACCAGTTCATCCAGAACGTCCATCAGGTTGCCCCCAAGGACGAAAACATGGTCGGGCAGGCCTATACGCTGCGCTATATCCCGGCCCGCGAAGATCGCAACCCGATCGAAGTGTTCCGTGATCCCAAACATCCGCAGCGCGTGGCTGTCGAAGAATGCCCGCCCGGTCATGTTCTGGTGATGGATAGCCGCAAGGATGCCCGTGCGGCCTCTGCCGGCTCGATCCTTGTGACCCGCCTGATGAAGCGCGGTGTCGAAGGCATCGTGACCGATGGCGGTTTCCGTGATGCCGAAGGGATTGGCAAGCTTTCCATTCATTCCTATCACTCGCGCCCGTCCGCGCCGACCAACCTGACCCTGCACGAGGCCTATGACCTTAATGTGCCGATCGGATGTGGTGATGCGCCGGTCTTCCCGGGGGATGTTCTGGTCGGGGACAAGGATGGCGTTGTTGTCATTCCGGCCCACCTGGCCGATGAACTGGCCGAAGAATGCGCAGGCATGGAAAGCTTCGAGGATTTCGTTCTTGAAGAAGTTCTTTCGGGCAAGCCGATCATTGGTCTTTATCCGGCAACCAAGGATGAAACCAAGGCCAATTACGAAGAATGGCGCAAGAAGAACGGGCGTTGATTTCCGCCCGTTGCGTCACAGACAATACGTCGCAAACGACAAAAGCCGCTCCGATGGGGCGGCTTTTTCTTTGGTGGCCGGTTTTGCAAGCGGGTGCTGCTAGTTGGCGGTGGTTGCCTGAAACATGTTTTCATCATGACGCAACAGGCTTTGGCCAATCGCACCCTGAAGGGCAAGGTCCTTGTCCCAGGCCAGATGGGTGATTTCGGGGCCGCGGCGCAGTTCGGGAACCTGTGCCTGTTCAAGGCCGCGCATCAATTCCGGTTCCATCATGTCATAGGCGCGTGCGCCCGATCCGGTGATGAAAATCTGTTTGGGACCCAAAAGCGCGATCAGATTGGCAATGCCATATCCCAAAACCTTGCCCGCGTGGCGGAACAAATCAGCCAGGTCCTGATCCCCGGCACGGGCGCGCGCCACCAGATCCATCATCTGTTCTTCGCTTGGATGCAGGCTGTTGGTATCGGGCAGGTCAATCAGGCCACGGGCATCGCGCAATATGGCGTAATCCCCGATATAGGCTTCAAGACAGCCGCGTCTGCCACAATTGCACAGCGGCCCGTCGGGTTGATATTTGGTGTGGCCGAATTCGGCTGCTGTACCGAAATCGCCATTGTAAACCGACCCGTTCAGAACCAGCCCCATGCCGATGCCATAGCCCAGCATGATCACGGCAAAATCGCCGCCGCGATGCAGATTGGTGTTTTGGGAAATGGCGGTGGCAATACAGTTGGCATCGTTTGACATCTGCACAATCCCGCCAAACCGTTCGCCCAATGCCTTGGCAAGTGCGATGTTGCGATGGCGCAGGGCCGGGGACCAGATGATTTCGCCGCTATTGCTGTCGCACACCCCCTGAACCGCAAGGCTGATACCAACCGGTGGCCGGGCGGAAAAATCCTTATGCCGGGTGATGAATTCCTCAATCAGCCCGATCAGGGTCGTGACCAGACCATTTTCATCAAGATCGCGGGTGTTGATGCTGTGTTCCGAACTGCATTCAATTTCACCCTTGAAGTTGCCTAGGGCAATTTCGATCAGATTGATGGTGATCTTGACGCCAATCACACAGGCCGCATTGGGCACAAGATCAAGCAGCACCTTGGGGCGGCCGCGTGTTGATCCGCCATTTCCGCCACCATTGCCGGTCGCGTTTCCGTTCGCCGTTCCCTGACTTTCCTGCACCAGCCCCTGTGCCATCAAATCGGCGGTCAGGGATGTTACCGTTGCCGGGCTTAACCCGGTTGCGGTGCCGATATCAATGCGCGCAGCAGGGCCGTGAATGCGCAAATAGCGCAGAATGGCAATCTGTGACGGCTGGCGTGGGGTTTCGGCTTCTTTACGGCGGCTCATGAAGCGGATCTGCATCCTTTGAAATGGCGGGGCGGGCTTTGTGCGCGCCGCAGGATCGGGACGGATCGATGCCCGGTGGCATATCAATACGTCCTGATCCTTGATATGGGCATTTTTTATCCCGCTTTGGCAAGGGGATAGAACGCCCGGGCGTCTGTTTGTTACAGAAGCCCGCGGGCGGCAAGGTTGGTCATCAGGGCGGTAATGCCAAATTGCCACGGATTGATGGCATCGGACCGGTCAACCTGATTGATCAGTTTGCCAAGGCTTGGCGTCGAGATGGTCACAAGATCCCCCATCTCGTGGGTGAAGCCCTTGCCAGCACCGCCGCGATCATCGGTGGGGGCAAACATGGTGCCCAAAAACAGCATGAAGCCATCCGGGTACTGGTGATGTTTGCCAATCGCCTGAGCGACAAGGCTTTCGGGTGTGCGGCTGATCTGGCTCATCGAACTGACCGCATCAAGGTGATAGCCATCCGTACCATCAACCGCCATGGCAAGATCGGCATCCTTGACGGTTTCAAGGGTAAAGTGGTCATCAAACAGGCGGATGAACGGCCCGATGGCGCAGGATCCGTTATTGTCCTTTGCCTTGCCCAGAAGCAATGCGGACCGGCCTTCGACATCACGCAGATTGACGTCATTGCCAAGTGTCGCGCCGACGATCTTGCCCTTGGAGGTCACGGTCAGGACCACTTCGGGTTCCGGGTTGTTCCAGTTTGAAATCGGATGCAGGCCAACATGGGCCCCATGGCCCACAGCCGACATCACCGGGGATTTGGTAAAGATTTCCGCATCCGGGCCGATCCCGACTTCAAGATATTGCGACCAGGCACCTTTTTCGATCAGGACCCGCTTGATCTCGGCGGCCTTGTCTGATCCCGGTTCGATCTGTGACAGGTCATCACCGATAATGCCGGTGATTTCGGTGCGGATCTGATCGGCCTTGCTGGCGTCCCCGCGTGCCTGTTCCTCGATCACGCGTTCAAGCAGGCTGGCAACAAAGGTCACGCCACTTGCCTTGATCGCCTGAAGATCATTGGGGCTCAGAAGATGGGCGGTTTTGCCATCGGCACCCGGTTTTGACTGTTCGATAATGTCGCCAAGCGATGCGGCGGTCGGGAAACTTGCCGGGTTCGACAGCCGGGCCAGAACATCATCGCGTTCAAGCAACTGGCTGATGGTCGGCGCAAGGCTGCTGATATCACGCAGATTTTCACCATCGACCAGAACCGGGGTCGGGCCGGAAACCCGCGGGTCCCAGATGCGTCCGATCAGAATGGCACGATTGGCGTCATCGGGCAGGATATCGGTTTGGTTTGCCGGAAAGCCTTGGGTCATCGGGGCGTCTCGCTTGTTTCGTTCGGGGTCAAAGGGGCTAGGTGTGGTTGGTCGGTGCCAGTTTTATCCGGTGTTGTGATGTCCGATGCTTTGGAGGCGGCCGGACGGTTGGTTGCACCCGGACCAGCCAGATGCAAAAGATGTTCGGGCATCTTGCCCAGAATGATCATGCCAAGAACATCATCATGTGTGACATCCTTGGTCCTGACGCTGCCGACCAGCTTGCCGTTTTTCATCACATGCAGCCGGTCGGAAAGATCAAACACATCATGAAGATCGTGACTGATCAACAATATACCGAGCCCGTCACGTTTCAACTGATCAATCAGTTCGCCGACCATTTTGGTTTCATGCACGCCAAGGGCGGCGCATGGTTCATCCATGATCAAAACGCGGGCTTCGAACAAAAGCGCACGCGCAATCGCAACCGATTGCCGCTGCCCGCCCGACAGGGCCGAAACGGGTGATGTGAATTTCTTGAAATTCGGGTTGAGGCGATGAAGGACCTCGCGTGCCTTGTGTTCCATCGCCGCATCATCAAGGAAGCCAAGCTTGTCGATGATTTCGCGCCCCAAAAACAGGTTTTGGGCTGCATCAAGGTTATCGGCAAGGGCAAGGTTCTGATAGATCGTCTCGATATTGTTGTCGCGCGCATCACGGGCATTTTCGATTTTGGCTTCCTTGCCATCGACAATGATCTGGCCGCTATCGGCCTGATACGCACCCGACAGGATCTTGATCAGGGTCGATTTGCCAGCGCCATTGTGGCCCAGCACCCCGACCACTTCGCCGGGATAAAGATCAATCGAAACCCCGTCGACGGCCTTGACCCCGCCAAAGCTGATATGGATGTCGCGCATTTCGACAAGCGGATCGGTATTTGTGGTCATGTCGGTCATATCCGGTCTCCTTACGCGGTCGGGTCGCTGTAACGACGGTGGAAATACTTGTCGCTAAAGACGGCCAGAACAAGAACCAGTCCGATGACAATGCTTTGAAGCGATGTATCGACCCCCAAAAGCGCCATGCCGCTTTGAAGGCTTTGCATCACAAGCGCGCCGATCAGCGCGCCATAAATCGTGCCAACCCCGCCCGCAAGCGACGTTCCGCCAATCACCACGGCGGCAATGACGCGCAATTCATCAAGCGTGCCAAGATCATTGCCCGCAGATTGCAGGCGTGCTGACGAAATCGCCGCACTGATCGCGCACAAAACCCCCATCAGGGCAAAGACCGCAACCGTCATGCGTTTGACATTGATGCCAGCAAGCTCGGCGGCCTGCGGATTGCCACCAATCGCAAAGACATAGCGCCCGAACCGGGTCCGCTTGACCACAATGGTCAGGATGATCGCCACAAGGGCAACAATCAGAAGCGGGATCGGAATACCGTGCGAGATTTCAAGATTTTCCGCGGTGACCGGAATGCCCTTGTTCTCAAGCAGGCGTTCGGCAGCACGCGTCGGCAGGTGATAGGCATTGAGGGTCGCAATCGCGGCCAGAACCAGCCCGCCCTTGATGATGGTATTGGTGTATTCCGCCCAAACCGGCTTGACCGGGAATTCGAATGAAAGACGGCGGCGGCGTTCCATGATCGCGGCATAGATGATCGCAAGAATGGCGATCAGGGCGACGATCCAGCTCCATGTCGCGCCAATCGTGCCTTCGATCCCGCCGCCCAGCAAAATGAAATTGTGATCAAGCGGGGCAACCGTGCGGCCCTGTGTTACCCACCAGGCCGAACCGCGCCACACCAGAAGGCCGCCAAGGGTCACGATAAAGGCCGGAACACCGAGATACCCGACGGCAAGCCCCTGAAGCCCGCCAATAGCCGCGCCAAGGATAATGCCGACCAGAAGGGTCAGGATCCAGGTCAGCGGATGATTGTAATCGAGAAACGGTGGCAGGACATCGGTCTGAACCACGCCCATGATCATGGCCAGAACGCCCAGTATGGCGCCGACCGAAAGATCGATATGGCGGGTAACGATAATAAGAACCACGCCGCAGGCCATCACGGCAACCGATGCGGTCTGGACCGACAGGTTAAAGATATTGCGCGGGGTGATAAATCGCCCGCCCGATGCGATATCAAAGCCGACCCAGATGATCAGCAAAACAACGGCAAGGCCAACCAACCGGCGGTCGACTTCCATTTTCGTAAGCAGTCGTGACATGAAAACGCTCGTAAGGCAGCGGGGCCGGCATGCTGTGTTCTGCGCACGCGAACAGCAGCCGACCCCGGGTTAAGCAAGGCAGGAGGAAATAAAGACTGCCCTAGTTACAGGCAGATACCTTGCCGCTCGGAACGCCTTTGCATACGACGTCTTTGGAAACCCAACCGGCATCAATCACCAGATCAAGCTTGTTCTGGGTGATGGCAACCGGATCAAGGAAGAAGGATTTCATGGTCACGCCATTCGGGCTTTGCCAGTCTTCGGTGCCCGAAACGTCGGCCAGTTTGGTGCCCTTGGCCAGATCGACCGCGATTTCAGCGGCCCGTTTGCCAAGAAGACGCGCATCCTTCCAGACCGAAACCGTCTGGGTGCCAAGTGCAACACGGTTCAGGGCCGCATGATCGCCATCCTGACCCGAAACCGGGATACCCTGCATGCCCTGTGCGGAAAGGGCGGCAACCACACCGCCAGCCGTGCCGTCGTTGGAGGCAACAACAGCATCAACCTTGTTATCCGCAGCCGTCAGGAACTGCTCCATATTGCGCTGGGCGATCGCCGGCTGCCAGCTGTCGGTATAGGCTTCGCCGACAACCTTGATGTCACCGGAATCGATGGCCGCCTGAAGAATTTCAAGCTGGCCTTCATGCAGGATATTGGCATTCGGATCGGTCGGAGCACCCTTGATAAAGACATAATTGCCTTTGGGCTGGGCGCCAAACACGGCCTCGGCCTGAAGACGGCCGACTTCCTTGTTGTTGAATGTAATGTAATAGGCGTTCGGATCTTCGATCAGGCGGTCATAACCGACCACCGGGATGCCTTCATTGGTTGCCATTTCCACCGCCGGACCGATCGAGGCGGAGTCTTGCGCCAGAACGATCAGTGCATCCGCGCCGCGCGCAATCAGGCTTTCAATATCGGAAAGCTGCTTGGACGGATTGCTTTGGGCGTCCGCGCTGATGTATTCCGCGCCGGCTGCTTCAAGGGCGGCCTTGATCGCTGCTTCATCGGTTTTCCAGCGTTCTTCCTGGAAATTCGACCAGCTGACGCCAACCGTAAGATCGGCCGCAAAGGCATTTGCAGACAGCAATACGCTACCGGCCAGCATGGCCGTGGAGAGGAGTTTTTTCATTGGTTTCTTCCCTGAATGAATGTGTCTTGTTGCGACATTTATTTTTGTTGTCGAAAAAATGTTGACGTGAAGAAGCCGTCCTGTCAAATTTTTTTTAGTGATTAAATTAAAAACAGCTCTTTAGGCGATCAATTTGTCCCGTAAATCCGCATTTTTGGTTGATTTATGGGGTGATTTTCAATGATGCACTGCATCATTTAATTCGGTTGTCTAAAATAAAACAAAGATATGACAGGGAACGTTATGACAGCGAGTTATCACGACATTGACGGGAAATCCGTGCTTGTGACCGGCGGTGCGTCGGGGATCGGGGCATCAATTGTGCGTGCCTTCTGTGCCCAGGGGGCGCATGTCGGTTTCTTTGATATTGATGATGGTGCCGCACAAAAGCTGATTGACGAGATCCGCGATGAAACCGGTCGGGCACCGGTCTACAAATCCTTTGATCTTCGCCAGCAATCGCTGATTGCCGGTGCGGTGCGCGAAATGTCGGCGGCAATCGGGCCGATGGATGTTCTGGTCAATAATGCCGCCCGTGATGACCGGCATCGCCCCGAAGAAATCGGCCCGGAACAATGGCGCGATGGTCTGGATGTAAACCTTGCGCATCATTTCTTTTGCGCCCAGGCCGTGGCCCCGGACATGAAGAAAAAAGGCGCAGGCAGCATCATTAATTTCAGTTCCGTAAGTTATATGATGGGGCTTCCCGATCTGGTGGCTTATGAAACGGCCAAGGCCGGGGTGATTGGCCTGACGCGTGCGCTGGCGCGTGACTGGGGGGCTGATGGCATTCGCGTGAATGCGCTAACGCCGGGCTGCATCATGACCCAGCGACAGCTTGATCTGTGGATTTCCCCCGCCGACGAGGAACGCATCCAGCAACAGCAATGCGTCAAACGCCGGCTGGTCGGTGATGATGTCGCGCAGATGGTGCTGTTTCTGGCATCCGATGTGTCTTCGGCCTGCTCGTCACAGAACTTCATTGTTGATGGCGGCATCGTCTGATCCGTCGCATACCGGCCTAAATCCGATCATCGGGTTTGCCGGTTCGTAAATGCCTTGTCCCGCAGTCGCCCCAATCGAGAACACACATCATGTCGCCCACCAATCTTCCCGTATCTCCGATCATCATTGATGAAAAAGCAAACCCGTACCGCGATTGCATTCAGGGGCTGGCCAATCAGCCGATCACGGTCGTCAAACTGTTGCGCGATGCGGTGAATGAAAACCCGGTCGTTGCCCGGGACCGTGATTTCAGCGTCCCGGAAATCAGGGATGTGGTCGGGCGTCTGGTGGAAAACCGGCCACGCATTGCGATCATTGGCGGCGCGCCGGATCATCCGGCCCATCTTCTTGATCGGCCACAGGCCCTGATGGCGGCAATCCGCATCTGGGAAATGGGCGGGGTGCCGTTCCTGTTTCATGTGCCCGTAATCTGTGATGGCACCGCGCAAAACAATATCGGACAAAGCTATTCCCTGGCGTCACGCAATCACACGGCTGCTGCGGTCAATATCACGTTCGAAGGGCACAGCTATCACGCGGCCTATGTCATTGCCGGTTGTGACAAATCACCGGCTGCTGTGGTTGCCGGTCTGGCCGCGGCCGATCATGCCCGTGCCTATCGCGGCGATCAGGCCCCGGTCTGGGCGGTTTTTGCCCCGTCCCATGTTCTCAAGGGCGGTGAAATCCCCGAAGGCACGCGGCGGTTGCTTGATGATATCGCAGCCAGTGCGGACGCGGCCGGGCATGATGATCTGGGATCGGATATTCGTGAAAACATGCGCTATATCCTGCAATGCACCTCGGACGAGGCCTTTGCCGGGTTGCTGGAACGTGCCCGGTTGCTGGGCCTGATTGATGGCGCACTTGAACGCAGCGTACTTGATCAGCTCGCCACTGCGACCTGTGATTCAAAGGGTGGCATTTGTGCCTTTAACGGCACGGGAAATTCATCGCGTACCATGCTGGCCGCCTTTGGTCTGACGCCGCCGGAACTGGAACTTCTGACCGATGTTCCGCCCTTTAGTGCGGTGGCGGCCGGGGTGGATGCCTTGTTTGATGTTTTCAACAAACCGCAATATGCGATCGGCAATCTGCTGAAAGCCAATTTCGCCAATTTCGTGCGCATTCATAATGCGACCGGATCAAGCAGCAACATGCTTTTGCATCTGCCTTTCATGATGCGCTATGCCGGGTTTGATGTGTCGATTGATGATTATCAGGATGTGCGCACCAAAACCCCGGTGCCTGAAATCTTTGCCCACAGCCTGACCGAAAATCGCGATACCTTTGTACTGGCCCAACAAATGGCCGAAGGCAAAAATCGCGGCATGGAAAGCATTTATCGCATTCTGGCCGATCTGGGGGTGGCGATGGATCTTGATGCGCCGACGGTCCTTGGCAAAACCTGGGCCGAACGTATTGCCGGTCTTGAAAATCCGGTTGATCTGTCGCTTGGTGATGCGTCGGTCATTCGCGCAACCCCGGTGCGCAAACGATCGGGTGTCGATGTTCTTACCGGCAGTTTCTTTGAAAATTGCGCGGTCAAAACATCGGGTATGAGCGACCATTTGCTGTCGCATTTCGACGATCATGTTTTCATCGTCCGCTATTACGAAAACGAACATGTCTGTAACGGGGATTTTGCATCCCCCGATCTGGTGACGCGCCTGATTGAAACCGATGGCGTGGACGAAGAACTGATTGCCGCAGTGGTTCGGCGCAATGGCGGGAACAGTGTTGATATGAACGCGCCCAAGGACATGCTGGCACAGGGGCATTTGTCCTTTGCCTTTGTCATCGGTGGGCAGGGGCCCGAAGCCTATGGCATGCCGGAAATGTTTTCACCGTCCCAGAATCTGCGTCATCACCGCATTCTTGAAGCATCCTCGATGCTGATTACCGACGGGCGCTATTCGGGGGTGACAAAGGGCGCGTGCATTGGTCACATGGTGCCAGAAGCATTCACGGGCGGCGGGATCGGTTATCTGCGTGACGGGGATGTGCTGCGTCTGAACCTGACGACGCTGAAACTTGACTGGCTTGACCCGGTGGCGTTTCTGGACGGGGTGGAATTACCCGCCGATCCACGGGGGATCAAAGAACGGGTAGAACTCTTCGAAGGGCGGCTTGGGCGGATGGAAGCCCGGCAATGTGATATCGCTGCGAGCAATGTCCTCGATGCGATTGGAAATGCGGCGTGCGGCATCGTCCCACGGGCAGTTGACCGCCGTGCAATCAAGTCCTGGCGATAGGCGTTGCGCACTGTCGCGTTCAAATATGATTTCACCGCGCGTCACGCTGTTGGATTCCCGAACCGTCAAAATAAGTGCCGCAAAGCACAGCCCGCCACCGACAAGCATCATAAGCCGTCCAAGCATTGGTGCTTTTTCACGATGAAATCGGGGCATGTCCTGACCTTTCAAATATTGCCAATATCCGCGCGCACTGTGATCAGGTCGGGCTGACCTGATCGGTTGCTGCATCGGACTGCGATGCGTCTGGTGTCGCATCCCCGCCCAGCGCCAGATAAAGCGTGATCAGGTTGGTGATGCGATCAAGCTGGTTTTCAAGGACGGTTTCCTCGGTGGTGCGCCGGTCTTCCTGCGCATCAAGCCAATCCTGCATCGCGACCGCACCCGACCGGAACCGGGTTTCATAGATCGCCTCTGCGTTAAGTGACGCCGCAAGTGCTGCTTCAAGTCTTTCAGCCCGGCGATCATAATTGGTCCGCGCAGACAGGGCATTTTCGACATCCGCCATTGCTTGGTATGTGGTCTGGCGGAACTCGGCGATGGCCTGTTCATATTCGGCTTCGGATACCTTGATATTCAACTGCCCTTCATTCCAGTTCAGGAATGGTAACGCCAGGCTGGCGCCAAGTGTTCCAACCGGATTGGACAAAAGATTGCGCAACTGATCACTGCTTGATCCAAGCGTCCCGGTCAGGCTGATGGTTGGCAACAGACTGGTCTTTGCGGAATTGAGTTCCTCGACACTTTCGCGCAGCCGCAATTCAGCAGCCCGGACATCGGGACGCCGTTCCAGAAGGCCCGATGGCAACCCTTCGGGAATGGCAGGCAACATACCGGCGGGCAGTGTCTTGCGCGTGATTTCAATATCTGATGGCGGCTGGTTGAACAGAATGGACAACGCATTCTTGGTTTCGGTCAGGCTCTGTTCAATCTGGGTATAGGCCGCGCGCTGGTTTTCAAGGTTGCTGCGCGCTTCATTGACTTCAAGCGATGATGTCGAACCCGATGCATATTGCACATCCACCAGATCAAGGGTTTGCTGCGCGTAATCAATGCTGGCCTGCGCGATATCAAGACGCTGCTGATAATAGACCGCCTGCCAGTAAAGGGTCGCCGTCGTCCCGATCAGCGAAAGCGCAGTGCTTTCGCGATCTTCAAGGGTGGCAAGGGCTTCCCACTTGGCGGCATCATAATCGTGGCCAAGCTTCCCCCACAGATCAAGTTCGTAACTGATCCCGGCATCAACACCATAGCTGCGCGTAATGTCGCCATTGCTGCGACCATCTTCGCTGTCAAACTGGCGCGATGTCGAAATATCGCTGCCTGCTGAAAGATCGGGATAAAGCGCATCTTCGGCAAGTCCGGCTGTCAGCTGTGCCTGGCGGACTTTGATGGTGGCTGCGGCCAGATCGTTGTTGGTTTCAAGCGCGCGGGCAATCAACCGGTTAAGCTGCGGGTCGTCAAAATTCTTCCACCATCCGGTCTGTGCAAGAATTTCTGCCCGGGTTGCGGTGTCGTCCGTGCCGGTGTTGTTTCCGGTGTCGTTTCTGGTGGCGCTATCGGTTGATTGGCCCCACGATGCCGGCATGGTCATGTCGGGCCGGTCATAGCTGACTTCCGACAGGCTTGAACATCCGGCAAGCATCAGCATCGACAGGATCGTTCCGGTTTTCAGAATGTTTTTCATGATCTTTTTCTTTCCTAGTCGCGTGACAGGGCATCGACCGGATCCAGTCGTGCCGCATTTCGGGCGGGCAAAAAGCCGAACGTGATGCCGATCATGGTCGCGCAGGCAAAGGCACCGATGATCGATGTCGGGGAATAGACCATCGAAAAACTGCTGCCGATCAGATCAAACAGCTCGCCGATGGCAAGGGCGCCAAGAACGCCAAGTCCCCCGCCCAGAATGCACACCAGAACCGCTTCGATCAGGAACTGGCGCAAAATGTCGCTTTGACGGGCGCCAACGGCCATGCGGACCCCGATTTCACCGGTGCGTTCGGTGACTGAAACCAGCATGATATTCATCACCCCGATCCCGCCGACGACCAATGAAATCACCGCTATCGACGAAATCAGAAGCGTCATGGTGCTGGTGGTTTTCTCGACCGTCTGGCGGATGCTGTCACTATTGACGGTAAAGAAATCCTTGGTGCCATGGCGCTGGGTCAAAAGATCGGTAATCTGGCTTTCGGCAAGGGCGGGGGCGACATTGTCGGCCACCCGTACCGTGATGCTGCTCAGATAGGTCTGACCAAGAATACGGGTCAGCGCCGTACTGTGCGGCACCCAGATATTCAGGCTGTCCTGATTGCCAAACGTGCTGGTTTTAGGCGCGGTTACCCCGATGATCTGTACCGGCACCGATCCAAGAAGGATCACTTCGCCAACCGCACGTTCCCCGTCCGGGAAAAGTTTCTGCACGGTATTGTCGTCAATGATGGCAACCTGGGCACGTTTCCCGATTGCCGCCTGGTCAAACCAGATGCCGTCGGCAATTTCATAGCCGCGGACACGGTAATAATCGGTGCCAACACCGGTGACATTGGCATTGACCTCGATATTGCGATATCGCAGTGCGACGGTGCTTGAAACCCGGGGCGTGACGCTGTCGACATAATACTGGCTGGCCAGAACGTCGGCATCACCGGCGGTCAATGTGCGGATCTGATCGGCATCCCGGTCCCCGAAATCCTTGCCACGATTGATGTCGATCGTGCTGGTGCCGATGCTGCTGATATCGGAAAGGATGCGTTCCTGTGACCCGGTGCCAAGGGCCACGACCGAAACCACCGACGCAATGCCGATAATGATGCCCAGCATGGTCAGGAATGTGCGCAGGCGATGCGCATTCATCGCAATCAGCGCCATTTTGAACGCTTCGCCAAACCGGCCAAGTTGCGACAGATAACTGCTTTGACCGCTGCTGATGGTGTTGATCGCAACGGTCGATGCGTCGTCATCGGATTTTGGCGTGATGCGTTCATCGCGGATGATTTCGCCGTCGCGGATTTCGATGATGCGTTCGGCATGGGCCGCCACATCATGATCATGGGTCACCAGAATGACGGTATGTCCGTCCCGATGCAGATCGCGCAACAGATCAAGCGTCTGCTTGCCGCTTTGCGTATCAAGTGCGCCGGTCGGCTCATCGGCCAGAATGACATCCCCGCCATTCATAAGTGCACGGGCAATACTGACACGTTGCTGCTGTCCACCCGAAAGCTGGCTCGGTCTGTGATGGATGCGGTCACCCAATCCGACACGGGTCAGGATTTCGGTTGCGCGTCTGGTCCGTTCGCTGGCATCGGTTCCGGCATAGATCGCCGGAACTTCAACATTGCCAAGCGCACTAAGATCCGACAACAGGTGATATCGCTGAAAGATGAACCCGAAATATTCACGGCGCAGGGCGGCAAGCTCGTCAGGTTCAAGATCACCGGTCAGGCGACCATTGACGCGATATTCCCCCTCGGTCGGGCGATCCA
Source organism: Thalassospira sp. GO-4 (assembly GCF_023588965.1). Lineage (NCBI taxonomy): Bacteria > Pseudomonadati > Pseudomonadota > Alphaproteobacteria > Rhodospirillales > Thalassospiraceae > Thalassospira > Thalassospira sp. GO-4. Next base: position 4,515,779 of record NZ_CP097807.1, read on the forward strand.
GACAGCCAAGGATATTCATCAATGTCGATTTGCCCGATCCCGACGCCCCGATGATGGCGACCATTTCGCCACGCTCGATCGTCAGATCAACGCCCTTAAGCACGGCGATCTGTTCTTCGCCGGCCGGGTAATGGCGCCACAGATTGCGAATTTCGATCAGCGGGGCGGTGGTGCTGTTTGACATGGTTTCATCGCGCATGATCAAAACATCCCACCCGGAGGACCCCGGCGTCCCGATTGTGTGCTTGTCGGCAATTCGGCCCCGCTGGCCATGCCAATGACGATCTCGTCATCTGCACTCAGTCCGCTGGTGATTTCGGCATTGATATTGGTATTCAGCCCGACGGTGACGGCACGCGGTTCCGGGTGACCATCGTCGGTCATGACATCAAGAAAATAACCGCCATCTTCGGTCGGGCCTTTCAGGGCCGAGGATGGAACAATCAGGGCATTTTCCGACTGATCAAGAATGATGGTGACTTCTGCTGTCATCCACAGACGCAACAGGTGGTCGGGATTTTCAACATCAAACAGCGCGTTGTAATAGACCGCTTCGTCATCGGTGTTTTCATCATCGTCCTCGATCCCGGTCGGGGCCGGTTCAATGGCGCGAAGGGTGCTTTTGTAAACGGTGCTGGAATCGCCCAGAACCGTGAATTTCACAGGCAGACCTTCCGTGATGCGGATGATGTCGGCTTCGGAGACCTCGGCCTTGACGGTTACGGTATCAAGTTTGGCCAGCTTGATGATGGTCGGGGTGGATTGTGATGCGTTGACGGTCTGGCCTTCCTTGACCGGAAGGGCGACGACCGTGCCATCCATCGGTGCTGTGATCTTGGTATAGCCAAGATCGATCCGCGCGGTATCCACCGCAATTTCGGCCTGGGTGAACTGGGCATTCAATGCATCGACATCGGCCTTGGCAATCGCAAGGGTGGCTTCGGCCGCGTCATAGTCTTCCTGCGGGGATGCATCGAGTGCGCGCATCTTTTTCTGGCGGGCAAAATCAAGTTCCGCCTGTTTGAGTGTCGCCTTCTGCGCGGCAAGCTGGGCCTTGATATTGGCAAGGGATGCCTCGGCCTCCTGCAGATCGTTTTCCTGGGTTGACGGATCGATCTCGGCAATCAGGTCGCCTTCGCGGATCCGGTCGCCAAGTTCCACATGCAGGGCCATGATCTGACCGGAAACCTGCGCGCCGACACTGACCAGCTTCGAAGCACTGACCGCCCCGGTGGCAAGCACGGTATCTTCGATTGTGCCCATGCGCGGCTTGGCCGTGATAAAGGCGGTATCGGCACTGCTGGGGAACAGATAGGCCTGCAACCCCCACGCAGCCCCGGCCAGGGCGACAATCAAAATGACGGCGTTGCGGACACGTTTTCCGGATCTACTCATCGGGCATTCATTCCTGACATTGCTCAGTGGCGCGACATGCGCATTCCTGATGAGCAACAGATAACAAGCCAGCCCGGGCTTGAGGGTGAGGGGGGCGAAAATGATCTGTAAGGAATGTGTAAAGATGGCCTGCGGCCTCTTTTAACGGGCGCAACGATGGGTAGAATGGCATCATCCAGACCACAAAAACAAACCGGCCCGTTATACCGTGCCGACGCCAAGGAAAGACGCAAACAATTGACCCGCATATTGCTTGTAGATGACGACGCCGAACTGGGGGCGATGCTTGCCGAATATCTTGATGGCGAGGGCTTTGACGTTTCCCAGGCCTATAACGGCAAGGAAGGGCTGGCGCGCGCGCTTCAGGGGGAATATGCCGTCATTCTGCTTGATATCATGATGCCCGGCATGGGCGGCATTGACGTTCTGCGCGAATTGCGTGTCAAAAGCCGCGTACCCGTCATCATGCTGACCGCCAAGGGCGATGACGTTGATCGGGTCATCGGGCTTGAACTGGGGGCGGATGATTATATCCCCAAACCCTATTATCCGCGGGAACTGGTGGCCCGTATCCGGGCGGTCTTGCGCCGGGCCGAACCGGTTGTCTCCAGTGACCCTGACGGGCCGGGGGACAATCCGTCAGATGAACTTGTTCACGGCAAGCTCAAACTCAAACCGGCCAGCCGCGTGGCAAGTTTTGATGGTGTGGCGTTTGATTTGACCGTGTCGGAATTCAATCTGCTCGAAGTTCTGATGCGTGCGGGCGAACGTGCCCTTTCCAAGGACGAATTGTCGCGCAAGGTGCTGGGTCGCCCGCGCGAGGTTTATGACCGTTCGATTGATGTGCATATGAGTAACCTGCGCCAGAAACTGCAAACCATCAGCGGCGATGCCGGCATGATCGAAACCGTGCGCGGCTTTGGCTATCGTTTAAGGCAGGACACATGAAAAGCCGTTTGTTCTGGAAAATCCTGATCGGGTTTATTGTAACCTTTACCGGTATCTCGGTCGGGGTGTGGTCGCTGCTGATGTTATATGGCGGGCCGCCCGAACCGTTCCATATCGGCTATCTCAAACGCACCGCCCCGGGATATCTGCAAACTGCGGCCGAAGTCGCCCGCCATGGCGGTGTTGACGAACTCGAAGCCACCATTGCCCATTGGCCAAAATCCGAACGCAGCCGCCTGATCATTGATCTGGGCACCCCCGGTTCGGGCGGCACTGTCGATGGCGCCAATAGTAGCGATATGGTTGCGCGCGTCTTGCCGGATAATGGTTCCCCCGAATGGCTGGATGCGCTCAAAGAATATCCGGTCTTTGAACAGGTCGTGACCGGACCTGGCGGTGAAAAGATCCGCCTGATCTATGATGTCAGTGATGTGATTGACGAAATCCCGCAACGTTCACGCTGGAAAGTCCCCAATCCCCTGATCATTCTCGGATCGATTGGCGGCCTTGTCTTTAGTGGTGTTCTCGCCTGGTATCTGACGCGCCCGATCCTGAAAATCAGTGACGGGTTCGAAGAATTGTCGCGCGGCAATCTGGATTATCGTCTGGGCAAAACCATCGGGCGGCGGCGTGATGAAATTGCCGATCTGGCCCGTGATTTCGATGTCATGGCTGACCGGTTGCAACGGCTTGTTGCGGCGCGTGACCGGTTGCTCAATGACGTCTCGCACGAATTGCGCTCCCCGCTTGCCCGGATGCAGCTTGCCGTCGGGCTGGCGCGCCAGTCACCGGACAAAAGTGCCACTTCGCTTGATCGCATCGAAAAGGAAGCCGTCCGGCTTGATGAGCTGGTGGGTGAACTTCTGACCCTGTCGCGGGCCGAAAGCGGTGCGGCACGCCATCAATCATGGATCGATCTTGATCATCTGCTGGGCCGTGTGGTCAGCGATGCCCGGTTCGAGGCCGATGCCACCGGTGTGATTGTCGATGCCGATTTCGGGGCACGACCGTCCGGTCATCAAAATGTACCGGTATTGATGGGCAGTCCCGAACTGTTGCGCCGGGCTTTTGAAAATGTCGTGCGCAATGCCCTGCGCCATTCGGGCGAAGGCCAGATCGTCAAAATCACGGCCACGGATGATGCCGATCACCAGCAGTTCCGCATCGACATCAGTGACGAAGGCCCGGGCATTGATGGCGACAAACTCGATGATCTGTTTGAGCCCTTCGTGCGCGGGCAATCAAATGCCTGGGGCGGTGGGTTCGGCCTTGGCCTGTCGATTGCCCAGCGTGCCATTCGCGCCCATGGCGGGGATATCAAAATCCGCAACCGTGATCAGGGCGGGCTTCTTGTTACAATTCTTCTGCCCTATGAATTGCGTCAGGCCGAAGTCTGATCATCGGTACGGTCAAGAAAGACACCCATAAAAAAACAAACGCCCCGGCCTGCGCAAAGCCGGGGCGTTTCGGTTTTCGGATCGGAATGGTTATCCCATGCGTTCGGACGCATAGCTTCCCGGGCTTGGCGGGAAGACAATGGTGCGATTGCCGTTGATAAAGGACCGGTGATGAATGTGGGCGTGAACCGCACGCGCCAGAACCTGACTTTCAACGTCACGCCCGATTGACACATAATCGGCCGAGTTCTGGGCATGGGTGATGCGTGCGATATCCTGTTCAATGATCGGACCTTCATCAAGATCGGCCGTCACATAATGGGCCGTCGCCCCGATCAGTTTCACACCGCGTTCATAGGCCTGCCGATACGGGTTGGCGCCCTTGAAACTTGGCAGGAATGAATGGTGGATATTGATGATCTTGCCGCTCATTTTCTTGCACAGGCTGTCAGACAGAACCTGCATATAGCGCGCCAGAACAATGAGTTCGACCTCGCTGCTGGCAACGATATCAAGAAGCTTTTTCTCGGCTTCGGGCTTGTTGTCCTTGGTCACCGGGATGTGGTGGAACGGGATATCGTGATTGACCACGACCTTCTGATAGTCGAAATGGTTTGAAACCACACCGACGATATCAATCGGCAAGGCCCCGATTTTCCAGCGATACAAAAGATCGTTCAAACAATGGCCAAACCGCGACACCATCAGAAGAACCTTCATCTTTTCCGCGCTGTCATGGAACTGATAATTCATGCCAAATTGCGTTGCCGGACCATCAAAGCCACGCGACAGGGTTTCCTGATCGACACCTTCTTCGCTGACAAAGGCCACCCGCATAAAGAACAGGTCGGTTTCCATGTCATCAAACTGGGAACTGTCGGTAATGTTGCAACCATGTTCGGCCAGATAGGCTGAAATGGCGGCAACAACCCCGCGCTGGGAGTCACAGGTGACTGTCAGAACGTAGCTTTTCATCTCGTCTGGCTTTCAAAATAACAGTGAATGAAAATGACCCGGCCCCGTCCATCGGGGAATGTTTTGGGGCCGGGCAGAAGCATCAGATATCAAGCGTGTTTTCGCGTTCCCATTGCGAGAAATGCGAAACATATGAATTCCATTCTTTTTGCTTGAGCTTGAGGAACGCCTTGGAAAACGCCATGCCAAGTTCGGCCTGAAGCGCCTCGTTGCGGCCCAGTTCGCGTAATGCATCAAGAAGGTTCAGCGGCAGGCGCGGCGCATCCTTGACCAGATGGCCTTCTTCATACATGTCGATGTCATAATGCGGGCCGGGGTCGGCGGCATTTGCCATGCCGTCAAGTCCGGCCGCAATGATCACCGCCTGAAGCAGATAGGGGTTTGTCGCCCCGTCGGGCAGGCGCAATTCAAACCGGCCCGGCCCCGGAACACGCACCATGTGGGTGCGGTTATTGCCGGTCCAGGTCACCGAATTGGGGGCCCAGGTCGCGCCCGATGTGGTGCGCGGCGCATTGATGCGTTTATATGAATTGACCGTCGGGTTGGTGATCGCGGCCATGGCCGATGCATGGTTCATGATCCCGCCCAGGAAATGCTTGCCCTTTGATGACAGGCCAAACGGGGCCGCGTCATCGGCAAAGGCATTCTGACCGGCCTCGTTCCACACCGATACATGGCAATGGCACCCGTTGCCCGTCAGGCCGGCAAACGGTTTGGGCATGAATGTCGCGCGAAGGCCGTGTTTCTCGGCAATCGATTTGACCATGAATTTGAAAAAGGAATGCTTGTCCGCGGTTTTAAGCGCATCATCAAATTCCCAGTTCATTTCAAACTGGCCATTGGCGTCTTCATGGTCGTTCTGATAGGCACCCCAACCCAGTTCCAGCATGTAATCGCAAATCTCCGCAATCACGTCATAGCGGCGCATGACTGCTTGCTGGTCGTAACACGGCTTTTCGGCGGTATCGGCGGCATCCGAGATTGCCGTACCATCCTCGGTAATCAGGAAAAATTCCGCCTCGACCCCGGTTTTGACATTCAGGCCAAGCTTGGCAGCCTTGGCGATCTGGGCCTTAAGGACATTGCGCGGGGCCTGTTCGACCGGCTGGTCTTCCATGATGCAATCGGCCGCGACCCAGGCAACATCGGGTTTCCACGGCAACTGGATCACAGAATCCGGATCAGGAACCGCAAACATGTCCGGATGGGCCGGGCTCAGATCAAGCCAGGTCGCAAACCCGGCAAATCCCGCACCTTCTTCCTGCATGTCAGCAATCGCCTGGGTGGGAACAAGTTTGGCGCGCTGTCCGCCAAACAGGTCGGTAAAGCTGATCATGAAATACTTTATGCCGCGTTCCCGGGCAAAGGCTGATAGATCCTTGGTCATTGAAGTCCCCTGACGAATTTTATGCAGTGCCAACGGTTATCCCGGCGTGCCAAAAGGCACACCGGTTCCGGTGGTGCGTTAATGTTCTAGAATCCTCCCTGACCGGGAATCCAACTGGTCCCGGCAAGCGGTACACCGGCCATGGCCGCCGCTTCGATATTCAGTGCGCACAGATCCTCGGGTTCGAGGTTGTGCACATGATTTTTGCCGCAGGCGCGCGCAATTGTTTGCGCTTCAAGTGTCATGACCTTCAGGTAGTTGGCCAGACGCCGGCCAGCGGCAATCGGGTCAACCCGTTTCATCAGGTCGGCATCCTGGGTCGTGATGCCTGCGGGATCACGGCCTTCATGCCAGTCGTCATACGCCCCGGCTGTCGTGCCAAGCGCGTTATAGTCTTCTTCCCATTTGGGATCGTTATCGCCAATCGCGACCAAGGCAGCCGTCCCGATGGAAACCGCGTCCGCGCCAAGGGCCAATGCCTTTGCCACGTCCGCACCATTGCGAATGCCGCCAGATACGATCAATTGTACTTTGCGATGCATTCCCATGTCTTGCAACGCTTTTACCGCCGGGCGGATACAGGCAAGGGTCGGCTGCCCGACATGTTCAATGAACACTTCCTGCGTTGCCGCCGTACCGCCCTGCATGCCGTCAAGCACGATGACATCTGCACCGGCCTTGACCGCAAGGGCCACGTCATAATAGGGGCGGGCACCGCCAACCTTGATAAAGATCGGCTTTTGCCAGTCGGTGATTTCGCGCAATTCCTGAATTTTGATCTCAAGATCATCCGGGCCGGTCCAGTCGGGATGACGACATGCCGAACGCTGATCGATCCCCTTGGGCAGGTTGCGCATATGCGCCACACGGTCCGAAATTTTCTGACCCAGCAACATGCCGCCGCCGCCCGGTTTGGCACCCTGACCAATGACGATTTCAATCGCATCGGCGCGTTTCAGATCGCGCGGGTTCATGCCGTACCGTGACGGAAGATATTGATACACAAGAGTTTGCGAATGCCCGCGTTCTTCCTCGGTCATGCCGCCATCGCCAGTGGTGGTCGATGTGCCCGCAAGGGTCGCACCACGGCCAAGCGCCTCTTTGGCCGGACCGGAAAGGGACCCGAAACTCATGCCCGCGATGGTGATCGGGATTTTAAGTTCAATCGGCTTCTTGGCAAAACGGGTGCCCAGCGTGACCGCGGTTTCGCATTTCTCGCGATACCCCTCAAGCGGGTAGCGCGACATGGACGCACCAAGGAACAGCAAATCATCAAAATGCGGGACCTTGCGTTTGGCGCCACTGCCGCGAATGTCATAGATGCCGGTGGCCGCTGCACGGCGGATTTCCGATAAGGTATAATCATCAAAGGTTGCCGATTTGCGCGGCGTGGTAACGGGATGTTTGTGGCTCATGGTCTGATCCTGTTTCTGGGCTGAAAGCATGGTTTCAGCGCTGCGCGTCAATAAGCGTCGGCATTGTCGATGTTGAAATTGTAAAGCTGGCGGGCAGAGCCATATCGCGTGAATTCTTCGGGCTTCACATCCGTGATCCCCGCATCCGACAGAAGCTTGGTCAGGATTTCGATATGTTCGGGGCGCATGTCCTTTTTGATGCAATCCGCACCAAGCGACTTGACCGTCCCGCGCACGAAAAGCCGTGCCTCATACAGGGAATCACCAAGCGCATCCCCGGCATCGCCCAGAACAACAAGATTGCCCGACTGCGCCATAAAGGCCGACATATGGCCGATATTGCCTTTGACCACGATGTCGATGCCCTTCATCGAAATGCCGCACCGTGACGATGCATTGCCTTCGATCACCAGCAATCCGCCATGGGCGGTGGCCCCGGCATACTGGCTCGCATCGCCCTTGATCACGACCTTGCCCGACATCATGTTTTCGGCCACACCCGGACCGGCATTGCCATGCACCGTGATGTTGGCGGTTTCATTCATACCGGCACAGTAATATCCGACACTGCCCTTGATCTGGACATTGACCGGGGCATCAATCCCGACGGCAACCGCATGGGCACCGCGCGGATTGGTGACTTCGAATTCCTCGTTCCCACCGTCTTTATCAAGTGCATGAAGCGACGCATTCAAATCGCGCAGTTCGGTGGTTGCAAGATCAAACACTGGCATATGTGTTCCTTCCTTATATGGCCGTCTGTGTGAGGCGGCCGGGTCGGGGCGCGATATCGCTGCACCCGACAGGGTTCTTGAAAATCAGTGTTCCCAGAAATAAACCGTGGCCGGTTCCGGTTCCCAAACCCGCGCATCTTCAATGCCCGGCAGGTTCACAAGCGCGCGATATTCCGACCCGAATGCGACATAGGCATCGGTTTCGGCCATGACGGCGGGTTTGCAGGCAATCGGATCGCGTACTACGCCAAAGCCCGACTTGGTGCCAACGACGAAAGTGAAAAACCCGTCAAGGTCATCAAGCGCACTGGTCAATGCCTCGCCAAGGTTCTTGCCCTTGGCCATTTCCCCGGTCAGGTAGGCTGCGGCGACTTCGGAATCGTTTTCGGTTTCCATGCGAATGCCCTGATGGGACAGTTCGCGGCGCAGATTGTTGTGATTGGAAAGCGACCCGTTATGGACAAGGCACTGGTCCGATCCGGTCGAAAACGGATGGGCGCCAAGGGTCGTGACCGCACTTTCGGTCGCCATGCGCGTATGGCCAATGCCGTGTGTGCCCGACATGTCGGTAATCTTGAACCGTTCGACCACATCCTTGGGCAGGCCGACTTCCTTATAGATTTCCATGACATTGCCGGTGCCCATCACCCGGATATTGGGGCGAAGTTCGGCAAGGGCGGTACGGGTGGCATCGATCTGATCGGCGCCAACCGTGATCACGGCATGTGTGCTTTTGGGCAGGATCGATGCATTGGCAATGCCCGCAGCACGCAATGCATCGGTCAGGCCGGCAAAATCGGTTTCCGGTTCCGGGGACTGAATGGTGAGTTTGGCCAGATTGTTCTGATCTGCGCCATAAATGGCGATCCCCGCACTATCAGGGCCGCGATCGGTCATGGTCACCAGCATTTCCGACAGCAAAGCGCCGAGCTGCGGTTCCAGACTTTTATCTTTAAGGAATAAACCAACGATGCCGCACATGGCAGGACAGTCTCCATTCTGTTGCTTGAATGGAGACTAACTGTTCGCGATTGCGGAATCAACTCATAAGAATAAAAATTTCATCAGGGTGAATTATATTCTTCACCGTGAAGAAAGTTTACGAGCGTGCCGGATAACAGATGATCGACAGATAACGGATTGGAAATGAAAGAAGTTCTTCCGGTCCGTGCCGGGCATCGGCATCAAAAAACAGGCTGTCACCGGCCTGCATGTAATAAAGCTGATCACCGTGGCGATAGCGTACTTCACCCTCAAGCATATAGATGAATTCCATGCCTTCATGCTGGAAGGCGGGGAAACTGCTCGACTCCTCGGTCAGGGTCAGCAAATAGGGCTCGACCACAACACCGCTGGTATTGTTATCAATATGCCCAAGCAGGTTATATTCATGACCTGCGCGCGTGCCGCGCCGTTCAATGGCAATGCCTTCGCCCGATTTGACAAACACCGCATTGCGAGGTTCTTCATAACGGCGGAAAAAGTCGGTCAGCGGCACGCCAAGTGCACTTGCCAATGCCTGAAGCGATGTCAGGGATGGTGATGTCACACCGTTTTCAATCTTGGACAACATTCCCATCGAAATGCCGGTTGCCGATGCCAGATCGGCAATGGTGATGCCAAGTTTCTTGCGCAGGGCGCGGACTTCATGTCCGATCGCGATTTCCAGATTGTTTTCCTTCGGCTCGCGAAGGGCGTGCGGGTCCTGGTTCAGGGCGGCCGGTTTGTTCATGGAGTCCATGGGTATTCCTTGCTCGCTGTTGGCGTTGGTTTTGGTTGGTTTCTGCGATTTGTTATCTGCCATTGTGGCGGCTTCCTTCGCCACCGTGCCCGTAATCGGCGTGCGGTGCGTTTCCTGATCGTTTCCTGGGTCATGCGCGGACCGCTTTGCTTTGGCGGTCGTCTTTTGTTTTGTGCCGGTCTGCCCTTTGATCGTTGCGATCCGTGGTGCAGTGCAGCCTTCTGTTTCATTTAAACTGTCAGGAAAGATTTATCAACTGAAGGGAAAATCATTTTATGGAACAGGCGGGCGGTGGTGGCGCAATCAAATTGTTGCAATGCCGCAGAAAATAGCACTTGAGGAATAATTATTGAATTAAATGAAAAATAATTATTGCGTTCGCGAACAAGTTGCCGCCAGAATGGAGAACATAAAAAGCCAATAATTGCGCGCTGATTGCGCGACAAGGCTGCCAAATCAGGGCGACCAAATCAGGAGGCCATCACAATGACTGCAAGCTGGAGATTCTCCGCCCTTGCCGACCGTCACCGCGCGCTTGGTTCCAATCTTGAAGACTGGAGCGGGATGGGCACGGCATGGACCTATGACAAGGATTGGGACGAAGAATATATCGCCATCCGCACCAAGGCCGGGATCATGGATGTATCGGGCCTGAAAAAGGTCCACATCACCGGCCCCCATGCTTCGCACGTCATTGATTATGCTACCACGCGCAATGTCGAAAAAATCTATCCGGGCAAATCGGTTTATGCCTGCATGCTTAATGATCAGGGCAAATTTACCGACGATTGCGTGATCTATCGCATGGGGCCGAATTCATGGATGGTGGTTCACGGATCGGGCACCGGGCACGAAGAATTGACCCGGGCCGCCGTGGGGCGCGATGTATCGGTCCGTTTTGATGACAATCTTCATGACCTGTCACTTCAGGGGCCGTTGGCGGTCGATTATCTGACGGAATATGTGCCCGGCATTCGCGATCTTCCCTATTTTCATCACATGCAAACCCAGCTGTTTGGCGCCCCGGTGATGATTTCGCGGACCGGCTATACCGGTGAACGCGGTTACGAGATTTTCTGTCGCGGGCAGGATGCCGGGATGATTTGGGACCGGATCGTTGCCGAAGGGGCCGATATGGGCATCATTCCGACTCGCTTTACCACGCTTGATATGTTGCGGGTCGAAAGTTACCTGCTGTTTTATCCCTATGATAACTCGCAGATGTATCCGTTCGAAAACGAAGGACCGGGCGATACCCTGTGGGAGCTTGGCCTTGATTTCACGGTCAGTCCCGGCAAAACCGGCTTCCGCGGCGCCGAGGAACATTACCGTCTCAAGGGCAAGGAACGCTTCAAGATTTTCGGCATCCTGTTTGACGGCAAGGAAGTCCCGGCCGAAGGGGCGGCTGTCTTTAAGGACGGGGCAAAGGTCGGCGTTGTGACCTGCGCGATGTATTCCCCGCTCAAAGATCAGACCATGGCGATTGCCCGTCTGGCGGTTGAGTGCGCCGAGCAGGGGGGACGTCTTGAAATTGCCGGGGCGGACGGGATGCTGGGCGGTATGGCCCACACCATGCCCTTTGATGATCCGAGCAAATCCAAAAGAACGGCCAAGGGTTAGGACATATCCCCCGGGGATCGGCTGGATCGACCGGATCGGTCGGACCGGTTCCCCGGGGCTGTCATTTGATCCGTTGGTTTCTGACAGAATGGGATCCCGCGACCATGTCTGAGAGTTTGATAGAAGAAAGCATCCTTTCCCGCCCCAAATACGGGCAGTTGGCGATTGCCCCGGGGCTTGCGCATTATTTCGTTGCCGATGCATCGGGTGCGGAATGCGTCATCCGCGTCGCCCAGACCGCCCCGAAAGGCTTCATGGAAAAGGTCCATATCCTTTATGTGCCGACACCGGGTGAAAACGCCCTGATCACTGCCCTTTATGCGTTGGGGGCGAAACGGTTCGAACATGTCCCGACCATTGATGCGGCGATTGCCAAACTGGGTGACTGGCTTTCGGAGTCCAAAATGGGAAGCCAGCTTTACCTTGCCGGGACCGAAGGCCTGATTGGCCGGGCTGTCGCCAAGGGCGAGGAATGCGGGCTCGATCACACCGCTGTTCAGTGTGAACATCGCGGCAGTCTGGCGCGTCGGGTTCAATGCGTTCACTGCAAAACCATGATCGAAAAGGTCACGACACAGCCGGTCAAATGCCCGTCCTGTGATTTGCTGCTTTTGGTGCGCGATCACTATTCCCGACGACTGGCCGCCTTTCAGGGGGTGTGCATCAATGCCGAAGACCCGACCGAGGAAGTCGAAATCAGGGAGGTCTTCAAATGAGCGCGTCCGATCATCTGATCCCGGTGGTGGTTTCCCGGGTTGTCGAAGTCAATTCGATCATCAAACGGTTTGAATTCAAGCATATCCACGGCAACGAACTTCCGGCCTTTTCCGGCGGGGCGCATATCGTGGTGGAAATGCTTGATGGCCCGACCAAACGCAAGAATGCCTATTCATTGATGAGCTCGCCCTTTGATCGTGACCAATATGCCATTTCGGTGCGGCGCGACGATAACGGGCGCGGTGGCTCGAAATTCATGCATGAAAAGGTCGAACCGGGCATGAGAATGAATATCTCGGCCCCGGTGAACCTGTTTGCGCTTGATCTGCGTGCCAGAAAACATCTGATGATTGCGGGCGGCATCGGCATCACGCCGTTCATCGCCCAGATGACCCAGGCATCATCACTTGGCGTGCCGTTTGAACTTCATTACGCCGCGCGCAGCGCCTCGCAGGCGGCCTATATGGATAGCCTGCAAAACCGGTTTGGCGACCATGTCAGGTGCTATTGCGATGATGCGGGCGGTGGTCCCGATCTGACGACACTTTTATCGGATCAGCCGCTTGGCACCCATGTCTATGTCTGCGGGCCCAAGGGCATGATCGAGGCGGTCGTTCAAACCGCAACCGATCTTGGCTGGCCTGCCGCCCACATCCATTTCGAACATTTCCTGTCCCCGCCGGTGGGCAAGGCATTTTCGGTCCATCTGGCAAAGGCCGGGATTGATATCACGGTCGGGCCGGAACAAAGCCTGCTTGAAGCGATCGAAGCATCGGGAACGCCGGTCAAATGCCTGTGTCGTGGCGGGGCCTGTGGACAATGTGAAACAAAGGTCGTCACCTGTGATGGTGACATTGCCCATAACGATCACTGGCTTGATGACGATCAGCGTGCATCGAAACAGTTCATCATGCCCTGCGTGTCGCGGTTCAGCGGCAAGCGTCTTGAACTTGATCTGTAAGCAAGGGGGATCTGCGATATGACCATTCACTTCAGAAACGAGACATTCCGCAACGATTTCACCTATGCCAACAGTCCGGGCAATATTCCGCGCTTTCCGTTCCCGTTTCCCGAAGACGAATATATGTATTCGACCAATGTGGAACCACATCACGCCACACGGGCCGGAAGCCCGTTTGAACATGCCTTTGATGTCGACGAACATTATGTCTCGGAAATGAAGGACCGCGCTCTTGTCCTGGCCGACGACCCCGGGCGTTGTCAGGCCCTGCCGCATATGGAAACGGCGGCGTGGGATTTTGTTGAACTGGTGATGGTTTCCAAGGCGCGCGACTATCCTGATCTGTTTGAACTGACCATTGACGGGGATCGCTGGCACTGGATCAACAAGCCGCTTCAGATCGATGACACCTTTGTCTTTGGCGACAGTTCGACCCTGCCATGTCATCCGATGGAATATATCGGCCGTCAGGTACAGGGCGACCACGCGATCCTTGATCAGCGCGATGGCAATCTTTGGATGGATGCGGGGATCATTACCGCGCAGGCAGACTGGTCGCTTGATTTCGACATTGGCATGAACTTCTTTGAATGGCATGCGCCCGTGCCGCTGGCCCATGAGCTCGGCGTGTTTCAGCGCGCGTTGAAATTCCTGCTGTCCCTGCCGCAAGGCCAGCCGTCCCGGCGTCTGAACTGGACGCTGACGGTTAATCCAAGGCTTGATACCAGTCCGGAAAATTATCCCAAATGGGGGCCGGACAAGCTGACGGTGAATCCCGGAAATATCGGGGAAAAGGTCCATCTTCGGGTCGAACTTCAGACCTTCTGGCGTCTGCCGCGATCGAACGCGATCCTGTTTCCGATCCGTACCTATCTGATGGCGATGAACGAAGTTGTGACCCAGCCGAAATGGGGCCGTCGCCTGCATCGGGTGATGCGCGATCTGCGCCCGGAACTGGTCGAATATAAGGGGCTGTCACGCTACCACCCGATGCTGGTGGACTGGCTTGCACAGTTTGACGACGGCGCGCCGACGTCACCGGGGATTTTCCCCGACTAACCAAAACCGGCATCAAAAAACAAGCCGGACGGAGGAAATAACCAGCCATCTATTGGGGATCTAAGGCAATGACACTTCGCGTGGCGATTATTGGCGCCGGCCCGTCGGGCATGGCGCAGATGCGTGCATTTCAGTCAGCAGCAGCCAAAGGGGCCGAAATCCCCGAAGTGGTATGTTTCGAACGTCAGGAAGACTGGGGCGGTTTGTGGAACTATACCTGGCGCACCGGACTTGATGAATATGGCGAACCGATCCACGGGTCGATGTATCGCTATCTGTGGTCGAACGGGCCCAAGGAATGCCTTGAATTTGCCGATTACACGTTCGAGGAACATTTCGGCAAGCCGATCGCATCCTATCCGCCGCGCGCGGTGATCTGGGACTATATCAAGGGCCGGGTCGAAAAGGCCAATGTACGCCCGTGGGTGCGGTTCCGAACGCCGGTGCGCCGGGTTGAATTTGATGATGCGTCACAGACCTTTACCGTGACTTCGCATGATCTCAAAAACGATGTCATTGCATCCGAGGAATTTGATTATGTGGTGGTCGCCAACGGTCATTTCTCGACGCCGAATGTCCCGGAATTCCCGGGGTTCGAGACCTTTGGCGGGCGTGTTTTGCATGCCCATGATTTCCGTGATGCCCTTGAATTCAAGGACAAGGACATCCTGATCATCGGCACCTCCTATTCGGCCGAGGATATCGGATCGCAATGCTATAAATATGGCTGCAAATCCGTCACCGTCAGTCACCGCACCAATCCGATCGGCTTTGATTGGCCGGATAACTGGGCCGAAGTGCCGCTTTTGACCCGGGTTGAGGGCAATACAGCTTATTTCAAGGATGGTTCATCGCGTGATGTCGATGCGATCATTCTGTGTACTGGCTATCAGCATCACTTCCCGTTCCTGACCGATGATCTGCGTTTGAAAACCGCTAACCGATTGTGGCCATTGGGTCTTTATAACGGGGTGGTGTGGGAAGGAAACCCAAGACTGATGTATCTGGGCATGCAGGACCAGTTCTATACCTTCAACATGTTTGATGCCCAAGCATGGTATGCCCGTGATGTGATCATGGGCCGTCTTGATCTGCCGTCAAAGGACGCGATGAAGGCCGACAGTCAGGCCTGGCGCGACCGGGAAGAAGGCCTGAACGAAGATCATGACATGATCTGGTTCCAGGGCGATTACACCGCCCATCTTATTGAAATGACAGACTATCCGATGTTTGACATCGAAGGGGTCAACAAGACCTTCGAGGAATGGGAACATGACAAGGCCCATGACATCATGGGCTATCGCAACAAATCATACCGATCTCTCATGACCGGCAATATGTCGCCAGCCCATCATACGCCGTGGCTTGATGAACTTGATGACAGTCTGGAGGCCTATTTGCAGACCGGATTAAAAAGCAGCGCTGCAGAATAAGCCGCATTATTAAAAAGAAACTAATAATCGCACTGACCTTCCCTTAGCAGAGCAAACTCGCAGTCACCCCCGCGCCAGTCGCGGGGTTCTTTTTGTATGAGGATTGAATTTTGCGGCGGGGCATGATGCCCGGGGCATCCCGGTGTTGACGCTATGTGGAGGCGTGAAACGGGTGGGGCGCGATTGGCGTAGGTAGCGTGAAAAGGCCAAGGCAAGATTGGCGTAGGTAGCGGGATGGAGCCAGAACGTCGGCGCCGCAGGACGGGGATTAAGGCATCACCAGCGCAGGCCGTGGTCCTGATGGAGCAATGGATAGCGAGGGGCAATGGGGCGCGGGGGGTGCCAGCTCAGGGCTGGTGCGGGTCGGATCAGCGTTGGGGCGGGCCAGGTCAGGGTTGGGGCAGGCGGATCAGGTGGTCGGTGAAAGATCTGGGAAAGCGGGGCGAGGTTGGGTGCGGGTTATGATGCCCGAGGCATCCCGACTTGGGGATCAATTGGTCGGGGGCAGCAGAGGTGCGCGGAACCGGAAATTCGGGCGTGTTTGGGGTGGGATGAAGGAATGTGAGGATTCCTCGTGTTACGATCTTGGTTTGGTTTTTTCCGGGTCGTAATGCGGGAAGGCGGTGACTTTGGCGGGCAGGCGCATCATGTGGCCGTCAAGTTTGCCGATTTCGACCTCGGTGCCGATATCGGCATGGGCGATGTCGATGCGGGCAAGGGCGATGTTTTTGCCCAGCATCGGGGATCGCATCGCGCTGGTGACAACACCGATCTGGGCGCGGCCGATATGGACGCAGTCGCCGTGGCTTGCCGCGACATTGCCATCAATCTCGATCCCGACCAGCTTGTGGGATGGATGGTCCTTGCGCCGGATCAGGGCATCGCGGCCGATAAAGTCGTCTTCCTTGGATTTCAGCGGCACGGTAAAGCCGATCCCGGCTTCGAACGGGTCGGTCTGATCGGAAAATTCGTAATCGGCAAAAATAAGCCCGGCTTCGATGCGCACCATATCAAGGGCGGCAAGCCCCATCGGGGTCAGGCCATGGGGTTCGCCGGCCTCCCAGATCGCATCAAAGACGGTCAGCGCATCCTTGGGATGGCACCAGACTTCATAGCCGAGTTCCCCGGTATAGCCGGTGCGCGAAACAACAACCGGTGCGCCCTTGGCATCGCCGATGCGGCCAATGGTGAATTTGAACCAGCCGACTTCATCAAGCTTGGGCTGATGAGGGGGTGTCCAGATGACATCGCGCAGGATATCGCGGCTTTTGGGGCCCTGAACGGCGATATTGTGCATCTGATCGGTCGAGGATCGGATCAGAGCATGCAGGCCAAGCTTGGCGGCCTGTTCGCGCAGCCAGACGCCGCTGTAATCGTCGCCGCAAATCCAGCGGAAATTATCCTGCCCCAGACGCAGCAGCGTACCATCATCAATCATGCCGCCTTGGGGATAGCACATGGCGGAATAGACGACCTGACCAATGCCGAGCTTTTTGACATTGCGGGTCAGGCAATGCTGCATCAGGGTTTCACTGTCGGGGCCGGTAATTTCGAATTTGCGCAGGGCCGAAAGGTCGATCACGACCGCCTTTTCGCGGCAGGCATAATATTCTTCGATCATGCCAAAGCCGGTATATTCATGCGCCAGCCAGAAGCCCTTGTAATCGACAAAGTTGCGGGTCAGTTCGCCAAAACGCGGATGAAAGGCGGTTTGTTTGGTCATTTTTGCTTCGGCCTCTGCTGTCGGGCGCCAGGCAACGGCATGGGTGAATTTTTCGGTGCTGTCATAGGCACGGATATGAATGTCGGTCGGTTTCCAGCCATTGGCCGCCGTGGTGTCATCCGGGCAGGCGGACGAAACACAGACCAGATCGGTCATGGCCCGCAAAAGCACATAATCCCCCGGACGCGACCATGGCTGATCGGCATACATCACGCCGTGATCATCAATGCCGGTATTGAAAAAGAAATTGATCGCCATCCAGCCGGGGCGCGGATCAACCCCGTGCGCGGCAAGCGCCCCGTTGAAATTATCGGTGCAGTTCACATGCCCCGGATAACCGATATCGTCGTAATATTTCGCCGCACAGGCCATGGCAAAGGCATCATGACGCCCGCAAGTATCCTGAATAACCTCGACCAGCGGGTCCATGTCCTGATCATAGTATTTGCCATGCAGGCCGGGCATTGGATAGGCGTGACCCATCAGGGTGCGCGTGGTGGTGACATCGAGCGGGTTCTGAAGACCGCGATCAAGTTTGCGCGCATCAAAGCACTGAAAATCGGTGCATTGCCGCCCGTCAACATCAAGGATCTGGATATAGTCACCGGCCCTGATTTCATAGGCGCGCGCGGTGGCCGCATGAATGCGCAGATCAAGCGTCGGATCGGCCAGCGGATCGGGCAGGGCAAAGCTGTATGTATCGTGATGATGGGCACGGTCAATGGTCACAATCACCGGGCTTGCAGTATTGTGGGCATCAATCTGCATGATCGGGGCGGGGGTGGCGAAAATGACAAAGCCGTCAAACTGGGCGCATAGCACCACCGTATCACCGGCCGGACTGGCATTGCCAAACATCCGCAAGGCCAGACATTCATCAAGATTGACGTCGCGCCGTTTCAGGGTGCGGGCAAAGCGCGCCAGACTGTCATCAAAGGGATGGCTTAAAAGGTCAATCAGGCCGCGCGGTTTGCCGTGCGGCAGATATTCAAAAATCGAAGGCAGCGACTTTCCCGACGGATCAAGGCCGATCAGCTCGACCGTCTGCATGCCTTCGCTGTTGGTCAGCGACAGCTGATCGCCTTCGCGCACCGCAATCAGTGCGGCACCGCGTCCGGGAACCTCGTAACGTTCAATATTGCGCGCCATTGCAGTGCGCCCGGCATTGAGAATGCGGCTGGGACGTGCGGCGCGCACGGCATGCGCAGATGACTGGGGATGTGAAAGCGCGATCATTGTGGCCTCTGCGGTGAATGATCTGTGCAGATGCAAGGCAGCGATAACATGGGTGACTTGCGCGGGACCGGATGGCAGGCACATGTGCCAGTCGGGTCGGTTGGCATTTATCGTCCGGCAGATGCCGGGGCAGCATTCAGGTCAGGTCGAGAGCAAAGGCCGGAGCAGAGCCAAGGTCAAGGCCAGAGCACAGGCCGGGTTGAGGGGCGTGACAGGAACCGGGACTAGGACCTGAACCGGGACCTGAGCCAGGGACAGAACCGGGGCCAGAACCAGAACCGAGGCTGGAGCCGGAGCTACAACCAGAACCCTTGAAAGGCCAGTTTTGAGGCTGGCCTTTCAGAGTGGTCATGATGGGATGCATCACCGGGTGCAGTTGGGTTCAGGGCAGGCTGGTGATGCACCCCGTCAATGTCAAAGATTACATGTCTTTGTAAGCTTTGTTCTCGTGGCTGGCCATCGAGGCGATGGTCCAGATGCACACGCCAATACCGACCAGCGTGAACAGTACGAGAAGGGCCGGTTTGTCGGCAAAGGTGAAATAGGCCTCTGCGCCTTCCCAGCTGGTAATCGGAGCTGTGTTCATTTTACAGTTTCCTTATCTGGATTGATCAGAAACGAACTTACTCGGCCGGGGTCGGCGAGGTCGGGTCGTTGGTGAATGCCGCCGGAACAGAGCTTTCCGGATAGGCGCTGACCGGAACTTCGGCCTTGTCGAGACCGGCAAGTTCAGCCTTGTCGGTAACGCGCAGCAGGCCAACCATCTTCAGAACGAAGGACAGGGCATAGCCCGGTACGAAACCAAGGATCATGAAGACAACGGCACTGGACAGCTGACCAACGAACGAGATTTCCGGACCGGCAACGTTCGGGTAACCCGACGCAAAGATACCAGCCATAACAAGACCCCAGACACCACCAAAGCCGTGAACGGCGACCGCGCCAACCGCGTCGTCGATCTTGAACTTGCCAACGAGGATGTCGTTGAGTTTCGGCATGATGCAACCGCCGCCGAAGCTGACAAGGAAAGCGAGCCCCGGATAGTAGAGATCAAGTGCCGGTGCAGACGAGATCACACCGATCAGCGCGCCCGACATCATCCAGAACGGATCGCGGGTCACGAGATACGCACCGATCATGCCGCCAGCAACGCCCATCAGAGTGTTGAATGCGAATGCCGACAGGGTTGCCGGGGTGTTGTAGATGGTCATCCAAGTGTCGCCGGTATAGATGATGCAACCGCCGAGGAAGCCGAAGAAGCCCATGACGATCAGCATCAGACCGATCAGCGACATCGGCATGTTGTGGCCGTCAATATTGTTGACCGAGCCATCCGCATTGAAGCGGCCGATACGCGGACCAAGATTGATCAGCACACCCAGGGTGAAGAAGCCGGCAATGGTGTGAACGGCACCCGCCGCACCAACGTCATGCAGGCCCCATTCGGTGGTCAGCCAACCGTCCGGATGCCAACCCCAGGAAGCGCCGAAGACCCAGACAACCGCGCCCAGGAACAGGGCAAGAATGGTAAAGCCGGAAATACGGATACGTTCAATGACGGAACCCGACATGATCGAGGCGGTGGTCGCCGCGAACAGGGTGAAGGCCGCATAGAAGATGCCTGACGCGTTATCGGTCAGGTTCGGACCCATATTTGCACTCCAGGGCAGGCCGGCTTCGGAGCCGTCAGCGATGCTGAAGCCTGTCGGAAATGCCAGATAGATCCACCAGCCGACATAATAGAATGCCGGAATAAGGAAAGCGAACGCGATCAGGTTTTTCATACCCGATGCCAGCGCGTTCTTTGCGCGCGATGCACCCATTTCATAGGCAAGGAAGCCTGCGTGGATGGCAAGCATCAGTGCTGTACACCACCAATAGAAAACTTCGGAATTGATGGTCGTTGCCATGCTGAGCGATGACTCAAGGCTATCGAGCCTCGCCATCAACTCCGGTACGGATTGTTCCATTTTAGTCTCTCCATCACATAATGCCCCCCGATGGACATTCCTTTTATTAAAAATCAATTCCCTATAGTGAACAAGTTCAAATGTGTTTTTTGTTGTGCGTTGCAAAAAATACAATAAAAACAATTAGATAATAAAAATACGATATCCGTCACAGGATAAATGTTTAAAAAATAGTCGCTGAAAAATGATGCATATCAAATATGCAGACTCGTGGAATCGTGCCGATTCTATCGAAATCGCGTGCAGGGGAATGCACCCCTCGGTTGGATAGGGGGCCTTGCCGAACGGGGGATGGGGCGGAATGGTCAGTCGCCGCGTGCCGTGCTGGGCGTGACACCATAGGTTGCCTTGTAGCTGCGCGAGAAATGGCTGCTATTGGAAAAACCGGTGGCAAAGGCGATTTCGGAAATGGTCAGCGCACTTTGGGTCAGAAGCCGGTTGGCATGGTCCAGACGCACCTGGCGATAGGTTTCAAGAAACGATTTTCCAAGATGCTGATCAAACAGGCGGTCAAGCTGACGGGTCGACAGGCGGGCAAACCGCGCCATTTCTTCGCGGGATTTGGGGTCTTCGATGGTGGTTTCCATCTTTTCGAGAACCCGCAACAGTCCCGGATGATGCACGTTATAGCGTTCGGCAAGCGATGCGCGCTGTGAGCCGGTTGATGTGCCGACCTGGGTATGGAGAAACCAGTCCGACACCCGGGTTGCGAAATCCGACCCCAGATGTTCGGCGATCATGGCATGCATCATATCAAGCGGTGCGACCCCGCCGCCGCATGTGATGCGATCACCATCAATGACAAAGCGGGCGCGTTTTGGTTCCAGATCGGGAAAGGCTTCGATCAAAGCCGGGGCATGTTCCCAATGGATGGTGAATTGCCGTTGCCCCAGAAGCCCGGCAGCGGCCAGAACATAGGCCCCGCTTGAAATGCCGCCCATCCGCACCCCCCAGCGTGCGAGTTTGCGAAGACCGGGCAACATGCCCGGTGCCTGCCATTGTGAGGGGTGGCCGCCGGCACAGACAAACAGGCTGTGCAGGCTTGTCGGGGCCTGTGCCAGTGGAGTGGTCGGCACCATGGTCCCGGTCGATGACAGCACATTGCCGCCGGTCGCCGAATAATTGAGGATCTTATAGACCGGGCGCCCGGCCAGAAGATTGGCCGCACGTAACGGTTCAATCGCCGAGGCATAGGACATCAGCGCAAAATCCGGCAGCAGGAAAAAGCCGATATGTTGCGGGGCCGGGAACGCAGTCGGACCGGCAGGGGCGTTGGAATGGGCATCAGGCCTGGATGAGGGGGGCTTGGCAGACTGGGCGGACTTGGCCGACTGGTAGGCAGTCCGGGCGAGCGGGAAGGCCGGGTTGGGATTGGCGCTGGTTTGGGTTTGCGTGTCCTCGTCCCTGTCTCTGTGCGTATCCCTGTGCGTATCCCTGAGCTTTTCCCTGTCCGTGCCAGATGTCATCGCATGCCCCTGATCGCGCATTTGGCGGCATCGGATGTGATGTCCCAAATATGTTATTAGATGTCCTTTTTAGACAAGCTGGAAATTGTGTCTCTGTCAAGATCGGCTGGTACCCGTTGCGCGCAACAGCGAAAGATCAAAGATGCGTTATTCAGCCCTGTCACTGCTTGGCAATGCTTTTTCCAAGAACAAGAACTGGAAACCGGCCTGGCGCAATCCGGACCCGAAACCCCGTTATGATGTGATCATCATTGGCGGTGGCGGGCATGGATTGGCGACGGCCTATTACCTGTCCAAGGTGTTTGGTGCCCGCAATGTTGCGGTTCTTGAAAAGGGCTATCTGGGATCAGGCAATATCGGGCGTAACACGACGATCATCCGGTCGAATTACCTGCTGGAAGGCAATAACCCGTTCTATGAATTCTCGATGAAGCTGTGGGAAGGGTTGGAACAGGATTTCAATTTCAACGCCATGGTATCCCAGCGCGGGGTGATCAATCTGTATCATTCCGATGCACAGCGCGATGCCTATACCCGGCGTGGCAATGCCATGCGTCTGCACGGGGTTGATGCAGACCTTCTTGATCGTGATCAGGTGCGTGAAAAGCTGCCATTTCTGGATTACGACAATGCGCGTTTCCCGATCATGGGCGGTTTGATGCAGGCGCGTGGCGGCACGGTGCGCCATGATGCGGTGGCCTGGGGATTTGCCCGCGGGGCTGATCAGAACGGTGTGGATATCATCCAGAATTGCGAAGTCACGGCAATTGACCGCGATGGCGATCAGATCACCGGTGTTCAAACCACACGCGGGGTGATCAAGTGCGGCAAGCTTGCGATGGCGGTGGCGGGCAGTTCAAGCCATGTCGCAAGGATGGTCGATATGCGTCTTCCGATTGAAAGCCACGCGCTTCAGGCGTTTGTGTCCGAGGGGTTGAAGCCGTTTATCGATACGGTCGTCACATTCGGGGCCGGGCATTTTTATGTGTCGCAATCCGATAAGGGCGGGCTTGTGTTTGGCGGGGATATCGAAGGGTATAATTCCTATGCCCAGCGCGGCAACCTTGCCTGTGTCGAACATGTGGCCGAGGCCGGAATGGCGATGATCCCGGCATTGTCGCGGGTGCGTATTCTGCGCAGTTGGGGCGGGATCATGGATATGAGCATGGATGGTTCCCCGATCATGGATCGGACCCATCTTTCCAACCTCTATTTCAATGGGGGGTGGTGTTATGGCGGGTTCAAGGCGACCCCGGCATCGGGATATTGCTTTGCTCATTTGCTGGCGACCGGGACCCCGCATGAAACCGCGACCGCATTTCGCATGGACCGGTTTGCACGCGGTTATCTGCTTGATGAAAAGGGCGTTGGTGCCCAGGCCAACCTGCACTAAGCCGCAAAGGAATTTGGAAATGAGCAGTCTTGTCAAATGTCCCCATTGCGGTCTTCGCCCCCGTGAGGAATTTACCATCCGTGGCGAAGTGCCAACCCCGCGTCCAGCCGCCGGTGCGGATGAAAGCGTGTGGTTTGATCATGTCTATCTGCGCGATAACCCGCGCGGGCAGCATCGGGAATATTGGCACCATTCGGGGGGATGTCGTCGCTGGCTGGTGCTTGATCGCAATACGGTGACCCATGAAACCGGTGATGTGGTCGATGCCAGTACCCTGAAATCGGAGGGCCGGGCATGACCAGTTTCCGGATTGATGGCGGTACGCTGATTGACCGTGATGATGTGCGTGAATTCACCTTTAACGGCGAGAAACTGCGCGGTTTTGGCGGGGATACGGTTGCATCGGCCTTGCTTGCCAATGGCAAACAATTGGTCGGGCGCAGTTTCAAATATCACCGCCCGCGCGGCATCCTGACCGCCGGGGCGGCAGAACCCAATGCACTTTTGACCATCGGGCGCGACGGGCGGCGTGATCCCAACACGCGGGCGACCATGGCGGAACTGTTTGACGGGCTGGAGGCCCGATCACAGAATTGTTGGCCGAATGTCGATTTTGATATCGGGGCGATGAATGGTCTTTTGGGGCCGCTTTTGGGGGCAGGGTTCTATTACAAGACATTTATGTGGCCCGCGGCATTCTGGGAAAAAGTTTATGAACCGCTGATCCGCAAGGCCGCCGGTCTTGGCCGGGCAAGCTATGATCCCGATCCGGGGTCTTATGAAAAATGCTGGGCGCATTGCGATGTTCTGGTGATCGGGGCCGGTCCGGCCGGGCTTGCCGCGGCGCTGACGGCGGGTCGGGCAGGCGCACGGGTGATCATTGCCGATGAGGGCGCGCAGCTTGGCGGCGGCATGCTGGCCGAAGGCGGGATGATCGGCAATAAACCCGCCGATGCGGTTCTGGCCGATATGGTGGGGGAATTGCATGCCCTGCCCAATGTCGAGGTGAAAAAACGCACCACCGTTTTCGGGGCCTATGACGATCAGGTCTTTGCCGCGGTTGAACGGGTGCAAAAGCATCTGTCTGACGCGGCGATCAATCCCGACCGGGCGATGGAACGGCTTTGGCGGATTGTTGCCAAGCAGGTCATTCTGGCCACCGGGGCCGAAGAACGCCCGATTGTGTTTGGCGGCAATGACCGGCCCGGCGTGATGACGGCGGGGGCGATGCGGACCTACCTTAATGCGTTTGGTGTCGCACCGGGCAAGCGGGTTGCGCTTTTTGCCAATAACAATCAGGCCTATCAGACGGCGCGGGATCTTGAAGCCCGGGGGATCGAGGTCGCAGCGATCATTGATCCGCGCAAATGCCCCGATATCGATTATGGCGGCAAGGCACGCCTGATTGCAGGGGCGATGGTTCGTGATACGGCGGGGCGCAAGGCGATCAAATCAATTGCCGTGCGTCATGATGATGGCCGTGATGAAGTGATTTCGGTCGATGCGCTGGCGGTTTCGGGCGGTTATAGCCCGATTGTGCATCTGGCCTGTCATCGCGGGGCAAGGCCGGTCTGGTCGGATGAACATGTCGGTTTCATGCCACCCGAAAATTGCGATGGCATGGTGCCCGCCGGGGCGGTTGCCGGAAAGGCCGGGATCGCGTCGTGCTTTGTCGCCGGGGCGACGGCCGCAGTTTCGGTGTTGAATGCGCTTGGATTAAATGCCGCGCCAGCAGGTTTGCCCGATACGCAAACAGCCGATGATATTACGCAGGGTACGGTTGCGATCTGGTCGGTGCCATCTTGCAAGGGCAAGGCATTTGTTGATTATCAGAACGATGTGACAGCGGGTGATATCAATCTTGCGATGCGCGAAGGATATGACCACGTTGAACTTGCCAAGCGCTATACCACCAACGGCATGGCGACCGATCAGGGCAAGACATCAAATGTGAATGCGATTGGCATTCTTGCCCAAAACAAGGGTGTGTCGCCCGGTGCGATCGGCACCACGACATTCCGTCCGTTCTATACGCCGGTGTCGTTTGGCGCACTTGTTGGCGCATCAAAGGGGTTTGAATTCCAGCCGGTGCGCAAATCGCCGCTGCATGGCTGGGCCGAACGCAACGGGGCGAAATTTGTTGAAACCGGGCTTTGGTACAGATCAAGCTGGTTCCCGAAAGACGGCGAGACATTCTGGCGCGACAGTGTCGATCGCGAAGTCATGAATGTGCGCGAAAATGTCGGGATTTGCGATGTTTCGACCCTTGGCAAGATCGAGATTTTTGGTGCGGATGCGGCAGAATTCCTGAACCGGGTTTATTGCAATGCCTTCCTTAAATTGCCGGTCGGCAAGGCGCGCTATGGCATCATGCTGCGCGAGGATGGCTTTGTGTATGATGACGGCACGACCAGTTGTTTGGCCGAAAATCATTACTTCATGACCACCACAACCGCCCTTGCCGCCGGTGTTCTGACCCATCTTGAGTTCTGTGCGCAGGTGTTGTGGCCCGATCTTGATGTGCGGCTGGCGTCGGCGACCGATCAATGGGCGCAGATGGCCATTGCCGGGCCACGGGCGCGTGATGTTCTGGCCAAAATCATTGATGACGATATTTCAAATGATGCCTTCCCGTTCCTGGCAGCGCGTGACGTTTCGATGTTTGGCGGGCGGTTGTCCGGGCGGTTGTTCCGAATTTCGTTCTCGGGCGAGCTTGCCTATGAAATCGCGGTTCCGGCCGGATATGGCGAAAGCGTTGCCGATGCCATCATGGTGGCGGGCAAGGAATTTGGTATTGCGCCCTATGGCACCGAGGCGCTTGGCGTCATGCGGATTGAAAAGGGTCATGTCACCCATGCCGAGATTAATGGCACGGTGACGCCGGCCGATCTTGGCATGGGGCGGATGGTGTCGGCCAAAAAGGATGATTTCATTGGCCGGGTGATGAATATGCGCGAAGGGCTTAAGGACCCGATGCGCCCGGCACTTGTCGGGATCAAGCCGAAATCACCGGCGGATAAATTCGCCACCGGGTCGCATATCCTGAAAATCGGGGATGAGGTCAGCCTTGCCAATGATCAGGGCTATGTGACGTCGATGTGTTATTCGCCAAACCTTGGTCATGCGATTGGCCTGGCGCTGGTGAAAGGCGGGCCGGAACGGTATGGCGAAGAAGTCGTCATCTGGAACGGTCTGGCCGGGACCAGCATTACCGGCATCCTGTGCAACCCGGCCTTTGTCGATCCAGAGAATGAGAAGCTCCATGCGTGATTTTCCGTTAAATAACGTATCGCCCTTTGCCACCATGCCGGACGGGCAGGCGCATGCCGCCATCCATATTGCGCCGGTCAGAACGGGCTTTGTCTTTCATGTTCTGGGGCAGGCGACAGGAACAATCGATCAGACCCGTCAGCAGCAGCTTCAAAAGATGCTGGATGCGATTGCGCCGGATCTGGGCGGGGAGCTTCGGGTATTGTCGCCCGGTCAGTGGTTCTGGGTCGGGGAAAATGATGTGTCGCAAGGCCGGTTTGGCGAAATCGCCGGGCAGCTTCCGGCCGAATTTGCCCTTTCGGATCAGACCCATGGCCGGGTGCGGTTGCGCCTTACGGGGGCGCGGGTATGTGATGTTCTGGCCAAGGGGGTGATGATTGACCTTGATGAAGGTATCTTTGGCATCGGGCAATCGGCGATGACCCAGATCGGGCATATCGGGGCGATGGTCACGCGCCTTGATCGCGACAGTTTTGAAATCACGGTCCTGCGCAGCTTTGCCGACAGCCTGTGGCACGAGCTTCATCACATGGCCGCCGAATTCAACGGGTCGCATTCCTGAAACGCGGTGGCGTTTGTATCCATGAAGCCGGTTTTTTGATCCTGCGACCTTGTGATGTCACAATCAGGGCATAACTGATTGGGCACAAAGATCAAAACAAGGAGGTTGATTGCGATGACAAGGCTTGCTGTGAGCACCCCGGACGGGAATTTCGAGGCCTATGTGGCGATGCCGACGAAACTTCCGGCACCGGTTGTTGTGGTGATCCAGGAAATTTTTGGCGTCAATGCGGTGATGCGCGGCATTGCCGATGATTATGCCAAGCAGGGCTATATCGCGGTATGTCCGGACCTGTTCTGGCGGATCGAGCCGGGGATTGATATCACCGATCAGACCGAAGAAGAATGGAAGCAGGCATTTGGCTATTATCAGGCATTTGATGTCGATAAGGGCGTTGAAGACATTGCCGCAACCATGAAGGCCGCGCGCGGGATCGAAGGGGCCAATGGCAAGGTCGGGGTTGTTGGTTTCTGCCTTGGCGGATTGCTGACCTTCCTGTCGGCCACGCGGACCGATGGCGATGCCTTTGCCGCCTATTACGGTGGTGGCATGAATAATTACATGAATGAAGCCGATAACATCAAAAAGCCGCTGATCGTGCATCTGGCGGGCAATGATGAATATATCCCGGCCGAGGCCCAGGACGTGATCAAGGAAGCACTTGGCGATCATCCGCTGACCGAGCTTCATATCTATCCGGGGCGCGATCACGCCTTTGCGCGCAAGGGCGGGGCCCATTATGACGAGGCCGATGCCAATACGGCAAATGCGCGCACGGCGGAATTCTTTGAAGCCAATCTGGTTTGATTCAGCAATAATGTGCCAAACGACAAAGGGCTGCGAAATTCGCAGCCCTTTTGGTTTTCGTGCGGTGATCTGGGCGGTTATTTGACCAGAACGGCCAACAATTTATCGAGAAACACTTCGCAGCGGCCCAACTGATCAAGTTCGATGAACTCGTCCGGTTTGTGGGCCTGTTCGATATTGCCCGGACCACAAACCACGGTCGGAATATCACCCATGGCGGAAAAGACGCCGGCTTCGGTGCCAAAGCTGACCTTGCCCGTCGTGTTGGCACCGGTCAGCGCCATGACCAGTTTGGTGACTTCCTCGTCATCGCCGGTGGCAAGACCGGGCATGTCGGAAATGACTTCGATCTCGACCCCGACATCGTCATAGGTTTCGCGCATTTCCGGGATCAACGTATTGTCGAGATAATCGAAAATCCTCGCCTTAAGCGCGTCGCGATCATCATTGGGCAGATTGCGGAATTCGAAATCGACAAAGCAGTTTTGCGGAATGATGTTCAGCTGGGTGCCGCCCTTGATCACGCCGGTATGGAAGGTGGTGTGATTGGGGGTGAATTCATCGTCATGCGGGCCTTCATCGCGGCATTGACGACCCAACTTGCGCAGGAAGACCACAAATTCCGAGGCGAACTCAACAGCGTTAACACCTTCGCCCGGAAGCGATGAATGCCCCGACCGGCCAGTGAAATGGGCACGGGCGGAATATTTGCCCTTATGCTGGGTGATGACCTTCATCTCGGTCGGTTCGCCAACGATGCACATGGCCGGTTTGTGGGGCAGGTTGTTGATCGCCTCGACCAGGCTAGGCACGCCAAGGCATCCGACTTCCTCGTCATAGGTAAAGGCCAGATGGATCGGCACGCGCAGATCGGCGTTTTTGAAAGTCTCGGCCTTGGCCAGCAAACAGGCCAGGAACCCCTTCATGTCGCATGATCCGCGGCCATAAAGTTTGCCGTCGCGGATATTGATGTCATAGGGATCGGATGCCCAGTTCTGGCCTTCGGTCGGGACCACGTCGCTGTGACCTGACAGGATCACGCCGCCATTCACGGCCGGACCGATGGTGGCATAGAGATTGGCCTTGGTGTTGCTGTCATCGTGAACAACAAGGGTTTCATAGCCCAGCCCGTCGAGGAAGGCTTTGACTTCTTCGATCAGGGCCATGTTCGGGGTCATGCTGACCGACGGGTGGGCAATCAGTTTGCGGCACCAGTCGATGGTGTCTTGTGACGGTGCAAGTGCGGCGGTGGTCATTCGACGAATTGTTCCTTAAGGATACGCTCTTCGAGATTATGTTCGGGATCAAACAGCAATTTGATCTTCATGTTGCGATCTTCGCGGATCTTCACATGGGACACATCGCGGACCTCGGTATAGTCGGCCACGGCAGAAACCGGGCGTTTTTCCGGGTTTTCGATGGTAAAGACAACTTCGGCCCCGTGCGGCAGCAACGCCCCGCGCCAGCGACGCGGGCGAAACGGGCTTATGGGTGTCAGGGCCAGCAAACCACTGCCCATCGGCAGGATCGGACCATGGGCCGACAGGTTATAGGCCGTGCTGCCCGCAGGGGTGCAGACAAGTGCGCCATCACAAACCAGTTCGGCCAGTCGTTCAACCCCGTCGACCTTGATGCGCAATTTGGCGGCCTGACGGGTTTCACGCAAAAGGGAAACTTCGTTGATCGCAAGCGCGCACATGCTTTCGCCGGAAACCGTGTGGGCTTCCATCTGAAGGGGGTGAAGTTCGACGGTCTGGGCTTCGGTGATGCGATCAATCAGATCCATCTCGCGGAATTCATTCATCAGAAAACCGACCGTGCCGCGGTTCATGCCATAGATCGGAACTTTCCGGCCCATATAGCGGTGCAGGGTTTCAAGCATGAAGCCGTCCCCGCCAAGGGCGACAATCACATCGGCCTTATCGGGCGCAATGTGGCCATAACGATGTTTCAGCCGATACATCGCATCCTGTGCGATTTTGGTTTCGGCCGCGACAAAGGCGATGGAATCAAGCTGCATCTGCATGTCCGACGGGTAATTGGGGCGCGCCCATAAACGAGCATTTCCAACAATAGAGTATGCTTTGCATTGAATTGCAAGGGGCTGCGTCATCGATCATGTCACACAGCGCATGCAATATACAGGTAGTCAGGTTGACCAGTGCGCGAAAAGAGAGGAACCTGAAACTTATCAATAATTTCGTTTCAGCAGTCATTTTCAGATTGGCGCAATGACCAAAGAACCATTCAGCATCACAGCGGCACTTTCGCGGATCACCCGTGCGGATGATCAATATGATGACGGGACGCTTGAGGTGGATGAAAGCATGGAGGTCGACGCGCTGTCAGAAGGCGCACTTGTGCCCAAGCGGGTGCGCGATCCCGATCTGACCCGTCAGAAACTTCTTGATGCGGCGTTTGGCGAAATCCGCCGGGCCGGTTTTGGCGGGGCATCGATTGCCAAT